>JAIXOM010000054.1 GCA_027486755.1 Comamonadaceae bacterium | reverse complement strand
ATGAACTGGCTGCGCCCACCGAGCTTGCGCTCGATGATGGCAGCCACCGTGACACTGGGTTTCCAACGCTCTTGCATGGCCGGGGATTATCAGGGGAAGCCGCATTGGATGGCTGCCGCATCGCGCCGGGGCGGCGCTCCTACCTGCTTTGGACAGGCCAGTGACTATGTGGGAGCTGCGCCCTCGCAGCGATGGGGCTGTGGATCAGGCGCCGCAGCCCGATTGCAGGCCGCATCGCGCCGGGGCGGCGCTCCTACCTGCTCAGCAAGGAGATGGGGGAGCCTCAGCCTTGCGGCCTTGCCCCTTATTTCTTATCGCGCAGCTCGCGCCGCAGGATCTTGCCCACCGGGGTCTTGGGCAGATCGGTGCGAAATTCGACGACCTTGGGCTGCTTGTAGCCGGTGAGGTTGGCGCGGCAGTGCTCGCGCACCTGCTCTTCGGTCAGTGCAGAGTCTTTTTTGACGATGACCAACTTGACCGCCTCGCCCTGCTTGTCGTCAGGCACGCCCACGCAGGCCACCTCGAGCACACCAGCAAGTTTGCCGACCACGTCTTCAATCTCGTTGGGGTAGACATTGAAGCCGCTGACCAGGATCATGTCCTTCTTGCGGTCGACGATCTTGAAGAAGCCCTGCTCGTCGATGATGCCGATATCGCCGGAGCGGAAGTAGCCGTCGGCGGTCATCACCTGGGCGGTCTCGTCGGGGCGCTGCCAGTAGCCGGCCATGACCTGCGGGCCCTTGATGGCGATCTCGCCGGTCTGGCCGGGGGCTACCTCATGGCCCTGGTCGTCGAGCAGCTTGAACCAGGTGCTCGGTATCGGCACGCCGATGGTGCCGGTGAACTGCCGGCTGGTGACCGGGTTGCAGCTGGCCGAGGGCGAGGTCTCCGACAGGCCGTAGCCTTCGCAGATCGCGCAGCCGGTTTTTTCCAGCCAGAGCTGGGCCACCGCGCTTTGCACCGCCATGCCGCCGCCAAGCGAGACCTTCAGGTGCGACCAGTCGACCTTGCCGAAGTCCGGGTGGTTGGCCAGGCCGTTGAACAAAGTGCTGACCGCCGGGAACATATGAATGCGGTGCTGGGCCAGCTCCTTGATAACGGCCGGCAGGTCGCGCGGGTTGGGAATCAAGATGTTCTTAGCGCCCGAGCGCATGCCCAGCATCATGTTCACCGTGAAGGCGAAGATGTGATAGAGCGGCAGCGCGCACACATAGGTGGTCTGCTCGCCCGCCGGTATGGTGGCCATGGCCGGCGCGTTCCAGGCCTCGGATTGCAGCAGGTTGGCGATGATGTTGCGGTGCAGAAGCACTGCGCCCTTGGAGACGCCGGTGGTGCCGCCGGTGTATTGCAGCACCGCGACGTCGTCGGGCGTGAGTTCGGGCGTCTTCATCGGCGCGCGGGCACCCTGCGCCACCGCGTCATTGAAGCGCACCGCCTGCGGCAGGCTGAAGGCCGGCACCAGCTTCTTGACGCTGCGCACGACGTAGTTGACGATGGCGCCCTTGAGAAAACCCAGCCTGTCGCCCATGGCGGCCAGCACCACATGCTGGACCGGGGTGCTGGCCAGGCAGGCCTCGAGCGTCGCAGCGAAGTTCTCCAGGATGATGATGGCCTTGGAACCTGAATCCTTGAGCTGGTGCTCAAGCTCTCGCGCGGTGTAAAGCGGGTTGACGTTGACCACCACATAGCCGGCACGCAAGATGGCCGCGACCGCCACCGGATACTGCGGCACATTGGGCATCATGATGGCCACCCGGTCGCCTTGACTCAGGCCCAGGCTCTGCAGATAGCCGGCCAGGGCCCGCGAAACGCTGTCAACGTAGCCGAAGCCAAATTCCTTGCCCAGGAAGCTGTAGGCCACCTTGTCGCCGTGCTTTTGGAAGCTCTCCTCGAGCAGCGCAACCAGCGAAGGGTATTGCGAGGCGTCGATGTCGGCAGGCACGCCGGGTGGGTAGGCCTGCAGCCAGGGGCGCTCGGTGGTCTGGGCGGTCATTCAAAGGTCTCCATGCATCTTGTTATGGATGGCACAGCGCAAGGGCCCCAAGGACCCAAGCCTTGAACGCCCCCAGCGCATGCCGGGGCAAGCATTATTCGATGGCTTTGCCCATGTCCTCAATGACTTTTTTCGCGTCCCCGAAAACCATCATGGTTTTATCTAAATAAAACAATTCATTGTCCAAACCAGCGTAGCCGGCCGCCATGGAACGCTTGTTCACAATGACGGTCTTGGCTTTATAAGCCTCCAGAATCGGCATGCCGTAAATGGGGCTGCCTTTGACATGCGCAGCTGGGTTGACCACGTCGTTGGCGCCCAGAATGATGGCGACGTCGGCCTGGCCAAATTCAGCGTTGATGTCTTCCATTTCGAAGACCTGGTCGTACGGCACTTCAGCCTCGGCCAAGAGCACGTTCATGTGGCCGGGCATACGGCCGGCCACCGGATGGATGGCGTATTTCACATTCACGCCTTTTTCGGTGAGCTTTTGCGCCAATTCCTTGACCGCATGCTGGGCGCGCGCCACCGCCAGGCCGTAGCCCGGCACGATGATGACGCTCTCGGCATTGCCCAAAATGAAGGCCGCGTCGTCGGCCGAGCCACTCTTGGCGGTGCGCTGAACCGCAGCGCCTTGCGCGGCCGAGCCCGCATCGCCGCCAAAGCCGCCCAGGATCACGTTGAAGAAGGAGCGGTTCATGGCCTTGCACATGATGTAGCTCAGGATCGCGCCCGAGGAGCCCACCAGGGAACCGGCCACGATCAGCATGCTGTTGTTCAGGCTAAAGCCGATGCCCGCTGCCGCCCAGCCCGAGTAGCTGTTGAGCATGGACACCACCACCGGCATGTCGGCGCCCCCAATGGGGATGATGATGAGCACGCCCAACACGAAGGACAGGGCCAGCATGACCAAGAAGGCATCCCAGTTGCCGGTGAACATGAAGAACACGCCCAGGCCCAAGGTGGCCAGACCCAGCACCAAATTGACCATGTGTTGGCCGGCAAACACCACCGGCGCGCCCTGGAAGAGACGGAACTTGTATTTACCCGAGAGCTTGCCGAAGGCGATGACCGAACCGCTGAAGGTAATGGCACCGATGGCTGCGCCCAGGAAGAGCTCAAGCCGGTTGCCGGCCGGAATATCGACCGTGCCCTTGCCCTTGGCGACGATGCCGAAGGCCGCAGGCTCGACCACCGCAGCAATGGCGATGAAGACCGCCGCCAGACCGATCATGCTGTGCATGAAGGCGACCAACTCGGGCATTTTGGTCATCTCGACCCGCTGCGCCATGATGGCACCCGCTGCACCGCCAATGACCAGGCCCAGCAGCACATAGCCCAAGCCAGCGGCCGAGCCGCCCAATTGCACGATGAGTGCGGCGGTGGTCAGCACAGCAATGGCCATGCCGGTCATGCCAAACACATTGCCGCGAATGGAGGTGGTGGGATGCGACAGGCCTTTGAGGGCCTGGATAAAGCAGACGCTGGCCACCAGGTAGAGCAGCGTGACGAGGTTCATGCTCATTTTTGGGCTCCCGCTTTTTTGTCTTTCTTCTTGAACATCTCAAGCATGCGCCGGGTGACCAAAAAGCCGCCAAAGACATTGACCGCCGCCAGCGCGACGGCCAGCACGCCCATGGTCTGGCCCAGGGGGGTTTCGGTCATCGCGGCGGCCAGCATGGCGCCGACGATGACGATGGCCGAGACCGCATTGGTCACCGCCATCAGCGGCGTGTGCAGGGCGGGGGTGACGGTCCAGACCACGTGGTAGCCCACGTAGATGGCCAGCACGAAGATGATGAGGTTGGTGATGGTGGGATTGACGAGTTCCATGACAGAGCCCTTGTGAGAGTGAAGTAAAGGCCTCAGGCGCGCAGCACCTGGCCGCCCTGGGTCATGAGACAGGCAGCGACGATGTCATCCTGCATGTCGATGTTCAGGCTGCCTTCCTTGCTGATGATGAGCTTCATGAAGTCCAGCAGATTGCGCGCATACAGGGCGCTGGCATCGGCGGCCACCAAGGCCGGCACATTGGTCTCACCGACCAAGATGACGCCGTGCTTGGTGACTGTTTTGCCTGGCTCGGTGAGCGGACAGTTGCCGCCTTGCGGCGCGGCCAGGTCGACGATCACACTGCCCGGTTTCATGGCTTTGACCATGTCTTCGGTCACCAGCACGGGCGCCGGCCGGCCCGGAATGAGCGCGGTGGTAATCACCACATCGGCCTGCGCCACGCGCTTGGCCACTTCCAGCTTCTGGCGCTCTAGCCAGGACGGCGGCATGGGCCGGGCATAGCCGCCCACGCCCACGGCGGCTTCTTTTTCTTCATCGGTTTCGTAGGGCACGTCGATGAACTTGCCGCCCAGCGACTCGACCTGCTCCTTGACGCTGGGGCGCACGTCGGAGGCCTCGATCACCGCGCCCAGGCGCTTGGCGGTGGCAATGGCCTGCAAGCCCGCCACGCCCACGCCCAGAATCACCACCCGCGCCGCCTTGACGGTGCCGGCGGCGGTCATCAGCATGGGGAAAAAGCGCTGGTAGCGCTCGGCGGCCATCATTACCGCCTTGTAGCCGGCGATGTTGGCCTGCGAAGACAGCACGTCCATGCTTTGCGCCCGGCTGGTGCGCGGGGCAGCCTCCAGCGCAAACGCGCTCAGGCCGGCCTTGGCCAGCCGCTCCAGACCGGCGCGGTCAAAAGGATTGAGCATGCCAATGAGCACGCCGCCGGACTTCAGGTGGGGCACTTCGGCCTCCTGCGGGCAGCGCACCTTGAGCACGATGTCGGCGGCGTAGGCGCCCGCCGCGTCGGTGATCTGCGCACCGACGGCGGTGTAGGCCTCGTCAGGCGCGCTGGCGGCCAGGCCTGCGCCCGACTGTATGCGCACCGTGTGGCCCTGGGCCATGAATTTCTTGGCCGTCTCGGGGGTCACCGCGACGCGCGTCTCGCCCGCCAGAACTTCTGCGGGTACTCCTATGAGCATGGCGCTCTCCTTCTTTGTTTTTGGGCGGGGCTTACCCGTGCCGAGTTTTTAGCTGCCGGCGAGCTTACATGAGTTTGCCCGGGCGGCGCCGGGGCCGCTGAGGAGCTTGATCAAATTGGATACTTATTGCCAAACCCGCCGTAGATTGGCCCCAGGGAAGGTGAAGACCCGCACCTTATTTGGAGGTCGGCATCACGAATTCGGCGCCTTTACCTATGCTTTCGGGCCAACGCTGCATGATGGATTTTTGCTTGGTGTAGAAGCGCACGCCCTCTTCGCCGTAGGCATGCATGTCACCAAAAAGACTGCGCTTCCAGCCGCCAAAGCCATGCCAGGCCATGGGCACAGGGATCGGCACATTGATGCCGACCATGCCCACCTGGATGCGGCGGGAGAACTCGCGGGCCACATTGCCATCGCGGGTAAAGCAGCTGACCCCGTTGCCGAACTCATGCTCATTGATGATGCGCACCGCTGTGGCGAAGTCGCTCACCCGCACGCAGGAAAGCACCGGGCCGAAGATTTCTTCCTTGTAGATCTTCATCTCGGTGCTGACATGGTCGAACAGGGTGCCGCCCAGCCAGAAGCCGGCCTCGCAGCCGCTGCCCGCCTGCGCACCGTCAAACTGCCGGCCGTCGACCAGCAGTTGAGCACCCTCGGCCACGCCGGCATCGATATAGCCCCGGATGCGCTGACGCGCCGCATCGGTGACGATGGGGCCCATCTCTGCGGCCAGGTTTTCCCCTTGTAGCACCTTGAGCGCGCGGGTACGCTCAATCAGCTTGGGCATGATCTTGTCGCCCACATCGCCGACCAGCACCGCCACGGAAATCGCCATGCAGCGCTCGCCGGCCGAGCCGTAGGCACTGCCGATCAGCGCATCGACGGTTTGGTCCAGGTCGGCGTCGGGCATCACCACCATGTGGTTCTTGGCCCCGCCCAGAGCCTGCACCCGCTTGCCGTGGTGGGCGCCGGTCTCGTAGATGTAATTGGCAATCGGGGTGGAGCCGACAAAGCTGATGGCCTGCACGTCAGGGTGCACCAGCAGCGCATCGACCGCCTCCTTGTCACCCTGCACCACATTAAAGACGCCCTCAGGCAGACCGGCCTGCTTGAGCAGAGTGGCCATGAACAGGCTGGGGCTGGGGTCGATCGGGCTGGGCTTGAGCACGAAGGTATTGCCCGCAGCAATGGCCACTGGGAACATCCACATCGGCACCATCACCGGGAAATTAAAAGGCGTGATGCCGGCGACCACGCCCAGGGGCTGGCGCATGGTCCAGTTGTCGATGCCGGTGGAGACCTGCTCGGTGTAGTCGCCCTTGAGCAGTTGCGGGATGCCGCAGGCAAATTCAACGATCTCGATGCCGCGGGTGACCTCGCCCTGCGCATCGGTGAAGACCTTGCCATGCTCGGCGGTGATCATGTGGGCCAGGGTGTCCCGCTGGGCATTGAGCAACTCAAGAAACTTGAACATCACCCGCGCCCGCCGCAGTGGCGGCGTATCGGCCCAGGCCGGGAAGGCGGCGCGGGCAGCGGCCACCGCGCGATCGACCTCGGCCGCGCTGGCCAGCGCCACCTGGGCGGTCACGGCACCGGTGGCCGGGTTGGTCACCGGCTGCTGGCGGCTTGATGTGCCTGCGCTGGGCTGGCCATTGATGAAATGGGCGATCTGAGGAATGCTCATGGGTGTCTCCGATAGGGTGCGGGGGCGGGTGCGCAGTTGCAAAACAGGTGCAGGGCCGGGCAATGCCTAGCAGGGCCCAACCCTGCGTGCTGCAGGCAGGACCCAAGCCGGGCAGCGAGGGTCGTGGCTTTAACTGTTTCGAAGTCTAGGCAGCCCGCCGGGCCACCACAAGACCGCGCAGCTGAATTGATTGTTCGGTTTGATGAACAATATAGCGATGAAAGAGCAAAAAGTCAGCGCCCTCTGGGCCCACCTGCACTGGCTGAGCGTGCTGGCCCAACAAGGCAGCTATACCGCAGCAGCCGCCCGCCTGGGCGTGAGCAAGGCCGCCATGAGCCAGCGCATCGCCGAGCTGGAACGCGCCGCCAAGGTTAGCCTGGTCCAGCGCACCACCCGCAGCGTGCGGCTGACCGAGGCGGGCCAAAAGCTGGTGGACGATACCCATGCTGCTTTTGAGCAGATCGAGCACAGCTTTGCCCAGGTGCGCGACCTGGCCGACCAGCCCAGCGGGCTGCTGCGCGTCACCGCGCCGGTGGCACTGGCGCGTCAGCAGTTGATGCCGCTGCTCACCGAATTCCTGCGCAGCCATCCGCAGGTGCGTATCGAGCTCGACCTCTCAGACCGCCTGAGCGCCCTGGCCACCGAAGGCTTTGATCTGGCCATCCGCCACACCGAGCGCGCCCCCGACACCCATGTGGCTTGGGCCTTGTGCACCACGCAGTCGGTGCTGGTGGCCAGCCGCAGCTATTTGCGCCGACGCGGTATGCCCAAGGTTCCGCTGGACCTGCAAAGCCACAACTGCCTGCACTACCCGCGCTCGCAGGACAGCCCGGCCTGGACCTTCGAGCGTCTGGGTCGCAACGCCCCCGGCGAGCGCCTGACCGTGCCGGTAGCGGGCAACTTTGCCGCCAACAACAGTGAAGCTCTGCGCGAAGCGGCCTTGACGGGCGCGGGCATCGCCCTCATGCCCGACTTCAGCGCCCAGGCCGCATTGGCCCAGGGCAAGCTGGTGCGCGTACTGCCCGACTGGAAAGCCGTGGGCGCCTTTGCCGAGACCATCTACGCCATCCGCCCCTACTCGCCGCATGTGCCACGGGCGGTGGCGGCGCTGGTCGAGGCCTTGCGGCGGGAATTGGCGGGAGGCTTTGAGGCTTGAGGTTCGCCGCGCAGCTTCGGCTAAGCTGTTCACCTAGCGCCCGTACAGACCCCCCCTATGACCGCCACCGAGCCCCAGCCATTTGCCCTCCTTCGCCAGCGACGGTTTGCGCCATTTTTCTGGACGCAGTTCGCCGGCGCAGCCAACGACAACCTGTTCAAGTTTGCGTTCACCGTGATGGTGACCTACCAGCTGCAGATCAGCTGGCTGCCGCCGGCACTTGCCGGGCTGGTGATCGGGGCCTTGTTCATCGCGCCTTTTGTGCTGTTCTCGGCCACCAGCGGCCAACTGGCCGACAAGCTGGAAAAAAGCCGCCTGATGCGGGCGGTCAAGAACCTGGAGCTGGCCATCATGGCCGTGGCCGCGGTTGGCTTCCTGCTGCCGCAGCCCGACCTGCAGGCGGGGCTGTTGTTGACCTGCACCTTCCTCATGGGTCTGCATTCGACGGTCTTCGGACCGGTCAAATACGCCCTGCTGCCGCAGGTGCTCGGCGAGCGCGAGCTCACCGGCGGCAACGCGCTGGTGGAGTCGGGCACCTTTGTGGCCATCCTGGCGGGCAACCTGGCCGGCGGCCTCTTGATCGCCCTGCCTGGCGTGGGGCCGGTCGCCGTGGCTGCGGGCTGCTTGCTGCTGGCGCTGCTGGGTCGGCTGAGCGTTCAGTTCGTCCCCGCGCTGCCCGCCACCGACACGGGCCTGAAGATCAACTGGAACCCCGTGAGCGAAACCGCCCGCAATCTTCGCCTGGCGCGCCAGGATGGGGTGATCTTCAGCACGCTGCTGGGCATCAGCTGGCTGTGGTTCTTTGGCGCTGTTTTTCTCAGCCAGTTCCCGGTGTTTGCCAAGGACGTGCTGCATGGGCGGGAGAGCGTGGCCTCGCTGCTGCTGGGCGTGTTCTCGCTGGGCATTGCCGCCGGCTCGCTGCTGTGCGAGCGCCTGAGCCGGGGGCGGCTGGAAATCGGCCTGGTGCCGCTGGGCGCGCTGGGCATGACGCTGTTCACGCTGGACCTGTACTGGGCCTGCCGGGCGCTACCGGCCTCCGAGCCGCTGGACGCCTGGACCTTCATGGCCCAGCCCGCGCGCTGGCGCATCCTGGCCGACCTGGGTCTGCTCAGCGCCAGCGCGGGACTCTTCAGCGTGCCGCTGTATACGCTGATGCAGGTGCGCAGCCCGGTCACGCACCGCGCCCGCCTGGTGGCGGCCAACAACATCCTCAACGCGCTGTTCATGGTGGCCAGCTCGCTGCTGGCCGGCGCGCTGCTGGCCGCCGGCCTGGACATTCCAGAGCTGTTCCTGGCGCTGGGCCTGGCCAACCTGCTCATGCTGGCGCTGCTGTGCCTGCGCATGCCGGAGTTGCTGCAGCGGCTCGGGCGCTGGTGGCGCGGCGAAGGCAAGTCGCGCGCAGGCCCGGCCGAGGGCCGTGACTGAGCTGCGCGCGACAGATAAGCCGCGCCGCGCCGGCCTCGGCATTGAACGGCCGCAGCGCAGGCGTTAGCATCCTTGGTGCCCCCAAAAAGAGAGGCCTGCAATGACCGTGATCAACCGCATGGAATGCCCCGTGGTGCCGCACAGCGTGGACGACGTGGACCTGATGAACGTCGAGATCCAGGAGTGCCCTTACCCGGCCTACAAGACTCTGCGCGAAGAGGCACCGGTGTACCGCGACAAGCTCACCGGCTTTTATGTGCTGACCCGCTACGACGACCTGCGGGAGGTGCTCAAGGATCCGGCCACGTTCTCGAATTTGCGTCCGCGCGGACCGGACCACATCCCGCCCGCGCGCGTGCAGATGATCGCCCAGCTCTTTCGCGACAAGGGCTGGCTACCGGCGCCGACGCTCTCCGGCCGCGACAACCCCGAGCACAAGCAGATGCGGGCGCTGTTCGACCACACTTTCCGCGCCAGCCGCATCAAGCTGATGGACCCTTATGTACGGGATCTGTCCTACCAGCTGGTGGACGCCTTCATCGATGACGGTCATTGCGACTGGGTGCGCCAGTTCGCGGTACCGATGCCGCTGATCATCATCGGCAAACAAATGGGCGCGCCCGAGAAGGACATCTGGCGCATCAAGGCCTGGACCGACGCCTGGGTCAAGCGCCTGGGCCTGATGCAGACCGACGCGGAGGCGATCTGGTCGGCCGAAATGGAGATCGAGCAGCAGCACTACTTCCAGCCGATTTTCGAGAAGCTGCGCCGCGAGCCCGACGACACGCTGTTGTCCGAGCTGGTCAACCGCGAGATTCCCGAGTGGGGCCGCAAACTCAACGACAACGAGCTGCATGCGGAGATGACGGCCGACACCTTTGTCGGCGGCTCGGAGACGACCACCAATGCCTTGTCGGCCGGCATCATGCTGCTGGCGCAGAACCCGGACTGTTATGCGCTGCTCAAGTCCGACCCCGAGCGCTATTTGCGCACTTTCATCGAGGAAGTGATCCGGCTGGAGGGGCCGGTGCAGGGCCTGCAGCGCCTGACCACGCGCGATGTCAGCCTGCACGGCGTGACCATTCCCAAAGGCTCGGTGATCAACGTGCGCTATGCGGCGGGCAACCGCGACCCGGCGCATTTCCCGGATCCGGACCGCCTGGACCTGGAACGCAAGAACGCGGCCACCCACCTGGGCTTTGGCTCCGGCGTGCACCACTGCCTCGGAGCGCCGCTGGCGCGGCGCGAAATGTGGTGGGGCTTCATGGCCTTTCTCGACCGCGTCGAGGACTTCCGCCTGGCCCCAGACAAGAACCAGCTGCGCCACGTGCCCAACTTCTACCTGCGCTGCCTCAAGGAGCTGCACATCGAGTTCATGCCGAAAAAACGCGCGGCGGGCTGAGCGCCAGTGCGGCCGCGGCTGCGGCCGCCGACAGCCGCTCAGCGAAAGGGCGGCATGCCCAGCATCTCGCGGGTCTGGGCAAAAGTGGCCAATGGCCGGCCCATGGACTCGCACAGCGCCTTGGTTTCCTCGATCAGCTCCACATTGGTGGGCGTGCGGTCGGGGTCGAAATGCTCCTCGATGCCCACATGCAAATGGCCGCCGAGCTCCAGCGCCATGCGCGCCACCGGCGTCTTGAGCAGGTCGCCGCCCCACACCGAGACCGACCAGGGGATGTCGGTGCCCTCGAGCATCTCCACATAGGCGGCCAGCGCTTTTTCGGTCGGGGGCAAGCCGAAAGTGACGCCCTTGGCGCGGGCCCACAGGCCCCACTCGCCGCCAAAATAGAACTTGGCCATGGAGCCCTTGGGGAGCTTGCCGGCCCGCCACCAGGCCAGCGTGGTCTGCAGAAAGCCAGGCTCGAAAATCGCCAGAGAAGGCAAAAAGCCGAGCTTCTCGGCCATGCCGAAGGCGTAGGCATGGTCCTCGTAGCTGTTGACATAACTGAAACCCACAGGCAGGCCGTCCGGACCCGGGTAGCCGAGGTTGGTCGAGCCTGGGTCCACCACGCCGAACTGCATCGGCACTTCGGCGGCAATGTAGGGGTAGTGCGAGTAGCGGTCTGCGATCGGCTCGAGGTTGGCGCCATCGGTCTGGTTGACAGACAGCGTCGGGTACCACAGGGCGCCGGGCCGCTGGGCCAAGATCACGCGCCAGGGCCGCAGGTAGGCCTCAGCGCCTTCCTTGCCGTTGAGCCGGATGTCGTAGGTGTGGGCATGGATGATGGACGCGCCAGCGTCGTAGCAGGCCAGGCTGTCGGCGATGACGGCCTCGTCGGTCAGGGGCACGTGCGGGTTGCGGTCGGGCGTGACTCCGCCGTTGATCGCGACTTCAAGAATGACCGGATCCTTGTTCATGACAGTGTTTCCTTTTCGGGGTAGGGCGCCACGGGCGCGGATTCAAGAGCTCGGCGTGGCACAGGCCGGCCGATGCGGGCGCGCGGCCAGCAGGCTGCGCGTGTAGGGGTGCTGAGGCTGCGCGACCAGTTCTTGCGCCGCGCCGGTTTCGACAAACACGCCTTTTTGCATCACGGCAATGCGGTCGCTCATGTGGGCGACCAGCGAAATGTCGTGCGAGATGAACAGCATGGCCAGGCCATGATCGCGCTGCAGGCGCAGCAGCAAGTTGAGCACCTGGGCCTGGATCGAGACGTCCAGCGCCGAGGTGGGCTCATCGGCAATGATGAACTCCGGGTTCAGGCTGAGCGCCCGCGCGATCGCCACGCGCTGTCGCTGGCCGCCGGAGAGCTCATGCGGATAGGCCAGGCGGTGGCTGGCATTGAGGCCCACCTCCTCCAGCAGCGAGACCATGCGCGCCTCGGTCGCCCGGGCATCGAGCCCCAGCACGTGGCGCAGCGGCGCGGCCAGCGTCCGATCGATGCGCATCAGCGGGTCCAGCGAGGAATAGGGGTCCTGGTGCACGATCTGCATGCGCCGCCGAAAGCGGCGCAGCGCGCGCGCGTCCAGCGCCCGCACATCGCTGCCGTCAAAGAGCACCCGCCCCTCGGTCGGCTCGACCAGGCGCATGAGGCAGCGCGACAAGGTGCTCTTGCCGCAGCCCGACTCTCCCACCAGGCCCAGGGTTTCGCCGCGGCCCACGCTGAAGCTGACGCCATCGACCGCCGCCACGGGCGGGCCGCCCGGCACGCGCGCCCGGTAGACCTTGCGCAGCCGCAAGACTTCGAGCATCACCAGCCCTCCTCGTACTGCAGGCAGCGCACGGCATGGTCCGTGGCCAGGGCGGTCCAGGCCGGCAGGCGCTGGCTGCATGCCGGCCTGGCCAGCGCGCAACGCTCGGCAAAGGCGCAGCCGCTGCCACCGCCGCCGGGGGGCGGCAACTGGCCAGGGATATCGCGCAGCGCGCTTTTAGGCGCTACGCCGGCCAAGCCCGGACTGGCAGCAATCAGGGCCGCCGTGTAGGGATGCCGCGCCGCCGTGAACACCTGCGCCGCCGGGGCATGCTCGACCGCCCGTCCGGCATACATCACCGTCACACGGTCACAGCGCCCGCCGATGACAGCCAGGTCATGGGAGATCAGCAGCAAGGCCAGACCGCGGTCGCGCCGCAGTCGGTCCAGCAGATCAAGAATCTGACTGGCAATGCGGGCATCGAGCGCGGTGGTGGGCTCGTCGGCAATCAGCAGCACCGGCTCGCCAGCCAGCGCCATCGCGATCATCGCCCGCTGCTGCATGCCACCGGAGAGTTCATGCGGATAGGCCCGCGCGACGCGCTCGGTATCGGTGAGACCGACTTCCACCAGCAGGTCGCGCAGCACGGCATCCTGGGCCCCGCCGCGCAGGCCGCGGTGCAGGCGCAGCGCCTCGCCGATCTGCCGACCGACCCGCATGACCGGATCCAGGCAGGCTCCCGGCTCCTGGAAGATGAGGCCGACCGAGCCGCCGCGCACCTGGCACAAGGCGGCCTCGGACGCCCCGAGCAATTCCTGGCCCTGCAGACGCACGCTGCCGGCGCGGACCTGCGCGCCTCGTGGCAGCAGGCCCAGGATCGCCAGCGCCGTCATCGACTTGCCACAGCCCGACTCCCCGACCAGGCCCAGCGCCTGGCCCGCAGCGATCTCCAGCGATACGCCACCCAGCACCGCGGCGCCCCGGATATCGACGGCCAAACCATCCACGGCCAACACCGGAGACTGCATGTTCACAGAAACCTTTCGCCGACGTCAAACACGTCGCGCAGACCATCGCCCAGAAAGTTAAAGGCCAGCACCGCCAGCGTGATCGCGACACCCGGCGCCAACACGGTCCAGGGCGCCAGTTGGAACGCGCTCATGGAGGCCTGCAGGTCGCCGCCCCAGCTGGGCGCCGGCGGCGGCAGGCCCAGGCCCAGAAAACTCAGCGAGGCCTCGGCCAAAATCGCAAACGCCACCGACAAAGTGGCCATGATCAGCACCGGCTGGAAGCAATGCGGCAACACATGCATCAGCATGATGCGGCCAGCGCCCAGACCGCTGCCCTGCGCGGCTTCGATGAAGGGCAGCTGCGCCACGCTCAAGGCCTTGGCGCGCGACATGCGGGCAAAAAACGGCGTCAAGACCAGGCTGAGGGCGACCACCACACTGAGCAGCCCGTCGCCCATCAGCATCTTGGTGACGATGGCCAACAAGATCACCGGAAACGGCAGCAAGAGGTCGATAATGCGGCTGATCAGCCAGTCCACCTTGCCGCCCACATAACCGGCCAGCGCCCCCAAAGGCACGCCCAGCAGCACCGCCAGCAGGGTCGCAAGCAGCCCGACCACCAGGGACATGCGGCCACCGTGCAGAGTGCGGCTGAGGACATCGCGGCCCAGCGCGTCGGCGCCGATGAGATGCTGCTGCCCGGGTGCCGCGAAGGCGGCCGCAGCGTCGATCTGGTCGTGCGCATACGGGGCAATCCATCCGGCGCCCAGGGTCAGCAGCAGCAACACCAGGATCAGCAGGCAGCTGTAGCGCACCTTGGCGCTGCGCCAGGCCCGCAGCGCGGTACTGGCGCGCCCTCTGGGCGCGGCGCTCATCGCCCGGCCCCCTGAGCTCCCGTGCGGATGCGCGGATCCAGCCACAGGTAGAGCAGGTCGACGATCAGGTTGGCGATCAGGAAGATCGCCGCCACCACCAGGATGAAACCCTGAACCGACGGATAGTCGCGGGCGGTGACGGCATTGAGGCCATAGGCACCCACGCCCGGAATCACAAAGAGCTTCTCAACCACCACGGCGCCGGCCACCAGATAGCCGATTTGCAAACCGATCACGGTGACCACAGGAATCAGCGCATTGCGCACCGCATGCGCGAACAAAGTGGCCTTGCGGCTGAGCCCTTTGGCCAGCGAAGCCCGCACATAAGGGCGGCCAAAGACCTCCAGCAGCGATCCGCGCATCAGCCGGCAGATCACCGCTGCCCGCGGCAGACCCAGCGCCAGCGCGGGAAGCGCCATGTGCGCGAAATGCTCGGCGGACCAGGCAAAGGGCTCAAAGCCCGTCGCCGGAAAAACGCGCCACTGCAGCGCCAGGGCCAGCATCAGCAAAGCGCCCACAAAAAACTCCGGCAGCGAGATGCCCAGCAGCGTCGCGGTCAGAACAGCATGGTCGGCCGGCTTGCCATAACGCCAGGCAGCCCAGATGCCGGAGCCGATGCCCAGGGGCAGCGCCACCGCCAGCGCCAGCACAATCAACTCGAGCGTGGCCGGCAAGCGGCGCCACAACTCTTCGGAGACCGACAGCTGGGTCAGCACCGAATAGCCAAGGTCACCCTGCAGCAAATTGGAAAACCAGATCAGGAACTGCTGCTGCAAGGGCAGGTCCAGGCCATAGAGCGCGCGCAAGCGGTCGTAATCGGCCTTTTCATAACTGGTGCCCAGCCAGTTCAGCACCGGGTCGCCCGGCACGAAACGCATCACGAAGAAAACGATGGCGGCCACCACCAACAAGGTGGCGCCCGCCGAAGCCACGCGCATGAGCGCGCTGAACCAAAGACTGCGACTCGACAAAATCACCCGCCGGTCACTGCGTCAACCAGACTTCGTCGAAATAACTCACGTTGTAAGGCAGATGCACGTAGCCCTTGATTTTGGAAGACATCACGGCATTGCTCGGAACTTCCATCAGAGCCATCCAGCTCGCTTCCTCGGCCCCCAGTTCCTGAATGCGGTGGTAGGCCTTCTTGCGCTCTGCGTCCTTGATGATGCCCTGGGCCTTGGGCACCAATTCAAAGAGCTCGGCATTGTTCAGGCTCACAAAATTAACCGGGTTGTCCTTGGTCCAGAACATCACATAGCTGTTGGGCTCCGGGCCGCCGGTGCCGGCCACGGTGGACGCCTCAAAGTTCTTGGCGCGCAGCACATTGGCCAGCCAGGCCTGGTGCTCCATCACCTGGTGCGTCACAGTGACCCCGATGCGGGCCAGCTGCGCCTGGATGACCGTGGCCTCCTGGCCCAGCTGGGGCTTGACGGTGGAGGACACCAGTGTGAATTTCAGGTTGGCCTGGCCGGCCTCGGCCAGCAGCTTCTTGGCCCGCTCGGGGTTGTACGTGAAGGTCGGCAGCTTCTTCGGGTGATGGAACTGATTGGCCGACGCGATCTGCGCGGTCGATCCCCGGGCCCCCTTGCCGTAGACCGCCACGGCCAGGGCGTCCCGGTCGATCGCCATATTGATGGCCTGGCGCACCCGCACATCATTGAAGGGCGGCTTGGCGGCATTGAGGGCCAGCCAATCAAAGGAATAGGCATTCTTGACGCTGGGAACCAAGCTGGGCTCCTTGTCCAGCAGAGGCAGCAGCTGGCTGGGAATGTCACGCACCAGATCGAGCTGTCCGGTACGCAGGCTGGTGGTCAGGGCCGTGGAGTCCGGAATGACCTTGAACTCCAAGCGGTCCAGGTAGGGCATGTTAGGCCGGTAGTAGCTGGTGTTCTTCGTGAGGACGATGCGGTCGCCCGAGGCCCAATCGGCAAATTTGAAGGGCCCCGTGCCCACGGGCTTGCGGGCAAAGCCGGCATTGCCCAGCGCCTTGACGGCCGTCGGCGAGGGAATGCCCATGCCGCCGACATACAGAAGCTGGTAGAAAAAACCTGGCCAGGGCTGCGAGAGCACCACCCGCACCGTGCTGGGGTTGATGACCACCACCTGTTCTACGGGCTTGAAGAAGGTGCGGTAGGGCGACGAATTGGCCGGATCAAGAATGCGGTCAAAGGCGAACTTGACCGCCGCCGCATCGAAGTCGGTGCCGTCATGGAACTTCACGCCCTTGCGCAGGAAAAAGTCGACCGCCCGGCCGTCGTCTTCGATGCGCCAACTGGTGGCCAGATCGGGCACGATCTGCATCTTCTCGTCGTAGCGCACCAGCGTGTTGAAGATGTTGGAGACCACATGCCCGGTGGCGCCGTCGGTGATTACCAGCAGAGGGTCCAGGCTGCGGGGTTCGGACTGAATGCCCACACGCAGCGCGCCACCACTGCGCGGCTGCTGGGCCCAGGAGACCGACACAGCGGTCAACAGCGACGTCGCGAGCAAAATGCCCCCGAAAATTTTGCGGATCATGAGGTCTCCTTGTTGTCCACACAAGCGCGCCCTGACGGGCGTCGCCGATTTAAACCGAAACTGATAGGATCGAAATCAATCGTATCGAAATAAGCGCCCGTTGACAAACCGGGTTACCCAGAGGAGATCCTCGCCATGAACATCGAAGAGCGACTGCGCAGACTCGAGGACGAAAAAGCCATTCTCGACACCCTGTACGCCTATGGCCACCATCTGGACTACGGGCTCGAGGATGCCTGGATCGACTGCTGGACCGAAGATGCGGTGCTGGACTGGCCCGGGCGCGCCTTCATGCGCGGCCATGCCGAACTGCGCGCAGGATTCCGCTCGCACTCGCATGCACCGGGGATGTACCACAAACACATGGTGGTCGCCCCGATGATCACCCTGCACGGGGACACCGCGACGGTGCAAAGCATGTTCGCGCGGCTGGACCGCTACCCCGAAGGTCCCGGCATACGGGCGTTCGGGCGGTACCGGGACACGCTGGTGAGATGTGCAGACGGCAAGTGGCGCATCAAAGAACGCCTGCCCGACATCGAGGGAGTCCGCGCGCAGGCACCCCTGGGCGGCGAAGCGTTTCCCGACAGCCCGGTCATGCGCCAGGCCATCCAGGGCCAGTCCAGCACTGGCGGCCCCACCTAAACACAACGCCCGGCAGCGCCGGGCGTTGTTTCATCGTAAGAGCCGCTTACCTGGCCACCACCCGGATCATCTCCAGGCACTTGTTGGAGTAGCCCCATTCGTTGTCGTACCAGGCCACCACCTTGATGAAGGTGCCGTCCAGGGCGATGCCGGCGTCGGCATCAAACACGCTGGTGCAGGTCTCGCCACGGAAGTCGGTGGCCACCACCTTGTCTTCGGTGTAGCCGAGCACGCCCTTGAGCGCGCCTTGGCTCTGCGCCTTCATCTCGGCACAGATCTCGGCATAGGTGGCGGCGTTGTTCAGCTCCACCGTCAGGTCGACCACCGACACATCAGAAGTGGGTACGCGGAAGGACATGCCGGTGAGCTTTTTGTTGAGCTCGGGAATCACCACGCCCACCGCTTTGGCCGCGCCGGTGCTCGAGGGGATGATGTTTTCCAGGATGCCGCGGCCGCCGCGCCAGTCTTTGTTGCTGGGGCTGTCCACGGTTTTTTGGGTGGCGGTGGCGGCGTGCACGGTGGTCATGAGGCCGCGCTTGATGCCCCATCTGTCGTTGAGCACCTTGGCCACCGGGGCCAGGCAGTTGGTGGTGCAAGACGCGTTGGAGATGATGTCTTGGCCGGCGTAGGTCTTGTCATTGACGCCAAAAACGAACATCGGCGTGTCGTCCTTGGAGGGGGCCGAGAGCACGACCTTCTTGGCACCGGCGGCCAGGTGCTTGGAGGCGGTGGCCTTGTCCAGGAAAAGGCCGGTGGATTCCAGAACGATGTCGGCGCCGACTTCGTTCCACTTGAGGTTGGCCGGGTCGCGTTCCTGCGTCAGGCGGATCTTGCTGCCGTTGACGATGAGCGTGTTGCCCTCGACCGAGACTTCACCCTTGAAGCGGCCATGCACCGAGTCGTACTTGAGCATATAGGCCAGGTAGTCGGGCTCGAGCAGGTCGTTGATGGCGACGACCTGAATGTCGCTGAAGTTTTGCACGGCGGCGCGCAGCACATTGCGGCCGATGCGGCCAAAGCCGTTGATGCCGATCTTGATGGTCATGAATTACTCCTTAGATGAGACTAGAAAAAATCTGAGGGCTGCTGCGCCCGGCAAGACCGTATCGCCGCGAAGGCGCGGCTCCCACAACCCTCATCAGGGCAGCGCAGCGTTGTAGGAGCGCCGCCCCGGCGCGATGCGGACTCGATCATGCGCGGCCCAACTTATTTGCGCAGGACAGCCCTCACGGTGTCAGCCACGTTCTCGGGCGTGAAGCCAAAGTGCTTGAACAGCACAGGCGCGGGCGCCGATTCGCCGTAGGTGTCGATGCCGACCACAGCGGCGCAGCCATACTTCCACCAGCCGTCCGTGCTGCCCATCTCCACCACAACGCGGGGCAGGCCTGCAGGCAGCACTTCGCTCTTGTAGGCGCTGCTTTGACGGTCGAAGGCGGTGGTGCTGGGCATGGAGACCACGCGCACCGCAATCTTGTGCTCTTTGGCCAGCAGCTCCTGCGCCTTGAGCGCCAGTTGCACCTCGGAGCCCGTCGCGATGAGGACGGCCTGGGCTTTTTTCTTCAAACCCACCTCGGCCGGCTCGGCCAGCACATAGGCGCCGCGGGTGATCAGGTCGGCGTCCTGCTTGGGCGCATACGGCAGGTTCTGACGCGAGAGCAGCAAGGCCGTGGGCCTGTGTTTATTGGCCAGGGCGACTGCCCAAGCCACGGCTGTTTCGGTGGTGTCGGCGGGACGCCAGACGTCCAGGTTGGGAATCAGGCGCAGGCTGGCGGCATGCTCGATGGACTGGTGGGTGGGGCCGTCCTCGCCCAGGCCGATGGAGTCGTGGGTGAACACATGCACCACGCGGGTCTTCATCAGCGCGGCCATGCGGATCGCGTTGCGACTGTAATCGCTGAAGGTCAGGAAGGTGCCGCCGTAGGGGATGTAACCGCCGTGCAGGGCCACACCGTTCATGATGGCGGCCATACCGAATTCGCGCACGCCGTAGTTGATGTGGCGGCCTCCCTGGCCGGCTTCGTTCTTGACCACCGCGCCGCTGGCGTCAAAGCGCAGGTTGGGCGTGCTCTTGGTGTTGGTGAGGTTGGAGCCGGTGAGGTCGGCTGAGCCACCCAGCATCTCAGGCAGCGCTGCAGTGAAGAATTCGAGCGCGATCTGGCTGGCCTTGCGGCTGGCCACGGTCTCGGCCTTCTCGTGTGCGCTTTGCACGGCGGCCACGGCCACGTCGGCAAAGTTCTTGGGCAGGTCGCCCGCCATGCGGCGGGTGTATTCGGCGGCCAGTTCCGGGAACGCGGCCTGGTAGGCGGCAAAGCGCTCATTCCACTGCGCTTCGTTCGCCGCGCCCTGGGCCTTGGCATCCCAGCCGGCATAGACCTCGGCGGGCACCGTGAAGGGCTCATGCGACCAGCCTATGGCCTCGCGGGTGAGCTTGATCTCTTCGGCGCCCAGCGGCTCGCCGTGGGCCTTGGCGGTGTTCGCGCGGTTGGGCGAACCCTTGCCAATGGCGGTCTTGCACACGATCAAGGTGGGCTTGTCGGCGCACTTCTTAGCCTGGGCAATGGCGGCATCGACCGCGTTCGCGTTATGGCCGTCGATGGGGCCAATCACGTTCCAGCCGTAGGCGGCAAAGCGCTGGGGCGTGTTGTCGATGAACCAGGGCGCAACCTGGCCGTCGATCGAGATACCGTTGTCGTCGTAGAGCGCCACGAGCTTGTTCAATTTCCAGGCGCCGGCCAGCGCGCAGGCCTCATGCGAGATGCCTTCCATCAGGCAGCCGTCGCCCAGGAAGACATAGGTGTGGTGGTCGACGATGGCGTGGCCGGGGCGGTTGAATTCGCTGGCCAACAGCTTTTCGGCCAGCGCCATGCCCACCGCATTGGTGATGCCCTGGCCCAGCGGGCCGGTGGTGGTCTCCACGCCGGGTGTGATGCCGAACTCGGGGTGGCCGGCCGTCTTGCTGTGCAACTGGCGGAAGTTGCGCAGTTCCTGCATGGGCAAGTCGTAGCCCGTCAGGTGCAGCAAGGCATAAATAAGCATGGAGCCGTGGCCGTTGGACAGCACGAAGCGGTCGCGGTCGGCCCAATGAGGATTGCCGGGGTTGTGCCTAAGGTGCCGGCCCCACAAGGCGACGGCCATATCGGCCATGCCCATGGGCGCGCCCGGATGTCCCGAGTTGGCTTGTTGAACTGCGTCCATGGCAAGCGCGCGAATAGCGCCTGCCATCATCTGGGGATTGGCCATCTGAACTCCGGGGGGTGGGGGGCAAAAAGACTTTTAAGTTTAGCTTTATCAGCAGGCCAGCCCAAATGGCAGCGTGCAGCATTGGCCTAAACTGGTCAAAAATTTTCATCCGCTCAGTGCTGACCTCGATTGCCATGCGCCCTGCTCAAGCCATGATCCTCGCCGCCGGGCGAGGACAGAGAATGCGACCGTTGACAGATCGTTGTCCAAAACCCTTGCTACATGTGCGCGGGCAGCCATTGATCGCCTGGCATTTGCGCGCCCTGGCTGCTGCTGGCGTGAGCGACTTGATGATCAACACCGCCTGGCTGGGCGAGCAGATCGAACCCCATCTGCGCCCCCTGGCGACGGAGCTGGGCTGCCAAATTCAATATTCCCACGAGGGGCGAGATTTTGGCGATGCGCTGGAAACCGCCGGCGGCATTGCCCGCGCGCTGCCTGAATTGGCCGATGTGTTTTGGGTGGTGGCCGGCGATGTGTTCATGCCCGAATTCACATTCTCGGCGCAGGCAGTGCAAGGGTTTGTTCAGAGCAGCGCACTGGCCCACCTGTGGCTGGTGCCCAACCCCGAGCACAACCGGCGCGGCGATTTTGGTTTGAGCGCCCAAGGCCTGGCGCTCAACCTGCCCACCGACACCCATCTGCCCCGCTACACCTTCAGCACCGTCGCCCTCTACAAACGCCGCTTCTTTAATGCACTGCCCCAAGGCAACCCGCAAGGACTCAAGGCCGCACTGGCCCCGATGCTGCGCCAAGCGATGGACAGTGCGCAGGTCAGCGCCGAGGTCTACACCGGCCCCTGGACCGATGTGGGCACCCCCGAAAGGCTGGCCGAGCTCAATGGCTAAGCTCAGTAGCTAAACGGTTTAGCCCAGAAGCGGCTTTGACCGCTTGCTGTTGGTGCCAAGTCTTTGTTTCAGGTGTCTTCCTCGCCTTTCTGAGGCTCACCACTTGGGCCCGAGCGCTAGCCGCCCGAGTGTGCGGCTGCGGGCCGCGCTAACTCAGCACGAGCGCTGCAAGAGCCAAGGCCAGCAGTGCCGCGGCGCCCAAGGCCCAGCGCGAATGACGCTGCAGGGTCTGCATGCGCTCAACCAACATGGCATTTTGTTCAGCCAGGTCTTTGACCAGCTGAGCCGTGGCGCGCATTTCGCCCTCCAGCGACTGCAATTGCGCGGCCTGGGACTGCACCTGCGCCTGCAGCAACTGCAGCTCCGACGGCCCTTCGGGCTCGTCTTGCGCTGGCGCCTGCGCGGGATCGCCCCGCTTGCGCACGGTTTCCCAGAGACGGCCGGCCCCCTGGGCGATCTTGGGGGCCGATTCGACCACCTGGCCCCAGGGGATGTTGGCGAGAACGGTACCGAGAATGGAAGACATGGCCCATATCTTAGGCGGTGTTCCATGGGCCTCCTAGAATCTCCGGTAATAACAGAGGAGCGGCCCCTTGATCCAAACTTCCGTACACGCACGCCGCCGCGCGGCCGTGGCCCGCGCCCTGCGCGCCGCCGGTGGCGGTATCGCCTTGCTGCCGACAGCGCCAGAAGTCGCGCGCAACCGGGACAGCCACTTCCCCTACCGGCACGACAGCTACTTTTACTACCTGACGGGCTTTGAGGAACCCAATGCCTGGCTGCTGATCGAGGCCAGCGGCAAGACCACCTTGCTGTGCCAACCCAAGGATCTCGAGCGCGAGATCTGGGACGGCATACGCCTGGGGCCCAAGGCGGCGCCTGCGGCCCTCGGTGTGGACGAGGCTTTGAGCGTCGACAAACTGAACGAGCTGATGCCACGCTTGCTCGGCAATCAGCCGGCGCTGTGGTTTCCCTTTGCCACCCACAAAGGGCTGCAGGTGCAAATCGACGGCTGGCTAGGCGCTGTGCGGGCCAAGGTGCGCATGGGCACCGAATGCCCGCGCAGCCAACACGATCTGTGCCTGCTGCTCGACGAGATGCGCCTGTTCAAAGACAAGCATGAGCAGGCCATCCTGCGGCGGGCCGGCCAAATTTCTGCGAGCGCCCATGTGCGGGCCATGCAAACCTCGGCCGCCATGCTGCGCGCCGGGCGCGATGCACGTGAGTACCACCTGGAGGCCGAGCTGCTGCATGAGTTCCGCCGCCATGGCTCGCAGTTCCCAGCCTACACCAGCATCGTGGCCGCTGGTGCCAATGCCTGCGTGCTGCACTACCGCGCCGCCGATGCACGCCTGAGGGCCGATGAGCTGTGCCTGATCGACGCCGGCTGCGAGCTCGACGGCTACGCCAGCGATATCACCCGCACCTTCCCGGCAGGCGGGCGCTTCAGCCCAGCCCAGCGCCAGCTCTATGACATCGTGCTGGCTGCGCAAGTGGCGGCGATTGCCGCCACCCGGCCGGGCCGGCGCTTCATGGCGCCGCACGATGCGGCGGTCCAAGTGCTGGCCCAGGGCATGCTCGATGTGGGCCTGCTCGATCGCAAGAAACACGGCCGGGTTGAGGACGTGATCGCCTCGGGCGCCTATCGCCAGTTCTACATGCACCGCACCGGCCACTGGATGGGCATGGACGTTCACGACTGCGGCGACTACACCGAGCCGGGCAGCCGGCCGCGCGAGGAAACCGACGCCACCGGCCAAAAAATCACCCGCCGGCCTAGTCGTATCCTGCGCCCGGGCATGGTGCTGACGGTCGAGCCCGGTCTGTATGTGCGGCCGGCCAAGGGCGTGCCGCGCGAGTTCTGGAACATCGGCATCCGCATCGAAGACGACGCGCTGGTCAACGCCAAGGGCTGCGAGCTGCTCACCCGCGAGGTGCCGGTAGACGCTGACGAGATCGAAGCGCTGATGCGCGGCTGAGCGACTCGCCCGCCCGGGCCCCTCCTCATGAACGAATACCGTCGAACACGGAGCTGAAGATGTTTTTGAAAAATTGCTGGTACGTCGCAGCCCAGCCCGATGAAGTGACGCGTCAGTTGACGCAGCGCTGGATCACTGGCGAGCCGGTGGTGCTCTACCGCACCGAAGATGGCCAACCGAGGGCGCTGGAAGACCGATGCCCACACCGGCGCGCGGCGCTGTCCAAAGGCAGCTTGGTCGGCGACACGGTGCAATGCGGCTACCACGGCCTGCGCTTTGATACCCAAGGGCGCTGCGTTCACATCCCCGGACAGGACACGGTTCCTGCGGCCCTGTGCGCCCGGGCCTATCCGGTGGTGCAGAAGTGGCGCTGGGTCTGGATCTGGATGGGCGATCCGGCGCTGGCCGACGAAGCACTGATTCCGGACCTGTCCTACAACGACACGCCCGGCTGGGCCGTGGTCGGTGGCAGCCTGCATGTGCAGGCCCACTATCAGCTGGTGGTGGACAACCTGCTGGACCTGACGCACGAGACTTTTGTCCATGCCCGCACCATAGGAAACGCGGCCGTGGCCGAGACGCCGATGAGCTCCGAGGTGATCGGCAATGAGGTGCATGTGCGGCGCATCATGCAGGCCACGCCCGCGCCGCCGCTGTTCAAGAAAGTGCGCGGGCTGCACACCATAGACCGCTGGCAGCTGATCCGGTTTCAGCCGCCCTCGAGCGTCTCCATCGATGCGCGGGGCTATCCGGCCGGCAGCGACGACATCAGCCAGGGCTTGCGCTGGTTTTCCATCAACGCGATCACGCCCATCGACGAGCGCAGCTGCCGCTACTACTGGACCATCACCCGTTGCTTCGACCAGGACGATCAGGCGCTGGGCCAGCTCATTCACGACCAGATCCTGGCCACCTTCATGGAAGATGTGGAGGTGCTGCAGGCCCAGCAAAAACTGATCGAGACCGACCAGAGGGGCCGGCCAGAAATCAGCGTTCGCGCCGACCTGGGTTCGGTGTCGGCGCGCCGGGTGGTACAGCGCCTGATCGAGCAAGAGGCGCTGGCCACGGCGGCGAGCGCTTCAACAGGAGCGAAGCATGACTGAAGCACGCCCTGACCCGCGGCTGCCGCTGACCGGTCGCCGGGTGCTGGTCACCGGCGGGGCCAGTGGCATAGGCCGGGCCATCGTGATCGAGCTGGCGCGCCAGGGCGCGGCCGTGGCCGTGGCCGACCTGCAAGCGCCCACCGGGGTGATTGAAGAGGTGCGCGCGGCCGGGGGCGTGGCCTTTGGCCTGCGCGCCGACGTCTCGCAGCCGCAAGCCGTCGAGGAGATGGTCAGCGGCGCCATCGCCGCCCTAGGCGGGCTCGATGGGCTGGTCAACAACGCCGGCATTTATTCCTCGATCGTGCCCAGGCCCTTCGAGGAGATTGACCTGGCCGACTGGAAGTCGCTGTTTGACGTCAACGTCTTCGGGCTGATGACCTGCTGCCGCGCCGTGCTGCCCCACTACCGCCAGCAAGGCGGTGGGCGCATCGTCAACATCATTTCGGGCGTGCCCTACAAAGGCATTCCCTACATGCTGCACTATGTGGCCAGCAAGGGCGCGGTGCTGGCCATGACGCGCGCCTTGGCGCGCGAGCTGGGTTCGGCAAACATCCATGTCAATGGCGTCGCGCCGGGCTTCACCCTCAGCGAGGGCGTACTGGACAACGAGGTCCAGATGCAGCGCCTGCGCGAGGTCTCCCGCTCAGCCCGCTCTTTTGCGCGCGACCAGCAGCCGGCCGATGTGGCCGGGGCGGTGGCCTTCTTGCTCTCGGACGGGGCCAACTTCATCACCGGCCAGACGCTGATGGTCGACGGCGGCTCCCACTTTCTGTGAGCCCCATCGCCGCGAGGGCGCGGCTCCCACCCCCCTTTCTGAGCGCGGGCCAGTCTGTGTAAGGGACTACCCGCCGACCTCAGCTGAATTTTGTGGGAGCGCCGCCCTCGGCGCGATAGGGCGGCTGATCAAGCGCTAATTCCGATCAAAGACCGCATCGCGTACTTGCGCCCTGGGGCTATTGGCCACGCGGCCGGCAGTACCTAGGGGTTTGACCCCCTTGACCCCTGCGCCCAGTCAGCGAGACTGCGGCCCGGGTTAAGCGCCGCTTGCGGCGCAGACTCATGCTGAGAAAAGAGAGGAATGGTCTGAACCACGAAGCCACCTGGCCCCAGAAAACCGCCTTTGAAGCGGCTGTTGCCTTACAAAATCGCAGCCTGTCGGCGCAGACCTATCTGGCCCAATGCCTGGAGCAGATCGAAGCACGCGAGGCCGAGGTGCAGGCCTTTGCCTATATCCACCGCGAGGGCGCCATGGCGCGCGCCAAGGCACTGGACGACCTGGCGATACAAGGCGGCATGCACGGCCTGACGGTGGGCGTCAAGGATGTGTTCGACACCTACGACATGCCCACGCAAGGCGGCAGCCGCGCCTTTGCCGGCCACCAGCCAATCCAAGATGCTGCCGTGCTGGCCACCTTGCGCCGCGCCGGCGCGGTGATGCTGGGCAAGACGGTGACCACCGAGCTGGCCACCTTCCCCACCAACGGCACCCGCAATCCGCTGAACCTGGAACACACGCCGGGCGGCTCCTCGTCCGGCTCGGCGGCAGCGGTGGCCGCGCAGATGGTCAGCTTTGCCACCGGCACCCAAACCATGGGCTCGACAGTGCGGCCCTGCGGCTACTGCGGCGTGACCGGCTACAAACCCAGTTACAACCTGATGCCCCGGCGTGGCGTCTGGGCCAATGCCGACTCCTGCGACACCGTCGGTCTGGTGGCGCGCGATGTGCGCGATGTGGCGTTTTTGGCCGCCGAAATGGCGCGCTTCCCGGCCCTGCGCCTACCCGAGGACGCGATCGCTCTGGACCAGGCGCCCACCATCGGTTTGTGCCGCACCCATGAATGGGAGCGCACCGACGAGCACCTGCGCCGCGCTTTTGACGACTGCGCCCGGATGCTGCGGGCCGCCGGGGCACGGGTACGTGAGATCGTGCTGCCCGAGCCCTTCAAGGGCATGTTGCAGGCCCACACCAACGTCGTTCACTTTGAGATGAGTCGCGGCTTTGCCGACGTGCTCGAGCGCCAGGCCGATCTGATTCGCCCCGCGCTGCTCGAACGCACGCTCAAGGGCCTGCAGGTCACCGGCGAGATCTACCAGCAAGCGCAGACCCTGGCCCGGCAATGCCGGCAGATGTTGGGCGACGTGCTGGGCGAATGCGATGTGCTCTTCGTGCCGGCAGCCACCGGCGAGGCGCCCCGTGGGCAAGAATACTCGGGCGACACCTCGATGAACCAGGTCTGGACCCTGATGCACGGACCTGCGATTTCGGTGACCGGCGGCTACGGGCCGCACGGATTGCCCCTGGCCATGCAGGTGGTCGGACGCATCGACGATGATGCCCGCACTCTGCTGGCCGCGCATTGGGTACACAGCCGGCTGCAGGCGGCGCTGGCGGCCCAAGGCGGCTGATGGCCCAGGCCTTGCTTTGATTTTCGAACTCCTCAGAAAGGTAGACCATGACACTTCAACGCCGTAAGGTCCTGCTCAGCGCAGGTGCCCTGATCAGCCTGCCCAGCTGGGCCCAGAGCTATCCCAGCCAGCCCATCAAGCTGATCATGCCTTTTGCACCGGGCACCGCCTCCGAGGCGGCCCTGCGCATCCTGCTCGACAAGCTCAGCGAGAACCTTAAGCAGCCCATCGTGCTGGAAAACCGGGCGGGCGCAGGCTCCACCCTGGGCACAGAGCAAGGCGCTCGCGCCCCGGGCGATGGCCACACCATCATCGCCACCTACAACTCGTCGATTGCACCGGGCTCGCTGCTCTACCCCAAGCTGGGCTACGACCCGATCCGGGACTTCAAGCACATTGCCTTGATTGGCGTGTTTCCTCAGTTCATGGTGGTGCGCACCGACCATCCGGCCAAAACGGTGCAGGACTTCATCGCCATGGTGCGCGCCAAGCCAGGCACGGTTAATTACTCCTCGGCCGGCGTCGGTACCTCGGGCTTTCTGGCGGCCGAATTGCTCAAGCAGTCGCTCAAGCTCGACATGGTGCACGTGCCCTACAAAGGGCCGGCCCCCGCCATGACCGACATGCTCGGCGGTCGGCTGGACATGGTCATGACTTCCAGCGCCGCCTCGCTGGTGGCTGCCGGCAAGGTGCGCATCCTGGCAGCGACCAGCGAAAAACGGGTGTCCGTCTATCCCGATGTACCCACTCTGGCGGAAGTTGCGCCCGGCGTGCAGGCCGTCTCCTGGGTCGGTATGTCGGTGCCCGCCAGCACGCCAGCGGCCATTACGCAGCGCCTGGAGCGGGAAATCCTGAGCCTGCTGAACGAGCCCAGCATGCGCGCCCGCCTGTCGGACCCCGCTTACGGCATGACCTTGATGCCGCTGGGCTCCGAGAGGTTCCTGGAGTTCATCCAGAACGAGCTCAAGCTGTGGGCGCCGGTGATCAAGGCCGGCAATATCCAGATCAGCTGATTCCTGGCACCAGCAAGCAGCGGGCAAAGCCGCATCTAGGCTGAGCCCTGCCCGCGGATGGGCGCGCCGCCGGCGCGCCCTGAGATGGCTTGTGGAAGCAGGCCAGCGGGCTGCTCTCCCCTGGGCTTTAGTTCGGGCTGCCGCGCAAGCGCTCGATCAGCTTGTTGAGTTCATCGAGCGAGCCAAAGGCGATGGCCAGTTCGCCCACGTCCTCGCGCCGACCATTGCGCTTGACCTGCTTTTTGATGCGCACCTCGACCTCGGCGGTCAGCAGGTCCGAGAGCTCCTCCTCGACACGGCGGACATCGCGCGATTTTTCCTTGGTGACCTTGGGCGGCTGCAAGGAGAACTCGGCCGCCAGTTTCTTGACCAGCGACTCGGCCTCGCGCACCGACATCTTCTTGGCGCTGATCTGATTGGCCGCCGTGATCTGCGTGGCCCGGTCCAAGGCCAACAGCGCGCGCGCATGGCCCATGTCGATGTCACCGGCCATGAGCATGGTCTGCACCGGCTCGGCCAGATTGAGCAGGCGCAGCAAATTGCTGGCGGCGCTGCGCGAGCGGCCCACCGCCTGGGCGGCGGTCTCGTGCGTCATGCCGAATTCGCGAATCAGGCGCTGCAGGCCTTGCGCCTCTTCCAGCGGATTGAGGTCTTCACGCTGCATGTTCTCGATCAGCGCCATGGCAGCGGCGGCCTCGTCGGGCACGTCGCGCACCAGCACCGGCACACTGTCCAGGCCGGCCAGCTTGGCGGCCCGAAAGCGCCGCTCGCCAGCGATGATCTCGTATTTGCCAGCCGCCTGGCCCTGCTTGAGTTGGCGCACCAGAATCGGCGACATGATGCCCTGGGCCTTGATGGACTCGGCCAATTCGTAGAGTGCGCCCTCGTCCATGTGGATGCGCGGCTGGTACTGCCCCGCGACCAGCTCGTCCAGGCGCAGCGTCGAGGGCGCGCCGGCTGGCGCGGCCTCGGCCGCGGCCGCGGCTTCACTGACCGCCGGTCCGAGCAATGCACTCAGCCCTCGACCCAGACCTTTTGGTTTTTTGGTGACCATTTATTTCAATCCTTGATGAATTCTCGCAGCAAAGCCTGGCCCTGCGGCCAGGCCGGCTCGCCGATGGCTTGAGCCAGACACCGCGAGCCCCAGGCCGGCGCCCAAAGCCTTGCAGCTGATGAATCGGCGGCAGCCACCAACGTGCTGGGAAAAGGCAGGCGCTGCAGCACCACCGGCGACCAGCTCGGCAGGCGCGCCTGCCAATGCTCGCCGTCGATAGCCATGGGCTGGACCAGCAAGGCACCGACAACCCGCTGCGCCTGGCGGCTGATCGACGCCCAGGCGGCCACCATCAGACAAGCCAGGCCATCGGCCGCCAGCACCAGAGGACCACTGCGCGCCAGCACCGCTTCTTCCAGCCCCATCAGCCAGTCGCCGCGCAAGGGGCTGTGCCAATCGTGTTGATCCACCAGCGTGTGCCCATGCAGTTGCGGCCACTGCACCGTCCAGTGTCCGCTTTGCGGTCCGCCCCAGCCGGGCAGGATCAGAACCTGGGATGCAGCAAAGGGCACGGCCGACATCGTTATCGATTCAAAATCGTTGTGGCGACACATCCAGCCTCAGGGCTGGGTGCCGAGACGAGCGACCATCTCCCGCGCGAAGCTCAGAAAAGCCTGCGCCCCCTTGGAGGAGGGATCAAAAGCCAGGCCAGGCAGGCCATAACTGGGTGCCTCGGCCAAGCGCACATTGCGCGGAATCACGGTGTCAAACACCTTCTCGCCAAAATGCTCCTTGAGCTGTTCGCTGACCTGCTGCTGCAAAGTAATGCGGGGGTCGAACATCACACGCAGCAAGCCAATGATCTTGAGCTGCGGGTTCAGATTGCCGTGCACCTGGCGTATGGTGTTGACCAGGTCGGTCAAGCCCTCCAGGGCGAAGTATTCGCACTGCATGGGCACCACCACCCCATGGGCGGCGCACAGGCCGTTGAGGGTCAGCAGCGACAGTGAGGGCGGGCAGTCGATCAGCACAAAATCGTACTGGGCACCGACCTCGGCGATGGCGGTACGCAGGCGCAGTTCGCGGCGCTCGAGATCAACCAACTCCACCTCGGCGCCCGCCAGATCACGGTTGGCACCCAGCACATCGAAGCTGCAGCCGGCGTCAATGAGCTTTTGGCTGCTGACCCGCGCCTCCTCGATGCTGGCCGACTCCAGCAGCACGTCATAGACAGTGAGCTCGATTTCGCGCTTGTCGATGCCCGAACCCATGGTGGCATTGCCCTGCGGATCCAGGTCGATCATCAACACCCGCTGACCGATTTGCGCCAGGCCGGCGGCCAGGTTCACCGTGGTGGTGGTCTTGCCCACCCCGCCTTTTTGATTGGCTACGCAAAAGATCTTGGCCATGAGAGGAATTGGTGAAGTGATGAATCAGCGGGACAAGGCCAGCTTGAGGCCAAAACCGATCAGCAAGGTGCCGGCCAATTTTTCCAGCACCGAGCGGATCCAGGGCCTGGCGCCCAAGCGCTCAGCCAGAAAAAAGGTCAGCAAGGTGGCTGCCAGCCCGTAGAGAAAAGTCAAAGCGGCAATGGTGAGGGCCATGACTCCAAAAGTGAGCAGGCCGCGGTGCTGCGCCGGATCGACAAACAGCGGGAAAAAGGCCATGTAGAACACGATGGCCTTGGGATTGAGCAAGGTGATCAGCATCGCCTGCCTGAAGTACTGGCCGGCTCGAATGTTGAGGATGGGCGCATCGCCAGGCTTGGCGGTGATCATGCGAAAGCCCAGCCAAGCCAGGTAGGCCGCACCCGCCCACTGAATCAGGCCAAAGGCGGTGGCCGAAGCCTGGAGTACCGCCGACAAGCCGGCCACCGCGGCCCAAAGCAGCACCTGATCGCCGGCAATCACCCCCAGGGTCGCTGCCAAGCCACCGGGGATTTTGCCCTTGGCGGTTGAGGTGACCAGAGCCAGATTACCCGGGCCGGGAATGGCCAAGAAGACCAGGATGGCCAGCACAAAAGCGCCGAAATCGGCGACGCCCGCAAAAGAGCCGAACATGGTGAACCCGAAATCAAAGGTCGGCCAGTGTAATGGCAGGTGCGCCCGCCAGACCATCGGGGATCCGCTGTTTCACGTGAAACCGACCTGCCCACAGGGCCTGTGGGGCCTGCAAGCTCGAGGCTATGCGCCGCCCTCAGGCCGTCGGGCTTGCTACGCGCTCGCGCATCCAGACGATGCAGCGCTGGGCCTCCAAGCCCGGAACCACCAAGGGTTCCACGTGAAACACGTCCAGGCTGGGCGTGAGCTCAGCCAGCTCCGCATCAGGCGCCTTGCCCTTCATCGCCAGCCACAGCCCGCCAGGGGCCAGGGCCTGCCGAGAGCCCGCGGTGAAGTCGGCCAGCGTGGCAAAAGCCCGGGAGGAAATCAGCTCAAAGGGGCCGCTCAAGGTCTCCACCCGGGCATGCACGCCCCGAAGGTTAATCAAGCCCAGCGCCGCCGCGACCTGGCCGATAAAGGCAGCCTTCTTGCCAACCGTGTCCACGCAAGTGACCTGCAACTGGGGGCAGACGATGGCAAACACCACGCCGGGCAGGCCAGCGCCTGAGCCTACATCGAGCAGCCGGGCGCCGGCGCCGAAGCGGGCCAGCTCGCGGCTCAATGGGCCGACCGCGGCCAGGCAGTCAAACAGGTGTTGGGTCAGCATCTGCACCGGATCACGGACGGCCGTCAGGTTGTAGACACGGTTCCACTTGGCGATCAGGTCCAGGTGAGCCAGCAAGAGCACCCGCTGCGCCTGGCTCAGCGGCAGGCCCAAGGCCTGCAGGCCCGCGTCCAGCGCAGGCCGCAAGGTGTCAGCCGCAAGCACCATCAGACGGCGGCCTTCTCCGGATCGCGGTGTTTCCAGAGGTTCTTCTTGAGGTGGACCAGGAGCAGCGAGATGGCTGCCGGGGTAACGCCCGAAATCCGCGAGGCCTGGCCCAGGGTCTCGGGCCGGTGGCGCGCCAGCTTTTGGCGCACCTCCATGCTCAGGGCGCCGACCTGCAAATAGTCCAATTCGGGGGGGAGTTTGAGGTTCTCGTAATGGGCGGCACGCTCGACCTCGGTCTTTTGCATATCAATGTAGCCGGCGTACTTGGCAGCGATTTCGATCTGCTCGATCACCTCGGCGCGCAGCGGCGCGTCGGCCTCGCCCTGCAGCCAGTCTGCGGCTGCATAGGCGCCTGCGTCCAGCGACATCAGCGCCTCATAACCTATGCCCGGGCGTCTGAGCAGATCGAGCATGCGGTACTCCCGCTCTATGCCCTGCCCGAGCACCCGCTCAGCCTCGGCCGCTGGCAGCTTGGCAGGGTGCACCCAGAGTTGGCGCAAGCGCTCGGTTTCACATGAAACAGCGTCACGCTTTCTGTTGAAGGCTTCCCAACGGGCGTCATCGACCAGGCCGAGCTTGCGGCCCATCTCGGTCAGGCGCATGTCGGCGTTGTCCTCGCGCAGCATGAGGCGGTATTCAGCCCGGCTGGTGAACATGCGGTAGGGCTCGGTGACGCCCTTGGTGATCAGGTCATCGACCAGCACGCCCAGGTAAGCCTGGTCGCGACGCGGCAACCAAGCCTCGCGGCCCTGGCATTGCAAAGCGGCGTTGATGCCGGCAAACAAACCCTGGGCCGCCGCCTCCTCGTAGCCGGTGGTGCCGTTGATCTGGCCGGCAAAGAACAGGCCTTGCAAGTCCCGGGTTTCAAAGCTGGCTTTCAGGCTGCGCGGGTCAAAGTAGTCGTACTCGATCGCGTAGCCCGGTCTGAGAATATGGGCGTTCTCCAAGCCAACCATGGAGCGCACCAACTCGTACTGAATATCGAAGGGCAGGCTGGTCGAAATGCCGTTGGGGTAATACTCGTGGGTGCTGAGCCCTTCAGGCTCCAGAAAAATCTGGTGGCTGTCCTTGCCAGCAAAGCGGTTGATCTTGTCTTCCACACTGGGGCAGTAGCGTGGGCCGATGCCGTCAATCTTGCCGGTGAACATCGGGCTGCGGTCAAAACCGGAGCGGATGATCGCGTGGGTGCGCTCATTGGTATGGGTCACCCAGCAGGGCACCTGCTCGGGATGGGCAATGCCCTGGCCCATGAAGCTGAACACCGGCACCGAGCTGCCCTCACCGCCGGCCATGCCGTCACCGGGCTGGCGCTGGCATTTTGAAAAGTCGATGCTGCGCCCATCCAGGCGTGGCGGCGTGCCGGTCTTGAGCCGGCCCTGGGGCAGCTTGAGCTCCTTCAGACGCGCGCTCAAAGACAGCGCTGGCGGATCGCCGGCCCGTCCGGCGGCATAGTGGTTCAGGCCCACATGGATCTTGCCGTCAAGGAAGGTACCTGCGGTCAGCACCACTGTCCGCGATCTGAAGCGAATGCCCACTTGCGTTACAGCCCCCACCACACGGTCACCCTCGACCATGAGGTCGTCGACCGCCTGCTGAAAAAGCCAGAGGCCAGGCTGGTTTTCCAGGCGCCTGCGAATCGCCGCCTTGTAAAGCACCCGATCAGCCTGAGCCCGGGTAGCGCGCACCGCCGGGCCTTTGCTGGAATTGAGAATACGAAACTGTATGCCCGCCTCGTCGGTGGCCAGGGCCATGGCGCCGCCGAGCGCATCGACCTCTTTGACCAAATGCCCCTTGCCGATACCGCCGATCGAGGGGTTGCAGCTCATCTGCCCAAGGGTCTCGATGTTGTGGGTCAGCAGCAAGGTGGTGCAACCCATGCGCGCAGCGGCCAGCGCCGCCTCGGTACCGGCATGGCCGCCACCGACGACGATCACATCAAATTCCTGGGGATGGGTATAGGCCAGCATATGGAAGTCCTTGGGGCTCAGCCAAAAAGGGCGGGGGCGTCCCGGGCTTGACAGTCCAAAGCCGGCGCCTGCGCGGGCCTGACTTAGGATAGACCCTGTTTGGGTTGAGGCCCGAAGGCCTGCAAGCCTCGGGCGGCCGAGTCGACTCAAGCCCGCAAGATCAAATTGTACGTTCGCCCAGGCGGTCAAGGCTGTCAGGCTGGCGCATCCCCGAGAGCGAACACTGCTGTTTTGAAGATATCCGAAAACGAAGAGGAATGAATATGAGCCGTGAAGTCGTCGTTGTCAGCGGTGTGCGCACCGCCATTGGAACCTTTGGCGGCAGCCTGAAGGACATTGCCCCCACCGAGCTGGCCACCACCGTGGTGCGCGAGGCACTGGCGCGGGCCCAGGTCGAGGGCAAGGACGTGGGTCATGTGGTCTTCGGTCATGTGGTCAACACCGAGCCCAAGGACATGTACCTGTCGCGGGTGGCGGCCATCCAGGGCGGCTGCGCCGAGGCCACTCCGGCCATGAACGTCAACCGCCTCTGCGGTTCCGGCCTGCAAGCCATCGTCTCGGCCAGCCAGGCCATCCTGCTCGGCGATTGCGACCTGGCCATAGGCGGTGGCGCCGAAAACATGAGTCGCGCGCCCTTTGCCAGCCTGAGCGCACGCTGGGGTGCTCGCATGGGCGACACCAAAATGATCGACATGATGATGGGCGCATTGCACGACCCCTTCCACGGCATACACATGGGCGTGACCGCTGAGAACGTGGCCGCCAAGTACGGCATCACCCGCGAGATGCAGGACGCTCTGGCCCTGGCCAGCCACAACCGGGCCGAAAAAGCCACCCTGGCCGGCTACTTCAAAGACCAGATCGTGCCGGTGATGCTCAAGAGCAAAAAGGGCGAGGTGGCCTACACCACCGATGAGCATTTCCGCAGCGGCGCCACCGCCGAGGACTTTGCCAAGCTCAAGCCGGTCTTCCTCAAGGAAAACGGCACCGTCACCGCCGGCAATGCCTCGGGCATCAACGACGCTGCCGCCGCCGTCTTGCTGATGGAAGCGGGCACCGCCAAAGCACGCGGCGCCAAACCCATGGCCCGTCTGGTCGGCTATGCCCACACCGGCCTGGATCCGAAGTACATGGGCGTGGGCCCGATCTCGGCCACCCAGCTGGTGCTCAAGAAAACCGGCATCGCCGCCAGCGCGCTCGATGTGATCGAGGCCAATGAGGCCTTTGCCGCTCAGGCCTGCGCGGTGACCCAGGAGCTCGGACTGGACCCGGCCAAGGTCAACCCCAACGGCTCGGGCATTTCCCTGGGCCACCCGATCGGCGCCACCGGCGCCTTGATCACCGTCAAGGCCCTGCACGAGCTGCAGCGCATCCAGGGCCGCTACGCCCTGGTGACCATGTGCATAGGCGGCGGTCAGGGCATCGCGGCGATCTTCGAGCGCATGTAAGGGCGGCAGGGTGGGGGGGGTAGCCCTCGCCAGCGCAGGCCAGGGCTGCGCTGGCACAATGCCCATCCCTCCGCCGCAACCGCACCTGATTGCCCACGCCCATGAGTACCGAACTCGCCACCCCTCCCGCAAGCCCCAGCCTGGTCTGGTCCGATGCCCTGCATCTGGGCATGCCTGTCATCGACCAGACCCATGAGGAATTCGTGGAACTGCTGGCTGCGGCTGAAATGGCCGACGATGAGCAGCTGCTCGAGTGCATCGAAGCCCTGCAGACCCACACGGTGGCGCATTTCGGCATGGAAGACCGGTGGATGGAAAGCACTCAGTTCGGCCCGCAGCATTGCCACAGCGGGCAGCACCAGCTGGTGCTCAGAACCCTGCAAGAGCTGCTGCGCTGCGGCCGCGAAGACGGCGACCTGAATCTGGTGCGCAGCATCCTGCCCGATCTGGGCCGTTGGTTTTCACAGCATGCCCAGACCATGGACGCCATGCTGACCTGGCATTTAGGTCAGATCGGCTTCAACCCGGACACCGGCGAATTCACACTTCCCCCAGCCCAGGAGGCTGCCCAAGCCAGCAGCTGCGGCGGCGCCGCGGCCTGATTCACTTGCGCACCGCCGGCACCTCCACCGGCAGCCCCTGGCCGCGCCAGCCCAGGTAGAGCGCGAGCTGGCGCATCTCCGTCGAACCCCAGGGCAGGGGCTCAGCGCGCACACCTACAAAACAGCTGCGCAGTCTGCGCTCGAGCGAGCCCACCTTTTGCCACTCCAGGCGATAGACGGGATAACCATTGGGCTGCCCTTGGCTGAGCGGGTCGGTATAAAAGCGCCGACCGAAATTCTGATCATGGCATTGATTACAGGCCAGGTTGAGCTGACCCCGACGCTGCATGAACAGGCGCTCGCCTGCGAGTACATGCGGCAGCGCCGGGCCATCGGCCGCAGGCTGCAGCGGCAAACCCACCGAGGCCTGGCTCACATATAAGCTCAAGGACAGCAAGTCGTCCGATTCGAAAGCCAGCTCCGGACCCTGCTGATGCCGCTGCCGGCACTGCCGTATGCGGTCTTCCAGGATGAACAGCTGCCCACTCTGGCGGTCTAGCGCGGGCATGCGCGCTGCCACCCCGCGCATGCTGTCTTTGGCCGCGCCATGGCAGTCCATGCAGCTCTTACCCGCCCGGCCCACAGGCTCGCTCCAGCGCTGCTCACCGCGCTGCAGCCACAGCTGCGCCGGATTGGCAAATTCGTCGGCCTGCAAGGCCCGCACGTCGCCGCCGGCATAGCTCAGACCTGAGCGCAGTTGCTCCAGGGGGATGTGTCGCTGCTGCGCTGCGGCCAGACCCCAGCCCAAACCGAGGGCCAGGAGCAGCGCCCCGGCCAGCAGCCTGCGCATGAGCCGCATCGCCTTCAGGCCGGCGGGCGCGAAGATGGCGGCTGTACCCGCAGCAACTGCCGCAACTCGCCCTTGGCGCCGCGCTCGTCAACCCAGCTGACCCGCAGCTCGCCGGTCTCCCCAGCGCGGAAGAAAAACTCGAAAAAGGGATTGCCAGAAATACCCGACGAGGGCTCGACCCTAAACACCTGACGGCCGCCGTACTCGCAAGTCAGGTCGGCAATCACATTGCGAGGCACCGGCTTGCCAGCGAGGTCCTGCAAGTAGCCCGTGTCCATCGGATGCTCAATCAGCAAACGGGCCCGAACCACCTGGCCATGGGCCACCTGCGCTGGCAACTGCAAACGTGCTTGGCTCATGCTTCAGCTCCCGTCCACACAGGCCGACTCGGTGACGATGGCATCAACCTGGCGCCAGCGAAAACTGCCGTCGGACAAGCGCGCCAGTGCCACCACTTTTTGTGAGCCCGCCAGGCGCAGCCGGGTACTGACCTCGGCCCGCCCCGACCAGGGCCCCAAGTGAAACACCGCCATACGGGTCACCGGATTGCGCTGCGACAGCAAATACAAATGCGTCACATGGTCTTGCTCGCTCATCGGGCTGTCGACGATCACCCTGAGCGGCACCAACAAGCCGTTGTCGGCCAGCACCGGCATCTCCATCGTGATCGCGCCCTCGCGCAGGCTGCGGCCCCGCACAATCGGGTCCATCATCTCAGACAAGCTGAGCAAGGTGCCCGAAAACATCTTTTGCGCACGCGCAGTGCCGGCCAAGCCCGCTGCACCGGCCAGCAAGGCGCCACAGACCAGCCGCCGCGGCAATACGGACGCAGCCGCAGCCGGCTGTGCAGACCAAACGCTGGTAAGAGTTTCAGACATAGATCCAGAGATTAGCGCAGCCGCCATCAACGCGCCACGCTCAGGAGATAAGCCACGATATCGTCCAGGCCTTGCGCACTAAGCACCGTCTGCCCCTTGTAGGCCGAGGCCACCCCTTGCAGGCCCTCGGTACTGAAATACACCGGCATGATGGTGGCGGGGTTAAACAGGCGGGCATCGGCAATGCGCCGGCGCAGTTGCTCGGCGGTGCTGCGCTGACCAATGCCGACCAAGGACGGGCCGAGCTCACCGCCGGCTGGCAGGCCTGGCACCACATGGCAGAGCACGCAGCCCGACTCGCTGCGGTTGGCCAGCAGCTGCCGGCCGCGCTCCACACTGCCAATGCCAGCAGCCGAGGCCGGCGGCAGGGACTGCGCGGCCGCCGTGCCCAGCAGGGCGCAGGCCAACGCCCCGAGGGGCGCGGCCCAGCGGCTCATGCCCTGGCCAGACTCAGCCCGTGGTTTTTCAGGGGCAGAGAGCGAAAGCGCTTACCGGTGGCGGCCGAAATCGCGTTGACCAGGGCAGGGGCCAGCGGCGCCTGCGCGGGCTCGCCCACACCGCCCCAGAAGCCACCTGTACAGGCAATGACCGACTGCACCTTGGGCATCTCGTTGAGCTTCATCATCCGGTAGTCGTGGAAGTTGGACTGCTCGATGCGGCCCTCCTTGACCGTCATCTCGCCCCAGAAGATCGCGCTCAAACCGTGAACCACGCTGCCCTCAATCTGCGCCTCGATGTTGTCCGGGTTGACCGCATAGCCGCAATCGATACCCATCACCACGCGGTGGATCTTGACCTCGCTGCGCGCATTGACCGACACCTCGCAAACGCAGGCGGTGTAGCTGCCATAGCCCTCGGTTTCGGCAATGCCGCGAAACACCCCGGCGGGCAGCGGCTTGCCCCAATCTGCGGCCTTGGCCACAGCTTCGAGGATGGACCGGTCACGAGGATGCTTGCCCCCCAGCATGCTTAGCCGGAAAGCGAGCGGGTCTTTGCCTGCCGCTGCGGCCATCTCGTCGATGAAGCACTCGCGCATATAAGGATTTTGCGAGTGGCCGACGGTACGCCAGAAACCCACCGGCACATTGGTGTTGCGCTGTGCATAGTCCACCAAGCTGTTGGGGATGTCGTAGGGATGGTCATTGAAGCTGGCCACCGCCTGGCCGTCGACGCCCCTGGGCAAGGGCAGGCGCAACAAGGTGGCCAAAATAGAGGGCGCCGATACCCGAATGTGCAGCGCATCCACGGTGCCCTGCGCATTGAGCGCGCCCTTAAAGCGCACCAAGCTGGCTGGACGGTACAGGTCATGCTGCATGTCCTCTTCGCGGCTCCAGACCATCTTGACCGCCTTGCCCGGCATCTCCTTGGCGATCATCACCGCCTGGCGGGTGAAGTCCTGCGGGCTCTTGCGACCCAAGCCGCCGCCGAGCTGCATCGGGTGCACCAACACCTTGGACTGATCAATGCCGGCCGTGCGGGCTGCCGTGGCCAAGGTGGCCTCGGGGTTTTGGGTGGAGGTCCAGATCTCGAGCTTATCGGCCTGCAGCCAGGCGGTGCAGACCATGGGCTCCATGGTGGCGTGAGCCAGATAGGGCGTGTAGTACTCCGCCTCGACGACCTTGCCCGCCTTGCCCAAGGCCTCAACCGTATTGCCGTCGCTGCGGGCCACCGCCAGCTCGGGCTGATCGAAGCCACCCTTGAAGTGCTCCATGATGCTGGCCGTGCTGAGTTGACCATGCGGGCCCACGTCCCAGTCCACCGCCACCTCACGCAGCGCCTCTTTGGCGCGCCAGTAGTTGTCGGCCACCACCGCCACGAACTCACCGAGATTGAGCACCTTGACAACGCCGCGGCGGTTTTGCACCTTGGACGCGTCCATGGTGCGCACCTTGCCATTAAAGACCGGGCAGGCCGCCACAGCGGCGTGCAACATGCCGGGCACCTGTGCATCAATGCCATAACGGATGCGGCCGGTGACGATGTCGGGAATGTCGACCCGTGGAATCGGCTTGCCGACGATGGTCCAGTTCTTGGGGTCCTTGAGCTGGACCTCCTTGGGCGGCTCCATCTTGGCAGCGGCCAGGGCCAGCTTGCCGTAAGTGACGGAGCGCTTGCTGGCCGCGTGGGTCACCCGGCCCTTGGTCGTGGTGCACTCGCTGGCCGGCACACCCCATTGTTGGGCCGCCGTTGCCACCAGCATGTGCCGGGCGGTGGCGCCGGCCTTGCGCAGGTATTCCTGTGACTGGCGGATGGTGCGGCTGCCCACGGTGGCCATGTCGCCATAGGCGCGCTTGGAGGCCAAGTTCTCATGGGCCGGAACATATTCAATACGCACCCGACTCCAATCGGCATCGAGCTCCTCAGCCACCAGCATCGGTGCCGAGGTCCGGCTGCCCTGGCCCATTTCGGTGCGGGCGTAACGGATCACCACCGTCTCGTCGGGCCGCACCTCGACCCACGCGTTCAGCTTGGGCGCGCCGGACGCGTCGCTGCGGCCAGGAAGGTAAAAACCCAGGCTCAGGCCAGCGGCGGCGGTGGCCGAAGACTTGAGGAAAAAGCGCCGGTCCGGGCGCTGCACAGCTTGCTTTTCGGTGTTCATGCGCGCACCCCTTTGCCTGCGACGGCGTGGATGGCTTTGCGAATGCGGGCATAGCTGCCGCAACGACAGATGTTGGTCATGGCCGCGTCGATGTCCTGATCGCTGGGCTTGGGCTTTTTCTTGAGCAAAGCCACCGCAGCGAGGATCTGCCCGCCCTGGCAGTAGCCACACTGGGGCACCTGATGGTCAATCCAAGCCTGCTGCACCGGATGCAGCTTGTTCTTGTTGGCCAGCCCCTCTATGGTGATCACCTTCTGGCCGCTGGCGGCCGAAACCGGGTAGGAGCACGAACGCACCGGCTCGCCATTGAGCAAAACGGTACAGGAGCCGCACTGGGCAATGCCACAGCCGAATTTGGGACCTTTTTCATCCAGCTCATCGCGCAAGGCCCACAGCAGGGGCATGTCGGGCTCAACATCGAGCTCGCGCACCTTTCCATTGACTTCGAGTTTCATGGTCTACGCTCCATTTCTTGTAGGAACCCGAATCATCACCTGTTCGGACGCTTAGGCTTATTAGGGTTTTCCGGCAGAGCCCCCGACCAGCCAGGCCTGGGCGGTCCGACCGATCACCCGCGCAGCCTGCTCAGGCATGCCGGCCGGCGCGCCCGCACGCAACCGGTGCAGCAGCAGCAACTCGGCCACACCAGAGCGGGCCCGCAAGCTGCGCGAACCCCCCTCAGCCCAAGCGGGACCCGTGCGCGGACGGCCGAAGACCACCCCTGGGCGCTCCTGCACCTCGGAGCAAGAGCCACCCCCCGGCCGCGTCTGCGCAGCCGCTTGTATCACCGTCATGATTTGTCTCCCTGCATCAAGAACCGAACACGGCCATGACCGGAAGCGGCATAGCGCCGATACCGTCCTGCGCTCCTCTGTGGGGTAGCACCCGTGCCCATCGAAGCCAGGATGCTAAGGGGCGCGCCCATCAGGTCACCCCGGCGGGAGCGCCGCCGCACTGTAGGACTGCGCCCATCGGGCCCGCACCGTGCGGCCCAAGGACTGCGCCGCCTGATGGTGGCGCGGCCTCAAGCCCGACCCGCGCGCCAACGCTGCAGCCAAATCGCGTTGCCCATGACGCTGATACTCGACAGCGCCATGGCCGCGCCAGCCAGCATGGGACTGAGATAGCCCAGCGCCGCCAACGGAATTCCAGCCACGTTGTAGGCGAAGGCCCAGAACAGGTTCTGCCGGATCTTGACCACGGTGCGGTGCGAAATATCCAGCGCAGCGGCCACCAGAGACAAATCGCCGCGCATCAGGGTGATGCCCGCCGCATTCATGGCCACATCCGTGCCGGTGCCCATGGCCATGCCCACATCGGCCGCAGCCAGTGCGGGCGCATCATTGACGCCATCGCCCACCATGGCGACCGGGCCATATTGCCTCAAGCTACGCACCGCCGCCGCCTTGTCGGCCGGCAACACATCGGCCAGCACCTCCTCGTCGGCCAGACCCAGGCGCGCGCCCATAGCCAGCGCCGCCGCCCGGTTGTCGCCGGAGATCATCACCACCCGCAAGCCGCGCGCGCGCAGCGCCGCCAAAGCTTGCTGCGCTCCCGGCTTGGGCTGGTCAGCGAAGGCCAGCAGGGCCAACACCTGCCACTGCGACCCATCCTCATGCAGCAAGGCCGACAAGGTTGCGCCCTGCGCCTGCTGCAGGCGCTCGGCCGCCTCGGCCAGCGGGCCCAGGGGCACGGCCAACTCGGCCAGCCAACGCCCGCTGGCGATGCGGTAACGCCGACCGCCGGTGCTGCCCTCTACTCCGCGCCCGGCGACCGCCACCAAGGACTCGGGCGCGGTCCAGGTCAAGCCCTCGGCGCGCGCTTGCGCCAGCACCGCGCGCGCCAGCGGATGCTCGCTGCCGCTTTGCAGGCTGGCCGCCGCCGCCAGCAAAGTCGCCCGGTCCTGACTTTCGACCACCTCAAAAGAAATCAGACGCGGCTGCCCCACCGTCAAAGTGCCGGTCTTGTCAAAAGCCACCACCCGCACCTGGTGGGCGAGCTCCAGCGCCTGCGCATCCTTGATCAAAATGCCGTGCTTGGCGGCCACGCCCGTCCCCGCCATGATGGCGGTGGGCGTGGCCAGCCCCAGTGCGCAAGGGCAGGCAATGACCAGCACCGCCACCGCACGCACCACCGCCAGTTCCAGCGAAGCACCACTGAGCAGGTAAGCCGCCAACGTCAGCAGCGCCAGCGCCATGACGGCCGGCACAAACACCGCCGCCACCTTGTCGACCAGGCGCTGTATCGGCGCCTTGGCCGCCTGCGCGTCTTCCACCAGGGCAATGATGCGGGCCAGCACCGTCTGCGCGCCCACTGCCGTGACCCGCATCAGCAAGCGAGCTTCGCCGTTGATGCTGCCGCCGGTCAGCTGCGCCCCCTCGTCCTTGCTCACCGGCAAGGGCTCACCGGTCAGCATGGACTCATCGAGCTGGCTGCGGCCCTGCACGATCTGGCCATCGACGGGCACCCGCTCGCCAGGCAGGATGAGCACCGTATCGCCCCGCAGGATCTCGGCCACCGGCAGATCGACCGTCTCCCCCGAGCGCATCTGCACATGGGCCAGCGCTGGCCGCAGCGCATGCAAATCGGCGATCGCCGAGGTGGTCTGGCGCTTGACCCGCAGTTCCAGCCATTTGCCCAGCATCACCAGGCTGATGACCACCGCCGAGGCCTCAAAGTACAGCTCCGGCATCGCACCGGGCTCAGCGCTCAGCCAGAGCCACATGGACAAGCCCCAGGCCGCCGAAGTGCCCACCGCGACCAACACATCCATATTGCCGGTAAGCGCGCGCAGCGCGTGCCAGGCGGCACGGTAAAAATGGGCGCCCAAAATGAATTGCACCGGGGTGGCCAGTGCAAACTGCAGCCAGGCCGGCCACATCCGGTGCTCCCCCCACAGAGCCGAGACCATGGGCAGGGCCAGGGGCAGGGACAGCGCCAAGGCCCAGGCCACCGGCGCAAAGCCAGCCCAAGGGTTTGGCTTTTGCGCTGCGTCCCCGGCCTTGCTCTCTCTCACACCGTAGCCGGCCTCGCGCACCGCCCGTCGCAGCAAGGCCGGCAGCTCACCCGGCTGCTCGGCATCAAGCTGCACCCGGGCTGACTCGGTGGCCAGATTGACGCTGGCCTGGCGCACGCCCGGCACCTTCTGGAGTGCCCGCTCCACCCGCAGCGAACAAGAGGCGCAGGTCATGCCTTCAATGCCCAGATCCAGGCTGGCTGGCACACCGGCCTGCTCGGGTGCAGACTTCAAGGAAAACTCAGGCTCCAGATGGGCGGCATCGTTCATGGCTTGCAGCTTATACCGGCCCGCAGCCCAAAGGCTGTAAAAATCAAGTCACCGCACGGTTTGTTGATGCCGATCAATAGGCACAGAAGTACGGGCGCCTGCCCGTCTTTTCCTCGCGTTTACAAAAGCTCACGTCGGCTGCATCTGGCAGATACATGTGACAGCGACACTGCACCTAGCCGCCCGACAAACCCTGCGGCCTTCTTGAAAGTGAAAGGAACACCCATGAACACCCCCACCCACCGTTCAGTCCCCTGGCTGCTGGCCACCCTCACCGCCGCACTGATGGCCGGCGGCACCGCCGCCTGGGCGCAATCAGCCCCGCAAGGCGCAGCCTCACCGATGGCGCATGGCGGCGATCGCCCCATGCATGGCGCCATGATGGAGCGCATGAAAGCCCGCCACGAACAGCACCTGACGCAATTGAAGACGAAACTGCAGCTCAAGCCCGAACAGGAAGAGACCTGGACGGCTTTTGCTGGCGCCATGGCGCCGCCGGCCCGGGCCACTTCCCGCCCCGACTGGGCCGAGGCGATGCGCCTGAACACGCCCGAGCGCATCGACCGCATGAAAGCGCTGCGCCAGCAGCGCCAGAGCGAAATGAATGCGCTGATGGATCGCCGGGGCGAGGCAGCTAAGACCTTCTATGCCGCGCTGTCGCCCGAGCAGAAAAAAATCTTTGACGACGAGACGCGTCAGCACATGGCGCAGATGGCGCGTAAAGGCGAGCATGGCCGCATGGGGCCACATGGGCACCCAGGGCACCACGGCGGCTGATCAGCCGCCCATGGGCCGCACGCCGATGAGCGCTGCGTGCAGCCAGAACGCAAATGCGGCCCAAACTCCCAGACCCAGCAAAACCGTCAGCACCGTGGGCGCCAGGCGGCCGGTCGCCGCCGGCCGCTGCTCACGGCGGTCGCGGCGGCGCGAAGCCACAAACAAGACCACCGACCACACCAGGAAGGAGCCGAAGAGCAGAAGATCGGCCACCGTGTTGTTGGCCAGCAAATGAGCCAAGGCCCAGGTCTTGGTGCCCAACACCATGGGATGGTGCAGCCGGGCCCGAATCAGATTGCCGGGCACATAAGCAGCCACCCACAACACAAAAGACGGCAACATCAAAACCGCAGCCACATGGCGCAGGGCCACCGGCGTGGTCCACAAGACCTGCGGCTCCAGACGAAGCTGAGCCCAGCCGCGAATCAGCAGCCAAAAGCCCAGCAGCGACAGCAGCGCATAAAGCCCCTTCCAAGCCAGGGCACCCATGCGCTCGATCATGGCGCTGCGCCAGCCATCGGCGAAGATGCGCATCGAATGCACGCCCAGAAACACGAACAAACCCAGCAGCAGTTCTAACATTTGCACTTCCCCGGTGACAGCGCAGTATAGGAAACCTGAAGCAGAGCCAGCCTTGGCCGATAGGCGGGCGCAGGCCTTGGCCGCACCGGCGGCCAAGCTCATCAAGGTATTGACGGTCAACATCCATAAAGGCTTCACCGCGCTCAATCGCCACTTCATGCTGCACGAGTTGCGCGAAGCGGTAAGGGCCGTGGGCGCCGACGTGGTCTTTCTGCAGGAAGTGGCCGGCAGCCACAGCCGCCATGCCAGCCGCTACACCGATTACCCAGCCGATCCCCACCATGAGTTTTTGGCGGATCGGATTTGGCCGCAACACGCCTACGGGCGCAATGCGGTCTATGCCGACGGCCACCACGGCAATGCAGTCCTGTCCAAATTCCCGATTTCCCATGTTGAAAACCGCGACGTCTCGATCTCCGGACCCGAGCGCCGCGGCCTGCTGCACTGCGTGCTGGAAGCCCCCGAAGGGCAGATTCATGCGGTCTGTGTGCATCTGAGCCTGCTCGAAGCCCACCGGCGCCGGCAGATGCAGATGCTGTGCGAACTGGTGCGGCAGGACATGCCGGCCCAGGCCCGTGTCGTCGTTGCCGGAGACTTCAACGACTGGCGCCGCCGGGCGCACGATGTGCTCAAGCATGGCGCTGGATTGCAGGAGGTCTTTGTCCAGGCCCACGGCAAGGCGGCGCGTACCTTCCCCGCCCATTTGCCCCTGCTGCGGCTCGACCGGATTTATGTCGCCAACGCGCGCAGCCATCGCCCCTTGAGCCTGCCGCGCAGACCCTGGTCGCATCTGTCCGACCACGCACCACTGGCCGCTGAAATCAGTTGGTAAGGCCGAGGTTTTTCTCCGGCTCGACTGTTAAACTTTCGCACGGCCCAGCGAGTCTTTGCCAAGCTGGAATCCGCCTTCGAGTCACCAGGCCCCCACGACAGAGCTCATGAACGACGCCCCACGGGTCTCCTCCAACACGCCAGCGAGTCTGGACATCAAAAGTGCCAACCTGCCCATGGTGGCCCTGATGCTCAAATCCACCGACCTGGGCGCGATTGAGCAGGAGTTGGCCCGCCGCTTCGGTGATGTACCCGATTTTTTTGATGAAGATCCGCTGCTGATCGATTTGACCGGCGCGGTGGCCAATGCCCGCCGAAGCGGCGAGGACGAGCCAGTGGTGGACTTTGCCGCGCTGCTGCAACTGCTCAGCCGCTACAAGGTTCGGCCGATCGCGGTGCGCGGCGGCACCGAAGCCCATATGCAGGCCGCGCAGGCCGCCGGCTTGTTGCCGGCCCCGGACGCACGGGTGGTGGCCAGCAGCCCGCCCACACCGGCTGCGCCCAGCAGCCAGCAGGCGCCGGCGGCAAGCCCCGCACCGGCAGCCGCACCGGCTGAAATCAGCGAGCCGCCACCGTTGGGCGCGATGCTGGTGGACAAGCCACTGCGCTCAGGCCAGCAGGTCTATGCCCGCGGCCGCGATCTGGTGGTGATGGCTATGGTCAATGCCGGCGCCGAGGTCATCGCCGACGGCAGCATCCATGTCTACGCGCCCTTGCGCGGCAAGGCCATCGCCGGCGCCCGGGGCAACAGCCAGGCCCGCATCTATGCCCACAGCCTGGAGGCCGAATTGGTGTCGATTGCCGGCATCTACCGCACCAGCGAAGTTCCCCTGCCCGACAAAGTGCGCGGCAAGCCGGCCCTGGTACGCCTGCTGACCGATGCCTCGGGCGACAAACTCATCATGGAGCCGCTGGGCTGAGCCCAGCACCCTTCGTTTTCATTCAGCACAAACTAAAAGGACAGTCCCTCATGGCAAGAATCATTGTGGTGACCTCGGGCAAAGGCGGCGTGGGCAAGACCACCACCAGCGCCAGCTTCGCCTCCGGCCTGGCCCTGCGTGGCCACAAAACGGCCGTGATCGACTTTGACGTCGGCCTGCGCAACCTCGACCTCATCATGGGTTGCGAGCGGCGGGTGGTCTACGACCTGATTAACGTGATCCATGGCGAGGCCAATCTGCACCAGGCCCTGATCAAGGACAAACAGTGTGACAACCTGTTCGTGCTCGCCGCTTCGCAGACCCGTGACAAGGAAGCGCTGACCATGGAAGGCGTTGAACGGGTGCTCAAAGAGCTCGGCGAGATGGGTTTCGAGTACATCGTCTGCGACTCGCCCGCCGGCATCGAAACCGGCGCGCTGATGGCCATGCACTTTGCCGACGAAGCACTGGTGGTGACCAACCCCGAGGTCTCCTCGGTGCGCGACTCCGACCGCATCCTGGGCATGCTCTCGAGCAAAACCAAGCGGGCCATCGAAGGCGCCGATCCCATCAAGGAACACCTGCTGATCACCCGCTACAACCCCAACCGGGTCGACCAGGGCCAGATGCTTTCTCTCGAAGACATCCAGGACATCCTGCGCATCAAGCTCATTGGCGTCATCCCCGAGTCGGAAAGCGTGCTGCAAGCCTCCAACCAAGGCCTGCCCACCATCCACATGCAAGGCTCCGATGTGTCAGAGGCCTACAAGGACGTGATCGACCGCTTCCTAGGCGCGGACAAACCGCTGCGCTTCATCGAGGCGCAAAAACAGGGTTTTTTTGCCCGCCTGTTTGGAGGCCGCTAAATGGGCTCCTTCCTGTCTTTTCTGCTGGGCGAAAAGAAAAAAACGGCCAGCGTCGCCAAGGAGCGTTTGCAGATCATCCTCGCTCATGAGCGGGGCAGCTCGCGCAAGCACCAGCCGGACTACCTGCCCGCTTTGCAGCGCGACTTGATCGCCGTCATTTCCAAGTACATCGCCATTGCACCCGAGGACATCAAGGTCAACCTCGAGCGCCAAGACGATCTGGATGTGCTCGAGGTCAAGATCGAGCTGCCCGAAAAAGCCTGAGCAAGCTGGCGCGAAGCCGGTGGGGTCGAGGCCCCCGCTGGGGCTTGGCCCGGTGCATCCAAACACCGCCCAACGCTTCCCAGCCGTCTTGGGCTCAGTGGTCTAGGGCCAGATGCGCCTGCGCGTCAAACAATGGCCATGGCATTGGCCGGCGAGCCTACGCCGCCGGTCAGGTTCAAGGGCTTGCAGCTCAAAAAACACTCGTAGACACCGGTGGCTGCGCAGTCCTCAGCCAGCGCCTCCAAATCCCACAACTCGCCCAGGCATAGGCCCAGCAAGGCAATCAGCGTCGGGTGCATCAGGCCGGCATGGATGGGGTCGGTGCCAGCCTGCCGGTCGTAATTGGAAACAAAGGGCGAGTCAGGCACCGACGGAATGGCCTCCACGCCGATGTTGTCCGATGCCGCAATGGCCACCCGCTGGTCCCACAGCCAGGCCACCGTCTGGCGCGACTGCAGCAGCCCTGGGCAGACCATGCGATGAGGAAAGGCCTCGCGTTCGGCGGCCGACATCCGCTGGAAATAATGGTCCAGCCAACCGGTACGCATCAGAAGGATGTCGCCCTGGCGCAAGCTCACCTTTTGCGCCTGCGCTACCTCTTCCAGCAGGTCCACCGTGAAGGGCTCTCCCCCGGCGAAGTCCAGCCGCCGGCCCTGCCGCAGCAGGTGCCTGTCGATATCGAGCAGTACGCCCCGGCCGGCGATGCCGCGCTCGGCGTAGCGGTTCACCCCGATGGTGGGTGAGTCGGTCGTCACCGCCTCATCGGGTGTGCGGTTGTAAAAACCATGGTCCGGATGGCGGAAATGCCGCAGGCTGTCCACCTGTGAGCTGCCCTGCAGATAGAGGCCATCGAGGTAATCATCGCGGTGATGCGGGCTGTTGCTGAAGATCGTGTGGGTGGGCTGGTGGCGGTGCCGGGTGACCGGCGGCTGGAAGGCATCGAGCCTGTGGTCCAGGTTAAACACCCGACCACGCTGCACCAACGCTGCCGCTTGGCGGGTGATTTCTGGCGTAATGAAGTTCAGCGTGCCGACCTCATCATCCGCGCCAAAGACACCCCAGCTGGAACCAGAGGGCGCGTCGGTGCGGGCCAGCAGACCCGCGTAGTCTGGGAAATTCATGGTGCTCCTTCAGGCTTGGGCCCTGGGACGCAGGCGGTCCGGGGTAAACACTGATCCGCAATGCGTCAATGGGCGGGAAATTTTTGTAAACGCTGTTTATGATAGAGCAACACTGTTCTTAAAGGGGGTTGACTATGTCCTATCGCTTGCCTCGCCGTCACTTCATGGGGGGCTCTGCCGCCCTGCTGGCCTCTGGCCTGCCTTCTCTGGGCTTGGCCCAGGCTAAACAGAAGTTGACCTGGGTCGTGTCTTCGGCCACCTTCGAGGTGGGGACCGCGACGCAGACCTCGATTCCCTTTACGGCTGGCTTCTTCGAGGAGGAAGGCCTAGAGGTTGAACTTAGGTCGGTGCGCGGCTCGGCACTGGGCGCGCAGCTGGTCATGACCGGCCAGGCCGATGTGGTGCATGCGGGTACCTCGGTCGGGCTGATGGTGCCGGTGACCAAGGGCTCGCCGCTCAAGGCCTTCTACAACATGATCACGCAGAACTTCCAGATGCCGGCCGTGCCCGCGGACAGCCCGATCAAGTCCCTGGCCGACCTCAAGGGCAAAAAGCTGGGTGTGATTGGCCAGGCCACGGCCACGGTACCCATCGTCAAAGCGGTGCTAGAGGCAGCCGGCGTCGATCCCAATAGCGTCAACTTCATCGATGTGGGCTACGGCGCCCAGGCCGCCACCGCCTTGTGGGGCACCCGCCAAGTCGATGGGCTGGCCATGTACGACAGCCTCTACGCCGCCATCGAGAACGTCAACCCCGAGCGCTACAAGCTGCGGCTACTGACCTCGCCCCTGTCCGACCGCATCGGCTTTCAGACCGCCATGATCGCCAAGCCCGAGACCATCCAGAACAAGCGCGACGCCCTGATTCGCTTGGGCCGCGCCCATGCCAAGGCCACCGTCTTTGCGCTGGAGAACCCAGAGGCGGCGGTGCGCATTCACTACAAGCGCTATCCAGAGCAGCGGCCTGCCAATGTCGACGAAGCCACGGCCATCGCACTGGGCCGCAAGAACCTGTTGGCGCGGCTGAACAATATGCGCATCGACAACATGGTGGTCAAGCGCGACAAATGGGGCTTCATGCATGAGAGCGAAGTCAGCACCTACGTGGATATGCTCAAGAAGATAGGCGACGTGGACAAGTCCCTGGACGCGAAAACCATCTACACCAACGAGCTGATCGACGATATCAACAAGTTTGACGTTGAGGTCCTGCGCCGCCGCGCGCGTGCCTTCAAGCTCGCCTGAGCCAGGACCTGCTGCTGTGCCGGGCCGTATCGCCTGCGTCACTGCCACGCCCTTGCGATTTCCGCTGGAGCCGCCCTTTAGAGCGGCGGTCCGCCTGATCGACAGTGTCGACCCGGTGCTGGTGCGCGTGCGTGACGAGCAAGGATGCGAGGGCACGGCTTGCGCCTTTGGTTTTGGCGCGGCCGATGCGCGACCCATCGTGGGGCTGGTGCAATCGCTGGGCGCCACGCGCGTGGGTCAGCCTGCGCTGGCCATCGAGCGCCACTGGCAGGAGATGCATGCCTTGCTGGCCCTGGCCGGCGTCGGTGGCGCGAGCCTGGCTGCGCTGTCGGCCATCGATATGGCGCTGTGGGACCTGGCCAGCCGCAGCAGCGGCGTGCCCCTGTGGCGCTTTTTGGGAGGCGCACGTGAACAAGTCGGCGTCTACGCCAGCGGCGGATCCCTGACCCTGTCCACAGACGCACTGGTGCAAGAAACCCTCGACTTCGTGGCCCAGGGCCACAGCGCCGTCAAGGTCAAGGCCGGTGCCGGCGAAAAGATCGACAAGCAGCGTCTGTGTGCACTGCGCGAGGCGGGCGGCGAAGGCCTGCACATCGCCGCCGACGGCAACCAGCAGTGGAGCGCCAAGACGGCCATCGCCTGGGCGCGCGCCATGGAAGACGTGCAGCTGGCCTGGCTGGAAGAGCCGGTGCCAGCGGCCGACCTGAGCGCACACGCACAAGTGCGGCAAGCCATCACCATGGACCTGGCCACCGGCGAAACCCTCTTTGGCGTCGGCGAAGCACACCGCGCGCTGCGCGCCGGGGCCTGCGACATCCTGATGCCCAATTTGCAACGCGTGGCCGGCATCACCGGCTGGCGCAAGATCGCCGCCGCTGCCGAGCTGGCGGGCGTGCGCATGGCCGGCCATGTCCATCCGGAGTTCCAGCTTCATCTGCTGTGCGCCAGCGGCGCTGTCCAAGGCCGCGAGCCCGTGCTGGAGCTCTGGTCGGGCTGGCCCTGGCTCTGGCAAGAGGGCATCGAGGTCAAGGATGGCACCGCGCGCCCCAGCGAGCGGCCGGGCCATGGCTTCACGCTGGACGAAGAACGCGTGCAAGCCCACCGGAGCCAGGCATGAGCGAGAAAGCGGCCTGTCGCATCACCGCGGTGGAGACGGCCATCATCAGCCTGCCGCTGCCGCGCCCCGTCATAACGCCGGTGCACCACATCACCACCGTGGACAACGTGCTGGTGACCGTGCGTACCGAGGCCGGCATCGAGGGCATCGCTTATCTCTGGTGTTTTGGCGAGCGTCGCGCACGGGTGCTGGTGGCCATGGTGCAAGCACTGGCCGAGCATGTTCTGGGGGCGGACGCGCAGCAGACCTCTGCGCTGTGGGACCGGCTCTGGCGCGAAAACAATTTCTTTGGCCGGGCGGGCGTGGCCATGCTGGCCCATTCAGCACTGGACATCGCCTGCTGGGACATCAAGGCCCGCGCTGTGAACCAGCCCGTATGGCAGCTGCTGGGCGGTGCCGAGCGCGCCGTCCCCACCTATGCCGGCGGACTGTTCCTGAGCGACCCGTTGGAGGCCATTGTGGAAGAAGCGCGTGGCTATGTGCGCCAGGGCTTCACCGCCATGAAGATGCGCGCTGGCATGCCGCGCCTGGCCGACGACATCGCCCGCTTCGACGCGGTGCGCCAGGCCATCGGGCCGGACATCAAGCTGATGATCGACGCGGTGCAGGCCTGGACGCCGGACGATGCCATCCGCGCCTGCCAAGCGCTGGCCGAATTTGACATCACCTGGATCGAAGATCCGGTCGCTTTTGACGACCATCCCGGCCTGGCCCGCGTAGCGCAGGCGGTACCCATGCCCTTGTGCGCGGGCGAGAATGATTATTCGCGGCTGGGCTTTGCCCGCCTGATCGCCCAGGCCGGCATCCGCATCGCCATGCCGGACCTGCAGCGCGTGGGCGGCATCACCGAATGGATGCGGGTGGCCGCGCTGGCCGACGCGCACGGCCTGCGCGTGACACCGCACGCCTTTCACGAACTGTCGGTGCAACTGATGTGCGCCGTGCCCAATGGTTTCTGGCTGGAATACGTGCCCTGGTGGGAGCGGCTGTTCACCCAGCCGCTCGAGCTCAGAGAAGGGGGCATGCGACCACCACCCGGCCCCGGTCTCGGCCTGCAGTTTGACTGGCAGGCGCTGGACGCCTGGCGCATCGCCTAGGAGCGGCCATGAAGATCATCCGCATCGATTGCATTCCTTTTAACCTGCCCCTGAAGAACCCCGTGCGTTTTGCCGGCGGCCGCCTGGCCGTGAGCGAGCATGTGCTGGTGCAGGTCCATACCGAAGACGGCCTGGTCGGTACGGCCGAGGCACCGTCGCGCCCCTTCTTTTACGGTGAATCGCAGGCCAGCATGATCGAGGCTGTGCGCAAATGGTTCGCGCCGGCGCTCATGGGCCGCAGCGCACTGGACATTGAACACGCCTGGGCCGCTTTCCGCGAGGTCGAGCACAACGACACCATCAAGGGCGCGCTGGACATCGCCCTGCACGACATCGTGGGCCAGGCCCTGGGCCAGCCTTGCCACAGGCTTTTGGGCGGATGGAGCGACAGCGCCCGGGTGACCTACATCTGCGGCTACGGTGAGCCGCAGGCCATGGCCGAGGAGGCGCTGGCCGTGCGCGAGCGCTGGGGCATCACCAGCTTCAAGCTCAAGGTGGGAATCGATGCAGCGCAAGACGTGCGCATGCTGCATACCCTGCGCGCAGCGCTGCCCGAGGAACTGCTCTACGTGGACGGTAACTCGGGCCTCAATGGCCGCGACGCGCTGCGCGTGCTGGGTGCGGCCAGCGAAATCGGCTTGGCCTGGGCCGAGGAACCAGTACACCGCGACGACCGCCCCGGCCGGGCCATGGTGCAGCGCCACACGCGCGTGCCCATCATGGGCGACGAAAGCTGCCGCAACCCCGAAGAAACTGCGCGCGAGCTGGCCGACGGCTTTGTGCAGCTGGTGGGCATCAAGACCGCACGCACCGGCTTTCGCGTCTCGCGCGACATCCTGGCCCAGTGCGCCGCACTGCGCGTGCGCAATGTGATCGCCAGCCAGGGCGACAGCACCGTAGGCGTGATGGCGGCGCTGCACTTTACCGTGGCGCATGCCAACACCGCGTCGCAACCTGCCGAGCTCGCTTTTCATCTCAACACCCAGGCCGACCTGCTGCAAGACGGCTGCCTGCCCACCATCGTCGCAGGGCGCATGCAGGCGCCGACCGCGCCCGGTCTGGGCCTGCAGCTGGACCCCGACAAGCTCGCGCGTTATCGCGTGGACCACTGACCTCTTTTTCCCCACCCCCATGAACACCACCACTACGACCGACGCGAGCGCCCAGCCCTTTGTGGACGTGCGCGGCCTGCAAGTTAACTACCGCACCCGCAGCGGCGAACGCCTGCTGGCCATTGCCGACATGGACTTCCAGCTGCGTCAGGGTGAGTTCTGCGTCATCGTGGGCCCCAGCGGCTGCGGCAAGTCCACGCTGCTCAAGGTGCTGGCCGGCCTGGTCCCGCACACCGCCGGCGAAGGCCGCATCGGCAGCCAGCCCATGGGCGTCACCCGCGACGACATCGGCTTTGTATTCCAGAACGCCACCTTGCTGCCCTGGCTGACCATCCTGGGCAATGTACTGCTGCCGCTGCGCGTGCAGCGCCGCCCCGACAAGGCACAGTGGGAAGCGCGCGCCCGGGAGCTGCTGCAGGTGGTCGGGTTGGGCGATTTCGCCGACCGTTACCCGGCCGAGCTCTCCGGTGGCATGCAGCAGCGCGTGGGCATGGCGCGCGCGCTGGTACACGACCCGCAGCTGCTGCTGATGGACGAGCCCTTTGGCGCGCTGGACGCACTGACCCGCGAGACCATGAATGCCGAGCTGCAGCGTATCTGGCTGCTCAAGCAAAAGGCGGTGGTGTTCGTCACCCACTCCATCAGCGAAGCGGTGTTTCTAGCCGACCGCATCATCGTGATGAGCGCCCGCCCTGGACGCGTGTTGGCCGACATCCAGGTAGATTTGCCGCGCCCACGGGACATGGTGGGCATAGACTCAGACCGTTTCACAGAATACAGCCGCCAAGTGCGTGCCCATCTCTACGCAAAGGAAGCGACATGAACCCCAACAGCAAGGCCTTCCGCATCCTCGCGCCGCTGCTCCTTTTTGTCGTTCTCATTGGCACCTGGGAGGCGGCGGTGAACGTCTTCAAGATCCAACAGCTGATCCTGCCTAAGCCCAGCGAGGTGCTCAACGCCATCATTCAAGGCTTCAAGAGCGGCGTCTACAGCAAGCACCTGGCGGTGACCGCGCAGGAGGTGGTCATAGGCTACGCACTGGGCGTGAGCTTTGGCATCGCGCTGGGCACGCCGATCGCGCTGTCGCGCACCTTCGAGGTGATGGTCTATCCCTATCTGCTGGCCCTGCAGACCATGCCCAAGATCGCACTGGCACCGCTGATGATGATCTGGGTGGGTTTTGGCATCGAGTCGAAGATCCTCATCACCATGATCGTGGCCATCTTCCCGGTGCTGGTCAATGTGATTGTCGGGCTGCGCGCCGTGGAGAGCGACCGCATCGCCCTGATGCGATCGCTCAAGGGCGGCGCCTGGGACGAGCTGATCTGGGTGCGCCTGCCCAGCGCCGCGCCCTACATTTTTGCCGGCATGAAAACCTCGGTGGTGCTGGCACTGCTGGGCGCCATCGCCGCCGAATTCGTGGGCGCCGAGGCCGGGCTGGGTTATCTCATGAGCCAGCTGATGTTCAAGCTGGACACGCCGGGCGTGTTTGCCATCCTGGTGGTGCTCAGCGTCGTCGGCGTGAGCCTGTACCTGCTCGCCGATTGGGCGCACCGCAAGACGGTGTTCTGGGACGCCGCCGCCCATGAGCCATGGACCCCCAAGCAATGAGCACCATGACCGACTCCACCTCCGACACTGGCGCTCAGCGCGCCCCCGACATGCTGCCCGCGGGCTGGCTGGACTACCGCAACACCGGCACCCGGGTCTTGCTGCGCCCGGGCGTGGTCGATACCCTGGGCACCGAGATGGCCACCCTCGGCTGCGAGCGCGTGATGGTGGTCTGCGGCGGCAACACGCGCAAAAGCCGCTTGTTCGAGCGCGTGATGGCAGCACTGGGCCCGCGCGCCATCACGGTGTACGACCAGGTGGTCGAGCATTCCTCGGTAGACATGGTCACCCGCGGCGCCGAGCTGGCGCGTGAGTTGCGCGTCGATGGTCTGCTCGCTGTCGGCGGTGGCAGCGCCTCCGACACCGCCAAGGCCATCGCCATCTTGCTGGGCGAGGGCGGCCGTCTAGAGGAGCACGCCAGCCGCTTCATTCCGCCCGACCAGTTCTTTCCCAAACCACTGCCGGCGCCCAAGCTGCCGCTGGCTGCGGTTGTTACCACAGCCTCCGCGGCCGAGGTCACGCCCGGCCTGGGCGTGCGCGACGCGCAGGGCCGCAAGCTGCTGTTCTGGGACAACACCCTGGCCATGCGCCTGATCGTGCTGGACCCCGAGGCCAACGTCGAAGTGCCGGTGCGGGTGATGGCCACCACCGCCATGAACGGGCTGGCGCATTCGGTCGAAGGCCTGTATTCGCGGCTGCGCAACCCGATCTCTGATGCGCTGGCACTGCACAGCATTCGGCTGTTTCGCCAGTCCTTGCCACGCATGGCGCAAGATCCTGCCGACGTGGACGCGCGCGCCGGGGTTCTCACCGCCGCCCACCTCTCGGGCATGGTGATCTCCAATGCGCGGGTCGGTATCCACCACGCCGTCTGCCACTGCCTGGGCGCGCGCGGCGGCCTGTCGCACGGCGTGGCCAATTCGGTCATGTTGCCCCACGCCATGGCCTACAACCTGCCGGTCTGCGAGCGCGAATTGGCCACCATGGCGCCCGCACTGGGTGTGACGCCCGGCACCGAACCCGAGATGGCGCTGGCCGCTATTGCGCAGGTGCGCGAGTTGCAGCGACTGGCCCAGGTGCCCACCCGCCTGCGCGACACCGGGCTGGACCGCAGCCTGCTGGCAGCCATCGCGCAGGACACCATGTCCGACCGGGGCCTTTATTTCAATCCCCGCCGCACCGACTCTGCCGATGCGGTGATGGCCCTGCTGGAGGCCGCGTGGTGAACGAAGAGCTGCTCAAGGAAGGGACGGCCGACGCCGAAGGCATGAAGTCGCTGCGCTCGGCGCTGCGGGTCATGATGGCTTTTTGCGAAGAGCAGCAGGACTTTGGCGTGGGCGAGCTGGCCGAGCGCTGCAAGTTGTCCAAAAGCCAGGTCTCCAAGGTCCTTGCGACCTTCGCTGAGTTCGGACTGCTCACGCAAAACAATGAATCGCGCCGCTACCAGGTGGGCTCGCGCCTGTACGCGCTAGGGTCGCGCTACCTCAACTTCAACAACCTGTGCCGCGGGGCCATGCCGGTGATGCGCGACCTGGTGGAGTCCACCGGCCACAGCGCCCGCCTGTCGGTGCTCGACGGCGACCGGGTGCTCTATCTGCTGGGCATCGAAGGCCCTCTGTTCATGGACACCGGCTGGCGTGCCGGCACCTGGCTGCCCGTGCACGCCACCTCCTCAGGCCGGGTGCTGCTGGCCACCATGGACCCTGAGCGGGCGCGCCGGCTGCGCCAGCAACAAATTCCGGTATTCACCGACCGCACCATCACCGACTTCGAAGAGATCGAAAAACGGGTCGAGCTGGCCCGCCAGGAGGGCTATTCGGTGCAGCGCGGGGAGACCGCGCCCGGCCTCGGTGTGATTTCAGCACCCGTCTACGGCAGCGGCGGGCAGCCCCTGGGCACGCTGGGTCTGGCCTTTCCCAGCCATGTGGTCCCCGCGAACCAGGAGGCGCAGCTGATCGACGCCCTGCACGGGGCCTGCCGCGTGCTGTCGCAGCGCGTAGGTTGCACCGTTTATCCCCACGGCCATGCGGCCGTGGCCCACTGATCCGATTTTTTTAAAAGGAGCCGCGATGAGCGAGAACGAACGCCAACAAGAAATGCAGCAAGCCGTGGAAAAGGGCAAGGCCCACTTCATGGAAACCCTGGGCAATCTGCCCGAACCTATCCGGGCCATGATGGAATATGCACCCGACCAATTCGTCGGCTATCTGCGCTTTCGCGAGGGGGTGTACCGCTCAACCAGCGAGGGCGCCCACCTGGACATCAAGACCAAGGAGCTGCTCTACACGGTACTTGACGTGGTGACCGGCAACCTCGATGGCGCCAAGAACCACGGCCATGCGGGCTTCAAGGCCGGCATGACTTCCGGTGAGCTGGCCGAGGCCTGTATGCAGGTCATGCATGTCTGCGGCGTCACCACTTGGGGCATGACCGGCTACAAGGTGGTCGACTACATTGCCAGCCTGGAGAAGGCGCAAAAGGGCTGAGCCTACTGCTGGTAGTCCGGCTGCTCGTGCGCGAGCAGCCTGAGCATGGCCGGCCAAGTCTTTTGAGCGCCCTTGCGCGTAGGCGACTCGAAGACCGAGGCCACCTGTTCGGCCACCTCCGGCGCAGGCTCGACCAGCTTGCGGCCGCTGGCCAGCAGCGTCATTTGCAACTGACAGGCGCGCTCGAGGTAGTACATGGTGTCAAAGGCGTCGGCAATGCTGCGCCCACAGACCAGGGTGCCGTGGTTGCGCAGCAGCATGACCATGCGCTGGCCCAGATTGGCCTGCAAGCGCTGGCGCTCATCGTCGGTGAAGTAAATGCCCTCATAGTCGTGATAGGCGATGCGCCCGGCAAAGCGCATCGCATGCTGGGTCAGCGGCAGCAGGCCGCACTCCAGGGTCGCCACTGCCACGCTAGCTGCGGTGTGGGTGTGCATCACACACAGCACGTCTGGGCGCGCGCGGTGCACCGCGCTGTGGATGGTAAAGCCGCCGGGGTTGATGCCCAGGCCCAAGGGGTCCTCGATGACCCGGCCGTCCACATCCACCTTGACCAGGCTGCTGGCCGTCACCTCGTTGTACATCAGGCCGTAGGGATTGATGAGGAAATGCTCTTGCTCGCCACCCACCCGGGCCGAGATGTGGTTGTAGATCAGGTCGGTGAAGCGGAAATGGTGGAACAGCCTGTAGCAAGCGGCCAGATCCAGCCGCTGCTCCCATTCGTCGGGCGACATACCCGCCGGCGCAGCAGGTCTGGGCGGGGGCATATCGGCATTCATGGCTTGTTTCCTTGCGGTTCATGGGCGGGATGCTCGGTCGCCGCAGCGCCTGCTTCCCAGGTTTCAAAGTCGCGCATCAGGGCCTTGGCCTTGTCACGAAACACGCCCACCGTGCCAGCCCCCAAAGGCAGGTGCAGCGGTGGTGAGGGGCAGGTGACAGCCTCGTAGATCAAGCGGGCCCCCTGCTCGGGATCGCCGGGCTGACGCCCGGTGTTACGGAGCACAGCCTGCAGGCGCGCGCCTGCGGTCTCTTCGTAATCACGGACACTGCCTTGCAGCAGCGCATCAGCAAAGCGGGTGCGAAAAGACCCTGGCTCGACCACGGTCACGCCCACGCCGTGCGGGGCGAGCTCCTGCGCCAGGGCCTCGGAATAGCCCTCCATGGCGAACTTGGTGGCAGCGTAAAAGCCGGAGCCGGCACGCCCCACCAAGCCCCCGGTGGAGGAGATGTTAACGATATGACCGCGCCGCTGCGCGCGCAGCCCAGGCAGCGCAGCGCGGGTGAGCCTGTCCATCGCAAAGAAATTGAGCTCAAAGATGCTGCGGATGTCTTCATCCCGCGCGTGTTCAATGGCCGTCATATAGCCACGCCCGGCGTTGTTGACCAGCACGTCCAGGCGTCCGAAGCGCGTTAGCGCCTGTTGCAGCGCAGGGACAATGTCTGCGCCCTGCAGCAAATCGAGCGGCAAGGCCAGACAGCGCCCACCATGCGCCTCGACCCAGGGGCCGAGCGTGCGCACATCACGCGCGGTCACGACGGCTCGGTGACCCTGCTGCAACACCCACTCGGCCAAGGCCGCGCCCAGACCGGAGGTGGCGCCTGTGATGAACCAGACGTCTTCAGTCTGCGGCTTCATGCCAGCTCCAGCAACAAACTGCGGCAGGCGTTCATATCGGCCTTGCCGCTGCCCAGCTTGGGCAGTTCATCGGTAAAGGCAATGACGCGCGGGATCTTGTAGCCGGCCAGGGCGCTGCGGCAGGCCTGCTCTATGCCCGCTGGTGCCAGCGCGGGGTCGCTGCGCACAATGAGGGCGCCCACGCGCTGGCCCATGCGTTCGTCGGGCACGCCCACCACCACCGCGTCGGCCACACCCGGCAGCTTGAGCAGCACCGCGCTCACCTCCTCGGGGAAGACGTTTTCTCCGCCGGTCTTGATCATGTGGTCACCACGCCCGAGGAAATGCAGACGCCCGTGCTCGTCCATGAAGCCGCTGTCGCCGGTGGGCATCCAGCCGCCTTCATAAGGCGGGGTCACGCGCAGATAGGGGCCGTCCCAGTAGCCTGGCGAGACGCCGTCGCCGCGAAAGCAAACCTCGCCCGTCACGCCTTTCGCACAGGCCTGCTGGGTCACCGGGTCGAGGATAGCGATGTCCGAGCTGTTGCGGTTGGGCAGGCCGTTGTCGCTGAAATTGCGGGCCGCACGGTCCAGCGGGTTGTAGGTCAGTCCGCCTTCGGTACGGCTGTAGCCCAGCAGGAAGATGCCGCCGACGCGACGCTCGAAGACCTCGAATTTCTCAGCCGCAATCGCATGGCCGCCACCCCAGGTAAAGCGCATGCGCGAGCGGCCCCGCAGGGGCTCAAACACCGACTCCGGCGCGGCGGCTATGTCCACCAGCAAGGTGCCTATCAAGTGCATGAAGGTGATGCCTTCTTCGGCCACCAGGCGCACGAAGTCCTGCAGGTTCCACTTCTCTTGCAAGATCAGTGGGCAGCCCGCAAACAAGGCATTGGCGAACACACTGGTGCCGCTGGTATGAAAGAGCGGCGACAGACACAGTGCCACGTCGCGGCTGGACAACTCAAAGCAGTCGGCCATCGCGCCAGCTACGGCGACGCGCATGCCGTGGGTATGAATGGCGGCCTTAGGGCTGGAGGTGGTGCCCGAGGTGTAGAGCAAGCTGGCCACATCACCGGCTTGGCAGCCCACGGTGGCAAAGACGCCGGGGCTGTCCTGTAGAGCCAGCCAAAAGCTGCCACTGCCGGCCTTTTCGTCCACCGTGAGCACGCCTGCCCCTGCTGGCAGCTGGAGCAGCTCTGCTTTCTCTTGTGTGGTGAGGATGCAAGCCGGTGCGCAATGGCCGAGCACCTTGTGCAGCTCCTGACCCGCCAGGCGCCAGTTCAAGGGGGCAGCGATCACGCCGCTTTTCATGCAGCCGAGCAGGGCAATCACCGCTTCGACCCGGTTGGGCAGGTAGATGGCCATGCGGTCGCCGCGTCGCAGGCCGCGGGCCTTCAGCAGATTGGCCAACTGCGAGGCGCGGTATTCGAGCTCGCGCCAGTTCAGGCGCCAGCGGTGATCGGCCACGGCCAGCCCTTGCGGGTCGCCCCGGGCCTTCATGTCCAGGAAAAGGGCGAAGTTCATGGGCTCAGGGCGTGTTCAGGCGGCCTGGCGACGCGGCAGCTCCACCGTGCCCTGCCCGCTCATGGTTACCTCTCCGAGCTGGTTCTCGGTCCACAGCTCGAGCTCAACAATGCCCCGCCCGTCCTCCAGGCGCTTGTCCTTGACGCGGCCTTTGCAATAGGTGGTGTCGCCGAAGATCACCGGCAGCTTGATGCGTGTGCTGTAGGTGCGCAGCCAAGCATCGTCACCCATCCAGTTGGTCACACAGGTGGCCAGCATGCCGCAGCGCTGCGGCCCGTTGTCATACGGGCCAGGCATGCCCAGCTGCTTGACGGCCACCGCCGCGTCCTGATGGCCAATACTGGGCAGCACCTTGGCGCCGTAATAGCACTTGTCGTAGTTGTTGGGCAGCTTCTCGGGCGAAGTGCGGGCCCAGTGGGTGTACTTCCACTTGAGCTTGGTCGATTTGTAGCCCGAGGTGCCGGGGGCGCCGGCGTAGTAGGTGGTCATGTCCATCTGGTTGATGGGTCCGCGCACCGTGCCCGGCAGACTCTCGCCGACCTGGACATCGTCCCAATAGAGCGTCTTGGCACCACGCACAAACTCATTGAGTTGGGCGTTCATGATCTCGTCGAGCTGCGCCTGCGTGTATTCCTGCTTGGGGCGAGGCTCATAGTCCAGGCCACCCTCTGCGCCCGATCGCGGAACCCGAAAGGTGTGCGACAAGACCCGAGTGGCCAGCTCGCCGTTTTGGTTGGTGTAGAGCACCTCACCGGTCTGCACGAGCATATTCTTGACACGCTTGCCCTGCAGCGGCCTGGCGTCGATATATTCAGCGGTGGCCACGATCTCATCATTGCGGCGGATAGGCAGCAAAAATTGAGCTTCGATGCCCGAGTAATACCACTGAATGTCTTCCAGGCCGGGCGCGACCACGGCGTCGAAGACGCCGAAGAAAAAAGTGGGCGGGGCGATGATGCCGCCGAAGCGTGTTCCTTTGGCATATTCGGGGTCGCTCCACAAAGGGTTGTCGTCGCCTATGCCCCAAGCGTAATGCCGGATCACATCGCGACCGGCCTCATAGTTCCATTGCTCCACGCGGATCGGCATGCCCACCAGGGAGCGGGCTTCTGCCAGGGCCTCGTCGCCGCCCATGCTGCGGGCGACCAGACCTTGTTCATCGTTCTGTGCGGCTTGCTTGGTTTGGGTGCTCATGGTGCTTTCGTGTTCAGGATTTGAATTCAGGCGTCGAGGAGAGTGCCGCAAGGAGTTCCGCTGATGGTGGTGCGGTACATCACGCGCGGCTGTAAATGATCGTTGTCAGGCACGGCCATATGCAGCGCGCAGCGGTTGTCCCACAGCACGATGTCATTGGGCTTCCAAGTGTGGCGGTAGGTGAACTCCACCCGCGTTTGGTGCTGAAACAACAACTCAAGCAGCGCCGTACTTTCGGCCCTGCTCATGCCTACAACATCGCTGCACAGGGCCTCGGACACGTACAGCGCCTTGCGCCCGGTCTCCGGGTGCGTGCGCACCACGGGCTGGGCTATGCGGGGATTGCCCTTTTTGAGGTCCTTGACCTGGCCTTGGTCCAGGTCCTTGAGGTTGGGCGTCTTGGAGAACAATTCATGCACCGCTTGGAGCGGATCGAGCAGCGCGCGAAAGGTCGGCGACAGCCGCTCATAGGCCATGTACTGGTTGGCAAAGCAGGTGGTGCCGCCGTAGTCAGGAATCTGCTTGCAGCGCAGCATGGAGCCCATAGCCGGATGGGCGGTGAAAGACAGGTCCGAGTGCCAATGGCGCCCGAGGTTGGCCATCTGCGCGCTGCCAAGCTGACCGTCATCACCCACATTGCTCAGATGAAAAATTTCCGGATGGCCAGGCAGGCGATAGTGGTGCAGCGGGTATTCCTCGACCGGTCCCAGGTAGCGGCTAAAGCGGATCTGCTCGGCCGGGGAGATATCCTGCCCCGGAAAAACCAAGATCAGATGATCCAGCCAAGCCTGACGAATGGCCGCCACCGTGGCCGCATCGAGCTCCTGGGAGAGGTCCACATTGGTGACGGCGGCGCCCAGTGCGTAGGACAGCCGGGTAACGGAGATGCTCATGGCTTTAGGTCTCCTCTATTCAGGGGTCTGCAAGTCAGCCCATGGGCCGTCCCAGATGGAATGCCAAAACAAAGTTCACTCACCCAATGAGTTTTCAACGGCGGTGCGGTGATCTTCACCGGGCCCAGCATGGCAGCTCGTGGGTCTTTGTCATTGAAAAAAGGCTCCAGGTGAGGGCGTGTCTGGGCCAAGCGTGGCAACATATAATGGTTCGAAAGTTTCCTATTGAGAAACTTTATTTCTCCCAGGGCAATATCCTCTCCCAGAGCGCCATGCCTGTCAAGCAGAGTACCCCGACCCATAGGCGAAGCTGCGTCCTCGGCAAGGCTAGCAGAGCGCATGCCAGCCCCCATCAATTCCTGCACCATATGATGGACTGTAGGCCCTAGCATGACCAAGCCTTTGCTGCTCAATTTAGTACATGAGTCGCCGCAGGCCCTGCTGCCCAGCCAGAGCATTTGCGACATCGTGCACGCCCACGAGCATGGCGGGCGTGAGGCGGCGATTGCCGCCTTCGCTCCCAGAATCCAGGCGCTGGTAACCCATGGTGTGCATGGCCTGAGCGCCGCTGAGATGAAGCTGATGCCGCGGCTGTCCATCGTCGCCTGTATCGGCGCGGGCTTCGACAATGTGGACCTGGCCGCCGCCCGCGCGCGCGGCATTGCCCTGAGTTATGGCCCAGATACCAACGCCTCGACCACTGCAGATCACGCGGTGGCATTGCTGCTGGGCGTCGTGCGTAAGCTCGGGGCGCTGGACCGCCGGATGCGCCTGGGCGGCTGGAAGCACCCCAGCGATGATCCTCCCGCCCTGAGCGGCAAGCGCTTGGGCCTTGCCGGCGTGGGCCGGATTGGCCAGGGCATAGGCCAACGCTGCGAGGCGGGTTTCGGCATGGAGGTGGCTTATTTTTCACGCCGCCGGCGGCAGGAGTTGGCATGGACGTACATGGGCGAGCTCGGCGAGCTGGCGGCCTGGTGTGACTTCCTGGTCCTTGCCCTGCCAGGTGACGCTCAGACCCATCACATCGTCGGTAGCACGGTGCTCAAGGCCCTGGGCCCCGCAGGCTACCTGGTCAATATTGGCCGTGGGGCCCTGGTCGACACCCAGGCCTTGACGATGGCTCTGAGCGAACATCGGATTGCGGGTGCTGCGCTCGATGTCTTCGAAGACGAGCCCCGGGTGAACGCCGAATTGCTGCTTCTGGACAATGTGCTGCTGACCCCACACCTAGCTGGACGCTCGCCCGAGGCACAGGAAGCCATGGCCCGGCTTTTGGCACAGAACCTGGCCGCACACTTCGGCGGTCGCCCGCTACCTACGCCCATTCCAGCTTAAACACCCCCTGGGTTCAAACAGCACCCGGCATGGGTCCCGCGCCCGGCCCGCCCTGTTGCCGTCGGCGTTGACGAGACTGGTTGTCTGCTCCCAGATGCGCCTGTCTGTCGTCCCGGCTCAAGGGCGTGCGCTTACCCTGGTTCTTCTGTGTGGGCGGCTGCGCGCCAAGCTTGTTGCGGTTATTGGCCGTCTTGCCGCCGGACCCCGGAGTCAGCGCCTTGCGCTGGGTGCTTTTATCGCCTGACATGATCATCCCTCCTTGGAGATTCTCAATTGTCAGAAGAAGAGAGCTACAGCTGCGTCAGAAAACAGGAACTGCACGCCCCGGACAAGGACAGTTCGGGGGCTGGGGCTCAAACGTCGATATTGGCAGCGCGCAACGCGTTGGTCTCGATAAAGTCGCGCCTCGGTTCAACATCATCGCCCATGAGCATGGAAAACACGTGGTCAGCTTCGATCGCATCGTCAATCTGCACACGCAGCAAGCGCCGAACCGCGGGGTCCATGGTGGTCTCCCACAATTGCTCGGGATTCATCTCGCCCAAGCCCTTGTAACGCTGGCGGGCCGTCGCATGCTCGGCCTGAGCGACCAGCCAGCGCATGGCCTGACGGAAATCGCCAACCCGTTCTTGCTTTTGCCGCTCGCCTTCGCCGCGCATGACCACCGCCTTGTCGCTGAGCAAGTGGCGAAATGTTTGAGCGGCTTCAGCCAGAGCTGCATAGTCAGCACCGTGGACGAAGTCCTGGGTAATGATGCTGCTCTTGATATTGCCATGGTGCTTACGGCTGATGCGCAAAATCGGTTTGTCGGTGCGGACATCAAACTCACCGGCCACTTGGGCATCGGGCAGGTGCGCTTGCAAGGCCGCTGCGCCGGCCTGCGCTGCCGGCAAGGTATCGAGGTCCAGTGAAACACCATCGGCCACTGCTCGCAGCGCTTCCTGGTCCATAAAACCAGCGAGCCTGTTGATCACCGACTCGGCCACTTGGTGCTTGCGCGCCAACTCGGCCAGGGTATCGCCCGTCAGAACGGTTCCGTTACCCGTGTCGATGCTGGCCTCCTTGAGCGCAATACGAATGAGAAAGCCATCCAAAGCGGCCGCATCTTTCAAATACAGCTCTTCCTTGCCGGCCTTGACCTTGTAGAGCGGCGGCTGAGCAATGTAGATATGGCCGCGCTCGACCAACTCTGGCATCTGGCGATAGAAGAAAGTCAGCAGCAAAGTGCGAATGTGTGCACCGTCCACATCAGCATCGGTCATGATGATGATGCGGTGATAACGCAGCTTAGCCACATTGAAATCATCGGCCCCACTCTTGCCGTCGCTGCCGCCACTGCTTGCATGGCCTATGCCTGTGCCTAAGGCGGTGATCAGCGTAAGGATTTCGTTGCTGGTCAACAGCTTTTCATAGCGGGCTTTTTCCACGTTCAAGATCTTACCGCGCAAGGGCAAGATGGCCTGAAACTTACGATCGCGTCCTTGCTTGGCCGAGCCACCCGCAGAATCGCCCTCGACGATGTAAATCTCACACAGCGCTGGGTCTTTTTCCTGGCAGTCAGCCAGCTTGCCAGGCAAACCCATGCCATCCAGCACACCTTTGCGGCGCGTCATCTCGCGGGCTTTGCGCGCTGCTTCTCGGGCACGGGCCGCCTCCACAATCTTGCCGCAAATGATTTTTGCGTCGTTCGGCCGCTCTTCGAGATAGTCCGTCAGTGTCTTGGCCACGATATCTTCGACCGGACCACGCACCTCACTGGAGACCAATTTGTCTTTGGTCTGGCTGGAAAATTTGGGTTCTGGTACCTTGACCGATAGCACGCAGCACAGGCCTTCGCGCATATCGTCGCCCGAAACCTCGACCTTGGCTTTCTTAGCCAGTTCATTGCTCTCGATGTACTTGCTGATGACCCGGGTCATCGCCGCACGCAAGCCAGTCAGGTGTGTGCCACCGTCGCGCTGCGGAATATTGTTGGTAAAGCAGAGGACGTTTTCGTTATACCCACTGTTCCATTGCATGGACACCTCAACACCGATGGATGTTCCCTGATCGCTCTGGCGTTCACCGGTGGAATGAAAGGCATTGGGATGCAGAACCTGCTTGCCTTTGTTGATGAAATCAACAAAACCCTTAACGCCTCCAGCGCCGGAAAAGTCATCTCCCTTGCCATTGCGCTCGTCTTTGAGCCTGATGCGAACGCCGTTGTTAAGGAAACTGAGTTCTCGCAAGCGCTTGCTCAGGATCTCGTAATGAAAATCATGGTTTTCCTTGAAGATCTCGACGTCGGGCAGGAAGTGCACCTCTGTGCCCCGCTTGTCCGTATCGCCGATCACACGCATGGGTGAAACTTCAATGCCGTCGGTCTTATCGGTGATGCGGTTTTGCACCACACCGCGGCTAAATTCCAAGGTGTGAACCTTGCCCTCGCGGCGAATGATCAGCCGCAACATTTTCGACAAGGCATTGACGCAACTCACGCCGACGCCATGCAAACCACCTGAAACCTTGTAGCTGTTCTGATTGAATTTCCCACCCGCGTGCAACTCGGTCAAAGCAATTTCAGCGGCCGAGCGCTTGGGCTCGTGCTTATCGTCCATCTTGATGCCGGTTGGAATGCCTCGGCCGTTGTCCACCACACTGATCGAGTTATCGCTATGGATGGTCACCACGATGTCGTCACAGTGGCCCGCCAGGGCTTCATCAATGGAGTTGTCAACCACCTCAAACACCAGGTGATGCAAGCCTGTGCCATCAGACGTGTCGCCGATGTACATGCCAGGGCGCTTGCGCACAGCCTCCAAGCCCTCCAGGATCTGAATGGCGTTTTCTCCATACGCCTCTGATGCACCCACTTGATGGGCATCGATGGGGGGCTGCGCCATGTCGCTGGGCTGATTTTCTTCGGTCATAACTGCTTTCTGGATCTCTTCCAATGAACAAACCCGCGCTGGTGCGCGGGCTGCTGGAGTATTGGCCTAAGGGGCTCTAGATGCGCATCGGCATCACCACATATTTGAAGCCCTTGTCATCTGGAATGGTGAACAATGCGGAACTGTTGGAGTCGGCCAATTCGATCTTGACCATGTCCTGATTCATATTGCCCAGCACATCAATCAGATAGGTCACGTTAAAGCCTATCTCTATGCTGTCGCCTTGGTAATCCACATCGATCTCATCACTGGCCTCTTCTTGTTCAGCATTGTTGGAAGCAACACGCAAGCAGCCCGGGTCTAGATTGAGCCTGACGCCCTTAAACTTCTCACTGGTCAGGATGGCAGTACGCTGCAAACTGGCCAACAGAGTCTGCCGTCCAAGCACCAAAATATTGGTATGGTTCTTCGGAATCACCCGGTTGTAGTCGGGAAACTTTCCTTCCACCAACTTGGTCACGAATTCCATACCGTCAAAGCTGAACTTGGCCTGGTTACCCGCAAAGCGCATCTCGATCGCACCATCTTGGTCGCTGAGCAGACGTTGCAATTCCAGCACCGTCTTGCGCGGCAAGATGACCTCCTGCCTTTGCTGCACATCCACATCCAGTTCGGCCGATGAAAACGCCAGCCTGTGTCCATCGGTGGCAACCAGACTGAGTTGCTTGCCCTCTGCAACGAACAAAATTCCGTTGAGGTAATAGCGGATGTCATGCACGGCCATGGCAAACGATACCTGGGCCAGCAAGGCCTTGAGGGTTTTTTGCGGAACAGAAAAAGCCGGGCCATATTGGCTGGCTTCCTGTACCAAGGGAAAGTCTTCTGCTGGGAGCGTTTGCAGCATGAAGCGGCTCTTACCGCCCTTGAGCAGCAACTTGTTCTGATTGGACTCCAAACTGACCGTCTGATCACTGGGCATGGACCGCAAGATGTCGATCAGCTTGCGAGCGCCGACGGTACAGGTGAAGTTGCCCTCATCACCCCCGAAGCTGCCATGGGTGCGGATCTGAATCTCCAGATCGCTGCTGGTCAACTCGATATCCGTGCCCACCTTTCGAATCAGCACATTGGCCAGTATCGGCAAGGTGTGGCGACGTTCAACGATGCCTGCAACGGATTGCAATGCTGCCAACACTTGCTCTTGGGCTGCTTTGAGAACGATCATGGGCTGTGTCTTTCTTGTCTTCTTTATTTCTTCAATTTAAAGATAGTAGGAGTAGTAGAGGACAGCCAGCGCTGTGGACACCCCCATTTTCCCCTTTTTAATCAATCACTTCTGGCCCCGGTAAGGCTGTTGACGGGCCAGCTGATGTTCAGGAACCATTGTGGAACAACTTGGACCTTGCTCATTCTTCTGTGGATAAGGCAGTCCTTGTCCAAATTTTGTCCCCAAGCTTAGGCACAGGGTCTTTCGTCTGGACCTTTATCCCTGTCATCCTTTGAGTGTCTGTTCGAGCACATGGAGCTGCTGGTTCAATTCAAGCAATTTTTGACGTTCAGCGCTCATTTTTCGCACCGCATGCAAGACGGTGGTGTGGTCCCGTCCGCCAAACAATTCGCCGATTTCGGGCAAGCTCTTTTGTGTCAGCTCCTTGGCCAGGTACATGGCGATCTGCCGGGGCCTGGCGATGCTGGCGGGCCTCTTCTTGGAGTACATATCAGCGACCTTGATCTTGTAGAAATCGGCCACGGTTTTTTGAATGTTTTCCACCGAGATCTGCCGGTTCTGGATGGACAGCAGGTCGCGCAGAGCTTCCCTGGCCAACTGTATAGAGATCTCTTTCTGGTTGAAACGGGAGTAGGCCAGTATCTTGCGCAGTGCGCCTTCGAGTTCGCGCACGTTGGAGCGCACGTTCTTGGCGACGAAAAAAGCCACTTCTTCCGGCATGGCTGCGCCTTCGATTTCGGCCTTGCGGATAAGAATGGCAACGCGCATCTCAAGCTCGGGAGGCTCAATGGCCACCGTCAAGCCTGAATCGAAACGCGAGACCAAGCGCTCATGAATGTCGGTGAGCCCTTTGGGGTAGGTGTCGCTGGTCATCACAATGTGTGATTTTTTTGCCAGCAATGCTTCAAAGGCATTGAAGAATTCTTCCTGGGTTCTGTCCTTGTTGGCGAAGAACTGAACATCGTCAATCAGCAGCAGGTCGAGTGAGTGATAGTGCGCCTTGAACTCGTCAAAGGTTTTGCGCTGATAGGCTTTAACCACATCGGATACAAATTGCTCCGCATGGATGTAGAGAACTTTGGCGCCTGGATTGTCTGCCAGCAATTTATTGCCGATCGCATGCACCAAATGTGTCTTGCCAAGCCCAACTCCACCGTAAATGAACAAGGGGTTGTAAAGCTGCCCCAGGCTGCTGGCCACATGCATGGCAGCCGCCCTTCCCATGCGATTGGCAGTGCCTTCGATCAGCGTGTCAAAAGTCAGAGCGGTGTTGAGTCGATTTTTAAAACCAGGGCTGGGTTCATCGGCCGGCAAAAGGCCCAAAGGCTCGGCCAGTGGGCTGAGGTCCTGATTGATAGGCCCAACCCTTACAGGCCTTTCCTTAGGAGTAATCACTAACTCCAAATGAATCGGCTGATCAGATAGACGTTCGAGCAGACCCTGGATCTGCTGCCCATATTGGGCCCGTATCCAGTCCAATTTGAAGCGATTGGCAACCATCAGAGTCAGCTTGGACAGGTCCGGACTGAACTGTGCAACCAGGGGACGTATCCAGGTGTTGAACTGTGGTTCAGGCAGATCCCGGGCCAGTTGATCGAGACAATCGTGCCAAAGATCGGGTCGCTGCGGCGTTTCGAGGGCCTCGTTCATGAGCAGGAATTCAAGTTTGACTTTCAGAACCAACCCATGGTCGGCTTGTGGATAGCATCTATCTTCTTGGCTCGTCAGTGTAGCCCCTCAAGCGACTTATCCACAAGCTTGACAGCGATCAAAATTTGGGCTTGGGCCGCTTGGGCAGGGGTGATAGATCCTCGCTACTTGCCCGGGGCTAGCTGCAAGCGACAAGGGGAGGACCCCCGTGGGTCCCCAGCTCAATCCGTACCGTCAATGGCAGAATTCTTGTTGCAAGCCACGCTTTGATTCATAATGTTGGGTTCCCCGTCTGCACGGTCTTGCGGTTTTCGCGGCTTACCTTAGGGTGAGCAGGGGCGCAGAGTGCATGGGCCTGCTGGCGTCTTAGCCAGCCAGCCTGGACACACTAATAGCTTAGCCCAGCCCAGTGCGGGCATCAAGGATTCATCATGAAACGCACTTATCAGCCTTCCAAAGTCAAACGCGCCCGCACCCACGGTTTTCTGGCTCGCATGCGCACCCGTGGTGGTCGCGCAGTGATCAACGCGCGCCGGGCCAAGGGCCGTAAGCGTCTGGCTGTCTGAGCTTTCTTAGCTTAGCGGGCAAGGCTTTGCAAAAGCTGCAAACCCGCGCGCAGTTTGAAGCTGTGCTCAAGGGCCCGGTATTGGCAAGGACGGACAACTTTGCCATCCACGCACAACCTATGCCGCTGACCACCACGGGTGAACAGAGCTTGGATCCCCACCAGCTGGCCTTGGGCGCCATGGTTCCAAAGCGCTGGGCCAAGCGAGCGGTAACGCGCAATCTGCTGAAGCGGCAGATCTATGCTCTGTCATCGCACTTGCTGGAAGCTTCAAGGCCTCGGGCATTCGTCGTTCGTCTGCGGCAAAATTTCCCGGCCCAGAAATATCCAGCCGCAGCCTCTCAAGCGCTAAAGCAAATCGTTCAGACGCAGTTGCTGAGCTTGTATGCCAAGGCCCGGGAGACCCGCTGATGATCAAGCACCTTTTGGACTTGCCCCGCCAGGCTTTGTTGCTCCTGGTCCGCGCCTACCGGCTTTTGCTCAGCCCAAGTCTGGGCTCTGCTTGCCGTTTTGAGCCTACCTGTTCGGCCTATGCGCTGCAATCCTTAGAGCGTCATGGTGCTGCGGGCGGTAGTTATCTGACCCTGCGCCGCCTTGTCCGCTGCCATCCCTGGTGTGACGGTGGTCACGACCCGGTTCCTGACCATGTTTTTGGCGGCGCTGGCGCGCAGCCTCACTCTTCCCCAACCAAGCCGCTTCCATGAACGATATCCGTCGCACGATCCTTTGGGTCATCTTTGGCTTTTCCATGGTGCTGTTGTGGGATCAATGGCAGATCCACAACGGGCAAAAGCCCACCTTTTTTCCTCAGCCAGCGCCGCCAGCGGCCAAGGCGCCTGACAATTCCGTCAGCGCAGCCGCCTCAGTGCCTTCGCCCACCGCCCTTGCGACGGCCACGCCTTCCCAGGTACCGACCGCACAAGGTGCAACAGCGGCCAGCCCACGCCAGCGCATCGACATCAAGACGGATGTGCTGCAGCTCAGTTTTGATACCGAAGGCGGCTCACTGGTGCGCTCGGTATTTGCCAAGTATGCTGACCTCAAGGCTGCCGACAAGGGCTTTGTGCTCTTCGATGAAAGCAAGGACCGGGTCTACCTGGCGCAGACGGGTCTGATTGGCGTGCCCGGCAGCAGCCTTCCCAATCACAAGACGCCCATGACTTTGGTGTCGACCGAGCGGGAATTTAAGCCCGGTCAAGACAGCCTTGAGTTGCGCTTCGAATCACCGGAAGTCGGTGGCATCAAACTGGCAAAAACCTATCTGATTAAGCGCTCTGCCTACGACTTGAGCGTGCGTCACGAGATCGTCAACACGGGTAGTGCGCCGGTTGCGGCGCAGCTCTATCTTCAACTGGTGCGTGACGGCAACAAGCCAGAGGGTGAGTCATCTTTCTATTACACCTTCACAGGCCCGGCCGTCTACACGGATGCCAAGAAGTACCAGAAGGTTGAATTTAGCGACATCGAGAAAAACAAGTTCGAGGCCGAAAAGCAGGCCAACAACGGCTATGTGGCCATGGTGCAGCACTACTTTGCCTCGGCCTGGTTGCTGGCCCAGGGCGTGCAGCGCGATATTTTTCTGCGCAAGGTCGACAACAACCTCTATGCCGTCGGCATGATCGCCGCTGCTGAAACCGTTGCCGGCGGCGCCAGCAAAACCGTGGAGTCGCGCTTGTTCATTGGGCCGCAAGAAGAAAAAATGTTGGAGGAAATATCGCCCGGCCTGGAACTGGTCAAGGACTATGGCTGGTTCACCATCCTGGCCAAACCTCTGTACTGGCTGCTCTATGAGCTGCACAAGGTGATCAACAACTGGGGCTGGGCCATTGTGGCGCTGGTGCTGCTGCTCAAGATCGCTTTTTACTGGCTCAACGCCAAGGCCTACGCCAGCATGGCCAAGATGAAGGCGATCAACCCAAAAATCATGGAAATGCGCGAGCGCCTGAAGGACAAGCCACAGGAAATGCAGATGGCCATGATGAAGATGTACAAAGAAGAGAAAGTCAATCCTATGGGCGGCTGCTTTCCCATCATGGTGCAGATCCCGGTCTTTATCGCCCTGTACTGGGTCTTGCTGTCGAGCGTGGAGATGCGCAATGCGCCCTGGATAGGCTGGATCAGCGACCTGTCAGCGCCCGACCCGTATTTCCTACTGCCTTTAGTGATGACGCTCACTACACTGCTGCAAACGGCGCTCAACCCACAGCCGCCAGACCCCCTGCAGGCCAAGCTAATGTGGTTCATGCCTTTGATTTTCTCGGTGATGTTCTTCTTCTTCCCGGCCGGCCTGGTGCTGTACTGGATAACAAACAACATCCTGTCGATCGCGCAGCAGTGGATGATCAACACCCGCATGGGCGTGCCGCCGCAGTTCAACCTGCCCAAGTTCAAGTAAGGCGCACGCCGCTGACCGGCTCCCTCTCCCTTTGAGAGAGGGTTGGGGTGAGGGCAGCGGCCGCAGCAACCAAGCCGGCGTTTGCACAAAGAGCCCGCAGCCATGTTCGTCCGCCAGCAAGACCCCATCGTTGCGATTGCTACCGCCCCCGGCCGTGGAGCGGTCGGTATGGTGCGTGTCTCGGGCCGCGGCCTGATGCCACTGGCGCGTGCCCTCACGCGCCGCACACTTGAGCCCCGCCTGGCAACTTACGGTCCTTTTCTGGACGCTCAAGGCCAGGCCATAGACCAGGGCCTGGCGCTCTTTTTCCCCGCTCCGCATTCCTACACTGGCGAAGACGTGCTCGAACTCCAGGCCCACGGCGGGCCGGTGGTGCTGCAGCTGTTGCTGCAGCGCTGCCTGCAGGCTGCAACCGAGGTCTTGCCCGGCCTGCGTGCGGCCCAGCCCGGTGAATTCACCCAGCGGGCCTTCCTCAACGACAAGATTGACTTGGCCCAGGCCGAGGCGATTGCCGACCTGATTGACGCCAGCACCGAGACCGCTGCGCGCTCGGCCGCGCGCTCGCTGTCGGGCGAGTTCTCAAAGCAAATTCAGGCTCTGCTCGAGCAGCTCACCCACCTGCGTATGTTGGTCGAGGCCACACTGGACTTTCCCGAGGAAGACATCGACTTCATCGAGCAGGCCGATGCCCGGGGGCAGTTGCAGCGCCTGCAAGAGCGCCTGTTGACCGTGATGCAGCGCGCACAGCAAGGCGCCATCTTGCGCGAGGGCATCAAGGTGGTGATTGCCGGCCAGCCCAATGCGGGCAAGAGCTCGCTGCTCAACGCCCTGGCCGGGGCCGAACTAGCCATCGTCACCCCGATTGCCGGCACCACCCGCGACAAGGTCTCGCAACTGATCCAAATCGAGGGCGTGCCCTTGCACGTGGTCGACACCGCCGGTCTGCGTGAGCCCGAGCTGCCCGGTGTGGACGAGGTTGAGAAAATCGGTATTGCCCGCGCCTGGGGGGAGATCAGCAGCGCCGATGCGGTGCTCTTTTTGCACGACCTGCCACGCAGCCAGGACCCGGCAGATGCCGACTACCGCGCCGCCGATGAATCCATCGCCCAAATCCTGGCACGCCAGCTGCCAGCCGCTGTTCCCGTGCTGCAGGTGTGGAACAAGACCGATGCCGCCGCACAAGCCTTGCGGCCGGAGGGCCTGCACATCTCGGCACGCACCTGCCAGGGGCTTGATGGCTTGCGTCAGGAACTGCTCAAGATCGCCGGCTGGCAGTCCGCACCCGAGGGTGTGTTCATGGCCCGTGAGCGGCATGTGCAGGCGCTGCAGGCCGTGCAGCAGCAGCTGGACCTCGCGCTGGCTCAGGTGGCTTCACCCGCCCCCGCTTTGGATCTCTTGGCCGAAGATCTGCGCCAGGCGCAGCTGGCGCTGAGCCAGATCACCGGTGAATTCACGCCCGACGATTTGCTGGGCGAGATCTTTTCTAAGTTCTGCATCGGCAAGTAGATCCGGTCGCTGGCCCTGGCTTGGTGCGCTCTGGCTAAACTGGCAGTCCCTTCTTCAGGAGAGCCTGCTCATGAAATCCCGCGCCGCCGTCGCCTTCGAGGCCGGCAAGCCCTTGCAAATCGTCGAGATCGACGTCGCCCCGCCTCAAAAAGGTGAGGTGCTGGTGCGCATCACGCACACCGGCGTGTGCCACACCGACGCCTTCACCCTCTCGGGCGACGATCCTGAAGGCCTGTTTCCCGCCGTGCTTGGCCATGAGGGTGCGGGCGTCGTGGTCGAGGTCGGCGAGGGCGTCACCAGCGTGCAGCCCGGCGACCATGTGATCCCGCTTTACACCGCTGAATGCGGCCAGTGCCTGTTTTGCAAGTCCGGCAAGACCAACCTGTGCGTGGCCGTGCGCGCCACCCAGGGCAAGGGCGTCATGCCCGACGGCACGACCCGCTTTTCCTACCAAGGTAAACCCATCTTCCACTACATGGGCTGCTCAACGTTTAGCGAGTACACCGTGGTGGCCGAGGTCTCGCTGGCCAAGATCCGGCCCGACGCCAACCCCGAGCAGGTGTGCCTCTTGGGCTGCGGTGTGACCACCGGCTTGGGCGCGGTCAAAAACACCGCCAAAGTGCAGAGCGGTGACACGGTGGCCGTGTTCGGCCTGGGCGGCATCGGCCTGGCGGTGGTGCAGGGCGCCAAGCTGGCGCAGGCCGGCCGCATCATCGCCATCGACACCAACCCATCGAAGTTTGACCTGGCCCGCACCTTTGGCGCGACCGACTGCATCAACCCCAAGGACTTCGAAAAGCCCATCCAGCAGGTGATCGTCGAGATGACCGGCTGGGGTGTGGACCACAGCTTTGAGTGCATCGGCAACACGCAGGTGATGCGCGCGGCGCTCGAATGCGCGCACCGCGGCTGGGGCCAGAGCGTGATCATCGGCGTGGCCGGCGCGGGCCAGGAAATCTCGACCCGGCCTTTCCAACTGGTCACTGGCCGGCGCTGGCTGGGCACGGCCTTTGGCGGCGTCAAGGGCCGCAGTCAGCTGCCGGGTATGGTCGATGACGCCATGGCCGGCCGCATCCAGCTGGCGCCCTTCGTCACCCACACCATGGGCCTGACGGAGATCAACCATGCGTTTGATCTGATGCACGAGGGAAAGTCCATCCGCTCGGTGGTGCATTACTGAGCGCGGTTTCGCGCCCGTCCTGGGCCAGGCGCGGCACTAGCCCCCCGGGGTTTATTGCGCCCTCAAGGAATCCTTGGTATTTCCACTAGTAGACCTATCAACCATCTAGCAGCGACAGTCGTAGGGGCGCGTTCAGCAGGGATGTCTGGGCGCTTTCGAATTTCAACGAGCAGGAGACACGCATGGGTAAAAAGATGAATTGGTTGGCCGCCGCTTTGGCAGTGGTGGGCATGGCGGGGACGGCGCAGGCCCAAACTGTCAAGGTGGGCATCATCGCGCCCTTTTCCGGGCCGTTTTCGCACTACGGTACCTTGTTCAAGGCCGGCGCCGAGGCCTACGTGGCGAGCCAAGGCGGCAAGCTCGCGGGCCAAAACATCGAATTCGTCTGGCGCGACGAGGGTGGCCCTAACCCGGCCAACACCCGCACCCTGGCCCAGGAGCTGGTGGTCAAAGACAAGGTGGACTACATCGGCGGCATTGTGTTTTCACCCAATGCCTCGGCCGTGGCCCCTGTGATTCAAGAGTCAAAAACGCCGATGGTGATTTTCAACGCCGCCACCAGCGACATCACCACCAAATCCGACTACTACATCCGCACCAGTTACACGCTGTGGCAGGTCACGGTGCCAGCGGCCCAGTACGCAGCTAAAAAAGGCTACAAGCGCGTGATCACCGCGGTGTCGGATTACGCCCCTGGCGTTGACGCCGAAAACGCGTTCAAGGCCGAGTTCACCAAGTTGGGCGGCCAAGTCCCCGAGTCCATCCGCATGCCTTTGCGCACCACCGACTTTGCGCCCTTTGCCCAGCGCATCAAGGCCAGCGGCGCCCAAGCCGTGTACGTGTTTTTGCCAGGCGGCCCGCCCAACCTGGGCTTTGTAAAGGCTTTTCTGGAGAACGGCCTGCGCCAAGCGGGGATTGATTTTTTGGGGACCGCTGAGACCGATGAGTTTGACCTGCAAAAATTTGGCGACAGCGCACTGGGCTTAAATACTTTGTTCCACTATTCAGGCGGGCGTGATAGTGCCGCCAACAAAGCGTTTGTAGCCGCCGTGAACAAACAGAACAAAGATGCGATCGTTAACTCTGCCGCTGTTGGTGCATGGGACGGTATGTACGTGATTCACAAAATGATTGAAGCTACAGGTGGCAAACGCGATGGTGACAAAGCCATGGCAGCTGCCAAAACCCTCAAGTGGGAGAGCCCTCGCGGGCCCGTGTCGATTGATCCCAACACCCGCCACATCACACAAAACGTGTACTTGCGTGTAGTAGAAAAAGGCCCTGGTGGAGTTCTGTTTAACAAGGAGCTGCAAACCTTTGGCGCGCAGGTTGACCACGGCTTGGTCAAGTAAACCTGAACGCATGCAGCCCGGGGGCGACGGACCATGACCTTGCTGGCCAATATCTTGATTGACGGCCTGGCCTACGGTATGGTGCTGTTCATCATTTCGGTGGGCTTGTCCATCACTCTGGGCCTCATGCGTTTTGTGAACCTGGCCCACGGCGCCTTTGCCATGACAGGCGGCTACCTGGCCGCCTGGCTGGTGGGCGCACAGGGCTGGCCGTTTGGCTGGGGGCTGCTGGCGGCGGTGGTTCTCACCGGCTTGCTGGGCGCCGTGCTCGAAGCCCTGGTGCTGCACCGGCTTTACAGGCGCAGCGAACTCGAGCAGGTGCTGTTCACCATTGGCCTGACGTTTTTGTTTGTGGCCACCGCCAATTGGCTGGTGGGACCCGAGGTGCAGCTCATTGCCTTGCCCGCCTGGCTTAAAGGCCCAGTGGATTTGGGCTTTCGCACGCTACCCGCTCAGCGTTTGTTTGTGATTGCCGCTGGCCTGGCGGTGCTGGCGCTCAGCGCGCTGGTGCTGGGCCGATCGCGCTTTGGCATTTGGTTGCGCGCCACGGTGGACAACACCGGCGCGGCGGCCGCTTTAGGCATTCCGGTGAAGTGGGTGTATGCGCTGACCTTTGGGGTGGGAGCGGCGCTGGCGGGCTTGGGCGGCATTTTGGGCGCCGAGCTCATGCCGTTGGAGCCTTATTACCCGGTCAAGTACCTGGTGTTGGTGTTGGTGGTGGTGGCCGTGGGCGGTATGGGCAGCATTGCTGGCTCTGCTGTGGCGGCGGTGGTGCTGGGCACCATTGAAACGGCCACCAAATACGTGGCCTCGGAATGGGGCAGCCTGCTCTTTTTTCTAACCATGGCCCTTTTCCTGGCTTGGCGCCCGCACGGGCTGCTGGTAGCCAGGCGGGGCTGAACCCAGGCGCCGCCCGACCATGTCTAGTTTGCCGCCGTCTGTTCCGCCTGTATGGCGTTTGGTCTTGCCCTATGCCGCGCTGCTGGCGCTGGCGCTGGTGATTTACTTTTTCTTTCCAGACCAGCTGCCCATGGCCGCGCGCATTGCAGCGCTGGCCATTTTTGTGATGTCGCTGGACCTGGTGGTGGGCTACGGGGGCCTGGCCACACTGGGCCACTCGGCCATGTATGGCGTGGGTGCGTATGCGGCGGGCTTGCTGGCCATGCATGTGACGGGCAACCCGCTGATAGGCTTGCTGGTGGGTGCGTGTGCAGGCGCGGTGCTGGCGTTGCTCAGCGGCCTATTCTTGCTGCGCTACGAGGGCCTGACCTTTTTGATGCTCACCATTGCCATCGGCCAAATTGCGCAGAACTTGGCCAGCAAGCTCCGGGACTGGACGGGCGGCGACGACGGCTTGTCGGGCTTTGCCATCCAAAAAATCCTGGGCCTGGCCTCTTTTGACCTGCACGGCCGGGTGGCCTTTGTCTATTGCTTTACGGTGATGTTCATCAGCCTGTGGCTGATGCGCCGCTTGATGGCTTCGCCCTTTGGCCTGGCCTGCCAGGGCATTCACCAAAACCGCCAACGCATGGCAGCGCTGGGCACGGCCATCCGCTGGCAGCTGCTCAAGCTTTACACCTTGGCGGGTGCGTTTGCCGGTGTGTCTGGCGCCCTGGCCGCGCAGGTGGCGCAGATCGTCGGTCTTGACACGCTGGGCTTCGAGCTCTCGGCCGAGGCCCTGGTCATGCTGGTGTTGGGTGGCACCGGTACGGTATGGGGCGCGCTGGCGGGTACGGTGATTTTTTCGTCTATTCACCACTGGGCGTCTACCCTGAACCCTTACCACTGGCTGTTCATCATTGGCGGGTTGCTGGTGCTCATGGTCTTGTTGCCCCGGCAGCGCTGGAGCCAAGCGCTGTCGCAGGGCATGGCCCGTGCGCGGCGTACGCTAAGCCCAGCGAGTTCAAGAGGGGCAGCATGAACACCCCCATGCTTGAAACCCGCGCGCTGTGCAAATCCTTTGGCGGCCTGCACGTCACCCGCGAGGTGAACCTGCGCTTGATGGCGGGCGACAAGGTGGGCCTGATTGGCCCCAACGGTGCGGGCAAGACTACGCTGATCAACCTCATCACAGGGGTATTGGCGCCCAGCGCGGGCACGGTGCTCTTGGGCGGTGAAGACGTCAGCGGCCTGAGCCAGGCCCAGCGTGTCAAGCGGGGCTTGGTGCGGACATTTCAAATCACCCAGCTGGCGCCCACCTTGCCTGTGCACTTGCAGGTGGAAATGGCTATTCACGAGCGCCAAGCCAGCTCAGGCCGGCTCTGGAAACCCCTGCGCGCCTACCCCGAGGTACAGGCTGAGGCCATGACTATTTTGAGCTGCCTGCAACTGCAGGGTCTGGCCGCCCGCCCCCCGATGGCGTTGGCCTATGGCGAGCAGCGGCTGGTGGAAATTGCGTTGGCCATGGCCTTGCGTCCTCGCGTGCTGCTGCTCGATGAGCCCATGGCCGGCGTGCCCCCGGGCGAGCGGCAGGTGGTGCTGGGTGCCCTTGCCAGCTTGCCCACAGACCTGGCCATTTTGATGATTGAGCACGATATGGATCTGGTGTTTAACTTTGCCAGGCGCATGATGGTGTTGGCCGACGGCGCGGTACTCGCCGAGGGCTCGCCCGAGCACATTCGCAAGCACCCGGCAGTGCGGACCGCTTATCTGGGCGAGGAGGCTTGAGCCATGGCATTGCTGCACGTCACCGACCTGCACGCTGGCTACGGCCCGGTGCAGGTCTTGCACGGCATTGAGTTGGCGGTGGATCCGGGCGCGCGCTTGGCGCTCATAGGCCGCAACGGGGTGGGTAAAACCACCTTGCTGAAGGCCTTGATGGGGCTGGCCGATGTCAGCCGTGGCACCGTGAGCTTTGACGGCCGCAGCCTGGACCGTACAGGGCCGGGTCAGCGTGCGCATGCGGGCTTGGGCTATGTGCCGCAAACCCGCGACATTTTCCCCTCCCTGTCGGTGGAAGAAAATTTAATTGCGGGCCTCAAGGGGCGGTCCGTGCGCTGTGTGCAAGAGGCCTACGAGTTGTTTCCGCGCTTGGCCGAGCGCAGCCGTAATGCGGGCCATCAGCTCTCGGGCGGCGAGCAGCAAATGCTCAGCGTGGCGCGAACGCTGCTGGGCCAGCCTCGCTTGCTGCTGCTTGACGAGCCTTTGGAGGGGCTGGCGCCCATCATTTGCCAAGAGCTCATGGGCGCCTTCACCCGGCTGGCCGAAAGCACGGGCGTGGCGGTGGTCTTGGTGGAGCAAAAAGTTGAGGCGGCGCTGCGTTTTGCTGAACACGCCATCGTGCTGGAGCACGGCGCGGTGGTGCACCGCGAGGACAGCCACAGCCTGAGCCAGCGGCCCGATGTGCTGGAGCGCTATGTGGGCGTGTCTGGCGCGCACTGAATCTAACTAAAAAATGAAAGCCCCTCCATGACTGAACAAGACTTGGTGGCAGCCCCCGCTGGCGTGCCCGTGCTGGACCTGGACCCATTTTCCATGGCGCTGCTGGACGACCCCTACCCCTACCATGCCCGCCTGCGCGAGGCCGGTCCCGTGGTGTGGATGCCCAAGCACGGCATTTACGTCACGGGGCGCCATGAGCAAGTGCGCGAGGTGCTCAACGACCACGAGGCCTACATTTCCTCGGCAGGCGTGGGCTTGGCCAACTTCAATAAAGAGCCGCCCTTTCGGCCCAAGAGCCTGATTTTGGAGGCCGACCCGCCCGACCACACGCGAGCCCGCACCGTGCTCTCGCGCATTTTGTCTCCCCGGTCAGTGATGCTGATTCGCGCCAGCTTCGTCCTAGAGGCCGACCGCTTGCTGGACGAGTTGCTGGCTGCAGTTCAGGCCGGCCAAGTGGTGGACGGCATTGGGCAGGTGGCCGAGGCCTACCCGCTCAAGGTGTTTCCCGATGCTGTGGGCCTGGAGTCCCAGGGCCGCGAGAACTTGCTGCTTTACGGCGACATGGTCTTCAATGCGGTGGGTCCCCGCAATGAGCTGCTGGCACGATCGGCCGAAAAAGTTCAGCCGGTCACCGCCTGGATCATGGCCCATTGCCAGCGCCACATGCTCCAAGCTGGCGGCTTTGGCGACTTGATTTACCAAGCTGCCGATGCGGGGGAAATTAGCCAAGACGAGGCGCCCATGCTGGTTCGCTCGTTTTTGTCGGCCGGGGTGGACACCACCGTCAACGGGATAGGCAACGCCTTGTGGTGCCTGGCCAGCCACCCCGAGGCTTATGCCAAGTTGCACGCCGACCCGGGCTTGGCGCGCACGGCATTTGAAGAAGCGCTGCGCTTCGAGTCCGCCGTGCAAACCTTTTTTCGCACCACCTCGCGCGATGTGTTGCTCGCTGGCGTGCCCATTCCTGCGGGCTCCAAAGTACTGGCATCGCTCGCAGCGGCCAACCGTGACGAGCGCCAGTGGCCTGACCCCGAGCGCTTTGACATTGAGCGTCGGCCCACCGGCCACATGGCTTTTGGCTCGGGCATCCACGGCTGCGTCGGCCAAGTGGTGGCCCGGCTAGAAGGCGAGCTCATCCTTGCTGCCTTGGCCAAGCGCTTTAAGCGCTTGGAACTTGCGGGCCAGCCCACCCGCCGCCTGAACAACACTTTGCGGGCCCTGAGCTCGCTGCCCTTGCGTTTGACGCCCGCCTGAGCTTGGCCTTCATTCCCTTTTAAACCTATGCTAGTGATTCATTTGATTGCCCACGACGGCACAGCCATGCCCCTCGAAGTGCCCGAGGGCCACAGTGTCATGCAAGCGGCGGTGTCAGCCGGCCTGCGCGGTATCGTCGGCGAGTGCGGCGGCTCGGCCATGTGCGCCACCTGCCATGTGTACGTGGACCCGGCCTGGGCTGACAAGGTGCAGCCCGCGCTGCCCAACGAGCTTGAAATGCTCGAATGCACCAGCAGCGAGAGGCGCCCCGAAAGCCGGCTGTCTTGCCAGATCAAAGTGCATGCCGGGCTGGATGGGCTGGTGGTCAGGCTGCCCGCCACCCAGCAATGACGGCTTCGCAAGAGCCTGTGGCCGTGATCAACCTGGACCGCTATGTTCCGGGCTACCTGACTTGGATTTCCAACAAGCTCTCGGGCGGCGCTTCGCAAGCCTACCTCACAGCCTTTGGCACCGGCATCGAGACCTGGCGCCTGCTGGTGCTGCTGGCCATCGAGCGCACGATGTCGGCCCAATATGCATGCCGCGTGATCGGCATGGACAAGGCCTCGGCCAGCCGCACCTTCAAGCGCATGCAGGCCGAGGGCCTGATCACCATGGCGCTGGACGCCAAAGACGGCCGCCTCAGGCTGGCCACGCTCACAGCCAAAGGGCAAGCCCTGCACGATGAAATCCGCGAACTGGCGCTGGAGAGGGAGCGCGCCCTGCTCAACCCCTTGTCGCCCGCCGAGCGCGAGCTGCTCGTGGATTTGTTGCATCGCCTGCATGACAACCTGCCCTCGGTCGAGGAGGCAACCCGCCGCTATTTGCAGCAACGCCATCCTCATGCGATGCGCAAGCGCACCAGCCGGGAGTCTCAAGCCGCGGACCAGCCGTGACTGAAGACTCCATCGTGATCGTTGGCGCCGGACATGCGGCGGTGCAGCTTTGCGCCTGCCTGGTCGATGCCGGCCAGGGGAGCCGGGTTCATCTGCTGGGGCAGGAGCCGGAGCTGCCCTATCAGCGCCCGCCCCTGTCCAAGACGTTTCTGAAAAAGGCAGAAGATCCCACCCAGCTCCTGCGCGAGGCAAGCTGGTTTGAAAACGCCGGCGTGCAACTGAATTTGGGGCAGGCGGTGCAGGCCATAGACCGCCAGGCCAAGGCGGTGGTCCTGGACAGTGGAGCTAGGCTGGCTTATGGGCAGCTCGTATTGGCCACCGGCACGCGAGCGCGCACCCTGCCGGGCTGGCCCTGCAACGCAGCCAATGTGCGGCTGCTGCGCAGCGCGCAGGATGCGCGTGAGCTGCGCCTAGCTTTGAGCGCCTGTAAGGCGGTCACGGTGCTTGGCGGCGGCTTCATCGGCCTGGAGGTGGCCGCCACCTGTGCCGCTTTGGGCAAGACGGTCACGGTACTGGAGGTCGGCCAGCGGCTAATGGGGCGCGCAGTCTCTGCAGCTCTATCGGCCCACGTGCTGGAGCAGCACCGCGCCGCTGGCATCACCATTGAATTGGAGGCCGAACTGGGGCCGCCGGTTCTGCATGAGGGCCGGCTGCTTCGTCTGAGCATGCCCGCTGGAGCGCGCGAGGTAGAGCTGCTGCTGCTGGCCATAGGCGCTGTGCCCCATATTGAGTTGGCGCAGGCGGCGGGCCTGGCCTGTGATGATGGTGTGCAGGTCAATGACGGCATGCGCACCAGTGACCCGGATATTTTGGCGATAGGCGATTGCGCGCAGTTTCCAATGGGTGCGCGTCGATGGCGGCTGGAGTCCATCCAGAACGCCCTGGATCAGGCCCGGGTGGCAGCCGCGACCCTGCTCGGTGGCACCGCCGTTTACCGGCCAACACCCTGGTTTTGGTCTGAACAAGGTGCCATGCGGTTACAGATGGTCGGCCTGCTTGATGCTGGGGCCATGCAGACTCTGCGGCGCCAGGGGCCTCAGCCTGGTGCTTTCAGCCTGTTTCATTTCCAGCAAAGCCGGCTGCGCTGCGTGGAGTCCGTCAATGCGCCTGCCGACTTCATGGTCGCGCGCAAGTGGCTAGAGGCAGGCTTCTCACCCGACCCTGCTCAGGTGGTCGACGCGGGCATATCCTTGCGCTCGCTGCAGCCATCGGCTTAGGGCTTGGCGCCAAAGCGCGCAGGATAAGGCCACAATCCGGGGGTCGCGCAGCTCAAGCCTTCGCGATGGACCCTGTCTTCAAAAGAAAGTTTGATCATGATCCGACGAATCCTCCTCCAAACCCTGACGCTTGTTGCGGCCGTCAGTGCCATCAGCGCCCACGCCCAGCCCTTCCCCATCAAGCCCATCAAGATCGTGGTGCCGGTGGCTGCCGGTGGCGGCACCGATCTGCTGGCCCGCACGCTCGGACAAAAGGCGGGAGATCTGCTGGGCCAAGCGGTGGTGGTCGAAAACATCCTGGGCGCCGGTGGCAATATCGGCGTGCAGGCGGTGGCCAAGGCGGCGCCTGACGGCTACACCTTGCTGCTTTCACCGGCAACGATTGCTACCAATGTCGCGGTGTTTCGCAAGCTGCCCTATGACCTGATCAAGGACCTGCAGGCGGTGACCCTGGTGGGGCAGACCAGCGTGGTGCTGGTGGTTCACCCGAGCTTTAACGTCAAGACGGTGGCTGAGTTCATCGATGCGCTCAAGCAAAAGCCGGGCGCGCTCAACTACGGCTCGGCCGGCATCGGCAGCCCGCAGCATTTGCAAAGCGAGTTGTTTGGGCAAAGAACCGGCATCAGCGGTAACCACATTCCCTATAAGGGGCAGTCGCAGGCCATGACCGACCTGGTCAGTGGGCAGCTCAATTACATGTTCAGTCCTCTGCAAAATGCTCTGCCCTATATCAGGGATGGCCGCATCCGCGCTTTGGGCTTGGCCTTGCCGCAAAGAACCCCGGCCCTGCCCCAAACCCCCACATTTGCTGAGCTCGGCTTCAAGGATCTGGATTTCACCAACTGGTTTGCGCTGTATGCGCCAGCAGGAACGCCGGCTGCGGTGGTCAAAAAACTCAGCGAAGCCTTCGTGCAGGTCGGCCGCTCACCTGATATGGCCGATCGCTTGGCCAAACTGGGTTTTGAGCCCTTTTTCACATCGCCTGAAGAAGGCAACGAGTTCATGCGCGCGGAAATCGCGCGCTGGAGCCGGGTCGCAACCCAGGCCAACATCAAGGCGGAATAAAAATGGACGAGGCTCTGAACGATCTGCTGCAGGACCTGGCCGTTGCCAATCGCATCTTAGTCAACGAAGGTGTGCTCGATGGCTTTGGCCATATCAGCGTGCGGCATCCGCAGCACCCCGATCGGTTTTTCATTGCCCGCAGCATGGCCCCAGGCCTGGTGACGGCCGCTGATTTGCTGCAAGTCGACCTTGATGGCGTGGTGCACGACGAACAAGGCCGCCGCACCTATGTCGAGCGCTTCATCCACAGTGCCATCTATGCCGCCCGGCCGGATGTGCACTCGGTGGTGCACAGCCATTCGCCGTCCATCATTCCCTTCGGCGTGACCGGCGCGCGCCTGCGCCCCATCTGCCATATGAGCGGCTTCCTGGGCGCAGTGACCCCGGTCTACGAGATCCGCCACAGCGCCGGCGAAAGCACCGACCTTTTGATCAGCAGCCAGGCGCTGGGCCGCTCCTTGGCCCAGGTGCTGGGCTCGGCCAGCGTGGCCTTGATGCGAGGCCACGGCAGTGTGACGGCCGGTCAGAGCATCAAGCAGTCGGTGTTTCGCGCCATCTACACCGAAAAAACCGCCCGCCTGCAAATGGAGGCCATGCGGCTCGGTGAGATCAATTTCCTGACCGACGGCGAGGCCCAGGCCACATCGGCCATGAACGACACCCATTTGCAAAGGCCCTGGGAGATGTGGAAACGTCAGGCCTTGCGCAACTGGGACTGAGCGCCCTGCCCCGAGCATGCGCATGACGCGCGCGGGCTGCGGGCATACCGGGCAGGGTGCCCGTGCGATGATCGAAGGTCATGTCATCCGTGCCCGCTTCCACTGTCATCGGCCTGCAGGGCCGCCAGCGGCACCTCGCGGTCTTTACCATCTTGGTGGGCATCGCCTTGTCGGTGCTCGACACCACCACCATCGCCATGGGGCTGCCTACCATGACGCGCGAACTTGGCGTCAGCGCCGACCAAGCGGTCTGGATCATCAACGCCTTTCAACTCGCGGTGCTGGTGGCTTTGCTGCCGGTCGCCCATTGGGGCGGGCGCGTCAGTTTCAGACGCGTCTATCTGGGAGGTGTGGCGCTATGGGGCGTGGCATCGGCTGTGGCCTGCTTGGCCGATTCGCTGCCTGTGCTGGTTGCTGCGCGTGTGGCCCAGGGCCTGGGCGCAGCCGGGCTGATGGGCGTTAATATGGCCCTGGTGCGCCTGGTTTGGCCGCCGGCCCTGCTGGGCAAAGGCGTGGCGCTCAATTCGGTGGTGGTGAGCATCGCTACCGTGTCCGGCCCATTGCTGGCCGCGATGGTTCTGTCAGTGGCTTCCTGGCGCTGGTTGTTTGCGCTGAACATCCCGGCCTGCGCGCTTTTGCTCTTGCTGGGTTGGCGCACGCTGCCCGCCAATCAACCGGCAGCAGGCGCCGAGCCGCTGGCCTGGCGCGATGTGCTGCTCAATGGCGCCATGTTCGTGTTGGTGTTTCTGGCCGCGGAAAGCTTCGGGCGCGCGATGAAGTCGCCCTTGGGCATGACGCAGGGCCTGCTTGAAGGCGCATTGCTGCTGGCCGCCGGTGTAGCGGCGGGCTTCATTCATGTGCGCCGGCAGTGGCGTCAAGCGCAGGCCCTGCTGCCTCTGGACCTGCTTCGCATTCCCTTGTTTCGGCTGTCGATGATGACTTCGGTGGGCAGTTTTGCCGCGCAGACCATGGCCTATGTGGTGTTGCCTTTTCTCTTGCTGGAAGCCTGGCGTGCGGCGCCTTCGCAGGCGGGCCTTTTGATGTCGTGCTGGCCGGCCGGTACCTTTGTGGCGGCCCATCTGGCTGGCCGCTGGATAGGCCGCTATCACAACGGCTTGCTGGGGGCGCTAGGGCTGGTCTGCATGAGCCTGGGCCTGGCCTTTCTAGCGTATGTGGCCTTGGCCTGGGAGCCCACTCATGTTGTCGTCTTGGGTTTGCTCTTGTGCGGTGTCGGCTTCGGTCTGTTCCAGTCGCCCAACAACCACACCATCATCACTTGCGCGCCGGTACACAGGGCCGGCGCAGCTGGCGGCATGTTGGCCACCGCCCGTCTGGTCGGGCAATGCCTGGGCGCCACCGTGGTGGCGGTGGTGTTTGCGGCCCATGGCCAGACCAGCGTTCATGCCCTGGGTGTGGCCTTGCTGGTCGCAGCACTCTTGTCGGCCCTTGGAGCCTACGCCAGCTATGAGCGCACCCGTTATCGCTTGCCCGCTGCCTGACCTGCTTGAGCGCCCACCCGCCACCATCGGCCTTCAGTGGCCGGCGAAGTCCACCAGTGTGAATAGCTGGAGCCCCGAAGTTTTGAGCCGCTGTGAGCCACCGAGTTCGGGCAGATCCACAATGGCTGCGCCTTCGATCACCGTGCCGCCCAGCTTTTCCAGCAGACGGCGCCCGGCCATCATGGTGCCGCCGGTGGCGATCAGGTCATCGATCAGCAGCACCTTCTGGCCGGCTTGCACCGCGTCGGTGTGCAGTTCCACCGTCGCGCTGCCGTATTCCAGTTCATAGGTTTCTTCCACCGTGGTGAAAGGCAGCTTGCCTTTCTTGCGGATGGGCACAAAGCCCAGGCCTAGTTCATAGGCCACCACCGAGCCCAGGATGAAGCCACGCGCATCGAGCCCCGCCACCAGATCGGGCCGCAGCGCCGGGTCCATGTAGCGGTGCACAAAAGCATCGACCAGCACGCGGAACACGCGCGGGTTTTGCAGCAGCGGCGTGATGTCGCGAAACTGCACGCCCGCCGCCGGCCAGTCGGGCACGGTGCGAATATGGCGGCGCAGATATTCGGAAACGTCCATCGGTCTCATCCTTGCAGGAGTTTTTCCTCGGCCAGGGCCAGGGCCGGCGGGCGGCCGGAGAGCACCAGAGTGTCGCCGCCCTCGAGCACCAGGCTGTCGTCGGCAGCGACGATCTGACCGTCCGCACGGCGCAGGTGCACCACGCGCACGCCCACCGCATGCAGGGCTTGTTCGCCCAGGGCTTGGCCGACGGCGCCGATGCCCGCCGGCAGTGTCAGACTGCTCAGCCGCTCCTGGTCGAGCTCGTCCACGGTGTCATCATCGACGCCATGAAAATACCCACGCAGCAGGCTGTAGCGCGCGTCGCGCTGTTCCTGCACGCTGCGTATCACCTGCCGCATCGGCACGCCCACCAGGGCCAGCGCGTGGCTGGCCAGCATCAGACTGCCTTCAATCGCTTCGGGTACCACCTCGGTCGCTCCCGCAGCCTGCAGTTTCTCCAGATCATGATCGTCCACCGTGCGCACGACCACTGGAACCGCAGGCGCATGTTCGCGCGCACTGGCCAGAACCTTGAGGGCGCTGGGGGTGTCCAAGTAAGTCACCACCACCGCGCTGGCCCGGGCCAGGCCTGCCGCCATCAGCGATTGAATGCGTGCGGCGTCACCAAACACCACCGAGTTGCCGGCGGCGGCCGCTTGCCGAACCCGGTCCGGGTCCAGGTCCAGGGCGATATAGGCAATGCCTTCTTTTTCCAGCATGCGCGCCAGGTTCTGGCCGCAGCGGCCATAGCCACAGATGATGACGTGCCGCGTGGTGTTGATGGCCTTGCGGGCGATCTTCGTCATCTGCAGTGACTGCTGCATCCACTCATTGGCCACCAGCCTCATGACGATGGCATTGGCCTGCATGATGATGAAGGGCGCTGCCAGCATCGATAGCACCATGGCGGCCAGTACCGGGTTGAGCAACTGTGGCGGCACCAGCTTGCCATCTTGAGCCAGCGCCAACAGCACAAAGCCGAACTCGCCGGCCTGCGCCAGGTACAGGCCGGTGCGCAGCGCCACCCCGTCGTTGGCGCCCAGGCTGCGGGCCAGGAGGGTGATCAGTACCAGCTTGATCATCACCGGCACCAGCAGCAGCAGGAGCACCAGCGGCCAATGCTCGGCCACTTCGCGCCAGTCGAGCATCATGCCGATGCTGATAAAGAAAAGCCCCAGCAGCACGTCGTGGAAGGGCCGTATATCGGTTTCCACCTGGTGTTTGTATTCGGTCTCGGAAATCAGCATGCCGGCGATGAAGGCGCCCAGTGCCAGGCTCAGGCCGGCCAACTCGGTCAGCCAGGCCAGCGCCAGGGTCACCAACAGCAGATTAAGCACAAACAACTCTTCGCTCTTGCGCCTCGCCACCAGCGTCAGCCACCAGCGCATCACCCGCTGGCCGCCGGTCAGCAGCAGCCCCACCAGCACCGCCGCCTTGACGGTGGCCAGGGCCAGGGCGCCCAGTAACTGCTCGGCCGGCGAGCCCAGCGCTGGAATCAGGACCAGCAGCGGCACCACCGCTAAGTCCTGAAACAGCAGTACGCCCATGACCCGGTGGCCGTGTTCGCTGTCGAGCTCGAGCCGCTCGGACAGCAGCTTGACCACCAGCGCAGTGCTGCTCATGGCCGCCGCGCCGGCCAGGGCCAGTGCGCCTTGCCAGGACAGGCTCCAATACCGCGGCGCCAGGTAACCCAGAAGCAAGGCGCCGGCCAGGATCAAGACCATGGTCAGCACCACCTGCAGCAGGCCCAGTCCGAACACATGCTTGCGCATGGCGCGCATCTTGCTCAGATTGAATTCCAGCCCGATGACGAACATCAGAAACACCACCCCGAACTCCCCGAGGTAGTGAACGCTATCGGCGCTTTGTGCCAGCGCCAGGGCATTGGGCCCGATCAGCACCCCGACGGCCAGGTAGCCGAGCATGGGCGGCAGCTTGAGAGAGCGGCAGGCGACCACCCCCAGTACCGCAGCCAGCAGATAAAACAAGGTCAGCTCTAGACCAGACATTGGTTCATGGTAGCCGATGCCCCGGTGACCGAGCCTCAGGTCGGAAATGGCCTGTCACGCGCGTGTCGCTGACTAGAATGCTCGCATGAGCTCTTCCTCTGGTCTGAATCCCGAGCAATGCCTGGCCTTGGCAAAGCAGACTTTCGGCATTGAGGCCGCGGCGGTCCAGGCGCTGGCCGATCGGGTTGGCCAGCCGTTTGTCCGGGCGGTGGAGTTGATGCTCCATTGCCGCGGCCGGGTGGTGGTCATGGGCATGGGCAAGAGTGGCCATATCGGGCGCAAAATCGCCGCCACCCTGGCGTCGACGGGCACACCCGCCTTGTTCGTGCATCCCGCAGAGGCCAGTCATGGCGACCTGGGGATGATCACCGAGGTCGACGTGGTGCTGGGCATTTCCAACAGCGGCCAAAGCGAGGAGATCAACAGCCTGCTGCCGACTCTGCGCCGTCAGCGCGTGGCGATGATCGCCATCACCGGCGGACTCGACTCTCCTTTGGCCCGCCACGCCGATGTGGTGCTTGACAGCAGCGTCTCGCAGGAGGCCTGCCCGCTCAACCTGGCACCGACAGCCAGCACGACGGCGCAGCTGGCCCTGGGCGATGCCTTGGCGGTGGCGCTGCTCGACGCCCGCGGCTTTCAAGCTGAGGATTTTGCGCGCTCGCACCCGGGCGGCGCATTGGGCCGCAAGCTGCTCACTTTGGTGGCCGACGTCATGCGCTCGGGCGCAGCGGTGCCGCAGGTCAGCGCGCAAGCGTCGTTTTCCGAATTGATGCGCGAGATGAGTAGCAAGGGCCTGGGCGCCTCAGCGGTGGTCGATGCTCAGGGCGCGGTGCAGGGCATCTTCACCGACGGTGATCTGCGCCGCTTGGTGGAAAAGGGCCAGGATTTGCGGGGCTTGTGTGCCGAGGATGTGATGCATCGGGGCCCGCGCACCGTGCGCCCCGATGCGCTGGCAGCGCAAGCGGCAGCCCTGATGGAGCTCCACCGCATCACCAGCGTGTTGGTGGTCGATGCGCAGGGCAAGCTGGTCGGGGCGCTCAACAGCAACGACCTGATGCGGGCCAAGGTGATCTGATGGGCAAGCTGCCTTTTAGCGATTCATTCATTCCGGCTCTGCAGATCGCGCCTGAGTTGTTGCTGCAGGCGCAGCCCGTGCGCGTGGCCTTTTTCGATGTCGATGGCGTGCTCACCGACGGTGGCCTGTATTTCAGCGAGCGTGCCGCAGTCTCTGCGCTGGCTGATCCGGCGGCCAGCGCGGCCGAAACCATCAAGCGCTTTCACACCCTCGATGGCCACGGTCTGAAAATGCTGCAGCGCGCTGGCATCACGCCGGTGGTGATCAGCGGTCGGGACAGCCCCGCCTTGCGGGCACGGGTGCAGGCGCTGGGCATCAGCCATGCCCATTTCGGCACCGAGGACAAGGTGCCGGCGGCAGAAAAAACTTTGCAGGCCCTGGGGCTGGATTGGCAGCATGCTGCTGCCATGGGCGACGATTGGCCTGATCTGCCGGTCATGCGCCGCGCGGCCATCAGCGCGGCGCCGGCCAATGCCCATGTGGAGGTGCGGGCCCTGGCCGATCATGTGACCGAGGCCTGCGGCGGCCATGGGGCGGCGCGGCAGTGGTGTGACCTCTTGCTGGTGGCCAGCGGACGCTACAAGCAAATCCTGGACGAGTATCTGCAATGAGGCGCCCTGCTGACCTGCTGGGCCTGGCCGCAGCGCTGCTCGGCCGCAGCGGCCGCTGGCTGCAGCGCGGCTGGGAGTCCGTCTCGATTTACCTGCCGGTTCTGCTCATGGGCGCGCTGGCCTTGGCCACTTACTGGATGGTCCAGCGCACGCCTGCGCTTAGCCAGCCGCAGGAGACGCCCAAGGCGAGGGCGCATGAGGTGGATTTTTTCATGCGCGGCGCGGTGATCAAGACCTACGACGCCTCTGGGCGCATTCAAAACGAATTGGCCGGCGCCGAGATCCGCCACTACAGCGACAACAAGACCCTGGAGGTCGATCAGCCCCGCCTGCGCATCGTGGGGCCTGATGCCCGCGTCACCCGAGCCACTGCCTCGAAGGCCCGCACCCAGGACAACGGCTCGCAAATGCAGCTGATGGGAAACGCGGTGGTGGTTCGCGAGGCCGGCCCTCAGGCAGACGGACGGCACTGGCCCCGTCAGGAGTTGCGCGGTGAACTGCTCATCATCAACACGCAGGAAAATTGGCTGCGCTCGCCTCAGCCAGCGGTGCTGATCAGTGGACAGGACCGATTTTCTGCCGACAGCCTGAGCTACGACCACCAAAGCCGTGTGGCCGAGTTGAAGGGCCGGGTCAAGGCCACTTTGGCGCCGCGCTGAAACAAAAAAACCTTGCAGCGCGAACTGCAAGGCTTTGTTTTCAAGGCATCCGCTGGGGTGCCTCAAGCCGGTAAGGGCTTAGTAGCCGCCGCGGCCACCGCCGCCGCCGCCACGGCCGCCGCCGCCATAGGGGCTGCGAAAGCCACCATCGCTACCGCCGCCACCACCACCTCCGTAGCCGCCGCCGCCGGAGCGACCACCGCCGCCACCGCCGCCGCCGTAACCGCCGCCGCCACCACCACCGCCGAAGCTACGGGGAGGACGTGCTTCCATCGGGCGAGCCTCATTGACGACGACGCTGCGGCCGCCGAGCGACTGACCGTTCATGCCGTTGATGGCGGCTTGCGCCTCAGCATCACTGCCCATTTCGACAAAGCCGAAGCCTTTGGAACGACCGGTGTCACGCTCCATCATGACCTTGGCGCTGCTCACAGAGCCAAATTGCGAAAAGCTCTGCTGAAGATCTTCATCGCGCACGGAATACGGCAGGTTGCCGACGTAAAGTTTGTTGCCCATTCAGGGACTCCTCTAAAACACAGAAAAAAGCGATGGAGTCCCGAAAGCACAGCGCGCGAAACTGACCGATCACCCAATTAGCGAGCCATTTTCAGGCCACGCTTCTACCATTATGCGTGAGGCTCAGGCGAAAGGGTATATAAAAGTAACTGGTAATTACCCCTGATGGTGCATTTGTGGTGAGAAAACACCGCTGGCCGTGGGCCAGTTGGGCCCCACGGATAGGGCGGCCCAGAACGAAGCCTCACGCTGGTTTCACCAGTTCACCTCACGGTCGGGCGTTGCACCAATGCGGTGCAGGCTGAGGTCTGCCCCCTCAAACTCCGCTTCCTGCGATAGGCGCAGGCCCATGGTTGCTTTTAGCGTGGCATAAATTACCCAGCCGCCCAGCAAAGCCCAGGCCACGCCCAGCGCCGTGCCCAGCAATTGCGCGCTGAGATTGACGCCACCCAGACCGCCCAGCGCCTTGCTGCCAAACAGTCCTGCGGCCACCCCGCCCCAGGCGCCGCACAGCCCATGCAGGGGCCAAACGCCCAGTACGTCGTCGATCTTCCAGCGGTTCTGTGTGAGCGTGAACATCACCACGAAAATGGCACCCGCAATCCCACCGACGACGAGGGCGCCCAGAGGGTGCATCAGGTCCGAGCCCGCACAAACTGCCACCAGGCCGGCCAGAGGACCGTTGTGGACAAAGCCAGGGTCATTGCGGCCCAGGATCAGCGTCACCAGGGTGCCGCCGACCATGGCCATCAAAGAGTTAACCGCCACCAGACCTGAGATCTTGTCTATGGTTTGTGCGCTCATCACATTAAAACCAAACCAGCCCACCGTCAGAATCCAGGCGCCCAGGGCCAAGAAGGGGATGTTCGACGGCGGGTGGGCGGAAACAGCACCGTCCTTGCGGTAGCGGTTGCTGCGTGCCCCCAGCAACAGTACCGCCGGCAGCGCAATCCAGCCGCCGACCGCGTGGACCACCACTGAGCCGGCGAAATCATGGAACTCGTCGCCGGTCTGAGCCTTGATCCAGGCTTGTACGCCCCAGGCCTGGTTCCAGACGATCCCCTCAAAAAACGGGTAGACCAGGCCGACGATGACCGCCGTGGCGATCAGTTGCGGGTAAAAACGCGCCCGCTCGGCGATGCCGCCTGAAATGATGGCCGGAATGGCAGCCGCGAAGGTCAGCAGAAAGAAAAATTTGACCAGCTCGTAGCCATTTTTGGCGGCCAGGGTCTCGGCGCTGACAAAAAAGCTGGTGCCATAAGCAACGCTGTAGCCCACGAAGAAGTAGGCTACGGCGGAGACCGAAAAGTCGACCAGGATCTTGACCAGAGCGTTGACCTGATTTTTCTTGCGTACCGTCCCCAGCTCCAGAAATGCAAAACCAGCATGCATGGCCAACACCATGATGCCCCCCAACAAGATGAACAACGCATCTGATCCCTGTTTCAGTGCTTCCATGAATATTCCTGGCTTAAAGATATAAAAATGCTGCAACTTGGTGCATAAATCCAGGAGATACAGCGCCCGCACCAAAACAAAGCAAGAAATGCGCCTTGTTCGTGCCGGGCGCGATCTGCGCCCATCATCGGTGCATGCCCATGGGCCCCCTCATGGCCAGACCGGCGCAGGCTGCGTTCTAAAATGCCTGCACCCATGGAAGCTTTGCTGGTCTCCACAGGTCTGGTGACCCTGGCGGAAATGGGTGACAAGACCCAATTGCTCTCGCTGGTGTTGGCGGCGCGCTACAAGCGGCCCTGGACCATCGCCTTGGGCATCCTGATCGCCACGCTGGCCAACCATGGCTTGGCTGGTGCACTGGGCGTCTGGATCGCCAACTTGATCGGCCCCGAGCTCTTGCGCTGGGGCTTGGGCCTGTCATTTCTGGCCATGGCGGTGTGGATGCTGATCCCCGATAGGCTGGACGAGGGTGAAGGCGGTGACGCTCCGCGCTTTGGCGTTCTGCTGACCACGGTGGTGGTGTTTTTCTTGGCCGAGATGGGGGACAAGACCCAGGTGGCCACCGTCATGCTGGCGGCGCGCTATGACGCGCTGCTGCAGGTGGTGGTGGGCACTACTTTGGGCATGATGCTGGCCAATGTGCCGGTGGTCTGGCTGGGCGAGCGCTTGACCCGGCGCCTGCCGATCGCCTTGGTGCATCGCATCAGCGCGCTGATTTTTGCGGTACTGGGGCTGCTGGCCCTGGCACTGCCGAGCTTCAAATCGGGTGTTTGAGCGGGATATACTCCTCGTTCAGCGCCGATTTGCTCAGCTTGCGGGCGCTCAAAAAATTCAGCTAAAGACGACACCCGCACAGCCCGGATCGCCTTAGCGATGCCGGGTTTTGTATTTTCCGAGGCCAGTTTTGACACTCATTGCGACGCCGCAGTCCATGCATTTTGAGCAGCCGCTGGCCCTGGCCGGCGGGGCCAGTGTGCGCGCCTACGACCTGAGCTATGAAACCTACGGCCAGCTCAACGCCCGGCGCGATAACGCGGTGCTGATCTGCCATGCCCTGAACGCCTCGCACCATGTGGCCGGCGTCTACCTGGATGCGCAGGGCCAGGTACTGCCACGCTCGCAGGGCTGGTGGGACAACATGATCGGTCCGGGCAAGCCGCTGGACACCGACCGATTTTTTGTCATCGGCGTCAACAACCTGGGCTCTTGCTTTGGCTCGACCGGGCCGATGCACCGGCATCCAGACACCGGGCAGATTTATGGCGCCGACTTTCCGGTGCTCACCGTCGAAGACTGGGTCCATGCCCAGGCCCGACTGCTGGACCGCTTGGGCATTGCGCAGCTGGCAGCGGTCATGGGTGGCAGCCTCGGCGGCATGCAGGCCCTGAGCTGGACCTTGCAGTATCCCGAGCGGGTCAGACATGCGGTGGTGGTGGCCAGCGCGCCCAACCTCACAGCGGAAAACATTGCCTTCAATGAGGTGGCCCGCCGCGCCATCGTGACCGACCCCGCTTTTCCCGGCGGGCATTTTTACCGCCACGGCGTTCTGCCCAAGCGGGGCCTGCGCATCGCCCGCATGATCGGACACATTACCTATCTCAGCGACGATGTGATGAACGAGAAGTTCGGCCGCGAGCTCAGGGCGGTGGCCGGGCAGCTCGCCGCGGGTCGCCCCTACCAGTTCACCACCCAGGACATCGAGTTTGAAATCGAGAGCTATTTGCGCCACCAGGGCGACAAATTTGCCGAATACTTTGACGCCAATACCTATTTACTGATCACCCGGGCGCTGGATTATTTCGACCCGGCGCGCGCGCATGGCGGCGATCTGGCCCGGGCCTTTGCGGCTGCGCGCGCCCGCTTTTTGCTGGTGAGCTTTGGCACCGATTGGCGGTTTTCGCCCAAGCGCAGCCGTGAGTTGGTCAAGGCCCTGCTCGACAATCAGCGCGACGTGAGCTACGCCGAAATCGACGCACCCCACGGCCATGACGCTTTTTTGCTCGACGACCCCCGCTATCTGGCGGTGGTGCGCTCCTACTTTGACCGGGTGAGCTTGTGAGCCAGGCTTTTGTTTCCGCTGATCTGCAAACCCTGGCTGCGCTGGTGCCAACCGGCTCACGGGTGCTCGACCTGGGCTGCGGCACCGGTGAGTTGCTGTCTTATCTGATGCGCGAGCGCGGCTGCAGCGGCTACGGTGTCGAGCTCGACTACGCCAATGTACAAGCCTGTGTGGCCCGCGGCGTCAATGTGATTCAGCTCAATCTGGACGAGGGGCTGGCTTTGTTTGCCGACAGCTCCTTTGATGTGGTTTTGCAGATTGACACTCTGCAGCACCTGCGCAATGCCGAGGTTATGCTGCGCGAGACCGCCCGCGTGGGCCGCACCGCCATCGTTGCCTTTCCTAATTTTGCGCACTGGCCCAACCGCTTGGCGGTGCTGCGTGGGCGCATGCCGGTGACCAAGGTCTTGCCCTACCAGTGGTATGACACGCCCAATATCCGTGTCGGTACCTTGCGCGACTTTCGTGCTCTGGCGCAGAAGAACCAGCTGCGCATCCTCGATGAATTTGGCCTGCAGGAGGGCCGGCCGGTGCGCTGGTGGCCCAATGCCCGGGCCAGTCGGGCGGTGTTCAAGCTGCAGCGCGGCGCCTGAGTCGCGGATTTCGAGCCGCAATACAAACCCAGGATTTCGGCGCACACTGAGGCCTCGCTGCCCTGAACCTTTGGAGCTCACCATGAATGCCCCGTTGCCCGCCGCCGTCCTCAACAGTGCATTGGCCCTCGAGCAAATCAGCGCGCAGTGGGACCAGGACATCGTGGCGCGCTTGAGCGACTACATCGCCATCCCCGCCAAGTCCCCGATGTTCGATCCGCAGTGGGCAGAGCACGGCCATATTGACACCGTAGTCAGGCAAGCCGCCGACTGGGTGCTGGCGCAAAAGGTAGCTGGCTTGAGGCTGGAGGTGCTGCGCCTGCCCGGGCGCACACCGGTCATCTTTTTTGAGGTGGCCGCCACCCGGCCGGTGCCCGCAGGCTCAAACGCCGCACAGCCCACGGTGCTGATGTATGGCCACCTGGACAAACAGCCCGAGTTTGCGGGCTGGCGCAGCGACCTCGGTCCCTGGACCGCCCATTACGAGGACGGCAAGCTCTACGGCCGCGGCGGCGCCGATGACGGCTACGCCGTCTATGCCAGCGTCGCTGCCATACAGGCCCTCAAAAGCCAGGCCCTGCCGCACCCGCGCATCGTCGGGCTGATCGAAACCAGCGAGGAAAGCGGCTCCTACGACTTGCTGCCCTACGTGGACGCGCTCAGGCCGCGGCTGGGCGATGTGGCCCTGGTGGTCTGCCTGGACTCTGGCGCCGGCAATTACGACCAGCTGTGGATGACCACCAGTTTGCGCGGCAATCTGACCGGCACGCTCAAGGTCGAGGTGCTGACCGAGGGCGTGCATTCGGGCGATGCCAGCGGCGTCGTGCCTTCGAGCTTTCGCATCATGCGCCATCTGCTCGAGCGGCTCGAAGACAGCGCGACCGGCCGCCTGCTACCGCCACAGTTTCACTGCGAGGTGCCGGCTGACAGGCTGGCGCAAGCCCAGGTGACCGCGCAGATCCTCGGCGAGGGGCTTTACCTGCGCTTCCCCTGGGCCCACCATGATTGTGGCGGCGCCAGCCTGCCCACCCTGCCCATGACCCGAGACCCGGTGGAGGCCCTGCTCAACCGCACCTGGCGGCCCACCCTGAGTGTGACCGGCGCCGAGGGCCTGCCCGCCCTGCGCGACGCCGGCAACGTGCTGCGGCCCTATACCGCCTTCAAGCTCTCATTGCGCCTGCCGCCTTTGGTCGATGCGGCGCGTGCGGTGCAGGACCTCAAAGCTCTGCTGGAGGACAACGCGCCCTATCAGGCCAAGGTCACTTTCGAGGGTGGCGGCGGGGCCAATGGCTGGAATGCGCCGACGACGGCCGACTGGCTGGAGCAGGCCCTGCAAAGCGCCTCGCAAGCCTGTTTTGGCGCGCCTTGCGCCACCATCGGCCAGGGCGGCACCATTCCGCTGATGAGTCTGCTCAGCCAGGGCTTTCCGAAGGCGCAGATGATGGTTTGCGGCGTGCTTGGGCCCAAGAGCAATGCGCACGGGCCCAATGAGTTTTTGCATGTGCCCTACGCCAAGAAACTCACCGCGGCCGTGGCCCAAGTGATTTCCCACCTGCCCGCCTGAGCCAGGCGGGCCCGGCCCGATTCAGGCGCTGGCGGTTGGCGGTGGACGCCGGCTGATGGCCAGCCAGACCAGGCCCGCGCCGATGATGCCCAGCGGCAGCAGCGAGCCCAGGTTCAGCCAGGTCCAGCCCTGCGAGGTGACCAGCACGCCCGAGGCGAAGGAGGACACCGCCATCACAGCGAAGACGCAGAAGTTGAGCGCCCCCTGGGCTTTGTCGCGTTCTTCGGGTCGGTAGGTCGACAGCGACAGGGCGGTGCTGGCGGTGAACAGGAAATTCCAGCCCACGCCCAGCAGGAACAGCGCGATCTCAAAATTTCTCAGCTCCAGGCCGGCCACTGCCACGACGACGCAAGCAATATTGAGAATAAGCCCGATGGCCATGACATTGAGCGTGCCCAGGCGCTTGATCAGATGCCCGGTGAAAAAGCCAGGCGCGAACATGCCGATCACATGCCATTGCAGCACCAAAGCGGCATCGGAAAACGGCAGCCCACAGGTCTGCATGGCCAGCGGCGTGGCCGCCATCAGCAGGTTCATCACCCCGTAGCTCAGTGCGCCTGCCCCGGCAGCAATGATGAAGGTGGGCTGGCGAGCGATCTCCGACAGCGGCCGGCCGCCGCCAGCATGGGTCTTGGCCGGCGCTGGTGGAAACTCGATGAAGGACAGCACCAGCATGCCCAGCACAGCCACCAGGGCCAGCGAAAAATACGCGCCGGCAAAAGGCACGGTCGTCAGGGACTTGGTGGCTGCCGCCAGATTGGGCCCGGCAATCGCGCCGATCAGGCCGCCGGCCATGACCAGCGACACCGCTTTCTCACGCGCCGCGGGTGCGGCCAGCTCGGCCGCCGCAAAGCGGTAGAGCTGCGCATTGGCGTTGTAGTAGCCGGCCACCACTGTGGCCGCTACCAGCAGCCAGAAGTTGCTGCTGTAGGCGGCCCAGGCGCACAGCAGGGACGAGGCGCCGCCAACGGCCAGGCCAATCTGGAAGGACATCTTGCGGCCCAAGCTTTTTTGGGTGCGCGCCACCAGGCCGGTCGATAGTGCCCCCCCGACCACATAGCCCATGACCGGCAGCGTGGCCATCCAGCCCAGCGGCGCCAGGCTCAGGCCCACCAGACCGTTGATGGCGATGAAGGTCACATTGTTGGTAAAAAACAGGCCTTGGCAGGCCACCAGCAGCCACAGGTTTGCATTCATAAGGACTCGTTTATACAGCCACCGCCTGTAGCGCCTTGACCCCTGTGCGACGCGCCCGCCGCCGCAAGGTGCGCCTGCTCAGCCGCGGCGACCGAGCACGGCCAGGCTCAAAGCGGCCAGTGCGGCGGTCTCCGCCCGCAGCACGCGCTCGCCCAGGCTGACGGGCACAAAGCCCGCGGCTATCGCTTGCGCCTCCTCAGCGGCCGAAAGACCGCCCTCAGGACCGCTGAGGAATACGACCTCGGCCTGCGCGCTGGCTTGTGCAAGCAAGGTGTCCAGCGGGAGCGCTTGCGCGTCCAGCGAGAGCAGGCAGCGCAGCGGCGCTTTCGGGGCGCCGGCCAGCCAGTGTGGCAAATCGTTGATCGGGCCGATCTCGGGCAGGCGGTTGCCGCCACACTGCTCACTGGCGGCTGTCGCCACCGCCTGCCAGTGCAGCCGCTTCTTGCTGGCGCGCTCGCCGCTCAGGCGCAGCACGCTGTGCGCGGTCTGCAAGGGCCAAAGGCTGGCCGCGCCCAGCTCGGTGGCTTTTTCCACCAGCCAGTCCATACGCTCATTGGCCGGCATGCCCAGGCCCAGATGCACCCGCCGCTGTGGCTCGCGCTCTATGGCCTGCCATTGCAGCAGTTCGACCTGCACATCGCTGCGCCCCATCGCGGTGATGCGCGCCTGCCATTGGCCGCCCTCGCCGTTGAACAGCGTGATCTCCTGCCCGGGCTGCAGGCGCAGCACCTGCACATGGCGGGCGGCGCTGGCCGGCAGCGCCAAGCTCTGTTTGGCGACCAGCGCGCCGGGGACAAAAAAGCGCGGCATGGTCAGAAGGTGTAGCCGGCCTGCAGCGCGCCGCCTTCAATCTGTTCGAGCAGGCGCAGCAGAGGCGCGAGCAGGCGGTAGCGGGACGCGCTCTGGCGCACATAGGCGATAAAGCGGGGCGTGTCGGCCAGGTATTGCGCCTTGCCGTCGCGCAGCGTCAGGCGGGCAAAGATGCCCAGGATCTTGAGGTGACGCTGCAGGCCCATCCACTCGACCGCCTCGTAGAACTCGCCGAAGTCCGTCCCCACCGGCAAGCCTGCCTTGCGCGCCTGCTGCCAGTAGCGCACGGTGATGTCGATCACGAATTCCTCGTCCCAGCTGATGAAGGCATCGCGCATCAGGCTGGCGATGTCATAGGTGATGGGGCCGTAGACCGCGTCCTGAAAGTCCAGCACCCCCAGGGGCCCGCCCGCAGCGCTGGCCATCAGGTTGCGTGGCATGAAATCGCGGTGGACATAGACCCGTGCGCCACCGAGCGCCTGAAGATTGTGCTGCCGTATCAGTTCAAAGGCACTCTGAAGGGTCTGCTCTTGCGCCGGCTCCAGCGTGAGGCCCCGGTGGCGTCCCACATACCACTCGGGGAACAGGCCGAGCTCGCGCGTCAGCAGGGCCTCGTCATAGGGTGGCAGAACGTCCGGCCGTGAGGCGCTTTGCCAGCGCACCAGGGTATCGATGGCGGCCAGGAACAGATCATGGGTGGGCTGCCCGCGCAGGGGCAGGGCCTGGGCCGGCCCGGCCTGGATGGTCTGCATCATCGTCTGCGCACCCAGATCGCTCAGCAGCATGAAGCCCTGGCCCTGATCCCAGGCCAGGACCTGCGGTACCCGCAGTCCGGCCTGCTGCATCAGGTCGGCCACCTTGACGAAGGGACGGCAGTCCTCCTGGTCGGGCGGCGCATCCATGATGATCAGGCTTTGCCCATCCTTGCCGTCCACGCGCAGGTAGCGCCTGAAGCTGGCATCGGCTGAAGCGGGCCGCAAGCTGGCGGGCTGCACAGCTTGGGCGGCGCTGATGGCCAGGAGCCAATGCTCGAAGGCCCTCTCGCGGGCCGGGTCAGCCCAGGTCACCGCAGCCGTGCTGGTGGCTGCGGGCAGGGCTTGCGCATCGCTAGAGGCAGGATGGGTCATGGATAATTGTTCAACGCGGACGGACTCGACAGACGGGTTTATCTCATATTCACGATGCGGCTAGCTTTTTGCATGCGGATTTTTCATCGGGCTGGCGCATGCTTGGCCTTGGGCTGGATGCTGGGCGCCTCTGCGCAGACGCCCGGCCCCGCTTTGCGGCTGTCGCCGATGTTGATCGAAAAACCGACGCTGGACAGTGAGCAACAGGCACCGGCCTTTGTGTCGGGTGAGCGCATCAGCGGCCAGACCGATGTGCGCCTGAGCGTCGATGGTCAAGCCCAACTGCGCCGCGGGCCGACCGCCGTGCGCGCCGAGCGCATTGATCTTGAGCAGGCTACGCAAAATCTGACCGCCACCGGGTCGGTGCGCCTGAGCCTTTCAGGCCATGTGTTCAGCGGCCAGGAGCTTGACCTGCGCATCGATACCTATGAGGGTTTCTTCGCCAAGCCGCAGTTCCGTTTTCGCAGCGGCGGCCAGGGTCGGGCCGAGCGCTTCGAATTCCTGGGCGATCAGCGCATGAGTGCGGTGTCGGCCAGTTACACCACCTGTGAGCGCGATAACGAGGAGAGCTGGAAGCCGGCCTGGGAGTTCACCGCCGAGCGCTTCGACTTCGATTTTGACGCCGATGTTGGCCAAGCCCAGCATATCCGGCTGCGGTTTCAAGACACCACCATCTTGGCCTGGCCCGGCACGGTAAGCTTTCCACTCAGTGACAAGCGCAAATCCGGCCTGCTGCCGCCGACTTACGCGCTTGACACCAGCGGCGGCCTGACGCTCAGTGCGCCCTACTACTTCAATATTGCGTCCAATTACGACGCCACCCTCACACCCACTCTCATGAGCAAACGCGGCCTGGACCTGGGCAGCGAGCTGCGTTATTTGGAGCGCAGCGATCGGGGCAGCTTGCGCCTGAACCTGATGCCCAGTGACCGCATCAACGAGAAGCAGCGTTGGTCTTACGCACTGCAGCACAGCGGGCGCTGGAGCGAGGGTGCGCCCGGTAACCTGGCCTACAACCTGAACCTCAACCGGGTCAGCGACGATGACTACTGGCGCGACTTCCCGCGCCAGGGCAAAACGCTGACCCAGCGTTTGCTGCCGGCCGATCTCGGGCTGAGTTGGTCGCAGGGTCAGTTTCAGGCCAGTTTGCGGGCTCTGCGGTGGCAAACCCTGCAGGACCCGCTCTCGCCCATCGTGCCGCCCTATGACCGCCTGCCGCAACTGGCTCTGCGTCACGGCAGCAGCCTGGCCTCGGCGGCAGGCCCGCTGGAGACGGTGCTCGAGACCGACTTCACCCGCTTTTCGGCATTGCGCAGCCTGACCAGCCAGACCAATGCCGACCGCCTGTATGCCCGCGCCCAACTGGCCAGCCCCTGGGTCTGGCCGGCTGGCTACATCACGCCCAAATTGCAGCTGCATGCGACCCACTACAGCTTTGCCGAGAACTGGCGCGGCGCAAACGCAGCCGGTCGTGCTGTACCTACCTTCAGTCTGGACACAGGCCTGGTGTTTGAGCGGCAGGCGCAGTGGTTCGGCAGCAGCTTCGTGCAGACGCTGGAGCCGCGCGCTTTTTACGTGCACACGCCCTACCGCGATCAGAGCCGTCTGCCCAACTACGACAGCGCGGAGAACAGCTTTAGCTTCGCCACCTTGTTCACCGAAAACAATTTTGTGGGCAATGACCGGATCGCCGATGCCAATTTGGTCACCTTGGGCTTAAGCTCGCGGCTGCTGGTGCCAGAAACCGGGGCTGAGACCTTGCGGCTGGGCATGGCCCAGCGGATTCGTTTTGCCGATCAGCGGGTGACGCTGGACGGCAGCGCGCCACCGGTCAATGCCGAGCGCATCAGTGATCTGATGTTCGGCGCCACCGTCAACGCCTCGCAGGTCTGGGCGCTCGATCTGGTGACCCAGTACAACCCCAAGCGTGGCGAGTCCCAGCGCTCGGCCATTTCCAGTCGATATCATCCCAGTGCCTATCGTGTGCTCAGCGCGGCCTACCGGGTGCAGCGGCCGGTGACCACGGGCGATAGCGGCAGTCAGCAGTTTGATATAGGCTGGCAGTGGCCCATCAATGACCTGTGGGGCGATCGGGGGCAGGACCTGGGCCCGGGCCGGGGGCAGGGTGGGCAGCGCTGGTACAGCGTGGGCCGACTCAACTACAGTGCCACCGACGGGCGCCTGGTCGATGGCGTGCTGGGCCTGGAATACGATGGCTGCTGCTGGATCGCTCGGGCGGTGCTGCAGCGCTCCTTCAGCGGCTTGACGCGTGCCAATACCCAGATCATGCTGCAACTCGAACTGGTGGGCTTTTCGCGCATCGGCAACAATCCACTGGGAACGCTCAAGAACAATATCACCCGCTACCAATTTCTGCGAGACCAGGTGAGCCCACCGAGCCGATTTTCCAACTATGACTAATTTCTTTTTTCAGCGTCTGCTGCCTGCCTCCTGTCTGATGGGCGCGGTGCTGATGGCCCTACAGGCTCAGCCTGCGCAAGCCGCAGCTGCAGCCACCCCTGCCGCTTCGACGCCGCTGGACTTTATTGTGGCCATCGTCAATTCCGAGCCGATCACCAATCAGGATGTGCGCAACCGCATGCTGCGACTGGCCGCCCGTGGTGAACGCCCGCCGGCTGCGGCTGACTTGGCCCGGCGGGCGCTGGAGAGCTTGATTGTTGAGCGGGTTCAGGTGCAGGCGGCGACCGATGCGGGCATTCGAATCGACGATGCCTCGGTGGAGCAGGCCTTGGCCGATGTGGCGCGGCAAAACCAGGTCAGCGTGGCCGATCTCAGGCAACGGATAGCCGCCGATGGCATCAGCTTTGACCGTTACCGGCGCGAGTTGCGTGATGAGATCGCGGTGGTGCGACTGCGCGACCGCGAGTTAGAGTCTCGGGTGCGGGTGAGCGAGCAGGAGATAGACCGGCACTTGGTCGAGCGCCAGGCCGCGACTGCGGCTGCCGAGCCCACGCAAATTCACCTGGCGCAGATTCTGGTGGCGGTGCCTGAGGCGAGCACGGCCGAGCAGGAGCGCGCCTTGCTTGCCAAGGCGGAGCAATTGCGTCGTCAGCTCGATGGGGGTGCCGACTTTGCAGCCCTCGCACGCCAGGCTTCGGACGCGCCCGACAGGGCCAGCGGTGGGCAACTGGGCCTGCGCAGCCCCGATCGCTACCCGTCGCTGTTTGTCGATGCGACCCGTGCGCTCAAGGTGGGTGCGGTAAGCGGTCCGGTGCGCAGCGGTGCTGGCTTTCATCTGCTCAAGCTGCTCGAGCGGCAAATGCCGGGCGACGACTTGAATTCAGCGGTACAGACGCAGGTGCGGCACATCTTGCTGCGGCCTGGCCCGCGCCTGAGCGAGGCAGCCGCGCGGGCACGGCTGGCCGATTTCGCCAAGCGGGTGCGCTCGCAGGTGACGGACTTTGCGCAATTGGCGAGGGAATTTAGCGAGGATCCATCGGCCAAGGCTGGCGGCGATCTGGGCTGGGTCACCCCCGGCATGCTGGTACCGGAATTCGAGCAGGTGATGGACACCCTGGCCCCTGGCGAGGTGTCGGAGCCCTTGGTCTCGCGCTTTGGTGTGCACCTGGTTCAGGTGCTCGAGCGCCGCGAGGTGCCGCTGACGGACAAGGAAAAGCGGGAGCTTGCTCGCCGCGAGCTGCGTGATCGCAAGACCGAAGAGGCGTTGCGCACTTGGCTGCAGGATTTGCGCGGCCGGGCCTACATCGAGTACCGCGAGTCGCCGGTTTAGTCCGCTTCAGACAGAGGCAGCCCTGCTTGAAACATATCGCGCGCAAGCGCTTTGGCCAGCACTTTCTGGCCGATGACGCGATCATCCATGAGATCGTGCGCGCCATCGACCCCAGGCCCGGGCAGACCATGGTGGAGATCGGCCCCGGCTTGGCTGCGCTCACCCAGCCTCTGGTCGAGCGCCTGGGCCGCTTGGTGGTGGTTGAACTCGACCGCGATCTGGCCGCCCGTCTGCGTTCGCATCCGCAGCTCGAGGTGATCGAGTCGGACGTGCTGGCCCTCGATTGGCGCGAATTGGCGTGCCGGCTGGGCGGCGCTGCAGACAGCACCAAGCTGCGGGTGGTGGGCAATCTCCCCTACAACATCTCCTCGCCCATTTTGTTTGGGCTCTTGCCTGTGGCCGACCTGGTGCAAGATCAGCACTTCATGCTGCAAAAAGAGGTGGTCGATCGCATGGTGGCGCCGCCCTCAGGCAGCGACTACGGGCGCTTGAGCGTGATGCTGCAATGGCGCTATGAGATGGAGCAGGTCTTGTGGGTCGGGCCTGAGAGCTTCGATCCGCCGCCGCGCGTCGACAGCGCGGTGGTGCGCATGCGTCCGCTGGCCGACCCGCCCGTGCTCGACGCGGCACTGCTTAGCGAGCTGGTGCAGGTGGCCTTCAGCCAGCGCCGCAAGCTGCTGCGCCACACCCTGGGGCCCTGGCTGGAGCAGCGCGGCTGCCAGCGGCCTTTTGATCTGCAGCGCCGCGCGCAGGAGGTGCCGGTGCCCGAGTACGTGGCACTGGCGCAAAGCTTGACTTGATCGCTCAGCGCCCACGAAAAAGCCCGCCGGCTGGCGGGCTTTTTCATGAGCAAGATCGCTGCGCGCTTTAAGCGGCGGCGAGCCAATAGCCGGCGTTGAACGGGCTGCTCATGCGCAGCGCCAAGGGCGATACGTCCACCAATTTGTCGGTGGGCATCGCCTCGCCGCCTTCGTCTGCTTGCTGGGCCTCGCTGGCCCGTTCCCCCTGGCCAATTTCCGGGGAACGGGCTACAGAAAAGAATAGAAACATCGGAAGGGTATCTTCCGGTCAGCCCAGTAGTCTGAGGCGTCGCGGAAGATGTCGAGCAACTGCTCGCGCGCTTCCTTGTCAAACTTGGCGTTGGCTGGAATGTGCTCGAGCACCACGATAAAGCCCGGCTGCTGACCCGACTTGTGAACCAGATCGGTCATGCAGTCGTAGAGCGCATCGAAGTTCTTGCCGAAGTGCGAGGGGAAGGTGTACTGCGCCGCGATCATGTCCAGTACGTCCTGCTTGCTCTGGGCGTTGGCCAGATTGGCATACAGGAAGTGGTGGCCAAGTTCAGTGGCGGCCTCCTGCAAGTCCTGCACGCGAAAAGCGCGTATGGACTGAACAATGTTGGGCCTCACAGTACGAAGTGGTGTGTCCATCTCCGTGGTTCTTTCCATGAAAAGCTCAGGTTGAAAAGATAAAAACAAACTGTTGGAGCCGCAGTGCCTTCACTGCACGATCCGTCTGAAACTCGCGTAATGGTCCTCGGTGTAATAGCAGGCGTCCGGGGCTTTGGCTTGCTGCCCCCCACAGACGATCCGGCGTGCACCCCGGTGACCGACCCCTGGCGTCCTCACTGTGTATTCACGGTAGTAGCCGCGCGGGTGGGAAGGCAATAGGCGCTCCCGATTCCCGAACACTGTGCCGTCCTTGTCATACTTGAAGGGCCCGCCCTGGTAGATCAAGATCAACACTTTTTGACCTTGTTCGGGCAGCTGCGCCTTGGCAATCGTGGTTTCGGCCGGTTTGTCAGCTGTGTTCGGCGTCTTGGCAATGGCCGGAAGACCGAAAACGGTCGTCAGGGCCAGCAGGACCGAGGCCAGGGTATGGCGCCAGCCACTCCCCAATTTGCACAACATGAAAAACCTTTCCTGAACTTCAGGGGCCAAGCCGCGATGGCTGCGCGGGTTAACCCTTAACTTTCAGGCAGCTAGTGTGACGGATGTGCGTAAAAAAAGCAAGGGCTAACCCGCATCGGCCTAGCGGCGAGGCAGGTTTTATCGGCGGGTAAGTTAGCCTTTGCTATCTCGCTGACCTCGCTGCCGTGAGTTCTTCTCAGCCGGCAGGCCTTGCTAGCGGCTGGCGTTGGCGTCGGCGACAGTCAGGGCGGTCATGTTCACGATGCGCCTGACGGTGGTGCTTGCCGTCAGGATGTGCACCGGTTTTGCTGCCCCGAGCAGCACCGGACCGATGGCGATGTTGCCGCCAGCGGCGGTCTTGAGCAGGTTGTAGGAAATGTTGGCGGCGTCGATGTTAGGAAGCACCAACAAATTGGCCTCACCGGCCAGGGTGCTGTCTGGCATGACGGCTTGCCGGCCTTGGGCGTCCAAAGCGATATCCCCATGCATCTCGCCGTCGACCTCTAGCCAGGGCGTTTGCTCGCGCAGCAATTGCAGGGTGCGCCGCATCTTGAGAGCGCTGGGCTGGTCGGACGAGCCGAAGTTTGAGTGCGACAGCAGTGCGGCCTTGGGCTTGAGGCCAAAGCGCATCATTTCCTCGGCCGCCATGGTGGTGATCTCGGCCAACTGCTCGGCCGTAGGGTCATAGTTGACGTGGGTATCGACCAGAAACACCTGCCGGCCTGGCAACATCAGCCCGTTCATACAGGCGTAGGTACTGACACCAGCGCGTTTGCCCACCACCTGGTCGATGTGGTTGAGGTGGATCTGGGTGGTGCCCCAGGTGCCGACGATCAGCCCGTCTACGTCGCCCTTGTGCAGCAGCATGCTGCCGATCAAGGTGAGTCTGCGGCGCATCTCGATTTTGGCGATCTGCGCGGTCACGCCGCGCCGCTCCATCATGCGGTGATAGGTCTGCCAGAAGTCGCGGTAGCGTTCGTCGAGCTCGACATTGACCACCTCGTAGTCCCGCCCTTGACGCAAACGCAGGCCGAACTTGGCGATGCGCTGCTCGATCACGGCTGGCCTGCCGATCAGGGTCGGGCGCGCCAGTCCCTCGTCGACCACGATCTGGCAGGCACGCAGCACCCGCTCTTCTTCGCCTTCGGCGTAAGCCACCCTCTTGCGGGTGGCCATCTTGGCCGACGAGAAGATCGGCTTCATGGTGGTGCCCGAGGCGTAGACAAAGCTTTGCAGCCGCTCCAGATAGGCGTCCATGTCGGTAATCGGCCGCTGCGCCACGCCGCTGTCGGCTGCCGCCTTGGCCACTGCAGGTGCGATCTTCATCATCAGCCGGGGATCGAAAGGCTTGGGAATGAGGTATTCGGGGCCGAAGGCCAGCTTTTCACCCACATAGGCGGCGGCCACCACCTCGCTTTGCTCGGCCTGCGCCAGCTCGGCAATCGCGTGAACGGCAGCGATTTCCATCTCCAGTGTGATGGTCGAGGCACCCGCGTCGAGCGCGCCCCGGAAAATATAGGGAAAGCACAGGACGTTGTTGACCTGGTTGGGGTAATCGGTGCGGCCGGTGGCGATGATGGCGTCGTCGCGCACCGACTTCACATCTTCGGGGGCAATCTCGGGGTTGGGATTGGCCAGCGCAAAAATGATGGGGCTTTTGCCCATGCTGCTCACCATCTCGGGCTTGAGCACGCCGCCGGCTGACAGTCCCAGGAACACATCGGCGCCGACGATCACCTCGCTGAGGTGGCGGGCTGCAGTTTTTTGGGCGAACTGGATTTTGTCTTCGTCCATCAGTTCGGTGCGGCCTTCATAGACCACCCCGGCCAGATCGGTCACGAACACGTTTTCCCGCCGTATGCCCAGATGCAGCAGCAGGTTCAGGCAGGCCAGCGCCGCTGCGCCGGCGCCCGAGGTCACGAGTTTGACCTCCCCCGGTTTTTTGCCAGCGATCTTGAGCGCATTGATCAAGGCCGCGCCCACGGTGATGGCGGTGCCGTGCTGGTCGTCATGGAAAACCGGGATCTTCAGGCGCTTGCGCAGCTCGCGCTCCACGTAAAAGCAATCGGGCGCCTTGATGTCTTCCAGATTGATCGCGCCAAAGGTCGGCTCCAGCGCCGCGATCACCTCCACCAGACGCGCCGGATCTTGTTCATTGATTTCGATGTCGAACACGTCGACACCGGCAAACTTCTTGAACAGAACCGCCTTGCCCTCCATCACCGGTTTGGAGGCCAGGGGGCCGATGTTGCCCAGGCCGAGCACTGCCGTGCCGTTGGTGATCACTGCCACCAGATTGCCGCGGCTGGTGTACTTGTAGGCGTTGTTCGGGTCCTTGACGATCTCCTCGCAGGGCGCGGCCACCCCGGGCGAGTAGGCCAGGGCCAAATCGCGCTGATTGGTCAGCTGCTTGGTGGCGGTGATCGCCAGCTTGCCCGGCGTCGGCAGCTCGTGATAAATCAGCGCTGCGCGGCGCAGACCTTCCCGACGGTTATTTTGGTCGTCGGCTTGGTGGGTGGGCATGTCTACTCCTGCTTTGAGTCTTATGGGGGCGCGGGCTTGTCGCTGTCGCGACTCTTTTCAGATTGTAGGTGGGGGTGCCTATCGCCCAGGCCTCGCCAGTACGGTGTCTTGCGCTCGGACGGTTTTTACTTTGGCGCAAAGATCGAGGCGGCACTGGCGCAGCGCCTTCACCGGCCACCCCTGCGCGGATTCAGCGGGCCACGCTCAGCAGGCTGTCGCGCAGCACAGGCTGGGCCTGCAACCGCGCCGCCATCCCCTGGTGCACCACGGTGCCGCGATCGAGCACCACCGCCTGGTGCGAGATGGCCAAAATGGCTTGGGGATGCTGCTCCACGATAGGTGGGGGATCGGTCCCGCCGCAATTTGCGTGATCGGGCTTGGCACAGGGGCCGGGTCAGGACTGGGGCTCGTATCCTATTTTCAAAGGGGAGCGGACAAAGAGGCGCTGTTGATGGGGCCGGACGGCATCTTCAGCTGCCGCGCCGGCGTATCAGTCTGACCCCGGGCAGGCTGTCCAGATCTCGGCTTTGGCCGACGGCCCGCAAATTGCGCTGCGCCAGGCGCGAATGTTCGCACATGATGGCCTGGGCCCTGGTTCCCTCGCCTTGCTCTATGGCTTCGAGCACCTGCCGGTGCTGGTCCTGGGCCACGATCAGCATGTCGCGGGCGCGGCCGGAGTTGGCTTGGGCCACCACAAAACCGGAGGGCGAGGCAAAGGGCAGACGCACCACCCGTTCCAGCTCCTTGGCGATCACCGGGCTGGCCGCCATCTCGCACAGCAGGCTGTGAAAGCGCTCATTGAGCCCGACATAGCGCGAGAAAGACTCGTCATCCAGGGCCGGCGCTGCCAGCACCTGGTCGATCTGGTCCAGGCACAGCCTGGACTCGCCCAGCAGCACCTGGGGTGCGCCGCGCTCGGCCGCCAGCCTGGCCAGCAGGCCTTCGAGCGTGCCACGCAGCTCGATGGCATCGCTGATGTCGCGCTCGGAAAACGTGCGCACGGTGTATCCACCGCCGGGCAGCAGGTCGAGCAGGCCTTCCTGCTCCAGTCGCATCAGGGCGGCGCGTATCGGTGTGCGCGAGACACCCAGACGCTCGGCTACCGCCACTTCGCCGATGCGGCTACCTGCCGGCAGCTCGCCAGCCAGCACCATTTCGCGCAGGGCCAGCAGTGCCTTGACCGCCTGCGAGCCGGAAGGCTCGGGCTCGGTCAATATCTTGATGGGGCGGGCTGCAGAATTCTCCATGTATCCAATGTATCAGATGAAAATGGTCGAGTGTCCCAGCTGGACGCAGAACCCAGCTATTAAATAGACCAAATCGACTTTGTTGTATACATTGCGTATCCAGGGCGCTATAGTCAGGGCGTCTTTTCCTTCCTCTGGAGCCCTGCATGTATCCCAAAAACGCTTGGTACGTTGCCTGTACCCCCGACGAAATCGACGGCAAGCCCCTGGGCCGCATGGTCTGCGGCGAATCCATGGTGTTCTATCGGGCGGGCGAGGGTCAGGTTGCGGCCCTGGAGGATTTTTGCCCTCACCGGGGCGCCGCGCTGTCTCTGGGCCGGGTCTGTGAGGGCAAGCTGGTCTGCGGCTATCACGGCCTGGTCATGGGCTGCGACGGGCGCACCGAATCCATGCCCGGCCAGCGGGTGGGCGCTTTCCCGGCCATCCGGGCCTACCCGGTGGTCGAACGCCATGGCTTTATCTGGGTCTGGCCGGGCCAGACCGAGCAGGCCGACCCAGCCCTGATTCCCCAGCTGGAGTGGGCAGACAGCCCCGATTGGACCTACGGCGGCGGGCTCTACCATGTGGCTTGTGACTACCGCCTGATGATCGACAACCTGATGGATCTGACCCATGAAACCTATGTCCATGCCAGCAGCATCGGACAAAAGGAGATTGACGAGGCGCCGGTGAGCACCCGCAGCGTGGGCGACGAGGTGATCACCAGCCGCTCCATGAACGGCGTCATCGCCCCGCCCTTTTGGGCCGACAACCTGCGTGCCAACGGGCTGCCGGCCGACCAGCCGGTCGATCGCTGGCAGATCTGCCATTTCAGCCCACCCAGCCATGTGATGATTGAAGTGGGCGTGGCCTTGGCCGGCCGCGGTGGCTATGAGGCCGCTCCTGAACATAAAGCCGCAAGCATCGTGGTCGACTTTATTACCCCTGAGACCGAAACCTCCATCTGGTATTTCTGGGGCATGGCGCGCAACTTCAGGGTCGGCGACAGCGCCCTGACCGAGCAGATCCGGCAAGGGCAGGGCAAGGTTTTCGCCGAGGACACCGCGGTGCTGGAGGCCCAGCAGCGCAACCTGACGCTCTACCGCAACCGCAAGCTGCTCAAGCTCAACATTGACGCCGGCGGCGTGCAGGCGCGCCGCATCATTGACCGGCTGCTGGCCCAGGAGCAGCCCAGCGGCCCAGCCCAGGCCCTGGCGGCCTAAGCCGTACCGCAAGCCATCGCTGCCGAGCTGCGCTACCATCGCCCCACGTCAAAATTCGGAGACTCTTCCATGACCGCCCAACTCCCCGCCCGTTACGACCATGTCGGCAGCTTTTTGCGCCCCGCTTTCCTGTTGGAGGCGCGCGAACAAAAGGCCAAGGGCCAGATCACGGCCGAGCAGCTGCGCGCGGTCGAAGACAAGGCGATTGCCGAGATCGTCAAGTTCCAGCAGGACGTGGGCCTGAAGGCGATTACCGACGGAGAGTTCCGCCGCACCTATTTCCACATCGACTTCCTCGAGCAGCTCGGCGGTGTGGTGACCGACATTCCGCTGTCGGTCCTGCAGCCCGACGGCACCACCCACCTGGCCCCGCCGGTGATCCGTGTGACCGACAAGGTCACCCATGCCAAGAACATCCAGCTGGCCGATTTCCAGTACCTCAAGAGCCAGGTGGCCGCGGGTTGCACCCCCAAGGTGACCATCCCCTCGCCGACCATGCTGCACTTTCGGGGTGGCCGCGCCGGCATCAGCCGTCAAGCCTACCCAGAGCTCGATCCGGTCTTCTACGACGACGTGGCCAAGGCCTACGGCGACGAGCTGCGCGCTCTGGCCGCTGCCGGCTGCACCTACGTCCAGATGGACGACACCAACCTGGCCTACCTGTGCGACGAGAAGATGCGCGAGGCCGCCCGCCAGCGCGGCGACGACCCCAATGAGCTGCCGCACCGCTATGCGCAGTTCGTCAACAAGGTGGTGGCGCAAAAGCCTGCCGGCATGACCCTGGCCATGCACCTGTGCCGCGGCAACTTCAAGAGCACCCACGCCGCTGCTGGCAACTACGAGCCGGTGGCCGAGGCTTTGCTCGCAGAGATGGACATCGACGCTTATTTCCTGGAGTACGACGACGACCGCAGCGGCGACTTCCGCCCCCTGCGCTTCCTGCCCAAGGGCAAGACCGTGGTCCTGGGCCTGGTGACCACCAAGTTTGGCGACATGGAAAGCAAGGACGCGCTCAAGCGCCGCATCGACGAAGCCGCCAAATACGCCCCGCTCGAGCAGCTGGCACTGTCGCCGCAGTGCGGCTTTTCCAGCACCGTACACGGCAATAACATTGCCGTGCAAGCCCAGCGCGACAAGCTGCGTCTGGTGATCGAGACGGCCCAGGAAGTCTGGGGCGAGGCCTGAGCTTGAAGCGGGGGGCGTAGACCGGCTGCTTCAAGCCGGTGGCAACTGGGCTGCGAAGGCCTGCGCCTCCTCAAACCACCACTGCAGGGCCGCTTCATAGCCCTCCCACACGCAGCCGTTGCAGCCCCGTCCACAGCAGGTGGTCGGCTCAGCCGGTGGCCCCCTGAAAGCCCTGCCGCAAGCCTGTAGCTGGGCTTGCAGGGCCGCAATACGCTGCCGTTCGGCGTGGCGCTCGGGCAAAGCCGCCTGCTCGCCGTCTTGCTGCGGCGCGGCTTCTCGGCCCAAGCACGTCATAGCCTTAGCCGCCGTCAGACTCAGGAGATCCTTAGAGCGTGAAAATCTTGCCCGGGTTGAGAATGTTTCTGGGATCCAAGGTGCGTTTGATCGCGCGCATCATGTCGATCGCGGCGTCGCCCGCCTCGCTTTGCAAAAAGCCGATCTTGTGCATGCCCACCCCATGCTCGCCGCTGCAGGTGCCGTCCATGCTCAGTGCGCGCCGCACCAATTTCTCGTTGAGTTGCTCGGCCGTCGCGCGCTCATCGGCGCTGTCGGGGTCGATCAGGTAGCCGAAGTGGAAGTTGCCGTCGCCCACATGGCCGAGCAGCAAATACAGCAGCCCGCTGGCCTGGGCCTCTGCGACCGACTCGAGCAGGCAGTCGGCCAGTCGCGAGATGGGCACGCAGACGTCGGTGGCAATCGCGCGGCAACCCGGGCGGGACTGGATGGCTGCAAAGTAGGCGTTGTGCCGGGCTGTCCACAGCCGAGTGCGCTCCTCGGGTGAGGCCGCCCACTCAAAGGCCTCGCCACCGCGGCCCTGGGCGATTTCCTGCACCAGCTCGGCCTGCTCCTTGACGCCGGCCGGCGAGCCATGAAACTCCATCAGCAGCATGGGTTCTTCGCGCAGCGTCAGCTTGGAGTGCTGGTTGAACATGGCCACGGTGGCCGCGTCGATGAATTCCACCCGGGCGATCGGGATGCCCATCTGGATGATCTCGATGGTGGTGCGCACCGCCGCCTCGATGCTGGGGAAGGAGCAGACGGCCGCTGAAATCGCCTCCGGCAGCGGGTAGACGCGCAAGGTCACCTCGGTGATCACACCCAGCGTGCCTTCGCTGCCCACCATCAGCCGGGTCAGGTCGTAGCCGGCGCTGGACTTGCGGGCGCGGGTGCCGGTGCGCAGAATCTGGCCGCTGGCCGTCACCACCTCGAGCGCCAGCACGTTCTCGCGCATGGTGCCGTAGCGCACCGCATTGGTTCCGCTGGCGCGGGTGGCGCACATGCCGCCGATGCTGGCGTCGGCGCCAGGATCGATGGGGAAAAACAGGCCGCTGTGCTTGATCTCTTCGTTGAGCTGCTTGCGGCTGACGCCCGGTTGCACGGTCACCGTCAGGTCGTCGGCATTGAGCGAGAGCACCTGGTTCATGCGGCTGACATCCAAGCTGATGCCCCCTTGCACCGCCAGCAAATGGCCTTCGAGTGAAGAGCCGGCGCCATAAGGGATGACCGGTACCGAGTGTTCATGGCAGAGGCTGAGCACCTGCGAGACCTCGGCGCTGCTGTGCGCAAACACCACCGCGGCTGGCGGCGGAACCGTAAAGGAGGACTCGTCACGGCCATGCTGTTCGCGCACCGCCAAGGCGGTCGAGCAGCGATCGCCAAAGAGCGCCCTGAGCGCCTCGATCAGCGGCGCAGGCGTCTCGCGCTGATTGATCGCGGGCAACAGATGGCTGGGCAGGGCTGCGGTCATGGTCCTTGTCTCCGGTTCTGGGGCTGAGCTCACTTCAGTGTAAGTCGTCGCGCTGGCTGCCAGGATCGATAATCGGCGTTCAAAAGGAAACTCTTTCATGTCCAACCGCCTGACGCAAATCGCCACCCGCACCGGAGACCAGGGCACCACCGGTCTGGGCGACAACACGCGCGTGTCCAAAGACAGCTTGCGCGTGCATGCCATGGGCGATGTCGATGAGCTCAACTCGCATATCGGCCTGCTGCTGTGCGAGGACATGCCCGGCGGCGTGCGCGAGCTGTTGGTTCAGGTGCAGCACCAGCTGTTCAATCTCGGCGGCGAGCTGTCCATTCCCGGCTTCGAGCTGCTCAAGGACGAGGCGGTGCTGGCCCTGGATCAGGCGCTAGAAATGCACAACAGCCAGCTGCCGCGCCTGCAGGAATTCATCTTGCCGGCTGGTACCCGCGCGGCCAGCCAGGCGCATGTGTGCCGCACAGTAGCTCGACGGGCCGAGCGCTCGGTGGTCGCTTTGGGCGAGGCCGAAACCCTGCGCGATGCGCCGCGCCAGTATCTGAACCGCCTGAGCGACCTGCTCTTTGTGCTGGCGCGCGTGCTCAACCGCATGAACGGCGGTGATGACGTCTACTGGAAAAGCCAGCGCATGGCGCAAGGTGGCACGGGCCCATGAGGTGTTTTGGGCGCGCTACCGGTGTTCGGCCAGCCCGCCCCGCAAGTCAGCACCTGGCTTTGGCAGTTCAAGCCGCCGTCTGCGGCAGCACCGTCATGGTCAGCCGCGCGATGCAGACCATCCGGTCCTGATCGTCGCGCAAATCAATGTGCCAGACCTGGGTGCTGCGTCCGATATGCACCGGCCTGGCCGTGGCGGTGACCCAGCCCTGACTCACGCCGCGCAGGTGATTGGCATTGACATCGAGTCCCACCACCCGGGTGCCCTCTGGCACGCAAAAGGCCGCGCCGATAGAGCCCACTGTTTCGGCCAGCACCACTGAAACGCCACCGTGCAGCAGGCCGTAGGGCTGACAGGTCTGGCGGTTGACCGGCACCCGGGCCGCCAGAAAATCATCGCCCACCTCGACAAATTCAATGCCCAGGTGGCTGATGGCCGTGTTTTCGCTGACCGCCGTCAGCCTCTGCAGGGAAATGTCTTGTTTCCAAATGGGCATGGTCGTACTGTCGAGGGTTTCACGGCACTATAAACCGGCGGTCAGACGGCGCGCGCAGGCCTACATCTCCGCAGGGCCGGCTCCGACGCCCGCAGGCGGCAGTCGCAGCAATGCCCAGGCCTGCCTTCGGGCGATGCTCTGCCGCATGGTACAGGCGCTCATAGCAGGGTCCGGGGGATCGGCGGCAGCAGCAGCGGGCGCGGCAGGCCCGATCGCTGCGCCTTTAAAGAGCTCGCGCCGCCCTGCCTGGCTGCGCTGGGGTCCGTGGGCGGCGGGCCTGCTGATCCTCATCGCCGCGCTCGCCCTGTTCTTACGCTGGTGGCGCGGGCCTGCCGTGCCCATGGTGGCGGTGACACGGCAAGCCATTGTCGAGTCGGTGGTCGCCACCGGGCGCCTGCAGGCGCCGGCGCGCATCGAGGTCGGCGCTGAATTGGCGGGCACCGTGGTGCGGGTCAGCGTGCGCGAGGGCCAGGAGGTCGGACCCGGGCAGGAGCTGATTGCGCTGACCGATAGCGAGGCCCGTTCGGCACTGGCGCAGGCGCAGGCGGCGGTGACCGAGGCGGCGGGCAAGGTCGAGCAACAGGTGGACGTCGGCGCGCCCTTGGCCGAGCAGGTGCAGGTGCAAGCGCGCGCCGCCTGGCTGGCGGCCGATCGGGACTACGGACGCACCAGTGAATTGGTGGCCCAGGGGTTTTTCTCGCCGCAGCGACTCGACGAGGCCCGGCGCGCGCGCGATGTTGCCAGCAGCGCCATGGCTGCGGCGCAGCTGCAGGCACAAGCTTCACGGGGGGTGGAGCCGGCACTGGCGCGTGCGCGCTTGGCCCAGGCGCAGGCCAGCGCGGCCATGGCCCGCGCCCGGCTCGACCGCATGCGCATACGCAGTCCGGTCGCCGCCCGTGTGTTGCTGCGCCAGGTCGAACCCGGGGCCATGGCCCAGCCCGGCCGCGTCTTGCTGGTCTTGGCGCAGGCGGGCGCCGGGCATATTGAGGTCAGCATTGATGAGCGGCATCTGCACTTGCTCAGCCTGGGCATGCCGGCCCGGGCCCTGGCTGACGCCTATCCCGAGCAGCCCTTTGAGGCGCAGGTGTGCGAGATCGCGCCGGCCATAGACCCCGACCGCGGCTCGCTGGTGGTTCGCCTGTGCCTGCCGCAGCCGCCGGCCTTCCTCAAGCCCGACATGACCATCTCGGCCGAGCTCATTGGCTCGCGGCGCGAGGCCGCGCTGGTCTTGCCCTCGTCAGCGGTGCGTGATGTCGAAAAGCCCGCGCCCTGGGTACTGGTCTGGCGCGCCGGTCGGGCTGAGAAGGTGGCTGTGCGTCTGGGGCTGCGCGGCGTGGGCAGCACCGAGATCCTTGAGGGCCTGAGTGAGGGCCAGTGGGTCATCGCGCCAACCCAGGCCGTGCTGCCCGGCGAGCGAATTCGCCGGGGGGCAGAGCGTGGCCCGTCTGCAGGCTGGCCGATGCCTTCATCTCTGCGCTGATGGACCGCCTGCCCTTGCCCCGCGCCGACGCATGGACGGGCTTCATCCTGGGCCGAGCTGAGCGGGCCTGCCGCCCATGATTGCCGCCCGTCCCGCGCTGAGCCGCTGGGCCCGCTGGCTGCCCTTGGAGGCGATGCTGGCGCTGCGCTTTTTGCGCGAAGGCCGGCTGCAAAGCAGCATGGTGTTGGCCGGGGTGACCGCTGGGGTGGCGGTGACCGTGTTCCTGACGCAGCTGATCGCCCAGTTGCAAACCGCCATCATTGACCGGGTGATGGGCTCGCAAGCGCATGTGGTGATACTGCCCACCCAGGAGCAGGTGCTGCGTCTGCCCAGCGAGCAAGCGCAGGCGGCGCAGGTCCAGCCGCGCCTGCAGCGCCAGCGCGCGGTTGATCAGTGGGAGCGCGTCGCCGCTCTGGCGGCGGCCACCCCGGGCGTACTGGCCGTCTCGCCGGTGGTCTCCGGGCCGGCCCTCGTCACCCGCGGCGCCGCCGTGCAAAGCGTCACCGTCTTGGGCGTGCGCGCCGAAGACTATCGCCAGGTGGTCCGCATGGATGGCTACATGATTGCCGGCCGCTTTGAGCTGAGCACCAGCGGCACCCTGATCGGGCGGGAGTTGGCGGAAGACCTGGGCCTGCAGCTTGGTGACAAGCTGCGGGTGAGTAGCGGCAGCCGCAGCCAGGTGCTGACGGTCACCGGCCTGTTTGACATGGGCAGCCGCGAGCTCAACCGGCGGCGCATTTTCACCACCTTGCGGCTGGCGCAGACGCTGCTTGACATGCCGGGCAGTGTGTCGGTGATCGATCTGAGCGTGGCCGACCTGTTTGGCGCCAATGCGGTGGCTGACCCGCTGCGTGAGCAAACCGGCCTGCGGGTCGAGAGCTGGATGCAGACCAACGCCGGCCTGCTCAACGCCCTGTCCAACCAAACCATCTCCAACAACCTGATTCGCGGTTTTGTGGTGGCCATCGTCGCCTTGGGCATCTCCAGCGTGCTGGTGGTCAGTGTGGTGCAAAAGCAGCGCGAGATCGGCATCTTGCGCGCCATGGGCGCTGGCCGGCGCCAGATCATGTGGGTGTTCTTGCTGCAGGGTGCTTTGATGGGCGCGCTCGGCTCGGCGCTCGGCGCGCTGCTCGCTTACGGCCTGCTGGTGCTGTTCTCGCACATCTTCAAGGCGCCCGATGGCAGTGCCATGTATACGGCCGTGCTGGATGTGGCCCTGGTGCTGGGCGCCGGTGTGCTGGCCTGCGCGGTGGGCATGCTCGCCGCGTTCATGCCGGCGCGTCGCGCCGCCCGCATGGACCCCGTTCAGGCCATACGCGCATGAGCGAGCCCGCCGCCGTGCCGGTGCTGGAGCTGCGGGGCGTTTACAAGCGCTACGGCCTGGGCACGCCGGTCGAGCAGGAGGTGCTGCATGGCATCAGCATGGCCTTGCAGCCGGCTGAGTTTGTGGCCCTGCGCGGGCCTTCGGGCTCGGGCAAGAGCACCTTGCTCAACATCATCGGCCTGCTGGAGTCGCCCACCGCCGGCGCACTCAGCCTGGCCGGCCACAGCATCGCCGAGCTCGATGATGCGCAGCTGACTTCGCTGCGCGGCCAGGCCATTGGTTTTGTGTTTCAGTACCACCACCTCCTGCCGGCCTTCACCGCGCTGGAAAACGTGCTCATGCCCTTGATCATTGCCCACGGCGTGGTGCAGCCTGAGGACGAGGCCCTGGGCCGCGAGCTGCTGGCCAGCGTCGGCCTGGGTAAGAGCGCTGACCTGGCCAAGCGCCCCGGCGAGCTCTCGGGCGGCATGCAGCAGCGGGTGGCGCTGGCGCGCGCCCTGGCCCGCCGGCCGCGTTTGATCTTGGCCGACGAGCCCACCGGCAATCTCGATACGGTCAGTGCCGATGAGGTTTTTGCTCTGCTGCGCCGCTTCAACCGGGAGCATGGCAGCGCCTGCCTGATCGTCACCCACGACGCCTCGCTGGCCAGCCGCTGTGATCGGCAGATTGATCTGATCGACGGTCGCCTGGCCCTGCCCGCCTCTTGCGATCAAGCCCTGCCGGTCAGGCCTTCGTAAGCGGCGCGGGTGGCCGGAGCCACCGATTCGAGCACCTTGTGGTGCGAGCTCTGGTGGCGCGCCAGCAGGCGCGCCGAGGCGACTGCGCGCGACTTGCAGAACCAGTGGCAGCTGTGCTGCATCAAGAGCACTTCGGCCAAGATGGCGTAGGCCCTGGCCGAAGGGCTGCGATCGCTGACCTGCACCGCTTGAGCGATGGCCCGGGCATGCAGCTTGAGCAGCTCGCGCATGTCCAGGCTGTGCCGCGCCAGAAGAGATGGCGCCAGCTCGGCCAGCTTTTCAAACAGCCAGGGCAGGGGCAGGGTGATGATGCGCGTTTGTGCGGCAGGCCATTGGCCAAAATCGAGCGCCATCTGGCCCAGTTGTTCGGCCAGCTTGCGCTCGGCCGGCTCGAGCACCTGCCAGATCGACGAGCGCCGCTGCACATCGTTTTCGCCCAGGGCGCGCACATAGCCTTCGCTGATTTGCTGCATCAGCTTTTCAATGTCATAAGGCTGCAGTTGCTGGGCCAGCAGCGCGATGCGTCTGCGCTCGGCGCGCGATTTGAGCGACCACGCCACCAGGCCCAGCAGGAAAGCTGTGACGAAGAAATCCATGGTTTCAAGACGCCGAGTTGCGGCGGTTCATCAGCGCCATGCCAATGGCCACTGCGGCAATCGCCGCCAGCACGCCCGGCGTGACCGACTCGCCCAGCCACAGTGCGCCAAACACCAGGGTGAACAAGGGGGTGAAAAAAGAAAAGCTGGAAATGCGGGTGGCCGGGTAGCGGCCCAGCAGCCACATCCAGGCCAGAAAGCTCAAGAACCCGCCTATGGAGGCCTGTACCGCCACCGCCGCCCAGGCCCAGGCGCTGTAGTCCCAGCGCCAGACCTCGCCCAGCCCCAGCGAGAGCCAGGGCAGCAGGGCCGCGCTCACCCCCACCTGGTAGAGCAGCAGCTTCTCAGGGCTGATGCGCACCAGCCCTGTGCTGCGTATCACCACCGTCGTCAGGCCCCAAAACAGGCCGGCCGCCAGGCCCAGCAGATCGCCGGCCAGCGTCGCGCCCTCGCCTTGGCTCAGGCCCTCGCGCAGCGCAAACGCCACCGCTCCAAAGGCCAGCACCAGACCGGCCCACTGCAGGCCGTGCAGGCGCTCCGAGCGGGTCCATAGCGGCACCAGCAAAGCCACCCAAAAGGGCGAGGTGTACAGGAACACCGTCAGGCGTGCCGAGCCGGTGTGCTCCAGGCCGGTATAGATGCAGATGAATTCGGCCGCAAACAGCAGCCCCGCCAGCAGTCCAGCCCAGAGCGTGCCGTCGCGCTGCAGCACCGATATGCCTCGCCAGCGGCACCACAGCAAGAGCAGCACGGTGGCGCCGCCCAGCCGTAGCCAGGCTTGAAATACCGGGGGCATCTCAGCCAGGGTCAGCTTGATCAGCACCTGCTGCAAGCCCCAAAACAGGCAGCAGCTCAGCAGCAGCCCGATGGCCAGCGCGTCCAGCCTGTCCCGGCGCACAGGCGTCGTGTGATCGGCCGATGCCGCGCCTGAGCTCACAGCTCGGCGCGGGCCAGCAGTCGGCCGCGGTGGTAGAGCAGGGGCTGCAGGCCATCTGCGCTGTGGCAGCGCTCCACCTGGGCCACAAGAATCACATGATCGCCCTCTTCATGAGCGCTGCGGTGGCGGCACTCGAAGCGCGCCAGGCAGCCCTCAAGCAGCGGCACGCCGGCCGCGCTCCAGCCGTGCGCGAGGCCGACCCAGCGCTGCTCGCGCGGGCCGGCAAAGCGCTCGGCCAGCGCCAACTGGTGCGCGCCCAACACATGGATGGCGTAGCGGGCTATGCCCGAAAACACCGGCATGGCCTGTGAGCTGCGGTTCAAACTCCACAGCACCAGTGGCGGTTGCAGTGACACCGAATTGAAGGAGCTGACGGTCAGGCCCACCGGCTGGCCGTCAGCGTCGCAGGCGGTCACCACCGTCACGCCGGTCGCAAACTGGCCCAGGGCCCGGCGGAACTCGGCGCTCGACAGCTCGGAAGTGGGGGCAGAGGTCGCGGCAGGTGCAAGTGACATGGCTGACTGGGGGTGAGTATTGCGCCGAGCGGCGCAAAAAGCCGCGATTGTCTCTGATCGCTCAGCCTTGCGTCGGCGCAAGGCCTGGCCCGCGCGCTCAGACGGCCTTGCCTGGCGCCACATTGACCCCGGGGACCCGATGGCGATCTATGGCCTGCTGCACCCGGCCGCCGTCGCGGGCCCTTTGGGCGAAGTCAGCCAGGAAAGACGCCGCAACGCGGTGGCGCTGTGAGGTGCCGATGGCCTGTTGCACCGCGGTGAAATGCCCGGGCAGCACCACACTGCCGGCCAGCCGGGCCTGATCGCTGAGCAGCCGCGGGCGCAGGCCCGACAGCGCTTGCAGCCCTTGTGCCACGAACACCTCGAATGATTCGTCGATGCTGCGGGTGAGCACCAGCTCGGCATGCTTGAGGCTGCGCTCCAGATACAGGGCGTAGGCGCCCCCGCGCATGGCTGCAATGCGCACGCCGGCTTGGTCCACGTCTTCTACCCGCTTCAAAGGTGAGCCTGCGGGCACCAGATAGCTGGCCTGGATCTCCAGATAGGTCGGCGAAAAGGCAATGGTCTGCGCCCGCGCCGGCTCGTTGGCCAAAAAAGCCACATCCCAGGCATTCTTTTCGACCGCATCGCCCAGCGGACCGGGCGAGGGATAGGGCACGAATTCAAGTGCCACCCCCAACTCAGAGGCCAGCGCTCGGGCCAGATCAGGCACGATGCCCTCGGGCACCTTGTCTCCTGTGCCCGGATTGATCAGCAAAAAATTGGACAGGTTCAGGCCCACCCGCAAGGTGCCGCTGGCGGCCAGTTCCTGTCGGACACGGTCCAGGTCTAAGCTCATGGCGAGCATCCTTTATCAATAGTCAATTGGTCGCGTTCTCGCGGACAGTCCTGGGAAGGCGAGTCCCAGCTCAGCCTTGAGCGGCGAGCTCTTGAATATACCCGCCGAGCCAGGCTCCAAACCCGAGCGTGGCGGGGGGTCAGCCCCGGCCGACGACAATGCCGTCATGCATCAGGGAACGGTCAGGCGCAGCGACCCTGGGCAAGAGGCGAAATCCAGCCAGGAATCTCGCCCGGTCGCACAAGACTTGCCTACAGGGCAGGCGCAGCTGCGCGCCGAGATTGCCGGTCTCGAGCAGCGCCTTGCACAGCTGCAGCATCGCTGCGAAGAGGCCGACTCCTTTGCCCATGTCCTGGCCCATGACCTGCGCTCGCCGCTGAGCGCGATCGACGGTTTTTCCAGCCTGCTTGAAGAGCTCTTGCAAGGCCAAAGTGGCGCGCAGGCCGAGCAGGCCCTTCATCTGACCGCCCGACTGCGGGCCAGCGCCCAGCACATGGGCGAGCTGATCGACGGCCTGCAGGCCCTGGCCCGCCTGTCGCGCTCACCGCTGCAGCTCGGCACGGTAGACCTCAGTGCGCTGGCCGCCCAGGTGCTCGACAAAATCGGCCAGCAGCATCCGCGGCTGCAGGCTCAGGTGCAAGCGGGCTTGCAGGCCTATGGCGATCGGCGATTGCTGCGCCAGTTGCTGGAGAACCTGTTCGACAACGCCCGCAAGTTCAGTGGACATAGCCCGCAGTTGCAGATTGAATTTGGCCGCCAGAGTGATGCGCCCGGCGCGCAGGATGCCGGGCAAAGCGGCGCCTTCTATGTGCGCGACCACGGCGCCGGCTTTGACATGGCCCAGGCTGAGCGCCTGTTCCAACCCTACCAGCGCCTGCACAGCAGCACCCAGTTCGAAGGCCAGGGCCTAGGCTTGGCCATCGTGCATCGCATCGTCACCCGCCATGGCGGGCGGGTGTGGGCGCATTCGGCGCCCGGGCAGGGCACCACGGTTTATTTCACCTTGGGCGCGGTCGACGCGCTCATGCCCCAGCAGGGAATATGAGCATGCAAGACGATCACCGCACCGCCCCGGGCCTGGCCCATGCCGAGCCGGCCCAGGACGCGCCGCGCGCGCCGCGTCGCTCCTCTTTTAAGGCGCAAATGCTGCAGGCCCGGGAAGACGCCATCGTGCAGGCGGTCAACCGTCTGCTCGCCGAAAAAGGCTTTGACCTGATGACCGTCGACGAGGTGGCGGCCGAAGTGGGCATCGCCAAGGCCAGCCTCTACAAGCACTTTCCCAGCAAGGAAGACTTGGCCGCAGCGGCCATGGTGCGGGTGCTCACCCTGGCCGAAGAGTTTCTGGACCAATTGCCCGCCCAGGGCAAACCCGTAGAGCAGCTGGAGGCGGTGGTGCGCTGGATGATGCGCCTGCAGCTGGCCGGACAAATGCCCACCCTGCCCAGCCAGAACTCCAGCCTGCGCGCCCGCCTCATGGCCAACCGCGCCTACCTGGACCTGCTCATGCACGTCAGTGACCGGCTGGGCGCGTGGATCGAGGCCGCCCAGGCTGAGCGCAGCATCAACCCCAAGCTGCCGCCCATCCTGGTGCTCTACACCTTGTACTCGCGCGCTTGCGACCCGGTGCTCGAATTCATGAAGGCCGGTGGCCAGTTCGACGACGAGGCCATCATCGAATGGGTCACGCTGACCTGCTTTGACGGACTGCGTGGCTGCTGAGGAATTGGACCCTGTCAGTCCGCCTCGCTGGCCTTGCGCTCGGTGTACTGCTCGCGCGCCAGTTGTCCGGCCAGGCACAGATCGTCCCAGGCCTTGCCCTTGTCGGCCGGGCTGCGCAGCAGGGTGACCGGGTCGTAGCTGACCACAGCCGGCAAGCCCCACAGGTCGTGCACCTGCCCGCGCAGCCGGCCCAGCGGCTCATCGGTTTCAAGCAGGGCCTGAGCGCCCAGGCGGCCCATGATGAAGACCAGATCTGGCTGGCTGCCCTCCAGCACCGGCTCTAAACCTTGCACCGCGCCGGTCTCGGGCACGCGCAGCAGCGGCGCCAGCCAGACCTGGCTGCCCTGATGCAGGCGGGCGGCGCGCAGCATGGCCTGCAGCAGGCGCTGTGCATCGCCGCTGCTGTCTTGCCTTTGCTCCAGCAGCAGCAACCAGCACGGGCCGCCGGCCTCGCCCGCTTCATGCAGGGCCTGCAGCGCACCGACACGCCAACCTTGCGCAGCGCCCTCGGGCTCGGCGGCGGTGTTGCTAGCTGGCTGCATGACTGTGGGCGGTGGGCTGACCCGGTGGCTCTGAGCGGCAGCGTCCTCAGTCGGGGCGGTGGTGGGCTTTGTCAGCGGCGCTGGCTTTGCCTCGGCAAGCGCCTGCTCCGGCCCGCCCTCGGCGGGCGCCGCCTGGGTCGGCCACCAGACGCGCACGCCCATTTCGCGCAGCATGGCTTTTTGACGGGCGTCCAGGGTCATGGCATCAGCGGCAGGCTCATGACCACCGCATCCTCGCGTTTGAAGGGGGCCAGGGGGTAGTAGTTTCGGCGCAGGCCCACGGCTTTGAATCCATAGCGTTCATAGATCTGGCGCGCGCGGACATTGCTGACCCGCACCTCCAACCACAGCGATTGTGCCCCCTGGGCCTGCGACCAGCGCACCAGCTCGCCGATCATGTGCAGGGCCAGGCCACGCCCCTGCTGGTCGGGGTCGACCGTGATGTTGAGCAGATGCGCCTCGCCCGGGCTGAGCATGAGCACCAGGTAGCCCAGCAGCGTCTCATCCTGGGTGAGGACCTGGGCGTGGTAGCCGGCCCGTAGCGAGTCGGCAAAATTGCCGCGCGACCAGGGATGGGTATAGGCCCGCTTTTCAGTGCGCGCCACCGCATCGAGCCAGGTCTCGGTCATGGACTGCAGCTCCACGGGCGGCAATTGGGCCAGTGCGCTCATGGGGCAGGCCTGTGGTGGGCGGCCAGCTCGGCCGCTTCGGCCTTGGCCACCTTGGCCGCCGATCTTTCCTCGGTGGTTTGGGCCACCTTGTCGCGCACATACAGCGGCAGCGCCTGCGCTGGCGGCACCGCCTGCTGCAGCAGGCCGGGGGCCAGCCGCAGCAGCGCCGCAGCGGTGGGCAGGGCTGCTATCCACCGGCTGCCCGCCGGCAGCTCGGCCAGGCCTTGTGGGTAGACCGCCAGCGCATTGCCTGCCACCAGTCGGTTGGCCGCCGCAGGAAAGCCCACCGCCTCCGGCGCGCAAAGCTGGCAGGCACCGAGTGCCTGCCACTGCCCGTCTGTCCACGCGAAGTGCTGCAAATAGACCTCGTCCATGCGGGCGTCAAGCACTGCGCTGACCTGCAGGCTCTGCGCGCCGGCAACACCGCCGGACATGGCCTCAAAACGCGCCTCTTCGGCAAGGGCCAGCAGGGTGTCGATCGGCAAGACCGGCCGCCCACTGCCATAGGCCAGGCCCTGCGCAACCGCGCAGGCGCTGCGCAGCCCGGTGAAGGAGCCCGGCCCACGCCCGAACACGATGGCGTCGAGCGCGTGCAGGCTCAAGCCAGCCTGCGCGAGCAGGTCCAGCACGGTCGGGATCAGGGTGCTGGAGGACTGCGCCGCACCGGGACCGCTGTGCAGCCAATAACGCTCGCCATGACGCACCCCCACCGACATTTGGTCGGTGCTGGTGTCAAAGGCCAGCAGGCGGGGCTCGGAAGTGGCGGCGGTCAAGGTCTTGCTGCGGGGAGGGTGAGCGGACGATTATCCCGGCAAGGGACGAAACCCAGGCCCTTGCAGGAGCAGCCCCGGGCAAAGCATCCGCCCCGTATCATCGCAGCATGCCTGTGTCCCTTCTGTCTGCCCTGCGCCTGATCCTGGCCTGTGGGCTTGCGGCTGCCGCTGCCTTGAGCCACGCCCGCCCCGCCGACCCATTGCCGCCGGTGGTGGCGCAGGCCTTGCAGCGCGCGCAGGTACCGGCACAGGCCGCCGCCTTCATGGTGCTGGATTTGGACAGCGGGCAGGTGCGCCTCAACCACCGTGGCGGCGAGCTGATGAATCCGGCTTCCTTGATCAAGCTGCTGACCACCTCGGCCGCCCTCGACCTGCTGGGACCAGACCATACCTGGACCACCACCGTGCTGGCCGACGGACTCTTGCAGGGCGGCGTGCTCAAGGGCCATTTGGTGCTGCGCGGCGGGGGCGACCCTAAGCTGGTGGTCGAGCGGCTGCAGGCCCTGCTGGCGCAGGTGCAAGCCAGTGGCGTGAAAGCCATCGAGGGCGACATCGTGCTCGATCGCCAGTTGTTCAAGCCGCCTTCGGTGCGGCCGGGCGACTTTGACGGCGAGCCGCTCAAGCCCTACAACGCCCAGCCTGATGCGCTGCTGGTCAATTTCAAGTCCATGGTGCTGACCTTCACCCCCGAGCCGGCTCAGCGGCGTGCGCTGGTGACGGTGGAGCCGCCGCTGGCGGGGGTGCAGATCGATGCCAGCGTGCCGCTGGCCACCGGCACGCGCTGTGAGGACTGGCGCGCGTCCGTGCAGGCGGTGCTCGATCAGCCCCAGCGGGTACAGTTTCGCGGGCGTTATCCGGCCTCGTGCGGCGAGCGCAGCTGGCCGACCGCCTATGTGGAGCCCGAGTCCTTTGCCGTCCGCGTGGTCGAAGCCCTGTGGCGCTCGCAAGGCGGCGGCCTGTCGGGCCGGGTGCGCGAGGCCAGTGCCCCCGAGGCCGCGCAGCTGGCGCGCGGTGCATCGCTGTCGGGTGCCAAACCGGTACTGCGGCTCGACGCGCCCTCGCTGCCTTTGGCGGAGATCGTGCAGGACATCAACAAGTATTCCAACAACGTCATGGCCCAGCAGGTGTTCTATACCTTGGGTCTGCGCGCCGAGCCTGCGCTGGCCGGTACGCAGGAGGGCGCCCGCGCGGTGCTGCTGGACTGGTGGCGTCAGCGCCAGCCGGGCAGCGCGCTGCCGGTGCTGGACAACGGCTCGGGCCTGAGCCGAGTGCAGCGCATCAGCGCCCAGTCCCTGATCGACCTTCTGATGCGCATGGCGCGTGGCCCCCATGCTGCGCCCTTGCTGGCCTCGCTGCCGGTGGCCGGTGTGGACGCGACCATGCGCAACCGTGCCCGATCGGTGGCCGGCCAAGCCTGGCTTAAGACCGGCACGCTGCGCGAGGTCAGCGCCATCGCTGGCTACGCCCAGGCCAGCAGCGGCCGGCGCTATGCGGTGGTGGCGGTGATCAACCATGAGCAGGCCAGCGCCGGCCGGCAGGCCCTCGACGCGCTGGTGCAGTGGGTGGTGCAATCGGGCGAGCCCTGAGGGGCGCGGCGTCTATCCGCATGCCGTGCTTCGATGCAAGCTGAAAGTTGCGGCGCTCGATCAGAGACCGCCGCAAGCCTCTTGCCCGTGCTCCTCGTACAAGAGCCTGGGTGGCGTCCGCCGCATCGGGCCTGGCTGAAGCGGCTGTCCCCCGCCTCGGCTAGCGCCTCGGCTCTTCCTTGATGCCGCTGCGCCAGGCCCGATACACCGGCCGCGGGCTAACGCTGCGAAGGCTGCAGACTGCGGCCAAACCCGGGCGGCTGAATTTTCTAAGCAGAGGGCGCGGCGTTGGTACCACCAGAGGGCGTGCGGGTGGGCGCTGCGAAGCGAGGTCAAGGAGGAGCCGAGGCGCTAGCCGAGGCGGGGGACACGAGCGGCGCAGTGCCCATCCGTGCGCCCTTCTTCGATGCGTCCTGAACATGGCAGCGCCTGATCAGGCGCTGCATCGCCGCGAGGGCGCGGCTCCCACACCCCCTGCTTCCCCCACCCCCCTGCTTCCCCAGCACCCCCGCCTCTCTACCCACTTCAAGCTGCCCCCTGCTCCGCCGCTGCATGAAAAATTCGTCTGCCCTACACTGAAGCCATGGTTCGCTTGTCTGTCCTTGATTTGTCGCCCATCGCTGAAGGCAGCACTGCGGCGCATTCCTTTCGCAATTCGCTCAGCCTGGCCCGCCTGGCCGAGCGGCTGGGTTATCAGCGCTACTGGTTGGCCGAGCATCACGGCATGCCGGGCATTGCCAGCGCGGCTACCGCGGTGCTGCTCTCGCACATCGGCAGCGGCACCAGCACCTTGCGCATCGGTGCCGGCGGCATCATGCTGCCCAACCACAGCCCGCTGGTGATTGCCGAGCAGTTCGGCACGCTCGAGTCGCTGTTTCCGGGTCGCATTGATCTGGGCCTGGGCCGCGCGCCCGGCTCAGACATGCAGACCGCACGCGCTTTGCGGCGCAATCTGCAGTCCGACTCGGACGAGTTTCCCCAGGATGTGCTCGAGCTGATGGACTACCTGTCGGCCTCGCCGCGCCAGCCGGTGCGGGCGGTGCCTGGTACCGGGCTGGACATTCCGATTTGGATCCTGGGCTCCAGCCTCTACGGCGCGCAGCTGGCGGCCATGCTGGGCCTGCCCTTTGCCTTTGCCTCGCATTTCGCGCCGGCGCAGATGATGGACGCGGTCGCCATCTACCGCGAGCGTTTCCAGCCCTCGGCCCGCTTGGCTAGGCCGCATGTGATGCTGGGCTTCAATGTATTTGCCGCCGATACCGACGAGCAGGCGCAGGTGGTGGCCAGCTCGGCGCAGCAGGCCTTCATCAATATGCGCAGCGGCCGGCCCGGCAAGCTGCCACCGCCGCGGCCCGGCTACTGGCAGCAGCTGGGCGCGCCTGATCAGTCTTTGCTGCGTAATTTGCTGTCTTGCGCGGCCATAGGCTCGCCTGAGACGGTGCGCGAGCAGATGCGTGCGTTTGTGGAACACACCGGCGCTGACGAGTTGATGGTGGCGGGCCAGATTTTTGAGCACTCAGCGCGGCTGCGCTCCTACGAAATCGCCATGCAGGCGGCGCAGGAATTGAACCTGGAAACAGCGGCGACCGCAGCAGCGCCGGCTTAAGCGGCGGCTTAAGCGGCGGCCCGCTCGAGCCGGTCGCGCACGCCGTCCCAGTCGGCGCCCGCGGGTGGTGTCTCCACCCAAATGCGGGCCACGCCCAGTGCGTCGAGCTCGCGCAGCACTGCAAAGAGCTGGTGGGCGGCGCTGGCGGCATCCAATGGCTGCTGGCGCCAGATCAGCGAGCTGTCCGGGTTGGGCGGCTGGCGACTCCACAGGCCCACACCTGCGCCCACACCTACGCCTAAGCCCTCGCCCGCCACAGCATTGTTGAGCCGCTCCTGAATCTGCCCGGCATCGAGCAGCTCCAGCTTGGCCTGGGGCGCGTAGTGCGAAGCGAGTGTGCCGGAGGCGCGTGGCGCGGCCTGGGCCAGCGCAGCCGCCGGCACCAGGGCTTGGCCGCAGGCAGCTTCGATCTGCGCCGGCGTGACGCAGCCGGGCCGCAGCAGCACCGGCACGCCGCGGCTGCAGTCGACGATGGTCGATTCAATCCCCACATCGCAAGCGCCGCCGTCGAGCACCAGCAGTGCATCGCCAAATTCGGCCTGCACATGGGCGGCGGTGGTCGGGCTGACCCGGCCGAAGCGGTTGGCGCTCGGCGCGGCCAGGCCGGTGCCCAGTGCGCGCAGCAGGGCATGCGCCACCGGGTGCGAGGGGCAGCGCAGTCCGATGGTGTTTTGCCCACCGGCGGCGGCCGCTGCCACGCCTGCGCGGCGCGGCAGGATCAGGGTGAGCGGGCCCGGCCAGAAGGCATCGATCAGGCGCTGGGCAAAGGCGGGCACCTCGGCGGCATAGTCGGCCACTTGCGCGCTGCCGGCCACATGCACGATCAGCGGATGGTTCTCGGGCCTGCCTTTGGCGGCAAAAATGCGCGCCACCGCCGCATCGCTCAGCGCATCGGCGGCCAGGCCATAAACGGTTTCGGTGGGAATGGCCACCAACTCGCCGGCCCGCAGCCGCTCCACGGCCAGCGCCAGCGCAGCCGGGTCGCTGCCGGGCAGGATCACGACAGCCCCGGCAGACCCAGCAGGTCTGCGCAGCGCCGCGCGCTGGCCTGTACCGCAGCCAGCTCTGGGCCGGTGATAGTGAGGTGACCCATCTTGCGCCCGTGCCGTGCCTCGGTCTTGCCGTACAGGTGCAGGTGTATGCCTGGTATCGCCAGCAGCTGCGCCCAGTCGGGGCTGCGTTCGCGCCCCTGCGCGTCGAACCAGATGTCGCCCAGCAGGTTGAGCATCAGGGCCGGGCTGTGCTGGCGCGGTGTGGGCAGCGGCAGGCCGGCCATGGCGTGCACCTGCAGGTCGAACTGCGAATGGTCGAAAGCGTCGATGGTGTGGTGCCCGCTGTTGTGCGGGCGCGGCGCCATTTCATTGACCACCAGCTCTAGCCCCTGCTGGCCCTGCACCACAAAAAACTCCACGCACAGCAGGCCGACATAGCCGATCTGCTCGGCAATGGCCCGCGTGGCCTGCTCGGCGCGCTCGGCCAGTTCGGCCGGCAAGCAAGCCGCATAAGCATGGGTGACGGCCAGAATGCCATCTACATGCACATTGCGCTGCGGCGGGTAGCTCACCACCTGTCCGTTGTGGCCTCTGGCCACCAGTACCGAGCATTCGGCCACCAGCGGCAGCATTTTTTCGAGCACGCAAGGTACCTGCCGGACCGCCTCCCAGGCGGCAGCCAGCTCGCTGCGGGTCTTGATCCTGACCTGGCCTTTGCCGTCGTAGCCCAGGCGTGCGGTCTTGAGGATGCCCGGCAGCAGATCATCGGCCACCGCCAGCAGCTCGGCTGGGTTGCGGATCACCGCATGCGGGGCGCAGTCCACCCCCGAGCGGTCGGCGCAGGCGTGAAAGTGGGCTTTTTCTTCAATGCGGTCCTGGGCGATGGCCACGCAGGCCGCGCCCGGGGCCACCGGGCGAGAAAGTGCCAGTTGGGCCAGCGCCGGCGCCGGCACGTTTTCGAATTCGGTGGTGATGGCCGCGCTCAGTTCGGCCAGCCGTGCCAGGCCTTGCGGGTCGGTGTAGTCGGTCCGCACATGGTGGTGGCTGACGCTGCCGGCCGGGCTGTGTGGGTCTGGGTCGAGCACCGCGGTGAAATAGCCCAGCCGCTGGGCGGCATGCACAAACATGCGGCCGAGCTGGCCGCCGCCCATCACGCCCAGGGTGGCGCCGGGGAGTATGGGCTTCATGCGGGCGGCAGGGTCATGGCCTGGGCGGCGCGCGTCTGCTCGCTGCGAAAGGCCTGTAGCTGCTGGGCCAGCCGCTCGTCGTGCAAGGCCAGCATGGCCACCGCAAACAGGGCGGCATTGGCTGCGCCCGCGTTGCCGATGGCAAAGGTCGCCACCGGTATGCCCTTGGGCATCTGCACGATGCTGTGCAGCGAATCGACGCCTTGCAGATGGCGGCTGGCCACCGGCACACCGAGCACCGGCACGGTGGTCTTGGCCGCCAGCATGCCGGGCAGATGGGCCGCGCCGCCAGCGCCGGCAATGATGGCTTGCAACCCCCGGCCTTGGGCGGACTCGGCATAGGCGAACAGTTCGTCGGGCATGCGATGGGCTGACACCACCCGGGCCTCATGGGCCACGCCCATGTGCTGGAGGATCTGCACCGCGTGCTGCATGGTGTCCCAGTCGCTGCTGGAACCCATGACCACGCCGACCTGGGGATGTGTGGCTTGTGTCATCGGGGGCGGGCCGGGGGCCGTTGGAAGTCGCAGGCTGCGGCGTAGGCTCGTAAAGGCTCGATTTTATGCCCTGCTCCTAGCAGCGGCGGCCAGCGCGCTACAGGGGTGATGCAGTCAGCGCGCGGGCGCGGCAGTGGCCAGCAGGTACCATTCGCACATGATTGACGTGACCATGGCGAATTTTGAACAGGAAGTCATCGCCGCTTCCATGAACCTGCCGGTGCTGGTCGATTTCTGGGCCCCCTGGTGCGGCCCCTGCAAGTCGCTCGGCCCGGTGCTGGAAAAGCTGGAGCTTGACTATGGCGGTCGCTTCAAGCTGGTCAAGATCAACTCGGACGATGAGCAGCAGCTGGCCGGCGCCTTTGGCATCCGCAGCATCCCGACCTGCGTGTTGCTGGTGGGTGGGCGGCCGGTCGACGGCTTTGCCGGCGCCCTGCCCGAGGGCAAGGTGCGCGAGTTTCTCGACAAGCACTTGCCCAGCGACGAGGAGCTGCAGGCCCAGGCCGGCGCTCAAGAGGCGCAGGAGCTGATGGACGACGGCGACTTGCAAAGCGCCATGGACAAGCTGGCCCAGGCCTTGGAGGCCGATCCGGCCAATGAGGATGCCCGCTTTGACTACGTCAAGCTGCTGATTGGCACCGGCCAGTTGGCCGAGGCCGAGCAGGCCCTGGCGCCGGCGCTCGGTGGCATTTCGGTGCCGCTGCGTTTTGAGGCGCTCGGGCAGTGGCTGGCCGCGCTCGAATTCGTCACCACCGACCCCAAGGGCGGCTGGACCCTGGCGCAGTTTGATGCGGCGATCGCGCAGAACAAACGCGACTTCGACACCCGGCTGGCAAAGGCCCGGGTGCTGATGGCCGCCGGTCAGTGGACCGAGGCCATGGACGAGTTGCTCGAAATCATCATGCGTGACAAGAAGTGGGCCGACGAACTGCCCCGCAAGACCTTTGTCGCCATTCTTGAGCTGCTCTCGCCGCCCAAGCCCAAGGCCAGCGGCGCAGTGCCGGGCAAGACGGCCGCCGGCATTGAAATCGTCGGCGCCAAGGCGGTGCAGGAAGACCCGCAGGCGGCGCTGGTCTCGAGCTATCGCCGCAAGCTCAGCATGATGCTCAACTGACAGCAAGGGGTCCGTGCGGGTCTGGTGGACTGCACGGGCGGTTTCAGGGTCTGGCTATAAAAGGACAAGGGCCATGGCAATTCTTCAAAGACGGCGTTTGGTTTTAGGAGCGGCTTCGGCCTTGGCCGCAGTGCAGGGCTCAGCCTGGGCCCAGGCCTATCCGACCAAGCCGCTGCGCTTGGTGGTGCCGCAGGCCGCTGGCGGCGGCTCGGACACCATTGCCCGCTATGTCGCCGAGCGCCTGGCCACGGCCTTGGGTCAGCAGATCGTGGTCGACAACAAGCCCGGCGCTGCCGGCATGCTGGGCGCCGAGATCGTCAAGACCGCGCCGGCCGACGGCTATACGATGCTTTTGGGCGCGATCGATACCATCACCGCACCCTTGGTCAGTCGGCGCAAGCCCTTCGATGGCGTGGCCGATTTTGCCGCCATTACCCAGCTGACCGCTTCCCACAATGTGCTGGTGGTCGGCCCCTCGTTTACCGGCAAGACGCTGGCCGATCTGGTGGCGCAGGCCAAGGCCAATCCGGGGCGCATCGACTATGCGTCCTCCGGCGTGGGCAGCATGCAGCATCTGGCCGGCGAAATGCTGGCCCGCATGAGTGGCGTACAGCTCAACCATGTGCCCTACAAGGGCGGCCCGCCGGCCTTCACCGATCTGGTGGGCGGCCGTATCCCGGCCATGATCTCGGGGATGCAAGGCGCCATCCCCCAGATCAAGGCCGAGAAGGTCCGTGCCCTGGCGGTGACCGGCAAGCGCCGCTCGCCGGCCCTGCCCGATGTGCCGACCGTCAACGAGGCCTTGGGCCTGCGCGACTATGAGGCGCTCAATTGGCAGTCCCTGCTGTTCCCACCGGGCACGCCCAAGCCGGTGGTTGACCGGGTGGCCGGCGAGGTGATCAAGATTCTGGCCCAGCCCGAGGTGCGCGAGCGCTTGCTGCAGATGGGCTATGAGCCCATAGGCAACCGGCCTGAGCAGTTTGCGGCGTCCGCAGCCGAAGACCAAAAGCGCTGGAGCGCCGTCATCGCGGCTGCCAACATCAGCTCGGATTAATTTTTTCTCCAGGAGCTCCCATGCCCATCACCCGCGGCAACCCACCCGGCATGAAGAATGTGCGCGCGACGGTCTACAACCACTATGTCCGCGTCGACCAGCCCAAGAGCATGATCTTCGTCTCGGGCCAGGTCTCGCGCGACAGCGACGGCCAGCAGGTCGGCCTCGGCAGCATGCTCGAGCAGACCCGCCAGTGCATACGCAATATTGAAAAGTCGCTCACGGCCGCTGGCGGCAGCCTGGCCGACATTGTCTGGACCACCGTCTACACCACCGACATCCGCGAGTTTCGCCAGATCGTGGCAGCGCGCGAGGAGTTTTTCAAGGACCACCTGCCCACCAGCACCATGGTCGAGGTGGCGCACTTGGCCGACCCTGGCCTGATGGTGGAGATCCAGGTCATCGCGGCGCTCTGAGCGGCTGCCGCACCCCTTGCGCTGCGGCGTTGATGGCCGACATCACCTTTTGTGATGTACCAAGGACGCCGACGCGGCTTAATATCTACCCCGTTCCTTTAATGGGTTTTTGGCGAGGGGAGTCTTTCATGGTGGGCAAGCAAGGCAGACGTTATTTCATCGGTGCTGTTGGCGCGGGTTCTGTGCTGTGGGCCAGCGGCCTGCGTGCGCAGGAATGGCCGGCCAAGCCGGTCAAGATCATCGTGCCCTATGCGGCCGGCGGTGTGACCGACATGCTCACCCGGCTGGTGGCCACGCAACTGGGCGTGGCCATGAAGCAGCCCTTCCTGGTGGAAAACCTGCCCGGCGCCAGCGGCATCATTGGCACCGACCGGGTGGCCAAGGCCAGCCCCGACGGCTACACCCTGCTGGCCTCGGGCATGGCCTCGTTGGTGATCACGCCCAGCGCCGGCACCACGCCTTTCGACCCGATGCGCAGCTTCAGCCACATCGCCTTGTTTGGCGGGCCGCCGCTGGCGCTGGTGGTGCACCCGAGTGTGACGGCCAAGGACGTCAAGGACTTCATCGCGCAGGCCAATGCCAAGCCGGGTGGGCTCAGCTATGGCTCGCCCGGCGCGGGCACCCACAACCACTTGATGGGCGAGCTGTTTCGCACCCGCACCGGCGCGAACATGGTCCATGTGGCCTACCGCGGCGGCGGGCCGGCAGCGGCTGATTTGTTGGCCGGTCATATTCCGGCCGCGTTTCTCACTTTCAGCACCGTGGTCGAGCAGGTCAAGGCCGGTAAGCTGCGCCTGATCGCGCTTACCTCCAGTCAGCGCCTGCCTGGCTTTTCGGAGGTACCTACCTTCGCCGATCAAGGCCATGGCTATCTGAGCACCCACAATTGGTGCGGCCTGTCGGCGCCTGCCGGCCTGGCGCCGGCGGTGGCCTTAAGGCTCAATGCCGAGGTGCAAAAAGCCATGCGTACGCCCGAGGTGCGTAAGGTGATGCAGCAGGAATTTGTCGAGCCCAACAGCCTGGACCCCGCCGCTTTCACCGACTACTTCAAGGAAGAGATTGCCCGCTGGGCGCCGGTGGTCAAGGCCGCCAACCTCAAGCTGGGCACCTGATCGGCGCTCAATCGGCGCTTGAGGACGTACCCACTCAGGGCAGTTGCAGTCCCGGCCACTTCTCGCGCACCCGATCGCGCAACTCCCGGCTGGGCTCGACCACCTGCGGAAAGCGCGTCAGGTGCTCGAAGGGCTTGCAGGCATCGATCACCATCTTGGAGGCCAGCGGCGCTGCATGAGGGTAGGCGATGGACATCGGGTCGGTCTTGGAGCCCATGCCGCGGCGGATGATGTCAAAGTCCTCCGAGGGCTCGGTCCGGGTGGCCAGCGCCCACATCACCTCCGACAAATTGGCCGGGTCTATGTCTTCGTCGACCACGATCGAATACTTGGACATGTACGCGCCGGCCCCGCACTGGCTCAGCAGGTGCCCGGCCTGCCGGGCATGGCCGGCGTAGCGTTGACGGATGGACACCACATTCATCAGGCGCGCCCCGCCCACCTCATGGGCCCAGACGCCCTGCACCTCGGGTACGCCCGCCTGTACCAGGGCATTGAACAAGATGGCCGAGCGCATCACCGCCTTGGAGTAGGAGTAATCATTGGGCGGCTTGCCCGGTGGGCTGCCCATGATGATGGGCTGGTGGCGGTGGTAGATGCGCTCGATGCGCACCACCGGGGCCTGGCCCACGCCGCCAGCGTAGTAGCCCAGGAATTCGCCAAAAGGCCCTTCGGCGGCCGCTTCGCCCTGATGGCAAAAGCCTTCGAGCACGATCTCTGCGCCGCTGGGAAAGGGCAGGCCGGTCACCTCGCCGTGCACCACCGACACCGGCTGGCCGAGGATGGCGCCGATGTAGTTGAACTCCGAGACCTCAAAAGGCACCTCGATGCCCGAAATCAGGTAGTTCAGTGGGTCTGCCCCGAGCACGATGGCCACCGGAAAGGGCTTGCCCGCCTCGATGTATTTGGCGTGCTGGATGTGGCCATGTTTGCCGGGGATCATCATCAAGGTCACCCGGTCTGATCCCACCACCTGCACCCGGTAGGTGCCGACATTGATCCAGCCCGACTCCAGGTCGCGGGTGACGACCGAGCAGCCGGTGCCGATGAAGCGACCGCCGTCCTTTTCATTCCACAAGGGCGCCGGAAAGGCCTGCACATTGACCTGCTCGCCGCGCTGGATGTTCTCCAGCACCGGCCCATGGCTGACCGTCACCGGCGCAAAGTCCTTGGCGCCGGCCAGCCACTGCGCCGGCTTGCCGCGCAGCTTTTGCACCAGACCTTGGTGCGAGCCTTCGGTGCCCAGGCGCAGGATGGACGACAAGCGCCGTGGGCTGCTGGTGCTGCAGCTCATCACCCGCCAGCCCTGCGGGTAGCCCGGGATCTCGTCAAACAGCAGGGCGCGTGAGCCGGCGCGCTTGACATTGAGCTGGCTGATCGCGCCGATCTCCAGCTGCGCGTCGGCGCCGGTTACGTCGTCGATCTCGCCGAGTTCGCGCATCTGTGCAAGCCAGGCGCGCAGGTCCAGGGGGTTACCTTCTGGTGCAGTGCTCATAGGGCTGGGCCGTGGTTGGCCTCGGTATCGCTATTGGTTACTGTATCTGTGGCCGCGCCCGGATCCCAGCGGTGCGCGGCGCCGCTGTCCAGGTTGAACAGGTCGAGCACGCGGGCGACGCTGTGGTCGACCATCTGCTCCAGGCTTTGAGGTTTGGCATAGAAAGCCGGCACCGGCGGATAGACCACCGCGCCGGCCTCGGTGACAGCGGCCATGCTGCGCAGATGCCCCAGGTGCAGCGGCGTCTCGCGCACCATCAGCACCAGCCGGCGCCGCTCCTTGAGCACCACATCAGCGGCGCGTGAAATCAGCGAGCCGGTAACGCCGCTGGCAATTTCCGACAGCGTACGGATCGAGCAGGGCGCCACTACCATGCCCAGGGTGCGAAACGAGCCGCTGGCGATGCGCGATCCAATCTCGGTGTTGTTGTAATTGACGTCGGCCAGTTCGCGCACCTGCGCTACCGTCAGGTCCGATTCATGGGTCAGCGTCAGCTGGGCCGATTTGCTCATCACCAGGTGCGAGCGCACGCCCAGTTTGCGCAGCTGCATCAAGAGCCGCACGCCGTAGATCACACCGGAGGCTCCGCTGATACCGACGATCAGCTGCGGCTGGGCGGGCTTACCGGCGCCGCTCATGCCAGGCGCACGAAGCGCTCGGTATGGCGCTCGCCCTCAATGAAGCTGGCACTGCGCGGGTCGGCCAGATGGGCGCTCACCGCCGCTTCCTTTGCGGCCGGCAGGTCCAAGAAGGACTCCATCCAGGTGTGCAGGCCTTCCTTGGCCTCGGGCCTGCGGCTGAGCCGGCCTTCGATACCGCTGGTTTGACGCAGCAGGGTCAGCAGGGCCCGGGTCTGGGCCAGATAGGCCGACTCCTGGCTGGCCGGTACCCGGTAGTAAACGAACAGGTCCAGCAAATCTGGCGCGGCGCTTGCCAACATGCCTAGCTCCTTAGACTTTGAATGCCCCGGGTTGTACCGCAGATCGCCATATTGCGCTGGCATTGGAGCCATCAGCAAATTTTAATTTACGATGCAGTATCCGCATGCCTACAGTGGCCGCAGCTTTGCGCGGCCTTGAGCAGGCGGACGGGAGTGCCCAGCCCTGCAGTTCAGGCGCACTGAAACCATGACACCATGAAACCCTACGCGCTCTCTCAGCCCTTGACCTTGCATGAAGCCAGCGCGCAGATCGCTGCTGACGGCGCCGATGCCCTGCCCCTGGGCGGCGGTACCGCGCTGATGTTGATGATGAAGACCGGTGTGCTCGCACCGGCCGCTCTGGTCAACCTGCGCCAGACCGAGCTGCAGTGGCGCCGCATCGAGCGCCAGCCCGAGGGTGATCTGCACATTGGCGCGCTGGTCACGCTCTCGCAAATCGAGCATGAGCCGGTGGTACGTCAGGCGGTGCCTGCGCTCGCGCAGACGATGAAGCGCCTGTCCAATGTGCGGGTGCGCAATGTCGCCACCGTGGGCGGAAACCTGGCCCATGCCGACCCGCACATGGATCTGCCGCCCCTGCTGTGCGCCCTGGGCGCCCATGTGCTGGCCATCAGCGGCCAGCAGCAGCGCCAGATCCCGGTGGAGGACTTGATCACCGGCTACTATGAAACCTCGCTGGGGCGCGGCGAGCTGATCGCCAGCCTGGTGGTGCCGGCCCAGCAGCAGCGGCGTAGCTCCTATGTGAAGATCACCACCCGGGCGGCTGACGACTGGCCGACCATCGGCATTGGAATTTCCCTCGACATCGAATCCGGTGTGATCCGCAGCAGCCGTTTGTTTGTCGGCGCGGCCACCGACCGGCCGACCCGGCTGCAGGCGGCCGAGCAGATCCTGGCCGGCCGTCAGCCCAGCGAGACTTTGTTCCAGCAAGCGGGCGAGGCGGCCGCGGCCGGCCTGGTGCTGCGCGGCGACGAGCGCGGCTCGGCCAGTTACAAGAAACATCTGCTGCAGGTCCATCTGCGGCGCGCGCTGCTGGCCCTGGCGGTTGACGGGGGAGGGGCCAGCTGATGAGCGAGCCAGTGACGACCAACTATGTGGGACGCGACCTACCGCGTCTGGAAGGCCGCGCCAAGGTCAATGGGGCTGCCAGCTACATCTACAACCTGCGCTTGCCACAGATGCTGCATGCCAAGCTGCACCGCAGCTCGGTGGCCCACGGGCGCATTGTCCGCATCGACACCAGCGCAGCGCTGGCCTTGCCGGGTGTGCATGCGGTCATGACCGCGCAGGACCTGCTGGACCTGATCCCCGACCCGTATTTCGGCCCCGCCTTTCATGACCAGCCGATATTGGCGCTGGGCAAGGTGCGCTATATCGGCGAGCCGGTGGCGGCGGTGCTGGCCTCGGATCCGCATGTGGCCGAGGAGGCGGCGGCGCTGATCGAGGTTCACTACGAAGAGTTGCCTGCGGTGTTCGACGAGGTGCAAGCCATGAGCTCGGATGCGCTGGTGCACGAGGAGCTGCGCCCGGCCGGCACCTTCCCCGACCTCAAACACCTCAAAGGTCGGCGGGGCACCAACCTTGCGCTCGATTTCCGGCTGCGCCGCGGCGATGTGGACCAAGGCTTTGCGCAGGCCGACCATGTGTTTGAGCATCGCTTCAAGGTGCAGCCGGTGATGCATGTCCCGCTCGAGCCCATGGTCTCGCTGGCCGAGCCCGAGGGTGACGGTGTCCTGATTCATTCGGCCACCCAGATGCCCTCCTTTGTGCGCCTGGAGATTGCCCGCCTGCTGGGCTGGAGCGAGAACCGGGTCAGGGTCAAGACCGCCCTGCTCGGTGGTGGCTTCGGCGCCAAGGTCTATATCAAGCTCGAAGCCCTGGCCACCGCGCTGGCCCTGCTGGTGCGCCGTCCGGTGCGGGTGGCGCTGACCATGCAGGAGCAGTTTTTTCACATCACCAACCATGCCGCGACTTTGCGCATCAAGTCGGGCGTGACGAAAGACGGCCGCCTGCTGGCGCGCCAGTGCGAGGTCTGGTGGAATGGCGGGGCCTATGCCGACATCGGCCCGCGCATCGCTCAAAAGTCGGGCTTTACCGCAGCCGGCCCCTATTTCATCGACCATGTGAGCATCGACTCATATGCTATGTACACCCATCTGCCGCCTGCCGGGGCCATGCGCGGCTTTGGCGTGCCGCAGCTGGTGTGGGCTTACGAGAGCCACATGGACATGATCGCCCGGGCCCTGCAGATCGACCCGCTGGCTTTGCGCGAGCGCAACATCTTGCGCGAGGGCATGGAGCACGCCACCGGCACCGTCATGCGCGATACCGCCATCGATCAGGTGCTGGCCGAGCTGCGCAAACGCATGGACTGGGACCAGCCCGTGCAGCGCGGCCAGGCGGTGGTGCGGCGCGGCCGCGGCCTGGCCATAGGCGTTAAGGCCTCGATCTCGCCGACCACCTCGGTCGCCATGATCAATGTGTCGGCCGACGGCAGTGCCACGCTCTACTGCAACACCGTGGACATGGGTCAGGGCAGCAACACTGCCCTGTCGCAGGTGGCGGCGCAGGTGCTGGGTATTGCGATCGACAAGTTGCGCGTTGTCAGCCCTGACACCGCGGTCACGCCCTTTGACATGGGCACCCTGGGTTCGCGCTCAACCTTCCACATGGGCCATGCAGTGCGTCTGGCGGCCGAGCATGCGCGCCAGCAATTGGCGGCGCTGGCGCAGGAGCTGGGCCTGCCGGCCGATACAGCGCTGCCCGATCTGTTTCGGCGCAAGTACGGCATGAGCGCTGGCAATGTGGTGGGCACCGGCACCTATACCTCGCCCTATGCGCCGGTCGATCCGAGCGATGGCACTTCGAAAAATATCACCCCCAACTGGATGATCGGTGGCACCGGCGTGGAAGTCGAGGTCGACACCGAAACCGGCCAGTTTGTGGTGACGCGTCTGGTCAGCGTGGCTGACGCCGGTCAGGTGATCAACCCCGGCATCGTGGCCACCCAGCTCTCGGGCGCGGCCATCATGGCCTTGGGCGGTACGCTCACCGAGGAAATGATTTATTCGGACGGCCAGTTGCGCAACGGCTCGCTGGCTTTCTACAAAATACCCGGCACCCACGACATCCCCGCGGTGATGGAAAACGCAGCCGTCGAGTCGGCCCAGAGCAACGGGCCTTTCGGCGCCAAAGGCGTGGGCGAGTCGGCCAGCTTTGCGGTGGCGCCGGCCATTGCCAATGCGATTGAAGATGCCGTCGGCGTGCGCCTGACCGAGCTGCCGCTGACCGCCGAGGCGGTCTTGCGCGCCCTGCGTCAGGCCCAGGGCCTGGACCTTGCGAAAGATTGATATGGACGCCCAAGGCTCACTCATTAGTTTCACCCTCAACGGCCAACCGGTGCGCACCCATGTGGCACCACACCAGAGTCTGATTGAGGTTTTGCAGGGCCTGGGTTTGCAGGGCCCGCGCGAGAGTTGCGGCCAGGGCCTGTGTGGCTGCTGCACCGTCTCGGTCGACGACAAGATGGTCTCGTCCTGCCTCTATATCGCGGCGTTGGCCGATGGCACGCAGATCAAGACTGTCGAGGGCCTGGCCAGCGGCGAGCAACTCAGCGATGTGCAGCAAGCCTTTGTGGAATGCGGCGCATTCCAATGTGGCTTTTGCACCTCGGGCTTCGTGATGATGGCCACCGATCTGCTCGAGCGCTGCCCCAAGCCCAGCGAAGAGCAAATTCGCGATCACCTGAGCGGCAACCTGTGCCGCTGCGCCACCTATCCCGAAATCTTCAAGGCGGTCAAGCTGGTGGCCAGCAAGCGCGGCGCCCCCGGCGCCTGAGCCACCGCCAAGCACTGGCCGTCTGTTTCTTGGCCTATGTCCTTTCTGCATCTGCCCACCCAAGAGGTCCTTCGATGAAAACTCCCCTGAAACATGTTCTGACCCTCATCGCCGCGGGCTGCGCTCTGAGCGTGCCGACCGCACAGGCGCAGACCGACGGCGCGATTCAGTTGATCGTCATTACCGCGCCCGGCGGTGCTGCCGACCAGTTCGCCCGCATGGTGGGCGAAAAGCTCTCGCAGGCCCTGGGCCGCCCGGTGCGGGTCGAAAACAAGCCGGGTGCTGGCGGCAATATCGCCAGCCAGTTCGTGGCCAAGGCCGCGCCTGACGGCAACACCTTTCTCATCACCTCCAACAACCACAACGTCAACGTCTCGCTTTATGCCAAGCCGGGTTACAGCGTCGATGACCTGGTACCGGTGGTGCAGATCGCCCGCGGCCCCAGCGTGATGGTGGTGCACCCCACCTCGCCCTTCAAAAGCGTCAAGGAAATGATCGAGTCGGCCAAGAAAACGCCCTTGCCCTACGGCTCCATCGGCGTAGGCAGTGGCGCCCATCTGGTGGCCGAATGCTTGAAGGCGGCCACCGGCGCCAAGCTCGAGCATGTGCCCTACAAAGGCGGCGCGCCAGCGGTGGCCGACGTGGTGGGCGGGCAGGTGCCGATGGTGGCCACAACCTTGGCCTCGGCCGGCGCCTTCATCAAGGCCAACCGGCTCAATGCCCTGGCCGTCTCCAGCAACGGCCGCTGGGCGCTAACGCCCCAAATCCCCACCTTGGGCGAGAACGGCTGGCCCGAATGCTCCATTGAGACTTGGATAGGCATGATGGCGCCCAAGGGCACGCCAGCTGCGGTGGTCAACAAGATCAATGCCGAAGTGCAGACCCTGCTGCGCTCTGCGGAGGTCAAGGAAAAAACGGTGCCCACCGGCTACGAGCCAGTGGGTGAATCGGCCCAACAGTTTTCCGCCATGCTCAAGACGGAGCTGGACAGAACCACCAAGCTGATCAAGCAGGCCGGCATCACCGCCGAGTAAGCCGGCATGGCGTCTGGGCCGACGCTGTCAGCCCTGGCCCACCCAGCGTGCGCTGGGCCAGCGCCCCTCTTCGACCTCGCGCTGGGTCAACTCGAGCAGGATGGCCGCCACGCAGCGGGTGGCCGCAGAGGCCTGCCGTGTCACCGGCAGGCACAGGGCCAGGTGGCGCTGCAGCACGTCACTGGCCAGTGGTGCCCCTGCCAGATCGCCGTGACTCAGGTCTTCGAAAAAGCTGGCGCTGGGCATCACCGTCCAGCCTACGCCGTGGCGCACCAGCGAGCGCTGCATGTGCATGGAATTGACCTCGGCCACCACTTCGAGCCCAACATTAGCGAGTGCGCAGGCGCGCTCAATGGTCGAGCGCATCGCGTGCGGTGCGGCGGGCAGCACCAGGGGCTTGCCCCTGAGCATGCTCAGGGGCAGGGCTTGGTCCGGGCGCAGGCCGCTGTCGGCCGGGCCGATCAGGAACAGCTGCTCATTGAGCACATACCGCGTCTCCAGCAGCGGGCTGGGCTCGGGGTCGTTGACGATCGCCAACTCCAGCTCGCCATTGAGGAGCGCCTTTTGCAAAAAGCCGCCAAAGCCGCTGTACATGCCCATGCGTATCTGCGGATGGCGCTGCTTGACGGCGGCCACCAACTCGCCGGCCAGCAAATCACAGGTACTGGCGGGCATGCCCAGGCGTACAAAGCCGCTCACCACGGCCGAAGGCGGCTGTAACTGCGCCCGCGCCTCGTCGAGCTCGCGCATCACCCGCCTGGCGTGTTCGAGCAAGATGCGGCCCGCGTCGGTCAGCTCCATGCCGCTGCGCTCGCGGTGAAACAGCACGGTGCCCAGCTCTTCTTCCAGGATGCGCATTTGGCGCGAGATGGCTGGCTGGACGATGTGCAGCATGTGCGCCGCCTTGGTGGCGCTGCCGCATTCGGCAATGGCCAGAAAGGTTTGCAGTTGCTTGAAGTCCATGGTCTCTGAGTGTCCCGGCGCAAATCGATCGTGCAGCGAATCTGGGGCGCTAGCTTAAGGCCGAATCTTTACCGTTGCTTCAATCGGGGTCAGAGTCCAATCATTTGCGTCCGCTCGCTTCATATTGGTGCGCCAAAAAGTGTTTTGCACCACTTGTGTGCACCCAGGGGCCTGTCTACTGCTGGCAAGGGCTGTTTGGGGCAGGCATGCAATCTGCTTGAGTGTTTTGGTCACCGTCTTGAACCCTTGCAGGAGTTTTCCATGAAAGTCTTTTCCGCCTCTTCCCTTTTCGCTGGTGCATCGCTGCTGGCTGCCACCAGCGTCATGGCCCAAACCGCTCCCGCGCCTGCCGCGCCGGCTGCCGCGCAGTCCAGCCTGGCCTACAACATCGGCGTGGTCACCGACTACCGCTACCGCGGCATTTCCCAGTCGCGCTCCAAGCCTGCCCTGCAGGGCGGCCTTGATTACACCGACAAGAGCGGTTTTTATGTCGGCGCCTGGGCGTCTACCATCAACTGGATCAAGGACTCGAACGCTTCTGATGGCTCGATGGAGCTCGATATCTACGGTGGTTACAAGGCTTCAGTTGGCGCTGTAGGCTACGACGTCGGTGTGCTGCGCTATGAGTATGTGGGCAACAAGCTGGGCAAGGTCGACGGATTTGCCAATGCGAACACCACCGAAATTTATGGCGCAATGACCTACAGCGTTGTGACCGCCAAGTACTCCTACTCGCTGGGCGATACTTTCGGTACCCTCAATAGCAAAGGCAGCACCTACCTGGACCTGAGTGCCAACTTTGACTTGGGCGGTGGCTTCACCTTGACCCCGCACGTCGGTCGTCAGTTGATCAAGAACGCCCCTGGCTATTCCTACACGGACTACTCCCTGACCCTGGCCAAGGATCTGGGCAATGGCCTGAGCGCGACCGGCATGATCGTGGGCACCAACGCCGACAAGGTCAACTATGACTTTGGCGGCAAGGGTTACCTCGGCAAAGACGCCCTGGTCGTCGGTATCAAGTACAGCTTCTGATCGCACGGGTTCTCCTTTGAACGTCGGGCCTGCCGCAGCCATGCGGCAGGCCCCTTTTTATGCTGCTGCTCTGCTCAAAGTCCGACCGGCTGTGTAAGCCTGGTCCTCGCAGCTGAAGAGCGCCAGGCTGAAACGGCCAATAACCTTGAATGAAGAAGGGACTTGACAGGTTTTGATGGCTCGGCACAATACCTACCTATCGATAGGTAGTTTGTGAGGATTGAAAGCATGCAAATGACGGGTCTGACAAGCAGCCGATCGAAGTGCCTTTGAATAGGCGGGCGGGACTGGCCCATTTTTTTGGACAGAGCCATCTACCTACTAGAAGGTAAATAATCTTGGGACTCACCTCCCGAAACCGGATCCGGGGATGCACGGGCCGGGCGACCCCCAACGCATCCGTTTTGAAAGGAAATTGAAATGACTCCCACTGGCAACAAGCAAAAACGCGTTCTCCTCGTCATGTCCTCGGTGGACGAGATGGGCCTGAGCGGCAAGCAGACCGGTACCTGGTTCCATGAACTGGCCGCCCCCTACTACATCCTCACCCAAGCGGGCTTTGAGGTGGTGCTTGCATCCCCCGAAGGCGGCGCAGCCCCGGTCGATCTATTGAGCATGAAGTCGCCCTTTACCTGCGACAACACGGCCAAGTTCTTGACCGACCCGGTGGCGCAGTACGCTCTGAAGCACACCCGCAAGCTCAGCGGGATTGACGTTTCGACCTTTGACGCGGTGTTCTTCCCCGGTGGCTACGGCCTGCTGTGGGACCTGGCCTCGAACTCGTATGCCATCAAGCTGATCCGCGATTTCCACGAAGCCAATCGTCCCATCGCCATGGTCTGCCATGCCCCCGCCATCTTGCGCGACGTCAAGAAGGCCAATGGCGAATACCTGGTCAAAGGGGTCAACCTGACCGGCTTCAAGAACGCGGAAGACAGTGAGATTGAGCTGCTGCACCACCTGCTGTTCTCGCTGGAAGATGAGCTCAAAGGCCGCGGCGCGAAGTATGTGGCCAAGGCCAATTGGGAGGCCAATGTGGTGGTCGACGGCCCCTTGATGACCGGCCAGAGTCCTGCATCGGCTATTCCGCTGGCCAATGCGCTGGTTGAGCGCCTGAAGGCCTGAGTGAGCGTGCGGGGCTGAGCGAAACAAGTTGTGCGAGGAGGTGCGAAGTGACAATTGCTGCAAAATGCGTGGTGCTTCCGAAATCCTCCATGCGCGACTACACCCAGCTCAGCCCCGCCGCCGAACGCATCGTCGACGTGGCTGAGGCCTTGATTCAGCACCAAGGCTTCAACGGCTTTTCCTACGAGGACATAGCGCAGACGGTGGGCATACGCAAACCCAGTGTCCACCACCACTTCGCCACCAAGGCCGATCTGGCCACGGTGGTGACCCAGCGTTATGTGCAGCGCTTTATCAGTGCCCTGGAGAACCTGGACCGCAGCATCGTCGAGCCCCGCAAGCGCCTGCTGGCTTATGCGCAGCTGTTTCAGGAGACCTACAACAACAACCGGCACCTGTGCTTGTGCGGCATGTTGGGGGCCGAATCCGAAACACTGCCGGCCTCGGTGCGAGAGCAGCTCAAGCAGTTCTTTGAGGCCAATCTGAACTGGCTGACGGCCACTTTGGTGCAGGCCAGGCCCGAGCGGGCCGCCAGCGCCCAGGCCTTGGCCATGCTCTTGCTCAGTGCGCTGGAAGGGGCGATGATTGTTGGTCGCAGCCGGCCCGAGGCCGATGCGCCGGCCCAGGTGGCGCAGGCGTTTTTGGAGCAGTTGAGCGTTTGATTTTTTTGATGGGTGAATCTACCAATCAGTAGGTTTGTCAAAAACTAACAGTACATAGAGTCGGAGTATGAAAACACCAGGCACCCTTGTGATTGCAGGCCATGCTGCCGGGCTGGGCGAGGCTTTGCGCTCGCGCTTTGAAGCCGGCGGCTACACCGTGCTCAGCGTGTCCCGGCGCGGCGATGCGCGCTGGGCCACCGATTTAAGCGACCCGCAGGCCACAGCGCGTCTGTTTGAGCACATCGATAGCCAGGCGCCGCCCTTGGCCGGGGTGGTGCACAACGCGATGCAGTTTCATCGCCAGCCCTTCCTGCAGACCTCGGCCCAAACGCTGCAAGAGGTATGGCAGTCCATGGTGCTGACCGCCTTTAACGTGAGTCAGCAGGCCATCCCCAGATTGCAAGCTGGCGGTGGGGGGAGTTTGATTTTCAGCGGTGCCTCGGGCAGCTTGCGCGCCGGGCCGCAGTTTTCGGCCTTCAGTTCGGCCAAATTTGCGCTGCGCGGGCTGACGCAGGCGCTGGTGCGCGAGCACAGCCAGGAGGGCATCCACATCGCGCATGTGGTGATCGATGGCCTGATCCGCAGCGAGCGCACCGAGCAGCGCTTTGCCCCGGGCGCTGGCGCCGCCTTGATCGAGCCGGCCGATCTGGCCGAGCAGTATTGGCAGTTGTTTCACCAGCCGCGCAGCGGCTGGACGCATGAGTTGGATGTGCGCCCCATGGGGGCATGAAAGGAGCTTGGTATGTCTCATCCTGTGCTTGTGATTGGCGCCGGCCTCAGCGGCCTGTATGCCAGTGATTTGCTGTCCCAGGCGGGCCGGCGTGTCTTGCTGATCGAAGCGCGCGAGCGGGTCGGCGGGCGGGTGCTCAGCCAGGGCCTGCCCGAGTCGGCCCACCGCGTTGACCTGGGCCCTTCGTGGTTCTGGCCCGGCATGAACCCCCGCATCGAGCGCCTGGCGGCCGATTTGGGCCTGGGCGTGTATCCCCAGCACAGCCGGGGCGCCACCGCTCTGGAAGGCCCCGACGGTCAGGTACACCGCCAGTCCACCTGGGCGCAAAGCCCTTCGTCCTACCGAATCGAGGGCGGTACCCAGAGCCTGATCGAAAAGCTGCAGCAGCGCATCGCTGGCAAGGTTCATCTCAAGACCGGCACCCGACTGCTGGGCATGAAGCTGCGCCCGCATGCGCTCGAGCTCGAGCTGCAAGACGCCAGCGGCCGCTGGACGCAGCAGGCCGCGCAGGCGGTGCTGACCCTGCCGCCGCGCCTGACGGCTCAAGACATCGCCTTCGAGCCGGCCTGGCCCGATGCGCTGCTCAGGGACATGCGCCAGACCCCGACCTGGATGGCCGGGCAGGCCAAGTTTGCCGCCATCTATCCCCAAGCCTTCTGGCGCGAAGCGGGCTGGTCGGGCGGCGGCATGAGCCATCGCGGGCCCATGGTTGAAATCCATGATGCCAGCGACGCCAGCGGCGAGGTAGCTGCCCTGTTCGGCTTTGTCGGCGCCTCGCCCGCTTACCGCGCAGGCATAGGCCAGGACCAGCTGGCCAAGCAGGCGCTGGCCCAGTTGGTGCGCATGTTTGGTCCGCAGGCGGCAACGCCACTGTGGAGCGGCGTACAGGACTGGGCGCAGGAGCCGCTGACCGCCAGCGCCGCTGACCAGCAGCCCCTGTCCTACCACCCCTCCTACGGCGACCCGGTACTGCCTAGCGACTGGAGCGAGCGCCTCTGGCTGGCCGGCACCGAGCGCTCGGCCAATTATGGCGGCTATCTGGAAGGCGCCCTGGAGTCGGCCGAGGAGGCGGTGAAGGCGCTCAGTGCGCGCTGGCCGCAGGCCGCCGCCCTGACTGAAACCACTTGAAGGAAATCCTCATGAAGCTCAATGCTGATCTTGATCAACGCGCCAGCGTCCATGCGGCGCAATTGCCCTGGCAGGCCTCGCCGATCGCTGGCGTCGAGCGGCGCATGCTGCACCGCGTTGGCGCCGAGGTGGCGCAGGCCAGCACCATCGTGCGTTACGCCCCGGGCAGCCGCTTTAGCGCACACACCCACACCGGGGGCGAAGAATTTCTGGTGCTCGAAGGCGTGTTCCAGGACGAGCATGGCGACTATCCGGCGGGCAGCTACATCCGCAATCCGCCGATGTCGCGCCACACACCGGGCTCGGCCCCAGGCACCACCATCTTCGTCAAGCTCTGGCAGTTCGACCTGCAAGACCGCACCCATGTCCGTGTGCACGGCGACAAGCTCGCTCGGGTGGCTGATGCCACCCGGCCGGGGGTGCAGGTCTCGCCGCTGTTCAAGGACGCGCATGAAGATGTGCGCCTGGAGCTGTGGCCGGCCAACAGCCGGGTCGAGCTCGAGCTTGCCGGCGGCGCGGAATTTTTCGTGCTCGAAGGCCAGTTCCAGGAAGGTGGCGAGCCGTTTGCGCCGCAGTCCTGGCTGCGCCTGCCCAGCGGCTCTCGCTTAGAGGCCAATACGGGCGCGCAGGGCGCCAAGGTCTGGGTCAAGCTCGGCCACCTGGGCTTCCTGTCGCAGCTCAAGCTGCCCGGATCGGCATGATCACCAGCCAAGGACAACCATGACCCGCCTCAGCGATGAGCGTGGCCTGCCCCTGACCGGGCTCGATGCCGCGCAAATTGAACGCTATGACGCGCTCCTGACCGAGCTCTACAGCTACATTCCCGGCGTGCAGAACCGGCTCGAGGCCCTGGTGCAGGAGGCGCCCGGCTTTGTGCTCGGGCAGGTACTGCGGGGCTATTCCATCATGGCCGATGGCCTGCGCTCGGGCCTGCCGCAGGCGCGCCAGTACCTGGCGCAGGCCGAGCAGCTGGCCGCAGGGGCCACCGAGCGTGAGCGCCTGCACATCAGCGTGCTGCGGGCCTGGACCGAGGGCCGTTTGGCCCAGCGGCTGCAAGCCCTGGAGGACATCGTGCTGCGCTGGCCGCTGGACCTGCTGGCCTACCGACAGTTGACTGGCATGCTGTTTTGGACCGGCGACAAGCGCCGGCAGCTGGCCGCTGCCCTCCAGGCGCTGCCGCATTGGGACCCGCAGATACCGGGCTACCGCCTGGTGCTCGGGCCGCTGGCTTTTGCACTGGAGGAGGCTGGGCATTACACCCTGGCCGAAAGCCACGCCCGCAAGGCCCTGGACTATCGGGCCACCGACCTGTGGGCCCTGCATGCACTGGCCCATGTGCTGGAGATGCAGGGCCGCGTGCGCGAAGGCGAGCAGATGCTGGCGGCGGTGGGCAAACGCCTCAATGACTTCAACCTGTTTCGCGGCCACTTGTGGTGGCATCTGGCCCTGTTCAAGCTGGCGCTCGGTCGCGACGGCGAAGTGCTCAGGCTGTGGGACGAGCAGATCTTCCCCGAGCCCAGCGCCTTCTATCTGGACCAGCAGAATGCCGCTTCGATGCTTGCGCGCCTGGAGATCCAGGGCCTTGCGGTGGGGCGGCGCTGGGAAAAGGTGGCGCAGGCGGCCGAACAGACCCAGGGCCAGCACCTGGTGCTCTTTACCGTGCCGCATCAAGCCATGGCGCTGGCGCACGCCGGCCGTTTGCCGGCACTGGCGCAGACCCTGAGCGCGATCGAGGCTGAAGCGAAGGCCGGTGTCGAACAGGCGCCGCTGGCCGCAGCGGTCAGCGCTGCGATGGCGCTTTACTGCGAGGGTGCCCACCGGCCCTTCTTGCAGCGCATGCGCGCCCTGCGCCATGAGGCCCAGGCTCTGGGCGCCAGCCATGCCCAGCAGGATCTGTTTTTTCAGCTCATGGTCGATGCCGCGCTCCGACTGGACGACATTGCGCTGGCCAAAAGCCTGCTCAAGGAGCGCCTGGCTGGCCGCCTGAGCAGCGCCGACCACTGGCCGCAATTGGCGGGGCAATTCATGCGCATAGACCAGGAGAGCGATCCCAAGGCCCTGCGCAGTTTGCTGCGCTCAGGCCTTGAAAAATGAGCTGAGCCCCCTGAGCCCATGTAGTGAGCTCAATGTAGTGAGCTCAATGAAGCCGGCCAATGAAGTTAGCCAATGAATGGAGGGCCCGGCAGGCAAAGCGGGCATGAGCAATGACATCCGAGCGCAAGTACATCCCGGTTTCGTTTTTCGGCATGGCCGTCGGCGCTCTGGCCTGGGGCCACGCCTGGCGCGTGGCCACACAGGTCTGGGCGCTGCCGCCTCTGCTGGCCCAGTTGGCGGCCGCTGTGGGCCTGCTCATCTGGCTGACGGTTTTGTTCGCCTATGGCCTGAAATGGTGGCAGCAGCGGCAGGCGGCGCGGCTAGAGCTTGACCATCCGGTGCTGTCGGCCATGGCCGCGCTCGGTCCGGTCTCGACCCTGCTCGCAGCCATGACCTTGCAGCCTTGGGTGCCTGAGCTTGCCTGGGCCCTGTTTGGCCTGGCGCTGGGCGCACAGCTCTTGCTCGGGCTGTGGCTGGTCGGTCGCTTCTGGCAGGGCGGGCGCGCAGCCGAGACCATCAATGCCTCGGTTTACTTGCCGGCCGTTGCGCCAAACTTCGTGGCGGCGACTGCGTCGGCCACCCTGGGCTGGACCACTCTGGGTACCCTGTTTTTTGGCGCGGGCGTGTTCTCCTGGCTGGCGCTGCAGCCCCTGGTCTTGGGGCGCGCTGCCACCCTGGCGCCCCTGGCGCCTGCGCAGCGGCCCTTGCAGGGCATAGAGCTCGCGCCACCGGTGGTCGGCGGCCTGAGCTACCTCGCGCTGACCTCGGGCCCGCCTGATCTGCTGGCCAAGATGCTGCTGGGCTATGGCCTGTACCAGGGCTTGTTGGCCCTGCGTTTGTTGCCGTGGACGAGGCAGGCAGGTTTTGCGCCCACCTACTGGGCTTTTAGCTTCGGCGTCATGGCGCTGGCCACCATGGCCCTGCGCTTTCTCGAGCGCGCGCCGCAGGAGCAGCTCTGGCAGTATCTGGCGCCTCTTGCCTTTGCGGTGGCCAATGGGGTGATGGCGCTGCTGCTGTGGCACACCGCTGCGTTGGCCCGCCAGGGCCGACTGCTGCCCGCTGCGCCAGCCAGTGGCGTAACAAGTGTCGGATCTGGCGGCGGATCTCGTTGCGGGTCGGGTGGCGGGCCTGGCGGCCGACCGTTATGAGGCGCTGGTACGGATGCTGCGGCCTTGGCCGCTGAGCACGGCCAGCAGCAAGGCCAGCAGCAGGGCCAGGCGCAGTGCATCGGGGCCCCAGGTAGCGCTCCAGTGGCCGACTGACAGCAGCAGGAGGCAGCCGGCCAGCGCCCATGCGCCTGAGTTGGCCCGCTCGCGTGCGCTCAGGGCCGAGCCGGCGGCCACCAGCGCGGCGGCCGCCAACATGGCCTCAGCGCTGCCCTGCAGACACAAGAGCGCTGCGCCCGCCCAGGCCCAGGCCGGGCTGATGGAGCGCAGCCCCAAACCGGCAAGTCGGCAGGCCAGCCAGGCCCCGAGCACCATGGCGCACAGATGCAGGGTGAGTGACTGCGAGCCGTTCCAGCCCTGACTGGCACACCACCAGCCCATGGGCAAGAGGCTGCCCATCATCAGACCCATGGCTGGGTCGGGCCGCTCCATGGCTTGTGCCCACCGGTCGGCCGGCGCGCATGCGCCGGGCCTTGCCAAGCAGGGCGCGAGCAGCAGCAGTGCGCACAGCAGCGGCCAGCGCGCCTGCCAGAGTTCGGGGCTGGCGGCCAAACCGGCGGCCAGCAGCAGCCCGCCCAGCAGGCCCAGCCAGCCCTCAGAGCGCAGCCTCTGGTGGCTTTGCCCCAGTCCTGGCAGCCTGCACAGCCAGGCCCAGGCCAGGATATGCAGGCCCCAGCCCAGCAGGCCGCCTGCTGAGCGACCCATCTGCATGGCCAGCACCAGGCCCGCGCAGGCGGCCAGCGCAGCCACCACCAGGGCAGCCGGCGCAGGCCGCGAGCGGGCCCGGGGCCACAGCGCCAGCAGGGCCCACCACAGCGCCACCCCGCCCAAACCGCCAAACCAGGACCACGAGAGCATCATGCCCAGCTGTGCCTGCACCAACCAGCCCGCATGCAGCAGCGCCGAGCGGCCGCTGCCCAGGGCCAGCCGTCTGAGCCTGCTGCTCAGGGTCGGCGCACTCTGGGGGGGTTCAGCCGCGACCGTAGCCATGGCGTTGGTTACTGCCTTGCGCGGCATGCACGCTGGCGTTAAACGACACGATGATGCGGTCCTGCTGCCCTTCGTAGGGCATGGCCTGGTGCGGCAGCCAGGCCGGAAACACCACCAGCTGGCCGGGGCGCGGTCTGATGTCCTGGTGTGGCTGCTGCAGGTAGGCCGAGCCCAGGTCCATGTGCGCGCCGCCTAATTGGTTGAAGTGCGGGCCATAAAAGCGCGTCACGCCATTGAGAGCGCCAAAGACCTCGTGCGCGCAGCGCTGAGCGTCCTCGTCGACCTGCACGCAGTACACACCCGACCAGGAGCAGTTGCCATGGGTGTGTATGTCGTGGTGCACGCCGCGGTTGCTGATCTGGCACCACATGCCTTCGAGCGCAATGTTGAAGGCCGGGCTTTGGCCGTGTTCGTCGCGCCAGCCGCCGTTGGCCGCCAGCGCCGTGTCGCGGATGCCTTCAACGATGAAGCGCACCAGCGCCTGCCATTCTGGCAGGGTGATGCGCTGCAGCAGGTCGTCGCCGCTGGCAAAAAAATGCGGCTTGCCGCCGTCCGTTTGCAGCGCGCGCATGGCGCCGAACACCCGCGCGAGCACCTCGTTGGCCGCCTCGGCCTGCGGCCAGCGGTACACGCCCAGCGTGGTCGGCCAGAGCTGGCGTTGCTCGCGCTCGGGGCTTGCGACGTTCATGCGGGGTTCAAGGCGTCACACCCTGCCAGGCGGGCGGCCAGCGCAGCTGGTGGCCGGTCTGGGCCGCGAGCTGGGCAATGTCCTCGGGGCTGTCCACGTCCTGGCGGTAGCGTTTATTGGCTGTGGTCCAGGCGTACACCGCCTCCGGGTGCGCGGCCTGCCACTGCTTGCAGCCCAGGCGGGCGTCGCCGGCCAGCACCGCTTCCTTGACCTCGGCGCTGAAGAGCACCGGGTTGCCGGGCAGGCCGTCCACCGTGGGCACCACCACCTGCGTGCCCTCGGGGCGCTTTTTGTAGGCGCCGATCAAATCGTTGAGGTCCTGCGCGCCCAAGAGCGGCTGGTCGGCCAGGGCCACCATCACCGCGTCGATCTTGGGCGAGAGCGCGGCCAAGCCCAGGCGCAGCGAGGACACCTGGCCGTCTTGTGGCGAGGGGTTGCGCACCAGCGTGACCGGAAAGTCTTGCACGGCCGGCTCCAGGTGCTCGGCATGTTCGCCCAGCACCACCACCAGCTCATCGAGCCCCGCGCCCGACAGAGCAATGAGCGTGCGGCGAATCAGCGGCACGCCGCCCAGTTCAAGCAGGCCCTTGGGCCGGTGGCCCATGCGCGAGCCGCTGCCTGCGGCCAGCAGCACACCGCCCACCACCAAGCGGCTGTAGAGGCCGCCGCCGCCTTTGAGGATGCAACCCATGTCAGCTCCCGCAACACGATGAAGAAGTCGGCAGCGTGCCTGCAAGCGGAGCGACCGGCTTGACCTTTGCCTCTTCCAACTTTGACGCTGTCACCACCTCGCTCGGGGCGGCCGCCTTCTTGCCGCCGCAGCAGGACTTGGCCGGCACCGCGTCGTTGACCTCGGCGCGGCGCGCTGCCACCACCGCTGCCAGCACGGACAGGGCGATTTCTTCGGGCGTCTGCGGGCCGATGGCCGCGCCCGCCGGCGCCACGATGGCGTTCACCCGGGCCGCGTCTTCGCCGCTGGTGATCAGCGACTCCTTGAGCACCGCGCCCTTGCGTGCGCTGGCCACGAACCAGGTGCGCCTCGGCTGCAGCGCCAGCGCGGCTTTGAGGCCTTGCAGGTCGCGCCGGCCCTGCGTGGCCACCACCGCCCAGCCGCCGGGGGCCAGCTCGCGGCCAAGCAACTGGGCATCGTCCTGGGCAAGAACCCGGCTGGCGGCCGGAAAGTCTTCGGCGCGCGCGCCCTGGGCCACCAGCTGCACCGCAAAGCCCACCCGCGGCGCCAGGTCGCACAAGGCCCGCGCCACCGGCGAATCGCCCAGCACGGTCAGGCTGGCCAGTGGCAGCACCGGGTCGATGAACAACTCCAGCGTGCCGCCCGAGTGGCAGGCCATGCCGAACTCGAGCACGTCGGCCAGCTGCTGCTCTTGCGTTTCTTGCGCCGGCGAGATGCGGATGCTGCGGGCCTGCCCGTCGGCCAGCGCAGCGCGTACGGTCTTGATCACCGCCGGCTGTGCGCAGCCGCCGCCTATCCAGCCGTGGATCTGGCCGTCGGCCGTGACCACCGCCTTGTCGCCGGCCTTGGCCGAGGTGGGGGCGGCAACGCGCAGCACGGTCACCAGCGCAAAAGGCTGCTGGCGGGTGTGCAAGTCATGGGCGGTCTGGAGCCAGGCATGGGGGGTCATGGTGCGTCCTTCTCAATGCAGATGGGGTCTGGCGCGGGCCAGGTCGGCCAAGCTGGCCAGGGGATGAAAGCGCTCGACCAGCGCGCGCGCCTGGCGCACCGCCAGCGAGGCCGGCGCCTGGCGGGTCGGGTGAAACCAGGTGATGCGCGCGCCATGGCCGCGCAGGGTTTGCAGGGCCTGGGCCAGCTCCTTGGGCGCGTCGGTGTCAAAGCCGTCAGAGAGCAGCCACACCCGTGCCTGCCGGCCGAGCTGCGCACGCGCATGGCGGCGGGCAAATTCCATCAGGTTGTGGGCGATGCGCGTGCCCGCGCCGAAGCCGGCGGTGACTGCATTGATCTTTTCCTGCACGGTGGCGCTGTCGCTGCGCATCAGCGGCGTGACCTCGGCCAGGTTGACATGGAACACAAATACCCGCGCATCGGCCGCTTGCGCCATGGCTCTAGCCACGCGCAAAAAGTAAGCCGCGTGGGATTCCATCGAGCGGCTCACGTCGACCAGGATAAAGAGGCGCGGCGGCTCGGTGCGCGGCTGTTGCCAGGCCGGCGCTAGCGGCAGGCCGCCATGGGCCACGCTGCGCTTGAGGGTGGCCCGCAGGTTCAGGCGCCGGCCTCGGGGGTGCAGTTGCCAGCGGCGCGTGGGCAGGCTCTGGAGCTGGCGCTGGATCTGCCGGGCCAGAAGCTGCAGCGCGTGCAGGTCCTGCGGCATCCACATCTGGGCGCTGCGCTCGTGCAGGGCGTCGGGCTGGCCGCGGCCGGCGCCGCCCTGGGCGCGGGCCTGGGTCGCTTGCGTCTCATCGCTGCTGCCTGCCTGGTCGGCCGAGCCGCTGGCTGTTTGCCCGGGCGGCGTGTCGCCGTCCATGCCTTCATGCATCTCTTGCACCTGGCTGCGCAGGTCACGCCGGGGCCGGGTCTGGCCGCTGACCTTGACCGTGCCCTTGATGCGGTGCGGCAGCCAGTACTGCTCGAACACCGCCGGCCACTGCCGCCAGTCGCGCGCGTTGCTGCAGGCAATGGCGCGCCAGGCGCCAGCGAGGCGGTCCATGTCCAGGCTGCCCAGGTGCAGGCTCGCGGCCAACATGTCGCGCTGTTCGGCCGGGCCCACACGCATGCCGTGCTCGCGCAGCAGCGCAGCAAAGCCGGCCAAGCGCTCGCTCAGGGGCAAAGGCGTGGTGTTCATGGCCGGCCGGTGTGGCTCCCTCGCCCCTTTGGGGAAAGGGTGGGGGCGAGGGGTTTGCGTGAGGAAACGCTAGTGCTGCGCATGGCTCAGCCTTTCTCGGCCACGCCCACGCTGCGCCGGCCTTCGATGAGCTGGCGGGTGCGCTCGGGCGTGAGCATGAAGCGGTCTTCGCGTGTCTTGAGCAGGCAGCCCAGGGTCAGCAGCAGGACGCTCATGTCTTCGGGCATGGCCTGCGGATGAAGGCGGTGCAGGGCGCGCACCCAGTCCAGGGTCTCGGCAATGCCTGGCGTCTTGGCCAGGTCTTCACGGCGCAGGCGCTGCACGAACTGCACGGCTTCTTCCACCAGGGCGGTGTCGGCCTGCGGCAGCGCGGCCTTGACGATGGCGATCTCGCGCGCCAGCGTCGGATAGTCTAGGTAATGGTAGAGGCAGCGCCGGCGCAGCGCGTCCGAGAGCTCGCGCGTGCCGTTGCTGGTCAGCAGCACCAGGGGAATCTGGCGGGCGCGCAAGGTGCCTAACTCGGGCACGGTGATCTGGTATTCGGAGAGCACCTCCAGCAAGAAGGCTTCAAAGGCCTCGTCGGCGCGGTCGATCTCGTCGATCAGCAGCACGCAGGGCCCTTCACTGCTGATGGCCTGCAGCAGTGGCCGCTCCATCAGGTAGCTGCGCGAGAAAAGGTCTGCCTCGGCCAGGCGCTGCTCGCTGGCTTCGGCCAGGCGTATGGCCATGAGCTGGCGGCCGTAATTCCATTCATAGGCGGCCTGCGCCAGGTCCAGGCCTTCATGGCATTGCAGCCGCACCAGCCGCGCGCCCTGCACCTGGGCCAGGGCGCTGGCCAGCGCGGTCTTGCCCACGCCCGCGTCGCCCTCGAGCAGCAGCGGGCGCTGCAGCGTGCCGGCCAGCCAGGCGCTGGTGGCCAGCGCCTCGTCGGCCAGGTAGGCAGCGCCCTGCAGCCGCTCTCGCAGCGCCTGGGCGCTGGGAAGGCCGGTGGCAGCGTCCATGGCCGAGGTCAGGCGCGCTTGCCAAAGAGGCCGGCGAACCAGCCCTTGACCAGCGCCCAGAAGATGGCCAGGCCGTTGAGCTCGCCCGCCACCTTGGGGGGTGCTGCCGCCGGTGCAGGCGCGTCGGCGCTTGCAGCTGGGGCCGCGCCACCGGCCGCTGCCGGTGCGGGCAGGCTGAGCGCGGTCTGGCGGAAGTTCTCCACGAACTGCGCCAAGATCATGTCCGAGACCTGCACCATCATGCGGCCGCCAAACTGGGCGAACTTGCCGTTGACGATCACCGCCGCTGCGCCGTTGAGCACGCAATGCGCGGGGTTGGCGGCGTCCGGCGTGATCACCGCCGTCAAGTTCATGGTGGCCGAGGAGCCGCCCTTGTCGGCGCCCTTGCCGAGCATGACCATCTTGCGTTCGGCCGGCACCATCTCCAGCACATCGACCTGGCCGGCGAACTGCGCCACCGCCGGACCCACCTTGACCTTGACCGCACCCTTGTACGAGCCTTCAGCGAGCTGCTCGGTGATCTCGGCACCCGGCATGCAGCCGGCCACCGCCTTGAGGTCCGAGAGCAGCTGCCAGGCGCGTTCGGCGTCCACGTCCAGCGGGTATTGCTTGTCGAGTTTGACTTCCATCGGTGGCTTTCTTCAAAGGGCCAGGTCGAGCTGCTTGAGCGTCTTCCAGACCCGAAACGCGCTGTGCGGCATGTCCAGGTGGGTCACGCCCTTGTGCGCAAACGCGTCCACGATGGCGGCAGTAAAGGTCGGGATGGAGCCCACATGCGGTGATTCGGCCACACCCTTGGCACCAATGGGGTGGTGCGGGCTGGGCGTTACCGTGTGGTCCGTCTCCCATTTGGGTGTCTCCACGGCGGTGGGCAGGAAGTAGTCCATCAGCGTGTTGCCCAGCAGGTTGCCCTGCGCGTCGTAAGGCATCTGCTGGCCCATGGCCACCGCAAAGCCTTCGGTCAGGCCGCCATGGATCTGGCCCTCGATGATCATGGGGTTGATGCGGGTGCCGCAATCGTCGAGCGCGTAAAAGCGCCGCACCTTGGTCTCGCCGGTGGCGCGGTCGATGTCGAGCACGCACAGGTAAATACCAAAGGGGTAGGTGAAGTTCGGCGGATCGTAATAGTGCACCGCCTCCAAGCCGGGTTCCAGGCCGGCCGGCGGCTGATGATAGGCCTGCCAGGCCACCTCGGCCATGGTCTTGAACTTGCTGTCGTCGCCCTTGACCTTGAAGCGGTCCACTTCCCAGTCCAGGTCGGCTTCGTTGACTTCCAGCATGTGCGCGGCGATCTTGCGCGCTTTCGCGTGGATTTTGCGGGCTGCCATGGCAATGGCGGCACCAGCCACGGGCGTGGAGCGCGAGCCGTAGGTGCCCAGGCCATAAGGCGCGGTCGAGGTGTCGCCTTCTTCGACCTGGATCACTTCCGACGCAATGCCCAGCTCGGTGGCGATGATCTGCGCATAGGTGGTCTGGTGGCCCTGGCCTTGGGTGATGGTGCCCATGCGCGCAATCGCGCTGCCGGTGGGGTGCACGCGGATCTCGCAGGAGTCGAACATGCCCACGCCCAGGATGTCGCAGATCTTGGAGGGGCCCGCGCCCACCACCTCGGTGAAGGTTACAAGACCAATGCCCATCAGCGTGGGGCTGTTGGGATCGGCCCGCTTGGCGGCCTGCTCGGCGCGCAGCGCCTTGTAGTCCACCGCGTCCAGCACCTTGCTCAGGGCCGTCTGGTAGTCGCCCGAGTCGTATTCAAAGCCAAAGGCGCTGGTGTAGGGGAACTGCTCCTTCTGGATGAAGTTCTTGGCCCGGATCTCGGCCTTGTCCATGTTCAGCTTTTGCGCCAGCACGTCGACCATGCGCTCGATCAGATAGACCGCCTCGGTCACGCGGAAGGAGCAGCGGTAGGCCACGCCGCCCGGCGTCTTGTTGGTGTAGACGCCCTTGACCGAGCAGTGCGCGGCCGGGATGTCATAAGAGCCCGAGCAGATGTGAAACAGACCGGCGGGGAACTTGGTCGGGTCGGCGCAGGCGTCAAAGGCGCCGTGGTCGGCCACCACGTTCACGCGCAAGCCCAAAATTTTGCCGTCGGGCGTGGCGGCCAGCTCGCCGTCCATGTGGTAGTCGCGGGCAAAGGCGGTCGAGGAGATGTTCTCCATCCGGTCTTCCACCCATTTCACGGGCCTGCCCAGCACGATGGAGGCCACGATGGCGCAGACATAGCCGGGGTAGACGCCGACCTTGTTGCCAAAGCCGCCGCCGATGTCGGGGCTGACGATGCGCACCTTGGATTCCGGAATGCCCGAGAGCATGCTCACCACCGTGCGCACCACGTGTGGCGCCTGGCTGGTGATGTAGGTGGTCAGCTCGCCGCGGATCGGGTCAAAGCTGGCCACGCAGCCGCAGGTCTCCAGCGGGCAGGGGTGCACGCGCGGGTAGTGCATGTGCTGGGTCACGGTCACCGGGGCATTGGCAAAAGCCGCGTCGGCGGCGGCCTTGTCGCCGGCGTCCCAGGTGAAGATGTGGTTGTGGTGCTCGCGCTTGCCGTGCGCGCCCTCGGTCTTGCCGGCCAAGTCTTCGCGGATCACAGGCGCGCCGGGCTGCAGCGCGGCGTAGGGGTCGACCACGGCTTCGAGTTCCTCGTACTCGACCTCGACCGCCTCGACCGCGTCGGCGGCGATGTAGCGGTCGTCAGCGATCACGATGGCCACTTCCTGCATCTGGAAGTGCACCTTGCCGTCGGCCAGCACGGCCTGCACGTCACCGGCCAGGGTGGGCATCCAGTGCAGCTTGAGGGGCTTGAGGTCTTCGGCCGTCAGCACCGCGTGCACGCCAGGCATGGCCAGCGCGGCCTCCTTGTTGATCTTCTTGATGCGGGCATGGGCCACCGGCGCGCGCACGATGTCCATGTGCAGCATGCCGGCCATCTTGATGTCGTCGACGTAATTGCCCTTGCCCTGGATGAAGCGGGCGTCTTCTTTGCGCAGGCGCGAGGCGCCCATGCCGGCCAGGGCCAGTTCGCGGGCTTCGGCGGTTTGTGCGGGTGCATTCATGGTGCTGTCTCCTTTTAGGCCGTGGCCGCTTGTTCTTGCAACTTCTTGGCGGCGTACTGCACCGCCTTGATGATGTTCTGGTAGCCGGTGCAGCGGCACAGGTTGCCGCTCAGGCCCATGCGGATCTCGTCTTCGCTGGGGCTGGGGTTTTCTTGCAAAAAGCGGGCCGCGCGCATCAGCATGCCCGGTGTGCAAAAGCCGCATTGCAGCCCGTGCTCCTTGTAAAAGCCCTCTTGCACGGCGTGCAGCACGCCGCCTTGGGCCAAGCCCTCGACGGTGTCCACCTGGCCGCCGTCGCATTGCACTGCCAAGTGGGTGCAAGATTTGACGGACTGGCCGTCCACGTCCACAGTGCAAGCACCGCAGTGGCTGGTTTCGCAGCCGATGTGCGCGCCGGTCAGGTTGAGCTCCTCGCGCAAAAAGTGAATCAACAGCGTGCGCGGCTCCACCGCTTTTTCATGCACGCGGCCGTTGACGGTGACGGAGATGAGTTTTTTAGCCATGATGCTTGTCCTGAAAAAAGTGTTTATGCGCAGCGGCCAAAGGCCTTGACCAGGGCGCGCTTGACCATTTGGCCGGCCATCGCGGTTTTGTATTCAATGTCGCCGCGCAGGTCTTCGGCGGGGTCGCAGATGGCGCAGGCCGCGTCAGCCGCCGCTTGCAGGTTGGCCACGCTCAGCTCCTTGCCCAGCAGGGCCTGCTCGGCGCTTTCTGCGCGCAGCGCGGTCGGCCCGACGTTGGTCAGCGCAATGCGCACCTCGGAGACGGTGTTGCCGCTCTTGCGCATCACCACCGCGCAGCCGGCGGTGGCCCAGTCGCCGGTCTTGCGCTTGAGCTTTTCATAAGCCCAGCCTGTGCCCTGGGCGAAAGCCGGGACACGGATTTCACACATGACTTCCTCTTCCTGCAGCAGCGTCATGTAGGTGCCCAGGAAAAATCCGTCGGCCGCCACCGTGCGGCGTCCGCCCGGGCCCTCCAGCACAAACGAGGCGTTGAGCGCAATCGACAAGGCGGGGTGGTCGTTGCCCGGATCGCCGTGGGCGATGTCGCCACCGATGGTGCCGCGGTTGCGCACCTGCGGGTCGGCAATCAGCTGGGCCGCTTCTGGCAGCAGCGGCACGTGGCGCTGCAGCAGCTCGGAGCCGATCAGCTCGTTTTCGGTGGTCATGGCGCCGATCACGATGGTCTGCCCCTCTTGCTTGATGCCGCGCAGCTCGGGGATGCGATGAATGTCGATCAGGTGAGACGGCTGAGCAAAGCGCAGCTTCATCATCGGCAGCAGGCTGTGGCCGCCGGCCAGTAGCTTGGCGTCCGGGCCCAGTTGCTGGAGCAAGGCGATCGCTTCGCCAACGGTCTGAGGCGCGTGGTAATCAAACTGCGGTGGGATCATGCGGACCTCCTAAAGTGAGTAAGAAGCTTGCGAGTCTAAGAACTTGCCCACTCCAGACAGAACTTAGGGGGCTTTACGCCCATCGAGCTGTCATCGCTGTTCTATTTCACGAGCTGCACGATTTACCGCAAGAGTTACCCATTGAGCGCGCGGTGGGAAAAGCAATCCTAGGTCGTCAATAGCCGACCTAAGCTTGGACCCAGACTCCTCTTGCAGCTAAAAGCTTACTAATCCTGTCAAAAGACCAATCTATTGGCCCTCAAGTGCTTACTATTGATACACAAATTAACCATATATCGCTATGATGGGCTGCTCGGGTGGGTGGCTCATGGTGGATCCTAAAGTAGAAACACTGCTGCAGGCTTTAGCGACTGAAATGGCTTTTCTGGCGCCAGCCAGCGTCCAAGGCCTGGATGCGATCGCCAGCAGCTTGCGGCAATTGGAGCGAGCGCCCGAGACACCCGTATCGCCAGAAGCCCTGCACGAATTGGCCGCCGCCATCGCGCTGTGCGAGCAGGCTTCAAGCGCGTCCCAAGGTCTGGACGCGCAGCAAATTGAACAACTGCAGTCCTCTTATGAGCGCATGGCCAATGCCCTGTACCTGGCCAAACCGCGGGCTGCAACTGAAGCGACCCCTGCACCTGAGCCTGCCCATGCGTCAGCGCTGCAGGACGACTCCGAATCCGAAGCCGGCGTCGTTGGGCGCTTTTTCATCAGCGCCGATGATGACCTGGAGTTGCTCAACGAGTTTTGTAATGAAGGCCGTGATTTGCTCGGCCAGGTCGAGCAGGGCGTACTGGTGCTGGAAGAAAACCCCCGCCACAAAGACACGCTCAATCAGGTGTTCCGGGCCTTTCACACCTTCAAAGGTGGCGCCGGCTTCCTGGGCATAGAGCCTATTCAGCAACTGGCCCACCAACTCGAGTCCTTGCTCGACGCCGCCCGCCGGGACCAGCTGCCCATTACCCAGACGGTCATTGAGCTGATCCTGGCCGGCGGCGATGCGCTGCAGCAGTACGTCACCGAAATCGCCCGCCAGCTCGGTGGGGAAGGCTTTGGCCAGCCGATACAGGTCGCCACGGGCGACCTGCTGCGCCGGGTTGAGGCCTGCCTGCATGGCGAGCCCGTGCCTGCACCGGCGGCCGCCCCTGCCCCTGCCCCCGCACTGTCCCCTGCACCTGCACCTGCACCTGCGCTCGAAAGTCCCCCGGTAGCTGCCTCGCCGCCCCCGCCCCCGCCCCCAGCTCAAGCTCAAGCACCAGCCAGCAAAGCCTCCGCCGCGCAAGAGCCTGCTCCGAAGGCGCCGGTGGCAGCGGCTGCCCGCAGCGAAGCACTGGCGAGCTATGTCAAGCTCGACACTCGCAAACTCGACGCCATGGTCGACCTGATGGGCGAGCTGGTGATTGCCCAGTCCATGGTGGTTCAGCACAAGCTGGTGCAGGAGCAACGCGACCGCGAGCTTGAGCGCCATTTGCGCCAGCTCTCACGCATCACCACCGATTTGCAGCGCAATGCCATGTCCTTGCGCATGGTCCCGATACGCTCGGCCTTCCAAAAGATGACCCGGCTGGTGCGCGACCTGGCCACCGCGCAGAACAAGCAGGTACAGCTGCATCTGAGTGGCGAAGACACCGAGCTGGACCGCAACATCGTCGAGGAGCTGGCCGACCCCCTGCTGCACATGATGCGCAACGCGGTCGACCACGGCGTCGAAACGCCGGCTGCGCGTGAGGCGGTCGGCAAAAGCGCGCAGGGCAATATCTATCTGCACGCCATGCACCAGGGCGGCGGCATTTTGATCCGCATGCGCGACGACGGCCGCGGCCTGGACTCACAGCGCATCTTGGCCAAGGCCCTGCAAAAAGGGCTGGTCAGCGCCGAAGAAACGCTGACCGACAAGAGCATCTTCAATCTGATCTTCCTGCCCGGCTTCTCAACGGCCGAGACGGTGACCGACATCTCCGGCCGCGGGGTGGGCATGGACGTGGTGCGCGGCAACATTGCCCGCCTGCGCGGCCGTATCGACATTTCCTCGGCGCCGGGCGAGGGCACCACCTTCGAGATCTTCCTGCCGCTGACGCTGGCCATCATCGACGGCATGTTGGTGGGCGTGGGCCAGGAGCGCTTTATCTTGCCGACCCTGGCCATCCGCGAGTCACTCAGGCCGCAGCCCAACATGGTATCGACGGTGCAGGGCAAGGGCGAGGTGATCACCGTGCGCGACAAACTTATTCCCCTGGTGCGGCTGTCGGAGAAGCTGGGCATTGCCACCGAGGTGAGCGACCCTTGCCAGGGGATCGTCATGGTGGTCGATTCGGGCGCCCGCAGCCGAGCCCTGCTGGTCGACAGCCTGATTGGCAAGCAAGAGGTGGTCATCAAGTCCCTGGGCGAGACCTTTCAAAACCAGCAGGGCATGTCGGGCGCCGCAATATTGGGCGACGGCCGGGTGGCCTTGATCATCGACCCCGACGCGGTCAGCCAGTTGTCCAGTGCGCCGGCCCTCAGCGCATGAAGCACCCCCACGCTTTAAAGGCACAGACCCCATGACTCCCACACTCGCCGAAAACCTGCCCATCGCCGGCAAGTACCTGACCTTTGCATTGGCCCAGGAGCGCTACAGCGTGCCTGTGCTCAAGGTGCGAGAAATCATGCGCCTGTGCCCTGTAACGCCGGTGCCGCGCATGCCAGCTTACATCAAAGGCGTGATCAATCTGCGCGGCAAGATCGTGCCGGTGGTCGATCTGCGCGAGCGATTTGGATTGGGCGCCTGCGAGGACAGCGAGCGCATCTGCATTGTGGTGGTGCAGGTCGATAGCGGCGAGGGCGCGAGCCGCCTGACCGGCATGATTGTCGATGTGGTCGAGGAAGTTTCGCATTTTCAGGCCGACGACCTCGAGCCGCCACCAGACTTTGGCGACGCCATCGACGCGCGCTTCATTGTGGGCATGGCCAAGAGCAAAGGCACGGTCAAGACGGTGCTCGACATCGACCGCCTGCTCAGCTATGTCGGACAGATTGACCTGCGCGCCATCAGCGGGCGCAGCGCAGAAGCTTGAATGAACTTACCTTGGGGGCTTGAGCAATGCTAAATTTGAAAAAACTGGTGGCGGGTTTTGCACTCTTGTTTCTGGGTAGCCTGGCGGGAATCCCCACGCTGAGCTACTACCTGACCGAGCCAATCCGCATAGGCGGCCAACTCTATAACCAGATTGCCCATGAGAAGGATCTGTTGGCAGCCGTGCTACCGCCGCCGGCCTACTTGATCGAGACGCACTATATGGTGACCACCGTCATGGTCAGCGTGGCACAGGCGACCATCAGCGGAACGACACAGATCTCTGGCACGGCCGAGGGTAAGCGCCTGATCGCTCAGGTACCTCGCCTGGAAAAAGAGTACAGCGATACCTACCAGCAATTCGCCAAAGGCGCTTTGACGGACATGCGGCTTGTGCCCCTGCTCGAAGAGTCCGACAAGTATGTCAGGCGCTATTTCTCCATACTGAACCGAAACTTCCTGCCGGTGCTCGACAGTGGCGAGTTGGCCAAGATTCGCGCTGAATACGAGCAGATGTCAGAGGCCTACGAAGCGCATCGCAAGGCCGTTGATGCGCTGGTCCAAAAGACCAATGCCAGTACGCGCGAGACGCTGGACCAGGCCGCTCAGATAAAGCGGCAGGTGATTTTGAGCATCGTGGCCTTGGCCCTCGGCGGGCTGGCCATAGGCCTGGTGCTCGGCTTCGTCGCTTACCGGGTGTCGATCAAGCCGCTGACCCGTGTGGCCCGCAACATCTATGAGGGCACAGAAAAGAGCCGCCGCGCCTCCAGTCAACTCACCCTGGCTAGCCAGAAGCTGGCCCAGGGCGCCAGCGAGCAGGCGGCGGCCATCGAAGAGACCAGCGCCTCGCTCGAGGAGGTCTCCAGCATGATTCACTCGACGGCCAACAACGCCGAGCAGGCCAAGCAATTGGCTTCGGAGACCCGCTCCTCGGCGCAAGAGGGCGTCTCCAACATGGCGCAGATGACCGCCGCGATGGAGGCCATTGAGCGCTCGAGCAGTGACGTGGCCAAGATCGTCAAGAGCATCGACGAGATCGCCTTTCAAACCAATATCCTGGCGCTCAACGCGGCGGTCGAGGCCGCCCGCGCGGGCGAGGCGGGCGCCGGCTTTGCTGTGGTGGCTGACGAGGTGCGCTCGCTGGCCCAGCGCAGCGCCACCGCCGCGCATGAGTCGGCCGACAAGATTGAGGCCTCCATCCGCAGCAGCCGCACCGGCGCGGTCTCGCTGCAGAAGGTGCAGGAGTCGCTCAGCCAGATTGAGACCAAGATCGCCCGCACCGATGCGCTGGTCGCCGAGATCACCATGGCCGCACGCGAGCAGGCCCAGGGCATTGAACATGTGGGCATCGCCATTGAGCAGATGAGCAAGGTGGCGCAGGATGCGGCCGACAGTGCCAGCCAGATCGCCCATGCGGCCGAGCAGACCCATGACCAGGCGCGCGAAGCGGAAAGCCTGGTCGAGCAGGGCATCGAGGTGGTGGGCTTCAAGCTCAAGCGCCGCCACAGCGAGGACGGCGACGAGGGCCAAGCACTGTCCAGCCTTACCCGCCTGGCCCCGCGCCCGCAGCGCAGCGCCGGCGCCAAGGTGACAGTGGAGCGGCCGAATACAGAGCACGGCCTGGCGCACCAGGGCAAGCCCAAGCTCAATGCGCCCGAGGCTGACGGAGACCGCCACTTCAAGGACTTCTGAGGCGATGGTCGCTGCGGCTGCGCAAACTCGGGCACATCGGGATGGCCCGATGTCGCCAGAAATTTTCGACCAACTGTGTGCCTTGATACACAGGCACAGCCGCATCTATTTAGGGCCCAACAAGATCACTCTGCTCAGCAGCCGTCTGAGCAAGCGCCGCCGGGAGTTGGGCTTTGAGGATTGGGACGGCTATTTGGACTGGCTGCTGGCGCAGGGGGCCGATGAGATCGAGATCCTGATCGACCTGGTTTCGACCAACCACACCCACTTTTTTCGGGAGGCGGTGCAGTTTGAAATTCTGCAGTCCGAGTTGCTCGATCAATTGCTCTCGCGCAGCCCGAGCGCGCGCCGGGCCCTGCGCTGCTGGTCAGCCGGTTGCTCTAGCGGTGAGGAGGCCTTTACCCTGGCCATCACCCTGGCCGAGTATGCCGAGCAAAAACAGCCGGATTTGCGCTGGCAAATCGAGGCGACCGACATCTCGCACCGGGCGCTGAAAAAGGCCCAGAAGGCCATCTACGAGATCGAGCGCCTGGGCCTGCCGCATCCGGGCCTGCTCAAGAAGTATTTCCAAAAGGGCACCGGCCCCTACGACGGCTTTTGCAAGGTCAAGCCCGAGCTGCAGCACAAGGTACAGTTTCAGCGCATGAACTTGTTTGCCGACAGCTACACCGTCGCGATGCCCCAGCACCTGGTGTTTTGCCGCAATGTGCTGATTTATTTCGAGCTGGCCTCGCAGACCCAACTGGTGCAGCGCCTGCATGATGCGCTGGAGCCGGGCGGGTATCTGATTGCCGGCCATTCTGACAGCCTGCTGCGCATCAAGCATTCCTTGCTCAGTCTGGGCAATGGCATCTATCAGCGCCCAGGCTCGCCTTGAGCTCAGGAGACTTCATTGCCTATTAAAGTACTTGTGGTGGACGATTCGGCGCTGGTGAGAAAGACCATCACCGACACCTTGGCGCACGACCCGGACATTGAGGTGGTGGGCGTGGCCAACGACCCCCTGATTGCCATGGACAAGGTGGCCCGGTTGCAGCCTGATGTCATGACCCTGGACATGGAAATGCCGCGCATGGACGGTCTGACCTACTTGCGCCAGCTGCAAAAAGAGCGCTCGCCCATTGCGGTGGTGGTCATCAGCTCCCTGACCCAGCAGGGCTCGCAGATTGCGCTGGACGCCATGGAGGCTGGTGCCAGCGAGGTGCTGGCCAAACCCGATGGCAGCATGTCGGTGGGCGCACTGGCCGGCAAGCTGGCCTTTCACATCAAGGCCGGGCATGCTGCCAAAAAACGCTTTCGCCCGGCGGGTGCCTTCCCCGTCGTGCCCGCCGCGCCGGCAGCGCCTGTGCTCAAAAGGGCACCGGCCTGGGTCGGCACTGGCTCGGTTGAGCGGCGGCTGATCGTGGTGGGCGCCTCCACCGGCGGGGTGGAGGCCTTGCGCAGCCTGCTGCCCAGCCTGCCGGCCGGGCTGCCGCCGATTGTGGTGGTGCAGCACATCCCGGCCTTTTTCTCCAAGGCGGTGGCCGAGCGTCTGAACGAGCTGTGCCCCTACGAGGTGCGCGAGGCGGTCAACGACGAACCGGTGCTGCCCGGCCAATGCTTGATTGCGCCGGGCAATTACCACCTGATGGTGGTCGCCGGTGCCGGTGGTTATCGCACCCGCCTGACCCAAAGCCCGCCGGTGCATTTTTGCCGGCCCGCGGTCGACGTGCTGTTTCGCTCCGCCGCGGAGCTGGCCGGCAAGCACACCTTGGGCGTTTTACTCACCGGCATGGGCAGCGACGGTGCGCAAGGCATGCAGGCCATACGCCGGGCCGGCGGCATCAACCTGGCCGAGCATGAAGACAGCTGTGTGGTCTACGGCATGCCGCGCGCGGCGGTGGCGCTGGGCGTGGTCGACAAGTCGGTCACGCTCGAGCGCATGCCTGAGCTCATCGTCGATCAGATTCACCAGCTCAGCGCCTGAGACCATGAACCTCAACGAAGCCCCCACCCGCGCCATCGACGCCAGCATCGATACCCCAAGCCAGGCTTTGAGCAACGAGCAGCGCAATGCCCAGATGCTGGAGCAAGCGCGGCTGCTGGTGGTTGACGACAGCAAGATGATGCGCATGGGCATCTCGCGCTCGCTGCGCCAGATCGGTGTGCAGCAGATCGAGGAGGCGGCCAACGGCCGCCTGGCCTTGCAACGCCTGCAAGACGAAGCCTTCGACCTGATGCTGCTCGATGTGGAGATGCCCGAGATGACCGGGCTGGAAGTGCTCGAGCAGATGCAGCAAAACCCAAAGCTCAAGGGCTTTCCGGTGATTGTGATTTCGGGCGGGCAGGACATCGAAGATGTGGTGCGTTGCATTGAAATGGGCGCCGACGACTACCTGCCCAAACCCTTCAGCCAGGTGCTGCTCAAGGCACGCCTGACCTCCTCCATCGAGAAAAAGCGCCTGCGCGATATGGAGCTGCTGCGCCGCCAGCAATTGCAAGCGCAGCACGAGCAGCTAGAGAAAGAGCAGGAGAAAACCGAGAACCTCCTGCTCAACATCCTGCCCCGCTCGGTCTCGCAGCGCCTGAAGGCCGGCGAGAAACGCATTGCCGATGCTCACCCTGAGGTCTCGGTGCTGTTTGCCGATCTGGTGGGCTTTACCCAGCTGTCAAAGGGGCTGTCGGCCGAGCGCCTGGTTGAAATCCTGGATCAGATTTTTTCGGATTTCGACGCCATCGTCGGCGCGGCGGGCGTCGAAAAAATCAAGACCATCGGTGACTGCTACATGCTGGTCGGCGGCGTGCCCGAGCCGCGCCCTGATCATGCGGTGGCGGTGGTGCAGGCCGGTTTTGATATGCTCAATGCCATGGCCCGCATCAACCAGCAGCATGGCACGCAGCTGCAAATCCGGGTGGGCGTCAACAGCGGGCCGGTGGTGGCCGGCGTGATCGGCATGCACAAGTTCACCTATGACCTCTGGGGCAATACCGTTAATGTGGCCAGCCGCATGGAGTCAACCGGCACGCCCGGTCGTGTGCATGTTTCGCCCTCGACCGCCCAACATCTGAGCCAGCACTTTGCGCTCGAGCCGCGTGGCAGCGTCAGCGTCAAGGGCATCGGCGAGATCGAGACCTTTTTCGTCAATCCCCCGGCTTCGGCGGGCGTGCTGCCATGAAGACCCTGCCGCTGACCCCCGAGCGTTGGTTTGACGGCCTGGCCCAGGCCTGCGCCGAGCTGCGGCGCTCCTGGTCCCAGGACTGGCCCGGCCTGCCCGCAGTGGCTCAGACCTGCATCACCAGCCTGGCGCTCGATGTTCGTGCCACGGCTGAGGTGCAGGCCATGACCGACTTCACCCGGGCGGTGGCCCTGGGCATGGAGGCCCTGCCCGCCGATGACGAGCCGAGCTATCACAACCGCCTGCACACCGCCGATGTGATGCTAACCATCACCACCATGCTGCATGTGCTCGGGCCGACGGCCGATCAGGCAGCCCGCCCCTGGGCGGCGGCCACCTTGGCAGCGGCCGCTGCCCACGACTTTGGCCATCCTGGCGGGGTGAACCAGCAGCGCTTTGACATCGAGTCGCGGTCTTGGCGCAGCGTGGCTCAGTACGCCGCCGGCTTGCCTGAGCCCTGGCGTGACCGCATTGAGTCGCTGATCCTCCATACCGATCCGCAGACCGTGCCCGACAACCACGCCCAGGTGGCTGAGCAGGCTTTTGCCTGGAACCAGGCTTGGTGTCAGGTGCTGCTCAATGAGGCTGATATTTTGCTGAGCGCCAGCGCCCGTTTTGGCCCCGATCTCAGCCAGGCCTTGGCGCAGGAATGGCAGCGCGTAGGTTTTGCCGCCCATGCCACCGTCGCCACGCCCGCAGGGCGCGCGCAGTTCCTGCGCTCCATCCGTTTTTCCAGCCCTGCGGCGCTCGCTTTGGCCATGCCCGAGCAGGTTGCCGAGCAGTTGCAGTGATTCATTCCCAAGGGAGTTGTCCGTGAGTTCTAGCCCCATGAATTTTTCGGTGGACCTGGCCAAGGTCGAAGCGATGGGCTCCCTGCCGCCCTACTCGCCGGACGCGATGGCTGCCTATGTGAAGCTGGGGCTGAGCAGCGAGGACAGACTCTATTACCAGCTGGTCAGCGAGTTGTCCTTGGGCTCAGCCGCATTCAAGCCCGGTACCCATCTGTGCATGCAGGGTCAGCCCGCTCATGACGCCTATGTGGTGCGTCAGGGGGAGCTCGATGTGCAGATCGATGGCGCGAGCTACCGCGTTGGGCCGGGCGCTGTCATCGGTCTGGCTGCGGGTCTGGCCGATGTGCCGCACAACATGACCGCCACCGCGGTCACGGTGGTCACCGCCAGCGTGATTCCCGTCTTCAAGGCGCTCAAGGCCTTCACCGGCTGCCATCCGGGCCTGCGCGGCATCAACCGCGGCACGGTCATGCGCGTCCTCAATCTCAGTGCCGTGCCGGAGTCCCTCAAATGAGCGCCTTTACCGACGTCAGTTTCGCCGCCGGCGTTCATCTCTTTGATGCCGGCCAGGTGGCCGATAAGCTCTACATCATCAAGCAGGGCAGCGTAGAGTTGCTCGACGGCAAGACGGGCCAGGTATTTGCCACCTTGAGCCCTGGCCAGCCCTTTGGTGAGCAGGCGATATTGGCCGGCGGCGTGCGCAGCGCCACCGCGCGCGCCAAGGTCGACACGGTGTGCATGGAGCTCACCGCCACCGGCTTGCAGCAGGTGCTGTCCAAGGAGTCGGACATCAGCCGCATCGTCTTTCGGGCCCTGCTGCTGCAGCTGTACATGGCCAACCGGCTGCGGCAAAAAAGCTAGTTTCAGCCGGCCACCGCTCCGGTCAGGCGCTCGAGCGCCTCGCGGTATTTGGCGGCGGTACGGGCGGCCACCTCAGGCGGCAGGGCCGGTGCGGGCGGGGTTTTGTCCCAGGGCTTGCCGTGTATGCGCACCGCCTCCAGCCAGTCGCGCACAAACTGCTTGTCGTAGCTGGGCGGGTTGGCGCCTTGCGCGAAAGCCGCCTCGTAGCCTTCGATCGGCCAGTAGCGCGATGAGTCGGGCGTGAGCACCTCGTCCATCAGGGTGAGCGTGCCGTTTTCGTCCAGGCCAAACTCAAACTTGGTGTCGGCAATGATGATGCCCTGGGTCAGCGCGTATTGGGCGGCGGCTTGGTAAATCGCAATGCTCACCCGGCGGATCTGATCGGCCAGTTGCGGCCCCACGATTTTTTCGACCTGTTCGTAGCTGATGTTCTCGTCATGCTCGCCGACCTCGGCCTTGGCCGCGGGCGTGAAGATGGGCTCGGGCAGCTTGCTCGCGTTCTTCAGGCCTGCGGGCAGCGGCACGCCGCAGACCGACTGGCTGGCCTGATACTCCTGCCAGCCGCTGCCGGCCAGATAGCCGCGCACCACGGCTTCGACCGGGATGGGCTTGAGCCGCTTGACCAGCATGGAGCGGCCCTCGATCTGCGGCAGCTCATCGGCGCTGACCACGCTCTCGGGCGCCTGGCCTGTGAGGTGATTGGGGCACAGGTGACCCAGCTTGTCGAACCAGAACAAGGCCATCTGGGTGAGGATCTTGCCTTTGCCAGCAATCGGCTCGCCCAGGATCACATCAAAAGCGCTCAGCCTGTCGCTGGCCACCATCAGCAGGCGGTCTGAGCCGACGGCATAGTTGTCGCGCACCTTGCCGCGTGCGAGCAGAGGCAGGGAATGCAGGGAGGAGGTGTGCAGGGCGGAGCTGGCGGTCATGGTCGGAGCCTGACATGAAAAAGCCCGCTGCCTGCGGGCAGCGAGCCTTCGATTATCGGGGTGGTAGCCGTAGTTTCAGTGCACCAGCTGCGCCAGCTCGCCACGGGCGTATTTGGCGGCCATCACCTGCACGCCCTGCACCTTGATCTTGCCGCCCTGGCCCTCGCAGCCAAACTGCTGATAACGGGCCTTGCAAACCTGCTTGGCCGCCTCGCGGGCCGGTTTGAGCCATTCGCGGGCGTCGAATTTGTCGGGGTTCTCAGCCATGAATTTGCGCACCGCAGCGGTCATGGCCAGGCGGATGTCGGTGTCGATGTTGATCTTGCGCACACCGTGCTTGATGGCTTCCTGAATTTCCTCGACCGGCACGCCGTAAGTCTCTTTCATCTTGCCGCCGTACTGGTTGATGATGGCCAGCAACTCAGCCGGCACGCTCGAGGAGCCATGCATGACCAGATGGGTGTTGGGGATGCGGCGGTGTATCTCCTTGACGCGCGAAATCGCCAGGATGTCACCGGTGGGCTTGCGGCTGAATTTGTAGGCGCCGTGGCTGGTGCCGATGGCAATGGCCAGCGCGTCGAGCTGCGTGGCTTTGACGAACACCGCCGCCTCTTCCGGGTCGGTGAGCATCTGGCTGTGGTCGAGCTTGCCTTCGGCGCCCACGCCATCTTCCTCACCGGCCTCGCCGGTCTCCAGATTGCCCAGGCAGCCGAGCTCGCCCTCAACAGTGACGCCCGTCTTGTGGGCCATGTCCACCACCTTGCGGGTGACTTCGACGTTGTAGTCAAAAGAGGCCGGGGTCTTGGCGTCTTCCATCAGCGAGCCGTCCATCATCACCGAGCCAAAGCCCAGATCGATCGCGCCCTGGCAGACCTTGGGGGAGCTGCCGTGGTCTTGGTGCATGACCAGCGGAATGTGCGGCCACTGTTCGACGGCAGCCAGGATCAGGTGCTTGATGAAGGCCTCGCCCGCATACTTGCGCGCGCCGGCGCTGGCTTGCAGGATGACCGGTGCGCCCACCTCATCAGCCGCAGTCATGACGGCCTGGACTTGTTCGAGGTTGTTGACGTTGAAGGCGGGAATGCCGTAGTTGTTCTCTGCCGCGTGGTCGAGCAGTTCGCGCATGGAAACGAGAGCCATGGTGGGGGAGTCCTGGGGATGGGTTGGCAAAAGACCGGACCGGCGCAGGTAACCGGCTGGTAACTGCGCTTAGTTTAGCGAGGATCGCGGTTGCAGTAGGCCATAGCTGAGTGCGCCACTCAGCCTGTGCCCGAGCCCCGGCGGCTCAAGCCACTCGGCAGATTTTGAGCATATTGGTGCCACCGGGCGCGCCCATGGGCTCACCACAGGTGATGGCGTAAATGTCACCAGTCTGCACGATGCCGCGCTTGAGCAAATGGCCCTCGGCCTGTTCGAGCGCGGTGTCGCGGTCGGCCGAGGTGTCCATCAGCAAGGGTCGCACATTGCGGTACAGGGCCATCTTGCGCTGCGTGCTCAGCTTGGGCGTGAGCGCGTAAATCGGAATGCCGATGTCATGGCGACTCATCCACAGCGCGGTCGATCCGCTGTCACTCAAAGCCACGATGGCCTTGGCGCCCAAATGCTGGGCGGTAAACAGGGCGCCCATGGCAATCGACTGGTCGATGCGGTTGAAGGTCTTGCCGCTGAAGTCGGCGTCGATCTCGTGCCCGCTGGCTTTTTCCGCTTCCAGGCAAATCTTGGCCATCTCCTCGACCGTCTCCAGCGGATAGCGGCCGGCGGCGGTCTCGGCGCTGAGCATGACGGCGTCGGTGCCGTCGAGCACCGCATTGGCCACGTCACTCACCTCGGCGCGGGTGGGCACCGGGTTGACGATCATGCTCTCCATCATCTGCGTGGCGGTGATCACCACCCTGTCATGGGCCCGCGCCATGCGGATCATTTGCTTTTGCAGCGCGGGTACGCTGGCATTGCCCACTTCGACCGCCAGGTCGCCGCGCGCCACCATGATGCCGTCGCTGGCCAGCAAGATCGCCTCCAGATTAGGGATGGCCTCGGCGCGCTCGATCTTGGCGATCAGCGCCGGCTTGTGCTTAAAAGGCGTGGCCGCCACATTGCACAACTGGCGGGCCATCTCCATGTCGGTGGCATTTTTGGGAAAGCTGACTGCCACATAGTCGGCCTGAAAACTCATGGCCGTCTTGATGTCGTCCATGTCCTTGGCGGTCAGCGCCGGCGCGGTCAGTCCGCCGCCTTGCTTGTTGATGCCCTTGTTGTTGGAGAGCTCACCGCCGAGCTTGACGGTGGTGTGCACCTGCTCGCCCTTGACCGCGTCGACCGTCAGCACAATCAGCCCGTCATTGAGCAGCAGCACATCACCGGCCTTCACATCGCGCGGCAGTTCCTTGTAGTCCAGGCCTACGCCCTGCAGGTCGCCCGGCTCGGCGCGTGAGGCGTCCAGCACAAAGCGCGCACCTGGCTCGAGCATCACCTTGCCCTCGGCGAACTTGCCGACACGGATCTTGGGCCCCTGCAGATCGGCCATGATCGCCACCTCACGGCCGGCGCGCTGGGCCGCCTGCCGCACCAGCTCGGCGCGCTGAATATGGTCTTCGGCCTTGCCATGGCTGAAGTTGAGCCGCACCACATTGACACCGGCGTGGATCATTTTCTCCAGCAAATCCGGGTCACTGCTGGCCGGCCCCAGGGTGGCAACAATTTTGGTGGCGCGGCTGGGCATGGATGAGTCTCCTGGAGGGCTAAAGCGCTCCGATTCTCACACAGGGCCTGAGGCCTCGTTACCCATTTGTTACCAAGGGGCTTGGGTGCCTCTCAGATCAGAGCCGTCGGCCCTGGATCACCCGCACCAGAACCACCACCACCGCGATCACCAGCAGGATGTGAATCAGGCCGCCCATGGTGTAGGGCGAAACCAAGCCCACCAGCCATAGCAGTACCAAGACGACAGCAATTGTTTCAAGCACGGCTATCGCTCACTTTTTTGTCTTGTCGATTTCATGCCCGATCACCCCGCCGACGGCTGCGCCGCCAATGGCTCCCGCAGTGCTGCCGCCGGTGAGCACCGAGCCGCCGATGGCGCCGACGCCGGCGCCAATGACGGTGTTCCTCTCCTGCTGCGTCATGCCGGCGCAGGCGGCCAGGGTGGCTGCGCTCAGGGCGAGCGCAGCAGTGCGCCCGATACGTGTCGAAGTTGTGGCACGGGGCATGGCTGAGCTCCTTTGAGGGCATGGTCAACGGTGGATCGGCAGCTGCACTCTCGCAGGGTGGGCCGATAGGTCTGAGCCAGATTACAAGCCCAGGCCCTCACAGTCAGTAAGCAATGCGCTTCGATTGCATCCAGGGGTATCCTCCAGAGCTGGGATTCCGGCGCATGCATGGCCTATGTGCGCCAAGGTCTGCTTGAGCCCAAGAGCCCTTGAGGCAGCTGGGCTCAGTGTCAGAAATTGCGCCCGCGTTTATAGTGGGGCGCCGGCTCGGCAAGCTCGGCAAGCCTTGCCCCTAGCCACGCCACGCCATCACCGCCCATCCAGCCATGAACACCACGCTTGAAGTCACCGGACAGTGCCACTGCGGCGCGATTTCCTTTACCGCTCTGGTGGACCCCAGTAAAGTCCTGGTCTGCCACTGCGCCGATTGCCAGCAGTTTTCCGGCGCACCCTTTCGCGCCGTCCTGCCCACGCCGGCCGAGCAGGTTCAGGTCTCAGGCCAGCCCCGGCACTACATCAAAGTGGCCGCCAGCGGCAATCGCCGGGCGCAGGCCTTCTGTCCGGAGTGCGGTACCCATCTGTATGGGACCGAGCCCGATCAGCCCAAGACCATGAACCTCAGGCTGGGCTGCGTCAAAGAAAGGGCGCAGCTGGCTCCGTCGGTGCAGATCTGGGGCCAGTCGGCCATGCCCTGGCTGGCTCAGATGCACGGCAAGCCGGTGCATGGGCAGGGCCTGGCCAGCCCTTTGATGACGAGTGCCGTCTAACTTGTCGGCACGCCCGGTCGATGGCGGCGATCATCCAGAACCATCACAAGCGCTTTAATAATGCACCAAGCCGTCCTGCAGTTCTGGTTTCATGAAGTCACCCCCGCGCAATGGTGGAAGGTCGACCCTGCTTTTGATCGCCTGATTGCCGAGCGCTTCGGCGAACTGCACCAACAAGCTAGCAAGGCCGAGCTGTTTGATTGGCGAGCCGATCCGCACGGGCGCCTGGCCGAGGTGATCGTGCTCGACCAGTTCTCCCGCAACATCTACCGCGGCCAGCGCGGCGCCTTCGAGGCCGACCCATTGGCCCTGGCCCTGGCCCAGACGGCGGTGGCCGCAGGCGACGACTTGACCCTGAGCGAGGCCGAGCGCGCCTTTTTGTACATGCCCTATATGCACAGCGAATCGCGCCGCATCCACGCTGTGGCCGACGAGCTGTTCAAGGAGCGCGCGTCCCAGGACAGCCACCAGTTCGAGCTCAGGCACAAAGCCATCATCGACCGCTTCGGCCGCTACCCTCACCGCAACCAGATCCTGGGCCGAACATCCACCCCTGAAGAGCTGGCCTTTCTGGTTACGCCGGGGTCGAGTTTTTAGCAGATGGGCGCTGCGCTGCCCGCTGGGGTTTGATGGACTTGTGAGCGTCAGGCCCTATGCGCCAGGCTGCTCAAAGTCAAACATCGTCATCGCGGGCCATAGGCATCGTTGGCCTTGATGGATCAGCCATAAACTGCTCGCAGCAACAACTGTGCAGGCGGCCGCCCTCAGCCCTTCTTGCCTGCCCGGCGCTGGCAACACTGACCGGTTTCATCACAGCGCCTAAGGTTTAAAGGGTACTATTAAGTGGTACCATATTAAATTGAAACGCAGCCACAGCAAGACCCTTCAGGCCATCTTTGCGCATCCCACTAGCGCGAACATCGCCTGGAAAGATGTCGAAGCGCTGCTTGTCGGCCTTGGAGCAGAGATATCGCAGAGAGAGGGCAGCCGCGTGGCGATCTAACTGTTCGGTGAGGTTCGTGTGTTTCATCGGCCCCATCCTTTGCCACAGACGGACATGGGCGCCGTTGTTTCAGTCAGAAAGTGGCTTGAGCAGCACGGAGTGAAGCCATGAGTGTCATGACCGTCGACGGTTACAGCGCACGGATCGAATATGACCCTGAGACTGACCTGTTTCGTGGTGAGATTCTTGGACTCAACGGAGGCGCTGATTTCTATGGCAAAAACCCCAGGGAGCTGCGCCAGGAGTTCAAGCGCTCGCTGGCCGTGTTCCTAGAGGTCTGCGCCGAGAAAGGCATGGAGCCGCGCAGAACTTACTCGGGCAAGTTCAACCTGCGCATCCCACCCGACCTGCACGAGCGCCTGGCCATTGCTGCCCAGGCTGAGGGAAAGAGCATCAATACCCTGGCTGCAGAAGCACTCGCATTGCGCGTTGCCGAGTAAATCAAGACTTCAGTCGCTTAGCTAGCCGCTCAGCCCGCCGCCCGCTTCTGCAAGATCTCAAAAGCCGGCAGGGTTTTTCCTTCCAGCACTTCCAGGAAGGCGCCGCCGCCGGTGGAGATGTAGCCCACGTCTTTTTCGATGCCGTATTTGGCAATCGCAGCCAGGGTGTCGCCGCCGCCTGCGATCGAAAACGCGCTGCTTTTTGCAATGGCGCGGGCAATGCCTTCGGTGCCTTGTGCAAAGGCGTCGAATTCAAACACGCCTACCGGGCCGTTCCAGACGATGGTGCCAGCGGCCATCAGCTGCGCGGCCAGGCGGGCTGTGGTCTCGGGGCCGATGTCCAGAATCAGGTCGTCGTCCTCTACCTCGCTGGCCTTCTTGACGGTGGCCGGCGCGTCGGCCGCGAAACGCTTGGCCACCACCACATCGGTGGGGATGGGCACTTCGGCGCCGCGCGACTTCATGGCCGCGATCACCGCCTTGGCTTGTTCAAGCAGATCGGCTTCGGCCAGGCTTTTGCCGATGGGCAGGCCCGCGGCCAGCATGAAGGTGTTGGCGATGCCGCCGCCCACGATCAGTTGGTCGACCTTGTCGGCCAGGCTTTGCAAAATGGTGAGTTTGGTCGAGACTTTGGAGCCGGCCACGATGGCCACCAGCGGGCGCTTGGGGGCCGACAGGGCTTTGGAGATGGCGTCCATTTCAGCGGCCAACAGCGGGCCGGCGCAGGCCACCGGCGCGAACTGTGCGATGCCATAGGTGGTGGCTTCGGCGCGGTGGGCGGTGCCAAACGCGTCGTGAACGAAGATATCGCACAGCGCAGCCAGCTTGCGGGACAGCTCCTCGCTGTTTTTCTTCTCGCCCTTGTTGATGCGGCAGTTTTCCAGCAGCACCAGTTCGCCGGGTTTGACGCTCACGCCATCGACCCAGTCAGACACCAGCGGCACTGGCCGGCCGAGCAGCTCGCTCATGCGTTGGGCCACCGGCGCCAGGGAATCTTCGGGTTTGAACTCGCCTTCCGTGGGCCGGCCCAGGTGGCTGGTAACCATGACGGCCGCGCCGGCGTCCAGCGCCATCTTGATGCAGGCCAGCGAGGCGCGGATGCGGGTGTCTTCGGTGATGCGCCCTTGGTCGTCTTGCGGCACATTGAGGTCGGCCCGGATGAAGACGCGTTGGCCACGGGCCTGCGTGAGCAGATCGGAAAAGCGGGTGAAGTTCATGGTCTTGGTGCAGGCCGCGTCGGGCCTAAGTTGGGCACATGGCGCTGCGCTGGTCTGGCTCACTGGTCGCATCGCTTTTGATTTTAGGTCGGTGCCGACCTCAGGGACGCAGCGCCTTTGACCATCCTTACCACCCCAGGCCCAGGCGCAGCGGCAGGTAGACCGCCATACCGCAGACTAAGGTGCCCAGCAGGCCTTTGCGCAGGTAGTACCAGCTGGCGCCGGCAGCCACCGCAAACAGGCGGGCGTCCTGCCAGGTGGTGATGAGCTGGCCTTGCGTCATCACCACCTCGGGCACGATGACTGCGGCCAGGGCTGCGACGGGGGCATAGGCCAGGCTGCGCCGCAGCCAGCTTGGCATGGACCAGGGCCTGCTCGAGATGAAGAAAAAGCTGCGGGTGATCACGGTGTTGAGCGTGAGCAAGGCGATGGTCACCACGGTCCAAAAATCGGTGTCCTCCATCAGACGGCCTTCTCGTCTTCATCGGGCGGCCACCAAGCCTCCAGCAGCAGGCACACGCCCACGGCCACCGCAATGCTCAGCAGGATGTTGAGCTTCAGGGGCAACGCAAAGGCAGCCACGGCGACCGCACCAGCCACCAGCAGGGCGACGATGCGCAGCGCGCCATGGCCGAGGGCGCACAGGATGCCGACCAGGGCCAGGGTCCCGGCAAAGCCCAGACCCCACTTTGAGGGAATCGATGCGGCAAAGGCCACCCCCACGAAATTAGACACCACCCATGTGCTCCAGCCTAAGGCGCCCGAGCCGGCCAGGTAGTCGCGTTGCTGTTGCCGGCCCGCGGGATTGGGCGCAGCCTGTTGCCAGCGTCGCAGCATGAGCATGAAAGACATGTCGGTGGTGGCGTAGCCGCGAAACAGGCGGTGGGCCAGACCCAGGTCCATCATGTAGGGACGCAGTTGGGCGCTGAAGACCACGAAGCGCAGATTCACGCAAAAGGCGGTGACCACAATCACCCACAGCGGCGCGCCGGCAACAATCAGGGGTAAGGCGGCCAATTGGGAGCTGCCTGCGAAGACGGTGAGCGCCATCAGCACGAGCTCCAGCGGGCTCAGGCCCGACTGCACCATGGCCACCCCGGTCATCAGACCCCAGGCGGCCATGCCCGGCGCGACGCTGGCCATGTCGCGCAGGCCCAGGCGGAAATGTTCATTGCGCCAGTGGCGTACCAGCGCCTTCATGGCCGGTGCGCTGGCGGCAGTTCGAAGCGCTGGCCGACTTCAATGCCCATGCCGCGAAGCAGCTCCTGCGCGCTCATGGGCTTACCGCCGGCCTTTTGCAGGCGCTCAAGGCGCAGCACGCCCTGCCCGGTGGCCACATCAATGCCCTGCTCGCCTGCGGCAAGCACGGTGCCGGGTACGGCCTGCACATGGGGCTGGCATCTGGCCTGCCAGATCTTGAAGGCTGTACCTTGTAGCAGCGCGCTGGCACCGGGGGCCGGCTGGAAGGCGCGGATGCGTCGTTCGAGCAAGTCAGCCGGCGCTTGCCAATCGAGCGCGGCTTCGGCCTTGTCGATCTTGGCGGCATAAGTCATGCCCTCGGCGGGCTGGGCGGTGGGAGTCAAGGTGCCGGCCTGGGCCAGCGCCTGGACGATCAGCTGCGCGCCCAGGGCCGCCAGCTTGTCGTGCAGGCGGGCGGTGGTGTCGTCGGCCGCAATCGGCAAAGTTTGGGTCAGCAGCATGGCGCCGGTATCAAGGCCGGCGTCCATTTGCATGATGGTCACGCCGGTGTGGGCGTCGCCCGCCTCAATGGCTCTGTGGATGGGCGCCGCCCCGCGCCAGCGCGGCAGCAGCGAGGCGTGGATGTTCAGGCAACCCAGGCGCGGCAGGTCCAGCACCCACTGCGGCAGGATCAGCCCATAGGCGGCCACCACCATCGCGTCGGGCCGGGCCTTTAGCAGGGCTTGCTGCGCGGCTGCCGCGTCGTCGGGGTATTTGCCATCGAGCCGCAGGCTGCGCGGCTGAGCCACTTCGATGCCGTGCTCGAGCGCAAACTGCTTGACCGGTGAGGCCTGCAGTTTCAGGCCGCGGCCGGCCGGGCGGTCGGGCTGGGTCAGCACCAGGGGCAGCTCCAAGCCAGCCGCATGCAGGGCGGCCAGGGCTTGTTGGGCGAATTCGGGGGTGCCGGCAAAGACGATGCGCATGGGGGCGTCGATTCTAAGCAGGCGCTGGCTCAAAAGGCTGTCCCGCAAGCGCCGGGGCCGCTTGGCCCGTCCCTCCCGTCTCCTCTGCGGCGCTCAGCGCACCGGCTGCGCGTGGCGCTCGTCCTCGCGCTGCAGCTTGAGCATCTTGGTCTTGATGCGCCCGCGCTTGAACATGGACAGGTACTCCACAAACACCTTGCCCGTCAGGTGGTCCATCTCATGCTGTATGCACACCGCCAGCAGACCTTCGGCCTCGATGGTCTGCTCCTGGCCGCTCCGGTCCAGGGCCCGCACCCGCACCGCCAGCGAACGCTCGACGCCGTCGTAGATGCCAGGCACCGACAAGCAGCCTTCTTCGCCCAGCCGCTTTTCCGGGCTGGCCCAGGTGATCTCAGGGTTGATCAGCACCAGCGGCTTGTTGCGCTCCTCACTGACGTCGATCACGATCAGCCGCTCATGCACATCGACCTGAGTGGCCGCCAAGCCTATGCCCTGGGCCTCATACATGGTCGCGAGCATGCGGTCGATCAAGTCACGCAGGCGCTCATCGACCGCAGCCACGGGCTTGGCGACGGTATGCAGGCGCGGGTCGGGATAGCGCAGGATGGTCAGGGGTGCGGTCATGGCGGTGCAGCGTTTGAATTGGGGATTATTGTCTCCTCAAGCCCGATGCCTGTGCTGCCGCCGGTTTGACAGCCCCAGCGGGGCTGGGTGAGCCAGCCCCGCTGGAAAGAACCTATTTCTTCGGGGGCTCTGGGGCGGGGGTACCGACCGTGGTGTTCGAGCCCATCATGACGGTGATCAGATTGGGGTAGTCATAAGCTGCGCCCGAAGCCATGTCGACACCTGCACCGATGGGTCCGCCAAACAGGATGTTGCCGAAGGCCATGCCTTTGGTGCTGGAGTTGACCACGGATTGCCCGGGCTCAGCACCGTCCTTTTCGCAGCGCACGTTCAGTGCTTCGTAGCTACGGTTGACGGTGGTCGAGCCAGGCGTCGTGACGAACCAGGTGCCCTTGTTGTTGGTCAGCCTGCAGTTGGCCCCGGCCACCGCAGCCCCGGTGCTCGAGCGGGTCTCGACCGATACCGGCTGACTGGTTCCGCTGACGATAGATGCGCAGCCGGTCGTCAGCAGGGTCACGCCGACCAGAAGTACAGGTTTGAAAGTCATGGAATCTCCAAAGTTGAAGGCGGGCGATCGTAGTGGGGTACTTTGGGCAGCAGGATTAAATGATGTAAGTTCAAGGGGCGCTCTGAGACCCGTCTCTTAGGGGTCAATGGCCCAAGCGCGACAAAGAGTGTGAAAAATAGTTCGATTTGCGCCATGAGGGCCACCCGCCAGGCTGCGCGCTCCTAAACTGCCCCTCAGCGAGGTGATTATGGACAGCGATGAGCTTGCGGCCTGGTTGCGCTTGGTCTTGACCCCGGGCTTGGGCCGGGCCCAGGCGCGTCGTCTGCTGGCTGCGGCTGCTTCGCCGCAGGCGGTTTTCGAGCCAGGTGCTGAGGCCCTTGCCGGTTTGGCGGGTTCGGCAGCTCGCTCGATGCCCTTGCCTGCAAACTTGCCCGAAGCGGTGCAGACCACGCTGGCCTGGCTGGACGGGGGCGCCGACCGTTTTGTATTCGCCCTGGGCGACGAGGGCTATCCGCCGGCTTTGCTCGATATCGACGACCCGCCCCTGCTGCTGTTTGCCATGGGTACGCAAGCGCGGCGCTGGGCCGAAGGCGAGCATGAATCGCAGCACTGGCTGGCGATGGTGGGCAGCCGCAATCCGACGCCGCAGGGCCTGATGCATGCTCGGCAGTTTGCGCAGGCGCTGGCCCAGCAGGGGGTAGGCATCGCCTCGGGGCTGGCGCTCGGCATCGATGGCGCCTCGCATGAAGGCGCGCTCGCCGCAGGTGGATCCACGGTGGCGGTGGTGGGCACCGGGCTGGACCGGGTCTATCCGCGACGCCACCTGGACTTGGCGCGGCGCATCGTCGGCAGCGGCGCGATCGTGAGTGAATTTGCCTTGGGTACGCCGCCGCTGGCCCACCATTTCCCGCAGCGCAACCGCATCCTGGCTGGCCTGGCGCGCGCGACCCTGGTGGTCGAGGCCAACTTGCAGTCGGGCTCCCTGATCACCGCCAGGCTGGCAGCGGAGCAAGGCAAGGAGGTGATGGCCATTCCAGGCTCCATCGATTCGCTGCAGTCGCGTGGCTGTCACCAGCTCATCATCGAGGGAGCGCGCCTGGTCACCGGGGTACAGGACGTACTGGAAGAACTCGACATCATTGCGCCTGATGCATTGGCTGACACATCGGCCGACGCATCGCGGGCACCGGCGAGGCGCTTGGATGAAACCCAGGCGGACCCGCAAGGGCGAGAGCCAGCCAGCGCCGAAGATGCGGCTTTGCTCCGGGCCCTGGGTTTTGAGCCTATCGGCCTGGACGCGCTGCAGGCCAGCAGCGGCTGGCCCACCGAGCGCTTGCAGGCTCGTCTGCTCGAGTTGGAGCTTGACGGCCAGCTGGCGCGCCTGCCGGGCGGGCTGTTTCAGCGCCTGGTCAGAGCCTGAATTTGAGGCCGAGCGCCTGCGCCCCTTCGCTGCGAGGACGCAGCTCCTGCCCCCTGCGGTAAAGCCTGCCCCCTGCGGTAAAGCGCCGCCAGCCTGGCCAGCGGGACTTGCCAGGACCGGGCACTTCTGCGTTATATTGGGGCCATGTTTGAGGTGCTGGTCTACGTTTACGAAAATTACTGGCAAGGCGATGCCTGCCCCGAAGCCCCTCAGCTCGGGCGCAAGCTCAGTGCGGCAGGTTTTGAGCCCGAGGAAATCGAGGCGGCCCTGATCTGGCTTGATGGCCTGCAGTTGGCCGCTCAGACCAGCCGGCTGTGTTCCACCGAGGGCCTGGGCCGGGGCGATTGCGTGCTGCCCCAATCGGCCGGCAGCCTGCGCATCTACTCGCCGGCCGAGCGCCAGCAACTAGGCCCGGATGCGCTGGGCTTTATCAGTTTCCTTGAAAGCGCTGGCGTCTTGCCGGCGCACATGCGCGAGATTGTGGTCGACCGGGCCATGGCTGTCGCGCTCGAGCCGCTGTCGCTCGACGACCTGAAGATCATCGTGCTGATGGTCTACTGGAGCTTGGGCGAGGAGCCCGATGCGCTGGTGCTCGACGAGCTGTGCGATGACGGCAGCGCGCGACTGGCGCATTGACCCACAGCGCCTTCGGTATAGCCGCCCATTACTTGCGTTCAATCTGAGGCCGTGTCGGCCTCAGACCACTGCGCCAGCATTCGGGTCGTTCGGGTCTTGCCCGTCTTTGCGCGGCGGGCCCTTGATCAGGTCTTCGCGTTCGATGCCCAGCCACATGGCGATGGCCGCGGCCACAAAGACCGAGGAATAAATGCCGAAGCAGATGCCGATGGTCAGGGCCAGTGCAAAGTAAAACAGGGTGGGGCCGCCAAACAGCAGCATGGACAGCACCATGATCTGGGTTGAGCCGTGGGTGATGATGGTCCGGCTGATGGTCGAGGTGATCGCGTTGTCGATGATCTCGACCGTGTCCATCTTGCGAAAGCGGCGAAAGTTCTCGCGGATCCGGTCGAAGATCACCACCGATTCATTGACTGAATAGCCCAGCACCGCCAGCACCGCCGCCAGCACGGCCAGCGAGAACTCCCACTGGAAGAAGGCGAAGAAGCCCAGGATGATGATGATGTCGTGCAGGTTGGCGATGATGGCGGAGACAGCGAATTTCCATTCGAAGCGAAACGCCAGGTAGATCATGATGCCCACCACCACCATGGCCAGCGCCTTCAGGCCATCGGCGGCCAACTCATCGCCGACCTGCGGTCCGACGAATTCGGTGCGCTTGAGCACCACGCCAGCATCGCCGGCCTTGAGCGCCTGCATCACTTTTTCGCTTTGCTGCGCGGTGCTGACGCCCTTTTGCGCCGGCAGGCGAATCATCACATCGCGCGCGGTGCCAAAGTTTTGCACCTGTACGTCGGTAAAGCCCAGGCTGGCCACTGTGCTGCGCACCTTGTTGAGGTCAGCACTTTGGCTGTAGGACACTTCCATCAGCGTGCCGCCGGTAAATTCCACCGACAGGTGCAGCCCGCGGCTGAACAGGAAGAACACCGCCAGCGCGAAGGTGATGAAGGAGATGGCGTTAAAGACCTTGGCATGCCGCATGAACGGGATGTCGCGGCGGATCTTGAAAAATTCCATGAGGGGCTCCGGTCAGGGCGTCGGTGTCTGCGCGTGGGTCTCAGGGCTGGGCGTCAGCGCCCGGGCGCCAGACGGTACCAATCGACACTGATTTGAGTTTTTTCTGCCGGCCGTACCAAAGGTTGACCAGGCCGCGCGAGAAGAACACTGCCGAGAACATGCTGGTCAGGATACCGATGCAGTGCACCACCGCGAAGCCGCGCACCGGGCCAGAGCCAAAAACCAGCAGCGCCAGGCCCGCAATCAAAGTGGTGATGTTGGAGTCCAGAATGGTGGCCCAGGCTCTGTCGTAGCCGGCGTGGATCGCCGCTTGCGGTGCCGCGCCATTGCGCAGCTCTTCGCGCACGCGCTCGTTGATCAGCACGTTGGAGTCAATGGCCATGCCCAGTGCCAGTGCCATGGCGGCCATGCCTGGCAGCGTGAGCGTGGCTTGCAGCATGGACAGCACCGCCACCAGCATCAAGAGGTTGACGGCCAGGGCCAGACCCGAGATCAGGCCAAAGAGCGTGTAGTAGAGGGCCATGAAGGCCACAATGACGATAAAGCCCCAGATCACGCTGTTAAAGCCCTTGGCGATGTTTTCGGCGCCCAGGCTAGGGCCAATGGTGCGCTCTTCAATGATGTCCATGGGGGCGGCCAGTGAACCTGCGCGCAGCAGCAGGGCCAGGTCGTTGGCTTCGACGGTGGTCATGGAGCCCGAGATCTGGAAGCGGTTGCCCAGCTCGCCCTGGATCACAGGCGCGGTCAGCACCTCGCCCTTGCCTTTTTCGAACAGCACGATGGCCATGCGTTTTTTCAGGTTCTCGCGGCTGACATCGCGCATGATGCGACCGCCCTTGGCATCGACCGTCAGGTCGACCTTGGGCTGTTGTGACTGCGAGTCAAAGCCGGGCTGTGCGTCGGTCAGGCTCTCGCCGGTCAGCACCACCTGTTTCTTGAGGATGATGGGCCGGCCGTCGCGCTCCATGAATTTTTCAGAGCTAAAGGGCACCAGGCCGCCGGCGAGCTCGGCCGCGCGGGCTTCGGCGCTCTCGTCGACCAGGCGCATTTCCAGGGTAGCGGTGCGGCCCAAGATGTCTTTGGCCTTGGCGGTGTCTTGCACGCCAGGCAGTTGCACCACGATGCGGTCCAGGCCCTGCTGTTGAATCACCGGCTCGGACACACCCAGCTCGTTGATGCGGTTGTGCAGCGTGGTGATGTTTTGCTTGAGGGCTTGCTCTTGTACCCGGCGCACGGCCTCGGGCTTGATGCTGGCGGCCAGCTTGATCTTGCCCCCGTCGGGCTCGCTGCGCGTTTGCAGGTCGGCGAACTGCTCCTGCACCAGGCGCCCCACCGCTTCGGCGGTGGCGGCATCGGGCAGGCGCATTTGGATGGAGGTGCCTTCGCGCCTCAGGTCTTCATAGCGCAGGCTCTTTTCGCGCAGGGCCAGGCGCAAGTCTCCGGTCAGCGAGTCGGTCCGCTTGGTCAGGGCAGCTTGCATGTCCACTTGCAGCATGAAGTGCACGCCGCCGCGCAGGTCCAGGCCCAGGTACATCGGCATGGCATGCACGCTGCGCAGCCAGGCCGGCGAGCGCGAGACCAGGTTGAGGGCGACGACGTAGGAAGGATCGGCCGCGTCAGGAATAAGTGCCTTTTGGATCGCGTCCTTGGCCTTGAGCTGGTTGTCCGGGCTGTCCAGACGCGCGCGCACCGAGTTGCCTTCGAGCACCACGTCTTCGGCGGTGATGCCGGCCGCTTTGAGCGCGTCTTGTACCCGGCTGACGGTGCCAGCGTCGATCTTGGCCATGGCTTTGAGGCTCGAGACCTGTACCGCCGGCGCCTCTCCAAAGAAGTTGGGCAGGGTGTACAGGGCCGCGATCACCAGGGTGATGGCGATCACCAGGTATTTCCAGATCGGGTAACGGTTCATGGCAAGCGTCTTCGCAAAGGGTCAGCTCGGCGTGCGGGCCGGGCGAAAAGGGGCAGCAGGCCGGGGCAAAGTCCCCGGACCGACTCACTTCATCGTGCCCTTGGGCATGACCTGCACCACCGAGGCGCGCTGCATCTGCACTTCCACGCCCTGGGACAACTCGACACTGATAAAGCCATCGCCGATCTTGCTGACCCGGCCCAGCAGGCCGCCTGCGGTGACCACCTCGTCGCCCTTGGCCAGCGCCTCAATCATGGCGCGGTGCTCTTTTTGCTTTTTCATTTGCGGGCGGATCATGACGAAATACAGCACCACAAACATCAGCAGCAGCGGCAGCATGCTGGCCATCGAAGACATCATGTCGCCACCGGCGGCAGGGGCGGGGGCGGTCTGGGCAAAGGCGGAAGAGATGAACACGAAAGCAACTCCAGGGGATTGTTGGGCCCTGGCCGGGTGGGGCGCAGGTACACGCAAGAGGCGGCTTCAGGGCGGGAAGCGCAGATTGTATGCGTCACACCCGGTTGCAGGGCCCCCCTGCGGCGGCTCAAGCCTGTTGGTCGAAGGGGCTCATCGGCCTACGGGTTTGCCCGAGGTTCTGGCTGAGCTTGTAGCCGCTTGGCCGGCTCAACGGGGCCACAAAACCCACAGCTGCAAGCCTTGCTTGACCTTGCTGGCCAACTCGCCCGCCTGCGGCCCGGTGCCGGCGAAGTAGTCGGCGCGCACCGCCCCCACGATGGCGCTGCCGGTGTCTTGCGCCATCACCAAACGTTGCACAGCGAGGGCCGGCCCGTTCGAGGCCAGCCAGACCGGGGTGCCGTAGGGAATGCTGCCGGGATCGACCGCGATGGAGCGGCCGGCGCTCAGTGGCACGCCCTGCGCACCGCGCGGGCCTTCGTCTGGGTTGGTGATGGTCTCCTCCCGGAAAAAAATGTAGCGTGGGTTGCTCCACAGCAACTGGTTCAGGCGCTGCGGGTTTTGCGCGGCCCAATCCTTGGTGGCCTCGGGCCAGGGGTTGATGCGCTGTACGCCCTGCTCCAGCAGCCATTGGTTGATGCTGCGATAGGGCTGTTCGTTGGAACCGGCAAAAGCCACCCGCACCTGGCGCTGGCTGCCGTCGGCGTCGGTCAGCAGCAACCGGCCTGAGCCCTGGATGTGCAGCAGCATGGCGTCGATCGGATCGCTCAGCCAGGCGATCTCGCGCCCGCTCAGCGCGGCCCTGGCTGGCTCCAGCGTGTCGATCTCCTGCCGGGTGTACCAGGGTTTGCGGCTGGCCAAATCGGCCGGCGGCCGGTACAGCGCGACGCCGTGGCTGGCGCTGCGCTGTCGGCGAGCCGTTAGCACAGGCTCGAAATAGCTGGTGAGCAAGCCCACACTGTCGCCGTTGCGGTCTTGAACGCGATAAGGGCGCAGGCGTTCCATCATCCAACGGCGTTGCTCGCCCGGGTCCGCATGGGCGAGCTGGCGGATTTCGGGGCACAGGGCTGCAAAGGCCGGGTGCGGCCGCAGGCAACTGCGCAGCTGGGCCGGCCAGGCCTGATCGAGCTTGTCTTGCTCCCAGCCGGGTAGGTCGGACCAGGCAGTAGGCACCCAGCGGCTTTTGGGTCGCAGCAGCGCGTCGCCGGTCTGGGTCGGCGCTGCCAGGGGCGCGGGTGTTGCCTGCGGCGTGGGCGTGGGCGTGGGCGTGCCCTGGCTGGTGCTGACCGGCCCTTGCGGCAGCGGCGGCACAGGCACCTGTACATGGCCGCAGGACAGCAGCGCCAGCGCGCCGGGGATAATAAAGAGCAATTTCATGATGTGACTGAGACGAAGTATGGCCCTGTTACTGCTTGAAGCCCTGTTGGCCCTGGCGCTGCTGGTGTTCATCGTCTGGTGGACCATGTTCTCCGGTCGGCCTAAAGGCGAGCTGCCGCCCAAGGATCCGCCCGAAACCTGAGTCTGCCCCTCTTGCGCACCTTGTCAGACCCTGTCCAGGCCGCGCAGCAGGTTGACCAGCTCGACAGCGGATTTGACCGCCATCTTTTCAAACACCCGAGCGCGGTGGACTTCGACCGTACGCACGCTGATGCTCAGCCCGTCGGCCACCTGTTTGTTGGACAAACCCTCGACCACCCGCTGCATCACCTCGTGTTCGCGCTCGGTCAGACCCGCCAGGCGCCGTTGCAGCTCCCGGCCCTGCCGCTGCTCGTTCAGAGCCGCCGCCGAGCGCGCCACCGCTTGCTCGACGCGGTCGACCAAGGCGTTGTCGGAAAACGGTTTTTCACAAAAATCAAATGCACCGCCCTTGACCGCATCGACCGCAGTCGGTACATCGGCGTGGCCGGTCAGAAAGATCACCGGCATCACCGGCAATAGTCCCCGTTTGACCATACGGTCGAACAGGGCCAGGCCACTGAGTGCACCCATGCGCACGTCGAGCAGGGCGCAAGAGGGTTCGCGCACTTCGAAGCCGGGTCGGCTGACGTAGGCCTCAAAGGACTCGCCCGAGTCGAACAGCTCACTGAGCAGGCGCCGCGAGCGCAGCAGCCAGGCCAGCGCATCGCGCACGCCGGCGTCGTCGTCGATCACATAGACCGTGGCATTGGGAAGTTGGTTCATGCGGTACTCAGTTCCCGGGTGGGGCTGGCCGCCTTGGACAGGGCGGTGGCTGGCAGGGTGAAGTGAAACACCGTGCCTTGCGGGCGGTGGGATTCAAAGCGCAAAGTGCCGCCGTGCTGCTCGACCACCGTGCGGCACAGGCTCAGGCCCAGGCCCATGCCCTCGGCCTTGGTGGTGAAAAACGGGGTGAACAGCTGCTGCGCCGCAGCAGGGTCTATGCCTTGTCCAAGGTCGCTGACGCTGAATTCGACCCAGCGCACCGACTCACCCTCGCTGTGCACCGCGTGAACCTGCAGCTCGAGCACCCTGTGCGCGCCCCCCGTGGGCGTGCCCTGCATGGCCTGCATGCCATTGCGAACCAGGTTGAGCAGCACCTGTTCGACCATGGTGCGGTCGCACAACACCGCTGGGCAGTCCGGCGCTACGGTCGAGATCACTTGCACCGCGAGCTTGCGCGCCTGCAGGGCGACCAGCGGCATGATGGCATCGAGCAGGTCTTGCGGCGCCACCGCCTGGCGCGGCTGCTCGCGCCGGCGCACGAAGTCATGCACGCTGCGGATCACCTTACCGGCTCGCTCGGCCTGGCCGGAAATGCGTTGCAAGGCCGTCAGCAGGTCGGCGGCCAGCGCAGCCCCGTCGGCGGCCTGGCCTTGCTGCAAGGCGTCCTGCAAGAGGTTCACCGAACCGTTGGCGTAGCTGGCAATGGCGGCCAGCGGCTGATTGAGTTCGTGGCTGAGCAGTGAAGCCATCTCACCGACCATGGCCAGGCGGGCGGTGGCCTGCAGACGGTCCTGGCTGGCGCGCGAGAGGTCTTCATTGCGCCTTTGCTCGCTGATGTCGAGCACTGCGCTCATCCAGCCGGTGTGGCGGCCTTGCGCGTTGATCAAGGGGGCCTCCATGATCAGCACGGGAAAGCGGGTGCCGTCGCTGCGTTGAAACACCGACTCATGCCCTGCACGCAGGACGGCGCTGTTGTTGTAGCGGTCCTGCTGGCGTCGGCTGTAAAGGGCCACCATCTCCGGTGGCCAGTAGGGGGCCTGGTCACCGCTTCGCAGCAGTTGCTCGGCCTGCAGGCCCACCATCTTGCAAAACGCCGGGTTGACGTAGGTGATGTTGCCCTGCAAGTCGCGCGCACGCAGGCCGGTGCTCAGCGAGTCTTCCATGGCATTGCGAAAGGCCAGTGCCTCGGCCAGGTCCTGTTCGACCTTCTGTCTGCGCCGCATATCGCGCACCAGCAGAAACAGCACCAGTGTCAGGGCCAGCGCCATGCTGCTGACCAGCGCGCTCAAGGGGTTGGGAAACAGGTCGGCGGTGCCTTGCCGGGTCTCCATGCGCACCACCAGGGTGTTGCCCGGCAGATCGAGCAGCAGCTGGGCCTGGTACAGCTTCTGGCCCTGACCGAGCTGTCCGTGCATCGCCAGCCGGGTGCCATCGGCCTCGGTGAAGGCCAGCGCGTAGCCGCGGGGCAGCCGCGCGCTGGCCATCTCGACCAGCATGTCGGACAGGGCATAGGTGGCCACGGTAAAGCCAATCAGGCGACCCGATACGGTCTGCGGTATGCACAGATCCATCAGCTCCAGCCCCAGCCCGTCGGGCTGCGGCACGAAGTAGCTGTTGGAATAGGCTGCGCCTTCAAAACGCATCGCGGTGCTGCAGGCCAGGTTCACGTCGGCCGCGCTTTGCGCGCGCGGCGTGCGGCTGAAGACTGGCGCCCGCATGAGCGCGTCCTGGCCGAGCAAGGTCTGCAGCTGAGGATCGCGCCACTCCAGGCGCACGATCTCGCGCCTTTGCTGCAGCAATTCGGCGCTCTGGGCGCTCCACACGCTGGGCTTGTCCGGCGTGAGCAGCTGCAGCTGCCGCATATTGCGCGCCAGCCCGTTGCGCAGATCGCTCACCACTTCCAACGCTTCGGCGTCGAGCCGGCTTTGCACCGCGCTGGCTTCATAGCGGCCTGTCAACCAAACCAGCAAACCCAGCAGCGCGGCCAGCAGCAGCACCAGCATGGTCCACAGCAGCCAGCGGCTGCGCAGATGGCCGCGAAAGCGGCGGCCCAGCTGCCGCCACCCGCGCTTGGCCAGCCCTGCCACGGTCACGGGCCCGGCTGCCGTAGGCGATGCTCTGCTGTCCATCAAGTTCACGGCAGCACCCGATGGTCCAGCGCCGGCAGTTGCTGGCGCCTGCGTCCAAGCTCGCCAGCTTCCAGCTCGGCCAGTACCACCCCCGCGCCTTCGGCCTGTTGCGCCAGGATCTGGCCCCAGGGGTCGATCAGCATGCTGTGGCCCCAGGTGCGGCGGCCGTTGTCGTGCACGCCGCCCTGGGCAGCGGCAGCCACAAAGGCCAGGTTTTCAATGGCCCGCGCCCGCAGCAGCACCTCCCAGTGCGCCTGGCCGGTGGGGTAGGTGAAGGCACTGGGCACCAGCAGCAGATCGCTGCGCAGGCGCCTGTAAAGCTCGGGAAAGCGCAGGTCGTAGCAAATGCTCAGGCCGATGCGCCAGCGGTGACCGTCGCGCGAGGGCAGCTCAAAGCTGGCGCTGTCCTTGCCGGCTTCGATGGTGCGGGTCTCGTCATGGCTCTCGCGCTCGCCGCTGTAGCGAAACAGGTGGATCTTGTCGTAGCGTGCCACCACATGCCCCAGCGGGCTGAACACCAGCGTGCTGTTGAGCACACGGCCTGCATCGGCGCTGGCCAAGGGTACGGTGCCACCGACGATCCACAGCCCGTGCTGCTGGGCCTCGGACGCCAGAAAGTCCTGCAGCGGGCCTTGGCCAGCCGGCTCGGCCAGCGTCAGTTTGTCCCGCTCGTTGCGCCCGAGCAGGCAGAAATACTCGGGCAGCAGGGCCAACTCTGCACCGGCGTCGGCCGCCTCGGCCAGGCCATGGGCGGCGGCGCGTAAATTGGCCGCCACATCGGTGCCTGAGACCATTTGAAGCGCAGCGACTTTCATCCGGGTCTTTCAGGGGCTGCCGACGCTGGCCGACGGGGTCTTGCGTGCAATCGGCTCAATGATCGGGTCGGCCCAGGTGCCACGCACGCCAAACTCCTGGGTGTTGGCCTCGCTCAAAGGGCGGCGCAGCAGCCATTGGGCGATGAAGGTGCCCAGGGCCATGGCCGGATTGACCGCTGAGGCCAGCAGCGAGGCGGTGCCCGCATTGATTTCGGGCACCACCACCACCTTGAGGTCCTGGGTCTCGCGGCCGATGTCGGCCGAGCCGGCCATCAGCACTGCCGCATTGACCCCTTTCATGCGCAGGCTGTCGGTATGGGCTACGCCTTGATCGATGGCCACCTCGCCGCGCACCCAGTCGAAGGAAAAGCCCTCGGAAAACACGTCGCGGAAATCGAGCGTCAGGCGCCGGGGCAAGGCCTGCAGATTGAGCACACCCAGCAGCTTGGCGACGCCCGGCTCGGCCTTGAGGAACTGGCCTGACTCGATATCGACGCCGAACTGGCCCTGCAGGCTGGGCGTGTGCAGGGCCAGCGGCGAGCCGCTCCAGCCTATGGTGCCTTCGAGCTTGCCCTTGCCGCGGCGTATGGCGCCGTCCATGCCCATGCGCTTGAGCAACTCACCGGAGTCGGTGATGTCAAGCCGAAAGTTCATCTGGGTCTGGCGCCGCATTGGCCCGCCGCCGCGGCCTGGCGCATCGCCGGGCAGGGCGGCCCAACTGCCGGTGGCGCTCAGCCGGGCTTCGGGAACCGATAGATTGAGTTTGGCCAGCCGCCATTCGCGCGCTGCATCGCCGCCGCCGGTGTTGCGGTTGATCGCCTCCACTTCCAGCCGTCCGAGTTTGCGCCCGCGCAGTTCGAGCTCGTCGACCACGATGTCCAGCCCTGGGATGCTGACCGGCTGTTTGTCGAGCAAGGCTTCGACGTTACTGGTGGTGGCCTGGCCCAGGGCCATCCGCGCCATCCGGGCATAGAGTCGGCCGGCAGTCCCCCCGTTGGCCGGACGATATTCGGCGTAGCCGCTCAGGTTGCTGGCGTCGATGTTCGCGCGCCACAGTGTGCGCTCACGGCTGGCGCCCAGCACCACCTGCTGCAGGTTGTGCCCTTGCACGCGCAACTGTCCGCTGCGCAGGCTCACCAGTGTCGGCAGGTAAGTCTGGCTGCTCCGGGTAGCCGACGCAGGCAGCACGGCCTGCCAAGCATCCAGGTCCAGGCCGGCCAGATCGATTTGGGCACGCACTTGCCCGGCAACCGGATCGAGCCCGGGCGTGCCGATGGCGATATCGCCGGCCAGCACCTGGGGCGCAGCGCCGCCGAGGTCACGCTGCAAGTGCAGGTTCAGCCCGCCGGGCAGTGCGTCGCCTGGATTGAGCTGCAGGCTGATGCGGTCTTGCGGACGACGCGCCTCTCGCAGACTGGCCGCATCCATGCTTCGCTCCAGGCGCAGCGGCCATTGCGCGCTGGCCGGTTTGTTCAGCGGCTCGGGCAGGTTCAAGGCCAGTCCGCGCAGGTTGCTGTTGACGCTGGCCTCGAGCCAGCCCTGGCGCAGCCCTATGGTGGCGCTGTAGCTGGTGCTGCCGCTGGCCTGGCGGGCCAGATCGGCCAGCCAGGCCGGCTCGCGCAGTTGCTGCAAGGCCTCAGCGCTGATCTCCCCTTGAGCCCGAAACATGATTTCGGGCTCACTGGCATCAATCGACCGGGGTTTGATATTGCCCTCAAATCGCAGGTCGCTGCCCAGCAGTCGCCCTTGTGCCGCACTGACCTGCACCGTGTCTTGTGTGAAGTTGACCGCTGCCTTGGCCTGCGACAGCAGGGGCAGCTCGGGCGCGAGTTGCACATCGTTACCCCCGAGCAGCAGCCGGCCGGTCACGCTGGAGCGACCGAGTTCGGCCAGCGGCAGGTTGAGCTTGAGTTCGACGGCTGCCGCGCCGCTGGCGCTGGCCTGACTGAGCACCTCGCCGGTCATGGCCGCCAGCGGCGATGTTCTCATCAGCTGCAGGCCTTGGGCCAGCGGGCCGTTGATCTCGCCACTGACCTCGACGGTGGCCTGCTGTGTCAGGTCGGCGATGCGTGCCTGAGTTTTGGTGATCGACAGGCCAGCCAGCCCAGCGACCTGGGCGCGGGCCTGGCTGATCTGCATGCTGGCGCGACTGAACAGCAGGTCGGCCTCCAGCTGTTCCATGGCCGGCCAGGGCTTGCCCGGGCCCCCAGGGGGCACATAGCGGTACCGGGCACCGCTAAGCTTGGCGCTGACGGAAAACTCTCCGTCCTCAGCTTGCTTGAAGGGAAAGCGCGCCAGTGGCCCTTTGACCTTAAAGCGGACATCGCTGAGCTGGCCTTCTGGCACCGCGTCCTGAACGTAGCGGCGTACCGATTCGGGAAGAGTCAGGGGTAGGTAGCGGTATACCCGGGCTGCATGGGCTCGACTGAGCTGGCCCTGCAGATCGAGCTGGCCGGGCCCGTCGCCCTGGCGGCTCCAACTGCCCTTGAACTGGCCCTGTGCGTCGTCGGCCAGCAGCTGAGCCTGCTCCACATCGACGAAGCTGGCGCCAGCGCTGCGCTTGAATTTGATCTGCGCAGCAAAATCGTTCAGCGGTATCCGCGCCTCATTGAAAACGCCGGGAAATTCCAGCCACCCGTTTTTCATGCTGAGTTTGGCCTGGCCGCTGTCCTGGCCCCTTTCGTGGGTCCACTGGACATCCAAGTCGGCCCCCTGCAAGCCGGGGCGGCCCAGCCCTGCTGCCGGCGCCGAGGCCAGTGCCAGTTGGCGTACCCGGGCACGCACCTGCGCTTGATCTGGATCCTGGACCGATCCTTGCCAGCTCATTTGAAGCTGTTCGATCAGGCCTTGTGGCTGCAGGCTACGAAGCTGATCGTGAAGCTTGGGAGCCAGGGGCAGGCGCTGGGCGATGGCGGCCAATGCGGCCAGGTCGATCTGGTCGGCGCTGAATTGGCCGCGCTCGGCGCTTTTGCCACTGGCCGGCTGCTGCGTCCATGAGACATTGCCGGCCGGCCAGCGCAGACCGTCGGTGCTCTCGAAGCTGAGCGCCTGGGCGCTGGCCTGGAGTCCGCGCTCGACCTGCTGCCAGCCCAGACGGCCGCTGAGTGAGCGCAAGGCCAGGCTGGGTAGCTTGGGGGCCAGCTGGGCCTGAACGTCTTGCAGCTGTACATCAGCCAGCGCGCCGACGATGCTGCCGCGCTCGACGTCCACCCAGGTGCGCAGCGCGCCGCGGCCGCGCTCGAGCCCAATGCCGGCCAACTGCGCATAGGCTTGTAGCGGCCGTGCCTCGATCCGGCTAAATTCTGCGTAGAGCTCGCCGCTCCACTGCCGCCAGCGACCGCTGGCCACGGACAGCAGCGGTTGGCGCAGCTGGCCGCGCAAGGTAAAGCGGTCGCCCCATTCGGGCGCTGGCGTGGCGTCCAGGCGCATGCTGTGGCGCTGGCCTTGGTTGCGCATCACCCCATCGACCTGGCGCAGGTCGACCGCAATATCCTCCTGCTCGTCGCGCCAGCGCACAGCTGCACCCAGCAGCGCCCATTCACTTTGGGCAAACAGCCAATCCAGGGCTGGCTGCACATCAACCTGCGGCGCCTCGTTCATATCGATGCCGGCAATCAGAAAGCGGCCGTCGCGAGTACGCCGCAGCTCCAGCTCGGCTCCTTCGATGACCAGTTGCTCCAGTCCGAACCTGAGCGCTGAGCGCGGCGAGATGGCCACCAGAACCTGGGGCAGTTGCAGTGCGGCGTGGCCTTGGGCATCCAGCACCCGCACTTGCCGCAGGGTGAAAGAGGGAATGAGGCCGCCCGAGCGGGCTTCCAGTTGACCGATTTCCAGGCGCAAACCGGTGCGTTGCTGGGCCAGTCCCTCCAGTGCCGGGCGAAATTCGTCGATACGCGGCACAATCACCCAGTGGAGCAGGGCCCAACCGAGACCCAGCAGCAGGGCACACATGAGCAAGAGCGCGAGCAGCCACCGGGTGGCTGCCGCCCAGAGCTTCAGGCGCAGCGGCATGATGGTGGGCGTGGAGGCAGATTGCGGCAGCATGGCTGTCTGGAATTATGACCTTCGACGGGGGTTTGTCCTGCTCTTTTGACGCAGACCGAACGCAAGCCCATGACACCGTTGCCAAGCCCGACGACGCCTCCTCCGGCCGACTTGCCCATGCAGGGACTTTCGGTGGGCCGCGATGCGGGCTACAGCCGCTACGTGCAGCGCATCCGTCGGCGTTATGCCGACCAGCTGGCCTGCTTGCCGACCGGAGCGCCGGATCGGGCCATGATGCTTCAGACTTTCGAGCGCCTGTGCGCTGCCGGTCATCACAGCGGCGCGGCATTGCGTATCCTGCGTCAGTTGGTGCTCGAGCGCCTGGTGGTCCTGGACAGTCAGGCCAGCGAGCCGCTGGCGCTGGCCGTGGTCACCGGTGCCATGACCGAGCTGGCCGAATTGGCGCTCGATGTGGCCATGCGCCAGTCGGCCCAGGACCTGGACGCTCTCCACGGTCCGCCGCAGGTCGGTGAGGGCGAGCAGCAGCCGACCCGCCGCGCTTGCATGTGGGTGATCGGTATGGGCAAGCTTGGCGCGCGCGAGCTCAATGTCTCCAGCGACATCGACCTGATCTACATCTATGACGAGCAGGGCCACACCCAGGGCCGTGCTGACGGCCGTGGCGTGATCTCCAACCAGGAGTACTTTGCTCAGCAGGTCAAGGCGGTCCATGCGCTTATTGGTGAAGTCACCGAGCATGGCTTCGTGTTTCGGGTGGACCTGGCCCTGCGGCCCAACGGCAATTCCGGCCCGCCGGCTGTCTCGCTGGGCGCCCTGGAGGAGTATTTCCAGGTGCAGGGCCGCGAGTGGGAGCGCTTTGCCTGGCTCAAGAGCCGGGTGGTGGCGCCTCTGGCCAGCCGCAGCGACGGCTCGACCGACGTCCTGCGTCAGCTGGTGCTGCCCTTCGTGTTTCGTCGCTACCTCGACTACAACGTATTCGAGTCCCTGCGGGTGCTGCACCGTCAAATCCGCGAGCAGGCGGCGCGCCGGGCTGCCGGCCATCCCGAGCGCGCCAACGACGTCAAGCTGTCGCGCGGCGGTATTCGCGAGATCGAATTTACCGTGCAGTTGTTGCAGGTGGTGCGCGGCGGTCAGTTTCCCGAGCTGCGTACCCGACCCACGGTTGACGCCCTCGGGCGCATCAGCCGGGCCGGCTTGATGCCACCGGCCACTGCTGCGGGCCTGGCTCGGGCCTATGACTTTTTGCGCCGGGTCGAGCATCGCATTCAATATCTGGATGACCAGCAGACCCATTTGCTGCCCACCCAGGACGCCGATCTGGCCTGGATTGCAGCCACCCTGGGTTTTGCCCACACCGGTGCATTTTTGGCCGAGCTTGACGGCCACCGCGAGCGTGTGGCCGAGGAGTTTGACAAGCTGCTGGGCGGTCACGCGCAGTGCGTGGGTTGCTCCAAGCCGGGGCAGCAGAGCGCGCCGCAGGATTTGACCGAGTTGGTGCAGCGCGAGGGCGGGCAGTGGCCCGAGGCCCTGCGCACCCGTTTGCTGGCCTGGCAGGATCATCCGCGGGTGCTGGCGCTGCGCGAGGACTCGCGCTCGCGCCTGCTGCGCTTGGTGCAGCGCTCCATCGCTTGGCTGGAGGGCGGCAGAGTCGGTCAGGACGGGGTGCTGCGGCTGATCGATTGGATCGAGCCGCTGCTGCGGCGCGAGAGTTACCTGGCTTTGCTGATCGAGCGGCCCTCGGTGCATGAGCGATTGCTGCGACTGCTTGGCGCGGCGCGCTGGCCCGCGCGTTATCTGCTGGCGCACCCGGGCGTCATTGATGAGCTGGCCCACGGCCAGATGCTGCAGCAGCGCCTGGATCCGCAGGCTTTCACCCGGGAGTTGCAGGCGCGCCTGCAAGCGCTCAAGCGGACGGGTGAAGACGACGAAGAGGCCTGCCTGAACCTGCTGCGGCGCGCCCACCATGCCGAGGTGTTTCGCACCCTGGCTCGCGATGTCGAGGGCCTGCTCAGTGTCGAGCAGGTGGCCGATGACCTGAGCGCCCTGGCCGAAGCAGTGCTGAGCCTGACCGCGCAATGGTGTTGGCAGCGCCTGAAGCAAAAACACCGTGATCAACCGCAGTTGGCCATCATTGCCTACGGCAAACTGGGCGGCAAGGAGCTGGGCTACGGCAGCGATCTGGATGTGGTGTTCGTCTACGAAGACGAGGATGAGCGTGCGCCCGAAGTCTATGCAGCCTTTGCCCGCAAGCTGATCAACTGGCTAACGGTCAAGACCAGCGAGGGCGATCTGTTTGAGATCGACACCGCGCTGCGGCCCAATGGCAATTCGGGCCTGCTGGTCACCCGGTTCGCGGCCTATGCCGACTACCAGCAGCAGCGCGGTAGCAACACCGCTTGGACCTGGGAGCATCAGGCAATGACGCGGGCGAGGTTTGTGCTCGGATCGACCGAGCTGCAAAGGCGCTTCGAGGAAGTACGCGGGCAGGTCATCATGGCCGAGCGCGACGCGGCGGCGCTGCGCGGCGAGATCGTTGCCATGCGCGACAAGGTCCGCGCCGCCCATCCGGTGCGCGGTGCCGATGTGTTTGACGTCAAGCACAGCGCCGGCGGCATGGTCGATGTGGAGTTTGTGGTGCAGTACCTGGTTCTGGCCCACGCCTGCAGATATCCGCAGCTGGTCGATAACGTGGGCAATATTGCCCTGCTCGAGCGCGCTGAGCAGGCCGGCTTGCTGCCCGCTTCAATGGGTCAGGCCGCAGCGGGCGCCTATCGCGAGCTGCGTCGGGTCCAGCACCACGCCCGCCTCAATGAGGAGCCCACGCAGCTGCCCCTGATCGAGCTGGTTGAGCAACGTGAGGCGGTGCTGCGGCTGTGGCGTCAGGTGCTGGGCTGAGCATCTGTTTTGAGGGGCTTGCGCTGTCCCCATGAGATTCTGTGGCTTTGTCCCCTCGTTACACTGCCGGAATACGGGTTTCCCCTGAGGGTTGATCATGAAACAAGCACATCTATGGCGCCTGGCCGGTCTAGGCGCGGTTTGGGCGCTCGCTTTTTCCGCGCCTGCTCAGGACAAGGCCGCCACGGCGGTGCGGCCGGCGCTGACGGTGACAGCCGTGCAGCCACAGACCATGACCCTGCCGCAGGTGATGCAGGCCCACGGCTCGGTGGCCGCCTGGCAGGAGGCGCTGGTCGGCGCCGAGTTGCCTGGCCTCAAGCTCACCGAGGTGCGGGTCAATGTGGGCGATGTGGTGCGGCGCGGCGACTTGCTGGCCTTGCTGCAGTCCGACACTTTGCGCGCTGAGTTGGCGCAGACGCAGGCGGCGGTGGCTGAGGCCGAGGCGGCAGCGCAGGAGGCGCGAGCGCAGGCTGAGCGGGCTCGCTCCTTGCAGCAGCAGGGCTTTTTCAGCCCAGCGCAGTTGAGTGCTGCGCTGGCCAGCGAGGCCGTCGCACTGGCGCGGGTGCAGTCGGCGCGGGCGGCTTTGGCTTTGCAGCAGCTGCGGCTGGCGCAGACCGAGGTGCGGGCGCCCGACGCTGGCGTGATTTCGGCGCGTAATGCCACCGTCGGCAGCGTCGCCGGCGCGGGTGCCGAGCTGTTTCGGCTGATCCGTCAGGGCCGGCTCGAATGGCGCGCCGAGGTGACTGCGGCCGAATTGCCGCGGGTGCGGGTGGGCGCGCCGGTGCGCCTGCGGACAGCCTCTGGCCTGGAGCTTCAGGGCCGGGTGCGCATGCTGGCGCCTTCGGCCGACCCGCAAACCCGCAATGCCCTGGTTTATGTGGACGTGAGTGCTCCCCGCGGCCAGGGCGCCGCTCTGGTGCCTGGCATGTTCGCCAGCGGACTGATTGAGCTCGGTCGCAGCCCGGGCCTGACGGTGCCGCAGACGGCGGTGGTGGTGCGCGATGGCTTTAGCTATGTGTATACCCTGGGCGCACAGGACAAGGTGGCGCAGGTCAAGGTGCAGACGGGACGCCAGCTCGGCGACAGGCTGGAGATCGTCAGTGGTCTTTCGCCTGATGCCAGGCTGGTGGCCTCCGGCGGCGCCTTCCTCAATCAAGGCGATACGGTGCGGGTGGTGCCGGCGGCTGCCCCGGCTGCCCCGGCAGTGCCCGCCGCCGCGCCCGCTTCAAAGTAAGCGGGGCTGCGCATGATCAACGTTTCCTCCTGGTCGATCCGCAACCCGCTGCCGGCCCTGCTGTTTTTTGTTCTGCTCACCTTGGCCGGGGTGATTGCTTACGGCTCGATGAAGGTGCAGAACTTTCCCGACCTGGATCTGCCCACCATACAGGTCACCGCCAGTTTGCCTGGCGCTGCCCCCTCGCAGCTCGAAACCGATGTGGCCCGCAAGATCGAAAACGCGTTGGCGCCCTTGCAGGGGCTCAAGCACATTACCACCAAGGTACAGGACGGCGCGGTCACGCTGACGGCCGAATTCCGCCTTGAAAAGCCGGTGCAGGAGGCGCTCGACGAGGTGCGTTCTGCGGTGCAGGGCGCGCGCGCCGATCTGCCCGGCGACCTGCGCGACCCCATCGTGCAAAAGCTCAACCTGGCTGGCACGCCGGTGCTCGCCTATACCGTGCGTGCGCAAGGCATGGACGATGAGGCCCTGTCTTGGTTGGTGGACTATGAGCTTACCCGCAAGTTGCTGGCGATCAAGGGTGTGGGCGCGGTCAACCGCGTTGGCGGCGTAACGCGCCAAGTGCGGGTCGAGCTCGACGTACAGCGTCTGCAGGCCTTGGGGCTGACCGCGCTACAGGTCTCGCAGCAGTTGGGTCAGATGCAGCAAGAGGCCTCGGGCGGACGCATTGATCTGGGCTCGGGCGAGCAGCCGGTACGCACCCTGGCCACGGTACAGACGGCGCAGGAGATTGGCCGTATTGAGCTGGCGGCCGGCGGCGGGCGGCGGGTGCGGCTCGATCAGATTGCGCGGGTCACCGACGGGCTGGCCGAGCCGCGCTCCTGGGCCGGGCTCAATGGTCAACCGGTGGTTGGCTTTGAGGTGGTCAGGAGCCGGGGCGAGAGCGAGGTGGCGGTGGGTCAGGCGGTGCGGCGGGTGTTGGCCGAGTACCGGGTGGCGCATCCGGACATCGAGATCCATGAGTCTTTTGACTTCGTCACGCCGGTTGAAGAGGAGTATCAGGGCTCGCTGACCCTGCTCTACGAAGGCGCTTTGCTGGCGGTGCTGGTGGTCTGGCTCTTTTTACGCGACCTGCGCGCCACCTTTGTGTCGGCGGTCGCGCTGCCGCTGTCGGTGGTGCCGGCCTTCATCGGCATGGCTTGGCTGGGCTTTTCCATCAATGTGGTGACGCTGCTGGCGCTGTCGCTGGTCATCGGCATTTTGGTCGACGATGCCATCGTCGAGGTCGAGAACATCGTGCGGCACCTGCGCATGGGCAAGACGCCCTACCAGGCGGCGATGGAGGCGGCCGACGAGATCGGGCTGGCGGTGATCGCCACCACCTTTACCCTGATTGCGGTGTTCCTTCCGACGGCCTTCATGAGCGGCATTGCCGGCAAGTTTTTCAAGCAGTTTGGCTGGACCGCCTCGCTGGCGGTCTTCGCCTCGCTGGTGGTGGCGCGCATGCTCACACCGATGATGGCCGCCTACCTGCTCAAGCCCATCGTCACCGCAGCGCACGAGCCGGGCTGGATGCGGGTTTATATGGTGGCTGCGCGCTGGTGCCTGAAGCACCGCTTTGTCACGCTGGTGGCCTCGGCACTTTTCTTCGTGGGTTCGCTCGCGCTGATTCCTTTGCTGCCCACCGGCTTCATTCCGCCCGATGACAACTCGCAGACCCAGGTCTATGTCGAGTTGCCGCCGGGCTCGACCCTGCGTGATACCCGCGAAAGCGCCGAGCGCGCGCGTGTGCTGCTGCAGGGGGTCGAGCATGTCAAAAGCGTCTACACCACCATCGGTGGCGGCAGTGCCGGCAGCGATCCTTTTGTCAGCGGCGGTGCGGCTGAAGTGCGGCGCGCGACGCTGACCATCGCGCTGAGCGAGCGCGGCCAGCGGCCGCGCAAGCAGGTGATCGAGGCCAATATCCGGCGCGCCATGGGCGATTTGCCCGGCGTGCGCACCAAGGTCGGTCTGGGTGGCTCGGGCGAAAAGTATGTGCTGGTGCTCACCGGCGAAGACCCGCAGGCCCTGCGGCAGGCTGCTTTGGCGGTGGAAAAGGATTTGCGCACCATCCCCGGGCTCGGGCAGATCGCTTCCTCGGCCAGCCTGGTGCGGCCCGAGATTGCGGTGCGGCCTGATTTCGCCCGCGCGGCCGATCTGGGGGTCAGCAGCGCGGCGATTGCGCAGACCTTGCGGGTAGCCACGCTGGGCGATTACGAGCAGCAGCTGCCCAAACTCAATGTGTCGCAGCGGCAGGTGCCCATCGTGGTGCAACTCGATGCGGCGGCGCGCAAGGACTTGGCTCAGATCGAGCGCCTGATGGTCCCTGGCAGCCGTGGCCCGGTCATGCTCGGGCAGGTGGCCAAGGTGGAGGTTGCCGGCGGTCCGGCCGTGATCGACCGCTATGACCGTCAGCGCAATGTGACCTTCGAGGTTGAGCTCTCCGGCCTGCCTCTGGGCGAGGTCACCCAGGCCGTGCAAAAGCTGCCGGCCCTGCAGAATTTGCCGCCGGGCGTCAAAGTGGTGGAGGTCGGCGATGCCGAGGTGATGGGTGAGCTGTTTGCCAGCTTTGCCTTGGCCATGGGCGTTGGCGTGCTGTGCATCTACCTTGTGCTGGTGCTGCTGTTCCAGGGCTTTTTGCATCCGCTGACCATCCTGGCCGCACTGCCCTTGTCGCTCGGTGGCGCATTCGTGGGCCTGTTACTGGCGGAGAAGAGCTTTTCCATGCCCTCTTTGATCGGGCTGATCATGCTCATGGGCGTGGCTACCAAAAATTCCATCTTGTTGGTGGAGTATGCGATCGTGGCGCGCCGGGGTCAGCCTGCTCATGGCGATCAGCCGGCGGTGGCGCCCATGTCGCGCTGGGACGCGCTGCTCGATGCCTGCCACAAGCGTGCCCGCCCCATCGTCATGACAACGATTGCCATGGCCGCCGGCATGATGCCGATCGCGCTGGGCTGGGGTTCGGCCGATGTGAGCTTTCGCTCGCCCATGGCCATCGCGGTCATCGGTGGGCTGCTCACCAGCACCTTTCTGAGCCTGCTGGTGATCCCGGTGGTCTTCACCTATCTGGACGACATCGGTCAGTGGAGCGTCCGCCTGTGGCGCCGTCTGCGCGGCGGCACACCCGCGGCGGCCGGTTCCGCGCCCTAGATCTGCCGGATTTTTTCTACCAGCGCGGTGGTGGAGTAGCCGTCGACAAAGGGCAGAGCCAGGGCCTTGCCGCCCCAGCTTTGCACCAGCGCAGTCTCGGGCAGTTTGCTCATGTCGTAGTCGCCGCCCTTGACCAGGATGTCGGGCCGCAGCTGGCCGATCAAAGCTACGGGCGTGTCTTCGTCAAAGAAGGTCACCATGTCAACCGACTGCAGGGCTGCGAGCATGAAGGCGCGATCGGCCTGTTGGTTCAAAGGCCGCTCGGGCCCCTTGCCCAGGCGCCGCGCCGATGCGTCGGTGTTGATGGCCACCAGCAAGCTGGCGCCGAGGTCGCGGGCGCGGGCCAGGTAGCTGACGTGGCCGCGGTGCAGCACATCGAACACGCCATTGGTCATGACCAGGGGGCGTGCCAACTCGGCCACTCTTTGTAGGATTTGCTCGCGCGACGCAATCTTGGCCGGCAGGCCTGGCGCAAACTGTGGCTTCACGCCGCTTGCGGTCGCGTGGGGGGCGCGATCTGGGCCATCAGGTCCTTGCGGAAGCGGTTGAGCTCCTGCACCGTCTGGAAGCTGCGGTTCATCAGCAGACCCATGTTGTGCAGGATGCGCTCGACCACCTTGGTCTCCCACTCGGCATCGAACTTGATCTGCTGGCTCAGCCAATGCTCGAGCCACTGCGGGTCGGGCAGCCGCGACTGTATGGTGTCGCGCGGGAACAGGGATTTGTTCACATGCAGATTGGTCGGGTGCAGGGCCTGGGCGGTGCGCTTGGCGCTGGCCATCAAAACCCCCACCTTGCTGAAGGCGGCCCGGGCCTCGTCGCCAAAGCGGCCGATCGCTCGCTTCATGTAGCGCAGGTAGGCCCCGCCGTGGCGGGCCTCGTCCTGGCTCAGTTGGGTATAAATCTGGCGGATCACCGGCTCGGTATGCCACTGCGCGGCCCTGCGGTACCAGTGGTTGAGCCGGATCTCGCCACAAAAATGCAGCATCAAGGTTTCCAGCGCCGGCGCTGGCTCGAACTCGAAGCGCACCTCGTGCAATTCCTCTTCGCTGGGCGCCAACTCGGGGCGAAAGCGTCGCAGGTATTCCATAAGCACCAGCGAGTGCTTTTGCTCCTCGAAGAACCAGATCGACATGAAGGCCGAAAAGTCGCTGTCTTCGCGGTTGTCGCGCAGGAACATCTCGGTGGCCGGCAGCGCCGCCCATTCGGTGATGGCGTTCATCTTGATGGTCAGGGCCTGCTCGTCGGACAGCAGGCTGGCGTCGAACTGACTCCAGGGAATGTCTTTATCCATATCCCAGCGTACGGATTCGAGTTGCTTGAACAATTCAGGATAGAGCATGGCTGATCTCACAGGACCCGGCGACCGGCAAACGCGCCAATTTTAGGGGCAGGCTTATCTGCTGTCCTGTGTGGCGTACATTAGCCCGAGCCCTTGTGGTGTCAGCTTGGGTTGACGCTGGGCCTGGGGTTTTTACGGCCTTAGCCCTGTTAGGCCCCCGGTAAGCCCCTTTCGAGACCCTCGGAGACTCCCATGAAAGCCTCGTTTTTTCGCATATTGCGCCTGGCCACGCTGGTTCTTGGCACTGTGGCGCTCGCGCCTGTGTTGGCGCAGACCGCACCGGCTAAGGCCGCTGGCAACTGCCCGGCCCTGCTGCAGCATACGGCTGAGCGGCTGCAGGATGAAAAGCCGCAGTCCCTGTGCCAGTACACCGGTAAGGTCTTGCTGGTGGTCAACACCGCCAGTTTCTGCGGCTTTACCTCGCAGTACTCCGGCCTGGAAGCCTTGCATGCCCGCTACAAGGACCAGGGCCTCGTGGTGCTGGGCTTTCCGTCCAACGACTTTGCGCAGGAGCGGGGCAGCAACAAGGACATTGCCGATTTCTGCGAAAGTACCTTCGGTGTCAAATTTCCCATGTTCACCAAAACCACGGTGACCGGCAAGGATGCTCACCCTTTTTACAAGCGACTGGCGGCCGAGGCCGGCTCTTCCCCCCGCTGGAATTTCTACAAGTACCTGATTGGAAGGGATGGGAAGGTAGTGAGTGCTTACGGCTCCACAACCGGCCCTCAGGATTCCCGCATAACCAAGCAAATTGAGCAACTGCTTGCAAAAAATAACTGATCAGTCATAAAATGACTGTACAGTATGCTTTTGTTCGATCGCAGACTGAACAGGGGCTGGTGCATGCAGTATGGTGGGCTTGATTCGGCGGTGATGTCGGGAACTGGCAGCCCTTCGCAAGCGGCTTATCCATGCTCCGTGTCCGGGCCTCGGCCTCGATCGAAGTGGTTTTCTGTTGCGAAGCCTTCCGGCGCCCTTAGGCCCGGTTGCAAGCTCGGGGTGTCTCTCCTCCTCCCTCCCTCCCTCCATTACCTCGGGACGCTTCGCGACGTTTTTCTTTTCAGGCAGGGCTCATGGGCTTAGCGCTGCGCGTCGCCCCGCCGCTTTCTGGCTCGGCCGGGCCTGGCAAGGGCCCTCGGGTGGCCATCGTCGGCTCGGGCATCTCCGGCCTGGCCGCAGCGCACCAGTTGCGTGGGCAGGCCCAGATCAGCCTGTTTGAGGCTGCCGATTATTTTGGCGGCCATACCCACACGGTGGACGTGACCTTGCCTACCGACCAGGGTCTGCTGACCCATGGGGTCGATACCGGTTTTCTGGTCTTCAACGAGCGCACCTACCCTGGGCTGATCGCCCTGTTTGCGGAACTGGGCGTGCCCACTGCAAAGTCGGACATGTCGTTTTCGGTGCAGGCTCCTGCGGGTCAATCGCGGTCGGCGCTGGAGTGGAGCGGCTCGGACCTCAATAGCGTGTTTGCTCAGCGCAGCAATTTGCTGCGGCCGGGCTTTTGGCGCATGCTCAGGGACATCCTGCGCTTTAACCGCGTCTGTACCGAGTTGGCGCGGGGCTTGGAGCGGGGCCAGGCCGATGCGCGGCTGCTGCAGCCGCTGTCTTTCTTTCTGCGCGAGCAGGGGCTCTCTGACGAATTTCGCGACGGCTATTTTCTGCCCATGATCGGCTGCATCTGGTCCTGTCCCACCGACCAGATGCTGCAATTTCCGGTAGCGACCATGGTGCGCTTTTGTCACAACCACGGCCTGCTGCAGGTCAGCGACCGGCCTCAGTGGTGGACGGTGCGCGGCGGGGCACGTGACTATGTGCACAAGATCACCGCCGCCATCGAAGACAAGCGACTGAACAGTCCGGTACTTTTGATCGAGCGCGACGGTGCGGGCGTGCGCATTACCAGCGAGCGCGAGGGTCGCACACTGACCGAGTCCTTCGACAAGGTGATTCTGGCCGGCCACAGCGACCAGAGCCTGGCCATGCTCGGGCAGCCCAGCGCCTTAGAGCGCCAGTTGCTGGGCGCCATCGGCTACCAGCCCAACCGGGCGGTGCTGCACACCGACGAGTCGGTGCTGCCCAAGCGGCGCCTGGCCTGGGCTGCATGGAACTATGAGCGCGCGGCCGATGTGGGGCGCGAATCGGCTCAGGTTTGTCTGCACTATTTGCTCAACATGCTGCAGCCGCTGCCCTTTAAGCAGTCGGTCATTGTCTCGCTCAACCCGGTGCGCCGTATTGATCCGGCCCAGGTGATCGGTGAGTACGACTATGCCCATCCGGTGTTCGATGGCGCGGCCATCGCGGCGCAGCAGCAGCTCGATCAGATCCAAGGTCACCAGCACAGCTACTTTTGCGGCGCCTGGGCCGGCTACGGTTTTCATGAGGATGGCCTCAAGTCAGGGCTACAGGCCGCGCGGCAGTTGCTGGCAGACTGGGCTGAGCAGACCAGCGCGCCTGTACAGGCGGCGGCATGAGCACCGTGGCACCGGCTGCAGCCGCGACCGGCGGCGTTGTGCAGCCCCTGATTGGTTTTGGCCAGGTTCGTCATGAACGATTGCGCCCGGCAGCCCATGTCTTTAGTTATCCCACCTTCTTCTTGATGCTGCCCTTGCGCAGCATGGCTGGCCAGGGCAGCGGTGCGCTGGCGCGCAACCGTGCCGGCTGGCTCAGCTTCCACGACAGCGATCATGGCAAGGGCGGTGCCGACTGCCTGGCCTGGATCGATGAATTGCTGGCCGGCGAAGGCCTGAGCGCGCCCGGCGAGGTCTGGCTGCACACTTATCCGCGCATGCTCGGCTATACCTTCAAGCCGGTGAGCTTCTGGTACTGCCACGACGAGGCGGGCCGATTGCGCGCCATCGTGGTCGAGGTCAACAACACCTTTGGCGAGCGCCACTGCTATTTGCTCGACGCGCCACGCTATGGTCAGACGCTGCAGGCGCGCAAGGTGTTTCATGTCTCGCCCTTTTGCAATGTCGAGGGCAGCTACCAATTTCGCTTCATGCGCATCTCGCGCAGGGGTGTCGAACGCACGGTGGCGCGCATCGACTATGACGACGAAGCCGGACCGCTGCTCAAGACCAGTGTGGCCGGTGCGCTCGAACCGATCAGCACGGCCAATATGCGCCGGGCCTTGTGGTCTTACCCTGCCATGACCTTGGGCGTCATGGCCCGCATTCACTGGCAGGCGCTCAGGCTGTGGCTCAAGCGCGTGCCCTTCTTTCATAAACCGGTGCCGCCTGAGCGCTTTCTCACACGATGAACACCGCCACCAACACCGCCGCAGCCGCCAAGTTCAGCCTGCCGGCGGGCGCCCCCGCAGCAGCACGTACCGTGCTAGAGCTGCTCCACAGGCTCAAGCACGGCAGCCTGAGTCTGACCTTGCCCGATGGCTCGCAGCACCGTTTTGGTGGGGGCGAGTTTCCCAATGCCAGCCTGCGCCTGCACAACTGGAAGGTCTGCACGGCGGCGCTGAAGTCCGGCGACATCGGCTTTGCCGAGGGCTATATCGACGGCGACTGGAGCACTGGCGACCTGAGCGCCTTGTTGCGCCTGTTCACTGCCAACCGCCGCGAGGTGGAAGACGTGATCTACGGCACCTGGCTGGGCCGGCTGGCCTACCGCATCCGCCATTTGCTGCATCGCAACACCCGCAGCAACAGCAAGAAAAACATCCATGCCCACTACGACCTGGGCAATGCCTTCTACGAGCTTTGGCTCGATGGCACGATGAATTACAGTTCAGCCCTGTTTGAGTCGCCACAGACGCCTATGCAGCAAGCGCAGCGCGCCAAAGTGGCGCGCGCGCTGCGCATGACGGACGTCAAGGCCGGCGACCGGGTGCTCGAGATCGGCTGCGGCTGGGGGGCTTTGGCCGAAATGGCCAGCGTGGAATTTGGCGCCAGCCTGGTGGGCGTGACGCTGAGTACCGAGCAGCTGGCCTGGGCGCGCGCGCGCATGGAGCGCTGTGGCGTGGCCGAGCGGGTGGACCTGCGCTTGCAGGATTACCGTGACATCGGTCGCGCAAGCGCCGCCGATGGCCAGTTTGATGCGATCTGTTCGATCGAGATGATCGAAGCCGTTGGTCGTGAATACTGGCCGACCTACTTTTCCACCGTGGCCCGCTTGCTCAAGCCCGGCGGCAAGGCCTGCATTCAGAGCATCGTGATTGCTGACGAACTGTTCGAGCGTTATTTGCAGTCCACTGACTTCATTCAGCAGTATGTTTTTCCGGGCGGCTGCCTGCCCAGCCCGCAGGCCTTTCGCGAGCAGGTCCGTCGGGCCGGCTTGGAGGTGGTCGACGAGTTTTGCTTTGGTCAGGACTATGCCGAAACCTTGCGGCAGTGGCGCCAGACCTTCATGGCGCGCGAGCAGGAGGTGCTGGCTCTGGGCTTTGATCAGCGCTTCATGCGCATCTGGGAGTTCTACCTCGCCTACTGCGAGGCGGCATTTTCCGAGCGCAGCACCGACGTTGTGCAGTACACCCTGCGCAAGCCTTGAGCGAAGGTCTGTCAGCCATGTCCAAGCCACTGAGCCGCCGCGCCGCTCTCGCAACTGTTGTAGGCAGCAGCTTTGCGCCGGTCTGGGCGCAGCCAGCCCCGTTGCCTGCCGATCTGGCCGGCAGCGAGTTGGCCGTGCGCGGCCAGCAGCGCCTCCGGTTCTGGGGCTTCGAGGTCTACGACGCCAGTCTGTGGACCACGCCCAGCTTCCAGCCCAGCCAGAGCGAGACGCAGTTGCTGGCGCTCGAGCTGCACTATCTGCGCGACTTTGCGGCCAAGGACATCGCCGAGCGATCGATCAAGGAAATGCGGCGCAGCGCTCCGATGTCGGCGGAGCAGGAAAACCGTTGGATGGCCGAGATGCTGCGGGTGCTGCCCGATGTTCGCCGGGGCGACCGCCTGCTCGGCTTGCAGCGCCCGGGTGAAGCGGCGGTGTTCTGGCACAACGGTAGGCTGCGCGGCGAGGTCAGGGACGCAGAATTTGCCCGGCGCTTTTTCGGGATCTGGCTTTCGCCCCAAAGCTCCGAGCCTGCTTTGCGGCGCGCCTTGCTGGGCAGTCCCTCATGAGCGGCGCCTTTGGATGGCGCAACGCAGTGGCCTATGGTTTGATGGGCCTGCCGCTGGCCTTCGCCGCCTTGCCCTTGTACGTCATCTTGCCCAATCACTACGCACGGCAATTTGGTGTGCCGCTGGCGGCATTGGGCGCGGTCTTGCTGGGCGCCCGCCTGCTCGATGCCTTGATCGATCCTTGGCTGGGCCGCTTCAATGACTGGCTGATGCTGCGCTCGAGCGCAGCGGTGCTGGCCGCCAGCGCAGTGGCGGCAGCGCTGCTGGCTGCTGGTTTGCTGCTGCTGTTTTTCCCGACCTTGCTGCTGTCTGAGCCCAGTGTGTCCGACCTGCTGCGCTGGGCGGCCCTGATGCTGATGCTGACCTATCTGGGCTACAGCCTGCTGAGCATCTCGCACCAAAGCTGGGGCGCGCTGCTCGGCGGCGACGAGGCCCAGCGCGGGCGCATCACCGGCACCCGCGAAGCCTTGGCGCTGGCCGGTGTGCTGCTTGCCGCGGTGCTGCCATCGCTGCTGGGCCTGCCGGGCGCCCTGGCCTTGTTTGCCGGTTTTCTGTTGCTGGCCTGGTGGACCTGGCGGCGCAGTGTGCCGCCGCAGTCGCTACCCAATGGCGGTGCGCACGCTGGCTTGATGCAGCCGCTGCGCGATGGTCGCTTTGTCCGCCTGCTCGGTGTATTCATGCTCAACGGCATTGCCAGCGCGGTGCCCGCCACCCTGGTGCTGTTCTTCGTACAGGACAGGCTGCAGGCTCCGGCCCAGATGGAGCCGGCATTTTTAGGTGTCTACTTTCTCAGCGCCGCTGTCTCCATACCGCTATGGCTGGCCCTGGTGCGCCGCCTGGGGCTGGCGCGCAGCTGGTTGCTGGGCATGGTGTTGGCGGTGCTGGTATTTATCTGGGCCGCCGCGCTGTCGGCTGGCGATGCCTGGCTCTTTTTGGCGGTCTGCGCGCTTTCGGGCTTGGCCCTGGGCGCCGATCTGGCCTTGCCCTCGGCCATGCTCGCGGGCTTGTTGCAACTGCGGCCCGGTGGGTCCGCCATGGCCGGCGCCTACTTTGGTTGGTGGAATTTCGCCGCCAAGCTCAACCTGGCGCTCGCAGCCGGGCTGGCCTTGCCTTTGCTTGAAGGCTTTGGCTATCAGCCGGGGGCCCGCGACCCGCAGGCCTTGCAGGCGCTGACTTTGGCCTACTGCGTGTTGCCCTGTGTGCTGAAAGTCTTGGCCTGTTGGGGCCTGTATGTTGGAATCATTCGGGCCGAACCTCGGCCTGTACAGGAGCTGTCCTCATGAAGAATTCGATTTTTGGATCTCGCAGCCGCTGGGCCGCTGCGGCGCTGGCGCTCATGCTGACCGGCCTGATGGGCTGCGCTGGCCCCCAGGCCAGCGACTACGCCCGGGAGGAGCCCAAGCTGGATCTGCGTCAGTATTTCAACGGTACGCTCGATGCTTATGGCATCTTCACCGACCGCTCGGGCAAGGTGGTCAAGCGTTTTACCGTGGTGATGAAGTGCAGCTGGAGCGGACCGGCCGGGCAGGAGACAGGTGTGCTCGACGAGGAGTTCACCTATTCCGACGGCACGCGTGATCGCCGGGTCTGGACCTTGAAGCGCACCGGCGAGGGCCGCTATATCGGCACTGCCGCCGACGTGGCCGGGCAGGCCCTGGGCGAAGAAAGCGGCAACGCATTTCGCTTTGGCTATACCCTGCGTCTGCCGGTCGACGGCCGGACCTATGAGGTGCAGTTTGACGACTGGATGTATCTGATGGATCCCCGTGTCATGCTCAACAAGGCCGTGATGAGCAAGTTTGGCTTCCGACTGGGCGAGGTCACCCTTTCCTTCGTCAAGCGCTGAGCCGCCCTTCATGTCTCAAAACCCTCCCATCACCGACTGGCGCGGCAAGTCAGTCTGGCTCGTTGGCGCCTCCAGCGGCATCGGCCTGGCCACCGCCGCTGCCCTGCATGAGCGGGGCGCGCAGGTGGTGGTCTCGGCTCGGCAGGACGCTCTCTTGCAGGACTTTGTCAGAGCTCATCCGGGCGCCAGTGGCCGCGCGCTCGACGTCACCGATGCCGACGCGGTGCGGACGCTGGCCGCTGATTTGCTCGCGCGAGGCCCGCTCGATCTGGTGGTCTATTGCGTAGGTCACTACAAAGCCCAGCGGGCCTATGACTTTGATTTGCCCCAGATGCTGCAGCACCAGCAGATCAACTACGTCGGCGCTTTATATGTGCTCGACGCGGTGCTGCCGGCCATGCTCGCGCGCGGCAGCGGGCACCTGAGCCTGATTGCCAGCGTCGCCGGCTACCGCGGTCTGCCCAAGAGCCTGGCTTATGGCCCGACCAAGGCGGCGCTGATCAACCTGGCTGAGAGCCTGTACGGTGATTTGCAGCCGCGCGGCATAGGCGTGAGTCTGGTCAATCCGGGTTTTGTGCAAACGCCGCTGACTGCGCAGAACAGCTTCCACATGCCGGCCCTGATCACTCCGGAGCAGGCCGCGCGTGAGATGTTGGCCGGTTGGCAGCGTGGGCGCTTTGAAATTCACTACCCGCGCCGCTTCACCTACTTCATGAAGCTGCTGCAGTCGCTGCCCTATGCGCTCTACCTGCCTTTGCTGCGGCGCATGGTCAAGGAGCAGGGCTGATGGCAGTCGATGTGGCCGAGCGGGTGCAGGCCCTGGTCCAATTTTTCGAGCAGTTGCAGCGCAGCGATCTGCCCCGGCTGTCCCAGCTCTATGCCGCCCAGGCTTATTTCAAGGACCCGTTCAACGAGGTGCGCGGCCCGGCTCAGATCGAGCGCATCTTTGAGCACATGTACGAGGCGCTCGATCAGCCGCACTTTGTGGTCACCGATCGGGTCCTGCAGGACCAGCAGTGCTTTTTGGTGTGGGAGTTTCGCTTTCGTTTCAGGCGCTTTGACCGCCGCACCTGGCAGGCGGTGCGCGGCAGCTCCCACCTGCAATATGACGACCAGGGTCTGGTGGTCTACCACCGTGACTACTGGGACGCGGCCGAGGAGCTCTATGAAAAGATCCCCGGCGTTGGGGCCATGATGCGCTGGCTCAGGCGCCAGGCCAATCGCTAAGGCAGCGTGAGCTCAAAGCGGCTTCAGGCCGGCTCGGTGTCGATGAAGCTCTGGCGCTGCAGCAGTCTTTCCTGCAATCGCGCCAAGTTCGGGTGCTGCTCACGCCAGTTGATGTGGGCAAAGCGCAGGTCCAGGTAGGCCAGTGCGCAGCCCACGGAAATGTCCGACAGGCTCAGGTGCAAACCGCTGCAAAAGCTTTTGTCGCCCAGGCCTGTGCTCATAGCGCGCAGGGCCGCGTCGACCTTGTCCATCTGCCGGTCTATCCAGGCCTGGCTGCGCTCGCCTTCCTTGCGCCCCGGCCAGGTGGCTTCGAGCCGGGCCAGCACACAGGCATCGAGCGCGCCGTCGGCCAGGGCCTCCCAGGTTTTGACTTCGGCGCGCTCGCGGCCGCTGGGCGGAATCAACTTGCCCACGGGCGATAGCGTGTCCAGGTATTCGACGATCACGCGCGAATCGAACACCGCTTCGCCGCCTTCCATCACCAGGCAGGGCACCTTGCCCAGGGGGTTGGATTCGGCCATGCGGGTATCGGCGGACCAGACGTCTTCGAGCACGAACTGGTAATCGAGCTTCTTTTCTGCCATCACGATGCGCACTTTGCGAACATAGGGGCTGGTGGGGGATCCAATGAGTTTCATCGTGTTTTTGTGGGCAAAAGCTGGCTTAGCGAGCGTTTGATTCTAGCTACGGATATCCGGCGTTAGGAGGCCCTCATGGCACTTTGAAGATGCGCGTTTCGCTGTCAAGCCAGCGCGCACCAAGTCAGGGCGCTGGCCGGGGGCTGAAGGCGACCTCCCTACAATGACAATATGACTTCAAGCACCATCAACGCGCTGTCCCCGCTCGACGGCCGCTATGCCTCCAAGCTGCAGGATCTGCGCCCTCTGATGTCCGAGCAGGGCTATATGCACAGGAGGGTGCAGGTGGAGGTGGCCTGGTTCATCGCGCTGTCCGATGCCGGCTTCGAGCAGTTCAAGCCCCTGAGCGAGGCTGCCCGTGCGCATTTGCAGGCACTGGTCAGTGGCTTTTCCATAGACGATGCCCTAGCCATCAAGGACATCGAGAAGACCACCAATCACGATGTCAAGGCGGTCGAGTACTGGCTCAAGTCTGAGCTTCAGGGCCAGCCCGAACTCGAGGCGGCGGCCGAATTCGTGCACTTTGCCTGCACCAGTGAGGACATCAACAACACCAGCCATGCGCTGCAGCTCAAGAGCAGCCGCGATACCGTGCTGCTGCCCGCGCTCGATCTGATCATCGCCAGCTTGCGCGCCATGGCCCATCAGTATGCGGCGGTGCCCATGCTCAGCCGCACGCACGGCCAGACGGCCAGCCCGACCACGGTGGGCAAGGAGATGGCCAATGTGGTGGCAAGGCTTGCAGGCGCGCGCGAGAAAATCGCCGCAGTGCGTATCTTGGGCAAGATGAACGGTGCGGTGGGTAACTACAACGCGCACCTGTCGGCCTGGCCAGATTTTGATTGGCAGGCCTTCAGCCGCCGGGTGGTCGAGTCGCCCGAGCCGCAGGGCCTGGGGTTGAGCTTTCAGGACTACAGCACGCAGATTGAGCCTCACGACTACATGGCCGAGCTGTTTGACGCGGTGGCTCGCGCCAACACCATCCTGATTGACCTGGCCCGCGATATCTGGGGCTATGTCAGCCTGGGTTACTTCAAGCAGCGCCTGAAAGCCGGCGAGATTGGTTCGTCGACCATGCCGCACAAAGTCAACCCCATCGATTTTGAAAACGCCGAGGGCAATCTGGGCCTGGCCAATGCGCTGTTGCGCCATTTGAGTGAGAAGCTGCCGATCAGCCGCTGGCAGCGTGACCTGACCGACTCCACCGTGCTGCGCAACCTGGGCGTGGCCTTCGGCCATGCGGTACTGGCCTATCGCTCGCTCAGCCTGGGCCTGGGCAAGCTCGAGCTCAACCAGGAGGCGCTGCAGGCCGATCTGGATACCTCCTGGGAGGTGCTGGCCGAACCGATACAGACGGTCATGCGTCGCTACGGCGTCTCCGGCGCCTATGAGCAGCTCAAGGAAGTCACCCGCGGCAAGTCGGTCAGCGCCGAGGCCCTGCATGGACTGATCCGCAGCCTGGCCATTCCCGAGGCCGAAAAGCAGCGCCTGTTGGCGATGAGCCCGGCTTCTTACATCGGCCAGGCGGCCGAACTCGCCCGCCGCGTCTGAGCCGGCAAAGGCGATCTCAGCTGGCCTGTGAGGCCGGTTTTTTTTCGTCGGCGCGTGCCGCGTTGGCGACCTGCCGCGCTTCTATCGCCCGATCGGCATAACGGCCAAAGCGCCAGGCCGTCCCTTCCAGGGTGATGCGTCGCCAGGTGTTGCGCTTGGCCCCCGGGCTCATCTGGGGCCACAGCTGCACCTCTTCAAAGCTGCGGCCGCAGCCCTTACAGATATCGTCGCCCTGGCTGGTTGAGCAGATGGCGATGCAGGGGGTGTCGGGGGTGCTGTCGTACCAGGCCGTCCAGGCGGCCATGGCCTTGGCCGGGAAGCTGGCTTCGTCGGCCTCATCCTGGCGGTAGTACACCATCAGCGCATAGACCTCGGCCAGGGCCCTGAGCTCCGGGGCCAGGGTGAAGCCATCGGGCGAGGGGCTTTTGTCGCGCCAGAAATTAATGGCCGCCTCGACGTCGGTGATGTGAAGTGTGGTCATTAGGGGGCGGGCAGGGCCTGAGGCGCGGGCGCTGATTATGGGGCAAGCCTGGGCCACGGCGTGGACCCAAGACACTTGGAAAGCCCCTGTTTTTTATAGGCCTGCTTTTTGTAGTTTAATCGCCGCACTGAAGGGGAGTAACTCCCAAGTCTTGCCGACTATTCTTTCAACAGTCACAACGGCAAGACCAACAGCAAGTCGTCATTACGGGGCAAATGCCTCCGGCTTGTTGGGCACCCAGCGACACTGGGCCGCCGAGCCAGACCTTCGATTGGAACCTGCATGTGGGTTGCATCGAGGCCGGATTTTTCCATTTTCCCTCCTTGCCAATTCCGTTCGGCTTCTCGGATCGGCCTTTAGGCCTCTACGAACTAGGTATGGAGTGATTCATGGAATTATTTTCGACGGCCTGGTGGTCAGCATTGATGGCCATCATCCTGATCGATTTGGTACTCGCTGGCGACAATGCTATTGTGATCGCCCTAGCCGCCCGCAATCTGCCGCCTGAGTTGCAGCGCAAAGCCATCATCTGGGGCACGGTGGGCGCGATCGCGGTGCGCTCTGTCATGACCCTGGGCGTGGTCTGGCTCTTGCAGGTTCCCGGCCTGATGCTGGTGGGCGGTTTGGGGCTGGTCTGGATCGCCTACAAGCTGCTGGCCGACCAGGGTGGCAACGAGCATGACGGTCCCGTGGCAACCACCTTCTGGGGCGCAATGAAGACCATCATGGTGGCCGATGCGCTCATGGGCGTCGACAACGTCTTGGGTGTGGCTGGCGCGGCCCACGGATCCTTTGATCTGGTCGTCATCGGCCTGCTCATCAGCGTGCCCATCGTCGTCTTTGGCAGCTCCATCGTCCTCAAGTTGGTGGAGCGCTTTCCCATCATCATTCAACTCGGCTCCGCCGTGCTGGCTTTTACCGCTGCCAAGATGGTGGTCAGCGAGCCGCTGTTGACTGACTTCTACGGCAACGATCAGTCCTGGGCCAATGGCCAAACCCACCAGGCCATTGCCCGCTGGGCCACATATGGGGTGGCCGTGATCGGCGTCCTGACGGCCGGCTGGTGGGTGAGCCGGCGCCGCCGCAGCAACGGTGACGACAAGTTGCTGCCCCAATGAGCTCCGATCCCGCCGTTTCCTGTTTCGACCGCTGAATGCAATACCAGGAGCATCAAATGGACAAATGGATCGTGTACGTGGATGAGCTTGAGCATGCCCTGCTGGTGCTGCGGCCATGGGTCGAGGCAGCCGGCCAGCGGCAGGCGGTGCAATGGCTGGTGGTGGGCTGCCCGCCGCGCGTCACCCACCATGCCAGCAAGTGGGTCACCCACAGTGCGCGTGAGAGCTGGCGCGGCCGGTGGTCGGAGAAACTCTTCAGCCACCTGGTGCCGGTGCTCAAGGCCGCGGGCGATGATGTGCAGACCTTGCTGGGTAAGTCCAACTTGGTGTCGCAGACTGAAAGCCTGATGCGCACCCATGGTGCCGCGCGCGTCCTGGATGCGCGTCGGCCCAAGTTCGGGGACGGCCTGGAGCCGGACAGCGCTGCGCGGAGCCCTCAGCCTCAAGGCACGATGGGCTTCCTGGCCGCATTCACCGGCACCGGCCTTCTGGTCGGCGTAGACTGAGCAGGGCCTTTCTTTTCAGCGCAGCCAGCCGCGCCGGCGGAAGTACAACATCGGCAGAAGTGCGCTGGCGATCATCAGCGTCAGCGCGTAGGCGTAGCCCCACTGCCAGTCCAGTTCGGGCATGAACTTGAAGTTCATGCCGTACAGGCTGGCAATCAAGGTGGGCGGCAGCAGGGCGACGCTGGCCACCGAAAAGATCTTGATGATCTTGTTCTGGTTGATGTTGATGAAACCCACCGTGGCGTCCATCAAGAAGTTGATCTTTTCAAACAAGAAGGCGGTGTGAGAGTCCAGCGAGTCGATGTCGCGCAGGATCTGGCGCGCATCTTCAAACTGCTCGGCCCCCAGCATCTTGCTGCGCATCATGAAGCTGAGCGCGCGGCGTGTGTCCATCATGTTGCGGCGGATGCGGCCTGAGAGGTCTTCGTGGCGCGCAATGGCTGCCAGCACCTCGCCGGCGAGCTCGTCGGTCACGTTGCCCGACAGCACCTTGGTGCTGACCTTTTCCAGGTCGACGTAAATGCCCTCGATGGTGTCGGCCGAATACTCGGCATCGGCATCAAACAGCTTGAGCAGCACATCCTTGGCGTCTTCGATCAGACCAACGGCACGGCGGGCACGCATGCGCACCAGCCGGAACACCGGCACGTCTTCGTCGTGGATGGAAAACAGCACGCCCCGGCTCTTGTGGTCGCTGTTCATCATGTTCAGGATGAAGGCCACCCGAACCGTGTGCGGCTCGTCAGCATCGGCAATCAGGAAGTCCGAGCGGATGTGCAGCTCGCCGCTGTCTTCCTCATAGAAACGGGCCGACTCCTCGATGTCCTCGTCCATCGCATCGTCGGGGATGGACAGGCTGAAGTGCTGTTTGACCCAGTGCTTTTCCTCGGGCGTGGGTGACTCCAGGTCGACCCAGATGGGCTGAAAGCGCGAGAGTTCTTCCAGGGATTCGATTTCTTCCTGGAAAAGCCGTCCATTGGCGAGCGTGAAGACGTTGAGCATGGCGGGCTCCCTGGGGGATCTTGTGGATCGGAGGGGGACGCACGCGCGGATAAGTGGCGGCGTCCCTGGGCGGGGTGGATGTTCGCTTCCAACCCCGCTCAGCCGGCTCGGCTGTGGCAGAGTTGAAAGCTAGCGACTCGGGCTGCTTTCCATGAGGGCTCTGGGGTGATTCTTGACGGCGCAGATTATGGCACCGATGGACCCCAATGCAGGCGCCACGGCCGGTGGCCGGCCACCCTCATGCCGGGCCATTCCCCCTTGTGCCCTGAGGCACTTGCAATCTGAAGGCGGCCGGCGCATGATGGCTCTAAGAGTGCTTCATCCGCTGCCGGTTTGTGCCGGCGGCTTTTGTGTGTAATCCCCAACGACAAGGAGCTCTTCATGAATCTGACGATCAGCGGCCACCACCTGGAAGTTACCCCAGCCCTGCGGAACTATGTGACCAGTAAGCTCGATAGGATTGCCCGCCACTTCGACCAGGTGGTCGATATGCGTGTGCTGCTGACGGTAGACAACATGAAGGAAAAGGACCTGAGGCAGCGCGCCGAGTGCAATTTGCATGTCAAAGGCCGGGATTTATTTGCAGAAAGTTCTCATTTCGACCTCTATGCGGCCATCGACGAGCTGACCGACAAGCTCGACCGACAGGTCGGTCGCCACAAGACCCGGATCCAAGATCACCACCATGTCTCGGCCAAGCGCCAGGCCGATGAGGTGGCCCCCGGCGCCTAAAGGCCGGTCTGGACTGTGGCGGGCCTGCTGCGGCGGCAGGCCTTTTTTGGGTCTCGCTTGATGGTCGCTGGTTTGCCGTGTGCATAATTGCGCCCACTTGCCATGAACCGCCTTTCCCAGATCCTGCCGGCCAGCCAGGTCCTCGTCGGCGTCGAGGCCACCAGTAAAAAGCGCGCTTTTGAAGAGGCGGGCTTGCTGTTTGAGAATCAGCATGGGCTCAACCGGGCGCTGATCACCGACAGCCTGTTTGCCCGTGAGCGCCTGGGCTCGACCGGCCTGGGCCACGGCGTGGCTATTCCGCATGGCCGGATCAAGGGGCTGAAGTCCCCGATGGCAGCCGTCTTCCGCCTGAGCGCGCCCATAGGCTTTGACGCGCCTGATGAGCAGCCGGTACGCCTGCTGATTTTTTTGCTGGTGCCGGAGGCGGCCACGCAGAAGCATTTGGAAATCCTCTCCGAAATTGCTGAGCTGCTCAGTGATGCGCCCTTGAGGGAGCAGATCATGGGCTGCGGTGACGCCGGCGAACTCCATGGCCTGGTGGCAGCCTGGCGGTCTGCGCACACTCAGCCATGAGCCAGGACTGCACCGCGTGAAACCCACCGTCGTTAGCGCAGACGTTCTGTTCGAGGACCACCGCCAGTCGCTCAAATGGCAATGGGTGGCCGGCCTGGGCGCTTCCGAGCGGCGCTTTGACGAGGTGGCCGTCCGCGCCGCCCGCTCCGGTGCCGATCTGGTGGGCTACCTGAACTACATCCACCCTTATCGGGTGCAGATCCTGGGCGAGCGCGAGGTGGCATACCTGACCACCGCCAACGTCGAAGACTGCAGCCGGCGCATCAACCGCATCATCACCCTGGAGCCGCCGGTGCTGGTGGTGGCCGATGGCCAGAGCGCGCCGGACATGCTCATTTCCATGTGCGAGCGCGCGAATTTGCCGCTGTTCGCCACACCCGAGTCGGCCGCCTTCGTCATCGACGTGCTGCGGGCCTATCTGTCCAAACATTTCGCCGACCGTACCTCCATGCACGGCGTGTTCATGGACATTCTGGGCCTGGGCGTGATGATCACCGGCGAATCGGGCCTGGGCAAGAGCGAGTTGGGGTTGGAGTTGATCTCGCGCGGTCACGGACTCGTGGCCGACGATGCGGTAGACCTCTACCGCATCAACCAAACCACCATTGAGGGCCGCTGCCCCGAATTGCTGCGCAACTTGTTGGAGGTGCGTGGCATCGGTCTGCTCGATATCAAGGCCATCTTTGGCGAGACGGCGGTGCGCCGCAAAATGCGGCTCAAGCTCATCGTGCACCTGGTTCGTCGTGAGACGCTTGAGCGTGACTACGACCGCATCCCGTATGAACCCCTGATGCAGGACATCCTGGGCATTGCGGTGCGCAAGGTGGTGATACAGGTGGAGGCGGGCCGCAATATTGCCGTGCTGGTCGAGGCGGCGGTTCGCAATGCGATCTTGCAGCTGCGCGGCATCAACACCTACGAGGAATTTGTTGAGCGCCACCGCCGTGCGATGGACAGCGGCGACTGAAAGCGATCAGCTCGGACGCGCGCTCGCCGGCTGGGCTGGCAGCGGACGGTGAGGGCACTGCGGCTTGGTGCAGCTGGCATAGATGGCCAGCGAATGATCGGCGATTTCAAAGCCCTTGGCTTGTGCCACCGCTTGCTGGCGCTGCTCGATCTCGGCGTCGTAGAACTCCTCCACCCGGCCACAGTCCAGGCAGACCAGATGGTCGTGGTGCTTGCCTTCGTCGATTTCGTAGACCGCCTTGCCCGACTCGAAGTTGCTGCGCTTGAGCAGGCCAGCCTGCTCGAACTGTGTCAGCACCCGGTAGACGGTGGCCAGCCCGACGTCCGAGCGCTCTTCGAGCAGCACCCTGAACACGTCTTCAGCCGTCATGTGACGCTGGCGACCTTTCTGGAAGATCTCCAGAATCTTCAGGCGCGGCAAGGTGGCTTTCAGGCCGGTGCTTTTGAGTTCGTCAATACTGTTCATGATGGGCACCTGCTGGCGGCGGCCTGTGCGTCGCGGGCCTTGTTGTGAGGCTGGGTCGCTACAATAAACTGATCATATCTTTCCCTGAAATTCCATGCCTTTGCGTCAACGCATTTTCCTGCTGACCGCTCTGCTGGCCGCTGTATCTGCCGGGCTGGCTGGCTGCAGCTCCGGCGCCAGCGTGCTGAGCCAGCCGGCGCAGTGGCTCACCCCTTACCGCAACGATGTGGTGCAGGGCAACTTCATCGCCAGTGAGCAGGTCGGCCAGCTCAAAGCAGGTATGTCGCGCCTGCAGGTGCGTAACTTGCTGGGCACGCCCCTGGTCTCCAGCCTGTTTCATGCCGATCGCTGGGACTATGTCTTCAGCTTCAAGCGCGGCGGCGGGGAAACCAAGCTGTACCGCTATTCGGTGTTTTTCCAGGGTGATGCGCTGACCCGGTTTGCAGGCGATGCCATGCCCAGCGAGTCCGAGTTTCTCGCCCAGCTCGACGTCAAGCGCAAGCTCGGTGCGGTGCCGCCTTTGCAGGCCACGCCCGAGCAGCTGCAGGCCGCGCAGCCGACCAAGGCGGCCCAGCCACCTGCAGTCAGTGCGCCCGCCGCGCCAGCGCCCACCAACTACCCGCCTCTGGAGGCTTCCAAGCCATGAGCGCAAACCTTGCTGCCGACACGGCCTTGACGGTGGTGGTCGCCGGTGCCAGCGGCCGCATGGGTCAGATGCTGGTGCAGGCGGTGCTCGAGGCGGGCGACCTGCGCCTGAGCGGCGCGCTCGATGTGGCCGGCAGCGCGCAACTGGGGCTCGACGCGGCGCAAGGCCTGGGCCGGCCGGCTTGTGGTGCGCTCATCACCAGCGATCTGCGCCAGGGCCTCCAAGGCGGTCAGGTGCTGATCGACTTTACCCGGCCCGAAGGGACCATGGCCCATCTGGCGGTTTGCCGCGAGCTGGGCGTCCAACTGGTCATAGGCACCACCGGCTTTACCGAGGCGCAGAAGCAGCAAATTGCTGAGGCCGCCCGTGACGTGGCCATCGTGATGGCGCCCAATATGAGCGTCGGCGTTAACGTCACGCTCAAGTTGCTGGAGATGGCGGCTAAGGCGCTGGCCACCGGCTACGACATCGAGATCATCGAGGCGCACCACCGCCACAAGGTGGATGCGCCCTCGGGCACTGCGCTCAAGATGGGCGAGGTGATCGCCCAGGCCATAGGCCGCGAGCTCAAGGACTGTGCGGTGTACGAGCGCTATGGCCACACCGGCGAGCGCGACCCCTCCACCATCGGCTTTTCCACCATTCGTGGCGGCGACATTGTTGGCGACCACACGGCGCTGTTTGCCGGCACCGGCGAGCGCATAGAGATCACCCACAAGTCGGCCAGCCGCGCCACCTATGCGCAAGGCAGTTTGCGCGCCGCCCGTTTTCTGGCCGGTCGCCAGAGCGGCCTGTACGACATGTTCGACGTACTCGGCCTGCGCTAGGCGGGGCTCCTCCATGATGCTCAGCGAAGGCGATGTGGTCAGCCGCGGTGTCGCTGTAGCGCTTTTGCTGATGTCGGTGGCCAGCTGGGTGCTCATCCTCTGGAAAACCTGGCTTCTGGCCCGTCTAGGGCCGGCCTTGCCGCGCAGCATCGCCGCCTTCTGGCAGGCGCCCTCGCTGGCGCAGGCGCTGCAGCGGGTGCCCGCGCTGGACCCGCAGGCTTTGCTAGCACCGCTGCTGCTGGCGGCTCAGGCCCCCCTGGCCGGCACGCTGGCCGGTGCGGGCGACGCCAGGGCCCGCCTGACCCGCGTTTTGCGCGATGGCCTGCAGGCCAGCAGCGCGCGCCTGCAATATGGCCAGGTGCTGTTGGCCACCGTCGGTACGACCGCGCCCTTTGTGGGCCTGCTGGGCACGGTCTGGGGCATTTACCACGCGCTCAGTGGCATGGCCGGCGGTGGCCAGCTCACCATCGACCTGGTGGCTGGCCCGGTGGGTGAGGCCTTGATCATGACCGCTGCCGGCCTGGCAGTGGCGATCCCGGCGGTGCTGGCCTACAACATCATGGGCCGGCGCATCGTCCGCCTGGAGGCCGAGCTCGAGGGCTTTGCCCACGACCTGCGCGAGCTGCTGCTGCAGCCCGCTGCGCCAGTGTCATGAGCTTTGGTCGTCTTGAGGTTCGTCCGGCTCAGGAGCCAATGAGCCAGATCAATGTCACGCCGCTGGTCGACGTGATGCTGGTGCTGTTGGTCATCTTCATCCTGACTGCGCCCTTTCTGGCCAGTTCCATCCCCTTGCAATTGCCGCGTGCGGCGGTGAGCATGCCGGCACCTCAGGCCGGCCAGGCACTGATGCTCGAGCTCGACCGCAGTGGCCAGGCCGTTCTCAATGGCGAAAAGCTGGCCGACGAGGCCTTGGCGCAGCGGCTGGCTGCGGTGGCCGTCAGCCGCAGCGAGGCTGAGCTGCAGCTGCGCGCCGATCGCTCGGTACCCTATGGCCGGGTGGTGCAGGTGCTGGCTTTGGCACACCAGGCCGGTATCGTGCGGGTGGGCTTTGTGACCGAGCCGCCGTCGCCTGCGCGCCGGCCCTGAGCCCGCGCCCCTGCCGCACCGCTGCGGCGCCTAAAATCATCGCTTTGGCCGCTTGGCCCGCCTGCTCCAGGCGGACCCTCGAAGGCTTGTATCCAAAGGCCCATCCAGCCGCCCGCCCGCCCCATGCAAGACACCACCTACAACCCCCAAAAAATCGAGGGCGCTGCCCAGGCCGCCTGGCGCGCGCAAGACGCCTACCGCGTCGGCGAGCGCAGCGACAAGCCGCTGGGCAAGTACTACGCCTGCTCCATGCTGCCCTACCCCAGCGGCAAGCTGCACATGGGCCATGTGCGCAACTACACCATCAATGACATGCTCACGCGCCACCTGCGCATGAAGGGCTACAACGTCTTGATGCCCATGGGCTGGGATGCGTTTGGCCTGCCGGCCGAAAACGCCGCGCTCAAAAACGGTGTGCCTCCGGCCAAGTGGACCTACGAAAACATCGCGTACATGAAAAAGCAGATGCAGGCGATGGGCTTGGCCATCGACTGGTCACGCGAAGTGGCTACCTGCGATGCCAGCTACTACAAGTGGAACCAGTGGCTGTTTTTGAAGATGCTGGAAAAAGGCGTGGCCTACCGCAAGACCCAGGTGGTCAACTGGGACCCGGTCGACCAGACCGTGCTGGCCAACGAGCAGGTGATCGATGGTAAAGGCTGGCGCACCGGCGCGGTGGTGGAAAAGCGCGAGATCCCCGGCTACTACCTCAAGATCACCGACTATGCGCAGGAGTTGCTCGACCATGTGCAGGTGGGCAACCCCAAGGCGACCTTGAACGGTTGGCCCGACAAGGTGCGCCTGATGCAGGAGAACTGGATCGGCAAGTCCGAAGGTCTGCGCTTTGCGTTCCCCCATGACATCCGGGGCGCCGATGGCGAGCTCATCGGCGACGGCCGCATGCATGTGTTCACCACCCGCGCCGACACCATCATGGGCGTGACCTTCTGCGCGGTCGCCCCCGAGCATCCGCTGGCCCTGCATGCGGCGGCCAGCCAGAGCGAGCTGGCGGCCTTCCTGGAGGAATGCAAAGAGGGTGGCACCACCGAAGCCGAACTTGCGCTCAAGGACAAGGTGGGACGCTTCACCGGCCTGTATGTTCAGCACCCCCTGACCGGCCAGCCGGTGCCCTTGTGGGTGGGCAACTACGTGCTCATGAGCTATGGCGATGGCGCGGTCATGGGTGTGCCGGCGCACGACGAGCGCGACTTCGCCTTTGCCCGCAAATACCAGCTGCCGATCAAGCAGGTGGTGCAGCTGTCGGGCCTGGACTTCGACGACCAGCACTGGCAGGACGGCTACGGCGACAAGCAAGGCGGCGTGTGCGTCAACTCCGGCGTGCTCGACGGCCTGGACTTCAAGGCCGCGGTCAACAAGGTGGCCGAGTTGCTGGGCGCCCAGGGCCTGGGCGAGAAAAAAATCACCTGGCGTTTGCGCGACTGGGGTGTCAGCCGCCAGCGCTACTGGGGCACGCCGATCCCTATCATCCACTGCGACGAGCATGGCGCGGTGCCGGTGCCTGAAAAAGACCTGCCGGTCATCCTGCCGCAGGACTGCATCCCCGACGGCTCGGGCAATCCGCTGAACAAGCACGAAGGCTTTCATGCCGGCGTGGTCTGCCCGGTCTGCGGCAAGGCCGCGCGGCGCGAGACCGACACCATGGACACCTTTGTCGATTCGTCCTGGTACTTCATGCGCTATTGCGACCCGACCAACACCGAGGCGATGGTGGCGGACGGCACGGATTACTGGATGCGGGACGCCCAGCACGCCACGGGCGGCAGCGGCATGGACCAATACATTGGCGGCATCGAACACGCCATCTTGCACCTGCTGTATGCGCGGTTTTGGACCAAGGTCATGCGTGACCTGGGTCTGGTCAAGGTCGATGAGCCTTTTACCAAACTGCTCACGCAAGGCATGGTGCTCAACCACATCTACTCGCGGCGCACGGCCAAGGGGGGCAAAGACTATTTCTGGCCTCACGATGTCGAGCATGTGTTCGATGAGAGCGGCAAGACCGTCGGTGTGCGCCTGAAGAACGCGGCCGACAGTGGTGACGGCAGATTGCCCGTGGGCACGCCGATAGACTACGAAGGCGTGGGCACCATGTCCAAGTCCAAGAACAATGGCGTGGACCCGCAAGACCTGATTGAAAAATATGGCGCCGACACCGCGCGCCTGTACACCATGTTCACCGCGCCGCCCGAGGCCACGCTGGAGTGGAACGACGGTGCGGTCGAGGGCAGCTACCGCTTCTTGCGCCGCGTGTGGAACTTTGCCGTCAAAAACGAGGCCGGCCTCCAAGCCGCATGCGCGGGTGATTTAAGCCAAGCCAAGCTGCGCAAAGAAGCTGTCGAGCTGCGCCGTGAGTTGCATTTGGTACTCAAACAAGTCAGCTACGACTATGAGCGCATGCAATACAACACCGTGGTCTCGGGCTGCATGAAATTGCTCAACGCACTTGAAGGCTTCAAGACCGATGCCAGCGAAGGCGATGCCGCCGTGCTGTGCGAAGGTGTGTCATTGCTGCTGCGCTTGCTCTATCCCACCTGCCCTCACATCAGCGCCAAGCTGTGGAGCGATCTGGGTTACGCCGCGCGCTCAGGCGATTTGCTCGATGCGCCCTGGCCGCAGGTCGATGCAGCCGCACTGGTGCAAGACGAAATTGAACTGGTCTTGCAGATCAACGGCAAGTTGCGGGGCTCCCTGACGGTGCCGGCCGGTGCCGACAAGGCCCAGATTGAGGCTGCTGCCCTGGCCTGCGAGGCTTTCATCAAGCAGGCCGCAGGCGCTGCACCGAAAAAGATCGTGGTGGTGCCCGGCCGGCTGGTCAACCTGGTGATCTGAGCGCCATGCAGCGCCGCATGCTCGTCCTGTCCGCCCCGCTGGCGCTGCTGGTCGGTTGCGGCTTTGCCTTGCGGCAGGCGCCCAATTTCGCGTTCCGAAGCATCTATTTGCAGATGCCCGAGGGCTCAAGCCTGGGCCCGCAGCTCATCCGCGCGCTGCAGCTCAATCCCGAACTGCGGGTGCTGACGGCTGCAGCGCAGCGCGCTGGCGCCGATGTGATTTTGGACCTGCGCTCCGAGCAGCGCGAGAAGGTGGTGGCCGGCCTGAACGCCGCGGGTCAGGTGCGTGAATTCGTGCTGCGCCTGCGTCTGCGCTATCGGCTCATCACCCCTGCCGGCCGCGAGCTGATTCCCGAGACCGAATTGCTGCTGCAGCGCGAAATCGGCTTTGCCGAAACCGCGGCCCTGGCCAAGGAAGAGGAAGAGGTGCTGCTCTACCGCGATATGCGCAGCGACATGGTGCAGCAATTGATGCGCCGCCTGGCCGCCGTCACCAGCCTGAGTGCCGGTGCCATGCCGCCCGAGCGCTGAGCGCCCTTTCCCTATTCGTTTACCTACCCCTTTGCCTACAATTGCGCTCATGCAACTGGCCCCCGCCCAACTGAGTGCCCATCTCGAACGTGGGCTGCGCAGTCTCTATGTCCTCCATGGCGACGAGCCGCTGCTGCAGCAGGAGGCGGCCGACGCCATACGCAAGGCCGCCCGGGCCCAGGGCTATACCGAGCGCAGCGTACACACCGTGATGGGCGCCCATTTCGACTGGAGCGCGGTGCTGGCCGCCTGTAGTTCCATGAGCTTGTTTGCCGACCGCCAGATGCTCGAAGTGCGCATCCCCAGCGGCAAGCCCGGCAAGGACGGCGGCGCTGCCTTGGTCGAGCTGACCGAGGCGCTGCAAGGCCAGGATGCCACGCTGGCACTGGTGCTGCTGCCCAAGCTGGACAAGGCCACCCGTACAGGAGCCTGGTTTTCAGCCTTGGAGGGCGGCGGGGTGTGCCTGCAGATCGAGGCCATTGAGCGCTCAGCGCTGCCGCAATGGATCGCCCAGCGCCTGGCCCAGCAGGGTCAGCGGGTGGCTTCTGGTGACGAGGGTCAGCATGCGCTGAGCTTTTTTGCCGACCGGGTCGAAGGCAATTTGCTGGCGGCGCACCAGGAGATTCAAAAGCTGGGCCTGCTCTACCCGGCCGGCCCCCTGAGTCTGGCGCAGATCGAGGCGGCGGTGCTCAACGTGGCCCGCTACGACGTTTTTAAATTGTCCGAGGCGGTGCTGGCCGGTCAGGCGCTGCGGGTGCAGCGCATGATCGATGGTCTGCGGGCCGAAGGTGAGTCGGAGGTGCTGGTGCACTGGGCGCTGGCTGAAGACATACGCAGCCTCAAGCGGGTCAAAGACGCCATTGCCGATGGCCGACCGCTGCCGATGGCGCTGCGCGAAAACCGGGTCTGGGGCATGAAGGAGCGCCTGTTTGAACGCGTGCTGCCGCACCTCAGTGCCAGCGCCCTGGCCCAGCTGCTGGAGGCCGCGCACAAGGTCGATGGCATAGCCAAGGGCCTGCGCCAGCCCGACTGGCCCTTGGATGCCTGGCAGGCTCTGCACCGACTGGCCATGCAGCTGTGCCAGCAATGTGCCCAGGGCGGCCGCGGTACTGCCCGCGCCCATCGGCCAGCATGAGCGCTGGGCCTTGGTGGCAAGCCGGGCAGCGGCTGGCCATTCTCAGTGCCTTGGTCGACGAGCAGCGCGGGCTGATCGACCACCTGGAGCAGCCCGAGCGCGTGGAACACGCCGGCCGCATCTTCTGGCTCGGCCGCCTGCACGGTCTGGCTGTGGTGCTCACTGTCTCGCGCATCGGCAAGGTTTCGGCAGCCATGACGGCGGCCACGCTGATCGAGCGCTTTGATGCGGGCGCTATTGTCTTTACCGGCGTGGCAGGCGCGCTGGCCGATCAGGTGCAGGTCGGCGACGTGGTGGTGGCGCAGGATTTTTTGCAGCACGACCTCGACGTCTCGCCGCTCTTTCCCCGCTACGAGGTGCCCGCCTATGGCCGTGCCCGCTTCGTTTGCCACGAGGACTTGAGCGCCGCCTTGCGGCAGGCGGCGCAGCAGGCGCTGGCTGGCGAATTTGCGCAGGCCAGCGTGCATCAGGGCCTGATCGTCAGCGGTGATCGCTTTGTCAGCGGCGCGGGCGAAGTCGGGGCGCTGCGCCAGCGCCTGCAGCAGGCCGGCCATGCAGCGCTGGCGGTCGAGATGGAGGGCGCGGCCGTGGCCCAGGTCTGCGCCGACCATGGGCTGCCTTATGCCGCCATGCGCACCGTCTCTGACCGGGCTGACGACAGTGCCCACCGCGACTTTGCCGAGTTCGTGAGCCAGGTGGCCAGCCGCTATGCGCAGGCCATCGTCAGCCGCCTGCTGATTGGCCTGGGCGATCCGGCCCGCCATCGGCGCTGATCAGAGCGCTCAGGCGGCCAGCGCCGCCTCAATGTCGCTGGCCAGCGCTTCGGGCTTGTCCATCGAGCCGTAGCGCTTGATTACCTGCCCGTCCTTGCCGATCAGGAACTTGGTGAAATTCCATTTGATCGCCTGCGTGCCCAGGATGCCGGGCGCGCCGCGAGTCAGCCACTGAAACAGCGGATGCGCGCCCGCGCCATTGACCTCGACCTTGGCCATCATCGGAAAGCTCACGCCATAGTTCTTTTGGCAAAAGCTCAGGATCTCTCCCTCGGGCTTGGGGTCCTGACCGCCGAACTGGTTGCAGGGAAAACCAATCACGCTCACACCCTTTTGGCCGTAGCGCTCGTGCAGTTGCTGCAGCCCGGCGAACTGCGGCGTGAAGCCACAGGCGCTGGCCGTATTGACCACCAACACCACCTGACCTTTGAGGCTGCTCAGCGCCAATTCCTGCCCGTCGATTTGGCGGGCGCTAAAGTCGTACATCGTGCTCATGGGGGCTCCTGGGTCGGGGTATTTTGCATTGTGCCGCTGCAGGTCAATGCCTGGCCGCAGCCCAGCCAAAAGCCCTGCCCAAGGGCTCAGGCACTGCCAGGCTTACTGGGCTGCAAGGCTGCCAGCAGGGCCGCCACGATGATGAGAGCTCCGCCGATCAGGGTACGGGCGTCGATCTGGGCGGCGCCCAGCCAGGCCGAGGAGAGGCTGGCAAACAGAATTTCAGTCAGCATGACCAGGGCTGTGGTGCCCGCAGCCAGCCGCGCCGCGCCGTATTGCAGCGCCAGATTGCTCACCAAAAAGGCCAGGCACAGGCCGACCGCAATCGGCCAGCCGCCGGGCCCCATGGCGGGCGGGCTGACCAGGCCCAAACCCATACCCAGGGCCGCCGCCGCCAAGGCCAGTACCGCGCCGCCGCCGAACATGGCCAGCATGCGGCCCTCGCTGGGCGTGCCTCCCAGCCGGCGCAGCAAGATATTGGTCAGCGCAAACGACAGCCCGCCGACCACCGCCAGCCAGTCCGAGCTGCTGCTGGGCACGGGCCAGGGGGAGTCGGGCGATTTGAGCACCACCACCACGCCCGCCAGGGCCAGCAGCAGGCGCAGTAGCGCCGCCCGGGAGGGCCGCTCGCCCAGCAGCGGCCAGGCCAGCAGGATGGACCAGGCCGGCATCAGGTAAAACAGCAGCACCACCCGCACTACATCGCCGACGCTGACGGCCCAGTTAAAGCCCACATTGGTGATGCCGGCCGCAGCCAGCAGCAGCCACAGCCCGGGATGGCGAAACAGTTCTCGCCAGGCCAGCGGCCGCCAGGCTAGAACGCACACCACCGCCGCCGCATAGACCAGCGCGGTCGACCACAGCGGATGCAGACCCCGCTCCTGCAACTGCCGAAACGGCCACCAGGACAGGCCCCAGACCAGCGCATTGATCACCAGGCAGCCCACCGCCAGCAGCGGCGTGCCGCCGGGTAGCGCAGCGCTCGCGCTGGAGGGGGTGTCTTGAGGTGCCGTCATGGCCAGAAGGGGTAGGGGGCTAGCGCCCCAGTGTGGCCTGCGTTCACCGCCGGCTCAGTGCGATTTGTCGCTGCGGGCTATCGCCAGCAGCGCCTGCACTTCGTCGGCGTGATGAATCAGATTGCTGCGGTGCCAGCGCTGGATGACCCACATGAAGCCGGCCACCACCACACCAAAGGCTGTGATCGCGCCAAAGGCCGACATGCCCAGGCCGGTCGATAGCGCATAAAACGCACCCAGCACCAGGATGCAGGCCTGCTCATTGAAGTTTTGCACCGCGATCGACCGACCGGCGCCCATCAGGTTATGGCCGCGGTGCTGCAGTAGCGCATTCATGGGCACCACCAGAAAACCGCCGAGGCCGCCGAGCAGAATCAGAAAGGGGGCGGCCACCCAGACGTTGTCAATGAAGTTCATCAGGATCACCAGCAGGCCCATGCCTATGCCCAGCGGCATCAGGCTGGTGGCCTGGTCCAGACGGGTGCGCACCGAGGCAACCACCGCGCCCACCGCCGTACCGATGGCCACCACACCCACCAGCGACGATGCTTGTGTGGTGCCGTAGCCCAAGGCTGCCGCGGCCCAAGCCAGCACGATATAGCGCAGATTGCCCGAGACGCCCCAAAACAAAGTGGTGGTGGCCAGTGAGATTTGGCCCAGCTTGTCGCGCCACAACGCGGTGTTGCATTGCCAGAAATCGGGCAGCAGTTGCAGGTAATTTCTGGGCATGGGACGCATTTCCACACCGGTTTTGGGAATGCGCGTGTTAAACCACGCGGCCAGGGCGTAGACCGCAATCAGCGTCACCAGCGCCGCCTCGGGCGGCGTGTCAATGCCGGTGTCTAAAGCCGGCAGGTCAAAGCTCAGCAGCACGCCCGAGATGTTGGGCCCCACCAGCTGGCCGCCCAGCAGCACGCCCAAAATAATAGAGGCGATGGTCAGGCCCTCGATCCAGCCATTGGCTTTGACCAGCTGCGAGGCCGGCAGCAGTTCGGTCAGGATGCCGTATTTGGCCGGCGAATAGGCCGCCGCCCCCAAGCCCACCACCGCGTAGGCCAGCAGCGGGTGGGCAGAAAACAACATGGCCAGGCAGCCGACGACCTTGATCGCGTTACTGCTGAACATCACCCGTCCCTTGGGACGGGCATCGGCATAGGCGCCGACGAAGGGCGCCAGGATCACATAAAACAAAGCGAACATCGGCACCAGCGCAGCGGGCTGCCACTTCGGCGCACCGGCTGTGCGCAGCAGTTCGACCGCGACGACGAACAGGGCGTTATCAGCCAGCGAGCTGAAAAACTGCGCTGCCATGATGGTGTAGAAGCCGCGTTTCATGGGAGGGTAGTGAGCAGGGCCTGGTATCGAGTGCCGGCTTTTGGGGCCTAAGCCGGATTTCGGGATTGCAAAAAAATGGGCCCGGGATGAAAGTTCCCGGTTTATAGCACGGGCGCAGGTGCCAAAATCCGGATTTCGCTCCTTTTGCCCGCCTGGGTTTTTCACGGTAAACGCCGCTGCCACCGGGTCAGCTTGCCGGGCGGCCGTTTTCCCCAATCGCCCAAAGCCATGCCTCGCCCGATTCTGGCCACCATAGACCGCCGACACCTGCGCCACAACCTGGCACGGTTGCGCCAGTTCACTGGCGATGCCAAGGTGTGGGCGGTGGTCAAGGCCGACGCCTATGGCCACGGCATTGAGCGGGTGTTCGAGGCCCTGCGCAGCACCGAAGGCTTCGCCCTGCTGGATCTGACCGAAGCCGAGCGCGTGCGGGCCCTGGGCTGGCGTGGGCCCATCTTGCTGCTCGAGGGCTGTTTTGAGGCGCGCGATCTGGAGCTGTGCTCAAGGCTGGACCTCTGGCACGTGGTCCATTGCACCGAGCAAATCGAGATGCTGGCCGCGCACAAGAGCGCGCGTCAGCAGCGGGTGTTCCTCAAATTGAATTCAGGCATGAACCGCCTGGGCTTTGCGCCCGAACGCTATCGTGCGGCCTGGGTCAGACTGCAGGCCTTGCCGCAGGTCGACGATATCTGCCACAGCACCCACTTCAGCGACGCCGACGGCCCGCCCGGCATAGCCGCTCAGATGGCGGTGTTTGACCGCATCACCGCCGACCTGCCCGGTGAGCGCTGCCTGAGCAACAGCGCCGCTGCGCTGCGCCATGTGCAGTCCCTGCAGGGCCGCAGCGACTGGGTCCGCCCTGGCGTGGCTCTGTATGGCGGCGCCCCCGATCATCTGGCCAGCGACGCCGGCGCCTGGGATTTGCGTCCGGCCATGAGCCTGCATTCGCGCCTGGTCGCCACGCAGGAGCTGCGCGCGGGCGATACCGTGGGCTACGGATCGACCTTTGCGGCCGAACAGCCGCTGCGTATCGGCGTGGTCGCTTGCGGCTATGCCGACGGTTACCCGCGTCATGCGCCCACTGGCACGCCGGTGTTGGTCGAGGGCCAGCGTTGCCGCTTGCTAGGCCGCGTCAGCATGGACCTGATCACGGTCGACCTCAGCACTGCGCCGCAGGCTGGCATCGGCAGCGAGGTCACACTGTGGGGCCAGGCGGCAGCCGGCCCATGCCTGCCCATCGACGAAGTGGCTGCGGCTGCAGGCACCATAGGCTACGAGCTCATGTGTGCGCTGGCGCCTCGGGTACCGGTGCAGGTGCTGGACGATCTGTGACCGGCTGGCCCTTGCTCAGCCAGCCGAGTCACAGTCTGCAAGAATCCTGCGTTTGACCAGCCGCAGTCGGCTCTAACCCCCCTTCTTCCGGATCCTCCATCATGAACCGCCGTCATCTGTCCCGCCTTGTCCCCGCCCTGCTGACCGCCCTGGCCCTGTGGCCGGCGGCCCATGCGCAGACTTTTCCCAGCAAGCCCATACGCATCGTCGTGCCCTTTGGCGCCGGCGGTGTGGCTGACCTGACGGCGCGCACCGTCGCCGGCCGGCTGGCCGAACAGCTGGGCCAGTCGGTCGTGATCGAGAACAAGCCCGGTGCCGGCGGCGTGGTGGCCGCCGAAACGGTGCTCAAGTCCGAGCCGGATGGTCACACCCTGCTGCTGATGTCCAACGGCACGGCGGTGAGCGCGGGCCTTTTCAAGTCCCTGCCCTTTGACACCCTCAAGGACTTTGCGCCCATCTCCACCCTGGGCACTTTCGACATCGCCATCGTGGTCCCAGTCGATTCGCGCTTCAAGACCTTGGGCGAACTACTCGCCCATGCGCGCAGCAATCCGGGCAAGCTCAATGTCGGCAGCATCAACATCGGCAGCACCCAGAACCTGGCGGCCGAGCTGTTCAAGTCGACAGCGGCGGTGGACGCGCAGATCGTGCCCTTCAACGGCACACCGGCGGTGGTCACTGCTTTGCGCGGCGGCCAGATTGATGCGGCCGTTGAGGTGCTCGGCCCGGTCATGTCGCAGGTTCAGGCCAAGGCCCTGCGGGTGCTGGCCGTCACCGGCGAAAAGCGCTCAGCCTCGCTGCCCGACGTGCCGACCGCGCGCGAAAGCGGCCTGAGCAATTTTGTCGCTGCCAGCTGGAACGGCCTGGCCGCGCCGGCCCGTACGCCGCGGCCGGTGATCGAGCGCCTGCAGCGCGAGGTGGCGGCGGCGCTGGCCAACCCCGATGTGCGCCGCCGCCTGGCCGACCTCAACGTCGAGGCCCAATCGAGCTCGCCCGAGCAGGCCGCGGCATTGCTGGCCAGCGAAGTGCGGCGCTGGGGCGATGTCATCGTGCGCGCCCGTATCCCGCAGCAGTGAGCCCGGTCATGAAGCGCATTCAGCAAATCGGTCTGGTCGGCTATGGCGAGGTTGGCCGAATTTTTGCCGCGGGACTGCGCGCCCAGGTTCAAGGCCTTAGTCTGAGCGATCTCAAGCTGCAAGACCCCGCCCAGGCCCAGCCTTTGCTCGCCCATGCGCAGGGCATACAGGCCAAGCCTTCTGCCTTGCCTGAGTTGTGCGCGCAAGCCGAGCTCATCATCTCAGCGGTGACGGCCTCCAACACCCTGGCCGTTGCCGAGCAAACCGCTGCGCATCTGAAGGCGGGGACATTTTTTCTCGACCTCAATTCGGCCTCGCCGGGCATCAAGCAGCAGGCCGCCCAACGCATTGAGGCCGCTGGCGGGCACTATGTGGAAGCTGGCGTCATGACTTCCGTGCCACCCTATGGCATCCGGGTGCCCATGCTGCTGGGCGGCGCCAAGGCGGCCGAGCTGGCGCCGGTGTTGCAGGCCTGGGGCATGGATGCGCGGGTGGTCTCCGACCAACTGGGCGTGGCCAGCGCCATCAAGATGTGCCGCAGCATCATGATCAAGGGCTTGGAGGCGCTGGTGATAGAAAGCTACGCCACCGCGCGCCGCTACGGCGTTGAAGAGCATGTGCTGCCCACCCTGGCCGAGACCTTCCCCAGCATCGATTGGCACAAGCAAGGCGCCTATTTCTTCAGCCGCGTGGTCCAGCATGGCCAGCGGCGGGCCGAGGAAATGCGTGAGGCTGCGCGCACGGTGCAGGAAGCCGGCTTTGCCCCGCTCATGACCGGCCCGATCGCCGACAAGCAGCAATGGGTGGCCGATCTGGCCGCCGCTGGCGTGTTTGCCGACCTGTCCAAAGATGCCCGCTGGCAGGATTACGCTGACCGTTTGCCGAAAGACTGAACCTTCATGACTCCCTCTAAGCCCCTCCTGGGCATTTCTTCCATGGCCACCCGCGCCTTGCTCGCCGACCTGATGCTCGCGCATGAGCAGCGCGGTGGGCCAGCGGTGGCGATGCAGTCGGTGGGCGGCGTCGATGCGGCGCGGCGGGTGGCTGCCGGCGAGGCCTTCGATGTGGTGGTGCTGGCCAGCGACGCCATCGAGCGTCTGCTGGCGCAGGGCCATCTGCTGGCCGGCTCGCGGGTCGACTTGGTGCGTTCCTGCGTGGCAGCGGCCTGGCCTGCCGGGCAGGCGGCGCCAGACCTCTCGAGCGAGGCGGCGCTGCGTGCGGCGGTGCTGGCCGCGCCCAGTGTGGGCTACTCCACCGGCCCCAGCGGCACTGCGCTGCTGCAGCGCTTTTCGCAGTGGGGCATTGCCGAGCAGGTACAGGCCAAGCTGGTGCAAGCCTCGCCGGGCGTACCGGTGGGCTCGATGGTGGCTGCTGGCCAGGTGGCGCTGGGCTTTCAGCAGCTCAGTGAGCTGATGGACCTGCCCGGCATTGCCTGGGCCCTGCTGCCTGAAGCGGCGAAGATCGAGACGGTGTTCTCTGGCGCGGTGGCCGGCACCTCGGCTCAGCCCGAGGCGGTCAGGCAGGCATTGGCTTACTGGGCTTCAGCCGAGACCGGCCCCATCAAGGCCAGGCACGGCATGGACGCGGCTTGAGCCCTATGGCTTGAAGTGTGGGAGCCACGCCCTCGCGGCGATGCGGCGCTAAAATCGGCTGCCGCATCGTGCCGAGGGCGGCACTCCCACAGGGAGAACATCCGGCCTTGAAATAGGCTGTGGGAGCCGCGCCTTCGCGGTGATGCGGCCTTCAAACAGGCGCTGCGCCTGATCCAAAGCCGCATCGCGCCGGGGGCGGCGCTCCCACAAAACCCAACAAGCGTTCGGGAAAGGGGTGTGGGAGCCGCGCCCTCGCGGCGATGCGGCCTCAAATCGGCCCGCACTCAGCGCTTGCGCAGACCCAGCGCCATCACCGTGGCCACCACGATCAGGCCACCAGCGATTTGGATGGGCGCGATGGTTTGGCCCAGCAGCAGCCAGGCCAGCACCAGGGCGACCACCGGCTCAATATTGAGGATGGGTGAGTTGCCGACCACGCCCAGGCGTGGCAGCACCGCCAGCAGCACCGTGATGCCAGTGCCGTAGAGCACCGTCAGCAGGGTCAGGCCCAGCCAGCCGGTGTCCGATTGCGGCAATTGCCAGCTGCCTTGGGCGCTCACCAGGGCTAGGGCCACGCCGCAGGCCAGGGCCATGGTGGTGGCTGTGCGCAGGCGCGCGTCGACGCCGGCCACCTCGTGTTGGGTCAAGATCAGCACCAGGCCAAAGCTGGCGGCGGCGGCCAGGGCGAAGGCCAGGCCTGCGCCAATTTGCTGCCACTGGGCCCGCGCACCCAGGCCCGAGGCTGCGCCCATGACGTCCAGGGCCAGGGCCAGGCCGGCGAGCAGCACCGGCATGGCCAGCAAGAGGGTGCGCGCCGGTTTTTGACGGTAAAGCAGCCAGGCCCACAGGCCGGCAAAGATCGGGAAGGTGTTGAAGGCCAGCAGGGCCAGCGCCACCGGCAGCCTCGCTACCGAGGAATAGACGCACAGGCTTTGCACACCGACCAGCAGGCCAGCGAGCAGCAGCATGCGCCACTGTCTGGGGCTGGGCGTGTTCGAAGGCGCCTGCCGCCACAGCAGCAGGGCCAGCACCAGTGCGGTCACGCCGCTGCGAACGACCACCGCGGTGCCGACATCGGTGCCGTGGTTGAAAGCCAGTCGCGCTGCAACGTGGTTGGCCCCCATCATGCTGGCGACGGCCAGCAGGGTCAGGAATGCGGTGGTGCTCAGGGCGCGCTGAGTGCTCATGGGGCGGCCCAGGGGTACAGGCCCTTGATGCGTGCCTGCAGCCTGGCCATGGCCAGCAGTGCGTCGATCAGCGGCGTGACCACGCCGGTGCGCTGACCCAGTTCCCGCACCGCGCCCAGCAGGGCGTCGAGCTCCACCGGCTTGCCGGCCTCGAAGTCTTGCAGCATGGAGGTTTTGAAGCGCCCGAGTTTGCGAGTGACAGCGTGGCGCTCCTCGGGGTTTTGATCGATTGGCAGGCCGATGCGCGCACCGATGTCGCGCGCCTCGAGCATCATGCCCGAGATGGCCTGACGCAGCAGCTCGTCGTCCATGATCAGGTCTGTGGTGGCGCCGGTCAGCGCGCTGATGGGGTTGACCGTCATATTGCCCCAGAGCTTGAACCAGATGTCGCGCTGTATGCAGCCCGAGGTCTCGGTGTCAAAGCCGGCCCGTCCAAGCAAGTGTGCCAATGCCTGTACCCGTGGGCTCAGGCCGCCGGCTGGCTCGCCGATCACCAGGCCTTGCCCAAAATGGTGTTGCACCAGGCCCGGCTCCAAGGTCGCGCAGCTGGCATGCACCACCGCGCCCAGGACCTGGGCCGAGGGCAGAGCGGCGGCGATGCGCCCCTCGGGGTCTATCGACTGCAGACGCGTGCCTGCCAGCTCGCCGCCGAAGCCCTCAAAGAACCACCAGGGCACGCCGTTCATCGCCGTCAGGATCAAGGTGTGCGGCCCGATCAGCGGCCCGATTTGCTGGGCCACCTCGGCCAGCGCTGGTGCCTTCAAGGCAATCACCACCAGGTCTTGCTTGCCAAGGTCGACGGCGCGATCGCTGGCTTGTACCGCCGCCTGCATCAAGGGCTGTGTGCCCGATTGCAGCCGCAGGCCATTACCGCGCAGTGCTGACAGGGTAGCGCCGCGGGCCAGCGCGCTGAGCTGGCAGCCGGCTTGGGCCAGCCGCGCTCCGATCCAGATGCCGATCGCACCGGCGCCCACAATCGCCACCCGCCGGATCGCCGGGCTTGGAGGGTCCACATTCATGGTCCGCAGTCTAACCGCGTGCCTGGCACCAGCTTCGCAAGCGCTCTCAGAGAACGACCAGCTGACCCTGGCTCATCAGGTGCGCCAGCACATTGCTCAAGACCAGGTTGCTGCCGCTGTCGTTGACAAACTGCCCGCCGGCCAGCACTTGATTGCTTGGGTCGATGTTCGCATTGTCAAACACCAGCGTGGCGGTGGTGGAAAAGCTGGCACCGCCGTCATGATCGACTTCCAGCATCAGTTTGCCGTCGGTGTTCTTGCCAAAGCGCAGGAATTGGGCTTTGTTGGCATCGCTATAGCCCACCAGCAGAGAACTTAAGTCCAGGGTGTCGGCTTCGGTGGTGCCTTGAAGGGTGCCGCTTCCCTTTTTGAAGCCAAAATCCTTGAGCGTTTGCCGCCAGAGGCCCGGGCCGCCGGCAAAATTGGGCCAGGCGTATTGGTCGGCGCCGCCCAGGCCGCTGAGGCTGTCATTGCCTGCGCTGCCCAGAAAGTAATCGGTCCGGCCAGCCTGACCGCTGAGCGTGTCATCGCCTGCGGTTCCGGTGATCAACTGCCCGTAGGACTGGTCGAAGCTGGCTACGTTCTTGCCGCTTGCGCCCTTCAAGGGGTTGCTGATGGGTGCGGCGTACGTGACCCGCAATTCGCCGGCGCTGGTGATGGGGCTGCTCAATTGCAGCACCAGCTCCTGCCCTGAGCCACTGAGGCTGGCGATGGCCTGCGCACTGCCACCGACCTTGACGGCAAACGCGCTTTTGTCGGGGAGCGTGCCGCTGTAGGCCTCGTTCAAATTCAGCAGCACCCGATCAAAGGGCGCTGCCTGCGAGTCCAGCAAGGCCTGCGAGAGCGCCGGCAGCGCCAGGTTGCTCACCGCCTGGCCGTTGACGCCGCTGCCCAGGGCAGCGGCGTCGTTGCCGCTGCTGTCTTGCACCGCCGCGTTGTTCACGCCTATGCTCGCTGCGGGTGCGACATAAAAAACATTCACCGACTCGCTGGGCAGGATGGCGCTGTCTAAGGTCAGCTGAACCTGCTGCCCCGAGATGCTCACGCCGCTGACATTGACGGACTGCCCGCTGCCTTTGAAAACCTTGAAGGCGCTGGCGGCCACAGCAGGGATGACCGGCGTGCCGCTGCTGCTCGGGCCGAGCAGGGCTTCGGAGTAGTTGAGCAAGACCTGCAGGCCGCTGCTGTTGGTGGTAGCGCCGACCAGGGTCGGTGCGGTGGTGTCGGGCGTGCTGGACAGCGCTGCGCTGTCGTTACCGCTCACGTCCTGCAGCGCCTGATTGAGTGCACTCGGGTCGCTGTTGGGCGCGGTGTATCGCAATGTGGCGCTCTGACCGGATTGGACGGCGGTGTCAAAAGTCAGCGTGAGGGTCTTGTTCGCGACCAGGCTCGAGACGGGTTTGAGCTCGGTGCCACCATTGGCGGTCAGCACGAAGGCGCCCTTGTCGGGGCCGATGGCGCCCAGGGTTTCGTCAAAGCTCAGTTCAAGCGCACGGTCCGAGGTGAAGCGGCTGGAGAGCTGGGTGGGCGCCACCGCATCGACGGTGGCCACGCTGCGGTCGAAGGCCGCCACCGGGATGCCGGCCCAGTCCTGCAAGGCTGCGCCGCTGGTCGGCGGGCTGTAACGCACCCGCAGGCCGGCCAGGGGGTCGGTGACGGCCTCGGCCAGGGCCAGTTCGAGCACGCTACCGGAGAGCTTGAGGCCGCTGACCGCCACACTGCGGGTGCTGCCCGCGCTGCTCACATCCACGCTCAGGCTGGAGGCAGCGGGCAATGAGCCCGCATCCAGCGCCTCAGTAAATGTCAGGCGGATCTGGCGGGCGCTGCGGTCGACCGCAGCCACGGCCGATGAGCTGCTGCTCAAGGTCGGCGCTGCGCTGTCCTGGCTGTGACTGACCGTGATGCCACCGGGCGTGTCAATGGCTGCGACCCGGTTGCCGGCCGCGTCTTGCAGCGCCTTGGCGCTGTCGGCGGCTTGTGCGTAACTGAGCTGGATGATCGGGCTGCTGGCGGTAATGCGGCTGCCCAGGCTCAGGCGCACCGAGTCGCCCAGAATCTGCGCCGAGGTAATGCTTGCAGCCACCCCGTCGACCAGAACGCCGAAATCTGTGGTCGCCGGCTGGCCACTGCTCAGCAGGTCTTCCGAGTAGCGCAGCACCATCACCGACTGGCTGGCATTGGTGATGGCGGTCCTGCTGATCAGGGTGGGGGCGATCTTGTCGGTGACGGTGACCCCTTGGTCGCGCAGGCTGGCTGCTGTATTGCCCGCCTGGTCCTTGATGGCGCTGCCGTCGGCCAGGCTCACTTTGACGCTCTTGGGGCTGCTCACCGCAGCGCCCAGCGTCAGCACCACGCTTTTGAAATCGGTGCCACGGGCCACGGTGCTGACGGTGGTGGCGCTGCCGTCGACCAACACTTGAAAGCTGCTCTTGTCGGGCAGTGTGTTGCTCAGCAGTTCGTCGTAGCTCAGGACCAGTTGCGTGCCGGCGCTGTCCGCGATCTGGGCACTTTGCAGCACTGGGGCTTGGGTATCGGCCGCAGGGGTGGTGCTCGCCGCCGGGCTTGAGCCACCGCCACCGCCACCGCCTCCGGCGAGCGCGGCCAATGTCAGCAGCGCGCCGGTACCGGCTGCGCCCACCGGCACCGCGCCGAACCAGTCGGCCGAGGCCCAGCTGGCGGTCTGGGTCAAAGGGCTGAGCAGGCGCGACTCGATCGTGGGCTTGGTGTCTGCTGGGCTGCTCGGGCTGTTTGCGTGGTTGGCGCTGCTCGCGCTTGGTGCCGGTGGGCTTGCTGCTTGCGAACTGCCAGCGGCTGCTGGGGCCTGCGCCAGCAGCAGCTCCGCCTCGGGCTGCGCTTGCGTCTCCTCCATCACCTCGGTGTTCTGCGGCGTTTGCCCCGCCTCGCCCCCTGAGCTGAGCCTTCCTTTGCGCAGTCGGCCGGGCTTGCTGCCCGTGCCCTGCTCAGCCGTGTGCAAGATTGTCGGGAGCACCGGCGCCTGGCCGGGCAGGTCCGGGCGGCTTGCGTGTGCTTGGGGTGTAAGCGCCACCTCAGGCGCAATCAGCGCTGCAGACGTGGCAGACGCTGGGGCGGGCCTGAGCAGGGAGGGGGTGGTCATGGCCTGTGCCTCATTGAATCTGGTAAGCCCAGTAAAGCTGTACCGGCGTGCTGGGGTTGATCACCTCGGTGCTGCCGCTGACTGAGTTGAGCAGATCGATCCAGCTTTGCGCACCATAAATGAAGCTGCCAAACACCGCATAGCCGTTGCGGCTGGTGCTGCTGTCAAAGCTGGCGGCGTTGTTACTGGTGTTGACGAAAAAGCCTGCGGTGGCCGAGTCCGGATCGCTGGTGCGGGCCATCGCGATGCTGGCGGCGCTGTTGCTCAGCGTACTGCTCAGGGTCGACTCCAGCGTGATGGCCGGCAAGGTGCCAGGCTTGGCCAGGTAGGTGCCTCCTGTGAAGGTGTAGCCGCCCCCTTGAACCACATTGACCCCGCTTTTAAGGAAGCGATGAAACACCGTCTGATCGTAAAAGCCCTGGTTCACATAGCGCAGGAAGTTGGCCACGGTATTGGGCGCCTTGACTGGCTCAAGCAGCAGCACCGACTCGTAGCTGTTGGCGCCACTGCCGGTCAATATGCAGACCGCGCTCTTGGTGGTGGCCAGAGCCTTCAGGGCGGCATAGGCGGCGGCGCTGCAGGTCTTTCCCGGCATGCTCACGCTGGCATGCCGGCTGACGGTGTTGCCGCTGAGCAGCCAGGTCGTGAAGGTCACGCGTTGGGTGTTCGATGGGGTGATGGTTTTTTCCTGTACCAGCAAGGTGGAGTCGCTGTCAGCAAAGCAGGCATCACTGGCCAGGGGCTGAACGGCGTCTTGCCGGATGCAGTAGCGGCTGGCCGTGCTGCCAGTGCCGCTGAGGGTTAGGCGGATTTTGTTGTCGGCCGTGGCTTGGGCGGTGAGCGCGGCTGCAGCGGCTGTGGTCGCTGGGGGCGAGGTGTTGTCGCTGCTGGAGGCAGTCCCGCCGCCACCGCCACAGGCAGACAAACAAAGGGCCAGCGCGGCGCACAGAAAGTAGGGATACATAGTAGGTCTATTTTATGCATCGACCTTTTCAGTCTGGTGGAGAGTCTGCTTGTGCGTCCCCCTGTGCGCCGGCTGGCCAGTCGGCCGTGCCGCGGCCATGCGCCTGCATCGATGGCCGCCCAGATGACCCCCCTACACTTGCGCGATGGCCAAAACGACTTTCAACTGCAGCGAGTGCGGTGGCACCAGCGCCAAGTGGCTGGGCCAGTGCCCGCACTGCCGCGCCTGGAACAGCCTGATCGAGACGGTGGCCGAGCCCGCCGGCAGCGGCAAGAACCGCTTTGGCGCCCGGCCGGGCCTCACACCGGCCTCGCCCTTAATGACGCTGGCCAACATCGAGGCCAGCGATTTTGAGCGCACGCCCAGCGGGCTCGACGAGCTGGATCGGGTGCTGGGCGGCGGCATGGTTGAAGGTGGGGTGGTGCTCATAGGCGGCGATCCGGGCATAGGCAAGTCGACCTTGCTGCTGCAGGCGCTCGACGCCTTGCAGCGACGCGGCCAAAAAACACTTTATGTGACCGGCGAAGAAAGCGGCGCCCAGGTGGCGCTGCGCGCGCGGCGCCTGGGACTGGAGGGTTCGCAGGTCCAAGTGCTGGCCGAGACCGAGCTGGAAAAGATGCTGAGCACCCTGCAGGCCGAGCGCCCCCATGTGGCGGTGATCGACTCCATACAGACGGTCTACTCCAACCAGCTCACCAGCGCGCCCGGATCGGTGGCGCAGGTGCGTGAATGCGCCGCTCATCTGACCCGGGTCGCCAAGAGCGAGGGCGTGACCATTGTGCTGGTCGGCCATGTCACCAAGGAGGGCGCGCTGGCCGGCCCGCGGGTGCTCGAGCACATGGTCGATACCGTGCTCTACTTTGAAGGCGATACCCATTCGAGCTTTCGCCTGGTGCGCGCCATCAAGAACCGTTTCGGTGCGGTCAATGAGATCGGCGTGTTTGCCATGACCGAAAAAGGCCTCAAGGGCGTGAGCAACCCCAGCGCCATCTTCTTATCCCAGCATGCCGAGCCGGTGCCGGGCAGCTGCGTCATGGTCACCCTGGAAGGCTCGCGGCCGCTGCTGGTCGAGATTCAGGCCCTGGTCGATTCGGGCGGCCCCAGCCCCAGGCGCTTGTCGGTGGGCCTGGACCGTGACCGCCTGGCCATGCTGCTGGCCGTCCTGCACCGTCATGCGGGCGTGGCCTGCATGGACCAGGATGTGTTCGTCAACGCGGTCGGTGGTGTGCGCATCAGCGAGCCGGCGGCCGATTTGGCGGTGCTGCTGGCCATCACCTCCAGCCTGCGCGGCCGGCCCCTGCCCAAGGGCTTCATTGCGTTTGGCGAGGTCGGTCTGGCGGGCGAAGTGCGGCCCGCCCCGCGCGGCCAGGAGCGCCTGAAGGAGGCGGCCAAGCTGGGCTTCTCCGTGGCGGTGGTGCCCAAGGCCAACGCCCCCAAAAAGCCGATCGAAGGCCTGACTGTCCACGCGGTTGAGCGGATTGAACAGGTGGTCGAAGCGGTGCGCGGGCTTTGAGGGCGACGCGCCTACCAGTGCAGCCTTGAGCTTCAATAGGGGTGGTGGGAGCCGCGCCCTGGCGGCGAATCAGGTCTTCGGTCGCATTTCTGCTGGTCCCCGCAGGCGCTCCAGTACATCATCGAGAATCGGCGCGGCCATCGCCAGGCCCACATGGGGCAGGCCGGGCAGGTGGATGTTGCGTGCGCCGGGCAGTGTGGCGCTGTTGGCCGGGAACACCACGTTGTCGCATAGACTCCAGTAGCAGGTCATGCGGCTCGGGCCAGCAGCGCTCTCGCGGGCTTGCAGGCTGCGCAGGAAATCGCTGCCCATGCGCATCTGCAGCGCAGCCGGTGAGTGGGCCCAGGCGGCCAAGGCGGTGCCGTGGTGGGGCGAGCCTATGGTGATGACTTCCTGGCGCCTGGCCAATTCATCACTTTGTGTGGCCAACCAACTGCGGATGGCCAGGCCGCCCATGCTGTGTCCGACCAGCAGGGGCTCCAGGCCTGTGGCCTCGATTAGTTTTTGCCGCGCTTGATCCAGCCCCCGTGCTTGGTGGGCAATATCGGATTGCGGGGGCTCCAGGGTGAGCGCTACAAACGGCACACCCGCCTGGCGCAGACGTGGCATCCAGGTATTCCAGAAGCCTCGGTTGCAGTAAAAGCCATGCACCAGCAGCACACCGCGCCGCCCCCGCGCCTCGGGCGCAAGGTGATCCGCATGGGCCCGATGGCGCCAGGGCTGGTGCCAAGCGAAGACGCGCAGACCCATCAGGGCCTCCTGACAGCCGGCCTTGATCCACTGCGTCAGGCCGGGGTAGGGCTGCACCGCCGCCTGCGGATCGCCCCATGTGCGCCGCGCCGATTCTTGCCGGGCCAGGCGCGATGCCCAGACAAACTCCAGCGCGAGCGCTGGCGTATGCGGCACCAGTACAAGCAGTGCCCATGCGGACATGGCCCATCGGCCCTGATAGGCCCAGCTTGTTGCCCAGGCCAGGGCCCAGCCCGTCAGACTGAGGGTCATGAGCTGTTGAAGGCGAGCGTTGCTCATCATGCCCCGCATGGTAGCGGGCGAGCACGTCCCCTGCGGACCCATCCCTGGCGGCCCAGAGATTGGGCCGGGGCCGACCCTTCACTCTGGCTTATCGCATACTCACCTTCCATGAATCCTCCGCCTATGGCCCACGCCCGCATGCAACTGGGTGCAGGCATTGGCTTTGCGCTGGCGGCCGGCCTGGCCTGGGGGTTGGTGTTTGTGGCGCCGGTGCTGCTGCCCGACTATTCGCCGGCCATGCTGACCTTTGGTCGCTACCTGGCTTTCGGCTTGATCGCGCTGCCGCTGGCTTGGCGCGATCGCCACGCGCTCGCGCAGCTAAGCCGTGCCGACTGGATCGCTGCACTCAAGCTGGCTGCGGTGGGCAATGTGCTGTACTACTTGGCGCTGTCGGCTGCGATTCAGAGCGCCGGTGTGCCGCTGCCCACGGTGATCATCGGTACGCTGCCGGTGGTGATCGCGGTCTGCGCGAACCTGTCGCGCAAAGAGATCGGCTGGCGACGCCTGCTGCTGCCGCTGCTGCTCATGGCCGCCGGTGTAGCCTTTGTCAACCAGGCCGAGCTCGAGCGGCTCAACAAGGTTGGACTCGGCGCGGCTGATCTGGCGGTGGGGCTGCTCTTGGCCCTGGCCGCTTTAGCGTGCTGGACCTGGTACCCCATCCGCAACGCCGCCTGGGTACAGGCCAACCCGAAGGTGGGTTCGGGCACCTGGGCGACGGCGCAGGGCATCGCCACTTTGCCGCTGGCGGTCATTGGCATGGCGCTCTACCTGGGCCTGAGCGGGGCCTTGTTGAGCCAGGCACCCTTAGGCCCCCGGCCCGAAGCCTATCTGGGCCTGATGCTGGCCATTGGCCTGCTGGCCTCCTGGCTGGGCACCTTGTGCTGGAACCGTGCCAGTGCCTTGCTGCCCACCTCATTGGCTGGCCAGCTCATCGTGTTCGAAACCCTGGCCGCGCTGGCCTATGGTTTCATGCACCGAGGGGTGATGCCTGGGCCGACGGCCTGGGTGGGCATTGCCTTGTTGCTGGCGGGTGTGCTGGCCGGCAGCAGGGCTTTTGCATCGGCGCGTTGACGCCAGCTGCGCTTGGTTCGGCATCAGACTCACCTGCGCTTGATGCTCAGCTTCGCTGGCGCTTGGTTCACGGCCGGTAAGGAAGACTGAACCGGTCCGAGGCCAGAGCGCGGCGCTGCGACAATAGGGGCTATGTCACCGCAAAGAATTTTGGTCCCCGTTGGGGGGGTCCTACTGATTGCCCTGGGCTACCACTACGCCGGCTGGGCGGGCGTGGCCTTGAGCACAGGTGCTTTGGTCATGTGGATACTGCTGCATTTCACCCGCCTGATGCGTGTGCTGCAGCGGGCGGCGCAGCGCCCTATCGGCTACCTGGACAGCGCGGTCATGCTCCATGTCAAGCTCAAGCCGGGCATGACGCTCATGCACGTGATCGCCATGACCCGCGCCCTGGGCGAGTTGCGCAGTGAAAAAGACGCTCAGCCCGAGGTCTACCGCTGGACCGACAGCACCGACTCCTGGGTGGAGTGCACTTTTGCCGGCGGGCGCCTGAGCGCCCATCAGATGCACCGACCGCCGCCGCCGGATCAGAGCGCCGATCAGCAGCCTTCCGCCGCCTTGCCGCCGCCCCCCTAAAATGGACTATCCGATGCCCGCCGGGCCCCTTTAGCTCACTGCCCGCCCCCTGACCGATTGTTGAAAAGGACTTAGCACATGGCTCCCATTCCCGCTTCCATGGACGACCGCGACGGCAAGATCTGGATGGACGGCCAGATGGTCGAATGGCGCGACGCCAAGATCCATGTGCTCTCGCACACCTTGCACTACGGCTGTGGCGCTTTCGAAGGCGTGCGCGCCTACAAGACCGCGCAGGGCACCGCCATTTACCGTTTGCAGGAGCACACCCAGCGCCTGTTCAACAGCGCCAAGATCCTGCGCATGAACATCCCCTTCAGCCAAGAAGAGGTGATGCAGGCGCAAAAAGACGTGGTGCGCCTGAACAATCTGGAGAGCTGCTACATCCGGCCGCTGACCTGGATTGGCTCGCAAAAGCTGGGCGTCTCGCCCAGGGGCAACAAGATTCACGTCATGGTGGCTGCCTGGGCCTGGGGCGCCTATTTGGGCGAAGAGGGCATGAAGCGCGGCATCCGCGTCAAGACCTCGAGCTTCACCCGCCACCATGTCAATATCACCATGACCCAAGCCAAGGCGGTCAGCAATTACACCAACTCCATCCTGGCCAATATGGAAGCCCTGGATGAAGGCTATGACGAGGCGCTGCTGCTTGATCCGGCCGGCTTTGTCAGCGAAGGCGCGGGCGAGAACATCTTCGTGATCAAGGACGGGGTGGTCTACACCCCCGACCTGTCGGCCGGCGCGCTCAACGGCATCACCCGCAACACCATCTTGCACATCTGCAAGGATCTGGGTCTGGAGCTGATCCAAAAGCGGATTACCCGCGATGAGATCTACATCGCCGATGAGGCCTTCTTCACCGGCACCGCTGCTGAAGTCACGCCCATCCGTGAGCTTGACCGCATCGAAATCGGTGCTGGCAGCCGCGGTCCCATCACCGAAAAAATTCAGACCGCCTTCTTCGACATCGTCAATGGCCGCAACCCCAAGTACGCGGCTTGGCTGTCCCAGGTCTGAGCCGTTCACCCGAGGCAACACCCATGCAAGTCAAGGACAAGGGCCAGGCGGTCGAGCTATTGGCCAGTGAGCTCAACAGCCAGGGCGGCGTGTTTTGCCCCAATCCCTCGATGGCGCTGTGGAGCGGCCATCCGCGCGTTTACCTGAACGTGGCCGAGACCGGTTCGGTCCGCTGCCCCTACTGCGGCACCGTCTATCGGCTCAAGGACGGCGAGCATTTCCACCCGCACCACTGAGCGTGCCAGCACGGCCGCAGGCCGCAGCTTGGTAATCGCGCCGCAATGGATAGGCGATGCGGTCATGACCGAGCCCTTGCTCGGCCGGCTCCATGCGCGCGGCGAGCGGCTGACGGTGGCGGCGCTCCCCTGGGTCGCGCCCATCTACCGGGCCATGCCGCAGGTAGCCGAGATCGTCGAATTGCCCTTTGCCCACGGCGGCCTGCAGTGGCGCGCGCGTCGGCACGTCGCCCAGCAGCTCAGGGGCCGCTTTGACACCGCCTATGTGCTGCCCAATTCCCTCAAGAGCGCCCTGGTGCCCCTGTGGGCCGACATTCCCCGCCGCGTCGGTTACCTGGGCGAGGCGCGGGTGGGCCTGCTCACCCACAGGCTGAAGAACCCCTCCAAGGGCAAACGGCCGCCCATGGTGGCTCTGTATTCGGCTCTGAGCGGTGATACCGACATTGCCCAGGACAGACCCCAACTGGTCTGGCCCGCCGCCGCGCAGCAGGAAGCGCTGGCGCAGCAGGGCCTGAGTGCAGGCGGCTACCTGGTTTTTGCGCCGGGCGCCGAATACGGCCCGGCCAAGCGCTGGCCGGCACGCCACTTTGCCGGCCTGGCCGCCCTGCTGGATCAGCCGGTCTTGCTGGTGGGCTCGGGCAAGGAGCAGGCTCTGTGTGAAGAGATCGTCGCGCTCGCACCCGGCGCGCGGCTGATCAATCTGGCCGGCAAGACCTCGCTGGACCAGGCCATAGGCCTGATTGCTGCTGCGCGGGCGGTGGTCAGCAACGACTCCGGCCTGATGCATGTGGCCGCCGGTTTGGGCGTGGCGCAGGTAGCGGTGTTCGGCTCATCGAGCCCAGAGCACACGCCGCCGCTGAGCGCGCGCGCCAAGGTGCTTTGGCTCAAGCGCGATGCGTCTTACCAGCCGCCGCTCGATTGCGCGCCCTGCTTCGAGCGCGAGTGCCCGCTGGGGCATACCCGTTGCCTGGTCGATGTGTCGCCGCAGCGGGTACATCAGGCCTTGAGCCTGCCCTGAGCCGCCCGCCCTGAGTCAACCCGGCACCCTGCAACTGATTTCCAGCAGCGGCGCCAACCCCAAGGAAGCCTGGGTCAACCCGAGTGGCGGGCATATCGGCCGCAACCGCGAATGGAGCGACGCCCAGATTTTTGAAAGCGTGATCACGCCCTGGTTTGCGCGCAGGCTCAAGTAAGCCGATCTTGAGCGGGTTCGAGTGTGATGTAACGGCCGTGCTGGCAAGGTTGGGCGCCAGGGCGACGGGATGTTCGTTGACGGTCGAAGCTTGGATGTGTAATATGACGGCGTCATATATCTCCATAGGAAGCCCTCCATGGCCATCACCGCCCGCGTTTTCATGAGCGGCCGCAGTCAGGCGCTGCGGTTGCCGGCTCGCCTTCGCCTGCAGGCCAAGGAAGTCAGGGTGGAGCAGATCGGAAACGACCTTTGGCTGCACCCTGAAACTCCGGCAGAGCAGGACATGGGGCGTTGGTTGCAGCAGTTCTATGCCAGCACCGAACCCTTGCCAGAGGACTTTCTCGCCGACAGGCAGGATGCTGCGCCCCAGGAGCGCGACTGGCGCTGAGGCTCGGCATGCGCCGCACACTCGATACCAACATCTGCAGCTATATCCTGCGGCGCCATCCGGTCGACATGGTGGCGCGCTTTGCGACCCTGGACAGGCAGGAACTGTGGCTGTCGGCCATCGTGGCGGCTGAATTGCGTTTTGGGGCATCCAAGCTGGGCTCTAGCCGTTTTTCGGCGGCGGTGGAGGCCTGGTTGGTCGGCTTCGATGTGCGGCCCTGGCCTCTGGAGGCTACGCACCATTACGCACAGGTACGTGCGGCCCTCGAGCGTACCGGCCAACCCATCGGGGGCATGGATTTGATGATCGCAGCCCATGCTCTGGCCGAAGACAGCGTGGTCATTACCAACAACGCGCGCGAGTTTCACCGGGTGCCAGGCCTGGCGCTTGAAGAGTGGGCGATACAGACGCCCTGAGACAGCGGGCCTGGGTCAACCCGAGCGGCGGGCATATCGGCCGCAACCGCGAATGGAGCGATGCCCAGATTTTTGAAAGCGTGATCACGCCCTGGTTTGCGCGCAGGCTCAAATAAGGTCGGCGCTGCTGGGCGGCCCCGGTTCAGTCCCCCACCCAGCGCTGCGCCGCCCGCATCGAATCGAGCAGGTCGTGCTTGGCCTCAAAGCCTAGCTCGGTCTCGGCGCGGCTGACGTCAAAGGGCACTTCTCGTGCATGCGCGAAGCCGGCAAAGCCGGTGTCGGGTACGGGCGCGTGGCTGATGGGGCGGCCGGCTTGCAGTTGCCGAGCGGCGGCTACGAAATCTGCAAAGCGGGCCATGCGGCCGCTGGCGATGGTGTAGACGCAGGAGGGCAGTGTGGGTGCGTCCAGTGCGGCCACATTGGCCCGGGCCACCTCGCGCGCGTCGATGAAGTCTTCGCCCCCGCGCCACATCAGCAGCGGGTCGCTGATGTGCACCGGCCCGCCGCTGGCGCCCTGGCCGAGCAACTCGGCCATGAGGCGGCCGGGCACCGAATGGTTGGGCCCGGCCCACAGGCCCAGCACCGCGCTGTAGCGCAGCATGGCCATGCTCAGGCCGAAGGTCTGGGCATAGTGCTGGGCAAAAAATTCACTGGCCAGCTTGCTGGCCGCATACAGGCTGCCCGGACGCTCGCTCACGCTGTGAAAGGCAAAGTCCTCGGTGATGGGCTGGCTGTGCGGCCGGTGGAAGATCGGGTAGTAGACGGTGGTGGACGAGGCGCAAACCAGGCGCCGCAGGCCCAGGGTGCGAGCGGCTTCCAGCATATTGATAGTGCCCAGAAAATTGACATCGGCCGCCAGTGTGGGCTCGCGCCGGATCGACATGCTCAGCGCCGCTGCGGTGTGCACCGCCTGCGTGATGCGGTGGCGCTGCATCAGCGCCAGCAGGCCGGCGCGGTCGGACACATTGCCGCTTTCAACCACCACTTTCTCAAGCGGCAGCACCGAAGCCATCTGCTGTGGCTGCGGCGCCTTGTCCAGCAGTACGACCTTCTCACCGCGAGCGGCCAGCAAGGCCGCCGTTTGGCAGCCGATCAGACCGGCGCCGGTGATCAGCGTGCTCATGCGGCGGCGGCCGGTGCTGCGTCCTCGCTGAAGACCAGGTGGTAGACCCGGCCCTGGAAGGGTCGCATGCCCTCCTGGATGGTGGCGCGCACCGCTTGCCGGGTGGCACTGGCCAGGGCCGCGTCCATATCGGCCAGGCTGTCGAAGTAGAGGTCGAAGATCATGTAGACCGGTGGCGCACCCTCTTCGCCGCGCGCCAACTCGCGCAGGCGCACTGCGCGCAGTCCAGGGTAGCTGCCGATGGCGGCCATGACCGGCCCGCGCATGTGGGCGTCGAAAGCAGGGCGCTCGGCCGCGGCCACCGTCCCTTCCAGATAGGCTGAGCGGATGATCATGCTTTGCTTTCCGGCTGGGCAGGCAGCCATTTGGCGGTAGCTTCAAAAGTAGCTTGCAGATGCTCTCGCATGAGGGCTAGCGCCTGGTTGGTCTTGCGTTCGAGCACCGCGTCCATCAGGGCCTGGTGTTCTGCGTGCACGTCCCGGGCGTTGGCTTTGCGTTTGCTCAGGTGCTGCAAACGAATCATGCGGTAGCGCTCGGTCTGGTCGACCAGTTGCTCGTGCAGGCGCATTAGCCAGGGCGAGCCGCAGCCGATGACCAGCGCGTCATGGAAAGCGCGGTGACGCTGCTCCCACAGGCGTGCTGCCTCATCGGCATCGGCGCCCGTGGGCAGGGGCGTGCGGCTCAGGCGGTGAAAGGCTGCCAGGATGTTGGCCTCCCAGTCGGCATCGCCTTGGGCCAGGGCCATGGGCAGCATGATGGCTTCCAGCGAGGTGCGCGCCAGGGTCAGGTCTTTGAGCTCGTCTAGCGAGACGGGCGCCACCGAAAAGCCGCGTTGCTCGTCGATAACCACCAAGCCTTCGGCCGACAGCCTTTGCAGCGACTCGCGCAGCGGGCTCAGACCCAGGCCGTAGCGGGCCTGCAGGTCTTTGGTGCGCAGGCGCTCGCCGGGGCGCAGCTGTCCGCGCAGGATGGCCTCGCGCAGCAAGGTGTGGGCCTGGCGCGCCAAGGTTTTGGGTTCGCTCACCGTGTCCATGTTCAAAGCACTCATGGCTGAAATTGTATGGCAAAGACATAAATTTATTTCATATAAGAAAAATTATGTTGACACTAAAAATTTGTGCAATCAGAATCTGCCCATTGCTTACGGAGTCCCCGACATGCCCTACGCCCTTGCCACCCTTGAACACCAGGGCCAGATCCTGCCCTGCCTGGAGGTTCACGGCCGCTTTTTCCCGCTCAGCGACCTGCCGGCCTCGCCGGCTTTGCCAGACAGTGTGGTGGCCTTGTTCGAGGACTGGCCGCACCACGCCCCGCAGCTCGAGCGCCTGGCCGGCACCTGCCTCCAAGACGGTGGCTTGGCGGCCGCCGACGTGCGCTTGCTGGCACCGCTGCGCTACCCGGGCAAGATCCTGTGCGCGGGTGCCAATTACTACGACCACCTGGCCGAAATGGGCATGCCCGGCGCCAAGAAGCAAGACCAGCGGCTGTTCTTTTTCATGAAGCCGCCGCGCAATGCCGTGGTGGGCCCAGGCGCCACGGTGCACATGCCCATAGGCACGCATGCCTTTGACTGGGAAATCGAGCTCGCGGCGGTGATCGGCCAAACGGCGCGCAACGTGAGCGTGGAAGACGCCCTCTCGCATGTGGCGGCCTACACCGTGGCCATCGATTTTTCGGCGCGCGACCACAACCGCGCGCCCGAGACCTTTTACAAGCTCGACTGGGTGGCCGGCAAGGCCAACGACACCTGCTGCCCGCTGGGGCCGCGCCTGGTGCCGGCCAGCGCCGTGGCCGACCCGCAGAACTTGGCGCTCAAGCTGTGGGTCAATGGCCAGCTCAAGCAGGACGGGCATTCGAGCCAGATGATTTTTTCCTTGGCAGAACAAATCGCCACGGCCTCGCGCATCATGACCTTGGACCCTGGCGACCTGCTGCTGACCGGCACGCCGGCCGGTGTGGGCGTGCCCAAGCAGACCTTTCTGAAGGTGGGCGACCAGGTTGATGCCGAGATCGAAGGCATAGGTCGACTGTCGGTGACCATCCAAGCTGCCCGCTGAAAACCGCTTTATCCCAACCCAACGAGGAGACCACCATGAGAAAAACACTGATTGCTTTCGCCGCCACCCTGGCCACCCTGCTGGCCGCGCCTGCCGTGCTGGCCCAAAGCGAGATTCGCATCTCCACGGCCGCACCCGACAACGCGCCGTTGTCCGACGCGTTTCGCATGATCAAGCAGCGCATGGAGGCCAAGTTCCCCGGCACGATCAAGGTCTCGCTGCACACCGCCAGTGCTTTGTTCAGGCAAGGCACCGAGCTGCCGGCCATGCAGCGTGGCAACTTGGAGATGGCCAGCCCGGTGACCTTTGAGATCGAGGCCCAGCTGCCCGAGTACGGAGCCTTCGGCGCTGCCTACCTGTTTCGTGATGCCGACCACTTGATCAAAACCTTTCGCAGCGACATCGGCCGGGAGTACATCACCGACGTGGCCGCCAAGATGGGCCTGGTCATTCTGGAAACCGCCTACTTGGGCACGCGCACCGTCAACCTGAGCAACGACAAGAAGATCGAAAAGCCCTCTGACCTGGCTGGCACCAAGATGCGCATGCCCCCGGGCGCCACCTTCCAGGTGCTGGCCAAGGCCCTGGGCGCCACGCCGGTGTCTATGCCTATCACCGAGGTCTATCTGGCGCTCAAGACCGGCCAGATCGATGCGCAGGACAACCCGACCAACATGACGCGAGATTGGAAATTTCACGAGGTCACCAAGCAGGTGGTGCTGACCCGCCACTTGGTGCAGCCGGTGTTCATCGCCATGGCCAAGCCTGCGTTCGACAAGCTCACGCCGGCGCAGCAAACCGAACTGAGGACCGTCGCCCGCGAAGCTGCCGACATGCAGATTGCCAAGACCCTGGCTGACGAGAAATCGGCGCTGGACACCTTCCGCGCTGCCAATATCCGCATCAGCGAGCCCGACGTCAGCGTGTTCCAGGCTGCGGTGTTCAAGGAATACGAGGCCGCGGGCATGACGGCCAAGTGGAAGCCAGGCCTGCTGGCTCGCATTCAGGCCGTGAAGTGACTCTATGAACTTGCTTGCGCTGCGCGCCGGTGGGCGGCGGATCAGCCAGATCGCGCAATGGATCTCGGTCGGGATGTTCATCGGTATGTTTGTGCTCTTTGTGGTTTCGGTCATCCAGCGCTACGTGCTGGTGCGGCCGGTCAACTGGGTTGACGAGTCCATCTTGATTTTGTTTTTGTGGAGCACCTTCCTGACCGAGGCCTTGGTGCTCAGAGAGCGTGAGCAGGTCACTTTTGATGTCATCTGGGATTTGGCCGGGCCTGGCCTGCGCCGCGCCATCGGGCTGCTGGCGGCGGCACTGGTGGCAGTTATTTTCACTCTGGCGGCGCCCACCATCGTCGACTACGTTACCTTCCTTTGGCGTGAAAAAACCAACGCTCTCGAGTGGCGGCTGGACTGGGTTTATTCGTGCTTCATCATCTACTGGCTGGCGGTGATCGTGCGCGCCATCGATAAGCTGGCCCTGCTGGGCTCCAGCGGCTGGCGTGAACACGTCAAAGACCTTGCTCCCGATGCAAAAGCCAATGTCCTGGGCTGAACGCCCTTTGAGAAGCACATGAGCACTGCACTGATCGCGATGGGCCTGATGATCGTGGTGGGCGCGCTGTTGCGCCTGTCCATCGTGCTGATGATGTTCACTGGCGGCCTGGTCTACCTCTGGATGAAAGGGCAAGACCTGGGGCTGCTGGTGGACCAAACGCTCAACTCCATGTTCAGCATGTACGTGCTGTTGGCTGTGCCCATGTTCATCTTTGCCGGCAACGTGATGAACGCGGCCACCATCAGCGAGCGCATCTGGAGCGCGGCCGACCTGCTGGTAGGGCGCTTTCGTGGCGGCATGGGCCATGTCACGGTGCTGATGAACGTGGTCATGTCCAGCATGAGCGGCAGCGCGGTGAGCGATGCGGCCGGCCCTGGCATGGTCTCCATCCGCATGATGGAAAAGGTCGGAAACTACCCCAGGGGGTTGGCCGTTGCGATTGCAGCGGCGGCCTCCTGCCTGGGGCCCATCATCCCGCCCTCCATCCCCATGGTGCTCTATGCGTTGATCAGCACCGCCTCGCTGGGAGCTTTGTTCCTGGCCGGCATCGTGCCGGGCCTGCTGATGGCCGCTTGCCTGATGCTGTGGATCGCGCTGATCGCCAAAAAGCGCCAGCTCAGCTATGGCCAGAAAATCTCGCTGGTGCAGGTGCCGGCCGTGCTGCTGCGCTCGGCCCTGCCCATGACCTTGCCGGTGCTGCTGCTGGGCGGTATCTGGTCCGGGGCCTTCACACCCACCGAATCGGCGGCGGTGGCGGGCCTGTGGGCGGTGCTGATCGGGCTGTACATTTACCGCAACCTGGACCTGCGCTCGCTGCTCAAGATTTTTGCGGTCTCGGCGCGCCAGTCGGCGGTGGTCATGATGCTGATTGGCAGCTCCTTCATCATCAACTACGCCATCACCGCCGAGCAGGTGGCCACCAATCTGGCCGCCTACATCGCCACGCTGAACCTGTCGGCCGTCGGCTTTTTGCTGCTGGTCAATGTGATGTTCCTGATTCTGGGCACGGTGCTTGACGGCGCGGTGATGTTGCTGGTCTTCGTACCCGTTCTGCTGCCCTCGGTAAATGCGCTGGGCATTGACCTGGTGCACTTTGGCGTGGTGGTCATTCTCAACTTCATGATTGCCATGATCACGCCGCCCTATGGGCTGATCCTGTTCGTGCTGGGCTCGCTCACCGGTGTGCCCATGAAGGAGATTAACCGTGAGATCTGGCAGTTCTGCATCCCGCTGACCGCAGTGATGTTCCTGCTGATTTTCTTTCCGCAGATCACGTTGTGGCTGCCCCACCTCATGGGCTACAAGTAAAGTACCTATGTTCGTTCCTGCAGCTTCCTTCCAAGCCTGGACAGCTTGGACACACCATGGATGACCACGCCCTGCAGCGCCTGCAGTCGGCCTGCGCACCGGTCCTCGATGCGGCCGGCCTGCTCAGCGGGCAAGCCATCGAACCCAGATACTGCCGCGACTGGACAGGCGGCGAAGGCAGGCCACTGGCGGTGCTGCGCCCGCGCAGCCCCGAGGAGGTCGCACGTGTGATGACCCTGCTCAATGGCCTTGGCCAGCCGGTGGTGGTTCAGGGGGGCATGACGGGCTTGGTCGGCAGCTGTGTGCCCCAGCACGGCGAAGTGGTGCTGTCCATGGAGCGGCTGCGCACCATCGAAGAGTTTGACACCGGAGCCGGTACCGTACAGGTGCAAGCCGGGGTGGCCTTGGAAGCCTTGCAGCAGCATGTGCAGGCGAAGGGGTGGCTCTTCCCGGTGGACATCGGCAGTCGTGGCTCGTGCCAGATCGGCGGCATCATCGCCACCAATGCAGGCGGCAACCGGGTGCTGCGCTACGGCATGACCCGCCAGTCGGTGCTGGGTCTGGAGGTCGTGCTGCCCAATGGCAGCGTGGTTTCTCGCCTGGGTAAGGCACTCAAGGACAACGCGGGCTATGACCTGAAGCACGCCTTCATTGGCAGCGAGGGCACGCTGGGCATCATCACCCGCGCGCAGCTGGCTTTGCAGCCGCTGCCGACGACACAGCAGACAGCGCTGGTCTCTGTAGATGGTTTTCCGCAGGTGCTTGCGCTGCTTGCGCTTTGCCGGCAGCGCTTGGGCGCTGCACTGAGCAGCTTTGAGGTGATGTGGCGCGATTACTACGACACTGTCACAGTCCAGTTGCGCAAGGGCCGGGGAGGCTTTGCGCAAGCGGGTTCGCACTTGGTGCTGGTCGAATCCATGGGAAACCACGCCCACACCGATGCCCAGGCCTTCGAGCAAGCCCTGGCTCAATTCATGGAGCAAGTCCCCTCTGCGCAGGTCATTGTTGCGCAGTCGATGGCCGATGCCCAGCAGTTGTGGGCGCTGCGCGACGCCTCCGGTGAAGCCGCTCAAGCCATAGCACCCTATGCAGGCTTTGACGTGAGCTTGCCCATAGACCGCATGCAAACCTGGACCCAGGAGGTGCATGCTCGACTGGCCGCGCAGGGAATGCGGCAAGTGCAAACCTACGGCCATGTCGGTGACGGCAACCTTCACCTGTGCGTCGGCGGGCTTCATGCAGTCGGCGCTAAGGCTCTGGTCGACGAACTGGTGCACAGCACCATAGGCCAGCTTGGCGGGTCTATCTCTGGTGAGCATGGCATCGGCTTGCTCAAGAAAAAGCACCTCGCTTACTGTCGCTCACCTGCTGAGCTGGCGCTGATGCACACGCTCAAGCGCAGCTTGGACCCACAGCTGTTGCTCAACCGCGGCCGCATCTTTGATCTCTCCCCTCTCCATCCCTAAAGCCATGACTGACACCCCCGTTGCTTTCGTCACCGGAGCCGCCCAGGGCATAGGCCTGGCCGCCGCAGAGCGCTTGGCTCGCGATGGCTTTCGCGTGGTCGCCATGGACCGCAACGCCGAGCGCCTGGAGCCAGCCGTGGCTGAGCTGTGCGCCGCCGGCCTGAATGTAAAAGCAGCGGTTGCCGACGTCTGCCAGCGCGCTGAGGTGGTGGCAGTGATCGCCGCCGAGCCGCGTGTCGACGCCATGGTCTGCGCGGCCGGCATCTACAACGATGCGACCTTTCTGGACCTCGACGAAACGCGTTTTCGCCAGATGCTCGAAGTCAATGTGATGGGCACCTTCATCCCGGCCCAGGAAGCGGCCCGGCGCATGCAAGCGGGCGGCCGCATCGTCACCATCTCCTCGCGCGGTGCGCTGGGCGGCACCCGCTTTGCGCACTATGTGAGCTCGAAGGCGGCGGTGATTGGTCTCACACGGGCCATGGCCATGGAATTGCGGCCGCTACAGATCGCTGTCAATTCGGTCGCGCCAGGCTTTACCGACACACCGATGACGCGTTCGGCCCCGCCGGAGATGTTTGCCGCCTGGGAGCAGCTCGAGCCCAGCGGTAAGGCGGCCAGTCCGGCAGATATCGCCGACGCCATTGCCTTTCTGGCCTCGCCGGCTACCCGTTTCATCACCGGTCAAACGCTGTTCGTCGACGGCGGCAAGTCGCTGGGCGGCTTGAGCATTTGACGTGGGGCTATGGCATGAAACAAGTTATTGATACCGGCCTGCCCGCCTTGGCCCAGCCCTTTAGCTGGGCGGTGCGCGCCGGCGGCCTGATCTTCACCACCCATGGCCCGGTGCTGGCCGATGGCCGCATCGACACGGGCCCGGTGGCCAATCAGACGCGGCTGACCCTGGACAACCTGCAGCGCGCGCTTGCCGCAGCCGGTGCGGGTATGCAGGATGTGGCGCAGGTGCTGATCTACCTGACCGACATCGCCGACTTGCCGGCTGTCGATGCGATCTACCGCGAGTATTTCAAGCCGCCTTATCCCAACCGCAGCGCGGTCGCGGTGTCGGCGCTGGCGGTGCCTGGCATGCGCATAGAAATCGTGGCCTATGCCTGCCCCGGCGCGCCGGCTTAGCGGCCCGGTGGTGGGCGTGTGAACGGCCGTCAAGGGTTCTGGTGTGTAGTCAGCTGACTACAGCTTCACCGTCTGTTCCTGAGTCGATTCAAGGGCGTCGTGCCGGCTTGGCTGCGGCTGGGGCGAGCTCTTTGGCCTTTTGCTGCCTTTGCAGCCACTGTGCATGTTGCTGCGGATAGGCCGCCTGGTAGCGTCGGCTGTGTAGCTCGAGCCGGGTCTGGTCGTCCAGCAGCGCGGCGCTGTCCAGCAGGCGTTCGATCACCACCGGTTCGGGCGAATAGTGCAGCAGCGCCTCGGCCATGCGCAGCTGTTCGGCGGCGTTGTCTGCGCGCAGGGTCGTGAGGGTCAGACTGGCGAAATCGGCATGGCCGCGAAAGAACCAGCTGGCTTGTGCATGGCGCAGCGGCTGCTCGCGGTAGCCCAGATAGCGCTGACTGGGCGAGAGGTAAATCTGGCTGACGCGGTGGTAGTCGTAAGCCAGCAAGGCGGTGGCCAGCAGCAGAGCCACCGCGCCGGCATCGACCAGGCCGATGGAGCTGCGCTGCGCATGCATCGCACTCAGACGCGTCTGCCGCTGTACCAGCCACAGGCTGGCAGCGCAGACGATGACCGCGATTTGGAAAGGGCCATACCACAGGGGGTATTCGAGCAGGCTGTGCAGGCCGATCACCGCCAGCACCCCCCAAGCCGCTTGCCGCCAACCCTGGGTTTCGGCCCAGGGCCGGGCCCGCCAGATCATCAGCAGCAAGGCCAGCACCCCCAGCAGGGCCAGCGGCAGGCCCAGTTCGACCGCCAGATGCAGCGGCAGGTTGTGCGCGTTGTCGAGCTTGTCGCTAAAGCGCGGTCCGTCGAACAAGGTGATGTAGTGGGCATAGTCCAGCTCGTTCCAGCCCCAGCCTGTCCAGGGCCGCTGGGCGATCAAGCTCAGCACATTGCGCCACAGATCCCAGCGGCTGTCGCTGCTGGAGGCGGCCAGGCGCTCGAGCGCGCTGCACGCACCGCCAGCGCAGGGTGAAGGCAGGCTCTGGCGGGCCAGCACTGTTTCCAGCGCGACCGGCAGCGCTGCGCTGGCCAGGCCGTAGAGCAGCAGCGCCGCTGCGACCAGGCCCACCACCGCTCGGTTTTTTCGCCCGCAAAACCACAGCGTGCCCAGCAGCACCAACAACCATGCCAGCAGCCCGGTGCGCGAGGCACTGCTGGCGTGGCCGGCGGCCAGCAGGGCCAGAGCCAGCGCGCTGGGCAGCGCGTGGCGCATGGGTGAAGAAGATCGCGCAAACAAATAGGCCAGGGCCACCAGCCCTATGGCCGTCAGGTCGGCAAACTGGTTGCGCTGGCGCAAGTTGGCGACGCCCTCACCCGGGCCCATCGCCGCCACCCAGGGGGAAAAATGTCCGGCCCAGCCGAAATATTGCAGCAGGGCCATGGCGCAGCTGATCAGGGCTGCGGCCAGCGCGGCCTGGGCCAGGGCGCGCGGCCGCCAGTGGCGCCGCAAGAGCAGCAGGCAGGCCATGCAGGCGACCGAAATCAGCCAGGGCCAGGTATTTCGCGAGGGGCCGGCATTGAGCGGCTGTATCCAGGGGATGATGAGCAGCAGCTGCAGGCCTAGGTTGGCCAGTGGCTGGGGCGAAGACATCAGATCCGTGGCCCGCTCAATGGTCGTGTGGGCGGGGTCGGATGGGCCTCAGGAGGACTTGCAGCTGGCCGGCAAGTATTTGGCTTCCACCCCGTCGGTGGCGCCCGGCCCGCAGCTCCAGCTGATTTGTCCGCCGCTGCCCAGGGTACCTTTGAGTTGCACCGTCTTGCCGCCGACGCGGGGCTGAGTGGCCTTGATTTTGACGGTGATCACGCCCACCGCAGTGTTGCTGGTATCGATGGCGTAGCTCACGCTATCGACCATGCCCGAGCTTTGCGCGTCGATGCTCAGGCTGGCCGGCATAGCGCTGCCTACCTGGGCGGCTTCGGTCACCGCCGTTTTGGCTGGGGTGGCCGCCAGAATGACCTCGGTGAGCTTGGCGCGCAGGGTGTAGTCCTGGTACATCGGCAGGCCCAGGGAGGCCAGCAGGCCGATGATGGCGATCACGATCATCAGTTCGATGAGGGTGAAACCGTTGCGCAGGGCAGGCATGGGGACAACTCCAGCTTGGGCCTGGCCCTAAGGCCAGGGGGTCGCGGCCGCGACGGACCGCCGATGTTAGCCTCGCCCGAGCCAGGCTAGGCGCCGCGATCTGAGCTTGAAACAATATTTAAGCACGGCCCGGCTCATGCGGGCCGGGCTCAGCTTCAATCGGTGGCCGCCGTCTTCTGGCGTCGGGCCAGCACGCGGCCCAGAAGCACCACCAGGGCCGCGCCCGCCAGGCCGGCCAGGGTCACGGTTTGCGAGCTCATTTCGCCCAGGCGGCTGGTCACGGCCGGGTCGGTGAGTACCAGGCCGCCGGCGATGTAGCCCAGCAGGGCGGCCCCCAGCGTGATGATCACCGGGAAGCGGTCCATCAGCTTGAGCACCAGCTGGCTGCCCCAGATGATGATGGGAATACTCACCAGCAAGCCGAAGATCACCAGCGGCATCTGGTGCTGCTCAGCCGCCCCCTGCGCGGCTCCGGCAATGGCAATCACGTTGTCGATGGACATCACGAGGTCGGCCACGATCACGGTTTTGACCGCGCCCCAGAGCTTGTCGCTGGCCTGAATGTTGCCGTGTTCGTCATCGTCGGTAGGCAGCAGCAGCTTGACGCCGATCCACACCAGCAGCACACCGCCGACCAGCTTGAGGTAGGGAATGGCCAGCAGCGTCAGCGCAAAGCCGATCAAGATGACCCGCAGCGCGATGGCGCCAGCCGTGCCCCACAGAATGCCCTTCATGCGCTGCGCCTCCGGCAGCGAACGGCAGGCCAGCGCGATCACCACGGCGTTGTCGCCGCCAAGCAGGATATCGATCAGGATGATCTGGCCAACGGCGAGCCAGAATTGGGCGGTTAGAAATTCTTCCACATTGCACCTCTTTGTGCCCGCCGCTGAGGGCGAGCCCTTGACTCAAAAAGACGAAGCCGCCTTGTTACTCTGAAAATCCTGCTTGTAGATTGCCGCCAACCGCAGCGGCCGCTCTTGGCCGGTGGGTCAGCTTGCGCTCAAGCGAGCAGGGCCTTGAGCAGCTTTGCCATTTCAGACGGGTTACGGGTTACTTTGAAGCCGCACTCTTCCATGATGGCCAGCTTGGCGTCGGCGGTGTCAGCACCGCCAGAAATCAGTGCACCCGCGTGGCCCATGCGTTTGCCCGCCGGGGCGGTAACGCCGGCAATGAAGCCGACCACCGGTTTTTTCATGTTGGCCTTGCACCACTGCGCGGCTTCAGCCTCGTCGGGGCCGCCGATTTCGCCGATCATGATCACCGCGTCGGTGTCCGGATCGTCGTTGAAGGCCCGCATCACGTCGATGTGCTTGAGGCCGTTGATCGGATCGCCGCCGATGCCCACTGCGCTGGACTGGCCCAGACCGATTTCGGTGAGCTGGGCCACGGCTTCATAAGTCAGCGTGCCCGAGCGCGAGACCACGCCGATGCGGCCCTTGCGGTGGATGTGACCGGGCATGATGCCGATCTTGATTTCTTCAGGGGTGATCAGGCCGGGGCAGTTGGGGCCGAGCAGCAGCGTGCGCTTGCCGCCAGCGGCTTCCTTGGCCTTCATCTTGTTGCGCACCATGAGCATGTCGCGCACCGGAATGCCTTCGGTGATGCAAATGGCCAGGTCCAGATCCGCCTCGACGGCCTCCCAGATGGCGTCGGCCGCGCCGGCTGGCGGCACATAAATCACCGAAACGGTGGCGCCTGTTTGCTGGGCCGCTTCCTTGACCGAGGCGTAGATCGGGATATTGAAGATCTTCTCGCCAGCCTTTTTGGGGTTGACGCCGGCGACGAAGCAGTTCTTGCCATTGGCATATTCCTGGCACTTTTCAGTGTGGAACTGACCGGTCTTGCCGGTGATGCCCTGGGTGATAACCTTGGTGTCTTTATTGATATAGATGGACATGAATCTCTCCTGGGCTGGCTTTAGGCGGCGTTCACGGCAGCCACCACCTTCTGGGCGGCTTCGGCCATGGTGTCGGCGCTGATGATGGGCAGGCCCGATTCGGCCAGCATCTTTTTGCCCAGCTCCTCGTTCGTGCCCTTCATGCGCACCACCAGGGGCACGCTCAGATTGACGGCCTTGCAGGCGGTGATCACACCGGTGGCAATGGTGTCGCACTTCATGATGCCGCCGAAGATGTTGACCAGGATGGCCTTGACCTTGGGGTTCTTGAGCATGATCTTGAAGGCCTCGGTGACCTTCTCGGGGGTGGCGCCACCGCCGACGTCCAGGAAGTTGGCCGGCTCGGCGCCAAACAGCTTGATGGTGTCCATGGTGGCCATGGCCAGACCCGCGCCATTGACCAGGCAGCCGATATTGCCGTCCAGCGAAATGTAGGCCAGGTCGAACTTGGAGGCTTCAATCTCGGCCGGGTCTTCCTCATCGAGGTCGCGCAGCGAGACGATGTCGGGGTGGCGGAACAGCGCATTGGCGTCGAAGTTGAACTTCGCGTCCAGGGCGATGATGTTGCCCTTGCTGTCGCGGTTGAGCGGGTTGATCTCGACCAGGCTGGCGTCGGTGTCCATGTAGCACTTGTAGACCTTGCTGCAGACGTCGACAAACTGAGCCACCGAATCGGCCGGCATGCCGATGCCGCGGGCCAGCTCCTGGCCCTGCTCGGCCGTCATGCCCTGGAGCGGATCGACGAAGACCTTGATGATCTTCTCAGGGCTGCTGTGCGCCACTTCCTCAATGTCCATGCCGCCTTCGCTGGAGGCGATGAAAGCCACCTTCTGCGAGCCGCGGTCGGTCACCACCGACAGGTAGTATTCCTTCTGGATATCGGCACCATCCTCAATATAGAGGCGGCGCACTTTCTGGCCTTCGGGGCCGGTCTGGTGGGTCTTGAGCTGCATGCCCAAAATCTGGCCGGCCAAGTCCTTGACCTGATCGACCGATTTGGCCACCTTGACACCGCCGCCTTTGCCGCGGCCGCCGGCATGGATCTGGGCCTTGACCACCCAGACCGGGCCGCCCAGCTTCTGCGCGGCTTCGACCGCTTCCTGCACCGTGAAGGCGGGCACGCCCCGCGGGACCGGCACGCCAAAGTGGCGCAGAATTTCCTTGGCTTGGTACTCGTGGATTTTCATGTAATGGCTCTCACAGAATCGGTGGACACAGGAGACTGCGATCCGATCGCGGTCTTGCTCTGGACGCACACCCCCTCCCAGGTGGGCGCGGACCAGCCACTGTTGGCAGCGCAGAACTGTATCATGGTGCATCGCATCAAAGGTTTCGCCCAGCTGACGCGCGCATGCGCCCCGCCAGCGGCAATCCTGAACACGTTCGAAGAGGATTCATGGCCAAGGTATTCATCGATGGCGAGGCGGGCACCACCGGCTTGCAGATTCGGCAGCGCTTGAGCGGCTTGGCCGGCGTTGAGCTGGTCAGCATAGACAGCGCCCGCCGCAAGGACCCGCAGGCCAAGCGTGAGCTGATGGCTGCGGTCGATCTGGTGGTGCTGTGCCTGCACGACGACGCCGCCCGCGAGGCGGTTGCCATGGTCGATGCGCTGCCCGCTGGCCAGCAGCCGCGCATCATCGACGCTTCCACCGCCCACCGCACAGCGCCGGGCTGGGTCTTCGGCTTTCCTGAATTGGCTGCTGGCCAGCAGGAGGCGGTGCGGCAGGCGACGCGGGTGGCCAACCCAGGTTGCTATGCGACCGGCGCGATCGCGCTGATCCGCCCGCTGGTCGATGCCGGTCTGATCCCGGCCGACTTTCCCCTGGCCTTGCCGGCCGTCAGCGGCTATTCCGGCGGCGGGCGGCAGATGATCGAGGCCTATGAAGCCGGCACCGCCCCCCTGTTCGAGCTTTATGCCTTGGGACTGGGCCATAAGCATCTGCCCGAGATCCTGAAGTACACCGGCCTGAGCCGTCGGCCCATCTTCATCCCCTCGGTGGGCAATTTCCAGCAGGGCATGCTGGTTCAACTGCCCCTGCATCTGGACCTGCTGCCCGGCCGTCCGACAGGCCAGCAGCTCGAAGCCGCTTTGCGCCAGCACTATGCCGGCAGTGGCTGGGTGAGTGTGGAGTCGGCGCCGGAGTCCGGCCGTATCGACGCCCTGGCCCTCAATGACAGCAACCGGATGGAGCTGCGGGTGTTTGCCAACGAGCAATACCGCCAGGCGGTGCTGGTGGCGCGGCTGGACAACCTGGGCAAGGGCGCCAGCGGGGCGGCGGTGCAGAACCTGCAGCTGATGCTGGGGCTCTGAGCGTCTGGCCTCTTCACGCCACTTACTCCAGCGAAAGTTTGAGCTCCTTGTTGAGCTCGCGCAGCTCGTCGATCTCGCGCCGCACCCGGGCGTCAAAGGCGTCGCCGGCCAGAGAGCGCGGCTCGATGCCGTCCTTGGTGAACTTGGCCACGATCTCCGGATCGCGCGCGGCCTGGCTGAAGGCCTGGATCAGGCGCTCGCGCACTGCCGCCGGCAGGCCCGCCGGTGCTGCAAAACCCAGCCAGCCCGAGCTGACATGGGCAATGCCCAACTCCTTGGCGGTGGGCACTTGCGGCAGCAGCGGCGAGCGGGCCTCGCCGGTGTAAGCGAGCATGGTCAGGCGGCCGGCTTCGGCCATGGAGCGGCTGGCCAGTGATGAAAATGCCATCTCCACCTGACCGCCGATCAGGTCTTGCAAGAGTGGGCTCTCGCCCTTGTAGGGAATGTGCAGCATTTTCAGGCCGGCTGACTTGACGAATTGCTCAGTCGCCACATGAAAGCCCGTGCCTATGCCGGTCGAGCCAAAGCGCAGTTTGTCGGGCGAAGCCCGGGCCATATCCACCAGTTGCGGCAAGCTCTTGATGCCCGAGTTGGCTGCGGCGTTGATCAGGTAGTGCGACTCCAGCGCCAGCACCAGGTAGCTGAAGTCGCGGCTGGCGTCATAGGGCATGCGGGCGGCCAGGGCCGGCCCGGCCACCACGCCGGCATTGGTCACCACGCCCAGCGTGTAGCCGTCCTTGGGGGCCTTGGCCAGCGCCTCAGTGCCTATGCGCTGACCGGCGCCAGCCATATTGCGCACCACAATCGGCTGGCCCAGGATGGCCGAAGCCTTGCTGGCCACCAGGCGGGCATTGGCGTCGACGATGCCGGGTGGAAACGGCACGATCAGGGTGATGGGTTTGTCGGGGTAGCTCTGCGCGCCCACCAAGGCGGGCGCGGCCAGCCCGATGAGCAATCCCTTGAGCAGGCCTTTGAGTAACAAGCGCAGGCAGGGGTTCATGGCGAAGTCCTTTTAAATGGGCTCAATTGAGCCAGCCCAGATCCTGGATAAAGCGACGCAATTCCTCGTTGAAGGCCAGTGGCTGCTCAGCCCAGCCGAAATGCCCTGCGCCTGGCAGCGTCACCATGCGCGCGCCGCGGATCTTGGCGGCCATTTTTTCCATGACGGCCGCCGGTGCGGTGGCGTCATGCTCGCCCGCAATGCATAGCACCGGCACATCGATCAGCTGCAGGATCTGCCGGCCCTCGTAGCCGGCGATCGCGCCCACTGCGGCGCGGAAGGTGTCTTCGCGCATCGCCGCCACGGTGGCGATCAGCAGGTCGACCGCCGGGCCGCTGGCGCCTGCGGCCATCATTTTGCGCAGCATCTCGGGCGCGTAGTCGGGGATGCTGCGGCCGGCATCGAGCGGCGCCAGCCGGGCCCGCACGAACTCCTGCTGCCAAGCCCCACCGCTTTGGCCAAAGGCCGCGCTGGTGGCCGACAGAACATACGCATGAATGCGCCCATCCGCCTGCAGCCAGGCGCGCTGCGCGATCATGCCGCCCATGCTGTGGCCCAGCACCAGATTGCGTGAGCCGCCCTCGTGGGTGAGCAGGCGCACCAAGGCCTGCGCGCAGGCATCCATGCCAAAGCCTTCGGGCAGCGGTGACAGACCGTAGCCGGGCGCGTCCCAGCTGATCACGCGGCAGCCCAGCTCGGTCAGGGCCTGAATCTGAAAGCGCCAGTATTCCTTGGCGCCAAACGCGCCGTGCAGCAAGAAGACGCTCACGCCACGATCCTGGCCGCGGGCCTGGTGGACCGAATAGTCGGGCAGTGTGCTCATGCTGTAGCCCCCGCGGCCTGCGCCGGCATCCAGTAGGCATGCGCGCCCATGGGCACATGGCCGGGCAGCAGGATGCGGCAGATTGGGCCGTGGCTGATGTCGCGCGCATCGAAGACCGCGCATTCGCCCGGCTCGCCGCTGGCCTTGCTGATCAGCGTCACCAGATAGCCGTCGTCTTCGGCGGCCGAGCCCTCCCGCGGTGCGAAGGTGGTCTCGCTCACATAGGAGTCTTCGGGCGGTCGCCAGCTCTGGTGGCGCCCGGTGTGCAGGTCGTATTTCTTGAGGCCGTCAAGCAGCCAGAAGCCGGGCTTGGCATAGGCGTTGTAGCTGTAGCGATAGGGCCGGCCTTTGTAGCGCCCGTTGATCATGGGGAACTCGGTCACCTCGTCGTCCAGGTCTTCTTCGCGCGTCTGGCCGGTCTGGAGATCAAAACGCCAGCGGTGCATGCGGGTTTCCTGCCGGTGCATGTCCAGCATGGCCAGCATGCGGGCATGGCCCTGCTTGGGCAGGTCGCTCAAATCGGGTATGGGGTTGGTTTGTATGCAGCCTTCCATCACCAATTCCTGGCCCTGCTCATAGCAGTTGGACAGGTGCAGGATGTAGCAGGGCTGGCCTTCAAACCAGCGCACATCGCGGTTGCTGCCACGCCGCGGGATCACGCCAAAGCGCGCCGGGATGTCGCGATGCAGACGCAGCCGGTGCTGACCGCGCTTGAGGCCTTCTTCGTCGAAGAACATCGGCAGGTCATGCAAGACGCAGTAGTGCTCGCTCATGCCCATGTCGTGCGGCCAGCGCGGGCCTGGCAGATCGATCGGTTCATAGTGCACCAACTCATTGGCCGCATTGACCACGCCGTAATTGAAGTAGGGCGGCTTTTCGCCATAGTTGAAGAACATCATCTCGCCGCTGTGCTCGTCGATCTGGAAATGCGAGCAGATGCCGCGATCGCCCAGCTGCCGGGCCCAGGCTGCATCGGGACCCAGGGTTTCCAGCGTGTGGGGATCGAGGCGATAAGGTTCGCTGCATTGGCTCATGGCCACGATGGCCTTGCCGGCATGCACGATGATGTCGGTGCCGGCGTTGTCCTTCATCGCACCGATGGAGCCCCAGCCGCGCCGTGCCGCCTTGCGCGGCTCGATGATGCCCGGCCACAGAGAGCGCCCGGCGGCCTGTTCGGCCAAAAAGCCGGTGGTGCGTGTCCAGCGGTTGCGGTAGGACACCCGGCCATGTTCGAAGCGCACCGCATGGACCATGCTGTCGCCGTCGAAGGGGTGGTAGCGACCGATGGGCGCGTGCACCTGGTTGTGGCCGTTGCGCAGATAGACGCCCGCCAGATCTTTCGGCAGATCGCCGATGAGCTTGAGGTCACTGCCGTCTGCGGTCCATTCTGTATCGGTGGGTCTCCAGGCGCCGTCCAGATAGGGGTTGTCCAAGCCCAGGCAGCTCAGGGGGATGCGGTGTTGTTCAAGCATGCAATCCTTTCGGCAAGCGTTCAATCACGGCGGCGGTGGCCACCCCCATGGCGCCGGCAATGGCCACCAGGCCCAGGCGCAGCTCGCGCCGGTCCATCTCGTCGAGCAGGCAACTGATCAGCATCGCGCCCGTGGCCCCCAGAGGGTGGCCCAGGGCGATGGCGCTGCCGTTCACATTGAAACGCTCGAGCGGGATATTCAGGCTGCGCAGGTAATGCAGGGTGATCGCGGCAAAGGAGTCGCGCACCTCCCACAGCTCGATGTCGCCGGCCTGCAGACCGGCGCGCCGCAGCGCCTCTTCACTGGCCTGCACCGCGCCGGTCTGCACCAGGGGCACGCAGGCGTCGGCGCAGGCCAGGATGCGGGCACGCGCCGGCAGGCCCGCAGCGCGCACCGCCTGCGGCGAGCCCAGCAGCACCGCCGCCGCGCCGTCGGCCATGCAGGGGGCGTTGCCCGCCGTGTGAACATGGACGATGCGGCCCAGCTCGGGCTCTCTCCTCAGCGCCCAGGTGTCCAGCTCTTGGGCGCCGTTCTCATAAATCGCTTTGAGCCCTGCCAGCTTTTCGGCGGTGCTGCTTTCGCGCACGTTCTCGTCATGGTCGAGCAGCAGCTGGCCCTGCGCGTCATGCACCGGCACCCGCGAGGGCATGGGCAATGCCCGGGCGGCCACAGCCCGCGCCTGTGACAGCGCCGCATAGGCATCGCAGTCGCTGCGGCTCAGGCCCAGGCGGGTGGCCACCAGGTCCGAACTCCAGGGCGGCGGCAGATAGTCGATCTGGCGCGCCAGGTCGGCGTCCTGAGCGAAAGGGGGCTGATCGCTGAGCATGGGCACACGCGACATCATCTCCACCCCGCCGGCCAGGGTCAGGCTGTCGGCTGCCATGGCCTGCTGCGCCGCCCAGCTGACCGCGCTCAGGCCAGAGGCGCAATAGCGGTTGATCGTGACCGCCGACATCTGCGAGCCCCAGCCGCCGAGCATGCAGGCGATCTTGCCGATATTGCCGCCTTGCTCGCCGGTTTGGGTGACGCAGCCAAAGACCGCGTCTGTGACCTGTTCGATTGCTGCGCCGCTGCGCTCGCGCAGCTCGCTGAGATGACCGGCCAGCAGCTGCGCCGGGCTCAGACTGTGCAGGCTGCCGCTGGCCTTGGCTGCGCCGCGCGGCGTGCGCAGCGCCTGCACGATCAGCGGCGCATTCAAAGCCGGGCTCCTGGCTTGTGGGGATGCCTATTGCACATACACGCCACCGTCGACGATCAGCGTCTCGCCGTTGACAAAACCCGAGGCCGGCCCAAGCAGAAACATCATCGGCCCGCACATGTCCTGCGGCTGGGCCATGCGTTTCATCGGAACCATGGCCGCGTAGTCTTCTTCCTTGATGCCCTGGAAAATACGTTCGCGGCCGGTGCCCCCTTGCAAGAAGGCGGTCTGCGTCAGTCCAGGCGCCAGAGCATTGACCCGTACCGCCGGCGCGTTTTCGCGGGCCAGGCCTTTGGTCAGCGCCACCAGACCGGCCTTGGCCGCGCTGTAATGGGCGTAGCGCTTGACCACATCGACCGCCAGGGTCGAGGCCACCTGCACCATGCTGGCCTGACCGGCCGCGTGCAGCAATGGCAGCGCCGCCTGTGCACACAGAAAATGGCTGCGCAAATTACCGGCGATCACCTCGTCGAACACCTCTACCGGCAGGTGCTGCAGCCGCTCATAGCCCTTGAAGAAGCCGGCCAGATTGACCATGCCATTGAGTTGGGGCCAGCGCTGGCCCAGTGCGCCGAAGGCCTGGGTAACGCTGGCGGCCTGGCTGCCGTCGATCTCCAGGGCCAGAGCCTGCGGCGGCGGTGCATGCTCGGCCAGGGAGCTGGGCAGATCCAGCACCGCCACCTCCACCCCGGTATCGAGCAGGGCCTGCACCAGCACCCGGCCCATGCCGCCGCAGCCGCCGACCACGGCCACGCGGGCGCCGGCCGGCGGACCGAGGCGGGCGGGGTCAAAACCGAGGGTACTCATGCAGCCTCCTTGCGCGAGGGCCGGCGGCGCTTGGCCGGCCTATACTTTCATAGACAGACCGAATACTAAGCCTCATCCAGCGCTGCTGCCATCCCAGTTACTCCTGTAGACAGGTTTCAAAGTCCGTGATAGCCCAAAACCCGATGGCTATGCCGCTCTGCTGCGGCCTGGGCCCCGCATGATCGCGGTGCTGGCCGCCAGTGGCGCGGCCCGCGCCATCGCGCTGATCGGCGATGCCTGGGTGCTGCGCATCTTGCGCTCGGCCTTCCGGGGTAGCACCCGCTTCAGTGACTTCATGCAGGAGCTGGGCATTTCGCGTGCGGTGCTCAGCCAGCGCCTGGACTTGATGTGTACCCAGGGACTGCTCGAGCGCGACGCCAGCGCAGGCGGACACCCCCGCTATCGTCTGAGCGAGATGGGGCTAGAGCTGTGGGGTGTACTGATCCTGATGTGGTTGTGGGAACGCCAGCGCGGCACCGGCCTGCAAGACCATGCACACAGCCCTGACCGTCCGCGCAACCGACTCGTCCATCGCGACTGCGGCAGTGCCATTGAGCCGCGCTATGTCTGCGTCCATTGCAGCCAGGCGGTCTCGCCCTTTGAGACCGAGCCGGTGCTGCGCCCCTCAGCGGGTGACGCTGTAGCCGGGCTGGACCTCCCGAGCGAGCGGGCTCGCTACCGCCAGTCCAGCCGCAGCGATCGTGAGAATTTGCCGCGTCTGATGCGCCTTTATGGCGATCGCTGGAACTGCTTCATGTTGGCAGCGGCGTTTCAGGGCGCACGGACCTTCTCGGACTTTCAGCGAGCCTTGGCCCTGGGGCCGGCGCAGATCAGTGACCGCCTTAGCGAACTGCAGGCGCTGGGCTTTCTGAGCGCGCGCGCCTATGCCGGCCAGCGCCAGGAATACCGACTCAGCCCAGATGCCCTGGCGACGTTTTCTATCACCGTCGAGATGATGCAGTGGGGCAATCGCTGGCTGTGGCGTGGCCAAGCGCCACTGACCGTGCGCCATAACAGCTGCGGCCACATCCTTCATGCGGTGCTCGATTGCCCACATTGCTGCAAGCCTTTGAGCCGGCGCAACCTGCTTCTGTCGGATTGATCGGCCGGCACGGGTTGGTCATGCGATGAGCGTCGGTGTCGGTGTCTGTGTCTGTGTCTGTGTCTGTGTGCGCGCGGGTGTGGGTGTGGGTGTGGGTGTGGGTGTGGGTGTGGGTGTGGGTGTGGGTGTGGGTGTGGGTGTGGGT
>JAIXOM010000040.1 GCA_027486755.1 Comamonadaceae bacterium | reverse complement strand
GCTGCCACGCGCGGTCGGCCCGCCGCCGGCGGCCAGGGCCTGCCGGACGGTCATGCCAATCTCCAGCCGGTGCGGGCCGGGCTTTTGCGCCTCGCCATAGATGTAGAACAGGCTCTCGCCCACATGGATCACATCGTCAGGGCGCACCACATCGTTCATGGCCGGTGCGCTCTCGCTCAGGCGCCCCTGCTCGTCTTTTCGGTGCAGGCTCAGACGGTTCTGGCTGCCACGCGCGGTCGGCCCGCCGCCGGCGGCCAGGGCCTGCCGGACGGTCATGCCAATCTCCAGCCGGTGCGGGCCGGGCTTTTGCGCCTCGCCATAAATGTAAAACAGGCTTTCGTCCACATGGATTACATCGTCAGCGCGCACCACATCGCTCATGGCCGGAGCGCTCTCGCTCAGCAGCCCCTGCTCGTCCTTGCGGTGCAGGCGCAGCCGGTTCTGGCTGCCGCGCGCAGTCGGCCCGCCGCCGGTGGCCAGAGCCTGCCGGACGGTCATGCCGCGCTCCAGCCGATGCGGGCCGGGCTTTTGTGCCTCGCCATAGATGTAGAACTGAGGCGCCTTGCCCACATACAGCGTATCGCCGGCGGCCAGAACGATGTCATCGCCCGCAGACTGACCCGCGAACAAGGCCGGCACATCAATGACCTTGCGAAACGGCTGCCCACCCCGTGCGCCGGTGAGCACCAGCAGATCGTCGCCCCCCACGCTGATGCCGCCAGCAGCGGCCAACACATCACTGACCTTGGTGGTGGAGGTCTCCAATACGAAGCGACCAGGTCGGCTGACCTGACCCAGCACCGAGACCTGATGACCCCGCGCCTGCCGCAGCGCCACGCTGACCTGCGGCTCGCGCACATAACCGCCGCTGCGCAGGGCATCGGCGATGCGGCCCTGCACCTGCACCAGCGTCTGGCCGCCAACGGCCACCGAGCCAATCAGCGGGTAGCTGATGGCTCCGCTTTCAGAGACCTGCACATCCAGCGACAGCTCAGGGTTTTGAAACACCAGCACACCGATGGTGTCACCGGCCGCCAGCCGGTAGTCGGCCCCTGCGGCTGCCGGCCCGGCTTGCGCCCACACGGCACCGGCCCACACCATCAGCGCCGGCCACACCAAGCCTCGGACAAGTATCCTCAGAATTCGTTCAAACGCAAGCTGCATGGCGAGTCTCCTGCTAGGGCTGGTTAAAAATTGATTTGTGCCGAGAGGGCAAGAATGCGGGCGCTAAAGTCCGCGCCGGCGATGTTGGAGCGGCGCTGGTCACGCTGCACACTGGCAATCAGGTTCAAGGTGCGCAGCGGCTGCCATTGCAGCTCCAGCGAGCTGATGCTCAGCCGGTCTTGTCGGCCCGAGGCCAGCGTGCCAGGCAGCGCACCCTTGTATTGCCGCTCGCCCTGCTCCAGGCGCAAGCGCAGCCAGGTCTTGGCGCCGGCCTGCCACTGCGGCGCTACATAGAGGCGATAGCCTTCGTAGTAACTCGCATCGAGGGTTTGGTAAGTCGCCAGTTCACGCAGAAGACCGGCGTTCACCGACGTTTTGCCGCTGACTTGCCACTGCGCGCCCAGGCGGCCGAGCCAGCCGGAATAATCACGGCCGGGCTCCTGTGCATGCTCGCGCGCGAGGTGACCGAGCTGCCCCTGCATGCGCAGCGCGCCAGTAGCCACCCAACTGCCGTCGAATACATGCTCACGCTCAGTAAAGTCGCCGCTGGCGGACTGGGCGGCGGCGCCGGCATAACTGCCCCGACCCTGGCGCAGCCGATAGGCCACACTGCTGTCCGAGGGCAGCACATAGCGCAGCCCCAACTCGCCACCGCGCACCGTGCTGTCGGGCTCCTGACCGCGGGGGTCGGTGTTGTCTTGCCGACGATCGTACACACCGACCAAAGCCCGCCAGGAGGGATTGAGCCGGTACTGCGCCTGCGCCAGTTGGGTGGTCTCGATGCGGCGAATTAGCCCTTGGCCCGTGGCATCGCCCAGGCGGTCGACCCACTGCCTGCGCTCGCTACCCAGGCGCCCGCTCCACAGCGGACCCCAGCCCCAGTGCCAGGCTGCGAGGTAATTCAAGGCATTGAAATTGAGCCCGGAACTACGGTCGTAGCGGTAGGCGTCCAGGTCAGCGCTCAACTCGACGCGCTGCAAGCTGTAGGTCTGGTCAAAGCGCACACCGGCGTTAGCCACCCAGATATGGTCGGCCACTGCGCCCTGGCTGCTTCTGAGCACGTTGTCGTCGTGCTGCCACTGGCCGCCAGCATGCCAGCGCAGCGGCTGGGCCGGGTCGGGCGGCACGCTTAGCGCATCGCTCCAGGGTGTGATTTGCGCCTGCGACGTGCCGGCGGTGGCCAGCCCTGCCAGCAACAGGGCGTAAACCAAGGTTTTGATGGGTTGGGTTTGCATGGCGAGGGTCAAAGTCCTTCGTTGAGGTGGTGGGTGGTGAGGACTCAGTAAGCCCGGGCGTCCTTGAACACCAGTGCCACGGTGCGGGCGATGATGCGCAGATCGAGCAGCAGCGACCAATGGCGCAGGTAGTCCAGGTCCAAGTCGATGCGGGCCTGCATCTTGTCCAGGGTGTCGGTCTCGCCGCGCTGGCCGTTGACCTGAGCCCAGCCGGTGATGCCAGGCTTGACCTTGTGCCGCACCATATAGCCCTTGATCAGCTTGCGATACAGCTCGTTATGAGCCACTGCGTGCGGACGTGGGCCAACGACGCTCATGCGACCTTGCAGCACATTGACGAACTGCGGCAACTCGTCGAGCGAGCTGCGGCGCAGGAAGGCGCCCAGGCGGGTGACGCGCTGATCGCCCAAGCTAGCCTGAACGATGTGCTCGCCGTCTTCGGTCACCGTCATCGAGCGAAACTTGTAGACCCGAATCTCCTGACCATCCAGGCCATAGCGGCGCTGACTGAAGATCACCGGCCCGGGCGAGTCCAGCCTCACCAACACCGCGATGATCAGCAGCAGCGGCGCAATCAGCAGCAGGATCAGGCTGGCCAGCAACACATCGCTTGCGCGCTTGAGCCAACCTGTCCAGCCGCGAAAAGGCGTGTCGCAGACCGAAATCACCGTCACGCCGCAGACCCGGTCACTGCGCGCCTGTATCAGGTCGGTAATAAACATATCGGGCACAAAGTAAATCGATGCGGTGGTGTCCTTCAGCGCGTCGAGCACCTGCAAGATGCGTGGGCTCGATGACATCGGCAAGGACAGATAAATCAGCTGCACCCGGTGGCGCCGCACAAAGTCGGGCAGTTCGGCCAGCGTGCCGACCAGGGGCTGGTCCACACCGTCGCGGCCGGCTCGTCGGTCGTCAAACACGCCGAGCAAGCCTATGCCCTCATAGGGAGAGTCGGTGATGCGCCGGGCCAGCATCTCGCCCTGGGCATTGCTGCCCACCACCACGGCCGGCCGCGGCGGGCCTTGCAGCCGCGACAGGCCAGGCGCACTCAGCCGCAGCAGGAGATGAGCCGTCCACTGGGCGCTGGGCGCCAGCCACAGCCAATGCAGCAGCAGGCGCTGCTCGAAGACCGCGATATAGCCCGTGGCCAGACCGACGGCCGCCAGCAGCCCCGCCTGCCAGCCCCAGCGCAGCAGCAACCGCAATGTCAGCATGGACAAGGCCGCAGGGCGCGGGCCGCTGCCCGGATAGGCCAGCAAGAAAGCCAGCAAGCCTAGCACCACAGTGGGCGGACGAATCTGCCCTTCCCAGAACCAGGCCAGCGCCGCCAAGCTCAGCACCAGCATCAGCGGATCGAGCGCCGCCTCCAAAGCCGCCAACACCGGGCCACGGCCAGACCGGCTCAGCCTGCCGCCCGGCTGCGGCGACCAGGCAGCCGTCGATGGCAGCGGGGTCGACTCAGCCATGGGCAGCTCCCAGCCCAGCCGTCGGACGGGCACTCAGACGGGCGCTTAGACGAGCGCTTAGGTAGATGAGTGGCACGACAATGCTGTCAAAACACGGGTACATGGCGAGAAGGAATGGATGACTTGGCACGACTCCATTGTTCGGTCGACCCCTCCCGCTGGCGTGTAGGACGAGACCGGCTGTGATCGACAGTCCAGGGCTACGCAGCGCTGCCATCTGCTCGATTCATTGGCCTCAGACCGCGCGGGAGCATGGGCTAGAATCGCCGCCGTCAGGAGAGTGTCTTCCCCGCCGAAGACCGCCGAAGGCGCAGGCCCACCGTAAGGTGCGCTGAACGCTCAGGCACCCAGGACTGACAAGCGTGGTGCCCGAAAAGCGCGACGATCCCGTCTGGAGAGAGGCCCGCCTGCGAGCAGGCCCACCGAAGGAGCAAACCCGCATCACCGGGTGAATCTCTCAGGTAAAGAGGACAGCCGGGCAGCCCATGATGCGTCATGGTCCTCGCCCTGCCCTGGAGTCCTTGTTGTCCAACCTCCCTTCAAGCACAAAGCCCGCGCTCAAGACGACCGCGCTGCACGCGCTGCATCAAGAACTCGGCGGCCGGCTGGTGCCCTACGCCGGCTATGAGCTGCCGGTGCAATACCCGGCCGGCCTCATGGCCGAGCACCGCCACACCCGCGCATCGGCCAGCCTCTTTGATGTCTCACACATGGGGCAGCTCTTCATTTCGGGTGCAGGCGCGAGCCTGGCGCTAGAGAGCCTGATGCCGGTGGATGTGCTGGACCTGGGCGTGGGCCGGCAGCGCTACGGCATGCTGCTCACCGACGAGGGCGGCATCATCGACGACCTGATGTTTTTGCGCCTGAGCGCGCCTGATAAGGGTGACCGGATCTTCATGGTGGTCAATGGCGCCTGCAAAGTGGGCGACATCGCTCACATGCAAGCGCGCATCGGCAGCCGCTGCCACATCGAGCCCCAAGCTGAGCGCGCCCTGCTGGCGCTGCAGGGCCCCAAGGCGGTGGCCGCGCTGGTGCGGCTGGCCCCGGGCGTTGAGAAGCTCGTATTCATGACCGGCGGCGAGTTCCAGGTGGCAGGTTTGAACTGCATCCTCACCCGCAGCGGCTACACCGGCGAAGACGGCTATGAAATTTCCGTGGCCGCGCAGGACGCCCAGACCCTGGCCCGCGCCCTGCTGGCCCAGCCCGAGGTTCAGCCCGCCGGCCTGGGCGCGCGCAACTCGCTGCGCCTGGAAGCGGGCCTGTGCCTATACGGGAACGACATGGACACCAGCGCCACGCCGGTTGAAGCGAGCCTGGCCTGGGCCATTCAAAAAGTGCGTCGTGCGGGTGGCGCGCGCGCCGGCGGCTTCCCTGGTGCCGAGCGCATCCTGGCGCAATTGGCCGACCCCGCCGCCTTGCCGCGCAAGCGCGTGGGCCTGGTGGCGCTGGAGCGCATTCCCGTGCGCGAACACACCGAACTGCAGGACGCCAGCGGCCAGCGCGTGGGCGAGGTCACCAGCGGCCTGCTCGCCCCCAGCCTGGACCAGGCCGTGGCCATGGCCTATGTGCCGCCCGCGCTCTCAGCCGTGGGCACCCGCATCAACGCCATGGTGCGCGGCAAGGCCGTGCCCATGGAAGTGGCGGCCATGCCCTTCGTGGCACCGCGCTACTTTCGCAGCTGACAATCACCTCTCCTCTTCAAACTCTGAAAGTCCGCACCATGATCAAGTACACCGAAGACCACGAATGGCTGAGCATAGAAGGCGACACCGCCACCGTGGGCATCACCGTCCATGCGCAGGACGCTTTAGGCGACGTGGTGTTCGTCGACCTGCCTGAAGTTGGCGCCTCCTTGGCCCAGAAAGACGTGGCCGGCGTGGTCGAGTCGGTCAAGGCCGCCGCCGACGTGTACATGCCTGTCTCAGGCGAGGTGCTGGAAGTCAACGAAGCCTTGCGCGCCGACCCCTCGCTGGCCAACAGCGACCCGCAAGGCGCGGGCTGGTTCTTCAAGGTCAAGCTGGCGGACGCGGCGCAGTTGGAAACGCTGATGGACGAAGCGGCCTACAAGGGCTTTGCGGGGGGTTGAATTTTGAATTTGTAGGAGCCGGCCTGCCAGCGATTCGCCCTGAACGATTGACTTTGGAAAGCCACCACGCACCCCGGGGCTGAGCCGCTGGGTGAGTCACTATTGCATCAAGGAATCTGCCATGCTCATGCCCGCCACCGCCCCCTTGCGCGACCTGGAAAACGCCCAGGAATTCATTGCACGCCACATTGGCATCACGCCCGATGACGAACAGCGCATGCTGGGCGTGATCGGACAGGCCTCGCGCCAGGCGCTGATCCACAGCGTGGTGCCCGCGTCGATCGCGCGCCGCGTCAGCATGGCCATCCCCGAGGGCATCAGCGAAGCGCAGGCCCTGGCCGAACTCAAGGCCATGGCCGGCCTCAACCAGATTTTCAAGAGCTACATCGGCCAGGGCTACCACGGCACGCACACGCCCACGGTGATCTTGCGCAACATCCTGGAGAACCCCGCCTGGTACACCGCCTACACGCCTTATCAGGCCGAAATTTCGCAGGGGCGCATGGAAGCGCTGGTGAACTTCCAGACCATGGTCTGCGATCTGACCGCCATGCCGATTGCCAATGCCTCCATGCTGGACGAAGCCACGGCGGCGGCCGAGGCCATGACTTTGGCCAAGCGCTCGGTCAAGAGCAAGGGCCAGCGCTTCATCGTGGCCGGGGACTGCCATCCGCAGACCATAGAGGTGATCCGCACCCGGGCCCAGCCCCTGGGCATTGAGGTGGTGCTGGCCCAGAGCCAGGAGCAGTGGGACAGCCTGCTGCAAGGCGATGACTATTTCGCCGTTCTTGAGCAATACCCTTCGACCACCGGCCGCCTGGGCCAGGACACGGGGGACACCGTCCAGGTGCGCGCCAAGGGGGCGGCCTACATCGTGGCAGCCGACCTGCTCGCCTTGTGCCTTCTCAAGCCGCCGGGCGAGTGGGACGGCGGCGGGGCCAAGGGCGGCGCCGACATCGTGGTCGGCACCACGCAGCGCTTTGGCATGCCCATGGGCAACGGCGGTCCACATGCGGCGTATCTCGCCTGCCGCGACGAATTCAAACGCTCCATGCCCGGCCGCCTGGTGGGCGTGAGCATAGACACCCACGGCCAGCCCAGCTACCGCCTGGCGCTGCAGACGCGCGAGCAGCACATCCGCCGCGAAAAAGCCACCTCCAACATTTGCACCGCGCAGGTGCTGCCTGCCGTGGTGGCCAGCATGTACGCGGTCTACCACGGCCCCGAGGGCTTAAAGCGCATGGCCCGCCGCGTGGCCTGCTTCACGGCCGTACTGGCCGAGGGGCTGAAGTCCCTGGGCTTGGCCACGCTGCACGAGTCGGCCTTCGACACCCTGAGCTACGACTTGGGATCGGCCGCTGCAGCCGACGCGCTGATCGCCCGCACGCAGGCCCAGCGCATCAACCTGCGCCGCCTGGACGCCAGCGCCGTGGCCCTCACTCTGGACGAAACCACCACGCGCGATGACATTGCACAACTGTGGGCCCTGTTTGCCCAGCCCGGTCAGACGCTGCCGCAGGTGGCCGACTTCGAAAATGGCCTGGAGCCGCGCATTCCACGCGAGCTGCAGCGCGAAAGCGCCTTTCTCACGCACCCGGTCTTTCATTCACACCACAGCGAAACCAGCATGCTGCGCTACATCCGGCGCTTGAGCGACAAAGACCTGGCGCTGGACCGCAGCATGATTCCGCTGGGCAGCTGCACCATGAAGCTCAACGCCACCAGCGAGATGATCCCCATCACCTGGCCGGAGTTCGCGCGCATCCACCCCTTTGCACCTAGCGAGCAGCGGCTGGGCTATGCCCAACTCGACGAGCAGCTGCGCGCGTGGCTGTGTCAAGCCACGGGCTACAGCGGCATCAGCCTGCAGCCCAATGCGGGTTCGCAGGGCGAGTACGCGGGCCTGCTTGTCATCCAGGCCTACCACCAGGCGCGCGGCCAGGGCCACCGCAACATTTGCCTGATCCCCTCGAGCGCCCACGGCACCAACCCGGCCAGCGCCCAGATGGCCGGCATGCAGGTGGTGGTGACCGCCTGCGACGCGCAGGGCAATGTGGACATGGCCGACCTGAAGGCCAAGTGCGAGCAGCACAGCGAACACTTGGCGGCGGTGATGATCACCTACCCCAGCACCCACGGCGTTTTTGAGACCAGCGTCAGGGCGCTGTGCGAGTTGGTCCACCAGCACGGCGGCCGGGTGTACGTGGACGGCGCCAATATGAACGCGCTGGTGGGCGTGGCCGCACCTGGCGAGTTCGGCGGCGACGTCAGCCACCTGAACCTGCACAAGACCTTTTGCATTCCGCACGGCGGCGGCGGCCCCGGTGTGGGCCCGGTGTGTGTGGTGGAGGACCTGGTGCCTTACCTGCCCGGTCACGCCACGGGCGGCGTGCACACCCAGGGCGTGGGCGCCATCTCGGCCGCGCCCCTGGGCAATGCGGCGGTGCTGCCCATTTCCTGGATGTACTGCCGCATGATGGGCGCCGAGGGTCTGAAGCTCGCCACCGAGACCGCAATATTGAGCGCCAACTACATCAGCCGCCGGCTGGCGCCCCACTACCCCACGCTGTACGCCAGCGAGCAAGGCCATGTGGCGCACGAGTGCATCTTGGACCTGCGCCACTTCAAGGACAGCTGCGGCGTGATGGCCGAAGATGTGGCCAAGCGCCTGATGGACTACGGCTTTCATGCGCCCACGCTGAGTTTTCCGGTGGCCAACACACTGATGGTCGAGCCCACAGAGAGCGAGACCCTGGCCGAGCTGGACCGCTTTGTGGACGCCATGATCGCGATCCGCCAGGAGATCGCCCAGATAGAAAGTGCCGCCTGGCCCCGCGACGACAACCCGCTGAAAAACGCACCACACACCGCCGCTAGCCTGATGGCTACCGAATGGCCGCACCCCTACTCGCGCGAGCAGGCCGCTTTTGCAGTGCCGCTTCTCAAGCAAGGCAAATACTGGCCGCCGGTCGGCAGGGTGGACAATGTCTACGGCGACCGCAATCTGTTTTGCAGCTGTGTGCCGGTCGCCGATTACAACTGACATATCGGAGCTTTTCATGCGCATCGTTCTGGCCCTTGTGGCCGCCGCTTTCAGCGCCTACGCACAGGCCAGCACTGAGACCCTGCCCTCGGGCGTGAAGATCGTCCACACCGCACCGGGCACGGGCGCCTCGCCCCAGGCCACCCAGACGGTGCGCGTGCACTACAAAGGCACGCTCGCCAATGGCCAGGAGTTCGACAGCTCCTACAAGCGCAACGCGCCGGCGAGCTTTCCGCTCAACCGCGTGATCCCCTGCTGGACCGAGGGCGTGCAAAAGATGAAGGTCGGCGGCAAGGCCACGCTGACCTGCCCGCCCGATACCGCCTACGGCTCGCGCGGGGCAGGCGGCGCGGTGCCGCCCAACGCCACATTGACCTTCGAGGTCGAGCTGCTGGCCATCGAGAAGTAAGGCAGACGCGGTGAGCGGGCACACGGCCATCACCGCGCTGCTGGTTCTTCTTTACTTTGTCCTGCTGACCTGGAGCCTGCGCAGGCGTGGCCCAGAGCTCAAAGGGCCGTGGTGGTTCTTCCTGCGGGCCTTTTTCCCGAACTGGAAGTTCTTTCATGCGGTGGGCCATGCGCCGCGCCTGTATGTCCGCGGGCGCGATGCGCAAGGCCACTGGGCTGAGTTTCAACAGGTCTACCCGCGCCTGCCCCGGCGCCTGAGCCATGTGCTGCACAACCCGGCAGTGAACCTGGCGCTGACCCAACAGAACCTGGTCGACCACCTGGCCGGTGACATCAACGCCCTGCCCGAGGGCGGCGACATCCGCGAGAAGGTGAGTTACCAACTGGTGGCCCGACTGGCACACGAAGCCTTGGCCGGCGGGAGCTGGGGCGACACCCCCATGCTGGCCCAGCCCATGCCACTTTGCAGCGCCTGGCAGTTCGAGCTGCGCATGGAGCATCCGGACCTGGGGCAGGGGATGCGCACGGCACTGATGCTGCGGTCACCGGAGATGAGCGCATGACACCGATGCCATGCCCCCTCTGTGAAAGCGAGAAATTCAAAAGACGCATGCCGTCTCACCAGAAGGCTGCCCCCTCTTGCCCCCTCCCCCGCTGGGGGAGGGCTGGGGTGAGGGGCAGCGCATGAGCCTGGCCGTCCGCGCCTTTGAGCTGCTGCTGGGCTGTAGCCTGCTGCTGCAGACCCTGGAGTACTTGCGCTTGCCCAGGCTCGACCGCGTCAGCCACTGGCCCAGCCAGCGCAGCGAACTGCCCTTGCGTCCCACCTGGCTGCGGCCCCTGCTCGATGCGCTGCTCGCCCCCGGTGCCTACCGAGGCCTGCTCCTGCTGCGCGGGGCGCTGGCGCTCGCGCTCATGGCTGGATGGCTGCGTGGCCCTGCCGGCCTGGCCGGCGCCCTGCTGCTTTTTGCCATCGCGCTGGTGCTGCTGTTTCGCTGGCGCGGCGCCTTCAATGGCGGCAGCGACTTTATGACGCTGGTGGGCCTGACCGGCCTGCTGATCGCCCATGCCGTGGCCGCTGCGGGCGATGCCACCTTGGGCTGGCGTGCGTGCCTGTGGTACGTGGCACTGCAGTCCATCACCTCTTACTTCGTCTCGGGCTGGGTCAAGCTCTTGAGGCCCGAATGGCGCAACGGCCGCGCCCTGCCGGTGTTCCTGGACAGCGGCATCTACGGGCCCATCCCACAGACCAGCTTCTACCACTCCCCCGTCATCGCCCGCAGCGTGGCCTGGGGCTTCACCGTGTGGGAGGGGCTGTTTCCCCTGGCTCTGCTCGATCTGCGGCTGGCGCTGTTTTTTTGCGCCAGCGGCGCGGTGTTTCACTTCCTGGTGTTCTGGTACTTTGGCCTGAACCGCTTTTTCTGGGCCTGGCTGGCCACCTTTCCGGCCATCCTGTATTGCGCGCTGGGCTAGGGGCGTGCGAGAGCCGCGCCCTCGCGGCGATGCGGCGCTGGATCGACGGCTGCATCGGGCCGAGGGCGGCCCTCCTACAAAATCTTCACAGTCTCAGGCTGGGGTGTGGGAGCCGCGCCCTCGCGGCGATGCGGCGCCCGGTCAACAAGCGCCCTAGCCTCAGGGCGCTAGACTTAGGCCATGACCCCAAGCCTCATAACCCCCCACGCACGGTTTGCCAAGCCGCAAGCCGCGGCCCGCCGTTTCCACATCTGGCTGTTGCTGCTGGCCAGCCTGACCCTGGGCCTGCCCGCCCTGGCCCAGGCGCCCTACCCGAGTCGGCCCATCAAGTGGATCGTGCCCTTCGCGCCGGGCGGCTCGGGTGACCTGATTGCCCGAGTGATGGCCGAGCGCATGAGCCAGGCTTTGGGCCAGCCGGTGGTGATCGACAACCGGGGCGGCAATGGCTCCGTCCTGGGCACCGAAATGGGCGCCCGCGCCGTGCCCGACGGCTATACCTGGGTGCTGAGCAATGGCGCTGCCATCACCACCGGGCCTTTGATGGGACAAAACATCAGCTACAAGCCGCTGGAGGACTTTGTCCACATCGCCCTGATCGGCAGCTTTGCCAATGCGCTGATCGTGCGCCACGACCATCCCGCCAAGTCGGTACAGGACCTGCTGGCCCTAGCGCGCGACAAGCCAGGCAAGCTCAGCTACGGCTCAGCAGGCGTCGGCTCGGCAGGCCACCTAACAGGGGAGTTGCTCAAGCAACTGAGCAAAATCCAGATGGTGCATGTGCCATACAAGGGCTCGGGGCCTGCGCTCAACGACCTGCTGGGCGGTCAGATCGATTTGATGTTCAACGCCCTCATCGCCTCGGCGTCGCACATCCGCGCCGGCCGGGTCCGCGCCCTGGCCCTGACCAGCGCAGAGCGCGACCGGGACTTCCCGCAGGTGCCCACCCTGGCCGAAGCCGTGCCCGGCGCTGTGGGCGATGCCTGGTTCGGTCTGTCGGTGCCCGCGCGCACGCCGCCGGCGGTGATCGAGCGTCTGCGCAACGAAATGGCCCGGGTGCTCAACGCACCCGAGACGCGCAACAAGCTCGCCGAGATGGGCATGAACACCCTGAACCTGGGACCCAAGGAGTTCCAGGACTTTTTGGGCCAGGAAATTCGCAAATGGGGGCCGGTGATCCGCTCGGCACAGATCAAGGTGGAATGAGCGAGGGGCATGGCCGCTAAACTCGCGGCCATGCCCGTCACAAGTACCACACCCATCTCCAGCTCGGGGCGGCCTCCAGCTCGGACACAGGCATGAAAATCCTCGTCACCGGTGCTGCCGGATTTATCGGCATGCACACCGCGCAGGCCCTGCTCAGCCAAGGTCACGAGGTCGTGGGTCTGGACAACCTCAACGACTACTACGACGTCAGCCTCAAGCGGGCGCGCTTGGCCGAATTGGCTAGTCACTCGGGGTTTGAATTTCATGAGCTCGGCATTGAGCATGGCGCCGAGCTGCAAGCCCTGTTTGCACAAGCCAAGCCGCAGCGGGTGGTGCACCTGGCCGCCCAAGCGGGCGTGCGCTACTCGCTGAGCAAGCCTCAGGCCTATGCTGACTCTAATTTGCAGGGCTTCGTCAATATGCTCGAGGCCTGCCGCCACCATGCGGTCGAGCATCTGGTCTACGCCAGCAGCTCCAGCGTCTACGGCGGCAACACCGAGCTGCCTTTTTCTGAGGGCCAATCGGTCGATCAGCCCATCAGCTTGTACGCGGCCACCAAAAAGGCCAACGAGCTGATGGCCCATTCTTACAGCCACCTGTTCGGCCTGCCCTGCACCGGGGTGCGGCTGTTTACCGTCTACGGGCCCTGGGGCCGGCCCGACATGGCGCCCTACAAATTCGCTCAGGCCATCTGCGCCGGCCAGAGCATCGAGGTCTACAACCAGGGGGAGAGCCTGCGTGACTTCACTTATGTGGACGATGCGGTCGAATCCATCGTGCGCCTGCTGGCCAAGTTACCCACCGCCGGCGCCGGGCCGGGCCTGGGCAGCAGCAGCGCGCCGTATCGGGTCTTCAATGTGGGCAATGGACAGCCGGTGGTGCTGCATGAATTCATCAGCGCGCTAGAGGCCGCCCTGGGCCGCAGCGCCCAAAAAATCATGCGCCCAGCCCAGCCCGGTGACATGAGCGCCACCGCCTGCGATAGCAGCGCCCTGGACGCTTGGATAGGGTTTCGGCCAGCCACGCCCCTGGCGGTGGGTGTCAAGAAGTTTGCCAGCTGGTTCTTGAATCACCACGGTCTGGGCTGATTGGCCTTGTTCAGCAGGTCTTGAAGACCCGATGGCCTGCATCGCGCAGGCCATCGGACCGGCCAACGCTTGGCGATACGAGCTAAGCGCACAGGACGGATCGACACCAAACTGACCACCTAGTGTCACGAAAGCGAAATATCGAAGTCCTAAATTGACAGGTTGCGATCAAACATCCAACCATCTTTGGGACATCATGCAAAACACCGACGCTTCCGCACCCCAGAACAAGCCCCAGCAAACCGCAAGCGGTGCCAACCCAAAGAGCAACGAGACTGCCGCCACCTTGCAGCCGCGGGATCGCCTGGCGGTGACCTCACCTGCTGCGAATGCCGCCGAGCCGGTCAAGGTCGCACTGCGGGCCGGACGGCCTGGCACAGAGGAGAGGGCGGGTCGCAAGAAGTCGCCGGCCGAGCTTGCAGCCGAAGACTCCAGGGACAGCGCGGAAGTCTCCTCTGAGGCAGACAGCACCACTGCGAACGATTCGGCTGCAGCGGATGTGGCGGAGCTGGGCAAATTGATGGAAGGCGCCTACGCTCAGGAGCCGGTGCTGCTCGCTCAGGCCGGCACGGGTGCAGAAGCGGCAAGTAGTGCCACAGGAGCTTCGGCAGGGACGGCCAGTGCCTCCAGCGGCGCAGCTGGCGCAGCTGGCGCAGCAACTGGCACCGTCATAGGCTCCAGCGGCATCCTGGCTGCGCTGGCCGCGGTCGGCGGTGTGGCCGCCATTCACAATTCCATTAATTCCTCGAGCAGCCCGGCCAGCCGGCCTACGGCGGCCGGCACGGTGATCGACGGCTATATCAGCGGCGCTACGGTGTTCATCGACGTTAATGGCAACGGGCAGCTCGATACCGGCGAGCCCAGCACCACCACCGACGCACAGGGCAACTTCTCGCTGCCAGCCGACGTCACCGGAACCCTGATTGCCTTCGGCGGCACCGATATCTCAACGGGTCTGGAATTCAAAGGTGCGCTCAAGGCACCCGCAGGCGCTACCGTGGTCACGCCGCTGACCACCCTGGTGAGCGACCTGGTCACTGCCGGTGCGAGCCTGGCCGACGCCAAAACCGCCGTGTTCTCCGCCCTGGGGCAGAGTGCCCTGTCTTCCAGCGTTGACCTGCTCAAGTTTGATCCGGTCAAAGCCACTCAAAGCACAGACAGCGCCAGCCGCACGGCCGGCCTTGAGCTGCAAAAAGGCGCGGTGCTGGTCTCCAATATGGTGGCCGATGCGGTCACCAAAATCCAGCAAGCTTCGGGCGCCGGTAACGACAGCCGCGACGACATAGCCCGCGACGTGTTCTCTACCCTGGCCGGCCAACTGCGAACCAGCGCCAGCAATAAGCTGACTACCGGCGTCGGCACTGTGGCTGAAGGGCTGATGACCAATCTAGCGGCCAAAAGCAGCATCGGCGGCGTGCCGGCGGCTGCCTTGCAGGCGGTACAGGCCGATCTGCTGGCCGACAAGTCGACGTTTGCGAGCACGCACACCGGCTTTCGTGAGGCCATCAAAGACCTGTCCAGCGTCAGCAATGTGGCCAACGTCCAGCG
>JAIXOM010000004.1 GCA_027486755.1 Comamonadaceae bacterium | reverse complement strand
CTGACGGGCGGTGCCGGCAACGACAAGCTCGACGGCGGCTCGGGTGACGATATCTACATCTTCAACCAAGGCGATGGTTCTGACACCATCAGTGACAACAAGTCCTGGGACGACACAGATGGTGATGCCGACCTTCTGAAGCTGGGCGCGGGGCTGAGCGCCGCCGCTGCGGTGGTGGGCCGCGTGGGCGACAGCCTGAATCTGTCTTGGGCTGGCGGCGATTCGGTGAGCATCAGCAATTACTTTGGCTGGAGCGGACGTGAGCGCGTCGAGACCATCCGATTTGCAGACGGCACCGAATGGACTGTGGCCGATATCGCAAAGCGCCAGGCGGGTACCAGCGGCAATGATGATTTCACCGGTATCTTCGATGTGGCCAACGAGATGCAAGGCCTAGCAGGCAATGACACGCTTGTAGGCGGCTCCTTAGGTGACACGCTCGATGGCGGAACTGGCAATGACACCCTCGACGGCGGCGCCGGCAATGACACCTTCTACGACGCCGGTGGCGCCGACACGGTCTATGGCGGCGAAGGCGATGATTTGATCCGCACCACGCTGGCCTGGGAGCAAAACCGCTACGACGGCGGTGCGGGCACAGACACTGTGGACTACAGCGTACAAAGCTACAACGGTAGCCGCGCCTATGGCGGCTTTGGTGGTACTGGTGGCATCTGGGTAGACCTGGCCGCCGGCCAAGCCTGGCGCTACCGCTATGGCGCGCAGTATTACGACGGCATACCCGATACCCTGGTGTCCATCGAAAACGCCATAGGTTCCAACTTGCGCGACTACCTGGTGGGCGATGCCCAAGCAAATAGGCTGGAAGGGCTGGCCGGTGACGATGTGCTCAATGGTGGCGCCGGTGCTGACACCCTGGTAGGCGGCGCAGGCAATGACACTTACGTGGTCGACAACACCGACGACGTGGTGACAGAAAACGCCAACGAAGGAACAGACACCGTGCAAGCGGCTGCGAGCTACACCTTGACGACCAACGTCGAGAACCTCACGCTGACCGGTAGCGGAGCGATCAATGGCAGCGGCAATGCACTGAGCAATGTGATCACCGGCAATGGCGCAGCCAATGTGCTCGACGGCAGCGCCGGCAATGACACCTTCTACGACGCCGGTGGCGCCGACACTGTCTATGGCGGCGAGGGCGATGATTTGATTCGCACCACCTTAGCCTGGGAGCAAAACCGCTACGACGGCGGTGCGGGCTCTGACACGGTGGACTACAGCGTTCAAACCTACAACGGTATCCGTACCTATGGCGGCTTTGGTGGTGCCGGTGGCATTTGGGTGGACCTGGCCGCCGGCCAAGCCTGGCGCTACCGCTACGGCGCGCAGTATTACGACGGCATACCCGATACCCTGGTGTCCATCGAAAACGCCATAGGCTCCAACTTGCGCGACTACCTTGTGGGCGATGCCCAGGCCAATCGGCTCGAAGGGCTGGCTGGCGACGATGTGCTCAATGGCGGGGCCGGTGCCGACACCTTAGCTGGCGGTGCAGAAGCTGACACGCTCTATGGCGGCAGTGGCGCCGACAGGTTTGTGTTCAGCAGCGCCCCTGGTGCGGGACAGGCTGACACGGTGATGGACTTCAGCGCGGCCGATGGCGACAAGTTGCTGCTCGACTCAGCGGTGTTCGCCAAGCTGGCCGGCGCAAGCAGCCTGAGCGACAAGTTCCGCCTGAGCAGCCAAGCCCCGGTGGGCGAGGACGATTACCTGGTCTACAACCCGCAAACCGGACAGCTCAGCTACGACGCCAGCGGCAATGGTTCAAGCGCAGCGCTGCTGATCGCGACGCTGAATAACCTGCCGCAGGGCTTCGGCGCCCAGCATGTGGTGGTGCTGTGAGTGGCTTGATTGCCGCATGTGTTCTGGGGGTGGGTGGGCAAGGAGTCCGAGACCGTGGTTAACCTTTTTTAAAACATCTCGGGGCTCACGCTTCCTAGACTGTGATCCACACAGCCTGAGAAACCCGTCATGCCCTCCAAACAGATCCTGCTGGTTGAAGACAACCCCGACTTGCACCAACTGACTCGCCATGCGCTGGGTCAGGAGGACGAGGTGGTTTGGGCGCGGGATGGGCAGCAGGCGCTGGACTATTTGTGGGCGCGGGGCGAGCATGCGGCGCGTGACCCGAGTGAGCAGCCGGCTTTGGTGATTCTTGATATGAACCTGCCCATGCTCTCGGGCCTGCAGGTGCTGCGCCAGTTGCGCGAAAACCCGCTGACCGAGGTGACGCCGGTGGTGATGCTCACCTCCTCCAGCGAGCCCGACGATGTGCGGGCCTGTTACCGCAGCGGTGCCAATGGCTATGTGGCCAAGCCAGTGGCTTTCGCGCAGTACCGCCGCAAGGTGGCCAGCCTGCGCGACTTTTGGCTGGGCGTCAACGAGACCGCCTCGCTGAACTGAGCCCGTCCAGCGCAGCCTGCTTTAGGCCGGTGCAAAGCGCAGCACGCCATGTGCGTCAGCCTGACGCCGCAGTGCGCCGGCGTGCCAGAGCAGGTTCAGATGGGCCATGCTTTCGCCCAGGGCGAAGGCGGTTTGGTGGGCGTCGAGCGTGCGTTTGAACATCACGGGCACGATGTCGGCGGCGCAGCGCGGCTGCTCCGCGCATGATTGCATGACCTCTTCCAGCCGGTCCCGGTGGTGATCGCGCAATTGCTTGATCCGCTCGTGCAGGCCCACAAAGGGGCGGCCGTGCGAAGGCAGCACCAAGATGTTTTCAGGCAGGGGCAGAAACTTTTCCAGTGAGTCCAGAAAGAGCTGCAGCGGGTTGCCTTCGGGCTCGGTGGCCAGCAGGCTGATGTTGGTGGAGATGCGCGGCAGCACCATGTCGCCGCTGATCAGCACCGGCTGCGCCAGACCGGGGTCGTCGCAGTACAGCGCCACGTGCTCGGGCGAATGGCCAAAGCCGCTGATGCAACGCCAGCGGCGAGCGCCCATGCTCAGCTCCTGACCATCGAGCAGTCGCCTGTACTGGTCGGGCAGTTTGGGCACCAGGTGGGCATATTGGCCTTTGCGACCGAACACGTTCTCGAGAACCTGGCTGTTCTTCATGCCGTGGCGGGTGAAAAAGTCCACCATGGGCTGGCCGCCATAGGAGTCGTGCTGCAGCACCGCGAGCCGCGCCGTTAAAAAATCACCCGCGCTGATCCACAGCGGCGCCGAAAACCGCTCGCAAAGCCAATGCGCCAGGCCCAGGTGGTCGGGGTGCATATGGGTGGCCAGCACACGCAGCACGGGCAGGCCTTGCATCTCCTGGGCGATCACCTGCTCCCATTGCGCGCGCGCCTGAGGGTTGTCAACGCAGGTATCGATGACGCTCCAGCCTTGCCGGCCGTCGATCTCATCGCGCAGCAGCCACAGGTTGATGTGGTTGAGTGCAAAGGGCAGTTCCATGCGCAGCCAGGCCAGGCCGGGCGCCAAGCTCAGGGCGCTGCCAGCGGCAGGCAGCTCGGCGCCCCAGGGGTAATGCAAGGCTTCTTCCAGGGTGTTCATGGCGCGCGCGATCTGCGTTATATTCTGCGGGTTGTTGACGTTTACGTAAACGTCAGTTCGCCCGATTGTAGGCAGCCCTGTCCTTGAGATCTGTCGCCCATGCTCAAAGCGCCTGGGCTGGCCACGGGGGCGGGTTGCCGCTTGCACCGAATGCGCATGGCCACCATCTACACCATCAGCGACCTCGCCAAAGAGTTTGACCTGACCACCAGGGCCATGCGGTTTTATGAAGACATGGGCCTGCTGCAGCCCAAGCGCGAAGGGCCGGGCGGGCGTAACCGTATTTACAGCGCCCGCGACCGCACCCGCCTGAAGCTCACCTTGCGTGCCAAGCGCCTGGGCCTGAGCCTGACCGAGGCCAAGGAAATCATCGACACCTACGAGAGCCCGCGCGATACGGTGCCGCAGTTGCGCAAGTTCCTGGTGATTCTCGACGGGCACAAGCGCCAGATCGAGGAGCAGATGGCCGACCTGCAAGCCAACCTCGAAGAGATCAAGGCGCATGAGCGCGAGGCCAGGGCGTTGTTGGCCAAGACCGAAAAATCACCCGCCCGTCCAAGCCGGGCCCTTGCGGAGAAGGCCGTATGAATTCCATGTCCAAGCCCGCCACAGACACGGCCGGCATGATCGAGCGGGTGCGCGCCAGTTTCGAGCGCCAAGGCATGATGCTGCACTTGGGCGCCCGCCTGCTGCGCGTGGAGCCCGGCCTGTGCGAGCTGGCCCTGCCGTATTCAGACAAGGTCACGCAGCAGCAAGGCGGCTTTCATGGTGGGGCTATAGGCGCTTTGGCCGATATTGCCGGCGGCTATGCCGCGCTGACGGTATGCCCCGAGGGTTCCGAGGTGACTACGGTGGAATACAAGATCAACTTCCTGAACGCCTTTCAGGGCGGCGAGCTGCGCGCCATTGGTCGTGTTGTCAAGGCCGGCCGCCGCGTCATCGTCACCACCGCCGAAGTGTTGCACTACGGCGATGGCCAGCGCCGCGACTGCGCCATCATGCAGCAGACCTTGGCGCCGGTCACAAAGACTTATTGATAATTTGTGGGACAGACCAATATTTGCGCAGCAAATTTGCTCTGTCCCCAACTGACTAAAGTGGGACAGACCAATATTTGCGCAGCAAATCTGCTCTGTCCCCAACTGACTAGAGCGGGACAGACCAACACATGCGGAGCAAACCTCCCCCGTCCCCTACTGACTGAGATAGCAAGGACTGAAGGACCTCCATGAACCTGCCTGGACTCAATTTTCAACTTGGTGAAGATGTCGATGCCCTGCGCGATGCGGTGCGTGACTTTGCCCAGACCGAGATCGCGCCGCGCGCGGCCGATATCGACCGCAACGACCAATTCCCCATGGACCTGTGGCGCAAGATGGGCGATCTGGGCGTGCTCGGCATTACCGTGGGTGAGGAGTACGGCGGCGCCAATATGGGCTACCTGGCCCATATGGTGGCCATGGAGGAGATCTCGCGCGCCAGCGCCTCGGTGGGGCTGTCCTATGGCGCGCATTCCAATTTGTGCGTCAATCAGATCAAGCGCAATGGCACCGAAGCGCAGCGGGCCAAGTACCTGCCCCAGCTGATCACCGGCGAGCATGTCGGCGCCCTGGCCATGTCTGAGCCGGGCGCGGGATCGGATGTCATCAGCATGAAGCTCAAAGCGGAAGACAAGGGCGGCTACTACCTGCTCAACGGCTCCAAGATGTGGATCACCAACGGCCCCGACGCCGACACTCTGGTGGTCTACGCCAAGACCGAGCCCGAGCTGGGCGCACGCGGCGTCAGTGCCTTCCTGATTGAAAAAGGCATGAAAGGTTTTTCCATTGCGCAAAAGCTCGACAAGCTGGGCATGCGCGGCAGCCATACCGGTGAGTTGGTGTTCCAGAACGTGGAGGTGCCGGCAGAAAATATTCTGGGCGGCCTGAACAACGGCGCCAAGGTGCTGATGAGCGGCCTGGACTACGAACGCGCGGTGCTCAGCGGCGGGCCCCTGGGGATCATGCAGGCAGTCATGGACAACGTGATCCCCTACATTCACGACCGCAAGCAGTTCGGCCAGAGCATCGGCGAGTTCCAGCTCATCCAGGGCAAGATGGCCGATATGTACACCGTGCTGCAGGCCGGTCGCTCCTTTGCCTATACCGTGGCCAAAAACCTGGACCTGCTGGGCACTGAGCATGTGCGCCAGGTGCGCAAGGACTGCGCTTCGGTCATCCTGTGGACCGCCGAGAAAGCCACCTGGATGGCGGGCGAGGGCGTACAGATTTTTGGTGGCAATGGCTACATCAATGAATACCCGCTGGGCCGGCTGTGGCGCGACGCCAAGCTCTACGAGATTGGCGCTGGCACCAGCGAAATTCGCCGTATGCTCATAGGCCGTGAACTGTTCGCCGAAACCGCCGGCGCCTAAGGACTACCATGCCGCTGCGCCACCTCCTAGAACATAACCGCCTCTGGGCCAAGAGCATGGAGTCCGAGCGCCCCGGCTTTTTTACCAATCTGTCGCACCAGCAAAACCCGCGTTATATGTGGATAGGCTGCTCCGACAGCCGGGTGCCCGCCAACCAGATCACCGGCCTGGAGCCTGGCGAGGTGTTCGTGCACCGCAACGTGGCCAATGTGGTGGTGCCCACCGACCTCAACTGCCTGTCGACCATTCAGTATGCGGTCGATCAACTCCATGTCGAGCATGTCATGGTGGTTGGCCACTACGGCTGCGGCGGGGTGCTCGCCGCCCTCAACAACGTGCGGGTCGGCCTGGCCGACAACTGGCTGCGCCATATCAAGGACGTGGCCGACCGGCATCGCGGCCTGCTCGATAGCGTGGCGCCGGAGCGCCGCGCCAATATGCTGGTCGAGCTCAATGTGATCGAGCAGGTGGTCAACGTCGCCCGCTCCACTGTAGTGCAGGACGCCTGGGCGCGTGGCCAAAAACTCACCTTGCACGGCTGGGTTTATGGTTTGTCGGACGGCCTGCTCAAAGACTTGCGGGTGTCGATCGACGACCCGCTGCGCATCGAGCAGATCCGTGAGGAAGCGGTGCAGTGCAAGGCCCGTACCGTCAAGGTGCACTGACAGCCACTCTTTCGAAAGCCCACCATGTTCCCGCAGCGCCTGGACTCGAGCATCGCCTACGACATCGCCAAGGCGATGATGGACGGTTTCAACCGCCACTACGACCTGTTTCGGCGTGAGTCGGCCCGCGCCAAGCACCGCTTTGAAACCGCCGACTGGCACGGCCAGCAGCGGGCCCAGCGTGAGCGTATTGAGTTCTATGACCTGCGGGTGCGCGAGGCTTCGACCCGCCTGGAGCGCGAGTTCAAGGCCGGTGAGCAGCCCATGGAGGTCTGGCACCAGGTCAAGCTGCATTACATCGGCCTGCTGGTCAACCACCACCAGCCGGAGTTGGCCGAGACTTTCTTCAACTCGGTCACCACCAAAATTTTACACCGCAGCTACTTTCACAACGACTTCATCTTTGTGCGGCCGGCGGTCAGCACCGAGTACATTGAAAACGAAGAGCCCACCGCCCGTCCCACCTATAAAGCTTGGTACCCAACGCGCGACAACCTGGAGCAGGTCATTGTTCAGCTGATTGAGTCCTTCGACCTGCGCCAGCCGTTTAGCGACCTGCCGCGTGACGCAGCCGATGTGCTGGTGCAGGTGCAAAAGCGTCTGGGCGATATGAAGCTGCGTGCCAACTTCCAAATCCAAGCGCTGTCCAGCCTGTTCTTTCGCAACAAGGGTGCGTACGTGGTGGGCAAGGTGATCAACGGATTTCAGGAGATCCCGTTCGCCCTGCCCATCCTCTATGACGAGCAGGGCAAGCTGTGCATAGACGCCATGCTCTTCGGCGAGGATGATCTGCTCATCCTGTTCAGCTTTGCGCGGGCCTATTTCATGGTCGACATGGAGATCCCCTCGGCCTACGTGCAGTTTCTGCGCAGCATGATGCCGCGCAAGCCGCGGGCCGAGATCTACAACGCCCTGGGCCTGGCCAAGCAGGGCAAGACCTTGTTCTACCGCGACTTTTTGCAGCATCTGCGCCATTCCACCGACCGCTTTCGCATCGCGCCGGGCATCAAGGGCATGGTCATGCTGGTGTTCGACCTGCCGTCCTTTCCCTATGTGTTCAAGGTCATCAAGGACTACTACCCGCCGCAGAAAGACACCACCCGCGAGCAGATCCAAGGCAAATACCTTCTGGTCAAGCAGCACGACCGGGTCGGGCGCATGGCCGACACGCTGGAGTACAGCAACGTGGCCTTCCCTCTCGTGCGTTTCGAGGAGGAGCTGATTGAAGAGATCCGCAAGTTCGCGCCCAGCCAGATCGAGATCAGCGACCGCGACGGTGACGGTCAGATGGAAGTCATCATCAAGCACGTCTATATCGAGCGGCGCATGATCCCGCTCAACATCTATCTGCAGGAGTCGTTTGATGCCGGCGCCGACAACGTGCGCGCTCGTGAGCAGATGGAGCGCGCTGTCATTGAGTACGGCAACGCCATCAAGGATTTGGTGGCGGCCAATATTTTCCCCGGCGACATGCTCTGGAAGAATTTCGGCGTCACCCGCCACGGCAAAGTGGTGTTTTACGACTACGACGAGATTGAATACATCACCGACTGCAATTTCCGCCGCGTGCCGGCGCCTCGCAACGAGGAAGACGAAATGTCGGGGGAGGTTTGGTACCACGTGGGGCCGAAAGATGTGTTCCCCGAGACCTTTGGCCCCTTCTTGCTGGGCAACCCATCAGTGCGCCAGGTGTTCATGAAACACCATGCCGATTTGCTGGATGCCGATTTTTGGCAGACCAACAAGGAGCGCATCATCGAGGGACATGTGCACGACGTCTTCCCTTACGACCTGACGCGGCGTTTCAGCGAGTTGAGAAAAGCCGCATGAGCCCCAACTCAAGCTTTACTTTTTTTTGTGGAGTTCATCATGTCTGATCCCATCGTCATCGTCAGCGCCGCCCGCACCCCCATGGGTAGCTTGCAGGGCGACTTTGCCAGCCTGGCCGCCCACGACCTCGGCGGCGCAGCCATTGCCGCCGCCATGCAGCGTGCGGCGATTGACCCCGCGTTGGTCACCGAGGTCTTGATGGGCAACTGCCTGATGGCCGGCCAGGGCCAGGCGCCCGCCCGCCAGGCCGCTTTCAAGGGCGGTTTGCCGGCCAGCGCCGGTGCAGTCACGCTCTCCAAAATGTGCGGCTCAGGCATGCGCGCGGCCATGTTTGCCCACGACATGCTGCTGGCCGGCAGTCACGAGGTTTTGGTGGCCGGCGGCATGGAGAGCATGACCGGCGCGCCTTACCTGATGCTCAAAGGCCGCGGTGGCTACCGCATGGGCCACGACAAGATCTACGACCACATGATGCTCGACGGTCTGGAAGACGCCTACCAAGCCGGCCGCAGCATGGGCACGTTTGGCGAAGACTGCGCTGCCAAGTACAACTTCACCCGCGAGCAGCAGGACGCCTTTGCCATGGCCTCGGTGCAGCGGGCTCAGCAGGCCATAGTCAGCGGCGCTTTTGCCACGGAGATCACGCCGGTGACGGTCAAGACCCGCACAGGCGAGGTGGTGGTCAGCAAGGACGAAGGGCCGGGCAAGATCAAGATCGACAAGATCCCCACGCTCAAGCCGGCCTTCAAGAAGGACGGCACCATCACCGCCGCGGCCAGCTCATCCATCAACGACGGTGCCGCCGCCATGGTGATGATGCGTGCAAGCACCGCCGCCAAGCTCGGCTGCAAGCCGCTGGCACGCATCGTCAGCCACGCTACCCACGCCCAGGCACCCGAGTGGTTCACCACCGCACCTGTCGGCGCCAGCCAAAAGGCCCTGGCCAAGGCCGGCTGGACGGTCGGCGATGTGCAGCTGTGGGAAGTCAATGAAGCTTTCGCCGTGGTGCCCATGGCCCTGATGCACGAGCTCAAGGTTTCCCATGACATCGTCAACGTCAACGGCGGCGCCTGCGCCCTGGGCCACCCGATCGGCGCATCGGGCGCCCGCATCATGGTCACGCTGATCCATGCGATGCAAGCACGCGGCCTGAAAAAGGGCCTCGCCTCGCTGTGCATAGGCGGAGGGGAAGCCACCGCAGTGGCGCTGGAGCTCATGTGACATCCGGAGCCCGCCTTGACTTCCTCCCTCTCCCTCTGGGAGAGGGCAGGGGTGAGGGCACGCGTCGCACCGCCGTTTCCTCGCGCGTGCCCCCACCCCGACCCTCCCCCAAGGGGGGAGGGAGAAAAAAATGAGCACCGCCCTCGTTATCGGCGCATCGCGTGGCATCGGCCTGGAGTTCGCACGGCAGTACGCCGCCGCTGGCTGGCGGGTGATTGCCACTGCCCGGGATGAAGCGGGGCTTGAGCGCATCAAGCAGTTGGGCTGCGAAACCCTGCGGCTTGATGTGGCTGAGCCGGCCAGCGTCAGCGCCCTGGCCTGGGCCCTAGACGGTGAAGAGTTGGACCTGGCGATTTATGTGGCCGGGGTGATGCAGCGGGATGGGGCTTCCAGCCCGCCCACCCAGCCGGACTTTGACCGGCTCATGCGCACCAATGTGCTCGGTGCCATGCAGGCCTTGCCTCAGCTTGCACCCCTGCTCAAGCCCGGTGCGCCGCTGGCCTTCATCAGCAGTCAGATGGGCAGCATTGCCGGCACCGATAGCAGCTACGGCTGGATTTACCGAGCCAGCAAGGCCGCGCTCAATATGGCGGTGCATGCGGCGCAGCCCGACTATCCCCACTGCACCTTGCTCGCGCTCAGCCCCGGCTGGGTCCAGACCGATATGGGTGGGCCTAGCGCCAGCCTCACCGTGGCCGATAGCGTCACGCGCATGCGCGGCGTTCTGGCTGCCACAGGCCCCGAACATCGAGGCGCTTTTATCAACCAGGACGGCCAGCACCTGCCCTGGTGAAGCCACAGGAGAGGCGATGCTGCTTAATGCCGATCAGACCATGGTGCGCGATGCGATGCGCGACTTCGCTCAGCGCGAGCTCTGGCCCAAGGCGGCCGAGTGGGACAAGACCCACCACTTTCCCAAGGCGGTGCACCAAGGCCTGGCGGCCCTGGGTGCTTACGGGATTTGTGTGCCCGAGGAGCTGGGCGGTGCGGGCATGGACTACCTCAGCCTGGCGGTGGTGCTGGAGGAAATTGCCGCGGGCGACGGTGGCACCAGCACCGTCATCAGCGTGACCAACTGCCCGGTCAATGCGATCTTGCTCAAATACGGCAGCCCTGCGCAGCAAAAGCAATGGCTGGTGCCGTTGGCCCAGGGGCGCATGCTCGGTGCGTTTTGTCTGACCGAGCCGCATGTGGGCTCGGACGCATCGGCCTTGCGCACCTCTGCCCTTAAGCAGGGCGGCGACTATGTCATTAACGGCGTCAAGCAGTTCATCACCAGCGGCAAGAATGGTGATGTGGCCATCGTGATTGCGGTGACCGACAAGGCCGCCGGCAAGAAGGGCATGAGCGCCTTCATCGTGCCCACCAGCGCACCGGGCTATCAGGTGGCGCGCCTGGAAGACAAGCTGGGCCAGCATTCGAGCGATACCGCGCAGATCAACTTCGACAACTGCCGCATCCCGGCCGACAACCTGATCGGCGCCGAAGGCGAGGGTTACAAGATCGCCTTGTCGGCGCTCGAAGGCGGGCGCATCGGTATCGCGGCCCAGAGCGTGGGCATGGCGCGCAGCGCGCTGGACTTTGCGATCGACTATGCCAAGCAGCGTGAGAGCTTTGGCACCGCGCTGATCCATCACCAGGCGGTGGGCTTTCGGCTGGCCGATTGCGCCACGCAGCTCGAGGCGGCGCGCCAGCTCATTTGGCATGCGGCAGCGCTACGCGACGCCGGCCAGCCCTGCCTGAAGGAAGCGGCCATGGCTAAGCTGTTTGCCAGCGAAATGGCCGAGCGGGTGTGCAGCGCCGCCTTGCAGACCCTGGGCGGTTACGGCTACGTGAGCGACTTTCCGCTCGAACGGATTTACCGTGATGTGCGGGTCTGCCAGATTTATGAAGGCACCAGCGACATCCAGAAAATCATCATCCAGCGCGCGCTGGCATGATGGGAGTTTTGACAGGAGACATTCATGCCGATCACCAAGGGATTTCAGCAACTCGTCGACGAAGCCATGGCCCAGGTCACCACCTATAGCGTGGACCAGGTGCGCGCGCGCCTGGCCGATGGCCGTATGCAGATCGTCGATATCCGCGACGTGCGCGAACTCGAGCGCGAGGGCACCGTGCCGGGCGCCCTGCTGGCCCCGCGTGGCATGCTCGAATTTTGGGTGGACCCGGCCTCGCCCTATCACAAGCCGGTTTTCGCCGATGAGTCCAAGGAGTTTGTGCTGTTTTGCGGCGCTGGCTGGCGCAGCGCCCTGGCCACCAAGACGCTGCAGGACATGGGCATGCGCAATGTGGCCCACATCGACGGCGGCTTTGCCGCCTGGAAGAAGGAAAGCGCACCGGTGGTCACGCTCGACGAGCACAAGAAGGAAAGCGCAGCGCGTAAGGGCTAAGCCACATGGCCGCCCCAACTGATTGCCCCTGCGGCAGTACCGATGTGCGCGGCCGTGCGCTGCCCCTGGCTCAGTGCTGTGGGCCGCTTCTGGCGGGTGAGCCCGCCCCTAGCGCAGAGCGCTTGATGCGATCGCGCTACAGCGCCTTTGTGCTGGCGCGGCTGGATTACCTTTTGGCGAGCTGGCGTGCCAGCGCACGACCGGCGCAGTTTGAGCTGGAGCCCGGCGTCAAGTGGCTGGGCTTGCAGGTCCGTGAACATGTCTTGACCGGGGCGGACACGGCCGAGGTGGAGTTCGTGGCGCGCTACCGGGTGGGCGGGCGCGCCGTGCGCCAGCAGGCGCGCAGCCGCTTTGTGCGCGAAGATGGGCGCTGGTTTTATGTGGACGACGTGGGTTGAGGCTGGCGTCGGGTAAGCCATCTGCGCGCAGGGCGGCAGCGTCGTCCGCTCCGTTGCTGGCTGACACTGCCCCTCGCCCGGCGCCGCAAACTCCGCCGTCCCCTAAGCCTTAAGCGGCGTGGGGCTTCGTGGGGCGCGGCTCCAGCTCACAATATAAGGTTTTATCAGGGGAGAAGATAGTGAAGGTGGGATTGTGGGTGCTTACGGGCGGATTGATCCTCATCTGGACGGCCGGCATGGCCCTGCTGGGGCATCTGATGCTGAGCCGGTGGGCGCGAAGGGCCCTGTCTTGAGCGCGGGCTGGGAGTCCCCGCGCAGTCTGCTCGATCCCGCCCTCGTCCGCCGGTTTGTCCGCGAGGCCAGGCGTCGCCGACTGGCGCAGCAGCTTGGCCAGCAGGGCGAGCCGCTGTCGCTGCAGCAGTTGCTGTCCATGCACGGCCAGGCCACCATGGGCGTGCTGCTGATCTTGCTGGCTCTGATCACCACCCTGCCCGTGGCCGGCGTGGGGACGATTTTCAGCCTCGGCATCATGGCCTGGGCCTGGCGCTGGGCTCGCCAGCAGGACGCGCCCCGACTAGAGCGCCTGCGCGCGCTCAAGCTCAACCCAGCCGCGGCCTACCGCTGTTTGCGCTGGTTGGCCTGGCTGTACAGCTTTGCTCACCGCCGCCTGCGGCCACGCTGGCAGGGCCTGCTCAGCCCGCGCCTGCGCTGGGCCTGGGCGGCCTGGGTGGTGCTGATGGCGGTGGTCATCTTTCTGCCGATTCCCCTCGGCAACCTGTTCCCGGCCGTGGCCTTGCTGCTCTTTGGCCTGGGCCTGCTCACGCGCGACGGCCTGATGATGGTCTGCTCCTTGCTGCTGGGCGCGGCCGGCCTGAGCGTGCTTGGTCTGGCCGGAGGCTGGGTCTGGTCGGCCATTGCCGGGTGGTGGCCGTCGGCGGGTTTCTAGAATCTGGGCCCATGAGCTTCCAGGCCATCTTGTTTGACTGCGACGGCGTGCTCGTCGACAGCGAAGCCATCACCTGCGGCGTACTGCGCGATATGTTTGAGGAGCAGGGCTGGCGCATGAGCCTGGCCGAGTGTATGCAGCGTTTTGTAGGCCACACCGTCAAGAGTCAGTGGCCCTTGATCGAGGCCAACACCGGACTGGCCTTTTCCGAGGCCTGGCTGCAGCAGTTCTTTGAGCGTCGCAATGAGAGGCTGACGCTGCACATCACCGCCATTGAGGGCGTCCATGACGCGGTCAACCACCTGCACGCCCATTGCGAAGGCCGCATTGCGGTGGCTTCAGGTGCCGACCGCTTCAAGGTTGAGATGATGCTTAAAACAGTGGGCCTGCTCGCCCATTTTGAAGGCCGCATCTTCAGCGGCCACGAAATGCCGCGCAGCAAGCCGCATCCCGACGTCTACCTGGCTGCTGCCGCCGCGCTGGGTGTGGCGCCGGCCCACTGCCTGGTGGTGGAAGACACCCCGGTGGGCATCACCGCTGGCATGGCCGCTGGCGCTACCGTTTGGGCCTATGCGCCTGCGGGCGTCGATGTGGCGCCGCTGCAGGCTGCAGGGGCTGCGCGGGTGTTCGAGCATATGCGGCAGTTGCGGTTGTAGGATTTGAGGCTGGGCGGCTGCGGCAAATTCATCACTGACCCGATGGGTGTTGCGATGAAATTTCATGTAGCTACAATCCGTCTATGCGTTTCTCTTGGTCTGAGCGCAAGCGTGCCATGAACCTCAAGGATCACGGTCTGGATTTTGTTGACGCACCCCGCGTCTTCGAAGGCCTGACCCTGAGCTTTGAGGATGAGCGCTTTGGCTACGAGGAGCGGCGCTTCGTCACGCTGGGCCTTCTTGCAGGGGTGCCCGTATCCGTAGCCCACACCGAAACCGACTATGAAATCCGTGTCATCTCCTTCCGCAAAGCGACCACCCGTGAAGCGCAGCGTTACTTCCGCGAAGTCCAAGACTGACTGGCCGCGTCTGATGAGCGCCGATCGCAAGGCTAGCCCGACGGATGAGCACCCTGAGTTTGACCCGAGCTCGGTTGTTAAGGGGATTGTCCGCAGGGGCCTCAAGCCGATTGCGAACAAGGAGCTGATTTCCATGCGCATTGACCAAGATGTCATTGCCTGGTTTAAGGCCCAGGGCCCCGGCTACCAGACCCGTATTAATTCAGTACTTCGCGCGTTCAGGGATGCGAGTGCGGCCTGATGCCGCAAGCTCACCCGGCCAGTTAAGCCCTTCCATCACATCCGCTGCCCTTGCCTGAACGCGGCCGGCGTCTGGCCGGTCCAGCCTTTGAAGGCTCTGATGAAGCTCTTTTCGTTCAAAAAGCCTACGGCGGCAGCGACCTGCTTGAGTGGCTGGCGGCCGCGCTGGAGCAGTTCGAGCGCGCGCTCGCGCCGCACCGCGTCCTTGATGGCCTGCAGTGAGGTGCCTTCCTCCTTGAGTTGCCGATGCAGGGTGCGTGCCGACAGGTTCAGCAAGCCTGCCAGGTCGGCGGCGCTGCGCCCGGCCTCGGGCTGGGTCAGCAGGGCCTGACGGACCTGGGCCAGCAGCAGGCGGTCACGGCGGTAGGGCATCACCGTCAAGGGCAGGGCGCGCTGCAGCATCTGGCGCAGCGCCTTTTCGTCGCGGCGTATCGGCAAGCCCAGGTAGCGTGCGTCCAGCCACAGCCGCCCTTGCGCCGGCTCGTCTGTCGGGTGAAACACCACCGGCCCGGGGAAGATGGTCGGGTAGACGTCGGCATGGGCGGGCTCTGCAAAAGGAAACTCGGCGCGCTGCAGGGCCAGGCGTGAATCGATCAACCAGCAGGCCACGCCATGAAGATTGCGCAGCAGCGAGACCATGCAGAACTCGCGCAGCTCACCCAGCGGTTCGCGCTCTTGCAGCACCACGCAGGCGCCCTGGGGATGGATGTCGATGCGCAGTGCCACGTTGTCGCAAATCAAGCTGTGGTGGCGGCACCAGCGCTTGAGCGCCACCCCCAGGCTGGGCGCGCTCAGCGAGGCACGGATCAGCATGCCGTAGCTGCCCCAGGGCAGAGGGCGGCGGCTCCAGCCCAGCGACTCGTCATCGAGCTCGCGCATCGCATGGCCGGAGACCGCCTCCATCTGTGCAGCCGTGATGCGTGCCCCTGGTTTTTGTGCCTGCGATGGCGTGATTTGTGCCGCCTTCAGGGCTCCGGACGCATCGCGCCCTTGGCGCAGATAGGCTCCCACAATGGCCTGTACAAAGGCCATCGGCGTTCGGGCCGGGCCAGGGGTCATCGTGAGGCGGGCATCGGTGCTTGCAGCCATGCTCGCTAGTGTGCCCCAGCATCGAGGCGTTTTGGGAATGAGCTGGCACGATTTGCAACCATTTGGGCCCCCCAGGGGTTTGCGCAAGGCCTATGCTGCTGCCAGCGGCGGCGAGCCCGCCCCGACCTCAAGAAAGACCTCGATGCCCGCGTTGACCTCCCAACTCAATCCCCGTTCGGCCGAGTTCCAAGCCAATGCCGCACAAATGCAGGCGGCCGTGGACGACCTGCAGGTGCAAATCACCAAGGCCGCAGCCGGTGGCGGCGAGGCCGCGCGCGCCAAGCACGTGGCTAGAGGCAAGCTGCCGCCGCGCGAGCGGGTGCAGATGCTGCTGGACCCGGGTACGCCCTTTCTTGAATTGGCCCCGATGGCAGCGCATGCCATGTACAACGGCGACGCGCCCAGCGCCGGCCTGATCGCGGGCATCGGCCGCATCGAAGGCATGGACTGCATGATTGTGTGCAACGACGCGACCGTCAAAGGTGGCACCTACTACCCCATGACGGTGAAGAAGCACCTGCGTGCGCAGGAGGTGGCCATGCAAAACATGCTGCCCTGCGTCTACCTGGTGGACTCGGGCGGCGCCAACCTGCCCAATCAGGACGAGGTCTTTCCGGACCGTGACCATTTCGGCCGCATCTTCTACAACCAGGCCAATATGAGCGCGCAGGGCATTGCGCAGATTGCGGTGGTCATGGGCTCATGCACCGCCGGCGGGGCTTATGTGCCGGCCATGAGCGACGAGACCATCATCGTGAAAAACCAGGGCACCATCTTTTTGGGCGGCCCGCCGCTGGTGAAAGCGGCGATCGGAGAGATCGTCTCGGCCGAGGATCTGGGTGGCGGCGATGTACACACCCGCCTCTCCGGTGTGGCTGACCACCTGGCCGAGAACGACGCCCATGCGCTGGCCTTGGCGCGCAAGGCGGTGGCCTCGCTCAACCGCGCCAAGAGGCCCGACGTTCAACGGAGAACGCCAGTGGCGCCTTTGTATGACCCGCGCGAACTCTATGGCGTCATCCCCACCGACACACGCAAGCCCTTTGATGTGCGCGAAATCATTGCGCGTATCGTCGACGGCAGTGAGTTCCATGAATTCAAGGCGCGCTTTGGCGCCACCCTGGTCTGCGGTTTCGCGCACATCGAGGGCATGCCTGTGGGCATCATCGCCAACAACGGGGTGCTGTTTTCGGAGTCGGCGCAAAAGGCTGCGCACTTCATCGAACTGTGCTGCCAGCGCAAGACGCCGCTGGTATTTCTGCAAAACATCACCGGCTTTATGGTCGGCCGTAAATACGAGAACGAGGGCATTGCACGCCACGGCGCCAAGATGGTGACCGCCGTGGCCACGGCGAGTGTGCCTAAGTTCACCATCATCATTGGCGGCAGCTACGGCGCGGGCAATTACGGCATGTGCGGCCGAGCCTATTCGCCACGCTTTCTTTGGATGTGGCCGAATGCGCGCATTTCGGTCATGGGCGGTGAGCAGGCCGCCAGCGTGCTGGCTACGGTCAAGCGCGACGGCATCGAGGCCAAGGGCGGCCAGTGGAGCGCCCAGGAGGAGGCCGCATTCAAGCAGCCCCTGCTCGACCAGTTCACCCACCAATCGCATCCTTACTACGCCAGCGCCCGACTGTGGGATGACGGCGTGATCGATCCAGCCGATACCCGCCGGGTGCTGGCCCTGGGTCTGTCGGCCTCGCTCAATGCACCCATCGGTGAGCCCAAGTTTGGAATTTTCCGCATGTGATGTACGATGTGCATAGGGTAAGAACTTCATACACATCATGCGCACAAACATCGATATTGACGATCAACTCATGGCCAAAGCCATGCAGGCCGGGCCTTACACCACCAAGAAACAGGCGGTGGAGGCCGGCTTGAAGCTCTTGGCACGCCAGGCCGCCTACCGCGAGGTGCTCAAGTGGCGGGGCAAGCTCAAGTGGGAGGGCGACGAAAGCATCGACTGGACCCAGCCCGCACCCGAGGCAGTTCACCAGGTGCAGGAGCCATCCCCCGATATTCCTACACCGAGCAAACGCAAACCCCATGCTGGTCGTTGATTCGAGCGTCTGGATCGACTTTTTCAACGATGCCGACCACCCGGCTGTGGAGATGCTCGCGTCCCTGCTCGAGCAAGGCGAAGTCCGCATCGTGGTGCCCGATCTCGTGTTCTTCGAGGTGCTCAGAGGTTTTCGCCAGGAGCGCAGCTATCGGGAGGCCAGGGCCTTGCTGGAAACCCTGGACTTGGTCGATGCCAGCAACATCCGGCTTGCCGAGGTCGCCGCACAGCACTATCGCAGTCTGCGCGCCCAGGGCTTCACAGTGCGAGGCGGCATCGACGTGCTGGTGGCGAGTTTCTGCATTGAGCACGACTACGCCCTGCTGCACCGCGACCGAGATTTCCAGGCTTTTGAAAGTCTGCGCGGACTGCGCGGCTGGATGCACTGAGCAGTCGCAACACTGATTTATCTCCTTCCACAGTAAGCCTGATCGACACGAGACCATGCAAAGCACCATTTACGATACCCCGGAACACGCCCTGCTGCGCGAGCAGGTGGCCCGCTTCATTGCCAAGGAGGTCGAGCCCCATGCTCAGGCCTGGGAAGTGCAGGGCATGGTGCCGCGCGAGGTCTTGCAGCGCATGGGGCGAGCGGGCCTGCTGGGCCTGATGTACGAAGGCCAGTACGGCGGTGGTGAGGGCGATGCGCTGACCAACCTGGTGTTTGCCGAAGCGCTCTCGCAGTCCACCTTTGCCGGCTTCATCATTACCGTGCTGGTCCACACCGACATGGCCAGCCCGCATTTGCACCACGCAGGCACCCCCGAGCAAAAGGTCAAATACATGCCGCGTATCACGGCCGGAGAATGCATCAGCGCGGTCGGCATCAGCGAGCCGGGCGCGGGCTCGGACGTGGCCGGCATCCGCACCAGCGCCCGCCGCGAGGGCGACGAGTGGGTGATCAACGGCACCAAGATGTTCATCACCAATGGCGTGCATGCCGATGTGTACTTCGTGGCGGCCAAGACCGGGCCGGGCAAGAGGGACATGTCCATGTTCATCGTCGACAAGGGCACGCCCGGGTTTACGGTGGGCCGCGCTCTCAAAAAGACCGGCTGGCTCAGCTCCGACACCGCCGAGCTGGTGTTCGACCAAGTGCGCGTTCCGGCCGCCAACCTCCTGGGCCAGGAGCACAAGGGCTTTTACTCGGTGATGAAAAATTTCCAGACCGAGCGCATTGCCTTGGGCGCCATGGCGGTGGGCCATTGCCAGCAGGCGCTCAAGCTGACGCTGGACCATGTGCGCCAGCGCCAGGCCTTTGGCGGCACGCTGTGGGACCAGCAGACCATACGCCAGCGTCTATCCATGCTGGACGCTAAGACCCGCGCTGCCCGCCAGTTCATGTACCACTGCGCCTGGTCGGTGACGCAGGGCCATGACATCGTGCAGGAAGTTTCCATGCTCAAGGCCTTGACGGGCGAGCTGGTCAACGAGGTGGTGCAGACCTGCCAGCAATTTCACGGCGGCATGGGCTACATCCGCGAGACTGCGGTCGAGCGCCTGTGGCGCGACGCACGGGTACTGGCCATAGGCGGCGGCGCTACTGAGGTGATGCTCGAAGAGGTGGCCAAACGCTACTGAAGTTTTTCTCCCTCTCCCTCTGGGAGAGGGCAGGGGTGAGGGCACCGGTCTCACCACAACAAACATCCTCGCCTAGACCCAAGAATAAGGACCTCGAACATGAACACCCTCGAACTCATCCGCCCTTCAGCCCACGTGGCCCAGGTCTGGCTCAACCGCCCAGATGTGCGCAACGCCTTCAACGACGAGGTGATTGCCGAGCTCACCCAAACCTTTGTCCAGTTGGCAAGCGAGCCGCAACTGCGGGTGGTGCAACTGGGCGCACGCGGCAAGGCCTTTTGCGCCGGCGCTGACCTCAACTGGATGCGGGCCATGGCTGACTACAGCTGGGAGCAAAACCGCGCTGATGCGCAAAAGCTGGCCGACATGCTCTGGGCCCTGGACCAATGCCCGGTGCCGGTGGTCGGCCGTGTGCACGGCGACTGCTACGCCGGCGGCATGGGCCTTGCGGCCATCTGCGATGTGTTGGTGGCCAGCATCAATGTCACCTTCTGCCTGTCTGAAGCCCGCCTGGGTCTGTCGCCAGCCACCATCAGCCCCTATGTGGTGCGGGCCATGGGTGCGCAGGCAGCGCGGCGCTACTTTGTCACGGCCGAGCGCTTCAGTGCGGCGCAGGCCCATGCCTTGGGCATGGTGCATGAGCTGTGCGAGCCCGAGGCGCTGGATGCCAAGGTGGCCGAAATCGTAGCCGCCTTGGCGGCCAATGGACCGGCAGCGGTCCGGGCTTGCAAGCAGTTGGTGCGCGATGTCGGCGGGCAGCCTCTGAGCGCTGAGCTGCGCGCCGAGACGGCTCGCCGCATTGCCGACATCCGCGCGAGCGGCGAGGGCAAGGAAGGCTTGCAGTCCTTTCTGGGCAAGCGTCCTGCCAACTGGCTCGTCTAACGAGGAAACCAAGATGTTCAAGAAAATCCTGATTGCCAATCGTGGCGAGATCGCATGTCGGGTCGCTGCTACTGCGCGCCGCCTGGGCGTGCAGACGGTAGCCGTGTATTCCGACGCTGATGCCCAGGCCAAGCATGTGGCCGCTTGCGACGAGGCGCTGCACATCGGCGGCTCGGCGCCCAAGGACAGCTACCTGCAGTGGCAGCGCATCATCGCGGCCGCTCAGGCCACGGGCGCGCAGGCTATTCACCCGGGCTACGGATTCCTCAGCGAGAACGAAGAATTTGCCCAGGCCTGTGCCGATGCCGGCCTGGTCTTCATCGGCCCGCCCGCCTCGGCGATTGCGGCCATGGGCCTGAAGGCCGAGTCCAAACGGCTGATGGATCAAGCCGGTGTGCCGCTGGTTCCTGGCTACCACGGCGCCAAACAGGACGCGGCCCTGTTGCAGGCCGAGGCCGACCACATCGGCTACCCGGTGCTGATCAAGGCCAGTGCTGGCGGCGGCGGCAAGGGGATGCGCGCGGTCGAGCAGTCGGCCGACTTTGCCGAGGCTCTGGCCAGTTGCAAGCGCGAGGCCATCAACAGCTTTGGCGACGACGCGGTGCTGATCGAGAAATACGTGCAGCGCCCGCGCCACATCGAGATCCAAGTGTTTGCCGACAGCCACGGCCGCTGCGTCTACCTCCACGAGCGCGACTGCTCGGTACAGCGCCGCCACCAGAAGGTGCTGGAGGAAGCGCCCGCCCCCGGCATGAGTGAGCACCTGCGCAAGCGCATGGGCGAGGCGGCGGTGGCCGCCGCGCTGGCGGTGGGCTATGTGGGCGCGGGCACGGTGGAATTCATCGTCGAGCAGACCGCCTATGACCAACCCGAGTCCATGCGTTTTTATTTCATGGAGATGAACACGCGGCTACAGGTTGAGCACCCGGTGACCGAGGCCATCACCGGTCTGGACCTGGTCGAGTGGCAATTGCGCGTGGCCTCGGGCGAGCCCCTGCCGCTGTCGCAGGAGCAGATCCCGATGCGCGGCCACGCGATTGAGGCGCGCATCTGCGCCGAAAACCCAGACAAGCAGTTCCTGCCCGCCACCGGCACGCTGCACGTCTATGGCAAGCCGGCCTGCACCAGCTTTGAGCTGGGCACGGTGCGCATTGACGACGGCGTGCGCGAGGGCGATGCCATCAGTCCGTTTTACGACTCCATGGTGGCCAAGCTCATCGTGCATGGCGACACACGCGAACAAGCGCTGGCCCGGCTGGACCAGGCGCTCTCGGAACTGCACATCGTCGGTCTATCGACCAATGTTCAGTTCCTGCGCCATGTGCTGGCCACCGAGTCTTTTGCTCAGGCCAAGCTGGACACCGCACTGATACCCCGCGAAGCGGCGCAGCTCTTTAACCAGGACAAGGTGGGCGCGCCCCTGGCCGTGGCCGCTGTGGTGGCGCATGTGCTGCAGGCCGAGCAGGCCCTGGCGGGCGAAGACCCCTTCAGTGCCAGAGACGGCTGGCGCTCGCACGGCGTGGCGCAGCGCCGCTTTGAATTTGAGTATGGCGAGCAGACGCTGCGCGCGCAGCTGAGCTACCAGCGCGACGGTAGTCTGCACCTGGCCTTGGGCGACGCTCTAGCTCAGGCCCTGCGCTTCGAGCCGCGGGGCGAGGATCTGCTGGTGGGCTGGGGCTCGCCTGCTGTGCGCACGCGCTTGTACTGGCAGGGCCAGCAGGCCCATATCTTTACGCCACACGGCGCGACCCGAATGGCACTGATCGACCCCCTGGCCCAAGCGGGGCAGGGCTCGCAGGAGGGCGGTCGTTTGACGGCGCCCATGCCGGGCAAGATCATCGGCTTTTTGGTCCAAGCCGGTCAGAAGGTCAGCAAGGGCCAGGCATTGGCGGTGATGGAGGCGATGAAGATGGAACACACCATCGCCGCACCGGCCGATGGCGAAGTGGGCGAACTGATGTACGCAGCCGGCGACCAGGTGGCCGAAGGGGCAGAACTGCTGAAAATGGCGGGCTGATTGTTTTTACTCCCTCCCCCTCTGGGAGAGGGAGATGGAACACCATGCGCATCCTCTTTCACGACCTCACCCTTGACCCCGAGCCCTGGCTGGCTGCCTTGCGGCTGGCCTTCCCGCAGGCCGATGTCGCTCTGTGGCAGCCCGGCGCTCCGCAGGCCGACTACGCCCTGGTCTGGGCGCCGCCCCAGCAGCTGCTGGACGAGCAGCCGCGTCTCAAAGCCCTGTTCAACATCGCCGCCGGCGTCGACGCCCTGCTCAAGCTGCGCCTGCCGGCCGGCGTGCCGGTGTTCCGGCTGGACGACGCCGGGATGGCGGTGCAGATGGCCGAATACGTCGCCCAGGCCGTCATTCGTTTCTACCGTGAGCTCGATGCGGTCCAGGCCGATGCCCAGGCCGGCCGTTGGCAGCAGCGCCAGCCCCAGCCGCGCGCGCAGTGTCCGGTGGGTGTGATGGGGCTGGGCGTGTTGGGGCAGCGGGTGCTGCGCGGCCTGCAGGCTTTTGACTTTCCCTTGCGCGGCTGGAGTCGCACACCCAAGCACATGGAGGGCGTGCAGACCTTCGCCGGCCCCGAGCAGTGGCACGAATTTCTGGCGGGCAGCCGGGTGCTGGTCAATCTGCTGCCTTTGACCCCCGAGACCGAGAACATCCTCAACCGCAGCAGCCTGTCGCGTCTGCTGCCTGGCGCCTATTTGATCAACGTGGCGCGTGGCCGTCACCTGGTTGACGAAGACTTGCTGGCTTTGCTGGACAATCGGCACCTCGTCGGCGCCCTGCTGGATGTGTTTCGCCAGGAGCCGCTGCCTGCAGAGCATCCCTTTTGGCGCGAGCCGCGCATCCGCATCACGCCCCATACCTCGGCGCGCACTCTGCAGCAGGAGAGCCTGAGTCAGATGGTTGCCAAGATGGCCGCCCTGCAAGCAGGGGCCAAGCCTGAGAGCCTGGGCGGTCTGGTGCGGCCGCAAGTAGGATACTGAAAACCACAGCGCACCCTGGAGAAACTGCGATGAACATGCCCGCTAAAGTCAAATTGGTCGATGTCGGTCCGCGTGACGGACTGCAAAACGAAAAAGGCCAGGTGCCGGCCGAGGTCAAGATTGAACTGGTGCACCGGCTGCAGGACGCAGGCCTGAAGGAAATCGAAGTCACCAGCTTTGTCAGCCCCAAATGGGTGCCGCAGATGGCCGACAACGCCCAGGTCATGGCCGGTATTGAGCGCAGGCCCGATGTGCGCTACTCGGTACTGGTGCCCAACCTCAAGGGCCTGGAAGCGGCGCTGTCGGCCCCGCGCGAGCATTGGCCCGATGAGGTGGTGGTGTTTGCCGCCGCCAGCGAGGCCTTCAGTCAGCGCAACATCAACTGCTCGATCGCCGAGAGCATTGAGCGCTTTGCCCCGGTGGTTGAGAAGGCCCGCAGCGCAGGTATTTATGTGCGCGGCGCCATCTCGGTGGCGGTCGGCTGCCCCTACCAGGGCGAGGTGCCGCCCGAGGCGGTGGGCGAGGTGGCCCGCCTGATGAAGGCCATTGGCGTGCAGCATGCCGGCGTGGCCGATACCGTTGGCATGGGCACGCCCCGCAAGGTGCAGCGCGCCATGGAGGCCACGCTCAAGCACTACGACCTGGCCGATGTGTCGGGCCATTTTCACGATACCTATGGTCAGGCCCTGGCCAACACCGTGGCTTGCCTGGAGATGGGCATCTGGCAGTACGACAGCTCTTCGGCCGGCCTGGGCGGCTGCCCGTATGCCAAGGGAGCGACCGGCAATGTCGCGACCGAAGACGTGGTCTATCTGCTGCACGGCATGGGTATAGAGACCGGCATTGACCTCGACAAGCTGATTGACGCCGGGGTGTTCATCAGCGATTTCCTGCAGCGCAAGCCCAATTCGCGCGCAGCGACTGCGCTGCTCAACAAGCGCGCCGCATGAGCCTGCCCGAGTCGGCGCGGCCGGTAGCGGCCTGGCTGGCCGCGCGCGGCCATGCCCATGCGCCACGCCTGCTCGACGCCTCGGCGCGCACCGCGCAGGAGGCGGCCGACGCCCTGGGTGTGCAATTGGGCCAGATTGCCAAGAGCATCGTGTTTCGCCGCCTTCCCGACAACGCGGCGGTGATGGTGGTGACCTCGGGCGACCAGCGGGTCGATGAAAAAAAACTCGCAGCCCAGGTCTGTGCCCCCGGCCAAAAACTGGGCCGTGCCGACCCCGACTTCGTGCGTGAACGGACAGGCTTTGCCATTGGCGGGGTCAGCCCGGTGGCCCATGTCAGCCAACTCGTCCAAGTCTTGGATTTGAGCCTGTTCCGTTTCGAGCAGGTCTGGGCCGCCGCCGGTCACCCGCATGCGGTGTTTGCCGCCGCGCCAGCGCAGTTGGCCCTGCTCATGCGAGCCCGGCTTGATGACGTGGCCAGCAACCCTTTGGCGCCGGCCGCGCGGGCGCGGGCCTTGCTGCGGGCGCGCGCGGCCTGTGTGCAGTGCGAGCCTGCCGGGGACCCGCCTTCGCCCTGTATCTCGGTGTGCCGCATGGACGAGACCTCGGGCTGGTGCGTAGGCTGCCTGCGCTCCCTCGACGAAATTGCCGCATGGAGCAGCCTGGCGCCGCCGGCACGACGCGGCATCTGGCAGACGATTGGCGAGCGCGCTGCTGCGCCGCATTGAGGCGCTGCACCCAAGGAGCCTTGCTATGTCACTCAAGCGCCTGACGTTTTACCTCGACTTCATCTCGCCCTATGCCTACCTGGCTTTTGAGCGGCTGCCGCTGGCGCTCGAGGGCATCAGCCATGCGGTCAGTTACCAGCCGGTGCTGTTTGCCAGCATGCTCAAGGCGCACGGCAATCTGGGGCCGGCCGAGCTCAAGCCCAAGCGCGAATGGACCTACCGTCATGTGTCGTGGCTGGCGCAGGCCCAGGGCACGCCGATTGTCATGCCGGCGACCCATCCTTTCAACCCGCTGGCGCTCTTGCGCCTGTCACTGGCCTGCAGCCATGACGGCCAGCCCAAGCGTTGGGTCTGCGAAACTGTTTTTCGTCATGTCTGGGCCGAAGGGGGTGACCCCAACGATCCGCAGCGTTTGGCTGATTTAACGCAGCGGCTGCAGCCCGTGCTCGATCCTGCGGGCGAGCAGGTCAAGCAGCGGCTCAAAGCCGCCTCAGAGCAGGCGATTGCCGCCGGCGTCTTCGGTGTGCCGACGCTGGCCTCCGAGGGCAGGCTGTTCTGGGGGCTCGATGCCTTGCCCATGCTGCGCGACCATCTGCAAGGCGGCGCCTGGTTCCAAGGCTCGGACTGGGACGACGCAGCGAACTTGCCGGTCGGGGTGCAACGCACCTGAGCTCAAGCAAAGGATAGCTATTGGCGCCCGTCTTGCCGGCGTCAAAAAAAACGCCCACCGAAGTGGGCGTTTTGCTGCCATCAGCTCACCGGGCAGATGAGCTGAGCATCAGGCCAGGGATCAGGTCGCGCGGGTGTCGATGTCACCTGCGATGCTGGGATAGCGCACATGCTCGACCAGCTCCTGGATCTCGCGGCGCGGAGCCGGAGTCAGCAGGCTGACGATGATGATGACCGCAAAGCCCAGCGGCACGCCGAAGACACCGGCCGAGATCGGCAAGATGCCCCACCACAGCTCGATCGGCGAGGTCACGCCGAACACGCCGCGCAGCCAAGGCTGGGTCATGACCATGTAGTAGAAGGTGACGCCGAAGCCGGCTGACATGCCCAGAATGGCACCCCATTTGCTGGCCCGCTTCCAGAAGATGCCCAGAGTCAGGGCCGGGAAGAAGCCGGCGGCAGCCAGCGAGAACGCGGCAGAGACCAGGAACAAGATGTCCGCAGGTTTTTGCGCCGCCACGTAGGCAGCAGCCAGAGCCACCACCAGCAGCAAGACCTTGGAGAGCATCACCCGGCGTGCGGTGGGCGCGTTCGGGTCGATCATCTTGTAGTACAGGTCGTGCGACAGCGCGTTGGCGATCGTCAGCAGCAGGCCGTCAGCCGTCGACAGCGCAGCAGCCAGGCCGCCTGCGGCCACCATGCCGGAGATCACATAGGGCAGGCCGCCGATTTCGGGCGTGGCCAGCACGATGATGTCTCCGCCGATGCGCATCTCACCGAGCTGCAAGAGGCCGTCTTTGTTGACGTCGGTCACGGATAGCAAGGTAGGGTCGACGGACGCCCATTGCGCCACCCAGGCCGGTAGCTTGTCAAACGGTGTTCCCACCAGCACGGTGAAGACCTCGTACTTGACCAGCACCGCAAGAGCGGGCGCCGTGAAGTAGAGCAGGAAGATGAAGAACAGCGACCAGGTCACCGAACTGCGCGCCTGCTTGACCGAAGGCGTGGTGTAGTAGCGCATCAGGATGTGCGGCAGCGCGGCTGTACCCAGCATCAAGCAGAACACCAGGGCCAGGAAGTTGCGCCGCGAGGTGTCGTAGGCGTCCTTGGCTTTCTGGTCGCCATTGGGGTCGCCCGCAAACTGCGTCGCATGACGCGGCATACCAGACAGCGGCGCGGTGCGTGCTGCGTTGGCGGCTCTGGCAGCGGTCCAGGCCTTCTTGGCGGCTTCCTCGTCCTTGGGCAGAGCAGCCTGTGCTTTTTCAGCGGCGGCAATGTCTGCAGCAGGCGCGTTAGCGGCTTTGAGGTCTTCAATTTTCTTGGCAGCGGCCGCCTTGTCGGCTTCCAGCGCGGCCTTGACGTCCTTGAGCTTGGCGTCAAATTCATCGGCGCGGGCCTTGAAGATTGCTCGGACTTCTTTTTCCTTCGGGTCGTCGATCAGCGCTTTTTCCTTCTCGGTCACCTTCTGCAGCTGATAGCCGTAAATGGCCTGCGGAATCGGCACGCCGGTCTGCTTGACCGACAGCCAGATCACGGGAATCAGATAAGCAATGATCAGGATGATGTACTGCGCCACCTGCGTCCAGGTCACGGCACGCATGCCCCCCAGGAAAGAACACACCAAGATGCCGGCCAGGCCCAGGAAGATGCCCAGCTCGAAGGCCACGCCGGTCAGGCGTGTGGTGATCAGGCCCACGCCGTAGATCTGCGCCACCACGTACACAAAGGACACGAAGATGGCGATGACGATGCCTACGAAGCGGGCAATGTTGCCGTCATAACGTGCGCCCAGGAAGTCGGGAATGGTGAATTGCCCAAACTTGCGCAGGTAGGGCGCGAGGAACAGCGCCACCAGACAGTAGCCGCCGGTCCAGCCCATGATGAAGGCCAGACCGCCGTAGCCGGTCAGGTAGAGCGTGCCAGCCATGCCGATGAAGGAGGCGGCGCTCATCCAGTCGGCGCCGGTGGCCATACCGTTGTACATAGCGGGCACTCGGCGCCCGGCCACATAGTATTCGGCAGCATCGTTGGTGCGGCTCATCACGCCGATGCCGGCGTACAAGAACACGGTAGCGGCCAGAAACAGGTAGCCGATCCAGTTACGCGGCAGGCCCATCTGCTCGAGGATGGCCAGAACCACCACGAACAGCGCAAAGCCGCCGGTGTACCAGGCATAAACCTTGTTGAGTTGCTTCTTGAAAGCTGCGTTGCTTGAGGCAGAGAAAACGCCGCCTCCGGCGTCAGGTGTCATTCCAGCCATGATCAGTCCTCCTCGACTTCAGCCACGCCATGTTCCTGGTCGAGCTTGTTCATGTAATGGGCGTAATACCAGATGATCGCCACGTAAACGATCAGTGAACCTTGAGAGGCCATCCAGAAGCTGAAGGGCCATCCAAAGAAGTTGAAGTTCAAGTCGCGGGCAAAAAAGCCCACAACAAACGTCACCACGAACCACACAGCCAGCAAAACTGCTGTGATGTTCAGGTTTTTTTGCCAATACTGGCGGTGCGATTCAGTCAATTGCATGACATCTGTCTCCTTGTGTTCCCGACCCCGAGGGGCAGACCAACGCGCGATCCGGTGAAATGACTGCCCTCATTTCACCTTGCAGCCAGACCGCAACTAGACCGGGTTCGCTTTCACGTTGACCCCGGTTTCGCGCGCCAGTTGGGCGGCGACCTTGGGCTCAAACCCTTGCAGATGGCGAATGATCTTCACCACCTCCTCGGGCTCCTGGCGTTTGTCATGAATCCGCGCCAGTTCGCACCAGGCGTGAGGACTCATGGGCTGCAATTGGGTGTTGCGCTTGAGCGCGGCAATGGCCTCGTCGAGCCGAGACAGGCGCATGAGCACCAGCCCGAGGCCGAACCAGGCACGATCGAGCGTGTCATCGAGCGCGATCGCGCGGCGAAAACTGACTTCGGCGTCCTGCAGCTGGCCTGCCGATTCCTGCAAAAAGCCCTGATTGAAGAAGTCTGCCGCCTTGGCGCCGGGCAAGGCATTGAGCCGTGCGTAGTCTTGCAAGGCGCCCGACTTGTCGCCGAGTTGGGCGCGCAGATGGGCGCGGCTGGCCAGGGCGTAGGCGTCCTGGCCGTCCAGGGCGAGCATGCGGTCAAAGCAGATCAGAGCAGGGGCCTGGCGCCCGATCAGGATCCAGACGATGGCCTGCCATTTGAGGCTGAAATACGTCCAGCCGTTCATCGGCAGCCCTCCATGCCCGCACTGATGCAGTGTTCGATCTTGGCCAGTGTGACCGCGATGTAGAGCACGGCCGTCACAAAGAAGGCCACCCAACCGTGGTGTCGTGGGTCGACCCGGGCCGGCGAGACGAGTCGGGCCAGAGCCATCCAGGGGCGGTTGAGCACCTGAAACAACTGGTAAAACAAATTGGTGTCGCGTTTTTGCCCGGCCAAAAGAAAGAGCAAGCCCTGTCCCAGCAGGGCCAGCAGGCCGATGTAGAGCAGCAGTTGCGCGATGTTGATAGCTTGCAGCACGGGTTTTTCGGGCCTGCCTCCGGCCCAGAATGTACGTAGTCCCCACACTTTTGGCAGTGTGCCTGACTTCAAGCTTACTGAAGGGTCATTTAAGGCGCAAGCTTGGGACAAACCCCAGGACCTCAGTGGACAGGTCCTACAGGCTTACCCTAGGTTTTGCGCTCGGGCAAGGCACTGCTGGGCGATGCCCCACGCTGCTTGCGCTCAGTTGCCGGGCGGGCCTGGTCTTGTTATGGTTGGTCCATGAGCGCACAGCCTTCGCATCAGCTGCTTGAGCATTGGGTGGCATCCTTGCTGGCTCATCTACCCTTTGCCCGCATGGCGCGCGCCCATGTGCAACAGCTGGCGCTGGCCGCGCACGAGCGCTACTTTGCACCCGATGCGGTCATCGTCTCGCCGGCCGCCCCGCTTGAGCATCTGATTTTTTTGCGCCAAGGCCGCGCGCTGGGTCGGCGCACCCGTGCCGCGCATGATGTGTTCGAGTTGGAAGCCGGCAGCCTCTTTCCGGTGGCTGCCTTGTTGGCGGGGCGGCGGGTAAGCAGCTCCTACAGCGCCCTCGATGACTGCTTTTGTTTGTTCATCCCTTGGGCGACCGCCAGTGCCGTCATGAGCGCAAGCGCGCCGTGGGCCGATTTCCTGAACCAGCGCATGCTCGCTTTTCTGGACGACTCCCGCCGCCGCTGGGGCCAGGAGCTACAGGCCCAAATGCAGCAGCAGCGCGAGCTCGAGAGCCCGATCGCCGAGTTACCGCTGCGCCAGCCGATCTGCCGGCCCGCCGCTGCCCCATTGAGCGAGGTGCTGGGCTTGATGCACGCCCAAAAAATTGGCTCGGTGCTGCTGACCGATGGGCAGGGGGCTCTGAGCGGCATCCTTACCCGCAACGATGTGCTCGGCCGCGTGGCGCTGGCCGGGCTACCGCTGCATACCCCGGCCGCGCAGATCATGAGCCAGCCGGTGCTGACCATCGAGGCCGACTGCACGGTGTTTGATGCCGCGCTGATGATGTCTCGCCACGGTCTGCGCCATCTGCCTGTGATGGACCAAGGGCGTTTGCTCAGCATCCTTTCAGAGCGCGACCTGTTTGCGCTGCAAAACCAGTCGATCAAGCATGTCAGCGGTGCGATCTGGCAGGCTCAGAGCCTGGAGCAGTTGCAGCACGCCGCCGCGCGCATACGCAGCTTTGCTGCACATTTGATGGCCCAGGGCGTGCAGTCGCGGCCGCTGACCCGTTTGATCAGCCAACTCAATGACCGCCTGACTGAGCGGGTGATCGCTCTGGCCTTGCAGCGCCACGGTCTGAGTGCGCAGCAGATGTGCTGGGTGGCCTTGGGCTCGGAAGGCCGCGGTGAGCAAACGATTGCCACCGACCAGGACAACGCCTTGATTTTCGAGTCTGACGACCCAGCGCGAGACCAGCCGGCCTGGCTGGCCTTTGCTGCAGACGTCAACCACACGCTCGATGCCTGCGGCTATCCGCTGTGCACCGGCGGTGTGATGGCCTCCAATGCGCCGTGCTGCCTGACGCCGGCGCAGTGGGGCGCACGCTTTGCCCAGTGGATCGAGCAGGGCAGCCCCGAAGACCTGCTCAAGGCCAGCGTGTTCTTCGACTTTCGTGCCCTGGCCGGCCGCGCCGACTGGCTCGCTCAACTGGGCCAGCGGGTGCGCCAGCAGGCCCTGCAGACGCCGCGCTTTATGGCGCAGTGGGCGCGCAACCATCTGGCCCGTTCGGTGCCGCTCAATTGGCATGGCGGCTTTGACACCCGCCGCGATGCCGATGGGCATGAGGTGATCGACATCAAGCTGTCGGGCACCGCGCTGCTGGTCGATGCTGCCCGCATTTTGGCGTTTGCCCAAGGCATCGATGCGGTTTCGACGGTTGATCGTCTGGAGCGGGCCAGCGCACGGCTGGGCATCCCCGAGACGGAATACCGCGGCTGGGTTACAGCCTTCGACTATCTGCAACTGCTGCGCCTGCGCCACCAACTCCAGCCCGGGCTCGATCCGCGCCAGGCCAACAGCTTGCGGCTCGATGGGCTCAATCAGGTGGACCGGCAGGTGCTTAAGGCCAGCTTTGCAGCGATCCGTGGCCTTCAGCAGCGCCTGCAACTTGACTATGTGCGCTAGGCCATGACGAGCTTGCGCAACTGGCTGGCCGGACGCTTGAGAGCGCGACTGGGCGCTGCACCTGACGCGCAGCGCTGGATCGTGCTCGATGTAGAGACCACCGGGCTCGATCCGCAAAGCGACCGCCTGCTGTGCGTGGCCGCGCTGGCCATCCACTTCGGCAGCGAGGGCCCGAGCTTGCGTGCACAGGACAGCTTTGAAGTAGTGCTGCGGCAAGAGGTCATGGCCGCCTCGCACGACAACGTGCTGCTGCACGGTATCGGCTGGGGTCAGCAGCGCCAGGGCATGCCGGCGGCCCAGGCCTTACAGCGTTTGCAAGACTGGGTGGGCTCCTCGCCGGTGCTGGCCTATCACGCCGGCTTTGACCGCGCCGTGCTGCGCCGTGCCTATCAGATCGAGCGCATGCGCCAGCCGCGCTGGCGCTGGCTCGATCTGGCCGATGCCTTGCCAGCAGCCTTTCCTGCGCTCGAGGCCCGCAGCCTCGATGCCTGGATGCGCGCGCTCGGCGTGCATTGCGCGCGCAGGCACCAGGCCGCTGCTGACGTGTGGGCCATTGCCCAGTTGCTGCTCAAGGCCTGGCCGCATTGGCAGCGCCAAGGCCTGAGCTCATGGCCTGACTTGACGCGACAGGCTGAGCAGGTTCGCTGGCTGCGTGTCAGCTCTTCTGCTGCGGGTTTGTAAGCCTGCAACAAGTTTCGCGTCAGGAGTCGGTCAGAGGCCCGGCGCATAGTCGCGGCTCTGGCTCTGCAGCTCGTGGAGGCAGCTATTTCATTCAAGGGAGACCCTCCATGGCAACAACAACAGATCGGCCAATGTCGGCCGAGGAAAAAAAAGTCATCTTTGCTTCGTCACTCGGCACTGTGTTCGAGTGGTACGACTTTTACCTGTACGGTTCGCTGGCAGCCATCATCGCCAAGCAGTTTTTCTCGGGCCTCGATCCCCAGGCCGCCTTCATTTTTGCTTTGCTGGCTTTTGCCGCTGGCTTCATCGTGCGGCCCTTCGGCGCACTGGTGTTCGGTCGGCTCGGCGACATGATCGGTCGCAAGTACACCTTCCTGGTGACCATTTTGCTCATGGGCGCATCCACTTTCATTGTGGGCATCTTGCCGACCTACGCCACCATCGGCGTGGCCGCGCCCATCATCCTGATTGCGCTGCGCATGCTCCAGGGTCTGGCCCTGGGCGGTGAATATGGTGGTGCAGCCACTTACGTGGCCGAGCACGCGCCCCACGGCCGCCGCGGTGCCTACACCGCCTGGATCCAGACCACAGCCACGCTGGGGCTGTTCCTGTCGCTGATCGTGATTCTGGGTACCCGCACCATCATTGGCGAGGCTGCTTTTGCCGACTGGGGCTGGCGCGTTCCCTTCATCCTGTCCATCGTGATGCTGGGCATCTCGGTCTACATCCGCTTGCAGATGAACGAGTCGCCCGCCTTCCAGAAGATGAAGTCCGAGGGCAAGACCTCCAAGTCGCCTCTGTCCGAGTCTTTTGGCCAGTGGAAGAACCTCAAGATCGTGCTGCTGGCCCTGTTCGGTCTGGTGGCCGGTCAGGCCGTGGTCTGGTACTCGGGTCAGTTCTATGCGCTGTTCTTCCTGACTTCGGTCTTGAAGGTCGACGGCGCCACTGCCAACATTCTGGTGGCGGCATCGCTGATCATCGGCACCCCGTTCTTCGTGATCTTCGGCACCCTGTCGGACAAGATCGGCCGCAAGCCCATCATCCTGGCCGGTCTGGCCCTGGCCGTGGTGACCTATTTTCCGCTGTTCAACGCGCTGACCGAGGCCGCTAATCCCGACCTGGCCAAGGCACAGCAGACTGCCAAGGTCTCGGTCACGGCCGCTGCCGGTGACTGCTCCTTCCAGGGCAACCCGGTGGCGCGCGAGATCGACTTCACCAAGTCCTGCGACATCGCCAAGCGCTTTCTGGCCCAGAACTCTGTGAGCTATGACAACGCCGTGGCTGCTGCTGCTGGACCCGCTGTGGTCAAGATCGGCGAGAAGCTGATCACCGCGCCGGTGGCCAAGGTCGAGAACTCCAAGTTCACGGCCGAAAGCGCGGCTGCTATCGCCGCCTTCAAGAAGGAAATCTCGGAAGCCCTGAAGGAAGCGGGCTACCCCGCCAAGGCTGATCCGGCCAAGGTGGACAAGTTTGCGATCATCGTGATCCTGACCATCCTGGTGCTTTATGTGACCATGGTTTACGGCCCCATCGCCGCGATGTTGGTGGAGTTGTTCCCCACCCGTATTCGCTACACCTCCATGTCGCTGCCTTATCACATTGGCAATGGTTGGTTCGGTGGCCTGATGCCGACCATTGCGTTTGCCATGGTGGCGCAGAACGGGAATATGTACTACGGCCTGTGGTATCCCATCACGATCGCTGCCATCACCTTCGTGATCGGCCTGATCTTCGTGCGTGAGACCAAGGACGTGGACATCTACGCCAAAGACTGATTCCGGGATCGTCACTGAAAGGCCTGCAGCCCAAAGGCTGCGGGCTTTTTGTTGACTATCTCGCTACTGCCTTCTCAGGGGGACCCCTCATCATGAAAATCGCCATTGCCTTCATCCTCTTCGCGGCGCTCTCGCTTTTCGTCATCATGAAAGGTGGCGACTCGCTCGACATGAGCGGCGAAAAGCACGGTGGCGACCACGGTCCGGCACCGGCTGCTGCCGCACCGGCGTCGGCACCTGCGGCCGAGGCATCGGCTCCGGCCGCGCCTGCTTCCGCCGCCAAGTAAGCCCCTGCGCTTTTTCGCGTCCCGCCCAGTCGTTGGTGGCGGGTGCGCGCTGCCGAGCCGCCCCGGATAACCCGGCGGCCTGCTGACTGGCCGCCGCTCCCTAAAATGTTGGGCCTCACCTCAGAAGGGCCCGCCATGACGCAAGGACTGATCCGCATCCGCGGAGCCAGGCAGCACAACCTCAAGAACCTCGATCTGGACATCCGCACGGGTGAACTGACCGTGGTCACCGGCCCCAGCGGCTCGGGCAAGTCTTCTTTGGTGTTTGACACGCTTTTTGCCGAAGGTCAGCGGCGCTATGTCGAGACCTTTTCGGCCTATGCCCGCCAGTTCTTGGACCGCATGGACAAGCCAGCGGTCGACAAGGTCGAGGGCGTGCCCCCGGCCATTGCCATCGACCAGACCAACCCGGTGCGCTCCTCGCGCTCGACCGTGGGCACCATGACCGAGCTCAACGACCACTTGAAGCTCCTGTTTGCCCGCGCCACCCAGCTCTTTGACCGTCAGACCGCGCAAGCTGTGCGGCATGACACGCCCGAGACGATTTACGCCGAGCTGATGGCGCGCACCGCGCAGGACGACCCGCGCCTGATCGTCACCTTCCCGGTGCGGCTGCCCGAGGGGACGAGTGCCGAGCAACTGGAGCAATGGCTGGCCGCCAGCGGCTTTACGCGGGTGCACGAGCCGGCCGAAGACGCCTTCAAGGAAGCCGGCAGCGTGCATGTGGTGGCCGACCGTTTTCGCATTCAGGGCACTGAAAAGATCCGTGCCATCGAGGCTATTGAGGTCGCGCTCAAGCACGGCGGCCGGCTCAATGTGTTTGTGCAGGGCCAGGACAAGCCCGAAACCCTGTGGCGCTATTCCACCGGCCTGCATTGCCCGCAGAGCAATCTGAGCTACACCGAGCCCACGCCGTCCCTCTTTTCCTTCAACTCGGCCATGGGCGCCTGCGAGACCTGCCGTGGCTTTGGCCGGGTAATTGGCGTCGACCTGGGTCTGGTCATCCCCAACGACAAGCTCACCTTGCGCATGGGCGCCATCAAGCCCATGCAGACGCCGGCATGGTCAGAGGCACAAGATGACCTCATGCGCCATGCCGAGACGGCAGGCATTCCGCGCGACACGCCCTGGTACAAGCTCACCCAGGATCAAAAAGACTGGGTCATCAACGGCTCGCCGCACTGGAAGGGCCAGTGGAACAAGCAGTGGTTCGGTGTGCGCCGCTTCTTTGAATACCTGGAGAGCAAGGCCTACAAGATGCACATCCGGGTGCTCTTGTCCAAGTACCGCAGCTACACGCCGTGTACCGTGTGCGGCGGCGCCCGCCTGAAGACCGAGGCCCTGCTTTGGCGCCTGGGCTCGCGGGAAGCGGCTGATGCGGTGTTGCCGCCGGCGCAGCGCTTCATGCCTGTGGGCGTGCAGTGGAGCCGCGAGCAGCTCGAGGCTTTGCCTGGGCTGAGCTTGCATGATCTGATGCAACTGCCGATCGATCGGCTGCGTCGGTTTTTTGACCTGCTTTCGCAGGCGAGCCCGGGCCCAAGCCCCCACCCCAACCCTCCCCCAGAGGGGGAGGGAGCAAGTCAGGCTGCCACTCCCACTGGGCAAGGTCAGGGGCCTGATTCCACTCCCTCCCTCTCTGAGCAAGAGCAGGGGCCTGATTCCACTCCCTCCCCCTCTGGGGGAGGGCAGGGGTGGGGGCAAGCGGCCTCCGCAGGGCACACTCTGGCCGACGGCGAAAGACAGGCGCTCAAACTGCTCTTCGAAGAAATCCAGACCCGCCTCAAATACCTCTGTGACGTCGGCATCGGCTACCTGACCCTGGATAGGCAAAGCCGCACCCTCAGTGGCGGCGAGGTGCAGCGCATCAACCTCACCACGGCGCTGGGCACCTCGCTGGTGAACACGCTCTTTGTGCTGGACGAACCCAGCATCGGCCTGCACCCGCGCGACATGAACCGCATCACCCAGGCCATGCACCGCCTGCGCGATGCGGGCAACACCCTCGTGGTGGTCGAGCACGACCCTGCCGTGATGCTGGCCGCCGACCGCCTGATTGACATGGGCCCCGGCCCGGGAGAAAAAGGCGGCACCATCGTCTTCGACGGCACACCCGAGGCGCTGCGCCGCGTGGCCACGCTCACCGGCGACTACCTGGGCGGGCGCAAGCAGATCGGCATGGGCCTCAAGCGCCCGGTCACCGACAACACGCCGCGCCTCATCCTTGAAGGCGCGCGCGGCCACAACCTGCAAAACATCAGCGTCGAATTTCCGCTGCAGCGTTTGGTGTGCGTCACCGGGGTCAGCGGCTCGGGCAAGTCCACGCTGATGCAGGACATCCTGGCGCCCGCGCTCTTGCGCCAGTTCGGCAAGGCCACCGAGACGCCAGGGGAGCACGACCGCCTGCTGGGTGCCGATCATTTAAACGATATGGTCTTCGTTGACCAGTCGCCCATCGGCAAGACCGCCCGCTCCAACCCGGCCAGCTATGTGGGTGCCTGGGACGCCATACGCGAATTGTTTGCAGACGCACCTCTGGCCCGAGAGCGCAGCTACACCGCCAGCAAGTTCAGCTTCAACAGCGGCGACGGTCGCTGCTCGACCTGCGGTGGCTCGGGCTTTGAGCATGTGGAGATGCAGTTCCTGAGCGACGTCTATCTGCGCTGCTCCGACTGCGACGGCAAGCGTTACCGGCCCGAGATCCTGGAGGTGCAAATTGAGCGGGTGTTGGCCGATGGTCAGCGCCTGCGCCTGAGCGTGGCCGATGTGCTTGACCTCACCGTCAGCCAGGCCGGTGAGGTGTTTCGCCTGGACCGCGATGTGCTGCGCGCCTTGCAGCCCATCATTGATGTGGGCCTGGAATACGTCAAGCTCGGCCAGCCCGTGCCCACGCTCTCGGGCGGCGAGGCCCAGCGCCTCAAACTGGCGGGCTTTCTGGCCGGCAAAGGCGAGGGTGCGGCCAAGACCGCCAAGGCCCCCGCCAGTGCCAGCCGCCAGCCGCTGGCGCTGCGTCAGCACCGCGGCACGCTCTTCCTGCTGGACGAGCCCACCACCGGCCTGCACTTCGACGACATCGCCAAGCTCATGCGTGCGCTGCGCAAGCTGCTGGAGGCCGGGCATTCGCTCATCATCATCGAGCACAACCTTGACGTGATCCGAGCCGCCGACTGGGTGATCGACCTCGGCCCCGAGGGCGGCGAAGCCGGCGGCCTGTTGGTCGCCGAAGGCACGCCCGAGGAGTTGCGCCAGCACCCCACATCGCACACCGCGCAGGCCCTGCGCGAGTACGCACTGGCCATGGGCGAGCTGCACGGCGTGGCCGAGAAATCTGCCATCTACGACCTCTCCTCGGCTTTACTCCCCCTGGGAGAGGGCGGGGGTGAGGGCACGCGCACCACAGAACCTCCCGAAGCGCGCCACGACCGCAGCCCCCACCCCAACCCTCCCCAAGAGGGGGAGGGAGCAAAGCGGGTTCAGGCATCGAATTCCATCCAAATCATCAACGCCCGCGAAAACAACCTCAAAAGCCTCTCGGTCGACATTCCGCGTGGCAAGTTCAATGTGGTCACCGGCGTCTCGGGTTCGGGCAAGTCCACGCTGGCCTTCGACATCCTGTTCAACGAAGGCCAGCGCCGCTACCTGGAATCGCTCAACGCCTATGCGCGTTCCATCGTGCAGCCGGCGGGCCGGCCCGAGGTCGATGCGGTCTACGGCATTCCACCCACCGTGGCCATCGAGCAGCGGCTTTCGCGCGGTGGTCGCAAGTCCACGGTGGGCACCACCACCGAGGTCTGGCATTTCTTGCGCTTGCTCTACGTCAAGCTGGGCATACAGCACTGCGTCAAGGACGGTGCGGCCGTCATGCCGCAAAGCAGCGACTCCATCGCAGCGCAGTTGCTCAAGCACTACCGCGGCCAGCATGTGGGCCTGCTTGCGCCGCTGGTCATCAACCGCAAGGGCGTCTATACCGAGCTGGCCGACTGGGCCCGCCCGCGCGGTCACACGCATTTGCGCGTCGATGGCGAGTTTTTACCCACCACCGGTTTCCCGCGCATCGACCGCTTTAAGGAACACACCGTTGAGCTGCCCGTGGCCGATGTGCGCGTGCAGCCCGCCCAAGAAAGCGCGCTGCGCCAGGCTCTCAAGACCGCACTCGAACACGGCAAAGGCGTGGTGCATGTGCTGGCTCCGCTGGACGGCCTGAAGGCCGCCTTGGCGGACGGCACGTCCACGCAAGGCATAGGCCATATTCACGCGTTTTCCACCAAGCGCGCCTGCCCGGTCTGCGCCACTTCGTACCCAGAACTAGACCCGCGCCTGTTTTCCTACAACAGCAAGCACGGCTGGTGCCCCGACTGCGTGGGCACCGGCGTGGCGCTGACCAAGGAGCAGCGCAAGGCCCTGGACGATTCGGTGCGCGACGACGACAACAAAGGCCGCGAGCAAAGCTTTGCCGAGCCCGAGCTGGACGACGTGGTCGACACCGTCTGCCCCGGCTGCGCAGGCACCCGCCTGAACAAGCAGGCCAGAGCCGTGCGTCTGCACAGCGCCAGCGGCGATGGCTGGTCCATCACCGACATTGCGCGCCTGTCCGTCAGCGATGTGCGCGCCTGGGTACAGGGCCTGCAACTGGTGGGCCGCGAGGCCGACATTGCGCGCGACCTCATCCCCGAGATCAAGAGCCGGCTCGAGTTTCTGGAAGAAGTCGGTCTGGGCTACCTCACCCTCGACCGCGGCGCGCCCACGCTCTCGGGCGGCGAGGCGCAGCGCATACGTCTGGCCGCGCAGCTGGGCTCCAATCTCCAGGGCGTTTGCTACGTGGTGGACGAACCCACCATAGGCCTGCACCCGCGCGACAACCAAATATTGCTCGGCGCCCTGGGCAAGCTCAGCGAGCGCGGTAACACCCTGGTGGTGGTCGAGCATGACGAAGACACCATACGCCGTGCCGACCACATCATCGACATCGGCCCCGGCGCCGGCAAGCGCGGCGGCCGCGTGGTCGCGCAGGGCAGCGCCGCCGACCTGTCGGCCGCCCCCGAGTCACTGACCGGCCGCTACCTGCTGCACGCCATCCAGCATCCTCTGCGCCCGCGGCGCGATACCGACCCCTCTGCCTTGCCCCCTCCCGCCGTGGAGCAGGCCGGTGGCACGCCCGGCAAACCATTGAGCAAGGCGAAGCAAGCCGCGCAGAAAGCCCAGGCGCTCAAAGACGCCGCCGCGCTAGCCAGCGCCGAGCACAACGCCGCTGCATTGCTCCCTCTCCCCCAGGGGGAGGGCAGGGGTGGGAGCAACCCATACACGCCCTGGCTGCACGTCGATGGCGCCAGCCTGCACAACCTGCAGAACGTCAGCATTGAGGTGCCCCTGTTCCGCCTGGTCGCCGTCACCGGTGTTAGCGGTTCAGGCAAGTCCACGCTGGCCCGCGAAGTGCTGCTGGCCAATGTGCAGGCCGCCGTCGCTCAGCGCTCAACCGCCGCCGGCCGCAAGCGCGACGAAGCGGGCGAACACCCTGCCTGGGTCGGCTGCACCGGCGTGACTGGCTACCAAGGCGTGGACCGCGTGCTGGAGGTCGACCAAACCCCCATCGGCAAAACCCCGCGCTCCTGCCCCGCCACCTACATCGGCTTTTGGGACACGGTGCGCAAACTCTTTGCCGACACGCTGGAAGCCAAGGCCCGAGGCTACGGGCCAGGCCGCTTTTCCTTCAACACCGGCGAAGGTCGCTGCCCCACCTGCGAGGGCGCGGGCGTGCGCACCATAGGCATGAGCTTCTTGCCCGACGTGAAGGTGCTGTGCGAAACCTGCCACGGCGCGCGCTTCAACCCCGAGACCCTGGCCGTCACCTGGCGCGGCAAGAGCATTGGCGAAGTGCTGCGCATGGAGGTGGACGAGGCGGTGGAGTTCTTCGCCGCCATGCCCAACATCAGCCACCCGCTGCAACTGCTCAAGGACGTGGGCCTGGGCTACCTCACCCTGGGCCAGCCCTCACCCACACTCAGCGGTGGCGAGGCGCAGCGCATCAAGCTGGTGACGGAACTGAGCAAAGTGCGCGACGACATCACCCGCCGCGGCCAAAAAGCCCCGCACACGCTCTACGTGCTGGACGAACCTACCGTGGGCCTGCACATGGCCGACGTGGAAAAACTCATCCATGTGCTGCACCGCTTGGTCGATGCCGGCCACAGCGTGGTGGTGATCGAGCACGACCTCGACCTGATCGCTGAAGCCGACTGGGTTCTGGACCTGGGCCCAGGCGGCGGGGACGCCGGTGGCCGCGTGGTGGCCTCGGCCCCGCCGGATGAACTGGTGCGGCTGAAGACAGCGACGGGGGTGGCGCTGGGGCCGGTGTTGGCGCGGGGGTGCGGGCCGCAGAGGGGCATTCGTGAGGCAATGTTGGGGCCACGCGATGCCCCCACCCCGGCCCTCCCCCAGAGGGGGAGGGAGGAATTCGGGAGCTTGTCTTGCTCCCTCGCCACTTTGGGGCTCAGTGCTCAGCCGTGATGCCCGACCAGCCCTCGGTGACGACGGTGGACACCGAGTGCGAGGGAAGCGACCTGCGCAAGCGGGCCGGAACGCACTCGTCAAGCAGCCGCCGCATCAGCTTTCAAACCGTTGCGGGCTGCTTCCAGCACGGTGACGGCGTGTTCACGCGAGACAGACGGAAAGTCCTCCAGAAAGTCTTCGAGTGAAGAGGAGCCTCCGAGATAGTCGAACAGGTTTTTCACGGGGACACGCGTGCCCGAGAAGCACAAAGCCCCACTCATGAGCTCAGGGTCGCAGCTGACCAGGTTGATGTCCATAAGCACCTCCGAGGGTGAGTTTATCCGTGGGCCAGCCGCTTTAGCGAAGGCATTGCCCTCGCTCATCAATGCCCCGGTGGCCGGGCTTCGGTCTCTTGGGCAGTGGCAAGCTCTGAAGGATGGGCCGGATGAAGCCCATCAGCGTCGTCTTTTGGAGTGCCATCTGCTTGCGCCTGGCCCAAATCCAGAAACCGCATGCGGTCCTGATGCTTGCCATGCAAGGAGACCGTCACAACCCGGTCACGCCCGCTGCCCTTGGCGCGGTATAAGGCACTGTCTGCGGTCATAAAAAGGCTTGCCAGCTGAGCGTCAACCGGACAAGTGTCAAAGCCCAGCAGCCCAATGCTGACCGTGACCGGCAACAAAGCCCCCTGGTTTGGATCGGCCACGGGGACACGGCGGGTTTCTTCGAGCAGCTTGAGCGCCACAGCTTCTGCGCGGCCTAAACTGGTCCCCGGAAGCACCACGCAAAATTCTTCGCCACCGATGCGAGCGATGAGGTCGTTCGAGCGGAGCAAGGCTTGCCAGCGGCCAGCCATTTCCTTGAGGACGACATCGCCCGCGGAGTGACCATACCTGTCGTTGATGGACTTGAAATGGTCTAAATCCAGGATCATCAAGGACAGCGGCAAGCCCAGCGCGCCGGCGCGCGTCAGCTCCAGCGGCACCAGTTCGTCGAAAGCCCGGCGATTGGCCAAGCCTGTCAGTGCATCGGTATGTGCCTCTTGGCGCAACTGCTTGTTCGTCCAGGCGAACTGGTGATAACGCCGCGAGCTGAGGTAAAACAAGAACATCACCAAGCTGACCACCATGGAGCCACCCAGGGCCGACCAGCGCAAGGCAGAGGTGCGGTCTAGCTGTTCTTGTACTTGCGACGCGCGGTCCACAAACATCACAAAAATAGCAGGGTGACGCGTGCTGGCGCGGTAACGGATGAGCCAGCCCTTGAGCTCATCCGCAAGGATTTTGCCGTTTTCTCGCACGAGCAAAGCCGCCTTGATCCCCTTGGACACCAGCGCGGAAGCGGCTGGCCCTTGACCCAAGCCCACCAGCCGCTGCCCCGAATAGCTGTACAGCCCCACCTGAAAATCGTTGCGCCGGGTTGCCGCCGACCAGAAATTTTGGAAAACACCGGAATTGATCACAACCACCCACCGGTGTCCTGGGAGAGCCAAGTTTTTGGCATCGATGTGCCCCAGCCATACCGTTTGCGATGCACCGTCCATAGACACCTGCAGAACCTGGTCGGCCAGATCTCGCTGGGCCAGCGCGCTGGTGAAATGCACGCCTTTTCGAGCCTGGTCTGCAGGCTCGCCCAGGCTTTCCCAAACAGACTCGGTCACACTCTTTCCGATGTTTGCCCGGTTGGAGCTGACCACGATGAAGCCGTTTGGATCGACCAGAGAAAGGCTGCGCACCACCGTGTCGTCGAAGAGCAAGTCGCGCAGCTTCTGCGAGAACTTAAGGGTTTGCGCAAGGTCCTTCACATCACTGAGCTCGGCGACGGCTTCCAGCCTCGTCACCACGCCATCCAGCGCTCGGGAGGCGTGGTCCTCAAGCACCAGCGTGTCTGTCTCAACACGCTGCTCAAGGTCGCGCTCCATGTTGTCAACGATGGTGCGGTGTGCAATGGCATAGGACGTCCAGATCAGGATCATCGTGGCCAGCCACGCACCCACAAAACGCCAGTTCACCGAAACAAGGATGGATCGCCAAGACCTTTGGCGCATGAAATCAATCTTTGACGATGATGGGCAGCAGGTCGAAGCGCTTGGCGGCCTCTGCAAGCCGTCCGTCTTGTCGAATCTGGCGCACAAAGGTGTTCACCCTCGCCAACCAGGCGCTGTCGCCCTTGGCCACCGCGTAGGCGTAGTCGGTCAGGCGAACGGGTCGGTCCGGCGCAATCACCACCGCCCAATCGAAGGTGGACAGAACGCGCCGGCTGTAGGGGTAGTCCGTCATGAACACGTCTGCCCGGCCGGACTCGACTTCTCTTTCACGCTCGCTCGGCCGCAACACCGATTCGAGCTTGGCATTCTTGAGCGTGCCCTGCATCACGGGCTCCATGAAGGTGCCTTTCTGGACGACCACCACCCGGCCAGGCTGGTCGATGTCACCCCATCGGCGAACGCTCTGATTCGTGCGCGTGGCCACCGCGTAAACATCACTGCGCAGGTAGGGCAAAGAAAAATTCACACGCTCTTGCCGCTGCGGGGTCACGCCCACCGCCATCATGGCGACATGGCAGCGCTTGGCCTGCAAGTCATCAATCAGGCGGGAAAAGTCAGTGTCCACATAGCTGACCTCGGCACCCAAGTCGCGGGCAAAAGCCCGGGACAGGTCAATGTCTATGCCTTGGAGGGAATCGTTTCGAGGGTTTCGGTAACTGACGCCGAAGTAGTCTGGCCAGATGCAGACTTTCAAAATTCGTGTCTTTTCGACGTCTTGCTCGGTCTGGGCTGTCGCTGATGTCGCTGAGGTCACGATCAAAAGGGCAAGGGACAAGCTGATGCATAAAGTTTGAAACATGTTTATCAGTTTGTTAATTAATGCCACTTATAACACCGCCAGCCCCTAGATTGCTGACTTGATTGAAATGAGGTGGGAGCGGGCGCGCGATACGGCGTCACCACGGGCGATACGCAGCGCATGAAATAGAGCGCGCGCGGGCATCGAATGGCGCCTGGCCAAGGACATTTGCAAGTGGGCCGGGGCGTTTCGCCCAGAGGGAGAGAAGTGGCTCTGCCTGTCTGAACAGTTTTACCCCAAGAGATAAAGAGACAACGGGCGGGTTGAACAGGTGCAGAGTTGTCCAGGGCGGCGGTCGGCGCTTGCGACGATCCGACCGACGCGGTAGGCAACTCACAGAATAATTGGGGTCAGAGTAGAGTTTCTGTGCTCCGCTTGAGCGAGGGGTTAGGCGTCACCGCTGGAACTCTGGCGGGGGCTTCGTACCCACCAACACTTCGAGGCCTGTCTTCATGAAGCTCGGCTCCGGTGAGTCCAGGGCGGGTACGCCAGCAGCATTGAAAGCGTTCACTAGCCTCGCCCGTTGTTCCGGCGGGCCGCCCTTGACCGACAGACCAACGGCGCGCTCGTAGCCACTGAAGAACTTTGTCTTTATGCCTGCGGCTACAAGTGCGGAATTAATATCTTCGCGAAAGACCGTAGCCTCGGGATCATTGCCAACGAAGGTGACCCATACTTCAAGCGGCTCTCCGCGTAGTTCTTCCGCAATGCGTTGTGCCTGACTTGGCGCGATTCTTCGCCATGCCATCTGCGCCTTCAGGCGCTCTTGCTCGAGGAGTGCGCGAGCGGTCTCAGCTTTCGCCTTTGCAGTTTCTGCCTCGTTTGCCGCTATGCGCTCGTCTGCGTACCTCTCACGGATGCCCGTACTCCAGAACACACCGGCGGTCCCAACGAAAGCGAGGACGGCGCCCAAAACGAGTACGACGTTCGCCCAAGTGAAGACGGCATCCGCTACGGGAAGCGATACGTTAAACATGGTTCGGGAGAGCCAAGTTCTTCATCCGAGGATCAGCCAGTCCCGCTGAAATCATCATGGCCGCAGGCCGCACCGCGCCGAAGTATTGGCGCAGCACCGGTCAGCAGTCTTTGAACTGGCTGCCATCCGGCAAGACATAAGTCACCCTCACCACATCTGCCAAGCTGCAGCCTGCTTGGGCCAGCGCTGTCGCTATGTTCTTCAGGCATTGCTCGGTTTGCTCTGCCAGGTCGTCGGAAATGGTCATGGTGGAATAGTCAAAACCTGTGGTGCCGGAGACGAAGATCCAGTCCCCTTGGACCACGGCCCGGCTGTAGCCAATCTCTGCTTCGAAGGTGGAGCCTGAGCTGATGAGTGAACGTTTCATATGGGTGGCTACCTTGATACAGACTTGCTGCCATCAGCCTGTCGAAACGTTCAGCTTACTGGAAACACGTCCCATTAATCGTCAAGAAGAGTTGCGCATTGAGCTGATGTTTGAGGCTAACGCCACTGTCCAAAAGTGGTGTTCGGCAGCGGTAGCCAAGCTGGGGCACCGCTAGAGCCATGAAAGACGGGGACATGCCGGCTTTCTATTTGAGGCTAGCGTGTGTAAGATCCCACACAAGGAGGCACACATGGCAACCAACCTCGCTCTCGACCCAAAGCTCTTGGACCAGGTTTTGGAGCTCAGTGGTGAAGCAACCAAAAAAGCCGCGGTCACGCTGGCGCTCAAGGAGTTCGTTGCTCGGCGTGAACAAAAAAAGCTCACTGAGCTTTTTGGCAAGTTGGATTGGGACGCAAGTTTCGATTACAAGGCAGAGCGCAGCCGTTCATGACTTTGCTGGTAGACACCAGCGTCTGGTCGCTGGCATTTCGCCGCGACGGATCGACGCATGAGCCTGAGGTTCTGGTGCTATCAGAGGCTTTGGCTGGCGCTGCTGCTGTCTTCACCACTGGACTGGTCTTGCAGGAACTGCTTCAGGGCTTCGGCGGCCCGCGTTCGGCGCAGGCCATCATCCAGCGCTTTCAGGCCTTGCCCTTTATCCCGCCTGATAGGCAGGACCACATCGCAGCCGCCGAGCTGCGCAATGTCTGCCGGCGCGCTGGGGTTCAGATCGGCACCATCGATGCCTTGCTTATTCAGTTGTGTGGGCGACACGACTTAACCTTGCTGTCGACAGACCAGGACTTTGTTCATGCAGCCCGGCATGTGCCGTTCAAACTTTGGCGCCCATAGGATCTGTCGGCCAAAGCTACCGTCACCCGCTCGATCACCTCGGCCCAGCTCTCCTGCTCGCCCTGGCGGAACAAGCGCAGGCTTGGGTACCAGGGTGGATCCTGAAAAATCGGTATCTGACCCCAATTTATTCTGCGATCGCATGCCCCTGGTCCGACATAGGCTCTTCCAGGCGATAGCCCAGCCCCCGCACGGTCTGAATCAGGGCCACGCTGTGGTTCTCGTCTATCTTGCTGCGCAGGCGGCGGATGTACACGTCCACCACGTTGGTCAGCGGGTCTTCGCTGTGGCCCCACACACTGGACAGGATGCGCTCGCGGCTAAACATCCGGCCGGGCGCTGCCATCAGCAATTCCAGAAGGGCCAGCTCGCGTGCGGTGAGGTTCAGGGGCACGCCGGCCCGGCTGGCGCGCATACGCTCGCGGTCGAGTTGGAGGTCGGCCACTTGAAGAATCGGCTTTCGGCTGGGCAGCAGGTTCTGGGCGCGGCGCGCCAGCGCTTCGAGCCTGGCCAGCAGTTCTTCAAACTCGAAGGGCTTGCACAGGTAGTCGTCGGCCCCCATGCGCAGGCCGGCGACACGCTCGTCCAGTGTGCCTAGGGCGGTGAGCATCAGGATGGGTAGCTTGACGCCTTGCGCACGCAGGCTCTGGCAAATCTGCATGCCGCTCATGCCCGGCAGCATGACATCGAGCACCACCACCGTCGGCGTGGGCGCGCTCGTCTGCTGCGACTGGCGCGAAGCACTTAAGGCCAGTGACAGCCCCTGATTGCCATGGGCTGCATGCTGGACATGGTAGCCCTCGGCGCGCAGGCCGCGCTGCAAAAAGTCCGCAATGCGCGGGTCGTCTTCCACCAGAACAATATTCATGACAGCTCGCCTCGTGATGGCAGCAAGGGCAGGCGCAAGACCGCCCTTGTGCCCTGGGTTTGGCCGGGGTGAGCAGGGCTGCTCAGCCTCAGGGTGCCGCCGTGTGCCTGGGCCAGCGCCTTTGCAATCGGCAGGCCCAGGCCACTGCCGGCAGCGCGGTGGCGGCGCGCGTCCGCACCCCGAAAGTGGCGCTCAAAGACAAAGGGAAGGTCTTGCGGCGCAATGCCTATGCCCTCGTCAACGATGTGCAGTTCCAGGGCGCGACCTTCTTCGCAGGCCCGTAGCTCTACCTGGACCGCACCTTGCGGCTGCGAGTAGCACACCGCGTTGTTCAGGAGCAGCAGCACCAGTTGGCACAGCCGCTGCTCATCGCCCAGCACCCACCATGTTGAAGCGGGCGGGGGCGCGCACGCGATGTGCACCTGTGTCAGCCGGGCCAGGGCGCTGGCCTGGGTGAGTGCGTCCATCAAAGGCAGGCTCAGGTCTACGGGTTTGCGCACCAGGCTGAGCGTGTCCATGTCGCTGCGGGCCATGGCCAGCAGGTCATCGATCACGGCGCTCAGTTGGCCGGAGGTGTCAACGATGCGCTGCAAGGCTTCGCGGTACTCGGCCACCGGGCGGTCTGGCCCGCGCAGGGTGATCTCGGCCTCGCCACGCAAGGCGGTGGTGGGTGTGCGCAGTTCATGGCTGATATCGGCCAGCAATTGGCGGCGTCGCACATCGGTCTGGTGCAGTGACGCATTAGCCTCGTGCAGGTCTCGGGTGCGTTCGCGCACCTGGGCCTCCAGCTGGTGGCGCTGCTCGCTTTCGCGCTGCCGGTGTTGCTCGAGTTCGTCAGCCATGGCATTCATGCTGCGCGCCACGTCGGAAAACTCGTCGGGGCCGCCGAGCGCAATGCGGTGGTCCAGTCGGCCCTGGCGCAGCGCCTGTGCGCCTTTGAACAGCGCGTCCAGCGGGCGGCGCAGAGCACGCCCGAAGTACACCGTCGCGCCGAGCGCCACCATGGCCAGCAACACAGCCATGCCTATCCACAGCCAGCGCATGCGGGCCAGGGCCTGGTCAGCTGCGCTGCGCTCACGCTGCACCACGGCCGTTTCGCGCGAAATGTTTAGGGCAATGAGTTGGCGCAGGTCCTGCCCTTGGGACACCTCGAACGCGTCGGCCAGCCGGTCCCAGGCTTGGCGGGCCGAGGCATCGGCTGGCAAGGCGGCCATGTCTCGCACGCTGTGGCTGATGTCTCGCACATGCTGGTCCAAAATGCGCAAGGCCTCGGGCCGCGCCCGATGTTCCTCGCTGCCTTCTGCGTCGGGACCGACTCGGGCCGCCGCCTGCGTCAGGCGATGGAGGTCGGCCAAGATGGTGTGTAAATTCCCCAGCAGCACATCCCGCTCGGCCGGGTCGCCGCCGGCGCCCACCATGTGCTGGGTCAGCCAGGAGCGAAGCCGCTGCTTGGTGGTCGATAGCTGCAGGAAGCCCAGGTGAATGTCGTTGGCGATTCGGCCGCGCACCACCTGCCGCTCCACCTCGCGCAAGGCCAGCACGGCGGCCGCGCCCTGCAGCGCAATGATGGCGGCCAGAAGAATCAAGACCAGGCTCAGGCGGCGGCGAAACATCGGTGAAATTGTCGAATGCGCTTGCCAAAAAAGGCGCCTGTCATGCTCTGTTCATGTGCCTGTCAGTGGCTGCTCATGCGCGGTTCAAGTTGGGGTCAGAGGCTGTAGCTCCAATAGCTGCAGGCATCTCAAAGACTTGTGATGCTGCCGCTTTATCCCTGTTCATGTTTATTTACTTTCTGGAGTCCCTCTGTCATGAAAAAACGCGTACTCGTATCTGCCGCTCTGAGCCTGCTTGCCTTGAGCGGCGCTGCATCTGCCACTGTGGTCAACCGGGCCATCACAGAGGTGGATGTGCTTGGCGCTCAGGCAGCGTGGTGCCAGGCCTTGGTCGACATCAGCCAGACCGGTGAAAAAAGCGGCCAAGCGGCGGCCAAGGCGCTGGCTGAGAAGGTGATCGACAGCGCTTACGGCTATCAAATGGGCACTGTGCTGTTCAAGCCCACACTGACCGTTGCGCCCCAGACCTTTCGGACCACACGCGCTGGGGCCTTGGCTTACTTTGTAGGCGGCGACAGCAACTTTCCGAAAGACACCGGCTTTGCCCTCAAGGGCTGGACCCGGTGTGAGGCCAAAAATGCGGCTGTCTTCATTGCCGGGGATTCAGCCAGCAGCATGGGCAACGTGATGATCACCGACAAGAAGGGTCAGGTGACCAGGGTTGACAAGACCTGGAGCTACGTTAAAGACGACGCCGGTAAGCTGCGCATCGTGGTGCATCATTCCTCACTGCCCTATAGCGGCAACTGAGCACCTAGGCGGCTTGGGCCCTGCGTCCTGCGCAGCCACGGCCAGGTAGCAGCTTCACGGTCGGCCCTGCGCCCGCCCAATTTCCCGCTGCATGAAAAGGTAGAGCCCTTCTACCTTTTCCCGTGCCCAGGGTGTTTTGCGCAGGAACTTCAGACTGGAGTTGACGCTGGGCTCGTGGGTGAAGCAGCGGATGGCAATGCGCCGCCCGAGCTCCTCCCAGCCGAAGTGGGCCTCCAGGGCACGCAACATGGCTTCAAGGGTCAGGCCGTGAAGGGGGTTGCGTGGCTGAGCGGGGGGCGGTGCTGGGTCTGTCATGGGCTGATCGTACTTGTGCCGGATGGTTGAGGCAAAACCCTTGCGGGCGGCGCGCTCCCGCTCCAAATCAGCCCCTTGTTGCTTGATCAGCAAGGTCCATTCGGCGAGCTTGTCCTCGCTGACTTCACTGCTGCGCAAAGCGCCGGGTATGACCCAGCTGTTTTCCAGCCCGGAGCCCTTTTGGCCCGAAACAAGCCGTCCGCCTTGCGGATTAGTTCATGGGTACGCTCTAGCATCGGCCCGAGCTTGTGCTCGCTCGGCAGCATAGGTGCCATCTGCGATGGATGATCATAAAGCTCAAATTTTTGCGACTCCTGCATTTGCCGCAAGCATATGTTTTTAAAGCGTTTTTACAAATATTTGGCTCAAATAATGCGAATTCATTTGCAACTTACTGAAGGCCTGTGCCGACTGATTCCTCGCCTCATCTATCGAGCCGCGCCCCGGACTGGCTTACCGCACTGGCCCACTTAGGCATCTTGTATGTGCCGGGTGCAGTGAAAGGGCTCCAGGCCTTGGCCATCGAGAGCACCCTACACCTTAGGTATAGCTGATCCAGTCTTCGTAGGCCGGACCGTCGAGGTGGGGCAGGGTGTTGTAGGTCAGCAGGCTGTGGCGCTTGGGGTTGAATTCAAACTGGGTGATTGATGCATTGCGGATGCGCAGATTGAGTTCGATCCAACTGGTCGGTGAAGCATCAATGATTTGGCCGACGGCAGTGGCAATCGGCCCGCCGCTAGAGACCAGCAGCACCGCGCCCTGATGGTTTTGGCGCACATGGTCCAGCGCAGCGCGTATGCCTGCGCTCCACTGTTCAAAGCTGGGCATGCCGCGTGGCGCGATCTGGCCGGCGATCCAGGCCTGCAGGGCCTGGCGCAGCAGGCGAAAGTGGTGGCGGTAGAGCTCGGGCGTATCGGGCCGGGCCAACGGCTCGGGATGGATGGCCGCGATCAGTGCGTGGCTGTCGTATTCATTGAGTGCCGACTGCTCCAGCGCTTGCAGGCCCTGCCCCAGGCCCTGACAAATGCCGGCGTGGGTTTGCCTTTGGCGCTCCAGGGTGCCGGTGAGGGAGGCTTCAAATTGCACGCCGCGCTCGCGCAGGTACTGACCCAGGCGCAGCGCCTGGCGATGGCCAAGTTCGCTCAGGACGTCGTAGTTGTCGGCACCGAAGGAGGCCTGGCCGTGGCGCACAAGGTAGAGGGTTCCCATGGCCGGAATTTTCGACCAGGCCCGCACCTGACCCCGGTCGCGGCCGCGACCGCTCGGGGCCTTAGAGCGCCAGCTGCCCGCGGATGCAGCTCACGCTAGACCCGCCGACCCAGACCTGACCTTGGGCATCGCGCTGCACATACACCTGGCCGGCCCGGCCCAGGCAGCTGCCCTGGCTGGCCAGGTAGCTGCTGGGCATCAGGCCCTCGGCCATCAGCCACTGCCCCAAGCTGGCGTTGAGGCTGCCGGTCACCGGGTCTTCCAAAATGCCCGAGGCGGCGGCAAAAGCGCGTACCTCCAGATCGGGTTCGGGGTGGGTGGGTGCCGTCTCACTGCGGCTGGCACGCGCCTCGCGGTTGGCGCGGGCAATCAGCGCCTGGCCGGTTTGTCGGTAAACCGCAGCCACCCCCACTTTGACGCCCAGCGCGCGCAGACGGCCATGGTCGGGCTGCAGTCCCTGCACCGTCTCGGGCGCGTCCAGCAGCAGGCTGAGCCAGACCGGGCCGTTGTCCAGGCTTTGCGAGGCACGCAACTGCCCGCCCTGCAAGCCCAGAGCGTCGCTGATTTGGGCGAGCAACTCCGGCGCGATGGGGCTGCGGCGGCAGGCCGGCGCGGCAAAGGCCAGGCGACTGCCGCCCTGCCGAATGCGCACCAGACCCACGGCGCATTGCTGCACGATGAACTCAGGGTCTCGGGGCTGGCCGCCGGCTTCTAGCCAGGCATAGCAGCTGCCCAAGGTGGGATGGCCTGCAAAAGGCAGCTCGCCGCCCGGGGTGAAGATGCGCACCCGGTAGTCGGCATGGGCATCGGTGGGCGGCAGCACAAAGGCGGTTTCTGACAGATTCGTCCACTGAGCCAGGGCCTGCATCTGGGCATCGCTCAGACCTTCGGCCTCCAGCACCACCGCGAGCGCATTGCCCAGCAAGGGCGTGTCGGTGAAGACGTCAACCTGGGTAAAGGCTCGCGTGGCGCGGTTCATGTGAGGAGGCCTTATTCCTGCGGCACGCCCGCGTCGTTGACCACCTTGGCCCATTTTTGCTGTTCGGCCTTGAGGTAGGCGTCGAATTCAGCCGGGCTGTTGCTGCGGGCCTGAAAGCCCAGGCCTTCCATGCGCGCGACGAACTCGGGCGTGGCTGCGGCCCGTGCGGTGTCTTGCGCCAGCCGCGTGCGCAGCGCCATCGGCGTACCCTTGGGCGCATACAGGCCCATCCAGCCCACCGCTTCATAGCCGGGCAGGCCGGCTTCGGCGGCGGTCGGTATATCGGCCACCGCAGCCAGGCGGGCTGGCCCAGTGACCGCCAGGCCGCGCAGCTTGCCGGCCTTGATGTTGGGGATCACGGTGTTGTCAAAAGCCACTTGGACCTGCGCGCCGAGCAAGTCGGCCACCATGGGTGCGCTGCCTTTGTAGGGCACGTGGGCGATCTGGGTGCCGGCCTGGGTGTTGAACAGCTCGCCGGCCAGGTGCGGTGTGGTGCCGGTGCCCGAGGAGCCAAAGTTGAGCTTGCGCGGATTGGCTTTGGCATAGGCAATCAGCTCGCGCAGGTTGGTCGCCGGCACATCGGGATGGACGGTGATGATGTAGGGCGTCAGCGCCACCAGCGAAATGGCGCCAAAGTCGGCTACCGCGTCGTAGGGCATCTTGCGGTAAACGGCCGGCGCGATCGCGTGGCTGCTGACGGTGGCCATCACCAGTGTGTAGCCGTCGGGCGTGGCTTTGGAGACGGCGTCGGCGCCAATCAGCCCGCCGGCGCCGGCCTTGTTCTCCACCACCACCGGCTGACGCCACTGCGCCGACAGCCGGTCGGCCAGGGCGCGGGTGACGATATCGACCGCACCACCTGCCGGGTAGGGCACGACGATGCGCACCGGCCGGTTAGGCCATTCCTGGGCTTGTACGCTCAAGCTGGCAGCGCTCAGGACCAGGGCAGCGCCGAGCAGGCGCAGTGCGCTGCGTCTGCCTGCGGGGGCTTGAAAGGCGAGGGGCTTCATGCGATGGGTCTCCTATGCTGGTGTGTGGTGTGGTCATCCTACAGCAGCTCCCACACCTTTTATCGCCGGCCCAGCGCTGCCCCGGCGGGAGCGCCGCCCTCGGCGCGAAGGGCCTTCTATGAGCCCCTGCTGCCCTATTGACCACCGCATCGCTGCGAGGGCGCAGCTCCCACACCCTGTAACCATTGCTGCCAGATGGGGTGTGAGCGCCGCCCTCGGCGCGATGGGCCTTCGAAGAGCCCCTGCAGACCGATGGGCCGCTGCATCGCTTGGGGCCTACCGCCCCGCATCCCCTGCCAGCCTCAGTCTTTGCGGCCGGGCGCCACCGCCATCTTGCGCCCGAGCACCACCGTGGCCAGCACGGCCAGCGCAAAACCCACGGTCAGGGCGTCTAGGCGCTCACCCACGAGGATCACCGCAAACAGCATGGATAAAAACGGCTGCAGCAGTTGCACCTGGCTGACCCGCACGGTGCCGCCCATCGCCAAGCCTCGGTACCAGAAGAAAAAGCCCACCCACATTGAAAACATGGCCAGATAGCCCAGAGCCAGCCAAGTGCCGGCCTGGACCTGCGTCTGCGGCCAGGTCCACCAGCTGCCGGGTAGGGTCAGTGGCAGCGCCAGCACCAGGGACCAGCAGATCACCTGTTCGGGGGGCATCTGACCGGACAGGCGTGCGCCCCAGGCATAGCCGGTGGAGGCCGAGACGATCGCCAGCAGCAACAGCGCATCGGCCTGATGCAGTGCGATCGCACCCGCAGGGGCGCGCAGCAGGGCGTAGGTGATGACCAACGCGCTGCCCAGCCCGGCGCACAGCCAGAAGCCCAGCGACGGGCGCTGCTTGTGCATCACCGCCCCGATGACAGCGGTCGACAGCGGCAGCATGCCCAATATCGCGCTGGCATGAACCGCTTCGACCTGCTGCAGCGCGATGGAGGTACAGATCGGAAAGCCCAGCACCACGCCCAGTGAAATGACGGTCAGGGGCAGCCATTGGCTGCGCTCGGGCCAGGGCGCGCGCACGGCCAACAGATAGACGATGGACAGGCCAGCGGCCAGTACCGCCCTGGACAGGGCCACGAAGGTGCCCGACAGTTGCGGCGCATCTGGCGTTCCTACCGCCAGCCGCGTCACCGGCAGGGTGACCGAAAAAATCACCACCGCCACCAGGCCCAGGAGCAGACCGCGGGTTTGGGCTGCTGCGGCGCTCATTGCAGCAAGATCCACAAGCCGGTCAAAGTCAGCACGCCGGCCATCAGGCGGTTAAAGCGCAACAGGCGCAGCCCGCTGCCGTCGGGGCCGGCCAGCCACAGCCGCAGCAGCGAGCCCACCCATGCGTAGCTCAGGTTGCTGCAAAAAGCAAAGACCATCATGACGGGCACCACCTGCGCCAGTCGCAGCAGCACCGAGCCCTGGCCGGCCACCCAGCCGCTGACCACGGTCAGGGCCAGCATCCAGGCCTTGATGTTGAGAAACTGCAGCCCTATGCCCTGGAAAAAACCGACCTGCACCGGCTCAGCCGACTGGCTCAGGCTGCTGCTGCGGGCCAGTTTCAGCGCCAGCCACAGCAGGTAGCCCACCCCCACCGCTTTGAGCACCCAGACCAGGCCAGGCGCAGCCAGAATCAGGGCGCCCAGACCCAGCGCACACAAAGTCAGCAGCAGGCTCCAGCCCACCGGCACCGAGCAGACAAAGGGCAGGGCGCGCCGCAGTCCCAGGTTGGCCCCCAGCGCGGCAGACAGGGTGGTGTTGGGCCCAGGGGAAAAGCTCATGGCGGCGGCCAGCGCGACCAGGGCCCAAAATTCGGTGGGGTTCATGCGGAGTTAGGACGTTGTGGGGATCATGACACAGTCGGGCTCTTGAAATCCTGCGCAGCGCCCCAATTTCGCCCTCCATGACTTCTCAGACCCACTCCTTCCAGGCCGAGGTGGCCCAGCTGCTCAAGCTGGTGACCCATTCTCTTTATTCCAATCCCGATATCTTTTTGCGCGAGCTCATATCCAATGCTTCGGATGCTTGCGACAAGCTGCGCTTCGAGGCGCTCAATGACAGTGCTTTGTTCGAAGATACGCCCGAGCTGCAGGTCAAAATTGATGTCGATACCCAGGCCCGCACCCTGACGATTACCGACAACGGCATCGGCCTGTCGCGCCAGGAGGCCATCGACAACCTGGGCACCATCGCCAAGAGCGGCACCCGTGAGTTCATGACTCGCCTGACCGGCGACCAGAAAAACGACGCCCAGCTGATCGGCCAGTTCGGCGTCGGCTTTTACTCCGGTTTCATCGTGGCCGATCGCATCACGGTTGAAAGCCGCCGCGCCGGCCTGCCCAGCAGCCAAGGCGTGCGCTGGAGCAGCCAGGGCACCGGCGACTTTGAGGTGCAGGATATCGAGCGCAGCGAGCGCGGCAGCAGCGTCATCTTGCACCTCAAAGAAGACGCCGGCGATTACCTCGGTGCCTGGAAGCTCAAAGGCATCATCAGCAAATATTCCGACCATATTTCGCTGCCCATCCTCATGCCCAAAGAGGAGTGGCAGGAGGGCGAGAACGACCAGCCCGGCCAGATGGTCAAGACCGGCGAATGGGAAACCGTCAACAAAGCCAGTGCTTTGTGGAGCCGGTCCAAGAAGGACATCACGCCCGAGCAGTACGAGGAGTTCTACAAGCAGCTCAGCTACGACCAGGCCGCTCCCCTGGCTTTCACTCACAACCGGGTTGAGGGCTCTACCGAATTCACCCAGCTGCTCTACATCCCGGCCAAGGCGCCGGGCGACTTGTACAACCGCGACAAGGCCCCGGGCGTCAAGCTCTATGTCAAGCGCGTCTTCATCATGGACGACGCCGAGGCCCTGCTGCCGGTCTACCTGCGCTTCATCAAGGGCGTGGTCGATTCCAGCGATCTGCCGCTCAATGTTTCGCGCGAGATCCTGCAGGAAAGCCGTGCGGTCAAGGCCATCCGCGAGGGCAACACCCGCCGCGTGCTGTCGATGATCGAAGACCTGGCGGCCAACGAGCCTGAGAAGTTCAAGACCTTCTACGCCGAGTTCGGCGCTGTGCTCAAGGAAGGTCTGGGCGAAGACTTTGCCAACCGCGAGCGCCTTGCCAAGCTGCTGCGCTTTGCCTCGACCACCTCCGACACCGTCAGCGTCAGTCTGGCCGATTACAAGGCCCGCATGAAAGAGGGCCAGCAGGCCATTTACTACATCACTGCCGAGACCCAGGCTGCGGCCCGCAGCAGCCCGCAGCTGGAGATCTTCCGCAAAAAAGGCATCGAAGTGCTGCTGATGAGCGACCGGGTCGACGAGTGGGCCCTGAGCTTTCTCAATGAGTTCGATGGCACCGCCCTGCAAAGCGTGGCCAAGGGCCAGGTTGACCTCGGTCAGCTGCAGGACGAGGAAGAAAAGAAGGCCGCCGAGCAGGCCGAGACCGCCTTCAAGCCGGTGCTCGAACGCCTGAAGGAGGCGCTCAAGGACAAGGCCACCGATGTACGCGCCACCACACGCCTGGTCGACTCGCCGGCCTGTCTGGTGGTGCAGGACGGCGGCATGTCCATGCAACTGGCGCGCATGCTCAAGGCCGCCGGGCAAAGCGCGCCGGCCGTCAAGCCGGTTTTGGAGGTCAATGCCGGACATCCCTTGGTCAAGAAGCTCGAGGCGGCCGAGGCCAACTTCGACGACTACGCCCACATCCTGTTCGACCAAGCGCTGCTGGCCGAAGGCGGCCTGCCCGACGATCCGGCCGCTTATGTGCGGCGGGTCAACGCCTTGCTGGCCTGAGCTGGGAATGTTGATGGCCCAGCCAGCGCCCAAGGTCTTGGCTTTCGATGTGTTCGGCACGGTGGTCGACTGGCACGGCAGCATCGTGCGTGAGATGGCGGCGCTGCATCCTCAGGTCGATGGGGATGCTTTTGCGCTGGCTTGGCGGGCCGGATACCAGCCCGCCATGCAGCGGGTGCGTTCGGGACAATTGGGCTGGACCCGCATCGACGAGCTGCATCGGCTCATCCTCGACGAGATCTTGCCGCGCTTTGGTCTGCAGCATCTGGGCGAAGCCGAGCGGGCGCACCTTAATCGCGTTTGGCACCGCCTGTCAGCCTGGCCCGATGCGGTCGCCGGCCTTGAGCGTCTGAAAAAACGCTACACCATCACGCCCTTGTCCAACGGCAATATCGGCCTGCTCACGAACATGGCCAAGCGCGCCGGCCTGCCCTGGGACTGCATCCTTTCGGCCGAGGTGTTTAGGGCCTACAAGCCCGATCCCGCGACCTACTTGGGTGTGGCCCAGGTGTTTGATGTGGCGCCGTCCGAAGTGATGCTCTGCGCTGCCCACCAGGACGATCTGCAGGCCGCGCAAGCCTGTGGTCTGCGCGCCGCTTATATCGAGCGGCCACTGGAATTTGGCGCTGCCCATGTTAAGGACGTCTCACCCCAGCCTGGTCCCGAGTTGCATGTGCGCGATATCTTGCAACTGGCCGACAGCCTAGGCTGCTGAGTGAGTGGGAGCGCCGCCCCGGCGCGATGCGGCCTTTGCTCAGCACCCCGCCTCATCCCCGCTGTTTTCGACTCGGCAGCTCCGGCTCGTCGCGCAGTCTCTCACGCACCAGCTGGCGCAGCAGCTGCATGACTGGCGCTTCGGTGCGCCCGCTCAGGCTGACATAGGCAAAGCGGGCGCCTATGCCCAGCTCGGGTTCGACCTTGAGCTGGCACAGCCGTCCGGCCTGCAGGCCCTCGCGCGCTGCAGCCACGATGCCCAGAAAAATCGCTTGGGTCTGCTCGACGGTGGCGATCAGGCCGGGGATGTCCTCACATTCGATGGCGGTGATTTTTTCGGCTTGCGTGCCCGGCCCGTATTGTTCGAGCAGGGTGCGCGAGACTTCGGCCGATAGCGGTATTCCGGCCAGCGGATAGGCCAGAACCTGCGCCATGCTCACGGCTCGCTGGCGAGCCAGCGGGTGATCGGCGCGGCTAACAAAGCCGGCCAGCAGTTCGCCCAGCGGCTCGATCTGCAGATCTGGCGCAGGCTGCACGCGCCGCGCATCGACCACCATCGCGTCGAGCTGGCGTGCACGCAGCTGCACCAGCTGCAGCTCGGTCGGGCCGCGGGTGATGCTCACCCGCACCCGTGGGTATTGCTCGGCCGCCAGCCGCATCAGCGGCTGCATCAGCAAGGCGCCCGGGCCCGAACCCAGCCCGACGCGGATCAAGCCGGCGCCGTCTTGCAGCAGCTCGGCGCTGCGTTTGAGTTCGGCCGCATCGCGCACGATGCCGCGTGAGCGTTCGACCACCTGCTGGCCCAAAGGCGTGAGCTCGTTGCGTTTACCAATGCGGTCGAGCAGCTTGCCGCCTAAATCGCTCTCCAGGGTTTGTATGCTGCGGCTGAGCGCCGACTGGGTGAGAAAGCAGCGCTCAGCCGCCTTGCTGAAGGAGCCGGTTTCGGCCAGGGCCAGCAGGTGTTCCAGGCTGCGGATATTCATGGCTGCAGTCCCAAATTATGCGGATAACTCATTATTACCAGAAAAATAATGCAATAGACGCATCAAATCCGGATGCTTAGCATTAGCGTCACATTCAAACCCATAGGGAGACATTTATGACCGCTGCCCCGCGCTCTTTCCTTCGTCGCTGTGTCCTCGCTCTGGCCTGCGCGGCCAGCGTCGGTACGGCTTTGGCACAAGGCTTTCCCAGCAAGCCCGTCACCCTGATGGTGCCCTACCCGGCCGGCGGCTTGTCCGACGTGATCGCCCGCACCTTGAACAACGCCCTGTCCAAGCAATTGGGCCAGCCGGTGCTGGTGGAAAACCTGGGCGGTGCCAGCGGTGGCATCGCCGCGCAGAAGCTGCTGGCCAGCCCCGCGGACGGTCACATGATTTTTCAGGGCTCGCCCAACGAGCTGATCCTGGCGCCCCTGTCGAATGCGGCCATCAAATACAAGGCTGAGGACTTCCGCCTGGTGCAGATGATCACCATCAACCCCATGGCCATGTTCGCCCGCAAGGACCTGCCAGCTGCTAGCGGCGAGGAGCTGCTGGCCTATGCGCGCAAGTCTGCCGCTGCGGGCAAGCCGATGACCTACGCCAGCGTCGGCCCCGGCTCGCTGTACCACCTGCTGGGCGAGCACATGTCCAAGCTTGCCGGCGTGGAGATGACCCACGTGCCCTACAAGGGCGCCGCCCCGGCCTTCCAGGACATGATGGCCGGCTTGGTCGATGTGTTCATGACGCCCTATGGCAAGGGCCAGGTGGCGCTGGTCGATGAGGGCAAGCTCAAGACGGTGGCTGTGCTCTCGGCCGACCGCCAGGATCTGGTCAAGAAAGCCCCTCCGCTCAATGACACGCCCGCGCTCAAGGGCTTTGTGTTTGACATCTGGGCTGGCTACTTTGTGCGCAAGGACACGCCCGAGCCCATCGTGCAGGCCCTGCACAAAGCCCTGAGCGAAGTGGCCAACGACCCGGCGGTGCGCAGCGCGCTCGAATCCCACGCCATGGTCGTGCCCAGGCCGCAGCCGCTGGCCGCGGTGGCCAAGGTCTACGCCGACAACACCGAAAAATACCGCGCCATTGCCCGCGCCATCAATCTGCAGCCGCAGTAAAGCCCATGATGCAAACGGCCTACCTGGGTGAGGCGCTGACTGAGCGCATCGGCGAGTTTGTGCGCCTGCGCCGCGACATCCACGCTCATCCCGAGCTGGGTTTCGAGGAGCACCGCACCGCCGCTTTGGTGGCCGGCAAGTTGGCCGACTGGGGCTACGAGGTGTTCACCGGCATCGGTGGCACCGGCGTGGTCGGTCGGCTGGTGCGCGGCTCGGGCCGCAAGCGCCTGGGTCTGCGCGCCGACATGGACGCGCTGCCCATCCAGGAAGACAGCGGCCGCGCCTGGGCCAGCCGCAGCCCGGGTCTGATGCATGGCTGCGGCCACGACGGCCACACCGCCACGCTGCTGGCAGCAGCCCGCCTGATTGCCGAGGACGCGCAATTCGACGGCACGCTGCACCTGATTTTTCAGCCGGCCGAAGAAGGCGGCGGCGGCGCGCTGCGCATGATGGCCGATGGCCTGTTCGAGCGCTTCCCCTGCGACGCGGTGTTCGCCCTGCACAACATGCCGGGGCTGGAAACCGGTCATTTTTTCTTTCGCCAGGGCCCGTCTATGACCTCCAGCGACTACGCCACGATCACCCTGCATGGCGTGGGCGGCCACGGCGCCATGCCGCACACGACTGCCGATACCGTGGTGGCGGCGGCTTCCATCGTCACAGCGCTGCAAACCGTGGTCTCGCGCAATGTGGACCCGCTGCACACCGCCGTGGTGACCGTCGGCGCGCTCCATGCCGGTCAGGCCAACAACGTGATCCCCGCGCAGGCCAAGCTCGAGATGAGCGTACGCGCCCTGGACCCCCAGGTGCGGGTCTTGCTGCGCGAACGCATTTGCGAATTGGTCGAGCTGCAGGCTGCCAGCTTGAAGGTGCGCGCCGAGATCGACTGGCGCGAAGGCTATGCGGTGCTGGTCAACGCCAGCGGCCCCACACGGCTTGCCGCGCAGGTGGCGCTCGAGCTGTTCGGCCCCGAACGTGTACACACCGAGGCCAAGCCCCTGACCGCCAGCGAAGACTTTGCCTTCATGCTGGAGAAGGTGCCAGGCTGCTATTTCCTGGTGGGCAATGGCGGGCCCGGCTCGGCCGGCGCCTGCATGGTGCACAACCCGGGCTACGACTTCAACGACGAGATCATCGAACCGGGGGCGCGCATGTGGCTGGGCCTGGTTGAAAACTTTCTCGTTGCGGGAGAAAATTGAGGCATTGATTTTTCATGTCAGTCGGGAGAGACCGCTCTTTGAAGCGGCGCCGAAGGAGCAACCGCCCCGGAAACTCTCAGGCCCAAGGACCGGCTGACATGTTCACACTCTGAAGAGCGGCGCAGGCCACGGGTCTGAGCCCACCGCAGGAGCAAGCCCGGTTCGCACCGGGTGAATCTCTCAGGTTCCAAACAGAGGGGGCGTTCGCAGCGCAATGGCGTGGCGAACTGCCTTTTTTGGAGCGAACCTCATGAAATCCATCGCAGTCATTGGTGGCGGCATCACCGGCGTGACCAGCGCCTATGCCCTGGCCCGTCGCGGCTTCAAGGTCACCTTGTTCGAGCGGCACCGTTACGCCGCCATGGAGACTTCTTTTGCCAACGGCGGCCAGCTCTCGGCCTCCAACGCCGAAACCTGGACCCACCCGTCCACCCTGGTCAAGGGTCTCAAATGGATGCTGCGCAAGGACGCGCCTCTGCTGCTCAACCCCAAGCCGAGCTGGCACAAGCTGACCTGGTTTGCAGAGTTCATCGCCAGCATCCCCAAGTACGAGCGCAATACCATAGACACCGCGCGCCTGGCCATTGCTGCACGTGGGCACCTGTTTTCCTGGGCCGAGGCCGAAGGCATAGACTTTGACCTCAAAAAGCAAGGCATCTTGCACATCTACCGCGACCGCAAGGGCTTCGAACATGCGGGCAAGGTCTCCAAGCTGCTGGCCGCAGGTGGCTTGCCGCGCCGAGCCGTGACGCCTGAGGAGATGAAGGCCATCGAGCCCACGCTGGCCGGCACCTACTACGGCGGCTACTACACCGAGAGCGACTCGACCGGTGACATCCACAAGTACACCCAGGGGCTGGCTGCGGCCTGCGAGCGCTTGGGCGTGAACTTTCTATATGGCCGCGAGATCCTGGGCCTGGAGAGCGACGGTGAGGAAGCACGCGTGCGCGCCCAAGGCGATGGCGGCGTCGAGCAGCATGTGTTCGACGCCGTGGTGGTGAGCGCCGGCGTGGGCAGCCGCAGCCTGGCTGCGCAGCTGGGCGACCGCATCAACGTCTACCCGGTCAAGGGCTACTCCATCACCGTCAACCTGCTCGACGCCGCCAGCCAAGCCGGCGCGCCCACGGTCAGCCTGCTCGACGACGAAACCAAACTGGTGACCAGCCGCCTGGGCGCAGAGCGCTTTCGCGTGGCAGGCACAGCCGAGTTCAACGGTTACAACCGCGACATCCGCGCCGACCGCATCAAGCCCTTGGTGAACTGGGTCCAGCAGTGCTTCCCCAGCGTGAGCACGCGCCAGGTCGTGCCCTGGGCAGGCCTGCGGCCCATGATGCCCGACATGATGCCGCGTGTAGGCGCTGGCAAGCACGCCAATGTGTTCTACAACACCGGCCACGGCCACCTGGGCTGGACGCTGAGCGCGGCCACCGCCGACGCGGTCGCCATGCTGGTGGAGGACCGCAGCCGCACGCAGCGGGTGTTTGGCTTGAAGCCTACGCCGGTGTCCTCAGCCGCGTAAGCGCTCGGCTTGAATTTGGGCGAGTTCCGGGCGGGGCCCGCTCAATTCAAGCCACACTCCTCGACGAGGCCCGCGGACTTGCTCAATGCTGCACCGCCTGTAGCAGTGCCGCTGCCGCGCTCTTAATGAACGGTGCACTCGAGCCGCTCAGCGCCAGGACCGGGTGAACAGTTCATCCAGAGCATCCGCGATCGTCTGGCCGTATGGCGCCAGCGACATGAGGTGCTCCCCGAGTTGATCTTCGGCGACCGACACCATATCCAGGGGGTGCAGCACCACCGAAAGACCTTGCACCTCAAAGACTGGGTTCATGCGCGAGCCAGCTGCCGAGGTCTGGCGGGGCAGAGCGCTGCGCAGAACCAGCGGCACCACCACCCGCCGGCGGTAGCGATCGTAGAGTGACGACTGCACGATCACCACAAAGGGGATGGAGTCTCTGAGCGCACCTTTGTTGCGGTGTACGTCGAACTGCGCCATCACAAGGTGGTGTGCTCGTCGGCGAATGAGCCGACTTTCCCGTGCAAGGTATTCCAGTCCAGGACGGCGGCATCGGCTTGCTGCCGGCGCATGGCCCGGGCTTGTTGCTGCTGAGCCACGTAGGCGGCCAGCAATTCTTCCATCGTGGCCGAGAGGTTGTCGGTGTAGTTTCTGGCCTGTGCAACCAGGCCCTCGTTCAGGGTGAGGTTGACAGCCCGTTTACGGGCCGCGGTCGCGGTGTCGGGCTGGGCCAAGGGCATCATGCACTCCACATTGAATCAATGCGCATATTATGCGCATCATCTCAAGGTTATCCAAGCGGGCCGAGGCTGACCTTGGCTTGCGCCTTTCGGCGCCGCTTCATGTTGCCCGCTCACTCAAACCCACATGCCTTGCGCAGCTCGGCCTGCGCCGGCGCGCTCAGCAGTTCGACCATGAGCGCCGCGGCTTGCGCCTGGCTGCTGCCGCGGGTGACCGCCGCCCAGTAGGGGGTGGCCAGCTCGAACTGTTTGGGCAGCAGGCCGACCAGTTGGGCGCCGGGGGTGTTGAGGATCTCGGTGATCTGGGTGCAGCCGATCAGCGGGCCGCTGGCTGACTGGCTGTCTTCCAGCATGGCGGCCATCGCGGTCTGGCCGTCGGCAAAGGGCCGCAGACGCGACCCCAGGCTCTGGTCCAGGCCCAGCTCGCGCAGCACCTTCATGAAGTGGATGCCCGCGGTGGCTTTGAGCGGGTCGGCCATGTAGATCCCCGCCGACTGCTGCAGAGCCTGTGCCAGTTGCTCGGCCGTTTGCAGCGGCGGCACGCTCTGGCCGGCGGGCACGCCCAGGCCGGTCTGTACCCGGCCCACAGCTCGAGCGCTGTCGCCGTCGAGGTGGCCACTGGCGACCAGATCACGGACCAGGGCCTCGGTGAGAATGACCAGGTCGCAAGGCTGACCCGCCAGCAGCGCCTCCTTCATCCGGCCGACTGCGCTGAAGGTGCCGGCAATGGCCAGCCCTGTGCGCTGCTGGAATAGGGCCTGCAGCTTGTCGACCAGACCGTTGGCGGCGCCGCCGCTGAGGATGTGCAAAGAGGGCATGGGCAAGGGCTCAGTCGAGTTTGATGTTAGCGGTCTTGATGACGGTGGCCCACTTGCTGATGTCGTCATTGAGGTACTTGGTGAAGTTGGCCGGGTTCATCAGCATGGGCACCGCGCCTTGCTTGCTCCAGGTCTGCTTGATCTCAGGTGTGCCGACGATCTTGCTGATGGTCTCGTTGAGCTTGTCGACCACGGCCTGCGGCGTGCCGCGCGGCGCCATGAGGCCCAGCCAGATGGTCGCCTCGTAGCCCGCCACACCGGCCTCGGTCAGGGTGGGGACCTCGGGCATCACGTCGGAGCGGGCGCGGCCGGTGGTGGCCAGGGCCTTGACCTTGCCGGCCTTGACCTGTTCGGTCATGGTGGTGACTGCATCGAACATCAGGTCGACCTGACCACCGATCACATCGGTGCGGGCGCCCGAGCTGCCTTTGTAGGGCACATGAACCATGTTGATGCGGGCCATGCTTTTGAGCAGCTCGCCGGCCATGTGGTAAGGGGTGCCCGGCCCCGAGGAGGCGTAATTGAGCTTGCCGGGCTCGGCCTGGGCGCGCTTGAGCAGGTCACCCAGGGTGTTGATGCCCTTGGACGGGTGGGCCACCAGCACCAGGTCGGAGTAGTTGATCGGCGCCACGCCGACGAAGTCCTTCATCAGCGCAAAGGGCTTGTTCGGGATCAGCGTTTCATTGACGGTGTGGGTGTTGGACATCATCAAGAGGGTGTAGCCGTCGGCCGCTGCCTTGGCGGCCAGGTCGGTGCCGATGACCGAGCCGCCGCCGGGCTTGTTGTCGACCACAAAGCTCTGGCCCAGGGCTTCGGTGAGCCGCTGCGCAATGAAGCGCGCATACACATCGGCTGGACCGCCGGTGGCAAAAGGCACGACGATGCGCACCGCCCGGTTGGGATAGCTTTGGGCCGCAGCGCTGCTGCTGCCCAGGACGGCGGCCAGACCTAGCAGGGCCAGGGCTGATTGAAGAAGTTGTTTGCGTTTCATGAGAGGTCCTTGTGAGAGGGAATGTATAACTTTGCCGGTGCGCCGCCGGACACCTGTGTGGTTTTCGCGCGCAGGGAGCGACCTGGCATCAGCAGGCTCCAACAACAAAAAGCGGACGCACACCTTGGTACGCCCGAAACCGAATTGCTAAGCATACAAAGATTTCCGGCCTTTGGACGCTATCCCGATGGCGGTTTAGGCCGACGGACCGGTGGGTCTTGGCTCGCTCAGGCCACCAGGGCTGGCGTTTGCATCGCCTCGGTTTGCTCGATCAGCATATCGACCTGGCCCTGCCAGTAGTCGCGGCTGCCAAACCAGGGGAAGTTGATCGGAAAGATCGGGTCGCGCCAGCGCTGGGCCAGCCAGGCGCTGTAGTGAATCAGCCTCAGGGTGCGCAGCACCTCGATCAGGCGCAGCTCACGCCGGTCAAGTTCGCGCAGCTGCTCATAGCCGTCCAGCAAGGCGCCGAGCTGCTGCAGTTGCTGCGCCCGCTCGCCCGACAGCAGCATCCACAAGTCCTGGATGGCCGGGCCCATGCGCGCGTCGTCCAAGTCCACAAAATGCGGACCGGCCCCGGGCGAGCCCTCGGGCGTCCACAAAATATTGCCCGGGTGGCAATCGCCGTGCAGGCGCAGGCTTTGAATGTCGCCGGCCTCCTGCCAGATGCCACCGGCCACCTGCAGCGCCTCGGTGCAGGCCTTTTGCCAGCGCGAGGCCACGTCGAGCGGCAGGTACTGGCCGTCGAGCAGCAGGCGCTGGCAGTCGTGGCCAAAGGTTTGCAGGTCCAGCGACGGCCGGTGCTCAAAAGCCTGCCTGGCGCCCACCTGGTGGATGCGCGCCAGAAAACGCCCTATCCATTCGAGCACCTCCAGGCTCTCCAGTTCAGGCCGACGCCCACCCCGGCGGGGACTGACGCTGAAGGCAAAGCCGCCGTGGTGGTGCAGGCTGCTGGCCGCGCCCGTGCCGCCGCTTAAAAGAAGGGGGGCGACCATCGGAACCTCGGCGGTCAGAAGCTCGGCCGCAAAGCCATGTTCCTCCAGAATTTGTGCGTCGCTCCAGCGGCCGGGTCGGTAGAACTTGAGCACCACCGCCAGCGCGGCCGCTTCGCCGGCCGGTGCTTCCAGGCCAGCCTGATAAACCCGGTTTTCGTAGCTCGACAGTGCGGTCAGCCGGCCGTCACCGCTCAGGCCGACGCTGGCCATGGCGTCCAGAACCACATCAGGAGTCAGGTCTTCATAGGGGTGGGGCGAGGCCGCTGGCATTGGGTCATTGTGCCTGCCGCAGGCTGCGCCATGGCTGACTGGCCCCCAGGTGTGGGCGCTTGACGGTTTTAGTAAGCATGCATATGATTTGCGCCATTCGGATTTTTCAGGAGACAGACGATGGCAAGCCCTTCTTCCTCATTGCCGGTGTTGGTGGCCGGTGGCGGCATTGGCGGTGCGGCCACCGCCCTCGCTCTGGTGCGCCAGGGCTACCGGGTGCAGGTGTTTGAGCAGGCGCCCGAGATCGGTGAGATCGGCGCCGGCATACAGCTCGGCCCCAACGCCTTCCACGCCTTTGACGCGCTGGGCGTGGGCGAGAAGACCCGCAGTCGCTCGGTCTTCACCGACTACATGGTGATGCACGACGCCGTGGACGGTTACCAGGTGGGCAAGATCCCGACCGACGAAAACTTCCGTCAGCGCTTTGGCAATCCCTATGCGGTGATCCACCGCGCCGATGTCCACATGTCCCTGATCGAAGGTGCGCGGGAAAGTGGTCAGGTCGAGATCTTCACCAACACCCGCATCGACCAGATCGAGCAGACCGACAGCAGCGTCACGGTGCAGGCGGCCGACGGGCGGCGCTTCCAGGGCCTTGCGCTCATCGCCGCCGACGGCGTCAAATCAGTCGTGCGCGAGAAGTACGTGGGCGATCCGGCCCGCGTCACCGGCCATGTGGTCTACCGTGCGGTGGTCGACAAGAAGGATTTCCCCGACGAGCTCAAATGGAATGCAGCCAGCATTTGGGTCGGCCCCCACTGCCACTTGGTGCACTATCCGCTGCGTGGCGGCGAGCAGTACAACGTGGTGGTCACCTTTCACAGCCGCCAGCAGGAAGAGTGGGGCGTGACCGAAGGCAGCAAGGAGGAGGTGCAAAGCTACTTCCAGGACATCCTGCCCATCGCGCGCCAGCTGATTGACCTGCCCAAGTCCTGGAAGCGCTGGGCCACGGCCGACCGCGAGCCCATAGGCCAGTGGACCTACGGCCGGGTCACGCTGCTGGGTGACGCCGCCCACCCGACCACCCAGTACATGGCCCAGGGCGCCTGCATGGCGATTGAAGACGCGGTCACCCTGGGCCAGGCCTTGGCTGCGAGCGAGCATGACTGGAGCCGCGCGCTCCATCTTTATCAGCAGGCCCGGGTGGCGCGCACTGCGCGCATCGTGCTGTCCGGCCGCGAGATGGGCCGCATCTACCATGCCAAGGGGGTGGAGCGTCTGGTGCGCAACGACCTGTGGCGCGGCCGATCGCCCGAGCGCTTTTATGATGCGGTGCAGTGGCTTTACGGCTGGAATGTGAGCAACTGCCTGGACGCTGGCCTGCGCGAGCTGGCTCCGGCCGCTTGAACCCCGCCCTTGAACCCCCGATAGAGGAGACACCGACATGAACGACCTCGGCCGTATTGAAGACCTGCCGCTGGAGTACCGCCAGCGCCTGACAGAGCAGAACCTGGTGCCACTGTGGCCCAGCTTGCGTGGCGTCATGCCGCCCCATGTGCCCGGGCCCAAGACTCAGCCCACTCACTGGTCCTACCAGAGCATCAAGCCCTTGCTGATGCAGGCCGGCGAGCTCACCCCGATTGAAAAAGCCGAGCGGCGGGTGCTGGTGCTGGCCAATCCGGGTCATGGCCTAGACAAGATGCAGGCCAGCCCGGCGCTGTACCTGGGCATGCAGTTGCTGCTGCCCGGCGAGTGGGCGCCGTCGCACCGCCACACGCCCAATGCGGTGCGCATGGTGGTTGAAGGCGAAGGCGCCTGGACCACGGTCGAAGGCGAGAAATGCCCGATGAGTCGCGGCGACCTCATCCTCACCCCCAGCGGCTTGTGGCATGAGCACGGGCACGAGGGGACCGAGCCGGTGATCTGGCTCGATGTGCTGGACCTGCCCCTGGTCTACTACATGGAGGCTTCCTACCATGTCAACGGCGATGGCAAGCGCCAGCAGGTGCATGCCGGCCAGGGCTTCCGTCAGTACGCACGCGGTGGCATGCGGCCTACGCCGGTGTTCCAGAGCAACAACAAGCGCTACCCGATGCTGCGCTACCCCTGGGCCGACGCCCGGGCGGCGCTGCAGTCCATGGCCGACAACGACCCAGCCCTGGAGTGTGTGCAGATCACCTACGTCAATCCCGAGACCGGCGAGGACGCCGAGAACATCCTCGGCTTTTATGCGCTGATGCTGCGCCCCGGCCAAAGCCTGAAGCTGCCGGCACGCTCGCCCGCCTGTGTGTTCCATCAGATCGAAGGTCGCTCTGAGTTGCAAATTGGCGAGCAATCCTTCGCCCTTGAATTGGCCGATACTTGCTGCGCGCCGGGCTATACCGGCGTGCGATTGCGCAATCTGTCGGCCAGTGAGCCGGCCTTTTTCTTCATGGCCGACGAATCTCCGCTGCATCGCAAACTTGGCATCTACGAAGTGCGCGATTGATTGGTTTGCACTGGCTTTCCGTTTTTTAATCCACCCTGGAGACACTATGAGCGAGTACCTGTTCAGTCCACCGGCCATTGCATCCGTCCCCATCCGTGGCCGCAGTGAGCGCTTTGCGGTCAACCGGATTTTTTGCGCCGGCCGCAACTACCATGCGCATGCGGCTGAAATGGGCAGTAGCGTTAATAAAGGGGTGGACCCGCCGTTTTACTTCACCAAGGCAGCCAATACCCTGGTGCCTTCGGGCGCGACCGTGGCCTACCCGCCGGGCACCAAGAATTACCACTATGAGATGGAATTGGTGATTGCCCTGGGCAAGCCCGGCTTTCGGGTGAGCGAGGCCGATGCGCACCAGTTGATCTACGGCTATGCCAGCGGTCTGGACATGACCCGGCGCGACATTCAGCTGTTTGCCCGCGAAAAGGGCCGCCCCTGGGACCTGGGCAAGGACTTCGAAGAATCGGCGGTCTGCTCGGAAGTCGTGCCCATGCCTGGCGTGGCGCTTGAGCGTGCGGCCATTGCGCTCGAAGTCAATGGCACGACACGCCAGAGTTCTGACATTGACAAGCTCATCTGGAATGTGCGCGAAATCATCGCTGACCTCTCGCGCTACTACCACCTGCAGGCCGGTGACCTCATCTACACCGGCACGCCCGAGGGTGTGGGCGCTGTGGTCGCTGGCGATCACCTGACCGGTCGGGTCGAAGGCGTGGCCGAAATCGCGCTGACCATAGGCCCGGCCGAGTAATTCACCGCCGGCCCCCTCGTGCAACCTGCCTCGCCCCTTTGCGGGGGGCGGGTCGGGTTTTTTGTCCGGCCTCTGAGGACCCGTCATGAAGCTCTATAACTTTTTCCGCAGTGGTACTTCGCACCGCCTGCGCATTGCGCTCAATCTCAAGGGCCTGGCGGTGGACTATGTCCCCGTCGATCTGCGCACCGAGCAGCACCTGCAGGCTGCCTTCAAGGCGCTCAATCCACAGGGGCTGGTGCCTGCCCTGGTCGACGGTGATCAGGTGCTGATCCAGTCGCCGGCCATCATCGAATGGCTGGAAGAAAAATACCCCAGCCCGGCCCTCTTGCCCCAGGGCGATCGCCAGCGCGCTCATGTGCGCGCTCTGGCTGCCATGGTGGGCTGTGACATTCACCCCATCAACAACCGGCGCATCCTCGAATACCTGCGCCAGCAGTTCAAGGCCGACGAGGCGGCCATCAACGCCTGGTGTGCTACCTGGATCAGCGCTGGCTTTGATGCTTTCGAGGCGCTGCTGGCGGCTGATAAGAACCGGGGCGAATTTTGTTTCGGCGGCCAGCCCGGTCTGGCCGATGTGTATCTGGTGCCCCAGGTCGAAAGCGCTCGCCGCTTCAAGGTCGACATGGCGCGTTGGCCCTTGATTTCGGCGGTTGACGCCGCCTGCATGAAGCTCGATGCCTTCGAGCAGGCCGCACCGTTGAAGCAGCCCGACGCGCTCTGAGCTTGGCGGGGGCCAGCGGGGGCATGTGGAGGGGCTTGTGGGAGCGCTTGCATATGCCATCGCGCCAAAGAGTGAGCCGCCTCAGAGCCTCGCTTAGCCGCCTTCAGCCAGCGGCTAGATTTTCCTTTGCCACTTGCTGCAGCAAGGCCAGCGTCGCCTGCTGAGTCAAGGTGCTGGGGCGCAGCGAGCTGGCTGAGGTTGACAGACCGATGCGCAGCTGCGGTTGTTCGATCGGGCGTGTGGCATAGGCCGAAGGCCGGATCGAGCGCATCACCGCGTTGCGTGACAGGATGGCGCAGCCGGCGCCGTCGGCCACCAGATCCAAGATGGCGCTGACCCCGTCGATCTCCAGTGCAATCTGCGGCGTGCAGCCTATGGCAGCCATTTGGGCCTCCACCAGCATGCGTATCGCATTGGGCCGGCTGGGGATGAGCAGCGGCAGCGCCGCCACCTCGCGCAGCGGCAGGGGCGGCGGTGGCGGGTCTTCCTGCAGCCCGGGTGGGCGGGGCTGGACCAGCAGCAGTTCTTCTTCCAGCAAGGCCCGGTGCTCGATGCCCGGCATGGGGCTGGGGTTGTAGAGCACCGCAATGTCAAGCCGACCACTGAGCAGGTTTTCCTGCATCGCGCTGGACAGCCCCTCGCTGATCGACAGCTGGGCCTGCGGCAGTTGCTGACGAAAGGCGCGGGTCAGCGGCACCGTCAGCATGCGCGCTACGCTGGGCGGCATGCCCAGGGCCACCCGGCCGCTCAGGCCGCTGCGCACCCGGGCCAGCTCCTCGCGCGCCCGCTCGACTTGGTGCAAGATGCCGCGCCCGTGCTCGAGCAGCAACTGCCCGGCCTCGGTTGGGGTGGCACCGCGGCCATTGCGCCTGAGCAGATGCTGACGCAGCTCGACCTCAAGCAGGCGCACCTGGCGGCTCAGGGCGGGCTGGGCGATGCCCAGCATCTGGGCCGCCCGGGTGAAGCTGCCGAGCTCGGCCACCCGCACAAAATATTCCAGCTGTTTGAGGTCCATGGCTAGTCTCGCTTAGGTGATTTTCCCATAGCTTCAATTTGGATATGCCGAACTGATATATCTGGTAGTTGCCTGCCCCTCTTGGGCGAGGCCCTGGGCCCACCCACAATCGAGCGCTCGAAAGACTGCTTCGTAAAGGAACCCTATGAGCCTGGCCCAGCCCCTGATCATCGATGTCCACGGTCACTACACCACCGCGCCCAAGGCGCTGGAAGAGTGGCGTAACCGTCAGATTGCCGGCATCAAGGACCCCGCGTCCATGCCCAAAGCCTCAGGGCTCAAGATCAGCGACGACGAATTGCGCGAGTCCATCGAGCTCAATCAGCTGGCCAAGATGAAGGAGCGGGGCTCGGATCTGACCATCTTCAGCCCGCGCGCGAGCTTCATGGCCCATCACATCGGTGACTTCCAGGTGTCCTCCACCTGGGCGGCGATCTGCAATGAGCTGTGCTTTCGGGTCTCGCAGCTGTTTCCGGACCACTTCACCCCGGCCGCGATGCTGCCGCAGTCGCCAGGGGTAGACCCGGCCACCAGCATCCCTGAGTTGGTCAAGTGCGTGGAGCAGTACGGCAATGTGGGCATCAACCTCAACCCCGATCCTTCCGGTGGCCACTGGACCTCGCCGCCTTTGAGCGACAAGGCCTGGTACCCGATCTACGAAAAAATGGTCGAGTACGACATCCCCGCGATGATCCATGTCTCGACCAGCTGCAACAGCTGCTTTCACACCACCGGGGCGCACTACCTCAATGCCGACACCACGGCCTTCATGCAGTGCCTGACCAGTGACCTGTTCAAGGACTTCCCCACGCTCAAATTTCTGATTCCACACGGCGGCGGCGCGGTGCCCTACCACTGGGGGCGCTTCCGCGGTCTAGCGCAAGAGCTCAAAAAGCCACTGCTGACCGAGCACCTGCTGCACAACATCTTTTTTGACACCTGCGTTTACCACCAGCCGGGCATCGACCTGCTGACCAAGGTCATCCCGGTCGACAACATTCTGTTTGCTTCCGAGATGATCGGCGCGGTGCGCGGCATCGACCCGGAAACCGGCCACTATTACGACGACACCAAGCGCTACATCCAGGCCACCGCCAACCTCAACGAGGAGCAGCGCTACAAGGTCTATGAAGGCAATGCGCGCCGGGTGTTCGGCCGCCTCGATGCCGCCCTGAAAAAGAAAGGACTCTGATATGTACGAACTTGGCGTTGTCTACCGCAACATCACCCGCGCCGACCGCGCAGCCACCGACGCGCTGGCCGCGCTCGGCTCGGCCACCGTCCATGAGGCCATGGGCCGCGTGGGCCTGCTCAAGCCCTACATGCGCCCCATCTATGCCGGCGCGCAGGTCTCGGGTACGGCGGTGACCGTGCTGCTGCACCCAGGCGACAACTGGATGCTGCATGTAACCGCCGAGCAGATCCAGCCCGGCGACATCGTGGTGGCGGCCATCACCGCCGAATGCACCGACGGCTACTTCGGTGACCTGCTGGCCACCAGCTTCCAGGCGCGGGGCGCCAGGGCGCTGATCATCGACGCTGGCGTGCGCGACGTGAAGACGCTGACCGAAATGAAGTTCCCGGTGTGGAGCAAAGCGATTTCGAGCAAGGGAACGATCAAGGCCACGCTGGGCTCGGTCAACATCCCGGTGGTCTGCGCCGGCATGTCCATCAACCCTGGCGACGCCATCGTGGCCGATGACGACGGCGTGGTCTGCGTACCCCAGGCCTTGGTGGCCAAGACCCTGGCTGCCGCGCAGGCCCGCGAAGCCAATGAAGGCGAAAAACGCGCCAAGCTCGCCTCGGGCGTGCTGGGCCTGGACATGTACAAAATGCGCGAGCCACTGGCGGCAGCCGGTCTGCGCTACATCGACTGAAAGCCTCGCATGATCAAACCCACCACAGGTGACTTCACCAAAACCGCCGGCTGGCTGGACTGGTACACCGGCCCAGCCAAGCCCCGCTTCCAGCTGCCCCCCGGTGCCGTTGATGCGCACTGCCACGTTTTTGGCCCTGGCGCCGAGTTTCCCTACGCGCCTGAGCGCAAGTACACGCCCTGCGACGCCAGCAAGGAGCAACTCTTTGCGCTGCGCAACCACCTGGGCTTTGCGCGCAACGTGGTGGTGCAGGCCACCTGCCACGGCGCTGATAACCGGGCCATGGTCGATGCCTGCCTGTCCTCTGGCGGCAAGGCGCGCGGCGTGGCCACGGTCAAGCGCTCGGTCACGGACGAAGAGCTGCAGGCCCTGCACGCAGCCGGCGTGCGCGGCGTGCGCTTTAACTTCGTCAAGCGCCTGGTGGACTTCACGCCCAAGGACGAGTTATTGGAGATTGCCGGGCGCGTTGGCAAGCTGGGCTGGCATGTTGTGATTTATTTCGAGGCGGTGGACCTGCCCGAGCTGTGGGACTTTTTCACCGCCCTGCCCACCACCGTGGTGGTCGACCACATGGGCCGGCCCGACGTGAGCAAGCCCATCGACGGGCCCGAATTCCAGCTCTTTCTCAAGTTCATGCGTGAGCACACCAATGTGTGGAGCAAGGTCAGCTGCCCTGAGCGCTTATCGGTGGCCGGCCCCAAGGCCTTGAACGGCGAGCAAAATGCCTACCGTGACGTGCTGCCCTTTGCGCGGCGCGTGGTCGAAGAATTCCCTGACCGCGTGCTCTGGGGCACCGACTGGCCGCACCCCAACCTGAAAGACCACATGCCCGACGACGGCCTGCTGGTCGACTTCATCCCGCACATTGCACCCACGGCCGAGCTGCAAAAGAAGCTGCTGGTGGACAACCCCATGCGGCTGTATTGGCCGGAGGAACACTGACATGGCTTTGGACAAACCCTATCTGGACGTGCCCGGCACGACCGTCTTCGATGCCGAGCAAAGCCGAAAAGGCTACTGGCTCAACCAGTTCTGCATGAGCCTGATGAAGGCCGACAACCGCGAGCGCTTCAAGGCCAATGAGCGCGCCTACCTGGATGAGTGGGCCATGAGCGAAGAGCAAAAGCAGGCTGTGCTGGCGCGCGACCTGAACTGGTGCATACGCACCGGCGGCAACATCTACTTCCTGGCCAAGATCGGCGCCACCGACGGCAAGAGCTTCCAGCAAATGGCCGGCTCCATGACTGGCATGACCGAGCAGGAATACCGCGACATGATGATCAAGGGCGGCCGCTCGGTCCAGGGCAACCGCTACCTCGGCGAGGACGGCGACGCCCAAGCCCACCGCCAGCCGCAAGGCGCTGCTGGCAAGACGCAACACACCCAAGGAGCCTGATCCATGGCCCGCATCACTGCCTCTGTCTTCACATCGCATGTGCCCGCCATCGGCGCAGCGCTAGACCTCCACAAGACCCACGAGGACTACTGGAAGCCGGTCTTTGCCGGCTACGAGTACTCCAAGCAGTGGATGAAGGACAACAAGCCCGACGCCGTCATCCTGGTCTTCAACGACCATGCCACCGCCTTCAGCCTGGACATGATCCCGACCTTCGCCATCGGCACGGCGGCCCAGTTCCAGCCGGCCGACGAAGGCTGGGGCCCGCGCCCGGTGCCTATGGTCTATGGCCATCCGCAGCTGGCCTCGCACATCGCGCAAAGCGTGATCCAGCAGGACTTTGACCTGACCATCGTCAACAAGATGGACGTGGATCACGGCCTGACCGTGCCGCTGTCGCTGATGTGCGGCGAGCTCGACCCGCGCAAAGACGCCTGGCCCTGCCCGGTGATTCCCTTTGCGGTCAATGTGGTGCAGTATCCGGTGCCCAGCGGCATGCGCTGCCTCAAGCTCGGCCAGGCCATCCGCCGCGCCGTCGAGAGCTACGACGAAGACCTGAACGTGCACATCTGGGGCACCGGCGGCATGAGCCACCAGCTGCAGGGCGCGCGCGCCGGCCTGATCAACCGCGAGTGGGACAACAACTGGCTGGACAAGATGATCAGCGATCCGGTGGCCTGCGCGCAGACCCCGCACATCGACTATGTGCGCGAAGCTGGCAGCGAAGGCATTGAACTGGTGATGTGGCTGATCGCACGCGGCACCATGGCCGACCTCAACGACAACCAGCTCACCGGCCCCCCGCTCAAGCTCAAGCACCGCTTCTACCATGTGCCGGCTTCCAACACCGCTGTCGGCCACGCGATTTTGGAAAACACCTGAACCCTCTTGCTCCCTCTCCCCCTGGGAGAGGGCTGGGGTGAGGGCAGCGACCGTGCCATGCTCTCATCCTGACCCTCTCCCAAAAGGGGAGGCAAACACCCACAAGGAGAAAAACCCATGACCATCAAAGTCGCACTCGCCGGCGCCGGCGCCTTCGGCATCAAACACCTGGACGGCATCAAGAACATCGCTGATGTCGAGGTGGTCTCGCTGATCGGCCGCGAGCTGGCCAAGACCCAGGAAGTGGCCGACAAGTACGGCATCGCGCATGTCAGCACCGACCTGGCCGACAGCCTGAAAATCAAGGAAGTCGACGCGGTCATCCTGTGTACGCCCACGCAGATGCACGCCAGCCAGTCGCTGGCCTGCCTGGAAGCGGGCAAGCATGTGCAGGTGGAAATTCCGCTGTGCGACGTGCTCAAAGACGGCGAAAAAGTCGTGGCCCTGCAAAAGCAGACCGGCCTGGTGGCCATGTGTGGCCACACCCGGCGCTTTAACCCCAGCCACCAGTACGTGCACAAGAAAATCGTGGCCAAGGAATTCAACATCCAGCAGATGGATGTGCAGACCTACTTTTTCCGCCGCACTAACATGAATGCACTGGGCCAGCCGCGCAGCTGGACCGATCACCTGCTCTGGCACCACGCCGCCCACACCGTGGACCTGTTCGCCTACCAGGTGGGCAGCCCCATCGTCAAAGCCAACGCCATCCAGGGCCCCATCCATCCGGCGCTGGGCATCGCCATGGACATGAGCATCCAGCTGCAGGCGGCCAACGGCGCGATCTGTACGCTCAGCCTCTCGTTCAACAACGACGGCCCGCTGGGCACCTTCTTTCGCTACATCGGCGACACCGCCACCTACCTGGCGCGCTACGACGACCTGTTCACCGGCAAGGAAGAAAAGATCGACGTGAGCCAGGTGGACGTGTCCATGAACGGTATCGAGCTGCAGGACCGCGAATTTTTTGCCGCCATCCGCGAAGGCCGCGAGCCCAATGCCAGCGTGGCCCAGGTGCTGCCTTGCTACCAGGTGCTGCACCAGCTGGAGCAGCAGTTCGCCTGACCTGACTGCCCTCCTCTTCCCCTGGGCTGAGGGCACCGGGCATCGGAAAAATTTTTACAGCGAGAAGCACATGCAACAACGCCAACTTGGTCCTTTCAGCGTCAGTGCCATCGGCCTGGGCTGCATGAACATCTGCCACGCCTATGGCTCGCCCATTTCAGAACAGGATGCTGCGCGCCTGTTGCTGGCAGCGCTGGATGCGGGCGTGACGCACTTTGACACTGCGGCCTTGTATGGCATGGGGGTCAGTGAAACGCTGGTGGGTAAGTACCTGTCCAAGCACCGCGCCCAATTCACGCTCGCCAGTAAATGCGGCATGAGCGGCGTGCCCAATGAGCAGGGCGTGAAGGTGCGCGTCATCGACGGCCGCCCCGCCACGATCAAGGCCACCTGCGAAGAGGCCTTGGGCCGCTTGCAGACCGATGTGATCGACCTGTATTACCTGCACCGCTGGGACAAGAAAATCCCCATTGAAGACAGTGTGGGCGCTTTGGCCGACCTGGTGCGCGAGGGCAAGATACGCTGCATCGGACTGTCCGAGGTATCGGCAGCAACACTGCGCCGCGCGCACGCGGTACACACGATCGCGGCCTTGCAGACCGAATACTCGTTGTGGTCGCGCAACCCCGAGATTGCGGTGCTCAAGGCCTGCCGTGAATTGGGCGTGAGCTTTGTGGCCTTCAGCCCAGTGGCACGCGGTTTTTTGTGCGGCACGCCCCTGGACGTCACCGCCTTCGATGCCAAGGATATTCGCCGCGCCATGCCCCGGTTTTCGCCGGAGAACTACGCCAAGAATCAGGCTTTGCTGCCGCCCTATCATGCGATCGCGGCCGAACTCGGCTGCACACCGACCCAACTGGCGCTGGCCTGGCTGCTGCACCAGGGGCCGGACATTCTGCCTATTTTGGGCACCCGCAGCGCAGATCATTTGCGCGACGGGCTGGGTGCCATGCAGGTGCAACTGTCCGCCTCGGTGCTGGCGCAGCTCGACGCGTTGATTAACCAGCGCACCGTGCATGGCGACCGCTACAACGCGCAGGCCAACAGCGAGGTGGATACCGAGGTGTTTTGACGCGGCTAGAAAGGCCAGCGGGAGCCGCGCCCTCGCGGCGATGCGGCGCTGTATCGACAGCCGCCTTCGCGCCGGGGCGGCGCTCCTACTACCGAAAATGGATGCTCCGCCAGCCGCTGTCGCCGGCAGGGCAGCCGGCCTGTGGGCTGTGCCCGATACTTGGGCATCGTCGTCCCCGCACAGGTGTTTGAGCATGCCCCTGCCTCCTGCTACCCCCCGCCAGTTGTTGCACACGCGCCAGGTCCGCTACGAGGGTTTTGAGCGCGAGGATGGTCTGATCGATATCGAGGCCACACTGCTCGACACCAAGACGTTTGGCTTTGACGTGCTCGGCGAGGGCCGTTGGGAGCCAGGCGAGCCCATCCATGTCATGGCGATCCGGCTGGTCATCGATGCGCAGTTCGTCGTCCAAGACATCCATGTCAGCATGGACGACGTTCCCCACAAGGAATGCCAGGGCGCACGCGACCCGATGCGCAGCGTGATCGGCTGTTCGCTGCGCAAGGGCTGGCGGCAGGCGATCGACGAGCGGCTGGGCAAGGTCAGGGGCTGCGCCCATTTGCGCGAGCTGCTGTTCAACATGGGCACGGTGGCGTTTCAAACGCTGGCGCGGCGGCTCAACCAGGCCAACGAAGAGGTGGGTAAGCCGCCCCTGCCCATGGGCGGCTGCCTGGCCTGGGACCCGGCCGGTCCCTTGGTGGCGCGGATTTTTCCGCAGTTCTCTATCAAAGTGGATCCGGCAGGTTCCGGCTCGTAGGACCGATTCGACCAGGCCTACAGCGCGCTTGCCGGCGCGCGGGTCATGGCCGAGGTCGTCCCCAGCCCCTGCGGTGCTTAGGCTGAGCCCCTCAAGTGGGGACAAACCCTGATCAAGCGCCTGCGGGCGACAGCTCGGCCGCGATCGTCCGCGCGATCAGATAGCCGCTGGTGTAGGCCACCAGCAGCCCGTTGCCGCTGAGGTAGCCGGTACAGGAGTCGCCCGAGATACCGGCGATGGCATTGCCACCGGCGTGCAAGGCGGGGATGGGCTGGCCATCAGGCTTGAGGACTCGACCCGCGGTGTCCACCACCAGGCCGCCCTGGGTATGGGCAACCGCGCCGGTGATGCGGGCAGCGTAGTAGGGCGGCTTGAGGGGCCGCTCGGGGGCGGCACGCCCAAAGGCATCAGGGCTGCCACGCGGCAAATCGGCCCACTGCCGCAAGGTCGCCTCCAGTGTTGCCGCTGGCAGGCCCAAAGTCCGTGCCAGCAGGGCGCTGTCCGCACACTGCACGATGCCGCCGCGTTCCATGGCCTGGCGCATCACCAGCACACCGGCCACCTGCTGCTGAATATGCTGATCCCAGATGAAATAAGCCGCCTGCCCGGGCTGCTGCCGGTAGACGCGGGCTAAGCTGGAGTAGTCCTGCAGCTCGTTGACGAAGCGCAACCCTGCAGCATTGACCGCGATGCCCCCCTGGTTGAGCACAGGCGGCGTTACCCGGGTGCCGTCGGCAAAGATGCAGTCGCGCCCCTGATAGCTGCCCATCAGCGCCAGCGCGGCGCCCAAGGACTGACCCCAGTCCAGCGCGTCGCCCAGGTCTTTGGCCGAACCGATGTGCGGCGCACTGGCCATTTCCGGAATGTGCGCGGCCACCAACTCAGGCCTGGCGCCAAAGCCACCGCAGGCCAGAACCACCCGCGATGCGCGGATCTGCAAGGCCTGCCCGGCGCGCTGGGCGCTCACGCCGCTGATGCCGGTCAGCGCGTCGCCGGCCAGGCCGGTACACACGGTCTGGTCGAGGATCTCGACCTGGCTGCAGGCCTGGACGAAGCGGCGCAATGCAGCGAGCACCGGCGGGCCGCCGCGCTCCGGATGGGCATGCATGCGCACCACGCTGTGGCCCAGCCAAGTCAGCTCCGGCGCCAATTCAAGCGCGACGCCGACCTCATCGACCAGCCAGTGCACGGCTTCGGCCGAGCCCTCGCAGATCGCGCGGGCCAGGCGCAGATCGACATGGCCGCCGTTCTTCTTCAGGATGTCGGCCAGCAGCAATTCGGGCGAGTCCTCGATGCCGGCCGCACGCTGAAAGCGCGTGCCGGCTGCCGGGATGAAATTGCTGGCAATGGCGCTGTTGCAGGGGCTGGACAGGTCCCGCTCAAGCAGCGTGACCCGCAGATCAGGCGCGAAGGAGGCTATCGCTGCAGCGACGGTCAGGCCGGTGCCACCGGCGCCGACGATCAGCACATCGGTGTCGAGCAGTTGCGTTTCAGTCACTTTCACCGCTCCTCAATCGGCTGTGATCTCATGGAGCAGTTGGCCGGATTGAATCAGCTCCGCGAGACCCTGCATGACCAGTTTTCCGGACGCGCTGTAGGGGTCAAACTCGGGGTGCTTGAGTTGGATCATCGGATCGAGAATCGACAAATGCACATGGGCCATCGCCCAGCCGCCAAAACGTCTTTCGGTGATCTCCTCATAGTCCAGCAATTCCACGTTCTTATGGCGCTGGTCGCTCACGACGCGTGCATACAGCCGGTTGACTGCACTGCGCTGTCCTTCAAGGACTTGCAGGTATAGCCCCTGCCCCTGGCATAGTACGCCGGTGATGTCGCTTTCCTTGTTGAACAAGTGGGCGGTTTTTAGAATCGAGCCGGTGACCGTGGTGGTTTGGGGGCCTACGGCACTACTGACATAGAGCAGACGAACGAGCATAGAAGCCTTGCTTGAGCCGACAGAGTCTCACGGTAACACAAGCATGGGATGGGTCCTGATGCCAGGCCCTATCGCGCCAAGGCGGCCCCACCAAAGGGCGGGCTTCCCACGGGGCGGTGTTCCCCCATGAGAGCAGGGGCAGGCCTGGGCACAAGCCTGTGGGAGCCGCGCCCTCGCGGCGATGCGGCGGCTGATCAAGCCCGCCGCTTGTGCCGCTCAAAAAAGTGGGCGATGGCCTCGCTCAGCGTCTGCGCTTGATCGCGGTGCGGTGAATGGCCGCAGTCGGGCATCTCCAGCAGTTCGGTCTGAGGGGCACGGCGGGCGATGCCGCGGATCTGCTCAAGGCTGCCGTATTCGTCGTTCAGACCCTGAATCGCCAGCAGCGGCACAGTGATGCGGCTCAACTCCGGTTCAATGGACCACTTTGCAAAATCCGGCGCCAACCAGGCCTGGTTCCAGCCCCAGAAGGCCGAATCCGGATCGGCGTGGTGGCGCGCTAGTTTGTGGCGCAGGTCGCCTTGTAGATAGGCCTGACGCGCCTGCGTGATGCTGCGCAGCGAGATCTCTTCGACCATGATGTGGGGGGCCATGACGATCAACCCGGCCAGGGGGTGCCTGTGCGGACCGCCGCTTTGCAGGGCCTGTGCATGCTGCGCCGCATAGAGCAAGGCGATCGAGCCGCCATCGCTGTGGCCCAGCAGCCAGATCGGCTCGCTGACGCCCAGGGCCTGCAGCAGGCGGGGCAGCACTTCGCCAGCTTGCCTGTGCATGAAGTCCGGCCCCCAGTGCTCAGCGGCAGGCCGTGGGCTCGAGCGGCCGTAGCCGGGGCGCGAGTAGATCAGGCCCCGGCAGCCCAGAGCGTTGCACAGCTGCGATGGAAAGTCGCGCCACATCGACACCGAGCCCAGCCCCTCATGCAGGAAGACCATCACCGGCCCCTCGGACCGACCCACCCATTGGTATTCGATCTGCACCGGGCGGCCGCCCCAGTCGATCTCCAGCAGGGGCTCATCAGGCATCATGGGCTCGATCAGAGGGCTTGCAGTTCACGCAATTTGAAGCGTTGTATTTTGCCGGTGGCGGTCTTGGGCAGCTCTGCGATGAAATCGATGCGCCGTGGGTATTTATAGGGAGCGAGCCGTTCTTTGACGAAGGCCTTGAGCTCGGCTTCGTCGGCGCTGGCGCCAGACTTGAGCACCACATAGGCCCGTGTCTTGGTCAGGCCCTCATCATCGACCATGCCCACCACCGCCGCCTCCAGTACCGCCGGGTGTTGGACCAGCGTGGCCTCGACCTCGAAGGGCGAGACATAAATGCCGCTGACCTTGAGCATGTCGTCGCTGCGGCCCGAGTAGGTGTAGCTGCCGTCGGCGTTGCGCACATATTTGTCGCCGCTCTTGGTCCAGCCGCCCTGGAAGGTCTCGCGCGATTTCTCGCGGTTGGCCCAATAGAGCAGGGCTGCGCTTGGGCCTTTGATGTAGAGGTCGCCGGGCTCACCGTCGGCCACGGGCGCGCCGTCGTCACCGCGCAGCTCGATCTCGTAGCCCGGCACCGGCCAGCCTGTGGTGCCGTAGCGCACCTGACCGGGCCGGTTGGACAGGTAGATGTGCAGCATTTCGGTCGAACCGATGCCATCAATGATCTCTACGCCGTAGTGGCGGGTGAAACGCTCGCCGATATCGGCCGGCAGGGCCTCCCCGGCTGAGGAGCACAGGCGCAGCGCCACCTGTTCTTTGGCCGGCAGGGCGGGGGAGGCCAACATGCCGGCAAAACCGGTGGGCGCGCCGAAGAACACGGTGGGCTGGAGCCCGATCCAGCGCTTGAAGGTGGCTTCTGGCGTGGGCCGCTCGGCCATCAGCACCACAGTGGCGCCCACGCTCATGGGAAAGGACAGTGCATTGCCCAGACCATAGGCAAAGAAGAGCTTGGCTGCTGAAAAACAAACATCGCTTTCGCGCAAACTCAGGATCTGTTTGCCATAGAGCTCGGCGGTCCAGTAAGCGTTGGCGTGGGTGTGGGTGGTGCCCTTGGGCCGACCGGTCGAACCGGAGGAGTACAGCCAGAAGCCCGGCTCATCGCCATGGGTGGGGGCGCTGTGCGTCAGCGGGCTGTGCTGGGCCAGCAGGGCCTCAAAGTCCAGTGCCGGTGCAGCCACCGCGGCGCTGGCGCGCGAGACAACCAGATGCCGCACCTCGTGAGCGCCCCGCTCCATGGCTTGCTCGATCACTGGCCGCAGGGCGCCCGAGACCAGCACCGCTTGCGAGCGGCTGTGCTGCAGCATATAGGCATAGTCCTCAGCGGTCAGCAGCGTATTGACCGCCACCGGCACCACGCCCGCATACAGCGCGCCCAGAAAGCTCACCACCCAGTCGCTGCTGTCGTGCATCAAGAGCAGCACCCGCTCTTCGCGGCGCAGACCAAGTGCCAGCAAGCCAGCGGCCATGCGTTGCACTCTTTCTGCCAACTGCCCATAGCTGAGCGTGCCGGCGTCGTCGATATAAGCCGCCTTGTGCGGCCGTCCAGCATTGAGCGCCATCAGGTGCTGGGCAAAGTTAAAGGGGCTCGCAGGCGGGGCTACGGCCTGTGGGTCCAAGGTGGGGGCGGTCATGGTCTCTCTCCTCAAGGCGGGGTGGAGGCCGGCGCGCTGGTTTTTTTGTGCGCTGCCGGCGTTCAGGGTCAGGCGCTGGTGGCTGGGGCCAGGTGTTCAAGAACAACCGTGCTGGCCTGGATGGCGGCGCGGCGGTGGTAGAAGTTCAGGGCGCGCAGGCCGCCAAGTTCCTCGCCGCCGCCGGCGCGGCCTGGGCCGCCATGCAGCGACTGCGGCATCACATTGCCGTGGCCGGTCTGGCTGGCCGCCACATCGGGGCTGACCACATGCACCCGGCCGTGGCTGTCGGCCAGCTCCAGCGCGGCCCGGGCCATGGTTGCACCGTCGTCGCTGTAGAGCGATGCCACCAGGGAACCCTGGCCGCGTCGTATCAGGTCCAGGGCCTGGGCTTCGTCACGGTAAGGCAGCAGCGTGGCCACTGGGCCGAAGACCTCGTGGCCGTGCACCAGATGGGCCGCGTCGCTGGCCGACGCGTCCTTCAGTCCCAGCAAGGTGGGGCCGATGCAGCAAGATGTGCTGGCGTCGGCATCAATCAGTGGATGGCTGCTGCCATCGTGCAGCACCTGCGCCTGCTGCTTGAGCAGGTCCAGGCCTTCGCGCACTGCGTTCAGTTGTGCGCGGCTGACCAGGGCGCCCATGCGCACGCTCTCATTGCGCGGATTGCCCACCGTGGTTTTGGCCAGTCGCGCGCTGATGGCTTGTGCCACCGCATCGGCCTGGGACTGTGGCACCAGGACGCGGCGGATGGCGGTGCATTTCTGGCCGGACTTGACCGTCATCTCGCGCGCCACCTCCTTGACCAGCAGGTCCATCGCCTCGGCGCTGGCGCCGGGTAGCAGCCAAGCGGAGTTCAGGCTGTCGGCCTCGATATTGACCCGCACCGAATGGCGCGTCACCGCTGGGTGCGAGCGGATCAGTTCGGCGGTCTCAGCCGAGCCCGTGAAAGACAGCAGGTCAAAGGGCTGCAGCTGGTCGAGCAGGCCGGCGGAGGAGCCGCAGATCACCGACAAGCTGCCTGCCGGCAGCACGCCGGCATCAATCACATCCTTGACCATGCGCTGGGTCAGCCAGGCGGTCGCCGTGGCCGGCTTGATGATGACAGGCACACCCGACAGCAGGGCAGGGGCCGCCTTCTCCCACAAGCCCCAGGCTGGGAAGTTGAAGGCATTGATGAACAGTGCTACGCCTCGGCTGGGCCGCAGCACATGGCGCGACTGGAACAGCGGGTCCTTGCCCAGCCGCACGGCTTCGCCATCGAGCAGGTGATGGCGGTCGCCCAGACCGAGCCCGATCTTGGCGTAGTGACCCAGGGTGAAAAGGCCGCCGTCGATGTCGACCGCTGAGTCGTTCTTGACCGTGCCGCTGTTGGCGGTGGCGATGGCGTAGTAGGCATCGCGCTGGCCCTGCATCACCTTGAGCGCGGCCTCGAGCATGCTGGCGCGCTGCGCGTAGCTCAGCGCCCGCAGCGCAGCCCCGCCGGTGTCGCGGGCGTAGGCAAACGCCGCCGCCAGGTCCAGGCCGGTGGCATCGACCCGAACCAGCTCCGAGCCCAGCACGGGGTCGGTCAATGCGGTGCCTGGCCCGCTGCCGGTTTGCCAGCGGCCGCAGACCTGGTTTGCCAGGAGTTCAGTCATGAAAGCGATCCTTTTTCGGTCGGCCGCAGTGCGCGACCTTTGTGGGAAGACGGGTGCCAGGCCGGCTCAGGCCGGTGTCGCGGAAAATTCGATGCGGCCATGAGGCAGCAGATAGAGCACCAGCGCGCGGCCCTGCCGGACGGTGGGGCGGTGGGCGCTGCCGGGCGGGCAGACCAGCCAGCCTGCGCCGCGGCCGTCAAAGGTGGCGCCCTCGTCCATGGGCATGATCAGGTCGATCTCGCCTTCGGGATGCACATGGTGAGGGCCTGCGATGTCCTTCATGTCGACCACATCGACAGAAAAGCCGTGCAGGTCGTCGGCCGGCTTGAAGATACGGCCATAGCGCAGGCCACCGCCTTCGCGTTGGGCCAACCAGCCTTGCGCCACGCCTGCCTCGCAACTCGCCCGCAGGCGCGCATAGGTGGCGCTGTCCTTGCCGTGTTCGGTGTTGAGCCATTGGTCCAACTCGGCACCGAGCGGGCGGCCGACCAGTTGCGCGGTCAGCTCGGCGATGTCCTGGCGAAATTGTTCTGGTGTCATTTGTCCCTCTCTCGGTACAGGCCCTGGCATTGAGGCGCTTGCCAAGATCTTGAATATGAATTATTGTGCGTGCATGAACGATAGATCCGAAAGCAGAGCATGTCAAGCACTATATTGCAAATATCAGGGTTAGTACCAGGTTCTGAGGAATCGCGAAACGGAATCGAGTCCGCTCCCGAGCTGGTCGAGCGCAAGAACCCCCTCCTCGTCGCCTTGGGTGAGCGGGTGCGCGGCCTGCGCTCACGCCGAGGCATGACGCGCAAGGCCTTGTCGCAGGCCGCCGACGTTTCTGAGCGGCATCTGGCCAACCTCGAGTACGGTGAGGGCAACGCCTCCATTCTGGTCTTATCGCAGGTGGCCGAGGCCCTGCAGTGCCCCTTGGCGGAGCTTATTGGAGATGTAAGTACTTCTTCACCTGAGTGGCTCTTCATCCGGGAGCTGCTGTCCGGGCGGGATGACGCCGACCTGCGGCGGGTGCGGCTGGCCATCGGCCAGTTGCTGGGCGGCACCGCCCCTGAGGATGCGCCCAAAAGCTGTGTGGCGCTGATTGGGCTGCGCGGCGCCGGCAAGTCCACGCTGGGACAGTTGCTGGCCGAGGACCTGGGCTTTCCCTTTGTGGAACTGAGCCGTGAGATCGAAAAATTTGCCGGCTGCAGCGTCTCGGAGATTCAGGCGCTCTACGGTCAGAACGCCTACCGCCGTTACGAGCGGCGGGCGCTGGAAGAAGCCCTACAGATCTATCCCGAGGCAGTGATCGCCACCCCGGGGGGGCTGGTCTCGGACCCGGCCACTTTCAATGAACTGCTTACCCACTGCACCACGGTGTGGCTGCAGGCCGACCCTGAAGACCATATGGGCCGTGTGCAAGCCCAGGGCGATATGCGGCCGATGGCGGCCAGCAAGGAGGCGATGGAAGACCTCAAGGGCATTCTGGCCGGCCGCGCGGCCTTTTATTCCAAGGCGCAACTGCGGGTGGATACCAGCGCCCAGCCGCTAGACGCCACCTTTGCGCTGCTGCGCCAGACTGTACGCCAGGCCCTGCAACTGCCGCTTTGAGCGCGATGGAAAAACTGTTCGAGAGCATGCATAAAAATGCTTGACAGCCCCCAATTCTTGCAATATGATGCTTGTCATCGGTTCGGAATAAGTGCACTTTGATGCATTGGGCCGAGTCTGAAGCCCAACACAAGCACACCCAAGGAGAGACGCCCCATGAGCACCAACCCCGTCGCCCACATCGTCGACTACCGCACCCAGCCCGAGCAGTACCGCCACATCAAGCTGAGCGCTGACGGCCAGATCGCCACGCTGAAAATCGACATCGACGAGAACGCCGGCCTGCGCCCTGGGTACAAGCTCAAGCTCAACTCGTATGACCTGGGCGTGGACGTCGAACTCAACGACGCGGTCAACCGCATCCGCTTCGAGCACCCCGAAGTCAAGACCGTGGTGCTGACCAGCGCCAAGGACAAGGTGTTTTGCTCCGGCGCCAACATCTTCATGCTGGGTGTGTCCAGCCATACCTGGAAAGTGAACTTCTGCAAGTTCACCAACGAGACCCGCAACGGGCTGGAAGATTCTTCCGCCCACGAAGGACTGAAGTTCCTGGCCGCCGTCAACGGCGCTTGCGCCGGCGGTGGCTATGAGGTGGCCCTGGCCTGCGACGAGATCGTGCTGGTCGATGACCGCGCGAGTGCCGTAAGCCTGCCCGAAGTGCCGCTGCTGGGCGTGCTGCCTGGCACCGGCGGTCTCACCCGCGTGACCGACAAGCGCAAGGTGCGCCATGACCTGGCCGACATTTTCTGCACCAGCGTGGAAGGCGTGCGCGGCCAAAAAGCCGTGGACTGGCGCCTGGTCGACGAGGTCGCCAAGCCCGCCGTGTTCGGCGAGCGCGTCAAGGCCCGCGCCCTGGCCCTGGCCGCCAAGAGCCAGCGTCCCGACAGCGCCCAAGGCGTGGCCCTCACGCCGCTTGAGCGCACGCTGGAAGCCGATGCCATCCGCTACGAGCATGTCACCGTTGAGATCGACCGCGCCAAGCGCCTGGCCACCTTTGTGGTCAAGAGCCCCAGCGGCGCCCAGCCCCAGGACATGGCCGCTGCCCAGGCCCTGGGCGACAAGTGGTTCCCGCTGGCCCTGGTGCGCCAGTTGGAAGACGCCATCTTGCACATGCGCACCAATGAGCTGGACATCGGCCTGTGGCTGATCAAGACCTCGGGCGACAGCCAGGCCGTACTCAGCATGGACTCCTTCCTGCTGGCCAACCAGAGCCACTGGCTGGCCCGCGAAACCGTCGGCTACCTGCGCCGCACCTTCAGCCGCCTGGACGTCTCCTCGCGCAGCCTGTTCGCGTTGATCGAGCCCGGATCCTGCTTTGCTGGCTCCTACCTCGAGCTGGCCCTGGCCTGCGACCGCAGCTACATGCTGGCCCTGCCGGACGACGAGGCCCAGGCCCCGGTCATCACGGTGGGCGAAGCCAACTTTGGCCTGCTGCCCATGGCCACCGGCCAAAGCCGCCTGGCCCGCCGCTTCTATGAGGAGGCGCCGGCCCTGGACGCGGTGCGCGCCAAGGCCGGCCAGCCGCTGGACGCCGACGCCGCCTTTGCTGTGGGCCTGGTGACCGCCAACCCCGACGACATCGACTGGGCCGACGAGACCCGCCTGGCCATCGAAGAGCGTGTGAGCATGTCGCCCGACTCGCTGACCGGCCTGGAAGCCAATCTGCGCTTTAATGGCAAGGAAAACATGGTCACCCGTGTGTTCGGGCGTCTGACCGCCTGGCAGAACTGGATCTTCCAGCGCCCCAACGCCGTCGGCGAAAAAGGTGCCCTCAAGGTCTACGGCAAGGGCGACAAGGCCGCCTTTGACTGGAACAGGGTCTGAGCTGAATCCGGCCGGAACGCCCTCGGGGGCGGGCCGGCCACCTACGTTGTGCAGTGCGGCTGAAGGTGGCGCGCTGCAACCGAACCTCCTCCACCCTGGTCGTTCACCCTCTTTGGAGACTTCAGATGTCCAGCATCGATTACGACGAAACCATCCCGAACAACGTCAACCTGAGCGAAGACCGCACCCTCAAGCGCGCGCTTGAGCACTGGCAGCCCAACTACCTCTCCTGGTGGCAGGACATGGGCCCGGACGGCTCGCACAACTTTGACGTCTACCTGCGCACCGCCGTCAGCGTGGACCCGCAAGGCTGGGCCCAGTTCGGCCACGTCAAGATGCCCGACTACCGCTGGGGCATTTTCCTGAACCCCGGTGAAGCCGACCGCAAGATCCACTTTGGCGACCACAAGGGCGAGAACGTGTGGAACGACGTGCCTGGCGAGTACCGCGCCAACCTGCGCCGCATCATCGTCACGCAAGGCGACACCGAGCCGGCATCGGTCGAGCAGCAGCGCCACCTCGGCCTGACCGCCCCCAGCCAGTACGACCTGCGCAACCTGTTTCAGGTCAATGTGGAAGAAGGCCGCCACCTCTGGGCCATGGTCTACCTGCTGCACAAGTACTTCGGCCGTGATGGCCGCGAGGAAGCCGAGGGCCTGCTCGAGCGCCGTTCGGGCCAGGAAGACAACCCCCGCATCCTGCAGGCCTTCAACGAAGCCACGCCTGATTGGCTGAGCTTCTTCATGTTCACCTACTTCACCGACCGCGACGGCAAGTTCCAGTTGTGCGCCCTGGCTGAATCGTCGTTTGATCCGCTGGCCCGGACCACCAAGTTCATGCTGACCGAGGAAGCCCACCACATGTTCGTGGGCGAGTCCGGCGTGGGCCGCGTGATCACCCGCACCGCGCAGATGATCAATGAGCTCAAGACCGATGACCCGGCCAAGCTGCGCGCCGCCGGCGTGATCGACCTGCAGACCATTCAGCGCTACATCAACTTCCACTTCAGCGTCACCATCGACCTGTTCGGCGCCGACGAGTCCAGCAACGCCGCCACCTTCTACTCCACCGGCCTGAAGGGCCGCTACGAGGAAGGCAAGCGCATGGACGACCACGTGCTCAAGGGCCAGAGCTACCATGTGCTCGAGGTCAGGAACGGCCAGCTGGCGAACAAGGAAGTTCCCATGCTCAACGCCCTGAACGAAGTGCTGCGCGACGACTACATCAAGGATTCCGTGGCTGGCGTCGAGCGCTGGAACAAGATCCTGGACAAGGCCGGCATCAGCTTCCGCTTCAAGGCACCGCACAAGGCATTCCACCGCAACATCGGCCCCCTGGCCGCCGTTAAGGTCAGCCCTGAAGGTCAGGTGATCAGCGACGCCGAGTGGAAAGCCAATGTGGACACCTGGCTGCCTTCCGCAGGCGACCGCGCTTATGTGGCCAGCCTGATGGGCCGCTGCGTCGAGCCGGGCAAGTTCGCCAACTGGATCGCGCCTCCGGTCATGGGCATCAACCGCCAGCCGGTGGACTTCGAGTACGTGCGCTTTAACTGAAGCGCCGCACCGCGCCGAGGGCGGCGCTCCCACAAGGCGGCGCTCCCACACACTCACGCCAGTGCGTCGGGCTAGGGTGTGGGAGCCGCGCCCTCGCGGCGATGGGCTTGAAGCTGGGCGCTGTGCTTGTTCCAAGGCCGCATCGCGCCGAGGGCGGCGCTCCCACAAGGCGGCGCTTCCACAAGGCGGCACTCCCACCGGGCGCACTTGCACAATATGGCGCTTGCGCTGGACCTGACCATAAAGAAAATCTTGACGACGGAGACCGCCATGAACGCCCCCACTGAAGCCGCCTTGATTCAGCAGCACTTGATTGACCCCGAGATCTGCATCCGCTGCAACACCTGTGAGGCCACCTGCCCGGTGGGCGCGATCACCCACGACTCGCGCAACTATGTGGTCGATGCCGACAAGTGCAATCTGTGCATGGCTTGCGTGCCGCCTTGCCCCACCGGTTCTATTGATAACTGGCGGCAGATGCCCAAGGTCAAGGCCTACAGCCTGGACGAGCAACTGAGCTGGGACGAGCTACCCGGTGAACTCAGCAGCGAGCAACTGGCCGAGTTTGGTGCGGATGCTGGTTCGTCAAGCCAGGGGCAGCCAGAGTTCAGTGCTGCTTCGGCGGCTTCTGCCGCAGCGCAAGCCCAGGGCAGCAGTTTCAATTCGGCCCAGTATGGCGCGAGCATGCCGCCCTGGTCGGCTGCGCACCCTTACACCAATCTATACGGCCCCAAGGCGGCGGACAAAACCATCACCGCCACCGTGACCGGCAATTTGCGGGTCACTGAAGTTGGTAAGGACTACGACACCCACCATGTCGTTCTTGATTTCGGCGCCACGCCCTTTCCGGTGCTTGAAGGGCAGTCCATCGGCATCATCCCTCCCGGCGTCGACGCCAGCGGCCGGCCCCACCATGCCCGCCAGTATTCGGTGGCCAGCCCGCGCAACGGTGAGCGCCCTGGGCACAACAACCTGTCGCTGACCATCAAGCGGGTGCTCGAAGACCACCAGGGCCAGCCGGTGCGCGGCGTGGCCTCCAATTTCATGTGCGACCTGCAAGTCGGCGACAAGGTCGAAGTGATCGGGCCATTTGGCAGCAGCTTCCTGATGCCCAACCATCCGCGCTCGAGCATCGTCATGATCTGCACCGGTACCGGCTCTGCGCCGATGCGGGCCATGACCGAATGGCGCCGCCGTCTGCGCGCGTCGGGCAAGTTCGAGGGCGGCAAGCTGATGCTGTTCTTCGGTGCCCGCACCCAGCAGGAGCTGCCCTACTTTGGTCCCTTGCAGAGCCTGCCCAAGGATTTCATCGAACTGCATTTCGCCTTCTCGCGCACGCCCGGTCAGCCCAAGCGCTATGTGCAGGACCTGATGCGCGAGCGCGCCGCCGATCTGGCGCTCGCGCTCAAGGACCCGTCCACCTACTTTTATGTCTGCGGGCTCAAGAGCATGGAAGAGGGCGTGGTGCTGGCCTTGCGCGACGTGGCCCAGCAGGCCGGCCTGGACTGGGATTCAGTTGCCGGCTCGCTCAAACGCGACGGGCGCTTGCACCTGGAAACCTACTGAGCTCAGCCCGCACGCCGGCCCGCACACATGTCCGCACACAGGCCCGCGTGCGCGCCCGCGGTGAGCCACCATGTTTCGAAGAATCCCGCAAGACCTAGGGTTAGTACTTAGCTGTAAATCATGAGGACTTTCCCCAGGGGCTTACGCGGCAGCTATAAATCTTCTAAATTGTCAGCTGGCGCGCTCCGAAGCCGTATTTGCGGAAAAATCAGGGCCGGTACAAACTAATTTCTAACAGGAGTTGACTGTGATTGCTTCACGACGCTTGATGTTTGCCGTGCTGGCCGGCTTTATGACCCTGGGTTCTGCCTGGGCTGATCCCTGCAAGGACCTTGCTCCCACCCGCGGCCAGTCTGGCAAGGACGTCATCTGGATTCCCACCCCCGAGCCCCTGATCGACAAAATGCTCACCGCAGCCAAAGTCACGGCGCAAGACCGGGTGTTCGACCTGGGCGCCGGTGACGGCATCATCGCCATCACTGCTGCCCGCAAATTCGGCGCGCAGTCCGTAGGCATCGAATTCAACCCGAAGATGGCCGACTACGCCCGCTGCAAGGTCCAGGAAGCGGGCATGACCGAGAGGGTGCGCATCATCACCGGCGACATCTTCGTGGAGAACTTCAGTTCGGCCAACGTGGTCACGCTGTATCTCTTGCCCGATCTCAACTTGCGCCTGCGTCCGACCCTGCTGAAGATGAAGCCGGGTACCCGCGTCGTGTCCCACGCCTTCACCATGGGCGATTGGGAGCCCGACGAGACGATGAGCCATGAATACGCCCGCGGCTATTTCTGGGTGGTTCCAGCGCAGGTCGAAGGCGACTGGATGTTCAGCGGTATGGAGGGGGGTCCGATGCGCGTGAGTCTGCGTCAGACCTATCAGAACATCGGCGGCATGTTTACCCGTGCCAGCAACACTCAGCCGCTGGTCGGAGCCCGCTTGCGCGGCGAGGACATCAGCTTCCAGTTCATCACGCCCGACAAGAATGTCCACACCTTCACCGGCCGCGTTGCCAGCGATCGCATCACTGGCACTATCAACTCGGCCGGCCTGCAGACACCGGTCGAAGCCAAGCGCCTGTGATAGACGCGTGTTGACGGATCAACCCGAGCGACTGTGAACACTTCTGTCCAACAGCAGGCGCAACCGCTGCGCCTGCTTCATCCCCTGTCTGCCCTGGCGCTGATTGTCGGTATCGTCATCGGTGCCGGCATTTTCAAAACCCCGTCGCTGGTGGCGGGCATCAGCGGTGACGCGGGCTGGGCTCTGGTGCTGTGGGTGGTCGGTGCGCTGATCTCGATCGCCGGCGCACTGTGCTATGCCGAGCTGTGCACCGCTTACCCGAGCGCTGGCGGCGACTACCATTTTCTGCAGCGTGCCTTTGGGCGCAACCTGTCCTTTATGTATGGCTGGTCGCGCGCCACCATCATCAACACCGGCTCGATCGCCCTGCTGGCCTTTGTGTTTGGCGACTATATGAGCACGCTGCTCAATCTGGGCGCCTATTCCAGCGCGATCTGGGCCCTGGGCATCGTCATCTTCCTGACCGCCGTCAATCTGGCCGGTATCAACACCTCGTCGCGGGTGCAGACCTTGCTGACCTCGCTCGAAGTGCTGGGACTGCTGGCGGTGGTCGTGGCCGGCTTTTGGGTCGATGCGCCCGCATCGGGGGCCATCAGTTGGTTTGTCCAGGCACCGGCGCCGGCCCAGTGGGGCTTGTGCCTCGTCTTCGTGCTGTTGACTTTTGGCGGTTGGAACGAGTCGGCCTATGTGTCGGCCGAGCTGCGCGGCGGGCCACGCACCATGGTCTGGGTGATTGTGGCGAGCATGCTGGTGCTGACGGCGATCTACCTGCTGGTCAACCTGGCCCTGCTCATGGGCTTGGGCTTCAAAGGTCTGAGCAGCAGCAAGACGGCTGCCTCTGACCTGCTCGGTCTGGCCTTCGGGCCCTGGGCGCACAAGGCCCTGGGCCTGTTCGTAGCCATCGCTGCCCTGACCAGTATCAACGCCACCATGATCGTCGGCGCCCGCACCAACTTTGCCGTGGGCCGCGACTGGCTGGCCTTGAGAAAGCTCGGGCAATGGGAAACCCAGATCGGCAGTCCCAAACAGGCGCTGTGGATGCAGGCAATCATCAGCATCGCGCTGGTCCTGCTGGGCACACAGGAGGCCGATGGCTTTTCTGCCATGGTCGAGTTCACCGCCCCGGTGTTCTGGGGCTTTCTGTTCCTGGTGGGCTTGTCGGTGATCTGGTTGCGCCAGACCGACGGTCAGGCTGATAGGCCTTTCAAGGTGCCGCTCTATCCGGTGTTGCCGCTGGTGTTTTGTGCGGCCTGCGCCTGGCTCACCTATTCCAGCATCACCTATGCCATCAGCCAAAAAGCCATTCATGTCTCGATGTGGCTGATTGCCAGTGGACTGCTGGCCTTGCTGGTGCTGCGCTGGCGGGAAAAGGCGCTGACTTCGGCCTGAGCGGGCCAGGCACGGCGCTGCGCCTGAGCAGGCGGCGTTTACAGCGCTGCCCATAAGACTGCCCCATACACCCCGGACCAGGGCCGATGGACCGCTACCATCGGCCCTTTGGGTCTGTTTCGGGGTTGTTCATGTCCATCTTTTCCAAACTTCAATCCTTTGCCGTGTTCGCAGGCAGGGTCCGGGCCCTGGCCTTGCCTTACTTTCAGTCGGATCAGCGCTGGCAGGCACGCGGTCTGTTGGCGGCCATCGTTGCGCTCAATCTGGCCGCGGTCTACATGCTGGTGCTGATCAACGACTGGAACCGGGTGTTTTACGACGCCTTGCAGGACAAGAACGAAGCCGTCTTCTGGCGCGAACTGCTGCGCTTTAGCTACCTGGCCTTTGCCTTCATCCTCATTGCGATTTACCGCTTCTACCTGACCCAGATGCTCGAGCTGCGCTGGCGCCGCTGGATGACCCACCACTACCTGGAGCGCTGGCTGGCCGACCACCGCTTCTACCGCATGGAGCTGGCGCGCTATGCCGGCGGCCCGGGTGCAGTGCTGCCCGACAACCCCGATCAGCGCATTCAGGAAGACATCAACCTGTTTACCTCCTACACCGTCTCGCTGAGCATGGGCTTGCTCAACGCGGTGGTCACGCTGGCCAGCTTTGTGGGCATCTTGTGGACGCTGTCGGGCGAGTTCAGCTTCAACCTGGGCGGCCAGACCTACAGCATCGATGGCTTCATGGTCTGGATGGCGGTGCTCTACTGCACCCTGGGCAGTGTCATCACCCACTACATCGGCCGGCCGCAGATCGCGCTGAACTTCATGCAGCAGCGCTATGAGGCCGACTTCCGCCATCACCTGGTGCGGGTGCGCGAATACAGTGAATCGATTGCGCTCGATGCTGGCCAGGTGGTTGAGCGCGAGCACCTGGACCTGCGGTTTTCGCGGGTGATGAGCAACTACCTGCAACTGCTCAAGAAGCAGAAGAATCTGGTGGGCTTTACCAACTTCTTCGGCCAGGCGGCGACGGTGTTTCCGTTTGTGGTGGCGGCGCCGCGTTTTTTCAGCGGCGCCATTGCGCTGGGCCAGTTGATGCAGGTGGCCTCGGCCTTTTCCCGGGTGCAAGATGCCTTGAGCTGGTTTGTGGAGAACTACGCCACCCTGGCCGCCTGGCGCGCCACCACCGACCGCCTGACCAGCTTCGAGGCGCATCTGCAGACCCGCGCTGCCAGCGCCGATGTAGAGCGTCGGGACAGTGGCCAGGAGCAGAGCCTGCAAGCCAGCGACCTGAGCCTGGACCTGCCCAGCGGCAAGACCTTGCTGGCCCACCTGCAGTTGCAGGTCAATGTCGGCCAAAGTGTGCTGCTGCAAGGGCCTTCGGGCAGCGGCAAGTCCACCCTGTTTCGCGCCTTCGCCGGCATCTGGCCCTTTGCCCGAGGCCGGGTGACCATGCCGGCCGATGTGATGTTCATCCCGCAGCGGCCGTATTTCCCGGACGGCTCCCTGCGCGCCGCGCTGGCCTATCCGGAACCGGTTGCGCGCTTTACCGATCAGCAGCTGCAGCAGGCCCTCAGTGATGCCTTGCTGGGCCACCTGGCCGGCCGTCTGGACGAGGAGGATGCCTGGACGCAAAAGCTCTCTGGCGGCGAGCAGCAACGCCTGGCCATCGCACGCGTGCTGCTCAAACGGCCGCGCTGGGTATTTGCCGACGAGGCCACCAGCGCGCTGGACGAGCAGGCCGAGCAAACCCTCTATGCCCGCCTGGGCGCGCTGACCCGCGAAGCAGGCGGGGCCCTGATCTCGATCGCCCACAGGCCGGCGGTGGCCGCCTTTCACCAAAGCCGCTGGCAATTGCTGCCCGAGCCGGCGGGCTCGCAGGCCGCTTATCGCCTGGTGCAGGCGGCGGGCTGAGTTCGGACCTTCTTGCCCCCTTTCCCCGAGGGAGAGGGGATGAAAGCGACCCCTTCCTCCAGCAAGCAGCGCAGTCTGGGAGGCGGCTGTGGGAGCCGCGCCCTCGCGGCGAAGGGCTTGAAAATGCCCACTGTGCTTGTTTCGAGGCTGCATCGCGCCGAGGGCGGCGCTCCCACACGGTGGGGCCTCCCACAAGCTCACGCCAGTGCGTCTGCTTGGGCTGTGGGAGCCGCGCCCTCGCGGCGATGCGGCGATCCATACCAGCAAGTCTCCATTGCAGCCCCCATCGCGTCGCGGGCGGTACTCCCACATGCAGTCTGTTCGGCCTCCAGTAAGATGCCATGGAACCTCCCACGGAGCGCTACATGAGCTTGCACTTCAGACACCTTTCTTGCATGGCCATGCTGGGCTGCATAGTCACTGCCACCTCGGCCCAGCAGCGCATTGGCGAGGTCGATACCGCATTTCAGTGGCTAGGGCCGGACCACAAAGTCATCGTCGAGGCTTACGACGACCCTCGGGTGCGGGGGGTGACCTGTTACGTCTCACGCGCCAAGACCGGCGGCATCAAAGGGGGCCTGGGCCTGGCCGAAGACAAGGCTGAAGCTTCCATCGCTTGCCGGCAGATCGGCCCGATCAGTTTTACATCCCCGCTGCCGCAGCAGGAGGAGGTGTTCAGCGAGCGCATGTCCCTGATCTTCAAGAAGCTGCGCATCGTGCGCATGGTCGACAAGGGCCGCAACAGCCTGATCTACCTGACCTATTCCGAGCGGCTGATTGAGGGGTCACCGCAAAACAGCGTGACTGCAGTGCCCGTCGAGCGCGCCCTGCCGATTCCCTTGCGCTGAGGGATCAGCCCAAGGGGGTAATGGCCAGCTGCAGGGCGCCAGCCTGGCGATGCAAGGCCATGTTTTCAGCCTGTGCCAGTGCGCAAACATCGCCCCATTGCAGGGGCCGATATTCGACCGGCGTCGGCGCTTCGCTAGATCTGTCGCTTGCCGCAACCGTGATCTCGATGAGGACTTGGTCTTCCAGCACCTGAGCCTGCACATGCAGGTCTGCAGGTCCATCGGCGCTGTCGCTCAGGTAGAAAATGGCGGCTGGCAAGACGGTGCGCAGGGCAGGGCCGGCGACCCGCGCCTTTTGCTCGCTGCGGGCATGGCTGAGCGCAAAACCGCGAAAGCGCAGGCCGGTTGCCAGCATGTTCACGCATTCGGCCACGCCGCTTTCCAGATCGATTTCTGCATCTTGTCGAGGAGCTACCCAGTTCATCAAGGCCATGCAATGCTCGGCGGCCTGCCGCGAGAGCTGGCCCAGCGAGTTGCAGTGCTCGACCAGGCTGGCCGGGTCGGCCCGCTGCTGCAGGCGCCGCTCCATCAGGGCGGCCATCATCCCCAGGGGCTGGAATTCGCCGGCCAGGTGATGGCGCAGCGTCGGCGCCACCCGCCGCAGCAAAGCGTAGCGGGCGGCCTCTTCGTGGGCCTGGGTCAATAGAGTAGTGTCGTCAAGGTTCATGGTGAGAGCTCGCTTGAGGCGGCGCTGCTGATGGGCTGGCCTGATGGTAGCGACGAAACGGCCTTCGCAAAGCTCATCCATACGTAACAAACACAAGCAGTCGCGTGTGAGCCTCTGCCGGTAGATCCACCCCGGCTCAGGAGGGGTGGGAGCTGCGCCCTCGCAGCGATGCCGCTGGAAATGGCTACTGTGCCCTCTCGAAGGCTGCATCGCGCCGAGGGCGGCACTCCCACAGGTGTAGCCAGAGGCCCGGCTTGGGAGTGGGAGTGGGAGCGATGGGGCGTTTGATCAGTCACCCCATCGAAGCACGGTGCTACAGTGCCTCGACGATTTTCTGAGCTGGCCTGTCCCCATGGCCGCTGCCCGTCCTGTCCATGTCCATCCCGCCCGCAACCCAGCCACTGCTGCGCCGCGCCCTGAGCTCGCGCCGGCTGTGGCTGGCCGTGCTGCTGGCTGCGGCCCTGCTGTCGGCCTGGTTCTGGGGTAATTCCTGGCTCAGCCTGGAGGGCTTGCGCCAGCACCAGCAGGACTGGGGGCTTTGGCAGGCCAGCCACCCCGGGCTGGCGCGAGCGGCGTTTGCAGCGGTCTATGTGCTGGTCACGGCTTTATCCCTGCCAGGCGCGACGGTGCTGACGCTGGCCGGCGGCGCCCTGTTTGGCTGGCTTGAAGGGACCGTCGTGGTTCTGCTGTCGGCCACCTTGGGCGCGACCCTGGCGATGCTGATGGCGCGCTATCTGCTGCGCGACCTGGCTCGTCGTTACGCCGGCCGCTGGCACGCGGCGCTGGAGCGCGGCATGGCCCGCGACGGCAGTTTTTATCTGCTGGCCCTGCGGCTGCTGCCGGTCTTTCCCTTTTTTGCCGTCAACCTGGCCATGGGCCTGACGCAGATGCGGGCCAGCATCTTTGCGTTGATCAGCCTGGTCGGCATGCTGCCGGCCACTTTGGTCTATGTGCATGCCGGCGGCGCACTCTCGCGCCTGCGTTCGGCGTCCGATGTGTGGTCGGCCGACCTTCTGCTGGGCCTGGCCGCTCTGGCCTTGCTGCCCTTGCTGATGCGCTGGGCCCTGCCCCAATGGCGTCGGCGCCGCGCCCTGGCGCGCTGGTGGGATCAGAGGCCACAGCGCTTTGAACGCAATCTGGTCGTGATCGGCGCCGGTGCGGCGGGCCTGGTGGCCTCTTACATGGCCTCAGCCTTGCGGGCTAAAGCCACTTTGATCGAGGCCGAGCGGCCGGGTGGCGATTGTCTTTACCACGGCTGCGTGCCCAGCAAAACGCTCATTCATGCCGCGCAGCAGATGCATCAGGCGCGCCAGGCCGGGCGGTTTGGTGTTCAAGTGGGCGAGCCCGACCTCGATTGGCCGGCGCTGATGCGGCGCATTGAGCAGGTCATCACCGAGATCGAACCCCATGACAGCGCTCAGCGCTATACCGCGCTGGGCGTCGAGGTGCTGCATGGACGCGCCCGCATCCTCAACCCCTGGACGGTTCAGGTGCAGGATGCGCAGGGCACGCGGCAGCTGAGCACCCGCGCCATTGTGGTGGCCACCGGCAGCACGCCGGTGCTGCCCGACTGGCCCGGGCTCGATCAGGTGACCGCCGTGACCAGCGACACGCTGTGGGACAGATTGGCAAGCCTGCAGCAGATGCCGCGTCGCATCCTGGTGGTCGGCGGTGGTGCCATGGGCTGCGAGCTCGCGCAGGCGCTGGCGCGCTTGGGCGCACAGGTGCACCTGGTGGAGCAGGGCGCTCAGCTGCTGGCGCAGGAAGATGAGGACGTCGGTCAGGCTGCACGACAGGCCCTGCAGGCCGACGGTGTGGATGTGTACTTGCAAGCCACGGTGCTGTCTTGCGGGCGGGGTCAAGAGTGCCATGCCATGGTACGCAGCGCTGGGGGTGAGCAGCGCATCGAATTTGATCTGCTGCTGCTGGCGTTGGGCCGGCGGCCGCGCTGGCAGGGCCTGGGTCTGGAGGCTCTGGGCCTGCAGGAGTTTCAGGTCGACGAGTTTTTAGAAACCCCCATCCCCGGCATTTTTGCGGCCGGGGATGTGGCCGGCCAGTGGCAACTCACCCACGCGGCGGGCCACCAGGGCTGGCATGCTGCGGTCAATGCGCTGCAGGGCCTGCGCCGTCTGCGCGCCGATCAGGCTCTGATGCCCCAGACCCTGTTCCTAGCTCCTCAGATCGCCCGTGTGGGCCTCAATGAAAAGCAGGCGCAGGCGCAGGGCCTGCGCTACGAGCTCACCCACTTGGACATGGCCGACCTGGACCGCGCCATCATTGATGGCGCTCGCTCAGGCTTCATCAAGATCCTGACCGCCGCCGGCAGCGATCGTCTGCTGGGCGTGAGCATCGTTGGCGAGCAGGCGGGTGAACTGCTGGCGGAATTTACCCTGGCCCTGAACAACGGCCTGGGCCTGCACCGCGTGCTCGCCAGTGTGCACGCCTACCCAACGCTCTCACAAGCCAGCCAACTGGCCGCCGGCGCGCACCGCCGCGCCCACCAGCCCGGCTGGGCACTGCCCTGGCTGGAGCGCTTTCACGCCTGGCGGCGGGGCGGCATTTAGGACAGGCACATCAGCCTCGTGGCAGGTGTGAGATCTGCGCCCTCGCGGCGATAGGGCAGTCGATACAAGAACAGCGCTGTCGCAAGCCCCATCGGGCCGAGGGCGGCCCTCCCACAAGTCAAGCCAGCCAGCAGTCGAGCCAGCCAGCAGCCGAGCCAGCCACAGGGCGACGCAGCCACAAGGCAGCGACAATGCCATCTTTAACGCTTGCCCGCCATGCAGACCCCAGAAAACCCGGTTGTACGCGACATCGTCCTGGTGGGCGGTGGGCATAGCCATGCGGTGCTGCTCAGGCGTTGGGCCATGCGGCCGCTGCCGGGGGTGCGGCTGACGCTGATTTGCCGCGACACGCACACGCCGTATTCAGGCATGTTGCCCGGTCATATCGCGGGTCACTACAGCTTTGAGCAAGTGCACATTGATCTGCGCACCCTGGCGCAAGCCGCTGGTGCGCGGTTTTTTCGCAGCGAGGTGATCGCGCTGGACCGCAGCGCGGGCCAAGTGGTGTGCGAGGGGCGCCCGCCGGTGCCTTATGACCGGGTATCGATCAATATCGGTGCCACGCCCCGGCTCGGTGTGCCGGGTGCGGCCAGCCATGCTTTGCCGGTCAAGCCCATCGATCGCTTCCACCAGCGCTGGCTGGAGTTGCTGGCGCGGGTTCGCACGCACAGCGGCAAGCTGCGGCTGGCTGTCGTCGGCGCTGGCGCTGGCGGCGTTGAGTTGCTCCTGGCCATGCAGTGGCGCTTGCGTGCCGAGCTCAAGGCCCTCAGCCGCGATCCGGATGCGCTTGAGTTTCACCTCTACAGCAGCACCGCGCAGATTTTGCCCAGCCACAACGCCCGGGTGCAGCGCCACTTCACCCAAGTGCTGCGCCAGCGCGGTGTGCAGCTGCATACCGCTCAGGCGGTGACCCAGGTTTGGGCTGGCTGCTTGCAGACGGCCAGTGGCCAGGTGTTTGATGCCGATGCAGTGATTTGGGTCACCCAGGCCACCGGCGCACCCTGGTTGCGCGAGACTGGCCTGGCGCTCGATGAGGCCGGCTTCATCCGCGTCAACGAGAACTTGCAAAGCATCAGCGACGAGCGGGTGTTTGCCGCCGGCGATGTCGCCAGCTGGCCCCACGCGCAGCTAGAAAAAGCTGGTGTGTTCGCAGTGCGTCAGGCCATGCCGCTGATGGACAACCTCAGGCGCAGCCTCTTGGCTCAGCCGCTGCGCCCTTACCGGCCGCAGCGGCGCTGGCTGGCCCTGATCAGTACCGGCGATGCCAATGCGGTGGCTTCGCGTGGCCGTTTTTTTGCCCAAGGCCCCTGGGTTTGGCGCTGGAAAGACTGGATCGACCGCCGCTTCATGGCGCAGTTCGAGCAACTGCCTGCAGCCATGGCGCAGACCTCGGTGCAGGCCCCGGCCTTGCCCCTGGAGGATGTCGAGCGTGAGCAGCTGCTGTCGGCCCAGGCCATGCGCTGCGGCGGCTGTGGCGCCAAGGTCAGCGCCAGCGTGCTGGCGCGGGTATTGGCGCGTTTGCAGCCCAGGCCGTCCAGCGATGTGCTGCTGGGCCTGAGCGCCGGTGATGACGCCGCTGTGCTGCGCCTGCCGCCGGGTCAGGTGCTGGTGCAGTCGGTGGATTTTTTCCGCGCCTTCATTGACGACCCGTATGTGTTCGGCCGTATTGCCGCCAACCATGCGCTGGGCGATGTGTTTGCCATGGGCGCCCAGGCCCACAGTGCTCTGGCCCTGGCCACCGTGCCGCCCGGGCTGGAATCGCGCACCGAAGACCTGCTGCTGCAGATGATGAGCGGCGCGCTGTCGGTGCTCGACGCCGCCGACTGCGCCTTGGTCGGCGGCCATACCGGCGAGGGGCAGGAGCTGGCGCTGGGCTTTTCGGTCAATGGCCTGATCCCGCAAGACCTGCAGGGCCTGATGAGCAAGGCGGGTCTACAGCCCGGCGACAGCCTGATCCTGACCAAGCCCATCGGTACCGGCACCCTGCTGGTGGCACACCAGAAGCTGCGCGCGCGTGGTCACTGGATAGACGCGGCACTTCAGACCATGATGCAGTCCAGCCAGCAGGCTGCCCAGGTGCTGCGTGCGCATGGTGCGCGTGCCTGCACCGACCTGACTGGCTTTGGTTTGCTCGGCCACCTGCTGGAGATGAGCCGCCCCAGCGGGGTTGACCTGCGCTTGCAGCTATCGGCCCTGCCGGTGCTCGAAGGCGCGGCCGAATCGGCGGCGGCCGGGCATCTGAGCTCACTGCATGCGTCCAACGCCCAGATGGCATCGGCGCTGCAAAGCAGTGCTGCCTGCGCCGGCCATCCGCACCTGCCCTTGCTGTTTGACCCGCAGACTGCTGGCGGCCTGCTCGCCGGCGTGCCCGCTGCCCAAAGCGCCGCCTGTTTGCGCGCGCTGCATGCGCAAGGCTATACCCAGGCCTGTGTGATCGGGCAGGTGCTGGCGCGCAGTGCGGCGCCGCAGCCGGTGCAGCTGGTGGTTTGAGCTTAGAAGCGGCCTTGACCGCTTGTAGGTGGCGCCAAGTCTTGACAAACCACGACTGGCTTATTTCTTCTCTTTCTTGATGCCCAGCGCGGCTTCTACGCCTATGTATTCGCAGCTCACGCCCTTGTGCCAGAACTCTGGCGGCGCCAGGCAGTGCTGGTAGAACTTCTCGCCCTTGAGGTCCGACAGAAAGTAAGAGCGCAGGATGGCTTTGGTGGTGGGCACCAGGGTCACATTGCGGGCCAGTCCGCACTTGGCCTTGAAGACACAGTCGTTGGCCTCGGTGGCGTCCTTGTACAGATGCAGCTTGATGCGGCCTGAGCCCATGCCCGATTTGGTGAAGCTCAGCGCGCAGGCGCTGCCATCCATCCTATCGAGCCCGTGCTGGCGGGCCAGGAAATTCATTTCTGCCAGCACCAGTTGCAGGAACCATTCGCCGACCACGCCGGCGCAGCTGTAGTAGCTATCCTTGACCTGGTCATAGATGATCGGCCCGGCTGGCATTTCCTTGCTGTCCAGGCGCAGCATGGGCTCGGGCCCAGCCGATGGGCCCAGGGACGGCAGGCGCGCGATCTCATGGTTGGAGACGAAGTCGGTCGGGTCCGAGCAGGCGTTCAAGCCAGCCAGGGCGGAGCCGATCAGGCACAGGGCCAGCAGGCGTTGCAGGAAGGGGCGCAGCTTCATCACGGGCTCATGGTCGCACAAAAGCGCGCAGTCGTATCAAACCGGACCGGCTGGCAGCGAGCCGGTCAGCAGCGGCAAGGGCGCAGCAGCGGTGCTCGGTGCCGGGGTGCGGCTGGCATTCATCACCATCGACAGCAGGGCGTAGTAGCCGTTGATGCCGATCAGATCGACTGCCCCTTGCTCGCCCAGCAGATTGACCACCCGCGCCCAGCTCGCATCGCTCACGCCCTGGTTACGGTGCAGCTCGGTCGAAAAAGCATAGACGGCCGCCTCGTCGGCAGGCAGGTCCACAGGCTGCCTGCCCTGCGCGATCGCTTCAATCGTCGCCGCCGCCACCCCCGCCTTCTGGGCAATCGGGGCGTGGATGGCCCATTCCACCTGCTGTGACCATTGGCGGGCGGTGATCAGAATCGCCAGTTCCGACAGGCGCAGCACCAGGGTGCTGCGGTAGCGCAGGTATTCGCCCATGCGCTGGGCATGGCCCATCAGCTCCGGGCTGCGCAGCAAGGGGATGAAGGGCGAGATCAGCGCGCCGCGGGGCCCGTCGATCACAGCCTGCGCCTCGCGCTTTTGCTCGGGGCTCCATTGCGCCTCGGGGATGGGGGGAAGTCGGTCTAAGCTCATCAGGGTCTTTCAGTGCGGGTCTGAGCCGGACGTCTGCGGTGGCAAACCCATGCGCGTGCGCATGCGGGCCTGCCAAATCTCGCGCGAGCAAAAGCCCGGCCGGCTGCGGGCCATGGCTTCAGATTGCGCGAGGATGGCCTCGTCCGGCTGATCCAGTGAGATGGCCTCGCGCAGCGGCTGCTCGCAGTACCAGGCTGTGTCCATGAAGATTTCCAGCCGATTGCCTTCCGGGTCGCGCAAGTAAAGGGAAATCGCATTGCCATGCGTCACGCTCACCAGTTCGCTGACATCGGGCTCGGCCTGCATGCGCTCGTGTACCGCCCGCAGAGTGTTCAGGTCAGGCACGCGCAGCGAGATCTGGTTGATCAGGTTAAAGCCTGGCCCCTCGGGCCGGCCGCTGGCCAGCACCAATTGGTGGTGCTCGCTGGGGTCGCGGCTGAGAAACAGTAACTGCACCGAACCGAGCAGGCCCCGGTCGGTTTCGGTAAAGCCCAGCGCCTGCATATAAAAGCGGCCCATGCGATCGAGGTCACGCACATAGATGCCCAGGTGGCTCAGGCTCAGTGCGCCGCTGCGGCTCAAGGGGTCGGTGGTGGACATATTGGTGGTGGCTGGGTGAGACTGCTGAGCTTCATTATCTCGCTGCGTCTAACTCCTGTTGCCGGGGTCCAACCACGGCCCCATCGGGCCGTGGGCGGCCCTCCTACAACACCCAGGGCAGGCCTTGGGTCGGGTGTGGGAGCCGCGCCCCCGCGGCGATGCGGCTTTTGAACAGGCGCGGCAGCGACTTCAGCCGCGCTCGACGTCTGCCTGCCAAAAGCGCTCGTACTGCGGCGTTCGCTTTTCCACAAAAGCCGACAGGCCTTCCTGCCACTGCTCGGGTGGCAGGCGGCTCAGGCAGGCGCGCACATCCTGCGTCTTGAGCGCATCAAGCGTTTGCAGTGCCGAGCGCACCAAGGCAGACGACAAGGCGTTAAAGCGCTGGGCATCGTCCAGGCTGAGCAGGGCCACCTTGTCCTGGACTTCGCATTGCACCATCATGGCGCTGCGCCTTCCTCGGCCTGGAAATAGGGCAGGCGCTGACCCTGCACCTCGGGGAAGGTGACCTGGGCCCGCTGGCCCACCTGCGGGACTTGTCCTTTGGGCCCGTACCAGCGGCTGAGCATGCGCGGGCCTTCCTCCAGATCGATCAGCACCACGGTATAGGGCAGCTGCGACTGCCAGTGCGGCCCCTGAAAAGCCACCTGCACCTGGCTGTAGCTGTAGACCTGGCCTTTGCCGCTGCTGGCCTGCCATGACAGCTGCGTGCCGCCGCAGGCCGGGCACAGGCGCCGGGCGTAATAAAACACATGGCCGCAGTCGGTGCAGTGCTGCAGCATCAACTGCTCGCGCTGGCAACCCTCCCAGAAGGGCTGGGAGTCGACGGTGGGCTGTGGCAGTTCGGCGATGAGTTCGCTGGGGGTGTTCATGTTCAGGCCTCCATCACCATGACGCCGCAGACAGAGAAGACGCCACCATTGCCGCTGACCACGGCGCGGCGGGCGCCCGGAATTTGTCTGCGGCCGGCGGTGCCGCGCAATTGGTGAACCGCTTCGGTGACATGCAGCATGCCGCCGATGTGCGCCTGCGACAGCAGGCCGCCGTGCGGGTTGAGCGGACAGCGCCCGCCCAGGCTGGCATGGCCTGCGCGCAGGTAGTTGCCGGCTTCACCCGGCTCGGCAAAGCCCAGCGCCTCCAAAGTGATGAGCACCGAGATGGTGAAGGCGTCGTGCAGCAAGGCCACCTGAAAGTCTTCCGCGCCCAGGCCCGCTGCAGCAAAAGCATCGCGTCCGGCCGCCGCCATGCCCAGATCTTCGAGGTCGGGTGTTTGCGCCACCGAGTTGTGGGTCGAGCGCATGGCCATGGAGCGTATCGACACCGCCTTGAGCCCGCGTGCCTGGGCGCGCTCGCGGCTCATCAGAATCAGCGCGCCGCCGCCGTCGGAGACTTGCGAGCAGTCGAACAGGCGCAGCGGTGTGGCGATCATGCGGCTGGCCAGGTAGTCTTCCATGCTCATGGGCTTGCGCATCTGCGCGTTGTCGTTGAGCAGGGCGTGGCGCCGGGTGATCAGGGCGACTTCGGCCAGGTCTTTCTCGCTGGCACCGTACTGCGAGAGGTAGCGCTGCGCCAGCAGGGCGTACGGCGTGACCATGCCGTGCAGCCCGAAAGGCTCTTCCCATTCTTCACCGCCGAGCAGGTTGCGCAGGGCCAGGCCTTGCGCACCGGGCGGCCGGCCGGTCAGGGTGTTTTCGCCATAAACGCAAGCGGCGATCTCGCAGTGGCCCGACTCGATGGCCCAGACCGCTTGCTGCAGCATGGTCATGGCGGTGACGGTGCCGCCCACATCGACGGTCGTTAAAAAATTCGGTTTGAGCCCCAGGTACTCGGCCAGCGTGGACGAAAACATGGAGTTGGGAATGGCATAGGGATCGAGATTGATCAGGCCGTCGATGTCGGGCACGCGCACACCGCAGTCGGCCGCCGCCTCTTGTACCGCCCAGGCTTGAATTTGCACCGACTCCATGCCGGGGAGCTTGCCGACCCGGGTCTCGCCGGCGCCGACGATGACCACTTCTTGACTGACTTTGGGCATGCGTTCCTTGATGAATTAACCGTTAGGCAATAGCCTCAGGTAGACCATAGCTTGTGGGGGATTTGCAGGCGCTGCACTTGCGAGGTAACTTGCGAGGTAACTTGCGAGGTAACTTGCGAGGGGCCCTTGCCGATGCGACAGGCGCGCACATCGCGGTAGCGGCGTCTGACCCCATGGCCCCAGATCATTGAGTTGCTCACTGCTGCTGCCTGATGCGGGTCGCTCTGCATGGACTAGGGATCATCACGCCATTGCCGCCTCGGCTGAGTCTGTCAGGCGGGCTATACGTTCGGCCCATTGTGGCGGTCTTGCAGGCAGCCAGGTGTCGGGACTGACCCTAGGCCCCTCGCTCTGGGGTGGCGCAGCTGGCGCACAATCTATCGCACACGCATCAGCTTAGGAATCAGGATTTTTGATGACCAGCCCTCCGCTCCCAGCGCCTGCGAGCTTCTTGCCCGAGCAGCCCGAGGCCCAGGCGAGCGCTGCGGTGCGGGCGATCTACGCGCAGATTCGGCGCGCCGCCGGTGTGCCCATGGTGGCGCTGATTTTTCGGCACCTGGCCACCCTGCCTGGCGCCATTCAATGGGCCTGGTCTGTAATGGGCCCGCCACTGATGCAGGGACAGTTGCAGCGCTGGGCCTGGGCCATGGAGGGCGCGCTAGACCTGGCGCCCGCCCTGCCGGTTTCGCCTCAGGCGCTGCGCTATCTGGGCATCACTGAGGAGGCTGTGGGCGAGATGGCCCGGCTCAGCCTGGCTTATGGCCGTGCCAATCCGGTCAACCTGCTGGCCTTGCGGCTGATCGCCTTGCGCCTGCAAGATGGTGGCGATGCCGGTGGCGCTGGCAGTACGGCTGCAGCCGTGCTTGCACCTTCGGCCGCGCAGCTCGGTGCCTCTGAGCCCTGGCAGCCACCCTCAGCGCTGGGCCCGCTGCTGCCCATGATCGATCTGCACAAGGCCCCGCCCGAGTTGATGGCCTTGCTGCAAAGCCTGAGCCAGCGCGGGCAGGCGGTGCCTGACGCAGCCTTTGTGCCCAGCTACTACCGACAACTGGCCAGCCGGCCGCCACTTTTGGCTCTGGCCAGCTTGATCGTTCCACCCGCGTTTGCGCGCATCGATGCTGCCGCCGAGCAACTGCGGCAGCAGGCCAGCGTCCACGCCGCTGAACTGGCCCGCCTCTGGCCCGCGCCTGCGCCCTGCCCGCCCGAGCTGCGTCAGCCCATGCTCGCTGCGGTGGAGGTGTTCACCGAACGCATCCCGGAAATGATCGCGGTGATAGCGCTGCTACAAAGAACCTTGGGCCTCAAGCGCAGCGCGGTGTGATCGGGCTCAGGCTTTTCAGTCCACCGATGCTCCGGACTCCTTGATCACCCGGGCCCATTTCACCGACTCTGATTTCATGAAGTCGGCCATCTCCTCGGGGGTGCTCGGCAGCGGCTCCAGCCCGGCTGCAGCAAAGCGTTCACGCACCTCGGAGGATTTCAGGACGGCAGTGATCTCGGCATTGAGGCGTTGCACGATGGCCGCTGGCGTGCCGGCCGGCGCGAGGATGCCGAACCAGCCCACAGACTCATAGCCGGGCAAGCCCGACTCGTTGAGTGATGCGATATCGGGCGCCAGGGGCGATCGGCCTTTGCTCAGCACGCCCAGGGCCTTGACCCGGCCCGATTTGATTTGCGCCGCCGCGGTGGTGATGTCGGCAATCGCCAGCTGTGTTTCGCCGCCGACCACCGCCATCAGCGCAGGGCCGCTGCCGCGGTAGGGGATGTGAACAATATGCACCTTGGCCATGGACTTGAGCAACTCGCCCGACAGATGCATGGCCGTGCCATTGCCGCCGGAGGCATAACTCAGTCGCCCCGGTTGGCTGCGGACCAGCTTGAGCAAGTCGTTCACATTGGAAGCAGCCAGCTGGGTACTGGCCAGCAGTACGAAGGGGCTGGTGCCAAAGGTGGTGATGGGCGCAAAGTCGCGCGCCGGGTCATAGCTGAGCTTCTTGTACAGGCTGGGGTTGGCGGTCAGTCCGCCGGCCGAAGCCAGGACGATGGTGTAGCCGTCGGCCGGCGACTTGGCCACCAGCTCCAGGCCCACGCCACCGCCCGCCCCGGGGCGGTTGTCGATCACCACCGGCTGCCCCAGCTTTTCGGCCAGGCGCGGTGCCACGATGCGGGCTGCGGCATCGCTGCTGCCGCCTGGCGGAAAGGTGACGACCAAGCGGATCGGCTTTGAAGGCCAGGCCTCGGTCTGGGCCCAGGCGTTGAGGGCAGACAGCAACAGCGGCAGGGCGAAGCAGCCTACCCTAAGTCGATTGAGCATGACAGTCTCCTTGTTTTTAATGGCTTGCCGGGGCATCACAGACGGAAGATGCGCTCGGCGTTGGTTTGAAAGAACATTTTCTTCTGCTCGGGCGTCAGCGGCAAGGCATCCATGGCCTGCACTTCCTCGGCGACGTATTGATAGGGGTAGTCCATCGCATACATCACACGGTCAAAGCCCATTTGCTGCTGCACAAAGGTGATGGCCGGCTCCCAGGCCATGCCGCTGGTGGTGTAGTAAAAGTTCTCACGCAGGTAGTCGCTGGGCTTGCGCTGCAAAGGCAGGGCACCCGGACTGCGCCCGGCGCGCACGATGCCCGCGTGCATGAAGTCCATGCGCGAGAGCCAGAAGGGCAGGCCTTCGCCCAAGTGGCCCAGTACGATTTTGAGCCGGGGGTAGCGGTCGAACAGGCCGCTGACGATCAGTCGCATCACGTGCAAGCCCGTCTCGGCCGCAAAGCCATAAATTGCCGCATCCAGGCAGCGCGACAGGAAGGGCTCCACCATCTGCGGCGATGGCGTGTTGGGATGGATGTACAGCGGCACATCCAGCGCTTCGCAAGCCTCAAAGATGGGCCAGTAGAACGCGTCGTCCATGTACTTGCCTTGGGTGTGCGAATTCACCAAAGCGCCCTTGAGCCCCAGCTTCTTCACGCCGCGTTCAATTTCTTGGGCCGCAGCCTCGGGGGCGTTGGGCGCAAAAGCGGCTAGACCACTGAAGCGGGTGGGGTAGCGGGCAATCGTCTCAGCCAGCTGATCGTTGCTGCTGGCGGCCAGTGCCACCGCCTCGTCGGGCTGGAACATCTGCACGCCGGGGCTGGTCAGCATGAGAAGCTGCATGTCGATGCCGGTGGCGTCCATGTCGGCGATGCGCCGGGCATCCATATCCTGGATGCGCTCGAGCAGGTCGCGCGCCCGCTGCGAAGGACTGCGGCCGAAGAAGCCCCACAGGCTTTGAAACCCCGGGTCGCCATGGTCGCCCCGCTCCAGCAGAGCCTGGTAGCGGTCCATCAATTCCTTGGTGATCCAGCCTTCTTCGGTGGCGATGCGTCGGTAGCCCTGCGGGCTGATCTTGTCCATGGTGGTCTCCTTTTGTGTGTCAGTGATGATCGTGCAGGCTGTCAGTGGGGCGGCGCACTGCGCAAGGCGAGAGGGTGCTTCTGCCGCTGCGTTTTAGCGCGACAGCTCAGCCGTCCGGCTCTTGTAGGCCTCGGCCAGACAGGCCTTGTCCGAGCAGGCCTTGCGGCTTGCTTTGAGCCACTGTATCTGCTCGTTCTGTAGGGCCTTGGCATCGCTAGCCGCCTCGCGAGCCTTGCGGTAGACGGCCGACAGTTCGACGTCCAGGCGGGCCAGCTCGCGATCGCTGCAGATCATCTTTTCTTGCGCTGAGCTGGCTTTGGCGCAGTCGAAGCTAGCGGTGATCGGGCCGGTTTCTACCGCAGCCGGCGCGGCCGCTGCCGGCGCAGCTTCGGCTGGGGTCTGAGCCTGGGCTGGGGCAGGGGCAGGGGCTGCCGGTGCAGAGGCTGGTGCGGGTGCCGGTGCCGACGGCGCGGCAGTGTTGCTGGCGGGCTTGGCGGCGGGTGCTGCAGCCTTGTCTGCGCCACCGAAAAGCGAGCCGAAGAATTTCTTGATCGCGTCGATCAGATCCAGAAGGAAGGCATACCAGGGACGCTCGGCCTTGAACAACAGGTAGAAGGACTGCTTGGCCTTGTAGGCCGAGGCCACGGGGACAGACCAGGTGACGGTCTTGCCGTCCTTGGATACCTCGCCATTGGTCTCCAGGACTTTGGGCACAGTGGCGCTCCAGCTCAGATTGCGGCCGGCGAACATGGCCTCCATCATGCCCTCCATGCCCGTGTTCTCTTTGGCCTGATCCTTCATGTCAAAGCTGCTGTCAATGCGCCAGGCTCCGTCGGCGGCCGGAGCGATTTTGAACAGGGTGTTTTCCTTGTCGCCGGGCGAGAAATTGGCGAACTGGTTCAGCGGGCCTTGGGCCGACAACTTGCACACCACATTACCGTCCGCCACCGACTCGCTAGATTGCACCTTGATGGCGCTCGACGTATTGCGCTCCTGCGAAAAGTTGTCGCACGCACCGCCCTTCTTGTCGCTCATGGCTGCCAGCTTGGCGTCGATGCGAAATTCGGCGCTGTAGCTCAACTCGCCCTTGTCGATCACGACCTTCTGGCTGACGTCGAAGCAACCGGCCAGGCTTGTTGCGCACAGAAGCACGGCCGACAGGCGTAGAAACGACTGGAGGTTCATTGTTATCAGATGGTTTTTGTGAACGATCTGATCAATGTAGCACGGCTATACGCCCGACTTGGTGGTGTCTCCCGGGGGACCGTCACCCGGGAAACACCGGTGCGCCGTCCCTACTCCACCGTCACCGACTTGGCCAAATTCCTCGGCTTGTCCACATCGGTCCCGCGCGCACAAGCGGTGTGATAGGCCAGCAGCTGCAGCGGCACCACATGCAGCAGTGGGCTCAGGTGACCGTAGTGTTCGGGCATGCGGATGACGTGTATGCCCTCGCTGCTTTCGATGCGGGTGTCGGCGTCGGCCAGCACATAGAGCATGCCGCCTCGGGCGCGCACCTCTTGCATATTGCTCTTGAGCTTTTCCAGCAGGCTGTCATTGGGCGCGACAGTGACCACCGGCATGGCGCTGGTGACCAGGGCCAGCGGGCCGTGCTTGAGTTCGCCGGCCGGGTAGGCCTCGGCGTGGATGTAGCTGATCTCCTTGAGCTTGAGCGCGCCTTCCAGGGCGATCGGGTAATGCAGACCGCGGCCGAGGAAGAGGGCGTTTTCCATCTTGGCGAAGTCTTCGGCCCAGCTGATCACCTGCGGCTCGAGCGCTAGCACGGCTTGCAGGGCCGCGGGCAGGTGGCGCATGGCTTTGAGATGGGCTGCCTCCTGCGTCTCGCTCAGTTGCCCGCGGGTTTGGGCCAGCGCCAAGGTGAGCAAAAACAATCCGGCCAGTTGTGTGGTGAAGGCCTTCGTCGATGCGACGCCTATCTCCACCCCCGCCCGGGTGATGTAGGCCAGCTGGCATTCGCGCACCATGGCCGAGGTCGATACATTGCAGATGGTCAGCGTCTTGTTCATGCCCAGGCTCTGCGCATGGCGCAGCGCGGCCAGGGTGTCGGCGGTCTCGCCGCTTTGGGTGATGGTCACCACCAGGGTGCGCGGGTTGGGCACGCTGGAGCGGTAGCGGTATTCGCTGGCCACCTCGACCTGGGTCGGAATCTTGGCGATGTCTTCCAGCCAGTATTTGGCCGCACAGCCGCTGTAGTAGCTGGTGCCGCAGGCCAGGATCAATACCGAGTCGATTTCCTTGAAGGTGCGATAGGCACCGTCGCCAAAAAGCTCGGGGGTGATGCCTTCCACGCCCTCGAGGGTGTCGGCAATCGCCCGCGGCTGCTCGAAGATCTCTTTTTGCATGTAATGTCGGTAGGGCCCCAATTCGGCCGCGCCGCTGTGCGCTTGCACCGTACGTACCGGCCGCTGCACCGGCCGGCCTTGCGCATCAAGCACCCAGTACTTGCCCGGTTGAAGGTCAACCAGGTCGCCTTCTTCCAGGTAAACAATTTGGTCGGTCACGCCGGCCAGGGCCATGGCATCGCTGGCCAGGAAATGCTCACCGCCTTCGCCCACGCCCAGCACCAGCGGCGAGCCGGCGCGCGCACCCACCACCCGCTGCGGCTCGTCCTTGCAAAACGCAGCAATCGCATAGGCCCCATGCAATTGGCTCGTGGCCGCCTTGAGCGCATCGAACAGGTCGCCGTCATAAAGGCTGTCGATCAGGTGGACGATGACCTCGGTATCGGTCTGGCTCTGAAACACGTAGCCGCGGGCCTGCAATTGCGCGCGCAGCTCCTCGTGGTTTTCAATGATGCCGTTGTGCACCAGCGCCACCCGCCCGGGCTTGCCCTGCACATCGCCCCGGCCGTGGCTGAAATGCGGATGCGCGTTGTGCACCGCTGGCGCGCCGTGGGTGGCCCAGCGGGTGTGGGCAATGCCGGTGCCGCCGGCGATGTCCTCGCTCTGAACCTGAGCTTGTAGCTCGGCCACCCGCGAGACGCTGCGGGCGCGCTTCAAGCCGCCGGCATACACCGCCACGCCGCAGGAGTCGTAGCCGCGGTATTCGAGCCGCTGCAGGCCTTGTACAAGGATGGGAACGATGTTGCGGTGAGAAACCGCCGCGACGATGCCGCACATGGGGGACTCCTTTAGACTGAAGGTCGGAATCCTAAGCTTTTGGCAACGATTATTGATTTCTATTTGAGCCTAAAGTGGGAATTTAATTTCATGCAAATGAGAAAATCGCCAGTTATTGCAAAAATGGGATTTAAATGGAAGATTTAATCTTAGGTGATCTGGACTTGCGCCTGCTCGAGGCGCTGCAGCAGGACGCCTCGCGGAGCAACCAAGACTTGGCGCTGGCCCTGCAAATCTCGCCGGCCACCTGCTTGCGCCGCATTCGCCGGCTGCGCGAGGCCGGGCTGATCGAGCGGCAGATGGCGGTGCTCAGCGCCGACCGACTGGCCGCCACCCTGGGCCACGGTCTGACGGCGGTGGTCGAGCTCACTTTGGACCGTCAGGGCGACGAGCAGGCGCGCACCTTCGAAGCCCGTGCGGTGGCCGAAGCTGCGGTGCAGCAGTGCTACCGCGTCTCGCCCGGCCCCGATTTCGTGCTCATCGTGCGTGTCGCCGACATGCCCGCCTATGCCGCGCTGGCCCAGCGCTTGTTCAACAGCGACGCCAATGTGCGCAACGTCAAGGCGTTTTTCAGCATCCACCGCGCTAAGTTCAGGCCGCTGGAGCCGCTGGGTTAGTGGCTGGGGGTCGCGCTGGAGTCGCATAATCGACAGGCTTGCCAAAATTTGCCAAAGTCGCTATCGTTGTGGCATGAGCACCATGAACGTCTCCCTGCCGCAGGCTTTGAAGTCTTTTGTCGATGCGCAGGTCAGCGAGCGGGGGTATGGCACCAGCAGTGAATATGTCCGCGAGCTGATCCGCAAAGACCAGGACCGGCAGCGCTTGCGAGGCCTGCTCCTTGCCGGTGCCGCCTCGGCGCCTACAGTGCCGGTCGACGCGGCCTTTTTCGACAGCCTCCGGCTCCGGGCCCGTCAGGGGTCAGGTCGCCGCAGTTGAAAGCCAAGCCGGTCGTCCTGCGTGCAAAAGCGCAACAGGACATCGACGAGGCCATGGCCTATTACTTGGGCGAGGGCGGAGAAGCCCTGGCACTGCGCTTGATTGACGCGCTCGAGCAGGCGACCTCCCATATCGCCAGGCACCCGGGCACCGGGTCACCCCGCTATAGCCATGAACTGAATTTGCCCGGTTTGCGAAGCTGGCCTCTGACGCGCTTCGAGCATCTGCTCTTTTATGTCGAGCATGAGGGCCATATTGACCTCTGGCGAGTCCTGCACAGTCGCCGTGACATTCCCGCGTGGATGAACGAGCCGGATGTTGGCTCCTTGCCAGACCCAAGCGCTTAGGCGCCTATTTCTTCTTCACCGGCCTTTGCCAGCCGGCCACCGACACCTGCTTGCCGCGCGCTACGGTGAGTGCGCCAGCCGCGGTGCTTTTGGTGATGGTCGAGCCGCCGCCTATGGTGCCGCCAGCGCCCAGCGTGAGGGGCGCCACCAGCACGCAGTTGCTGCCCACATGGACATCGGCTTCAATGACGGTGCGGTGCTTGTTGGCGCCGTCGTAGTTGGCGGTGATGCTGCCGGCGCCATAGTTGACCCGCTCGCCGACGGTGGCATCGCCCAGATAGGCCAGGTGATTGGCCTTGGCACCGGCGGCCAGGGTGGAATTTTTGACCTCGACAAAATTGCCGATGTGCACCTGCTCGCCCAGCTGCGCACCAGGCCGCAGCCGTGCAAACGGACCGATGATCGCGCCTGCGCCGACTTCCACGCCGAGCTGCTCGCCGTCGATGTGGGTCATGGGCTGCACCGTCGCGCCGGCGGCGATGCGGGCGTTGGCGATCACGCAGTGCGCGCCTATGCGCACTCCGTCGCCGAGCTCAACCTGGCCTTCAAATACACAACCGACGTCGATTTCGACATCAGCGCCGCAGCGCAGCTGCCCGCGCATATCAAACCGTGCCGGGTCGGCCAAGCGCACGCCTTGCTCCATCAGCGCACGGGCTTGCCGCAGCTGCAAGGCGCGCTCGAGTTCGGCCAATTGCAGCGGGCTGTTGACGCCGGCCACTTGAACCGCATCGTTGATGCGGTGCGCCAGCACCGGCACGCCGTCGGCCACTGCAAAGCGAACGATGTCGGTCAGGTAGTACTCCTGCTGCGCGTTCTTGTTGTCCAGCCGCGCCAGCCAAGCGCGCAGCAGCCGGGTGGGCAGCGCCATGATGCCGCTGTAAATCTCGGTGATACGCCGCTGGGCTTCGCTGGCGTCCTTGTGCTCGACGATGGCCGTCACGGTCTGGCCGTCGCGCACGATGCGCCCGTAGCCGCTGGGGTCGGCCATGTCCAGGGTGAGCAGGGCCAGTTGCGAGCCCTGGCACAGGGCCAGCAAGGCCTGTAGAGTTTCGGGCCGGGTCAGCGGCACATCGCCCGAGAGGATGAGCGTGATGGCGTCATCGCCCAACTGGGGCAGCGCCTGCTGGACCGCGTGGCCTGTGCCCAGCTGCGGCTCCTGCAGCGCAAAGGCCAGCTCCGTGCCTGTGGGCGGCAAGGCCTGCACCGCGGCTTGCACCTGGTCGGCCTGATGGCCGACGATCACCACCGCCCGCCGGGCCGATAACTGCACTGCGGTGTCAAGCACGTGAGCCAGCAAAGCGCGACCGCCCAATCGGTGTAACACTTTCGGGCGCGCGCTTTTCATGCGCGTGCCCTTGCCGGCAGCCATGATCACCACATCGAGGGGTGCTGCCACAGCAGCGGAGCTTGAATTTGCCATGAATTTACCCATTGGATCTACGCGCTTGAGCGCCTTGAAGATTATCGTTGCAGGTCTGCTGCTGGCCTTGCTGAGCGCGTGCAGCGCCGTCAAGCTGGCCTATAACAACGGCCATGAGCTCGCCTGGTGGTGGTTGACCGACTACATCGACGTCAAGGGCGAGGACCGTGCCACCTTGCGCCAGGCGGTGCATCAGTTGCATGAATGGCACCGGCGCGAGCAACTGCCGACCTATGTGGAAATGCTGCGCCGCTGGCAGGGCCCGGTGGGTGGCGACATGAACAGCGAGCAGGTCTGCCGCATGGCCGACGATGTGATGCAGCGCGCCGCAGCGCTGGCCGGCGCGGTGCAGGTGCTCGATACAGCGGCCCTGCAGGTGTTGGCCCGGCTGAATCCGGCGCAACTGGCCGAGATGGAGCGTAACTTCGCCAAGAGCAATCGCAAGTTCCGTGAAAAGTACGTTGATGTCAGTCCGAAGGAGTTGTTGGACAAGCGCTTGGATTCCGGCTTGTCCCGCGCCGAGTGGCTTTACGGCTCGCTGGGTCGGGCGCAGGAGCAGGCGCTGCGCAGCGCCCTGCAAGCGTCCCCCTGGGACGCGCGCGAGGCTCTGGAGTCGCGCCAGCGCCGCCAGCAGGACATCGCTCAGACGCTGCGCAATTTGTCCCAGACGCAGGCCACACCCGATCAGGCCAGGGCGGCCCTCGGCGCCATGCTCTCGCGCCAACTTGGCCCGCAGGAAAACGGGGAGCGTGCCCGCGTGATGGCCATGCGCCAGCAAAGCTGCCAGACCTTGAGCCAACTGCACGCCAGCACCACGCCGGGTCAGCGTGCCAAGGCGCAGGAGACGCTGCGCAACTACGCCGCCGATCTGGCCGTCCTGGTGGCGCCGCGCTGAGCCAGACGCCGCATCGCCGCGAGGGCGCGGCTCCCACACCCGCCCCCAAAGCCTTGGGCAAAACTTGTGGCAGGGTCGCCTGGACCCGATGTACGAGGCCGATTGTGGGAGGGCCGCCCTCGGCCCGATGTGCGAGGCCGATTGTGGGAGGGTCGCCTCGGCCCGATGCGGCCTTCGATCAACCGCCGCATCGCCGCGAGGGCGCGGCTCCCACACCTCACCGCCATCATCGCTGTGATTGGGGGGGCCGCCCTCGGCCCGGTGACAGACTTGCCGCAAGGCGCTTCAGCCGGATTCAGCCCGGCCAGGCCACGCCTTGCTCGCTCAAAATCGCGTCCAGCGGCACATCGTGAGGCTCGGCTTGAAGGTCGGGCAGCCAGCCCAGGCTGTAGCCCAGGCCTACCGTCACTGGCTTGGGCTTGTAGTCGGCCAGGGTGCGGTCATAAAACCCGCCGCCGTAGCCCAGCCGGTAGCCGCCCGGCCCCCAGCCCACGCAGGGCACCAGCAGCAGCGTCGGCACCACCAGCTCGGTGTCTTTGGGTTTGGGAATGCCGTAGGCGTCTTCTTCCATAGGGCAGCCGGGGTACCAGGCGTGAAAGCTCAGGGTGCGGGTGGCTTTGTTGACCACCGGCAGACCGACCTTGCGCGGCAAGCGCTGGGCCAGGCTTTCGCTGGCCAACTGCGGCTCGGCATCGGCCGTTGCCGGCCAGCCCCCGAGCGAGGGCGCCAGCAGGGCGTCTTCTTGCCAGCGGTAGAGCGCGGGCAGGGGGTCGAACTCGCCCTTGATCGGCCAGTAGGCGCCAATGACCGTATCAGGCCGGCCGACCAGCCAGATGCGCAGCACCCGCTGCAGCAATTCAGCGCGCTGCAAGCGGTCAGGCAGGTTGAGCCTTTGCTCGATGAGGGCTTTGCGCGCGCTTTGTTTGTCCATAATCTGTCCATGCTACCTAAATTTTTTCTAGGCGCCTGTTTGTCGACTTTGCTGTGCCTGGCCCAGGGCGCTGGCGCCCAGGCCCCGACTAGCCCGGGTGACCAGGCCATGCTCGAAATCAAGCAGGCCTTTGACCGCAGCGACAAGGCCAGGCTGCAAGCCCTGCTGCCCCAGGTGCGTGGCCATGGGCTGGAGCCCTGGGCCGCCTACTGGGACTTGCGTCTGCGCTTGTGGCAGGTGCCCGCTTCGGAAGTCCAGGCTTTTCTCAGCCGCTGGGCGGGCACCTATCAGGAAGACCGCCTGCGCAATGACTGGCTCTTGCTGCTCGGTCAGCGCCGCGAATGGACGGCCTTCCAAAACGAACTCGCCCTGTTTCGCATGAACGATGACCCCGAGGTGCGTTGCTACGCGCTGTGGGTCGAGCACCTGCGCGCGCCGGGCGCTGGTTCGCAGCGGCTCGCTGAGGAGCTCAGGCGCCTGTGGCACAGCCAGCGCGAATCGGATGACGGCTGCAAGAGTGCGGCGCGCCATTTTTATGAAGACAAGCAGTTGCCGGCGCTGGAAGTTTGGCGCAAGGCCCGCCTGGCCATGGAAGCCAACCGACCGCGTTCGCTGCGCGAGGCCACCGATATTGTGGCGCCCGAGGCCGGCAGCCATTTGAGCCAGATCAGCGCCGATCCGGCCCGGTTTCTGCGCGACAAAACTTTGGCCCTGAGCCGTCAGCGCAAGGAGTTGGTGACCCTGGCCTTGATCCGCCTGGCCACGCAGGACCCCGAGGCGGCGGCCGAGCAGCTTGGCAAAAAATGGGGGGTGCAGCTCACCGCCGAGGAGCGCAACTGGGTCTGGGGCGTCATCGGCAAGCGCGCGGCGCTGCGGCTCGATCTGCAGGCCGCGCAGTATTTCGCCCAGGTCTCGCGCGATAGCGACCTCAGCGACGATCTGCTGGGCTGGAAGGTGCGCGCCGCCCTGCGCGCCGGCACCCAGCCTCAGTGGTCTCAGGTTCTGAGCGCCACCGCCGCCATGAGCGAGAACGCCGCAAAGGAGCCGACCTGGGTCTACTGGCGCGCCAAGGCCTTGATGGAAACGGCCGCTGCCGCGCCGGCTGCCGCGTCGCCTGCTCCTTTAGGCGTGCATGCCGGGCCACTGTCGACGGCGCCCGGCTCGACCGCGGGCGCCACACCGCCGCAGCGGGCCCAGGCCCTGGTGATGCTGCAGTCCATCGCATCGATGCGCGGCTTTTACGAGCAGCTCGCGCTGGAAGAACTGGGTCAGCGCATCAGCCTGCCGGGGCGGCCTGCGCCCCTGACGGCGGCCGAGCGCGAGTCGGCGCGTCAGAACCCGGGTTTGCAGCGCGCCTTGCAAGCCATTGCCATCGGCTTGCGCAGCGAGGGCGTGCGCGAATGGAATTACAGCGTCAGCCTGCACCGCCCCGGCGGCCTGCCCGAGCGCGAGCTGCTGGCCGCCGCCCAACTGGCCTGCGAGCGCGCGGTCTGGGACCGCTGCATCAACACCAGCGAGCGCAGCCGGGGCGAGATCGATATCGAGCAGCGCTTTCCAATGCCGCTGCGTGAATCGGTGATCAAGCGCAGCCGCGACATCGGCCTGGACCCGGCTTATGTCTATGGCCTGATTCGGCAGGAGAGCCGCTTCATCATGGACGCGCGATCTCATGTGGGCGCTTCAGGGCTGATGCAGATCATGCCCGCCACCGCGCGCGAGACGGCCAAGCACATCGGCCTGCAAGGCTTTAGCCTCAGTCAGCTCAATGACCGCGAAATCAACATCACCCTGGGCACCGCCTACCTCAAGCGCGCGCTCAACGATTTCGGCGGCTCGATGACGCTGGCCGCTGCCGCCTACAACGCGGGGCCCGGCCGGCCACGTGTCTGGCGCAACGGCCCTGTGCTCGATGGTGCGATTTGGGCCGAGAACGTGCCCTTCGACGAAACCCGTGACTACGTCAAGAAGGTGCTGGCCAACGCCACCATTTACGCAGCGGTGCTGACCGGTCAGCCGCAGTCACTGCGCGAACGCCTGGGCAGCATAGGCCCGCGCGAAGCCAACGCACCGCCGGTCGACAGCAAGATGCCCTGAGAGTAATCCTTAGCGCAGGGTCTGGGCACGGGTGTGAGAGCCGGTCTGGGTGCGGGTGTGAGAGCCGGTCTGGGTGCGGGTGTGGGAGCCGCGCCCTCGCGGCGATGCGGCGCTTGATCTGACACGGCGCCGCGCTCGTGGCCTATGCCCCGGCGCGAGCAGGGGCGCAGAGCCGGCGGCACAATGAAGCCATGCTGCGAAAAGTTCTTGTTCTGGGTGGCACTGGTTTTGTCGGTCGCCATGTGTGTGAAAAGCTCGCTCGCCTGGGCGTCGGTCTGACCGTGCCCACCCGGCGCCGGCGCAACGCGGGGTCGCTCGCGACCCTGCCCGCGCTGGATCTGATCGAGACCGACGTCCACGACAGTGCCCGCCTGGCGGCGCTGCTGCCCGGCCACGATGCGGTGGTCAATCTGGTGGCCATTTTGCAAGGCGATGAAGCCGCTTTTGAACGCACCCATGTGCAGCTGCCCGAAAAGCTCGTCCGCGCCTGCCAGCCTGCCGGCGTGCGCCGGGTGGTGCACATCAGCGCGCTGGGGGCCGATCTGCGCAACCCGGCTGGGCTGCCGTCGATGTATCTGCGCAGCAAGTCGCGGGGCGAGCAGGTCTTGCATCAGGCCGACCTGGCTCTCACTTTGATCCGGCCCAGCGTGATCTTCGGCGCCGAGGACCGCTTCCTCAACACCTTTGCCGACCTGCAGCGCATCGCCCCCTTTGTGCCTCTGGCCGGGGCTCAGGCGCGGCTGCAGCCAGTGTGGGTCGAAGACGTGGCCGCCGCTGTGGTGGCCTGCCTGAGCGGGCCGTATGAGCGAGACAGCGTCGGGCAGATCTACGAAGCCTTTGGGCCTGAGGTCTATACCCTGGCCGAGTTGGTCCAACTGGCCGGCCGCATCAGCGGCGTGGCCCAGGGCCGGGGCCGGCCTGTGCTGCCCCTGCCACCAGCGCTGGCCTGGCTGCAGGCCCGACTGATGGAACTCATGCCGGGCGAGCCCCTGCTCAGCCGCGACAACCTGCAGTCCTTGAGCGTGCCCAATGTGGCCACCGGCCTTCACCCTGGCCTGCAGGCCCTGGGCATCACCACGGCGTCGCTGCAGGTCGTCGCGCCCACCTACCTGGGCCACCGGGGCTGGCGCAGCCCGCTGATGGCCCGCAGGCAAGGCCGCTAAGCCGAGCTTCAATTCGACCGCCGCTTCGCCGCGAGGGCGCGGCTCCCACAAGTTCTCAAGCCCAAGGCCCGTTCAAGAGGTGTGGGAGCGCCGCCCCCGGCGCGATGCGGCCTGCAACAGAGGCGCCAGGCTTTAATCACGCCCCCCATCGCCGCGAGGGCGCGGCTCCCACACCCCCAACACCACAGCGCTGCGCCATCCCTGTGGGAGCGCCGCCCCCGGCGCGATACCCCGCCTACACTTGGCGACCATGAAAATCTACCAGGTCGGCGGTGCGGTGCGCGATGCCCTGTTGGGCTTGCCGGTGCACGACCGCGACTGGGTGGTGGTCGGCGCTACTCCTGACGATCTGCTGACCCAAGGCTATTTGCCAGTGGGCAAGGACTTTCCGGTCTTCCTGCATCCGCAGACCAAGGAGGAATATTCGCTGGCCCGTACCGAACGCAAGACGGCGCCAGGTTACCGCGGCTTTGCGGTGCATGCGGCTCCCGGTGTGACGCTGGAGGAAGACCTGGCGCGGCGCGACCTGACCATCAATGCCATGGCGCAAGACGAGGCGGGCCAAATCATGGACCCCTATCAGGGCCGGGCCGACCTGCAAGCGCGGGTGCTGCGCCATGTGACACAGGCCTTCGCAGAGGACCCCGTGCGCATCTTGCGGGTAGCGCGCTTTGCTGCACGTTTTGTCGATTTTTCTGTGGCGCCCGAAACCCTGGCGCTGATGCGCCAGATGGTGCAAGCCGGCGAGGTCGACCACCTGGTGCAAGAGAGGGTCTGGCAGGAGCTCTCGCGCGGCCTGATGCAAGTCCAGCCCTCCAGGTTTTTTGAGGTGCTGCGCGACTGCGGCGCCCTGCAGCGCTTGCTGCCCGAAGTGGACGCCCTGTGGGGCGTGCCGCAAACGCCCGAGCATCACCCCGAAATCGATACCGGGCTGCACCTGATGATGGTGCTTGACCGTGCAGCCGCATTGCAGGCGCCTTTGGAGGTGCGATTTGCTTGCCTCGCGCACGACCTGGGCAAGGGCAACACACCGGCCGACATGCTGCCGCGCCACATCGGCCACGAGCAGCGCGGCCTGCGTTTGTTGCGCGGACTGTGCGAGCGATTGCGCGTGCCGACCGATTGCCGCGAACTGGCCGAGGTGGTCACCCGCGAACACGGAAATTTCCATCAAAGCCTGGGCTTTGGCGCAGCTGCTTTGGTGCGCCTGATCGAGCGCTGCGACGCCTTGCGCAAGCCCGAGCGCTTCGAGCAGGCGCTGCTCGCCTGCTTGTGCGACGCCCAAGGTCGCCTGGGTAAGCAGGACGAAGCCTACCGCCAGGGCGAGCGCCTGCTGCGCGCACTCAGGGCCATGCAGCAGGTCGACAGCGCCGCCATCGCCGCCCAAGCCCAGGCCCAAGGCCTTAGCGGGCCTCGCATTGGCGATTGGCTGCGCCAGGCCCGCACTGAGGCGGTGGCACAGATCGCCGCCGAGGGCGTGGCTCCCACATAGTCACTGGCCTGCCCGAAGAAGCAGGTGGGAGCGCCGCCATCGGCGCGATGGGGCTTCACACCCACATGGAAATGAGGCTTGCAATGAAGCTCAGCAGCACGGTGCTGGCAAAGGGCAAGTACCACAGCCGTCCGAACAGCTTGAAGCGAAAGTCGCCGGGCAATTGACCGAAGCCCAGTTTATTGAGCCAGGGTGTGAGCCAGCTCAATATCACCAGGGCCAGGAAGATGACGATCATCCAGCGCAGCATTTTTTCCAATCAGTTGGGGACAGAGCAGTCCTTCGGCCTGGTCTGTCCCGCAGTCTTAATCAGTTGGGGACAGAGCAGTCCTTCGGCCTGGTCTGTCCCGCAGTCTCAGTCAGTTGGGGACAGAGCAGTCCTTCGGCCTGGTCTGTCCCGCAGTCTCAGTCAGT
>JAIXOM010000028.1 GCA_027486755.1 Comamonadaceae bacterium | reverse complement strand
TGAACCTGGGTGCAGACGGGGCGTTCAGCTTCGCCACCGGGGCCGATACCCGCCGCTGCATCGGTGGCCAGCTGAGCTGGAATGCCAACGCCAGCGGCTTGGTCGCCCTTTCCGGTACGCCAGGGAGCATGTCGGTCCAATCGTCGGGTTCCATGAACTTTTCTACGGCAGCATTTGACGTCAGCGCCAACGTCCAGCGCGACATCGCCCTGCCCGATCTGGTCAAGGTCTTGGGCCGGGTGTCCGACAGCAACGGCGTAGGAGTGGCCAGCGTGCAGATCGGCCTGCAAGGCAGCATCAACCGTAGCGACATTGGCTACAAAGCCAGCACGGGTCCCTCGAGCTCTGCCGGTGCGGCTCCCGGTGGAGGCTCGGCCAACCCTGACGGCATCAGTTACACGATCAACGCCAGCACCACGTCGGACAGCCAGGGTAACTACTTTTTGTTCTTGCCAGCGGGAACTTACGCCGCCACGATCACCCCGCCGGCCACAAGTGGGTTTACTGCCACAGCCGCATCTATGAATGCAATGGCCGGATTGACCCAGAACGTCATCCTGCCCTTTAAGGACACGAGTCCCCCGCTGATCGTCAGCGGCCCGGTGTTCAAGTCCATCACCTCTAGCTCTGCGGTGGTGGAATGGCAGACCGACGAGCCGACCACCGGGTCGGTGACCGGTGCGGGCACCCCCGGCGTCTCCCCTGTTCTTTCGACCACGCACAGTGTTCAATTGACGGGACTGGAGCCCTCCAAGAGCTACAGCGTTGTGGTCAGCGCCAGCGATGCGGCGGGCAACGGTCCGACCACCAAGACCGGCTCTTTCGTGACGGCTGCCGTGGCCGATGTGGCGCCTCCGGTGATCGTGCTGGGCCCGACCATCACGGCGCGCACCCACAACAGCCTGGTCGTAGAGTGGACGACTAACGAGCCCGCCAAAGGCCAAGTCCTCTATGGCACAGGGCAGGCTTCGTCCTCCTCCACGCCCCTTGAGACTGGTTTCGGTCTGGTGCACCGCGTTGAGCTGACCGGGCTTCAGAGCAAGACGCCCTACCAAGTGCGTGTCACCGCCACCGATGCGGCCGGCAACGGCCCGACCACCTCGCGTGTGGTCACAGGGCTGACGCTGCCAGCCCCCGATGCCACCCCCCCGGCAATCATCAGCGGCCCGCTGATCACCAACATCCAGGACAAATCCGCCACGGTCAGCTGGGTCACCGACGAGCCGGCCGTCTCTGGCGTGTCCTGGAACGACGGGGTGGCCTACGGAGTGCTGACCGATCCGCGCCTGGTCACACGCCACAGCCAGCAGATCACGGGGCTCAAGCCGGGTACGACCTACTTCTTGACGGTGTCGTCCACCGACGCGCTGGGCAACGGGCCGACGCTGTCGCAGACGGTGAGCTTTCAGACGCAGGCCAGCGAGCAGACGGGCCGGCCCCAGGTGGTGGTGGTGCCGGCGCTGGGGGCGGTGCTGCACAACAGCGCCGTGCTGACCTGGCAGACCGACCAGCCGGCCAGCAGCGAGGTGCGCTACGGCACGAGCGCAGCGGCACTGACTCAAGCCGAGAGCCGCGCGCAGTTGGTCAGCAAGCACAGCGTGGCCTTGGTCAACCTGCTGCCGGGCACAACGTACTACGCGCAGGTGCGCTCGACCAATGCGGCCGGGCGCAGTTCGGCCGATGCGCCTGCGCTCAGTTTCACGACCCAGGCCGCGCCGGTGACGGCCCCGCCTGAGTTTGATCAACCACCGGCGGTGGGCTATGTCAGCGCCAGCAAGGCGGTGGTGCAGTGGCAGACCAACCGGGCCGCCGACACGCAGGTGGTGGTGACCAATGTGACGAACTTTGACGAGCCACCCAAGGTGGGGGTCGATGCCTCCTTGAACGCCAGCCACCAGTTGGCGGTCACGGGCCTGAGCCCGGGCAGCACCTACCGGGTGACGGTGACCTCCACCGATCTGAGCGGCAACACGCTCAGTCAGGACGTGGGCGAGTTTCAGACGCCGCCCAGCCCGGACAGTGTGCAGCCGCAGCTGGTCTCGGGCCCGCAGGTACAGACGGGGGCTGGCACGGCCACGATCACCTGGACAACGGACAAGCTCGCTGACAGCCGGGTCACCTACGGCTTGACCGGTCAGGCGGCGCAAAGCGCCGGCGATCTCACCTTCAGCAGGCAGCACAAGGTGGTGCTGGGCAACCTGGCCCCGGGGGGTAGCTACAGCGCTCAGGTGCGCTCGGTCGACCCCAGCGGCAACGCCTCGCAAGCGATGGCGGTCAGCTTTACGGCGGCCAATGCCGATGGAACGGGTGGCACCAACACCGCCAACAGCAGTACGACCACCACCACGTCCACGACAAGCACCACGACCAGCAGCACGGTGGCAAGCACCCCCACCACCACCACCACCACGGTAGGCGGCGGCAGCATCGGCGGCGGCGCAACCACCACCACCGTGACCAGCGTCACCACGACCACCTCGACACAGGGCACAACCCTGAACTTCGTCAAGGGCTGGAACTTGGTGGGCAACGGCTATGCGACGACGGTGGAGGTGGCACAGGCCTTCGGCGACAAGGCCCTGGTGGTGTCGGTGTGGAAGTGGCTGGCCGACAAGACCGCCTGGGCTTTCTACGCCCCGAGCCTGAGCAGCGATCAATTGCAGACCTACGCCCAGGGCAAGGGCTATGAGGTGCTGAGCACCATCAACGCGGGCGAAGGCTTCTGGGTCAATGCAGCCAAGGCCTGGAGTGCATCACCGCAGACCGCTGGGCTGCAACCAGTGGACAGCGGGCAGTTCACAGCCACAGGCGCCAAAGCGCTGCCCAAGGGCTGGAGTCTGATTGCCACCGGCGACAAGCCCACGCCGGCGGGCTTTAACCAGGCGCTGAGCCTGACACCGCCATCGCCGGGGGTGATCCCGGACAACCTGATCAGCCTGTGGGCCTGGGAGGCCGAGCAGGCCGGCTGGCAGTTCTATGCCCCCAGCCTGCAGCGCAACAACACCCTGGAGACCTACATCCAGGGCAAGGGGTATCTGCCCTTTGGTGGCAAAACGCTCTCGCCTTCTACGGGATTCTGGGTCAATCGGCCATAATCAAAATGATGAGAAATGTGAATTCGCCATCCTTTGGCCCTGATCGGCGTGACCTCTAAAAAGCACAAGATGTGACTTCGCACCTGGAACCCGACGCGGCCACAAGCTTTCAAGCCAGATGAGCACACAGTCTGCCCTGCTGACTACGATGCTTTTGCTTGCCACCACCGGGTGCCAGGCGCAGGAGTGTCGGGCGCCCCATTGTGCGAGCGCCGCCTCGGCACCGACGCCAAGCTGCCATCAGGGCTCCAAGATGGCCAAGGCCGACACATTGCCAGATTCCATTTGGACTTCGCTACGCCAGGGTGTGCCACAGCGTCTGCTGGTCAGCATCGAGGCCTCGGACCTGGCCCTTCTGCCCAGAGCACAGCAACTGCGGGCCTATGAAATCCGCAAGCAAGCCATCTTGCAGGCGCTGCCGGTCGATGGCGCGAAGCTACTGAGGCAGTTGGAGCAACTTCCCATGCTGGAACTGGAGGTAAGAACCGAGTCCGCCTTGAGGCTGCTTCTGGCCCATTGCTGGGTGGCCGAGGCCTATCTGGATCGGGAAGAACCCATGCTGGCGCCCAAGGGCCCAAGATGAAGACAGGCCTTGCGAGCATGAAGGCCTGGGCCACCGCTTGCCTTGCGCTGAGCCTCGCACTGTGGGGCCAGGCCGCCTGGTCCCAAAAACCTCACCCCGGGCTGATGCATGCACCGCACGAGCGGGTCATGCAGGCCCTGGACGACGGGCAAGCGCAAGAGTTGCTCGTTGTTTTCGACGATACGGTCACCCAGCAATCTGCCGACGAGCTGATGCGCGGCACCGGCCATACGCCCAGCCATTGGCGCATCCGGGCCCACCGGGTAGCCGCGCTCCAAGAAGACAAGGACCGGGTGCTCGAGCAGGTTGAATCGGGAGATTGGCATGCGGTGCGACACCACTCGCAGCTGCCTGTAAGTGTTATCCGGTTCCGGTCACGCTCGGCCTTGGAAAATTGGATGGCAACGCCAGGGGTGCTTGGCATCTACGAAAACCAGTATGAAACCCGGGCACTGGCTGCAAGCCTGCCGCTGATTTCTCAGCCCCAGGCGGCGGCCGCAGGGCAACTAGGGGCCGGAACCGCTGTAGCAGTGCTGGATACCGGCGTTAATTACGCGCGTCCGGAATTTGGCAATTGCACGGCGCCAGGCCTGCCCAGCAGTTGCAAGGTCGTGTATGCCCAAGACTTTGCCGCAGACGATGGCAGCCTCGATGCAGATGGCCACGGAACGAACGTGGCGGCCATTGTTCTGGGCGTGGCACCCGCCACCAAGATCATCAGCCTGGACGTGTTCGGCAGCAGCGGCACTTCGTCGGTGAGCGACCAAATCAGAGCCATCGACTGGGTCATTGCCAATCAGTCCAAGTACAACATTGTGGCGATGAACCTAAGCCTGGGCGGCGGCAAGTACCTGAGCAGCACCAGCGCCGACCCCCGCAAAGTGGCGTTCGACACAGCACGCGCAGCCGGCATCCTGACCGTGGCCGCCGCCGGCAACGAAGGTTACTCCAATGGACTAGCCGTCCCGGCGGCCATCACCGGGGTCATCTCCGTGGGGGCGGTCTATGACGCGCCCATAGGCTCGCGAAACTGGAACACCTCCCCTCGCTGTACCGATACCGCGACCAAGGCAGACCAGGTCACCTGCTTTTCCAACAGCGCCTCCTTCCTGACCCTGCTGGCGCCCGGCGCGATGATCACAGCCGGCGGCAGCACCATGCCTGGCACCTCCCAGGCAGCACCGCACGTGGCTGGCGCCGTGGCCGTGCTCAGGTCGGCCTTTCCCAACGAGTCACTCGATCAAACCGTCACGCGCCTGACCACCGGTGTGCAGGTGACCGACGCCAGAAATGATGTCAGCAAGCCCAGGCTGGACCTCAAACTCGCCTTGGGCAGTGCCAGCGCGTGCAGCTACGCGCTCAGTGCCAGCCAGATCGCGTTGTCCGGGCAGGGAGGCTCGGGCTCGGTGGCAGTGAGTACCACTGCAAAATGCGGCTGGATGGCAGGTGTGGCCGCCAGTAATTCAAGCTGGATCACCATTTCAGCAGGCTCCTCTGGCAGTGGCAATGGCTCAGTGGCCTTCAGCGTCAGCGCCAATCCCAACGCCCAGGCACGAACCGGCACGATTTCGGTGGCCGGGCTGACCTACACCGTAATTCAGCAAGCGGCCTCCACCGCCCGCTACAACCTGCTGACCAACCCGAACTTTGAATCCGGCGACGCGAACTGGACGCAAAGCGCAGCCAATGGCATGCCGATCATCGTCAGCCAGCTCAATACCGCCGGGAGCAAGACCACCTACGCTTGGCTGTGCGGTTACGACAACTGTGTGGACATCCTGTCCCAAGACGTGAGCATTCCTGCCGACGCGGTAGCGGCCACCCTGCAGTTCCAGTACCAGATCAGCACGGAAGAGACCAGCACGAGCTTGGCCTATGACAAGCTCCAGGTGTCCGTGCACTCACCACCCGGCAATGCCGTGGCGGCGCTGAGCACCACGCTGTCCAACCTAAACAGCAAGAGCGCATGGACGACCAGTCAGCCGCTGGACCTGACGGCCTTCAAGGGCAGCACAGTGCGAATTCAATTCAGCGGCCTTACCGATGCGTCGCTGACCACCAGCTTCTACCTGGACGAGATCCAACTCAATGTCTCCGGTGCCCAGGCCGACACGCAAGCGCCCACCATCCCCACGGGTGTGACAGCCCGCATCAACGGGTCCAACTCCATCACCCTGAGCTGGTCGGCGGCCAGCGACAACATCGGCGTCCACCAATACCGGATTTACCGGAACGCTTTGCTTCTCGACACGATCGACAAGAGCGCCTTGAGCTACACCGACCGCTCCGTCGCTCCAGCCAGCGCTTACACCTACAGTGTCGTGGCCTGCGATGTGGCGGGAAATTGCTCAGCTCCTTCTACCGGGCTGCAAGTCAGCTCGGCCAGCATCCTGACCGATGGCGAACCTCCGTCCATCCCCACTGGATTGAACGCCAGCGCCCTGAGCCAGACCAGTATCCGCCTGACGTGGACCGCTGCTACCGATAACGTTGCCGTAACAGCCTACAAAATTTATCGCAATGGCAGCTTGCTAACCACGGCCACCAGCGGCACCGCATATTCGGATGCGAACCTCACGCCCAGCACGCCCTACAGCTACACGGTGACCGCATGCGATGCGGCCGGCAACTGCTCCGCACAAAGCCTGGCAGCTCTGGTTTACACGCAGTCCCCGCCCAATCTGTCGCCCATCGTGTTTTCCGGCACGTCCAGCTTCCAGGTCAATGGCAACTCGGTGGGTATCAAGATCAACGAGATCAGGAACACCCGCCTGTCGGGCCATTCGGGCTCCCTGCGCCTGGAACTGTGGGCGCTGACAGCGCCCTACAACGGCGGGCAGGTGACCGGCTATGTCACCGCATCCATACGCACGGCTGATATCACAGGCCTGTCTGATTACCTCAATGCGCTGAGATCGTTCACCAACATTTCGCTGAACCTGCCCTACACGGCACCGCCTTCGACGCACAAGACCTATGCCTTGTTCGTGACCGAATATAGCCCGGCCAATTGCACGCAGGCAGACAAGTTTTGTATCGTCAATTACATCAATTTCCGCGAGGCGGTGCCACCAACGGTGCCCGTCCTTCAAGGCGCCTCGCCACTGAACAGCGCTCAGGTCAAGCTGACCTGGGCGCCCTCTACCGACGCCTCCGGTATTAGCAGCTATCAGATCTATCGCGATGGTGTGATGGTGGCGCAGGTGGGCAATGTCAGCAGTTACACCGATGGGGGTTTGAATCCTTCCTCGACCTACCGCTATGGCGTGGCGGCGTGCGATGTGGCTCAAAACTGCTCGGCTGCGAGTGCGGCCCTGAGCGCCACGACGCTAGCGTTCCAGGACGTCTCCGCGCCCACGGTGCCCACCGGTTTGTCGGGCACCATTATTTCAAGCACGAGCGTCCGACTGAGCTGGAATGCATCCACCGACAACCTGGGTGTGGTCAATTACAAGCTCTACACCAACGGTGTCTTTGTGGCCGATCTGGGAAACACCCTGAGCGCCACTCGCACCAATGCGCCTGCCACCACCTACAACTACGCCCTGGCCGCCTGCGATGCTGCTGGCAACTGCTCCGCCCGCAGTGCCACGCTGACCCTGGCCACACCAGCCCTGGTGGATGCCCAGCCGCCCTCGGTCCCCGGCTCGCTCGTCGCCCGATCGGACAGCCCGTCCACGGTGAGCCTGAGCTGGGCGGCAGCCACCGACAACCTGGGTGTCACCCAGTACAAGGTCTTCCGAGGCAACAGCCTGCTGACCACTGTGGGCGCCGTTACCACCTACCTGGACACGGGCCTGAAGTCCGCTACGGCCTATGCCTACAAAGTGCAGGCCTGCGACAGCGCCGGCAATTGTTCTGACGCCAGCCTGAGCGCCAGCGTCACAACGCAGTCCTCTGCGACCACCACCACCACCGCCACCACCACCGCCACCACCACCACCACCACCACCACCAGCACCAGCACCAGCACTACAACGACGACAACCAAGACCAGCGCCCCCCCGACGACCACCACCAGCACCACCAGCACGACCAGCACGACCACCACCACGGCTCCCGGCCCGGCGTTGAACTTCGTCAAGGGCTGGAACCTGGTGGGCAACGGCTATGCGACGACGGTGGAGGTGGCACAGGCCTTCGGCGACAAGGCCCTCGTGGTGTCGGTGTGGAAGTGGCTGGCCGACAAGACCGCCTGGGCTTTCTACGCCCCGAGCCTGAGCAGCGATCAATTGCAGACCTACGCCCAGGGCAAG
>JAIXOM010000026.1 GCA_027486755.1 Comamonadaceae bacterium | reverse complement strand
ATTGCGGCGCCTGATCAAGCGCCGCCGCATTGGCCTCGCCCAGGGCTACCCGTACAAGGGCCAGGGACGCGGCGGGCGCATCGGGCCTAGCTCCGCGGCTGTCCCCCGCCTCGGCTAGCGCCTCGGCTCCTCCTTGATGCCGCTGCGCCAGGCCCGACGCACCGGCCGGGGGTCAACGCTGCGAAGGCTGCAAACTGCGGCCAAACCCGGGCGGCTGAATTTTCTAAGGAGAGGGCGCGGCGCTGGTACCACCAGAGGGCGTGCGGGTGGGCGCTGCGCGGCGAGGTAGAGGAGGAGCCGAGGCGCCAGCCGAGGCGGGGGACACGAGCGGCGCAGCGCCCACCCGTGCGCCCTGCTTCGATGCGCCCTGAAAGATGCTGCGCTTGATCAAACGCCGCATCGCGCCGAGGGCGGCGTTCCTACAGAGGCAGCGCCATCGAAGCGAGAGCGCAGTGACCCTACCGGCCCACAGCGCCGCGAAAACGCTCCTCCTCCTGCAAACGCAGCACCCGCCTTTGCACCTTGCCAGTAGTCGTCATCGGCAATTGGTCGATGAACTCCACCTCCTTGGGGTATTCATAGGGTGCCAGCAGCGAGCGCACATGCTCTTGCAAGGCGGCGGTGACCTCGGCGTCAAACGCGCTGCGAGCCGAGCCGTCGGGGCGGCGGGCCAGGTAGTCGGGCGAGAGCACCACATAGGCCTTGACCAAAGCGCCACGCTCGCGGTCGGGCTTGGGCACCACCGCGGCATTGGCCACCGCCGGATGCTTGACCAGGCAGTTCTCGATCTCGCCCGGCCCAATCCGGTAGCCCGCCGCTTTGAACACATCGTCGGCCCGGCCCTCGTACCAAAGGTAGCCGTCAGCGTCGCACCTGGCCAGATCGCCGGTGCGACACCAGGGGCCGGTGAACTTGGCCTCGGTCGCAGCATCGTTCTTCCAGTAACCCAGAAAGAAGACCGGGTCGCTCTGGCCATGCACATCGCTTCGGTGCACCGCCACCTCGCCCGACACACCAGCTGGGCATTCCTGGCCCTGCTCGTCGATCACCGCCACCCGGTGGCCCGGATAGGGCTTGCCCATGCTGCCCGGGCGGGCCGGCCAGCCCAAGGCTTGCCCCGGCCGCCCGGCCTGAGGCCGGCCCTGCGGGCTGCGCGCCCATTGCATCGCGCAATTGCCGACGATGTAATTGATCTCGGTCTGGCCGAACATCTCGTTGACCACCACGCCCAGCTTGTCGCGGCAGTAGGCATAGACCGCATCGCCCACCGCCTCGCCGGCGCTCATGATCGCCTCCAGCCGGAGCCGATAGGTCTGACGCGGATCGGGGCAGGCTTTCATCATGGCCTTGAGCGCGGTCGGGAACAGGAAGGTGTGCGTCACCCCATGCTGCTGCATCAGCTCGAAGGCCATGTCGGCGCCAAAACGCTGGTCGCAAGCCACGATGGGCCGCCCGAAGTAGAGGGTGGGCAGCAGCGCATCCATCAGGCCGCCGGTCCAGGCCCAATCGGCCGGCGACCAGAACACCGCCTGTGAGCTCCCGTTGCGCACCCCGTCAAAGCCAAACCAGTTCTGGCTGCAGACAAAGCCGCTCAAATTACCAATAAGGGCGCGGTGCGGAATCAGGGCGCCCTTGGGCGGGCCGGTGGTGCCGCTGGTGTAAATGAGAACCGCCGCCTCCTCGGCTTTGGTGCGCAGCGCCTGAAAACGCCCATGCTCAGCGGCCAGGGCGGCGGCATAGTCCAAACCCCCGCAGCCGCCCAGCCCGATCAGGTGGCGCAGCGCCGGACAACTGTCCTGCAGGCCCTGCAGCACCGACATGGACTGCGCGTCGGCAATCGCCGCCACAGCCTCGCTGTCTTGCAGCCGAAAGGCCAGCGCCTCGGGACCAAACAGCACCGACAGCGGCATGGCCACCGCGCCCATCTGCAGCAAGGCCATGAAGGCCACTGCCGTCTCAAAGCGCTGCGGCAGCACAATGGCCACCCTATCGCCCCGGCGCACACCGAGGCGGCGCAGCGCCAGGCTCAGGGCATCGGCCGCCTGCTGCAACTGGCCGTAGGTGTAGCTCAGGCCGGGCTGGCCCTGCCGGTGCTCCATGATGGCCAGGCCTTCAGGCTGTGTGCGGGCCCAGCGACGGGCGCAGACCTCAGCGATGTTGAAATAGGCATCGACCTGCCAGCGCAAGCCCCGATGCAAGGCGGCGTGGTGATCAGGCTGGTGCAGACGTTCTGCGCGGGTCGTCGGCATGAGCGGCAGAGCTCCTTATGATGATGGGCTTGGCGCCGGCCTTCGCCGGCAATGAGAAACCCAGCAATGTACAAAGAAAAGCACGCCGCCAGCAGCACGTTTGTCCCTATCCGCGGCCTGCAATACCATGTGCTGCAGTGGACTTTCGGGCCGCTGCAGCCTGAGCTAGCGCCCCTGGTCATGGTGCATGGCTGGATGGACGTGGGTGCCTCCTATCAGTTCATGGTCGATGCCCTGTCCGAAGATTTCCTGCGCGGCCGGCGACTCATCGCCCCCGACTGGCGCGGCTTTGGCCTGACCGAGGTACAAACCGACAGCTTCTGGTTCCCAGACTACCTGGCCGACCTGGACTTCATGCTCGACGCCCTGGCGCCGGGTCAGGCCATAGACCTGGTCGGCCACAGCATGGGCGGCAATGTCAGCATGTGCTACGCAGGGGTGCGTCCGGAGCGCATCCGCAAGCTGGTCAATCTGGAAGGTTTTGGCCTGGCCACTAGCCACCCCGCGCAAGCTCCGGGCCGCTATGCCCAGTGGATGGACGAGCTCAAAGCCCTGCACAGCGGCCAGATGGCGCTGCGCCCCTACGCCGATGCCGATGCGGTGGCCCGCCGCCTGATGAAGACCAACCCGCGCCTGCCGGGCGACAAGGCACTGTGGCTGGCCCACCACTGGGCCAAACCGGACGCGCAAGGCCAATGGCAGATCCTCGGGCAGGCGGCGCACAAGCTCAAGAACGCCTATATCTACCGCTGGGAAGAAATGCAGCACATTTGGCAACGCATCAGCGCGCAGGTGCTCGCGGTCGAGGCTGGCGGCCAGTCGATGGCCGGCTGGTGGAAGGGCGCATACACCCTGGAGGAATACCATCAAAGGCTGAAAAACATCGCGCAGGTACGCCAGGCCCACATCGCCGATGCCGGCCACATGCTGCACCACGATCAACCTCAGGCCCTGGCCGCGCTGATCGAAGAGTTCCTGACGTGAGAAAATCCGGCGATTAAGCTTGTCTACCGGCCTATAGGCCGGCACGGACGGGTTCCACCCTTTCCAACATTGAGCATCGCTATGGACGTAGAACGCATCAACTTGATCGGCAACACCTTGAACGACCTCGGTCAGCGGGTGCAAGAGCTTCGGGGGTATCTTTGACTACCCTGCCAAGGAACGCAAACTGCATGAGGTGATTGCTGCGCTCGAAGACCCCAAGGTCTGGGACAACCCCAAGCGCGCGCAAGAGCTAGGCAAGGAAAAAAAGTCCCTCGAAGACGTGGTCTTGGTGCTCGACCGGCTCAGCCAGGAGATCACCGACAACACCGAGCTCTTCGAGATGTCGCGCGATGACAGCGACGAAGCGGGCCTCGTCACCATCGAAGCCGAGGCCGCCAAGGTCAGCGCCGAGGTGGAAAAGCTTGAGTTTCGCCGCATGTTCGGCAACCAGGCGGACCCGCTCAATGCCTTTGTGGACATCCAGGCCGGCGCTGGCGGCACCGAGGCCTGCGACTGGGCCAGCATGCTGCTGCGCCAGTACCTGCGCTATGCCGAGCGCAAGGGCTTCAAGACCACGGTCGAAGATGAATCGGCCGGCGACAGTGCCGGTATCAAGAGCGCGACCATCAAGATCGAGGGCGAATACGCCTTCGGTCTGCTGCGCACCGAAACCGGCGTGCATCGCCTGGTGCGCAAGTCGCCCTTTGACTCCTCGGGCGGGCGTCATACCTCGTTCGCCTCGATCTTTGTCTACCCCGAGATTGACGACTCGATCGAGATCGACATCAACCCGGCCGATGTGCGCACCGACACCTTCCGCGCCTCGGGTGCGGGCGGCCAGCACATCAACAAGACCGACTCGGCCGTGCGCCTGACCCACATCCCCACGGGCATCGTGGTGCAGTGCCAGGACGGACGCTCGCAGCACAGCAACCGCGACGTGGCCTGGAAGCGTCTGCGCTCGCGCCTGTACGACCACGAGTTGCGCAAGCGCCAGGCCGAACAGCAAAAGCTCGAAGACAGCAAGACCGACGTGGGCTGGGGCCACCAGATCCGCAGCTACGTGCTCGACCAGAGCCGCATCAAGGACCTGAGGACCAACTTTGAAACCTCGGCCACCCAGAAAGTGTTGGACGGCGACCTCGACGCCTTTATCGAGGCCTCGCTCAAACAGGGCGTCTGACGCCCGACCTAGGAGTTTTCATGCGTGACGGACAGTCCCCGGCCGGTGCGATTTTGCGCGCCGACTACCAGAGCCCTGCTTTCTGGATTGATGCGGTCGACCTCTGCTTCGACCTCGACCCCCAAAAAACCCGGGTGCTCAACCGCATGAAACTGCGGCGCAATCCCGATGTGCCGGCCCAGCCGCTGCGGCTCGATGGCGAAGAGCTCAATCTGGCGCGGGTACTGGTCAACGGTCAAGGCACCTCGTTCAAGATGGACGGTGGGAAGCTGCTGCTGGAAAACCTGCCCGAAGGGCTAGAGGCCTTCGAGCTGGAAATCTTCACCACCTGCAACCCGGCCAAGAACAGCAAGCTGATGGGCCTGTACGTCAGCCAGGACTCCTTTTTCACCCAGTGCGAGGCCGAGGGCTTTAGGCGCATCACCTACTTCCTGGACCGCCCGGACGTGATGGCCAGCTACAGCGTCACCCTGCGCGCCGACAAGGCCAGGTACCCGGTGCTGCTGTCCAACGGCAACCTGGTCGAGCAGGGCGATCTGGAAGACGGCCGGCACTTTGCCCGCTGGGTCGATCCGCACAAAAAACCCTGCTACCTGTTTGCCCTGGTGGCCGGCCAGCTGGTCTGCCGCGAGCAGCGCATCACCGCGCGCTCGGGCCAGGAGCACCTGCTGCAGGTGTATGTGCGACCGGGCGACCTCGACAAGACCGAGCACGCGATGAATTCGCTCATGGCCTCGGTGGCCTGGGACGAAGCGCGCTTTGGCCTGCCGCTCGATCTGGAGCGCTTCATGATCGTGGCCACCAGCGACTTCAATATGGGGGCCATGGAGAACAAAGGCCTGAACATCTTCAACACCAAGTACGTGCTGGCCAGCCAGGCGACGGCCACCGACACCGACTTTGCCAACATCGAAAGCGTGGTCGGGCACGAGTACTTCCACAACTGGAGCGGCAACCGCGTCACCTGCCGCGACTGGTTCCAGCTCTCGCTCAAGGAAGGCCTGACCGTCTTTCGCGACCAGGAGTTTTCGCAAGACCTGTGCGCCGAGGCCTCGGCCCGCGCCGTCAAGCGCATCGAAGACGTACGGGTGCTGCGCACCGCGCAGTTCCCGGAAGACGCCGGCCCCATGGCGCACCCGGTGCGGCCCGACAGCTATGTCGAGATCAACAACTTCTACACCGTCACCATCTACGAAAAAGGCGCCGAGCTGGTACGCATGATGCAAACCCTGGTGGGGCGTGACGGTTTTGCCCGTGGCATGAAGCTGTATTTCGAGCGCCACGACGGTCAGGCGGTGACCTGCGACGACTTCGCCCAGGCCATTGCCGACGCCAACCCCAGCTCCGAACTGGCGCGCCTGCTGGCCCCCTTCAAGCACTGGTATAGCCAGGCTGGCACGCCGCGGCTGCAAGCCAGTGGCCAGTACGACGCTGCGGCCCAGACCTACACCCTTAGCCTGGCGCAAAGCTGCCCGGCCACGCCAGGCCAGAGCGAGAAGCAGCCCTTCGTGATTCCGGTGAACCTGGGGCTGGTCGGCCCCGACGGGCAAGACCTGCCCCTGGACCTGGGCGATGGCCAGACCCCCACCACACGTACCCTGGTGCTCGAACAGCCCGAGCAGCGCTTTGTGTTCCAAAACGTGAGCAGCGAGCCTGTGCCCTCACTGCTGCGCGGCATGAGCGCGCCGGTCACACTGGCCATGGAGCTGAGCGACGCCCAACTGCTGCACCTGCTGGCCCACGACAGCGACCCCTTTAGCCGCTGGGAGGCCGGGCAGCGCCTGGGCATACGCCTGGCCCTGCAGGCCCTGGCCCACGACAACAGCGACGAGCTGCTCAGCGATGGCTATGTGGACGCGATGCGCGCGGTGCTGCGCCACCCCGGTTTAGATGCCGCCTTCAAGGAGCTGGTGCTGACCCTGCCCTCTGAAGCTTATCTGGCCGAGCAAGTCGAAGTGGTCGACCCGCAGCGCATACACGCGGTACGCCAATCTATGCGCCTGCAACTGGCCATGGCCCTGCGCGAGGACTGGGAGCAGACCTGGCAGGCCAACCTCGATACCGGCGCCTACAAGCCCGATGCCCGCTCGAGCGGCCGGCGGGCGCTGGCCGGCATGGCCCTGTTGCACCTGTGCCTGGCCGATGTGGCCGAGCGCGAAGAGCGCTGGCCGGCGCTGGCCCTGGAGCGCTTTGAAGCGGCTGGCAACATGACCGACCGCTTCAACGCCCTGAGCGCCCTGGTCAGCAGCGGCCACCACCTGGCTGAGAAGGCGCTGCAGCGCTTTCATGCGCTGTTCAAGCAGGAGGAGCTGGTCATCGACAAATGGTTCAGCCTGCAAGCCGGCGCGCCCGACCATGGCGGCCATGTGCTGCCCATCGTGCGCCAGCTCATCAAGCACCCGGACTTCAACCTGCGCAACCCCAACCGGGCCCGCAGCGTGCTGAGCACCTTCTGCCAAGGCAACCCGGGCGCCTTCCATCGCGCAGATGCGGCCGGCTACGTGTTCTGGGGTGAGCGTGTGCTCGAACTCGACGCCTTCAACCCGCAAGTGGCCGCCCGCCTGGCGCGCGCGCTCGACCGCTGGAAGAAACTCGCCGAACCCTACCGCAGCGCCGCCCGCGAGGCCATCGCCCGGGTTGCAGCCAAGGCCGAACTGAGCAAAGATGTGCGCGAGGTGGTCAGCCGCGCCCTGGCCGATTAAAAGAGCCCCCTCTCCTCCTGGGAGAGGGCTGGGCTGAGGGCCGCGCGGCCTGAGCATCATGCGCGCCCCTCGTTGCCCGAAGGAGAACCCATGAACAAGATTTCCCTCACCCGCTATCTGGTGGAACAACAGCGCGAACATGGCCACATCCCGGCTCAACTGCGGTTGCTGCTCGAGGTGGTGGCCCGTGCCTGCAAAAGCATCAGCCAGGCGGTCAACAAAGGCGCACTCGGCGGCGTGCTGGGCTCGGCCGGCAGCGAGAACGTGCAGGGCGAGGTGCAGAAAAAACTCGACATCATCGCCAACGAGGTCCTGATCGAAGCCAATGAATGGGGCGGGCACCTCGCCGCCATGGCCTCCGAGGAAATGGACAGCATCTACGCGGTGCCCAACCGCTACCCCCAGGGCGAGTACCTGCTGCTGTTTGACCCGCTGGACGGTTCGAGCAATATCGACGTCAACGTCAGCATAGGCACCATCTTCAGCGTGCTCAAAAAGCCCGAAGGCGGCTTGGCGGTCAGCGAACAGGACTTCCTGCAGGCCGGCAACAAGCAGGTGGCGGCCGGCTACTGCGTCTATGGTCCGCAAACCACCCTGGTGCTCACCGTCGGCAAAGGCGTGGCCATGTTCACCCTGGACCGCGAGCAAGGCTCTTTCGTACTGACCCAGGAAGATGTGCAGATTCCGGCCGACACCAAGGAATTTGCCATCAACATGAGCAATATGCGCCACTGGGACGCGCCGGTCAAACGTTACATCGACGAATGCCTGCAAGGCAAGGAAGGTCCACGCGGCAAAGACTTCAATATGCGCTGGATCGCCTCCATGGTGGCCGATGTGCACCGCATCCTCACCCGCGGCGGCGTCTTCATGTACCCCTGGGACAAGCGCGAGCCCGACAAGGCCGGCAAACTGCGCCTGATGTACGAGGCCAACCCCATGTCCTGGCTGGTCGAGCAAGCTGGCGGCGCCGCCACCAACGCCAAAACTCGCATCCTCGACCTGCAGCCGACCAAGCTGCATGAGCGGGTGAGCGTGGTGCTGGGCAGCAAGAACGAAGTCGACCGCATCACCGCCTATCACAACGGAGCGTGAACGCCCGACGCTGCCCGATGCAATGGGCTGGCTATAATCGCGCCCCTTAGCCGGTGTAGCTCAGTCGGTAGAGCAGCTCATTCGTAATGAGAAGGTCGGGTGTTCGATTCATCTCTCCGGCACCAATGAAATCAACAACTTAGCCAACCCCAAAAGGGTTGGCTTTTTTGTGGGCTAGTACGGGGCTACTGGCGCGCGCTAAGCACGCCACTGCTTTCACCAAGACGCCGGGAACCACCCTCAGAAGACCTGCATCAGTCCGCGGACAGAGCAGCGCCGTCGGCTCCGCAGATTCGAGCCACAGACCCATCGGCGCTCAAGCCGCCGAGCAGCCCTACCTGAGCAGACGCTCGCCGCAGCGAGCAGTCTGTCGAGCCACCCTTAGATCAGACCGCTCAAGCCGCCGGTGCTGGCGCGATCGCCTCAGGGTTGGCTGCAGCGGCAGCCGCATTGGCTGCTGCCTGGGCAGCAATCACCTGAGCGCCTACTTGCGCTGCCTGCGAAAAATGGGTGCTGACCAACTGCTTGAGTTCTTCAATCTGCGCCATCGCATAGTTCATGTCGGGAAAAACAGCGGGCAGGTCCAGCAAACGCCCGTCTTCCGCCAGAAATGCTGGCCGAACCGCGACACCTGCGGCAACAGTCTCCACCATGAAAACGCTGCGTCCGCGCAAAGGCGCGTCGGCGGCGGGCGCATCAGCGGCCGGTGCAATGGGAGAGGTCTCAACAGCAGTGGTTTGTTTAGTCATAGCTTGATGGGGTGAAGGTGCGAGATGGTGAAGAACCAGAAGAATCAAATGTGATCCGACTGTAGCGTAGACGGGCTGATCGCGCAGGCACGCCATGCGCAGCGCTGCTTGTGGCTTGCTATTTTCATGCTCAGCGCTGCACCTCTTGAAGCCAGCGCAGCTGCTCCATGTAGCCCAACGAGGCCACCCACTGCGTGCACTTCGCGGCCCGAGCCGAGCACTTTAAGGCCGCGGATTCAGGAGGGGAAATCGGCGCTGGCACTGGTTTGACGCCAGGCCTCAATGTCGGCCAGCGTGCTTTTCAAGGCATCGGCCACCCAATCGGTGCCGCGGGCACCCAGGACCAGGTGACGCGGCAAATCAGGGAATTCAACCAGTTTGAGCAGGATGTCGGCGGCACGCTGCGGATCGCCAGGCTGGCGCCCACTTTGCGCCCGGGTGGCCTCCAGGCGCACCCCCGCCGTGGCCGCGTAATCGGGCAGGCGCACCGGGGTTTGCTGCAGAGAGCGAGCGGCAAAGTCAGTGCGAAACGGTCCGGGCTCAATGCAGGCCACACGCACCCCCAGGGGCTTGAGCTCGGCGGCCAGAGCATCGCTCCAGCCCTCGATCGCATGCTTGGTGGCAGCGTAATAACCCGAGCCCGCAAAGCCCACCAGACCGGCGACCGAGCCTATGCTCAAGATGCAGCCGCTGCGCCGCTGGCGCATGCCCGGCACCACCGCGCGGGTGACATTAAAAACGCCGAAGACATTGGTCTCAAAGACTGCCCGGATCTGTGCATCCTCGGCCTCTTCCACCGTCGCCTGGTAGCCGTAGCCAGCGTTATTCACCAGCACATCAATGCGCCCAAAACGCCGCTCGGCCTGCTCTACCACCGCACGACATTGCTCGGGATCGCGCACATCCAGGGCCAGGGCCAGGCAGCGCTGCCCGCCGGTCTGTACCAAATCGGCCAGCACCGCTGGCTCGCGGGCGGTCAGCACCACCTTGGCGCCACTGGCCAGCACACGCGCCGCCAGGGCGCGGCCAAAGCCGCTGGAGCAGCCGGTGATGAGCCAAACCGGGCCGCTCATGGCTGACAGTTCCTGGCTTGTTTGAAATTCGAGTCGGTCATGGGGTCCCCTGAGGTGGTGCTTGAGTCCTCGGTTCTACCCTCAGCGAGCGCGGCTGACGGTCGCGCAGATGACGCCACAGCCCCGGGCCATACCCCAAGGGCAGTGTGGCCCTAATCAGGCATCAGCGCATTGCACGAGCTGCGACAGCCAGCCCTGCAGCCCAGCCACATCCAGTGGCTTGACGAAATACTGCTCGAAGCCTGCGCGCGCCGCTGCCTGGCGGTCGCTGGGCAGGCTGTAGGCTGTCACTGCGGCCAAATGCAGATCGGCCGCCAAAGGCAATTGACGCAGGCGGCCCGCCAACTCAAGTCCGTCCATGCCCGGCATGGCGATATCCAGCAGACCCACCTGCGGCCTAAAAGCCAGTGCCACCGCCGGCGCGGCCAGCGGGTCGGTGACCACCATCACATCATGACCCAAGCTCTGCAGAAACTGAGCCAGCAAGTCGGCGGCATCGGCGTTATCGTCCACCACCAGGATGCGCAGGCGGGCGCTGGAGCCCGCGTCCGCATCCAGCCCCGTGCCGGGCTGAGCGCCCGCATCAAACAGCAGGGGCAGCTGAACCGCGCCGACCAGGCCCGAACGCACCGTGGGGTCGAGGGGGTCCATCCACGTTCGGCCGCGGCTGGCACGGTCGACCAATTCATCGACCAGGCGGCGCAAATGCTGAGCATGGCGCTCGATGATGCAGCCCAACTCGCGGGCCTGCTCGTTACCGACCTGGTTGATGAGCAGCTCAGCAGCTGTTGCAATCGGGGCCAAGGGGTTGCGCAGCTCGTGCGCCAGCCATTGGGCCAGCTCAAGCCCAGCGACCCCTGCCTCGCCGGGCTGGCGCGGCTGCGGCTCGAAAAACAGATCTGAACTCATGCGCCTCTCCTAGGGCCACGAAGCATAAAGAGGAGCTTGCCGCCTTGCTCGACCGTTTTGTAACCACCCGTAAGCGCCGGGGCGAAGCTTGACGGCCAGCGCCGCCCGGTGGCTTATCTGGAGCACTCCTCACAGCCGAGCTCGCGCCTGCAATGCGAGCGGCAGCAGGCTACAGAACTGCTAGCTATGATCCACAGCTGGCGTCAGGCCGCGCCCTGGGGCCCAGAGCCTGCGCGCCTGGCCTACAGCAGCGATAGCCGCTGGGCCTATGCGAATTTGCCTTTGGCCAAGCCGCAGGCCCTGGAACGGGAGACCGTTGCCGTCTTGAAGGCGGCGCTCCTACAGGCCTCACCCAGGGCTGGGGCTGGAAGTGGGCACCGGCCAAGCCATCACCTTGTCGATGCGGCGGCCATCGAGGTCGACCACCTCGAAGCTCCAGCCAGCTATTTCCACCTGCTCGCCGGTGGCCAGGAGGCGGCCGCTGACGGCCAGCAACAGGCCGGCCAGGGTGTTGTAGCGGCCTTTATCCTCGAGGGGCAGATAGCGGATGTCGAGCCGGGCCTTGAGCTCTGAGGTGGGCATGACGCCGTCGAGCAGCCAGGATCCATCGGCGCGCTGCACCGCCCAGGCATCAACCTGCGCCCTGGGCTTGAGCTCGCCGGTGATGGCTTCGAGCAGGTCCAGCGGGGTCAGCATGCCCTGCACCACGCCATATTCGTCGACCACCATCAGGATGCGCGAGGACTCGGAGCGAAAGCGTTCAAGCAACTCCATGCCCGTTAGGGTCTCAGGTACAAAAACGGCGGGCTGGGCATGGGCATCCATGCGGTCCATGTTGCCTTGCGCAGCCGGGCCAGTGCTCAGCAGGCCGGCGATCTTGACCACCCCCACCACATCGTCCAGGCCGCCCCGGCAGACCGGATACCAGGAATGGCCACTGGCGCCAGCCTTGGCCACCGCCTGCACAACCGTATCGGAGGCTTCGAGCCACTCGATTTCGCCACGCGGGCGCATGATTGAGGTCAGCGGCCGCTCGTCGAGCAAAAACACGTTTTGCACCATCTGGTGCTCCTGCTGCTCGATCACGCCGGCGCTCAAGCCCTCTTGCAAGCTGGCGGCAATCTCCTCTTCAGTGACCGAGCGCTTGGCATCGACATCGACCCGCAGCAGTCGCAGCACCGCCTGAGTGCTGAAGGACAACAGACGCACAAAGGGCTGGGCCACCACCGCCACTCCCAGCATGGGCCGCGATACCAACCGAGCCACCGTTTCAGGGTAAAGCTGGCCGACGCGCTTGGGCACCAGTTCGCCAAACACAATGGTGATGTAAGTGATGATGGTCACCACCAGAGCGGTGGCGGTGATGCCCGCCGCGCCCACCGGCATGCCCAGGGACTGCAGCCACAGGCCAAGACCTTGGGCAAAAGCCGCCTCGCCCACGATGCCGTTGAGCATGCCGATCGAGGTGATGCCCACCTGCACCGAGGACAGGAACTGGGTGGGCCTGTCCATCAATTCAAGCGCGGCCCGGGCGCCCTTGTCGCCCGCCTCGGCCTCGGCCATCAGGCGCACCTTGCGGCTGGCGGCCAGCGCCATTTCCGACATGGCAAAAGCCCCGTTGAGCAGGGTCAGCAGCAAAATCAGCAGAACGTCCATCGGGCCTTAGCGACAATCACGACCATGGCACTGTACTTGATTGGGGATTTGCAGGGCTGCCTGCGGCCTTTGGAGCATCTGCTCCAGGTGGTCGACTTTTCGCCCAGCCGCGACACCGTCTACCCCCTGGGCGACCTGGTCAACCGCGGCCCGGACTCGCTGGGCGTGCTGCGCCGCTTGATGGCTCTAGAAGGTGCCGCCCGGCCCTTGCTGGGCAACCACGACCTGCATCTGCTGGCTGTGGCCTGCGGTCTGCGCCCCAGCGGCGCGAGTGACACGCTGGCGCCCATCGTGCAGGCGCAGGACAGAGCGGCCCTGCTCGACTGGCTGCGCCAGCAACCGCTGGCGCGCCTGGAGCACGGCTGGCTGATGGTGCACGCAGGCGTGCTGCCCGAATGGGACTGCGCCCAAACCCTGGCCCTGGCCGCAGAGGTGCAGGCGGTGCTGCAAAGCCCGCGATGGACTGATTTTCTGGCCCATATGTACGGCAATCAACCCCAGCAATGGAACGACGGCCTGCAGGGCTGGGAGCGGCTGCGGGTGGTGGTCAACGCCCTGACCCGGCTGCGTTTTTGCACGCCTTCGGGGGTGATGGACATGAAAAGCACCGCCCCGCCGGACCAGCCGCCGGCCGGGCACCTGCCCTGGTTCAGCGCACCGAACAGGCAAACCCAGGGGCAGATGATTGCATTTGGTCACTGGTCCACCTTGTCGCTGGCTCAACCCGAGCGGCGGCCAGTCATGGTGGAGGGCACGCTGGGCCTGGACACGGGCTGCCTCTGGGGCGGCCCCTTGACGGCCGCCCGCCTGGGACCGGTGCCGGGAAGCTATGAGCTGATCAGCGTCGAGGGGCTGCCCGGGGGCAAACCGGCAGACTGAGGACTGACTGGAGCCCGGGCCTGGGCCGCCTGCGGCCGTCTGGAAGGCGGCGGCAGCCGAGCCGCCCGGGGATGAGACAATCTACCACTTATGACCGATTCTTTCTCGCAGCTAGAGCTGCACCCCCAACTGGCTCAGGCCGTGGCCGAAATGGGCTACGCGTCCATGACCCCGATCCAGGCCCAGGCCATTCCGGTGGTGCTGCAAGGCCGCGATGTGATGGGCGCCGCCCAGACCGGCACCGGCAAGACCGCAGCCTTCTCGCTGCCGCTGCTGCAGCGGATGATGGTGCATGGCAACACCTCCACCTCGCCAGCCCGCCACCCGGTTCGCGCCTTGGTGCTGCTGCCCACCCGCGAGTTGGCCGATCAGGTGGCTCAGCAAATCAAGCTGTATGCCAAATACACCCCGCTGCGCAGCGCGGTGGTCTTTGGCGGCATGGACATGAAACCGCAGACCGCGGAACTCAAAGCCGGCATCGAGGTGCTGATTGCCACGCCGGGGCGGCTGCTCGATCACATCGAGGCCAAGAACGCGGTCCTCAACCAGGTGGAATATGTGGTGCTCGATGAGGCTGACCGCATGCTCGACATCGGCTTTCTGCCCGACCTGCAGCGCATCCTGAGCTACTTGCCGAAAAAGCGCACCACGCTGCTGTTTTCAGCCACCTTCTCGCCCGAAATCAAGCGCCTAGCCTCCAGCTATCTGCAAGACCCAGTGACCATCGAGGTGGCGCGCTCCAACGCCACCGCCTCGACCGTCGAGCAGCATTTCTACAGCGTGCAGGTCGATGACAAGAGGACCGCGCTCAAGCAGATCCTGCGCCAGCGCGAGATCAAGCAGGCTTTCGTCTTCGTCAACAGCAAGCTGGGCTGCGCCCGACTGGCCCGCTCGCTCGATCGCGAAGGTCTCAAGACCACCGCCTTGCACGGCGACAAGAGCCAGGACGAGCGGCTCAAAGCCCTGGATGCCTTCAAGAAGGGCGAGGTCGACCTGTTGGTGTGTACCGATGTGGCCGCCCGCGGTCTTGACATCAAGGACGTACCGGCGGTGTTCAACTTCGACGTGCCCTTCAACGCAGAAGACTATGTGCACCGCATCGGCCGCACCGGCCGGGCCGGTGCCTCGGGCCTGGCGGTCAGCTTTGTGGCCGCCAGCGATGCCCGTCTGGTGGCTGATATCGAAAAACTGATCCGCAACAAGATCGACCTTGAGCCTTTCGAGGTCGAAGACAGCCGCAGCGGCCCGCGTGAGCGCATCAACGACGGCACCCGTCTGTACCGCGACGAAGAGCGCCGCCCGCCCCGCCACGAGCGCGGCGAAAGCCGCCCTGCCGCCCCCCGGCCATCGTCCAAACCGCTGGATCCTTTTTTCGAAAAGCCCTACGAGCCCAGCACAGAAGCGAGCACCCAGCCATCCTGGGAAGCCAGCACCAAAGTGCCATCCAGGGTATCGGCCAACATCAAGACCAAGCGCAAGGTCGCTGCGCTGTTCAAGTCCACCGACTCAAGCGCCTGAATCACGGGCGGACAGCCTCGGCGCGATGGTCCTCGCTTTCTGTGGGAGCGTCGCCTCGGCGCGATGGGGCAGTTGATCAAGCGCCGGATCGCCGCGAGGGCGCGGCTCCCACACCCACATCACACCACACCCCTCTGCCCACTCGGCAGCGAGCCCAGCCTAAGCCCCGATCTTCAAGGGGCGGTCGCTTTTTTAGCCGGAGGGCGTTTGCGCTCGGCCACGGTCTTGACCGGGGAGTTTGAGTCGGGCGTCGAAGGCGGCAGCGCCGATAACTGACCTTCGGTCAAGGTGTCGAGCTGGAAACGGCCGCTTTTGTCCCACAACCAGACGTCGGTGTAGATCACCCCGCCCAGGCGCACCGGGGCTGGAAAAGGCGCGGCGGCGCGCACCATGCGCTCAATCTCGGCCACCACTTCCGGCGCATGCTTGGGCTCACGCATCCATTCAATTCGCCGCACGCTGCCCCGGTTATCCAAGGTCACGTTCAGGACGCCGACCGCATACAGAAGTGGCGGCATCTTGCCCTTGAAGATGCGATCGCGGTGCCGCTCGTACAGGTGCTTGGCGCCGTAAGACCGGTAATCGCGGGCCGAGGTGGCTGCGGCGATCTGCAGCGGCTCTTGCGCCACAGGCGGTGCGACCACGAGCGGCTCAGGCGGCGCAGCGGGGGCAGACGGCGTGATGACCGCCACCGGAGGCGGCGTCACCACAACCACGGGCGGCAAAGGAGTCGGTTGCGCTGCGGCAGGCGCAGGCCTGATCGCAGGAGGAGCGGGTGGCTGTGCCTGTGCCTGTGGCTGTGGCAGCAGCGGTGGCGGTGGCGGTGGCGGTGGCGGTGGCGTCGTGGTGCAGGCCGCCAGGGCCAGCAAAAAGGCAGCGGCAGCACTGCGCTGCACGGTGCGCAGCAGGCCGGCCCGGTGGCGCGGCTCAATGGAGTTCAGAGTCATCATGCCTTTCTTCGCTAGGCTATGCTTGCGTCAAGGAGCCCCGCTCGGCGCGAGCTTGGCTCCGCATCCCCTCTGGAGCAGCATTGTCTCTGCTTTGCCCACAAAAAAACAATGGGGCCTGCACATATTGATCGCCATGAGCACCGCCGATTTGATCGCCCATTTGCAAGGGGAACTGGCCCACAGGACAGCGGTGCTGGTCACCGTCACCCAGACCCAGGGCTCGGTACCGCGCGAGGCGGGTACCTGGATGGCGGTGTTTGAGAGCACCGTGATCGGCACCATAGGCGGCGGCCAGCTGGAGTGGCGAGCCATCGCCCAGGCGCGGGCCTTGCTGGCCGACCCCACAGCGCCGGCGCAAACCCAGCGCCATGCCCTCGGACCGTCGCTGGGGCAGTGCTGCGGCGGCGCCATGGAGCTGCGCTTCGAACGCCTTGCGCCCACGCTGCAGGCCGGCACCGAATGGCTGCATAAGCTGCAAGCCCCTCTGACACAACTGGCCTTATTCGGCGGCGGCCATGTGGGTCAGGCCATTGTTCGGGTGATGCTGACGCTGCCCTATGCCCTGACCTGGGTCGACAGCCGCGACAGCGTGTTCCCGGACGACCTGCCGGCGCGGGTACGCTGCGAACACTCGCAGCCGGTCGAGCGGGCAGTGCAGGACTTGCCGGCCGGCTCGCAGGTGCTGATCATGAGCTTTAGCCATGCGGAAGATCTGGACATCGTCCATCAGTGCCTATTGCGCCAGCGCGAGCAAGGCGACCTGCCCTTTGTGGGCCTGATCGGCAGCCAAACCAAATGGGCTATGTTCCGCCACCGGCTACAGGCCCGCGGCCATAGCGAGGCCGCGCTGAGCCACATCACCTGCCCCATCGGTCTGGCTGGCATCGAGGGCAAGGAGCCGGAAGTGATTGCAGTGGCGGTAGCGGCACAGCTGCTGATGCAGCGCACTGCGGGCTGAGCAAGGGCGGCTGGACCGCCTGGCACGAACTGTATACACTTGCGCCGCCGCAGCGGAGCCCGTCGCGCGTCCCGACCAGGATGCCGATGTTGCTGTCGCGGTTCCTAGGTTTCCCACAGCGCCCGCAGTGGTGGGGGCCGCCAGTGTCGATGCCGTCCTGGGCCTGCCGTGCCTGACGGGGCCGCACTTCAAGGAATCCGCATGGAAAGCTATGTTCTCGACTGGGCCAATCTGCTGCTGCGCTGGCTGCACGTCATCACCGCCATCGCCTGGGTTGGCTCCTCCTTCTACTTTGTTTTTCTCGACTCCTCGCTGACCACGCCGCAGGACGACAAGCTGCGCGCCGAAGGCGCCACCGGCGAGTTGTGGGCGGTGCATGGCGGGGGCTTTTATCACCCGGTCAAGTACGCGGTACGCCCACCGCAATTGCCGCCGCATCTGCACTGGTTCTATTGGGAGAGCTACAGCACCTGGCTGTCGGGCATCGCGCTGTTTTCGGTCTCCTACCTCTGGCAGGCCGGCACCTACCTGATTGACAAATCAAAAATGGACTGGTCGCCGGCCGCTGCCGGCTGTGTGGCGCTGGCCTTTTTGGCCGTGTTCTGGCTGCTCTACGACCTGATCTGCCGGGTGTTTACCCAACGCAAAAACAGCGAGGCCTGGATAGGCGCGAGCGTGCTGCTGCTGATCTGCCTGGCCTCCTGGCTGGCCTGCCAGTGGTTTGCCGGCCGCGCTGCGTTTTTGCTGGTGGGCGCGATGATCGCCACCGCCATGAGTGCCAACGTGTTTTTCTGGATCATCCCGGGCCAGCGTACCGTGGTGGCTGCCATCAAGGCGGGCGAGCCGGTCGATCCGATCCACGGCATGCGTGGCAAGCAGCGCACCGTACACAACACCTACTTCACGCTGCCCGTCATCTTTGCCATGCTGAGCAACCATTACAGCTTCACCTGGAACCATCCGCAAAACTGGCTGATCCTGATTTTGATGATGTTCGCAGGCGCCGCCATCCGGCAGTTTTTTGTGCTGCGCCACGGCTACAAGCTCGGCCGCAACAAACACCCCCTGCCCTACGCGCTGGTAGGCATAGCCGTGCTCGTGGGCGTGATCGCCTGGCTGAGGCCAGCCCCTGCGGCCACCACCCAGGCCAGCGCCACCCCGGTGGGCTACACCCAAATCCAGCCGGTGCTGGCCCAGCGCTGCTACATGTGCCACGGCGAGCAGGTGCAGATGAAAAACGTTCGGGTGGATTCGGCCGATGCTGCTCAGCGCAATGCCCAGGCCATCTACCAACAGGTGGTGGTGAGCAAACTCATGCCGATGAACAACAGCACCGGCATCACCGACGAGGAGCGGGCGCTGATCGGACGGTGGTTTGAGCAGGGCGCAAGCTCGAAGTAAACACCGGGGGGCCGCCAGCGGCTCCCACACCCTCTTGCACAGGCTCTGGCTAATTTTGTGGGAGCGCCGCCCTCGGCGCGATGCGGCGACCGATCAGATGCTGCTTGGCCACGAGGGCGCGGCACCCGTGCTCTAGCGAAGCCCAGCTCAGCCTCCGATGGCCCTCAGCACATTCTCCGGCGTGGCAGGTGCGACCAGTTTGACAGGCGCTCCGGCTGGCCTAGAACTGGCCACCGCATCGCGCAAGGCCTCGTAGACGCTGATGGCCAGCATAAAGGGCGGCTCGCCCACCGCTTTGGAGCCGTACACGTTGTCCTCGCGGTTGGGCTCGGGCCAGAAGTCGACCTTGAAGTGGGCCGGAATATCGCCGGTGGCCGGGATTTTGTAAGTGCTCGGCGCGTGGGTGCTGAGCTTGCCCTGCGGGTCCCAGACGAGTTGCTCGGTGGTCAGCCAGCCCAGGCCCTGCACAAAGCCGCCCTCAACCTGACCGCGGTCTATGGCCGGGTTGATGCTCTGGCCCACGTCGTGCAGGATGTCAACCTTGAGCACCCGGCTCTCGCCGGTCAGGGTATCAATGGCCACCTCGGTGCAAGCCGCGCCGTAGGCGAAGTAGTAAAACGGCCGGCCGGTCAGGGTGGTCTTGTCGTAATGAATTTTTGGGGTACGGTAAAAGCCATCGCTCCACAGTTGTATGCGGTTGGCATAAGCCTGGCGGATCACCTCGTCGAAGTCCCGCTCCTGCTTGGGCGAGCTGACCCGCCCGCCGGCAAACTGCACCGCGCCCGCGCCACAGCCGTCAAGCCCGGCCACGAACTGGGCCAGGCTGGAGCGCACCTGGGCGGCCGCATACTGCGCCGCGCGGGCATTGAGGTCTGTACCGGCAGACGCCGCCGTGGCCGATGCATTGGGTACTTTGCTGGTGTCGCTGGCGGTGACCAGCACGCGAGCCAAGGGCACTCCCAGTTCGTCGGCCACCACCTGGGCCACCTTGGTGTGCAGGCCCTGGCCCATCTCGGTGCCGCCATGGTTGACCTGCACACTGCCGTCGGTATAGACATGCACGAGGGCGCCGGCCTGGTTGAACAAGGTGGCGGTCAAGGAGATGCCGAACTTGACCGGCGTCAGCGCTATGCCGCGCTTGATGAGTTGACTGCTCTCGTTAAAGCGCTGCAGCTCGGCACGCCGGCGCGCGTAGTCGCTGCTGCGCGCCAGCGCCTCGACCAAGGGTTCGAGGATGTTGTCCTCGACCTTCATCTGGTAGTGCGTCACATCGCGGCTGCCGATGCCATAAAAATTGCGCCGCCGCACCGCCAAGGGGTCTAGTCCGAGGTGGCGGGCGATGTCGCCGATGATGGCCTCGATGACGATCATGCCCTGCGGCCCGCCAAAGCCGCGAAACGCGGTCTGGCTTTGCAGATGGGTCTTGCAGCGGTGCGAGACAATCTCTACGTCCGACAGGAAATACGCGTTGTCGGCGTGAAAGATGGCACGGTCGGCCACCGGCCCGCTCAGGTCGGCTGAAAAGCCGCAATTGGCCGCCATCATCAGCTGCAAGCCGTTGATCAGTCCGCCGGCATCAAAGCCGACGGTGTAGTCGTACTCAAAGGGATGGCGCTTGCCGGTGATGATGAAATCATCGTCGCGATCGAGTCGCAGCTTGACCGGCCGTGAAAACTTGCGCGCCGCCAGGCAGGCCCAGACCGCCATGTGGCCCGCCTGGGTTTCCTTGCCGCCGAAGCCGCCGCCCATGCGACGGCACTGCACCGTGATGCGGTGGCTCTCCAGCCCCAAGGCGTGCGCGATCCAGTGCTGCACCTCGCCCGGGTGCTGGGTGCTCGAATGCACCAGCCACTGGCCCTGCTCCTGCGGGATGGCATAAGCCACCTGGCCTTCAAGGTAGAAATGCTCCTGACCGCCCACCTCCAGGCTGCCGCTCAGGCGATGGGCTGCGCTGGCGATCGCCGCCTCGGGCTGGCCGCGGCGCACCGTCACCGGCGGCAGCACCTGGCTGCCTTCGGCCAGCGCCTGCCGTACGCTCAAGATGGCAGGCAGCGGTTCGATGTCGAGCCGGACCTGGCGCGCCGCACGGCGCGCCAGCATCACGCTGCTGGCCACCACCAGCGCCACCACCTGACCGACATGCTCGACCTTGCCCTGCGCCAGGATCGGCTCGTCGTGGGCATAGGTGGCAAACAGCGGATCGCCGGCGATATCGGCAGCGAGTACCAGGCCCACCACGCCGGGCAGGGCGAGCGCGGCGCTGCCGTCGATACCGCACAGTCGGCCATGGGCCACGCTGGAGGTCACCGGCGCGGCGTAGAGTGTGCCCTTGAGCTCGGCAATATCGTCCACATAGGGCGCCGCGCCCTGCACCTGGGCGCGTGCGCTTTCATGGGCATGCGAGCTGCCGGCGGCGCTGTGCAGCGGCGCGTTCATGTCAACACTCCCTGCTCCAGCGCCTCCAAGCTCAGGCCGCTGTGGCCCTGGGTCTGCAGCCACAGGCGCTGCAACAAGCTGCCCAAGACCTGGCGGCGGTAGTCCGCCGAGGCGCGCATATCAGAGATGGGCTCAAACTCCTGGCGCAGCACCTCGATGGCCCGGGCAAGGGTCTGCTCGTTCCAGGGCTGAGCGCGCAGCGCCGCTTCAGTGCGGCGGGCGCGCACCGGCGTGGCCGCCACCCCGCCGGCACCGATCGAGACATCAGCGACCTGCCCATCACGAAGCTGCAGTCGCACCGCCAGGCACAGGGCGGAGATATCGTCGTCAAAACGCTTGGAGATCTTGTCGACCCGCAGCCACTGCTTGTCCCCGGCAGCCGGCAGGGAAAGGTCGATAAAGGCGAGGATCTCGTCGGCGGCCAGCTGGTTTTTACGGTAACCGGTGTAGAAGTCTTCCAGCGGCATCTGCCGGTCGCCACGCACACTGGCCAGCACCACGCTGGCGCCCAGGGCAATCAGCAAAGGCATGGAGTCGCCGATCGGCGAGCCGTTGGCCACGTTACCACCCAGGGTGCCAGAATTGCGAACCGGTAGGCCCGCAAAACGTCCTGCGAAAGTCTGGAGCTCGGGCCAATGGCTACACAAGGCGGCATAGGCGTCTTCGAGCCGGACCGCCGCACCGATGCGCAGGCGCTCGCCGATCTTGCGCAGGCGGGCCAGCTCGGCCACTCGGGTCAGGTCCAGCACCTGCTCAAAGCGGCGGTGCTGCTTGGTCACCCACAGCCCCACATCGGTGCAGCCGGCCACCAGCTGCGCCTGCGGATGGGCTGCGCGAAGGCGCAGCAATTCTTCAAGCTGGGTCGGCTGCAAGTAGGCGCCCTGCGCAGGCGGCTGGGGCGGCAAACGGGCCAGGCCGGCCAGCACCGCCTGCCGATCCAGCGGGACCGGCGCCGAGGCGTGCATCTGCTCGGCGGCTTCCAAAATCGGCCGGTAGCCGGTGCAGCGGCACAGGTTGCCCGACAGCGCGCGCTGCGCCTGCTCCCGGCTGAGGGGTGCATTCGATGGATCGCGCTCCTCGTAAAGGGCAAACAAGCTCATCACAAAGCCGGGCGTGCAAAAGCCGCACTGGCTGGCATGGCTGTTGATCAGGGCCTGCTGGACTGGATGTAACTGACCAGCGGGCACGCCAAGCAGGCTATCGGCGCACAGGTCTTCGACCGTCCACAAGGCCAGACCGTCGATGGAGTGGGCCAGTCGAATACAGCTGTTGATGGCCCGCAGGCGCAGCCCATCCTCGCCCGGTTCACCTAGAACCACAGTGCAGGCGCCGCAGTCGCCCTCACCACAGCCCTCCTTGGTACCGCACTGGCCGAGGTCCTCGCGCAGCAGCTCAAGCAGCGTGCGCTCAGGTGGTACATTCCTGAGCGCAACAGCCTGGCCGCGCCTGAAAAATCGAAGGGTCCGGGTCGGTGGCAACTCAGTCATGCGCGCAAGCTTAGAGGATAAAGACAACGCGATCATATGATTGCGCGTATCTCCAGTATGCGCAGCCCGGTATGACCGAACAGTCCGTTTTCGACAAGATTGATATTGATCTCATCAGAATCTTGAACACCGTGCTCATCGAACGCAGCGTTTCCTCAGCGGTTTTGCGCCTGGGCGTGCACCAGCTGGCAAGACCGCGAATGTTTTATCCAGGCTCAAACCGCAGGAAGACTCCATGAGCGCCCCCGATCCCGGCGCGCCGCGCCTGGCCTTGCGAGGCATCACCAAACGCTACCCTGCTGTGCTGGCCAATGACCGGATTGATTTGCAGGTGCTGCCCGGCCAAGCCCATGCCGTGCTCGGCGAAAACGGCGCCGGCAAGTCCACCCTGATGAAGATCATCTACGGCGCGGTCAAGCCCGACGAGGGACAGATCCGCTTTAACGGACAGCCGGTCCAGATCCGCAACCCGCAGCAGGCGCGCGCCCTGGGCATCAGCATGGTGTTCCAGCATTTCAGCCTGTTCGACACCCTGACGGTGGCCGAGAACGTTTGGCTGGGCCTGGACAAATCGCTCTCGCTGGCCGAGGTGACCGAGCGCATACGCAGCAAGGCCAAGGAATATGGCCTGGCGATCGAGCCCGAGCGACCGGTGCACACCCTGAGCGTGGGCGAGATGCAGCGGGTGGAGATCATCCGCGCCCTGCTGGGCGAGCCGCAGCTGCTGATCCTCGATGAGCCCACGTCGGTGCTCACGCCGCAAGCAGTCGACAAATTGTTCGAGGTGCTGCGCCTGTTGGTCAGCCAGGGCTGCAGCCTGCTCTATATCAGCCACAAATTGCATGAGATTCGCGCGCTGTGTACGGCCTGCACCGTGCTGCGCGGCGGTCAGGTAACCGGCTCGTGTGACCCGCGCGAAGAGTCCAATGCCTCGCTCAGCCGCATGATGATAGGCGCCGAGCCACCGGCCCTGAGCCTCAAGCCCCGGCAGGCGGGCAACGCGGTGTTGCAGGTACAGGCCCTGAGCCTGCCCAGGTCCGAGCCCTTCGGAGTCGATCTCGAGGGCATCAGCCTGCAGGTGCGCAGCGGCGAAGTGTTGGGCATTGCCGGGGTGTCGGGCAACGGCCAGCGTGAGCTGATGTGGGCGCTGTCGGGCGAAGACGAACGCGCCCCCGAGGCAGGTGGGCAGCTGCTGCTGCATGGCCAGAACATCGCCGGCATGGGCCCGGGCGGACGGCGCCGCATGGGCCTGCATTTTGTGCCTGAGGAGCGACTGGGCCGAGGTGCGGTACCCTCGATGAGTCTGGCCCACAACCTGCTGCTGACCCGCAGCGAATCGCTGGGGCCGCTCGGTTGGATACGCGGCGCCGCGCTGTCCGAGCAGGCGCGGGGGCTGATCGAGCGCTTTCGGGTCAAGGCGGGTGGGCCGCAGGCGCTGGCGCAGTCGCTCTCGGGCGGCAACCTGCAAAAGTTCATCGTCGGCCGCGAGATCGAGGCCAGGCCGAAACTGCTCATCGTCTCGCAGCCGACCTGGGGCGTGGATGTGGGGGCGGCGGCGCAGATTCGCGGCGAGATCCTGGCGCTGCGGGACGCCGGCTGTGCGGTGCTGGTGGTCAGCGAGGAGCTCGACGAATTGTTCGAGATCTGTGACCGCCTGCATGTGATCGCCAAAGGTCGGCTGTCGCCAGGGGTCGCGCGCGATCAGGCCAGCGTCGAGCTCATCGGCGAATGGATGAGCGGGCTGTGGCCCGAGGCCGCAGCGGAGGGTCATCATGCTCAGGCTTGAGCCGCGCCCTGGCGCCTCGCGCCTGTGGACTTATGCCTCGCCGCTGCTGGCCATCGCCCTGACCGTGGGCCTGGGCGTGCTGATCTTTTTGGCCCTGGACAAGGACCCGGTGCGGGCGCTGCAGATGTTCTTCTGGGAGCCGCTGAAGTCCAAATACGCGATCGGCGAGCTGATGGTCAAGGCCACGCCGCTGCTGCTCATTGCACTGGGGCTGTCGCTGTGCTTTCGCTCGAACGTGTGGAACATCGGCGCCGAGGGGCAATTCGTCATCGGCGCGGTCTGCGCCGGTGGCGTCGCCTTGCTGGCCACCAAGGACACCGGCGGCTGGATCGTGCCGGCACTGCTGCTGGCCGGCGTGCTCGGCGGCATGGCCTGGGCGGGCCTGACGGCGCTGCTGCGTGACCGCTTCAATGCCAACGAAATCCTGGTCAGTCTCATGCTGGTCTACGTGGCCATCATGGTGCTGACCTATATGGTCCATGGCCCCTGGAAAGACCCGGCGGGCTTTAACTTTCCGCAAAGCAAGACCTTCGAGTCCGTCACCAAAATCCCACGACTCATGAGCGGTTCGCGCGCGAGCATCGGTCTGCTGCTGGCGCTGGCCGGGGCGGCGATGCTGTGGATCTACCTGTTTCGCACCCGAGCCGGCTTTGCCCAACAAGTCGGCGGCCTGGCACCGGCGGCAGCGCGCTACGCCGGCTTTTCTTCGCGCCGCGCGCTGTGGGTCGCCCTGCTGGTCTCCGGCGGCACAGCGGGCTTGGCCGGCGCCCTGGAAGTGGCCGGACCGATCGGTCAGCTCACCCCCTACGTGCCTGCAGGCTATGGCTTTGCCGCCATCATTGTTGCCTTCGTCGGTCGCCTGCATCCGGGCGGCATGGTGCTGTCGGCGATCTTGATGAGCATGTTCTACATCGGTGGCGAGCTGGCCCAATCGCGCATGGGCCTGCCGCGCTCGATCACCGGCGTCTTCCAGGGCCTGCTGCTGTTTTGCCTGCTGGCCTGCGACACGCTGGTGGCCTACCGCCTGCGCTGGATGCCGAAAGGGGGCCGTTGATGGACACCTATGCGCTGCTGCTGGCGGCCACCCTTAACGCCGGCACCGTGCTGGCCCTGGCCGCCTTGGGCCTGCTCATCAATGAGAAGGCCGGGGTGGTCAACCTTGGCGCCGAAGGCATGATGCTGTGTGCAGCCATCGCCGGCTTTGCCGCGGTGGTCTACACCGGCAACGACCTGGCCGGCTTTGTCGCTGGCATGGCGGCAGGCGCCATGCTGGCGGCCGTGTTTGGCCTGATGGTGATCTGGCTGGGTACCAATCAATACGCCACAGGGCTGGCCCTGAGCCTGTTCGGGGTGGGGTTTTCGGCCTTTCTGGGCGTCCCTTACACCCAGGAAAAGCTGCCCGAGCGTGTTGCCCATGCCTGGCCCATCCTGAGCGAGATCCCCTGGGTGGGTCCTGCACTGTTCCAGCACCACCCGGTGGTCTACATCACCATCTTGGTGGCCGGCGCACTGATTTGGTTCCTCGACAAGAGCCGCGCGGGCCTGGTGCTGCGCTCGGTGGGTGAATCGCCCGCTTCGGCGCATGCCCTCGGCTACTCAGTGCGCCGCATTCGGCTGCTGGCTGTGCTGGCAGGCGGCGCCCTGTGCGGCCTGGCCGGGGCCTATCTCTCAGTGATCTACACCCCCCTGTGGGTGGAGGGTATGGTCGCAGGCCGCGGCTGGATCGCACTGGCCCTGACCACCTTTGCCACCTGGCGTCCGGCCCGGGTCTTGCTAGGAGCCTACCTGTTCGGGGGTCTAACCATGCTTCAATTTCATCTTCAAAGCGCGGGCGTACAAATTGCCAGCGAGTGGCTGACCGCCCTGCCCTATGTGGCCACCATCGTGGTGCTGGTGTTGATCTCGCGCAACCCCACCTGGATACGGGTCAATATGCCCGCCTCCCTGGGCAAGCCCTTTCATCCCGGTTCATAATCTTCGCTTGCTTTTTTCTCACCCACACTAAGAAGGATTCAAAATGACCCTGTTGTCCAAGCGCTCCGTCCTGAAATTGGCGGCCCTGACCACCGTAGCTGCTGCCGCTTTGGTGGGTTGCGGTAAGAAGGAAGAGCCGAAGGCCGCTGCTCCGGCTGCTGCCGCAAAACCTGAACCGATCAAGGCAGCATGGATCTACGTCGGCCCGGTTGGCGATGCAGGATGGTCTTTCGCGCACGACCTGGGCCGCAAGGCGGTGGAAGCGAAATTCGGTGACGGCGTCAAGACCACCTTTGTGGAGAAAGTGCCCGAGGGCGCGGACGCCGAGCGAGTGATTCGGGACCTGGCGCAACAAGGCAACAAAATCATCTTCGCGACTTCCTTTGGCTACATGGAGGCCATGTTGAAGGTGGCGGCCGATTTCCCCGATGTGAAGTTTGAGCACGCCACCGGCTACAAGACCGCGCCGAACATGCGCATCTACGACGCCAGCTTCTACCAAGACACCTACATGGCGGGCGTGATCGCGGGCAAGATGACCAAGACCAATGTGCTGGGCTTTGTCGGCTCCTTCCCGATCGCCGAGGTGCTGCGCAACATCAACGCCTTCACCCTGGGCGCGCAAAGCGTCAACCCCAAGATCAAGACCAAGGTGGTGTGGGTCAACACCTGGTATGACCCGGGCAAGGAGAGCGAGGCGGCGCAAAGCCTGATCAACCAGAAGGCCGACGTGCTGCTGCAAAACACCGACTCCACTGCGGTGCTTCAAACGGCCGAGAAGAACGGCAAGTACGCCTTCGGCTGGGACAGCGACATGAGCAGCTTTGGCCCCAAGGCCCACCTGGGCTCGGCCATCGTCAACTGGGCACCCTATTACATCAAGGCCATCGAAGAGGTCAAGGCCGGCACCTGGAAGACCGAGCGCACGGTCTGGGGCGTCAAAGAAGGCCTGAACGACCTGATCAAGATCGCCGACGTGGTGCCCGATGATGCCAAAAAGCGCGTCGACGAAATCAAGGCGGGCCTCAAGGACGGCAGCTTCAGCCCCTTCACCGGGCCTATCGTCGACAACACCGGCAAAGAGCGACTGGCCAAAGACCAGAAGTCCGATCAGGCCTGGCTGGACAAGGTGGACTTTTTCGTCAAAGGCGTTGAAGGCAAGGTGCCCGCTGGCAAGTAAGTCGGCGCCGGCTCACCCAAAGGCTGCCCGCGGGCAGCCTTTTTTTTCGCCTGTCCTGGTCGACGACGGTCGGGGCGGCCGTGCTTTGCGGGACGGGCAAGCTGCACGATCGCCTTGGTTTTCAGCGATGATCTTGCCCATGCATGAACAATCTTTATGGCATCCGGTGGCCCTTGAGGGCGCGTTGCAAAGCACCCCTGTGCCGGTCCGGCTGCTCGAACAGGACCTGGTGCTCTGGCGCGACAGTGCCGGCGCCCCGCACGCCTGGGTGGATCGTTGCCCACACCGGGGCGCGCAGCTCTCGCTCGGTCAAGTCAAACAAGACCGCCTGGAATGCCCCTACCACGGCTGGCAGTTCGACAGCCAAGGGCAGTGCCGGCGCATACCCGCCCTGCCCGAGCTGGAGGTACCGGCCAGCTACTGCGTGCAGGCCTTCGAGGTGCAGGCACAGCACGGCCTGCTCTGGGTGCGACTCGATGCTACCGAACCAGCCTCGCCGATCCCCCCGTTTCCCGACGCCAGCAGCGGCCTGCGCCTGCTCAACTGCGGCCCCTACGATGTGGCCACCAGTGCGCCCAGGGTGGTGGAAAACTTTCTCGACATGGCGCACTTCAGCTTTGTGCACGAAGGCTGGCTGGGCGCCAGCGACCATCCCGAGATCGAGCCCTACGAGGTGCAGGAGACACCCACCGGCCTCAAAGCCACCGGCTGCCGCGCCTGGCAGCCCCGCTCGAACCTGCATGCCACGGGCGCGGCGCAGGTTGAATACACCTACGAAGTCCTCAGCCCTTACAGCGCCGCTCTGACCAAGGTACCGGAGTCCGGCAGCACGCGGATTTCCGATTGGCACGAGGCGATCGCTCTGTTCATCTGCCCCATCAGCCCCGAAAGCTGCCGGGTGTGGTTCAGGCTGGCCATGGCCGACCATGACAGCAGCGATGAGGCCTTGGCGGCCTTCCAGCACACCATCTTCTGCCAGGACCAGCCGGTGCTCGAATCGCAGCGGCCCAAGCGCCTGCCCATCGGTGCGCGCAGCGATCTGCACACCTCTGTTGACCGTCTGTCCTTAGCCTACCGGCGCTATCTGCAGCGCTTGAACATCAGCTTTGGGGTCTGCCCGTGAGCTTGCGCAGACGCTGGCGGGTCGGTCTGGACGGCTTCAGGGACCTTGGACCTTGAGCTTGGCTGCGACCGAGGCAAGACAGGCCCTGCGCATTGCCCTGACCGGCCTGGTGTGCCTCGCGGTGGCCATGGGGCTGGGACGTTTTGCCTTCACCCCCATCATGCCGATGATGCTGCAGGGCGGACTGGTCGACCTGCAGCAGGCGAGCTGGCTGGCCAGCAGCAACTACCTGGGCTACCTCATCGGCGCATTGGCCTGCGCCCTGCAGCCCTGGCTGTGGGCGCGCCTAGGCTGGCAACTTGCGCCCAGCTTTGCGCAGCTGATCCGCCTAGGACTGCTGTCGACCATCGCTCTGACCTGGGCCATGCAAGCCCCCTTGAGCTGGAGCTGGGCCTGGCTGCGCTTTGGCGCCGGACTGGCCAGCGCCCTGGTCTTTGTCTACACCTCGGGCTGGTGCTTGTCGCAACTGGGCCGCCTGGGCCGGCCGCAATGGGCTGGCGCTATTTACGCAGGTCCCGGTGCAGGCATTGTGATCAGCGGCCTGGCTGTCAGCCCCATGGTGGCCGACGGCTGGCCGGCCAGCTGGGCCTGGCTGTCCATGGCCCTGCTGGCCATGCTGGGCACCGCGCTGGCCTGGCCGACCCTGGGCGGGCCACAGGCCCACGCCGAGCGTCTGGTCCGCGTGCAGACCGCCGGCACGGCAGCTACAAGCCCCAGCCATCGCTTGAGCGAGCAGGCGCTGACGGTGCTGGGCTACGGGCTGGCTGGCTTTGGCTACATCATCAGCGCCACCTTCCTGCCGGTGATCGCCCGGCAGTTCCTGCCCGGCTCGGTCTGGCTCGATCTGTTCTGGCCAACATTTGGCGCCGGCGTGTTCACGGGCGCACTGCTGTCGACCCGGCTGCCCGGCCATCTGGACAAGCGCATGCTGCTGTGGATGGGTTTCCTGATCCAGGCCGCCGGTTTGGGTCTGGGGCAACTGAGCCCCACCGTGGCCGGCTTTGTGTTGGGCAGCTTTGCCCTAGGTCTGCCCTTTACCGCGATGAGCTTTTTTGCGATGCAGGAGGCCAGACGCCTGCGCGGCGGCACCGCTGCGAGCTTCATGGGCTTGCTCACGGCCACCTACGGCCTGGGTCAGGTGCTGGGGCCGCTGCTGGTGGCCCAGTTGCTGCGCCATACCGAGCCGACGCGCGGCTTTGACCTGGCACTGTGGGTGGCCACCGCCGCCCTGGTGATCGGTGCGCTGCTGTTTGCAGGCTTGCAAAGACGCTACCCACGCGAGGCAGTGGGTTAAGGCCCGCATGGCATGATGTCGCCATGAGTGCTGCCATGAACATCCTCGAGCTGCCCCTGTTTCCGCTGGACACGGTGCTGTTCCCGCAGGGGCTGCTGCCGCTGCGCATCTTCGAGGTGCGCTACCTGGACATGATCAAGCGCTGTCACCAGAGCAGCACGCCCTTTGGCGTGGTCAGCCTGACCGAAGGCTCGCAGGTGCAGCATCCCGGCAGCGGCGGCGAACGGTTTAACCGGGTCGGTACGCTGGCGCGCATCATTGAGCTGAGCTCGCCCCAGGCCGGCCTGCTGCTCATACGCTGCCAGGGCGAGCAGCGCTTTTCAGTGCAGCGCAGCGAAAAATTGCGCCACGGTCTGTGGGTGGCCGACGCCGAACTGCTGCCGGCCGACGCCGAGGTGCCCGTGCCGCCGGACCTGCAAAACAGCGTACAGCTGCTGCGCAAGTTGCTGCAGCAACTGCAGGAGCAGCAGGTGCCGGCCGAGCAGTTCCCGCTGCTGGCACCCTACCAGTTTGAGGACTGCAGCTGGGTGGCCAACCGTTGGTGCGAGATGCTACCGGTACCGGTCGAGGTCAAGCAGCAGCTCATGGCGCTGGACAACCCTTTGGTCCGCCTGGAACTGGTGGGCGACCTGCTCGAGCGCAGCGGCTGGTCCTGAGCCGTAAAATCGCCGGTTTGGCCTAGAACTCCTGCCCACTGCTGCAGGGGCGACGGCCGCGACCTGCAACACCGCGCGCCCCGGGCGTGCCGACCGGCCCCATGTCCACCACCGAACACAGCCCCCCCGACGACAACCAGCTGATGGCCGAGCGCCGCGACAAGCTCGCCGCGCTGCGCCAGCAGGGCATCGCCTTTCCCAACGACATCAAGCCCGAGCACCGTGCGGCCGATCTGTTCGCCCAGTACGACAGCTTGAGCAAAGAAGAGCTGCAGGAAAAAGCCATTGAGGTGAGCGTGGCCGGCCGCATGATGCTCAAACGGGTCATGGGCAAGGCCAGCTTTGCCACCGTCCAGGACGCGTCGCTGGGCCCCTGGGGCGGTCGCATCCAGATTTATGTGAGCAATGACGGCGTGGGCGAAGGCACGCATGAAGCCTTCAAGCATTGGGACCTGGGCGACATCGTCGCCGCCCGCGGCACCCTGTTCAAGACCAAGACCGGCGAGCTGTCGGTCCACGCCAAAAGCATCAGGCTGGTGACCAAGAGCCTGCGCCCCCTGCCCGACAAATTCCACGGCGTGGCCGACCAAGAGCTCAAGTACCGCCAGCGCTATGTGGACCTCATCACCGATGAAAAAGCCCGCCAGCGCTTTGTGGCACGCAGCCGCGCCGTCAGCGGCATGCGTCAGTTCATGGTCGAGCACGGTTTTCTGGAAGTAGAAACGCCGATGCTGCACCCCATCCCCGGTGGTGCCAACGCCAAGCCCTTCATCACCCACCACAATGCGCTCGACCAGGAGATGTACCTGCGCATCGCGCCCGAGTTGTATCTCAAGCGCTTGATCGTGGGCGGCTTCGAGAAGGTCTTCGAGATCAACCGCAGCTACCGCAACGAGGGCATCAGCGTTCGGCACAACCCGGAATTCACCATGATGGAGTTCTACGCCGCTTGGTGGAACTACCGCGACCTGATGGACTTCACCGAGCAACTGATCCGCGATGCGGCGCAAAAGGCCTGCGGCAGCCTGCAGCTGAGCTATGCCGATAAACCCGTGGACCTGTCCGCACCGTTTGAGCGCCTGACCATCCGCGAGGCCATCGTCAAGCACACCGAAGCGGGCGCGAATGTCGATGACGCCGCCTGGCTGACGAATGCGCTTAAAAAATTGGGGCTCTCCGAAGACAAGGACCGCCTGTCCACCCGGTCCCTCGCTAGCCTGCAGGTGATGTACTTCGAAGAGAAAGTGGAAGAAAAGCTCTGGCAGCCCACCTTCATCATGGAACACCCGACCGAAATCTCGCCGCTGGCCCGGGCCAACGACCAACGCCCCGAGGTGACCGAGCGCTTTGAGCTCTACATCACCGGTCGCGAATTCGGCAACGGTTTTTCAGAGCTCAACGATGCGCAGGAGCAGGCGGCCCGCTTTCACGCCCAGGCCGAGGCCAAGGATGCGGGCGACGATGAGGCCATGTTTTTTGATGCCGACTTTGTGCGCGCCCTGGAATACGGCATGCCGCCAACCGGCGGCTGCGGTGTGGGCATAGACCGCCTGATGATGCTATTGACCGACAGCCCCAGCATTCGCGATGTGATCTTGTTCCCGGCGCTGCGGCGCGAGGGCTAAGCGCGAGACGGTCACGAAGGCCTGGGCCTGAGCGGCAGCCAACTGCCCCGCTTTGGAGGCCGCCTCACAGCGCCAGAAAATCGGCTGGCGCCCAGATCGGGATGCCGTGGAAGGGATGCAAGGCCAGCAAATCTTTGTCGCCCGAGATGAGGGCATGCGCCTGACCGCACAAGGCCAGATCGAGGAACTTGTCGTCCTTGGGGTCCCGGCAGGCTTGCACCTGTTGCGTGATCACGGTCAGGCGCGACACGCCTGCCAGGAGGCTGAAGAAGCGCTGCCGGTCTTGTGCTGAAAGATAAGGGGCAAAGCGAGGCCGCGCCAGCACCTCGGCCAATTCAGTCAAGGTGGCCTGCGAGACCAGCAGCACCCCGCTGAGCAAGGCTTTGTCTATCGCACGGGCAGCCACCCCGCCCGGCGCCAAGAAGCGGCTCACCAGAACGTTGGTGTCGACCACCCAACGGTCGGGTTCACGCATCGGCCAACAAAGCGGCCAGTTTTTCTTCGTTCAAACCGGCCTGCGCCGCACGTTCGCCCACGGTGTCGCAAAAACGCTGGAACTCGGCCACATTCACGCGCGTCAGCCGCTCGTATTCCTGCACCGAGATGACCACGGCCACATCGCGCTTTTGACGCTGGATGACCACTGGCTCGCGCACACAAGCCTCCAAGACAGCGGCCAAACCCTGCTTGGCCTCGGTCGCGCTGACTGATTGCATGAGGATCTCCTGAACAAAATAGACATTTTGTACATTTTAAACATATAAAGGCTGGTGACGAAGCGATTTCAGCTCAACCAGTCCCCGGACACGCAGGCTTCAAGGCACCAGCCCCACCGCATGCATGTAGGCGGGCTCTAGCATCAAGTCGTCCCAGGCCGGCGAAGGCTTGCTGGGCAGCAGCGCCAGGCGCCTATCCTCGCTGGCCTCCATCGGCTCCCACTGGCCCTTGAGCTGGGCCTGGCTCATGCCGGCGATCAGCTCGTCCACCGCTGCGCCGCCGTCCAGGCTTTGATTGCACAGCAGCACCAGGTCGCAGCCGGCGTTGAGGGCCGCCACCGCAGCTTCGGTGTAACTGACCTCGCGCCCGTCGATCAGGCGCGCGCCGGCCATGCTCAGGTCGTCGCTGAAAATGGCGCCGCCAAAACCCAAGCGGCCGCGCAGAATGTACTGCAGCCATTTCTCCGAAAAACCGGCAGGCCGGGCGTCGACTTTGGGATAAATCACATGGGCCGGCATCACGCTGCTCAGCACCGTATTGAGCCATTCATAGGGCACGGCGTCGTCGGCCAGGATGGCCTTGAGGCTGCGGCGGTCTACCGGAATGTCGACATGGGAGTCTGCCTTCACAAAGCCGTGGCCGGGGAAGTGCTTGCCGCAATTGGCCATGCCCGCCTGCAGCAGGCCATGCATCAGGCTCTTGGCCAGGGCGGCGACGATGCGCGGGTCACGCTCGAAGGCGCGATCACCAATCACACCACTGCTGCCGTAATCAAGGTCCAGCACCGGGGCAAAACTCATGTCGACGCCGCAGGCGCGCAGCTCAGCACCGAGCACATAGCCGCAGGCCGTGGCCGCGTTGCTGGCCGCCAGGGCATTGGCGCCAGGCAGGCCCTCGTCGGGGCGCATCCACATCTGGCCCAGCACGCGCATGGGCGGCAGGTGGGTGAAGCCATCAGTCTTGAAACGCTGCACCCGGCCGCCTTCATGATCGACCAGAATCAGGAGGTCCTGCCGCACAGCCTTGATTTGCCGGCACAGGGCGCCCAGCTGCTCCCGGCCCTGCCAATTGCGGGCGAACAGGATGACCCCGCCGACCAGTGGATGCTTCAGGCGTTTTTTGTCGACGGCGCTGAGCGAAAGGCCCGCGACGTCAATGATCAAGGGGCTGTGCGGAAAAATGGTGGCGCTCATGGCTGGTTTTGTTCGACGATGACAAAGCTGGTCGCGTAATCGGTTTCATCACTGACGCTGACATGGGCGTTCAGGCCTCGCTCTTCAAACCAGAGCTTGAGGGGGCCGTGCAAGACGATGAAGGGCTGTCCGCTGGCGGCCTTGGCCACCTCGCACAGGCGCCAAGTCATGGGCATGCGCATGCCCAAGCCTATGGCTTTGGAAAAAGCCTCCTTGGCCGAAAACCGGGTGGCCAGATAACGCACGCCGCGTTCGGGCCAGCGCTGGCTGCGTTGGCGCCAGGTGGCCATCTCGGTCGGGCCCAGGATCTTGCCGGCAAATCGGTCGCCATGACGCTCCAGGCTGGCGCGTATGCGCCGGATGTCGCAGACGTCGGTGCCTATGCCGTAGATGCGGGCGTTCAAGGCCGGGCTCATGGGCTGTCGGAAGCCGCGCCCATGACCGCCAAATAGGCCCGCACCGTGGCGGCATAGCCGAGCTCGAGCGCATCGGCGATCAGGGCATGGCCTATCGAGACCTCCTGCACGCCGGGCACGGCGCGCAGGAAGGCGCCCAGGTTGTCACGGTTCAGGTCGTGGCCCGCATTGACGCCCAGCCCGGCGGCGAGGGCGGCAGTGGCTGTTTGCACATAGGCCTGCAGCACCTGGGCCTGCTCAGGCCTGCCCCAAGCTCTGGCATAGCCCTCGGTGTAGAGCTCGACCCGGTCGGCCCCCAAAGCGCGAGCGGCAGCCATGGCCTGCGGCAGCGGGTCCATGAACAAGCTCACCCTGACCCCCAGAGCATGCAGCTCGTCGATCACCGGCCGCAGGCGCAGCGCGTCCTGCGGCAGGCTCCAGCCGTGGTCGCTGGTGAACTGGTCCTGGCTGTCGGGCACCAGGGTGCACTGATGCGGACGCAACTGGCGCACCAGATCCATCAGGTTGTGAAAGGGGTTGCCCTCGATGTTGAATTCGCGCCCCGGCCACTGCTTCATCAGCTCGGCGATGTCATGGGCGTCCTGGGTCCGGATGTGGCGCTGGTCCGGCCGCGGATGAATGGTGATGCCGGCTGCACCGGCCTGCAGGCACAGCCGGACGGCGGTCAGCGGACTCGGAATATCGAGGTGACGGCTGTTGCGAAGCAAAGCCACCTTGTTCACATTGACTGACAGCGCGGTGCGGAAATCAGGGGACTGGGAGGACATGAGGGAGCGAGGGTAAAGGCGGGCAGACCCAAATCACAAGCGATCCAGACCGGTCAAGGCCTGCAGATCGTGCAGCATCTGGCGGGTCTTGAGCATTTTCACACCGCAATGGTAGTGCAGCAGCGCCCGCAGCTGGATCTTCAGAGGCGTGGCCACCTCGGCCACAGCCTGCAAGGTACTGGAAAAACTGGCGCCCTCCTGCAGGCTCAGATGCAAAGCCTGCCACTGGTCGCCACTGAGCCGGGCGCGGTCATCGGCATGGGCCGGACGCAGGCCCGCCTCGGGCACCAGCACATAGGCGGCCTGCGGCGCCAAGGGCAGCAGGCTGACTGATTCGCGGTCGAGCGCCGGCAGCAAGCCAATATCGCGCAGCAGCCACAGCTCGAAAGTGCGTAAGGCCCACTGCAAGGCATCGGCCTGAGGCGTGGCCAGCAAGCGCACCGCAGCGGCATAAGCGTCAAAAAGCCTGGGATGGGGATCGTCGCGGGCCAGCAGCCGTATCAGCAACTCGTTGAGGTAGTAGCCCGACAGCAGCGCCTCGCCGGTGGGCATGATGTGGCCGCCCTGCCATTCGGCGCTCTTGAGGTTGCGGATTTCAGCATCGCCGCCAAAAGCCAGGCTCAGGCCCTGAAGGGGCAGCAGCACAGGCCTGAAGCCCGAGCTGGGCTTCTTGGCGCCGCGCGCCACCAGGGCGATGCGACCATGGTGGCGGGTGAAGACCTCTAGGATCAGGCTGGACTCGCTCCAGTCGTAGCGGTGCAGCACAAAGCCCGGCTCGTCGCTGACTCTGGCAACCGGCGCCCCACGCTTACGGGCCTTGCTGAGCTCTGGAGTGGCTGGAATAGAGATCACCCTGTGGACTTCACTTGGCAGCAGACATCGCTGCGCAGGCGCGGCCCTGGCCGCATTGCAGGCTCATGCTACTCGTAGCCGAAGGAGCGCACCCGGGCGTCGTCGTCTGCCCAGCCCGAACGCACCTTGACCCAGATTTCGAGGAAGACTTTGTGCCCGGTCAGTGATTCCAGTTCTTGCCTGGCCTCGGTCCCGATGCGCTTGAGCTTTTCGCCCTTCTCACCGATCACCATGCCCTTGTGGTTGTCGCGCTCAACCACGATGGTGGCGGCGATACGGCGCAGCTCGCCCTCTTCCTCATATTTGTCGATGATGACGGTGGAGGTGTAGGGCAGCTCATCGCCGGTCAGGCGAAACAATTTTTCGCGCACGATCTCGGCGGCCATGAAACGGTCGCTGCGGTCGGTCAGTTCATCAGCGCCGTACATCCAGGGCTGCTCGGGCAGGTATTTCTGGCAGATGCCCAGCAGGCGCTCAATGTCCTTGGCGTTCCTGGCCGACATCGGCACGAATTCGGCAAAGTCATGGCGCTGCTGCATATCGCGCAGCCAGGGCGCAAGCTCGCTGCGCCTGTGCACCTGGTCGAGTTTGTTGGCCAGCAAGACCGCCGGAACCGAAGCGGGCAGCAGCGACAGCACCTGCGCGTCGGCCAGGTTGAACTGGCCGGCCTCCACCACCATCAAAATCAGGTCAACATCGCTGACCGCACCGACCACCGTCTTGTTGAGCGAGCGGTTCAGCGCGTTGCCGTGACGGGTCTGAAAGCCGGGCGTGTCGACAAACACGTATTGCACCGCCCCTTCGCTGCGCACCCCGGTGATACGGTGTCGGGTGGTTTGCGCCTTGCGCGAGGTGATGCTGATCTTCTGGCCGACCAGCGCGTTGAGCAAGGTGGACTTGCCCACATTGGGCTTTCCGACAATGGCGATCAGGCCGCAGCGCTGCCCCTGCACCGGCGCGGCGGCAGCCGCACCGGGACGGCTGCTCAGTGCCTGCGCGAGCATGGCCTCAAGATCCTGGGGGCTCTGGTCGGTGTCCTTGCTGGTCATGCGTTTAAAGAGTCCTGATATGCGCCAGCATGGCAGCAGCGGCGGCCTGTTCGCCGGCGCGGCGTGAGCCGCCGATGCCGCGCTCGGTCCGGCCGATTTCGGCAACCTCGCACTCCACATCGAAAACCTGCTGATGTGCGGCGCCCGAGGTGGCCACCACCTTGTACATGGGCAGGGCCATCTTGCGCCCTTGCAGCCATTCCTGCAACTCAGTCTTGGGGTCCTTGCCGATGGCGGCCATGCTTGGCGTAATTTCCAAGTTGCTGAACAGGCGCCAGACCAGCTCCTGCGCACTTGAATAGCCAGCCTCGATGAAGACCGCTCCGATGAGGGCCTCCAGCGCATCGGCCAGAATAGAAGGGCGCTTGTGGCCGCCCGATCGGGCCTCGCCCTCGCCCAGGCGTATCAAAGCAGGCAGACCCAGGCCGACCGCCAATTGGTGCAGGGTCTCTTGCTTGACCAAATTGGCACGCACCCGCGACAGATCACCTTCGGGCCTGCCGCCCAAGCGTTCATAGAGGAGGCTGGCCACCGCCAGGTTGAGCACTGAATCGCCCAAAAACTCCAGCCGCTCGTTGTGGTCGGCGCCGAAGCTGCGGTGCGTCAGTGCGCGCTGCAGCAGGCGCGGCTCGCTGAAGGTGTGCTGCAGACGCTGCTGCAGGCCTGACAGGTCTTCAGGCGAGACGGCCGGGCGCACGTTAGTCAAATGAACCTATGCGCTTGAGGTTGCCGAAGTTCATCCAGACAAAGAAGGCCTTGCCCACGATGTTTTGCTCCGGAACGAAACCCCAGAAGCGCGAGTCGAGCGAGTTGTCGCGGTTGTCGCCCATCATGAAATAGTGTCCTGCCGGCACCTTGCACACCATGCCCTCGGTGCTGTAGCGGCAGTTCTCGCGAAACTTGAATTGCTCGGCAGCGGGAATGAAGGCCGGCCGGTCTGCCTCGACCAGAATACGGTATTTGCGCGTGCCGTCGGCGGTGCGCTCTTCCCATTGCTTGGAGTAACGCAGAGCGTCGGCATCAAAAAAGTCGGGCAAAGCCTGCTGTACCAGCGGCTTGCCATTGACCGTCAGCTGCTTGTTGAGGTATGCCACCTCGTCGCCAGGCAAGCCCACCACCCGCTTGATGTAGTCCAGGCTGGGCTTGGGTGGGTAGCGAAACACCATGACATCGCCACGCTCGGGGCTGTGGTTGTCAATGATCTTGGCGTTGATGACCGGCAGGCGCACGCCGTAGTGGAATTTGTTGACCAAAATCAGGTCATTGATCAGCAGGGTCGGGATCATCGAGCCCGAGGGAATCTTGAACGGCTCAAACAGAAACGAGCGCAGGATGAAAACGATGGCGATCACCGGAAACAGGCCAGCGGTCCAGTCCAGCCACCAGGGCTGCATCAGGAGCTTGACCTTGGTCTGGTCCAGGTCGACCTCGTCGGCACGCACACCGAGCCGGTCGAGCTCGGCACGTCGCTGGGCCTGGCTGTCTTCAAAGGCCTGGACAGCAGCCTGCCGCTGCGGCAGAAAATAAAAACGCTCGGCCAGCCAGTAGAGGCCCGAGACCAGCGTGGCCATGAACAGCAGCAGCGCGAAGTTGCCGTCGATATGGCCAAGGTACCAGGCCCCACCGTAGCCTACAAAAGCGGCCAGTACAAAGGCGGTGAGGGTACTCATTCTTCGACCTGCAAGATGGCCAGGAAGGCCTCCTGCGGGACCTCCACCGTTCCGATTTGTTTCATGCGCTTTTTGCCGGCTTTCTGCTTTTCCAAGAGCTTGCGTTTGCGGGTAATGTCGCCACCGTAGCACTTGGCGATCACGTTTTTACGCAGCGCTTTGATTGTCTCACGGGCGATGATGTTGCCGCCTATGGCGGCCTGGATGATGACATCAAACTGCTGGCGGCTGATGATCTCACGCATCTTGGCAGCCACCGCCCTGCCCCGGTACTGAGATTGGCTGCGGTGAACGATGATGGACAGGGCGTCGACCTTATCGCCGTTGAGCAGCATGTCGACCTTGACCACATCAGAGGCGCGGTACTCCTTGAACTCATAGTCCATCGATGCGTAGCCGCGACTGACCGACTTGAGTTTGTCGAAAAAGTCCAGCACGATCTCGCCCAGCGGCATGTCATAGGTGAGCATCACCTGCTTGCCGTGGTAAGCCATATTGATCTGGCTGCCGCGCTTGAGGTTGGCCAGCGTCATGACAGGCCCCACATATTCCTGCGGCATGTAGAGATGGACGGTGACGATGGGCTCACGGATCTCCTGAATGCGGCCGACATCGGGCATCTTGGATGGGTTTTCCACCATGATCACCTCGCCGTCACCGCGCACCACCTCGTAGACCACGCTGGGCGCGGTGGTGATCAGGTCCTGGTCAAACTCGCGCTCGAGCCGCTCCTGTACGATTTCCATGTGCAGCAGGCCGAGAAAGCCGCAGCGAAAACCAAAACCCAGCGCCTGGCTGACCTCGGGCTCGTAGCGCAAGGCTGAGTCATTGAGCTGCAGCTTTTCCAGCGCATCACGCAGCGCTTCGTACTCGCTGGCTTCGGACGGGTAAAGGCCAGCAAACACCTGCGGCTGTACCTCCTTGAAGCCGGGCAAGGGCTCGGTGGCCGAAGGCAGATTGGCGCCACTGGAGGCCTTGATCACCGTCACCGTATCGCCCACCTTGGCCGCCTTGAGCTCCTTGATGCCGGCAATCACATAGCCCACCTGACCCGCTTCGAGAGAGTCCCTGGGCAGATTGGCCGGGGTAAAAACACCGAGCTTTTCGGCGTTGTAGGTCGTCTCGGTGGCCATGAGCTTGATGCGGTCGCCGCGCGCCAGGCGGCCGTCGACAACCCGCACCAGCATGACCACGCCCACATAGGCGTCATACCAGCTGTCAATGATCATGGCGCGCAGCGGCGCATCGGGATTGCCGCGCGGGGCTGGCACCTTGGCCACCACCAACTCCAATATGTCGTCGATGCCCATGCCGGTCTTGGCCGAACAGGGCACTGCACCCGAAGCGTCGATGCCAATCACCTCTTCGATTTCCTGCATGGCGTTTTCAGGATCGGCCTGCGGCAGGTCCATCTTGTTGAGCACTGGCAGCACCTCGACATCGAGATCGAGCGCCGTGTAGCAATTGGCCACGGTCTGCGCCTCGACGCCCTGGGAGGCATCGACCACCAGCAGCGCCCCCTCACAGGCCGACAGTGAACGGCTCACCTCATAAGAGAAGTCGACGTGGCCAGGGGTGTCGATCAGATTGAGGTTGTAGACCTGTCCATCGCGAGCGGTGTATTGCAGCGCCGCAGTCTGCGCCTTGATGGTTATCCCACGCTCTTTTTCCAGATCCATGGAGTCGAGCACCTGCGCGCTCATCTCACGGTCCTGCAATCCGCCGCAGCGCTGAATCAGACGGTCGGCCAGCGTGGATTTGCCGTGATCGATGTGCGCAATGATCGAGAAGTTTCTGATGTGCTTCATCAAGGGGGACGCCTAAGTGCTTGAAAGTATTGTGTGCAGCGCAGTGTCGCGAGGCTCAGACCATAAAAAAGGGCGCGTCGTGGTGCGACGCGCCCTGAACCAACAATCTATGGCAACTGCGATAGTTGGGACTTCATTGTAGGCAAAAAGCCGTTGGCGCATAGCCGGCAAAGCCTGGGTTTTGACCCGTTGCCGAGTAGCAACAAGGATTTTATTAACAACTTATCCACAAAAATTTCCCGATTCATCTGGACAACTTGTGGGTGATCTGTGGATGGACTGAGATTGCCGTCCATAACCCCAAAGAGTGTCAATTGGAGCGAGTTGCTTATACCTCAAGTCCCTGCAGTTAAGCTACTATTCTACCAAAAGTCATGATAGAACAGAAAAAAAGTAAGTGTGTGCAAACATTCTGTAAGCCAAGGCATAGAAAATATTTTTCGCCCCAGTCGGAAAAAGGGTTTCTACCGGGGTACCGGAACGATCGGTCTTGACAGAACGGGGCGCTACCTTTAGCCCTAAGCTTCAGTGCCCCCACCCTCCTTGGCAAGCGGCGCCCCCCCAACCGGCGCGGGCGCCTCTGGTGCTTCGCCTCAGCGGGCGGGACGGATCAGTGCATACTGGGCCAGCTCTCCCCGACGCAGCTGCACCACCACCGGCTTACTCTTGTCGGCGCGGGTGACCGCCTGCTCGAACTCGCGCACCGTGTTCACGTCGACATTGCCGACCGCCACGATCACATCGCCTTCGCGCAGGCCGGCGCGCGCACCGACACCCTCGGCCGCATCGACCCGCACGCCGCCCCGCAGCTTGAGATCGCGCTTTTGCGCCTCGCTCAGCTCGGAGACGGTCAAGCCCAGAGTCTGCACCTGGCTACTGGCCGAGGGTCGGGGCTCGGGAGCTTGAGCGCGCCGGCTGCTGCGCTCGGGCTCGATCTCCGCCACGGTGACGCTCAACTCGCGCTGGCTGCCCCGCCGAAAGACGGTCACAGCGGCGCGCGATCCCGGCTTGGTGTTGCCCACGAGGCGCGGCAAGTCACTGGACTTCTCGATCGCCTTGCCGTCGAACTTGAGGATGATGTCACCGGCTTCGATGCCGGCCTTTTCAGCCGGCGCACCCGCCTCGACCCCACGCACCAGGGCGCCCTGTGGGCGACCGAGTCCGATGGCCTCAGCCACCTCCTTGTTGACCTGATCGATCTGTACCCCGATGCGGCCGCGGGTGACTCGCCCCGATGAACGCAGTTGGTCCGCCACCCGCACCGCCTCGTCGATGGGGATGGCGAAGGAGATGCCCTGAAAGCCGCCGGAGCGCGAGTAGATCTGGCTGTTGATACCGATCACCTCGCCGCGCATATTGATGAGCGGGCCGCCCGAGTTACCTGGGTTGATGGCCACATCGGTCTGGATGAAGGGCAGGTAGTCGCCGGTATCGCGTTGCTTGGCACTGACGATGCCCGCGGTGACAGTGTTTTCAAGGCCAAAGGGCGAACCGATAGCCATCACCCACTCGCCCACCCGCACCCGAGTCGCATCGCCGAGCTTGACGGCCGGCAAACCGGTGGCTTCAATCTTGACCACCGCCACATCGGTGCGGCGGTCGCTGCCGATAATCCGCGCCTTGAATTCGCGCTTGTCGGTCAGGGTGACGATGACATCGTCCGCACCCTCGACCACATGCGCGTTGGTCATCACGAAGCCATCGGCAGAAACGATGAAGCCCGAGCCCACGCCGCGCGGAGTCTCCTCCTCATTGCGATCTGGCCGCTGACCGCGAGGCGCATTGGGTGGCAGGGGAATACCAAAGCGGCGGAAGAACTCGAGCATCTGCTCGTCCTGGCCGCCTGAGCCCGAAGCGCCCCGACTGCGCTCAACCGTGCGGATATTGACCACCGAAGGCCCAACCTGCTCAACCAACTCTGTGAAGTCGGGCAAGCCTCTCATCTGAGCCAAGGCCGGGGGCGCAGCGAATACGCAGGCCAAAAACAGAGCACCGAACACGGCCAGCGTACGGGCGCGCATTCCTTCAAATATGAACATCGTCAAGCTACTCCCTGAACAGCAGCGCCAGATTGGGCGCTTGCAAACCACAGCTATTGTGGAACGGACCCTACCGTAAGGCAAACAGCCCAACCCAGTGCAACATGGGGACTTCAGGGCTGGCTTCAAGATACCCGATAAAAACACCGGCTCACGGACGCGGAGAACCGGACTCCATGCCCAGCGCCCCGGGCGGAGGCCGGCCGTACAAGGCCAAGCGCAGCCCATGCCAGGCTGTTGGGTTCGACCTTGCCTCCAGCCACAGGGTCCAGCCGGCACCGGCCGAATTGCGGGTTCGCGCAATGACGACTCCTTGCAGATCAAGGACGATTTGTGGCCACTTAAGGTCAACGCCTGTCGGATAGGCCTTGCTGGTCCACAGCCACTGCTCGCCGTCCCAGCTGAGCTCGCCGGCCGGTATGCGGCGCCAATATAGGAGCAGGCCGGGGGTGGCTAGCGCTACAGAACCCAAGCCCCACCAGGGCGCATTGTCGCCAGAGCCGGCCGCCAGCAGCCAGGTCAGATTCACGGCCGCTGCCAAGGCCCAGACCGCCGCCAGCAACACGGTCACGGCCCGGCCACGTTCGACCGGATAGCTGACAGAAGGAGCCCGACTCATAGGCGCACAAGCAAAGCGCGCTTTCGGCAACCGGGTGCCGGCAAGGTCACAGGCGCTTGAACACCAGCGAGCCGTTGGTGCCGCCGAAACCGAAGTTGTTCTTCAAGGCCACCGAAATCTCGGCGTCGCGGGCGACGTTGGCACAGTAGTCCAGATCACACTCGGGATCTGGGTTGGCCAGATTGATGGTCGGCGGGATCTGCTGGTGGTGCAAGGCCAGCACGGTAAACACCGACTCGATGCCACCGGCGCCACCGAGCAAGTGACCGGTCATGGACTTGGTCGAACTGACGATGACGCGCCGTGCGTGCTGGCCCAGGGCCGCCTTGATGGCGTTGGTTTCATTGACATCGCCCAGCGGTGTAGAGGTGCCGTGGGCATTGAGGTAGTCGATCTGATCGGCAGCAACACCGGCGTTGCGCATGGCGCCCAGCATGGCCCGGCGCGGGCCGTCCATATTGGGGGCGGTCATGTGGCCGGCATCGGCGCTCATGCCGTAGCCGGCCAGTTCAGCGTAGATGCGGGCGCCACGAGCCTTGGCGTGCTCGTACTCCTCGAGCACCATCACGCCTGCGCCCTCACCCAGCACAAAGCCGTCGCGGTCCTTGTCCCAGGGGCGCGAGGCGCCCGCTGGATCGTCGTTGCGGGTGGACAAGGCGCGCATAGCAGCAAACCCACCCACGCCCAGTGGCGAGACCGTGGACTCAGCACCGCCAGCAACCACCACATCGGCATCGCCATATTCAATGATGCGCCCGGCCTCGCCTATGCTGTGCAAGCCAGTGGTGCAGGCGGTGACCACCGCCAGGTTTGGGCCCTTGAAGCCAAAGCGCATGGACACATGGCCAGAGATCATGTTGATGATCGAAGCAGGCACGAAAAACGGCGAGATGCGCCGCGGCCCCCGGTTGGTGTATTCGGTATGGGTTTCCTCGATCATCGGCAGCCCGCCGATGCCCGAGCCGATCACCACGCCTATGCGGGTCGCCGCCTCTTCGCCCAGGGCGTCGCCGACGGCCAAGCCAGCATCGCGCACCGCCTGGTCCGCGGCAGCGATCCCGAAATGGATGAAGGTGTCCATGGTGCGCGCCTCTTTGGCGCTGATGTAGGACTCCAGGTCGAAGTTCTTGACCTCGCCGGCAATCTTGCAGGCCATGGCCGAAGCGTCAAACTTCGTTATGGCGGTGATGCCCGAGCGGCCGGCAAGCAAAGCCGACCAAGACTCAGCGACAGTGTTGCCCACCGGACTGATGCAACCCAAACCCGTGACAACAACGCGGCGACGGCTCATGCGCAAATCCTGAAAGAAAGCCCGGGCGGGCCGCCTGGCCTCGCGCGGGCTGAAGAAATCAAAAAGCCGCTCAGGCTTTTTGGTGGCTGGTGGCGTAGTCGATCGCGTTTTGCACCGTGGTGATCTTCTCGGCGTCCTCGTCGGGAATCTCGATGCCGAACTCGTCTTCGAGGGCCATCACCAGCTCCACGGTGTCAAGAGAGTCTGCGCCGAGGTCGGCCACAAACGCCTTCTCGCCGCTGACCTGGCTCTCTTCGACGCCAAGCTGCTCGGCGATGATTTTCTTAACACGTGCTTCGATGTCGCTCATAAATCCCTCGTAGGGTGGTGGAGTAAAAGGTGATTTTAGCCATTGACGACGGGCTGCGCTCAAGCAGCCCGGCGGGACCAGACTTTACATGTACATGCCGCCGTTGACATGGACTTCCTGACCGGTGACATAGCCGGCGTGCGCGCTGGCCAGATAGGCGACCGCATGGGCGATATCTTCGGGTTTGCCCAGATGGCCCAGGGGGATCTGGCCCAGCAGGGCTTTCTGCTGTTCCTCGGGCAAGGCAGCGGTCATGTCAGTCTCGATGAAACCCGGCGCCACGCAGTTGACGGTGATGCCCCGGCTGCCCAATTCGCGCGCCAGCGCCCGGGTCATGCCGGCCAGGCCTGCCTTGGCGGCCGCATAGTTGGCCTGGCCCGGGTTACCTGAGGCGCCGACCACGCTGGTGATGCTGATGATGCGACCGTGGCGCTGCTTCATCATGGGACGCATGACGGCACGGCTCATGCGAAACACCGCTTTGAGATTGGTGTCGAGCACCGCATCCCAATCCTCATCCTTCATGCGCATGGCCAGGGTGTCGCGGGTGATGCCTGCATTGTTGACCAGCACCTGCAAGCCGCCGTGGTCTTTGACAATAGCGTCGATCAAGGCGGCCCCGGCCTGGGCGTCGTTGACGTCCAGCATCGCGCCGCGGCTGCCCGCAAAACCGGCCAGCGCCTGGCTGATCTTGACCGCGCCGGCCTCAGTGGTGGCGGTGCCGACCACAATGAAACCGTCCTGCGCGAGCTGGCGTGCAATGGCCGCGCCTATGCCGCGCGAAGCACCGGTGACCAGGGCCACTTGCTTGTCATTCATGATGCGAGGAGCCCTTTAACTTCTACCAAGGTAGCCGGATCGTAAAGCGCAACGCCGGTCAATTCGGCGTCGATGCGGCGGGTCATACCGGCCAGCACCTTGCCGGGGCCGCATTCGACCAAGGTGCGCACGCCGCGCGCCTTGATGGCCTGCACGCACTCGACCCACCGGACCGGCCCGAAGGCCTGGCGATAGAGCGCATCACGGATGCGCTCGGCGCTGTCTTCCACCGCCACATCGATGTTGTTGATGACCGGGATGCGCGGCGCGCCCAGGCTCAAGGTGGCGAGCTTGTCGCGCAGCTTTTCGGCGGCCGGCTTCATCAGGCTGGAATGAAATGGGGCGGAGACAGGCAGGGGCAAAGCCCGCTTAGCGCCCAGGGCCTTAAGCATCTCGCAAGCCTTGTCAACGGCGGCTTTGCTGCCGGCGATCACGGTCTGCGCGGCGTCATTGAAATTGACCGCCTCGACCACCTCGGCACTGCCTGCACCAAAAGTGGCTTGTGCCTGGGCGCAGCCTTCGATGACCCGGGCCGCATCGAGCCCCAGGATGGCGGCCATCGCGCCCACACCCACCGGCACAGCTTCCTGCATGGCCGCCGCGCGCAAGCGCACCAGCGGGGCGGCCTGCGCCAAGGTCAGCACCTCAGCGGCCACCAGCGCGCTGTATTCACCGAGCGAGTGACCGGCCACCACAGCAGGCGATGCGCCTCCTTCGGCCAACCAGGCGCGGTATGCGGCCACCCCTGCAACCAGCATCACCGGCTGGGTATTGGTGGTCAGGGCCAGAGCCTCCTTGGGGCCTTCCTTGATCAGATGTGCGATGTCCTCGCCCAGTGCGTCCGAGGCCTCTTGCAGGGTCTGCTTGACCGCCGGGTGCTCACCCCAAGCGTCCAGCATGCCCACCGATTGCGAGCCCTGACCGGGAAATACAAATGCAAATGTCGTCATGGTTATTGCGCTCCGATCAGGCTCAGGCCTGCAGCCCCGCCAGCTTTGTTCGATTCCATCGTTGGGCGTTCAATACTTGACCAGCACCGAACCCCAGGTGAAGCCGCCGCCCACGCCTTCGAGCATCAGGGTCTGGCCACGCTGTATGCGACCGTCGCGCACCGCCAGATCCAGCGCCAGGGGAATCGAGGCGGCAGAGGTGTTGCCATGCTGGTCGACCGTGACCACCACTTTTTCCATCGGCACCTTGAGCTTGCGCGCCGTGCTTTGCATGATGCGGATATTGGCCTGGTGCGGAATCAGCCAGTCAATGGCGCTTTCCTGCAGGCCGGCTTTGGCAAGGCTGGTGCGGGCGGTTTCTTCCAGCACGCCGACGGCCAGCTTGAACACCGCCTGCCCGTCCATCTTGAGCACCGGGTCGCCCAGGACCGAGCCGCCCGAAACATGACCGGGTACGCACAAGATATCGCGGTGCTTGCCATCCGCATGAATGTCAGTGGCCAGCAAGCCGGGCTGATCAGATGCCTCAAGAGCCACCGCGCCAGCGCCGTCGCCAAACAGCACGCAGGTGGTGCGATCCTTGAAATCGAGGATGCGGCTGAACACCTCGGCGCCGATGACCAGGGCTTTTTTTGCCGAGCCGGCGCGGATCATCGCGTCGGCGACCGACAAGGCGTAGATGAAACCGGTGCACACGGCCTGCACATCAAAAGCAGGACAGCCTGCGATGCCCAGCTTGTGCTGCACCATGGTGGCCGTCGAGGGAAACACCATGTCGGGCGTGGAGGTGGCAACGATGATCAGATCGAGCTCCTGCGCCTGCCAACTGGCCGCCTCCAGGGCATGGCGAGCAGCCTGCACTGCTAGGTCGCTGCTGCCGACGCCTTCTGCAGCGAAGTGACGAGCCCGGATGCCGGTGCGCTCGACAATCCATTCGTCAGAAGTTTCCACCCCCTGAATCGCCAGCTCAGCGGCCAGGTCCGCGTTGCTCAGGCGCCGAGGCGGCAGGTGGCTGCCGGTGCCGGCGATGCGGGAATAGCGACTCATGGTCTCAGATCCGAAGTGAAAAACAAGCGCTCATGCGGTTCAAAGCTATATCAGCCAACCTGGCCCGACAGCGCTTGAGGCGCGGCTGCGGCAGAAGCCAACAAAGGAGCGGCATGCGCTATGCGCTGCCTGACCTTGTCCAGCAAGCCGTGAACGGCCGCATCATAAGCGCGAGTCAGTGCCGCTTCGAAGGCCACTGCATCAGCCGAGCCATGACTCTTGAACACCAGGCCGCGCAGCCCAAGCAGGGCTGCACCGTTGTAGCGTCTGTGGTCAACTCGATTTTTAAAGGAATTTAAAACAGGAAGAGCGACGATAGCAGAAATTTTCGTGAAGATATTGCGAGAGAACTCATCCTTAATGAAATCACCGATCATTTTTGCGAGGCCTTCGCTGGCCTTGAGGGCGACATTGCCGACAAAGCCATCGCAGACCACGATATCCGTCGTCCCCTTGAAAATATCGTTACCTTCCACATTCCCGTAGAAATTCAAATCGCCGTTTTTAGCAGCAGATCGAAGCAATTCAGAGGTTTTTTTGATGATTTCACTGCCTTTGATAACTTCTTCACCGATATTAAGCAGCCCCACGGAGGGTGACTCATGGCCTGAGATCGCAGAGACCAGGGCCGACCCCATCACCGCAAACTGCAGCAGATGCTCTGGGCTGCAGTCCACATTGGCCCCAAGATCCAGCACCGTGGTCGCCGATCCAGCGGCATTGGGCAGTTGAGTGGCGATGGCCGGGCGATCTATGCCGTCGAGGGTCTTGAGCACATAGCGGGCGATGGCCATGAGCGCACCGGTGTTGCCAGCCGACAAGGCCACATCGGCAGCGCCGTCCTTGACCTGCTGCAGGGCCAAGCGCATGGAGGAATTTTTCTTGCGGCGCAGGGCGACCTCGATAGGATCGTCCATGTCCACCACCTCCTGAGCCTCGACCAACTGGCAGCGAGGATGGCTTGCCAAACTGGCCCATGCTGGCACCTCGGCCATGGCAGTCGGCCGGCCTACGAGTAGCAGCTGGGCCTGCTCGTGGCGGCGCAGAAATGCCAGACAGGCCGGCAGGGTGACACGGGCGCCGTGATCCCCGCCCATCACATCCACGGCAAGCCGGATCATGAAGCGGTCAACCCGGATGAAAAAAGAGAGTCAGACAAAACAAAGGCCCGCAGGATGAGTGCGGGCCTCGTCAAGCGTGGTCAATCAGGCTTCAGACTTGGTCTTGAGCACCTTGCGACCCCGGTAAAAACCATTGGGGCTGATGTGATGGCGCAGATGCGTTTCGCCCGTGGTGGGCTCTACAGCGATGCCTGGAACGGACAGGGCGTTGTGCGAACGGTGCATGCCGCGCTTGGAAGGAGATTTTTTGTTCTGCTGAACGGCCATGATCCGCTCCTTAAATTGAGGGGTAGTGTTTGCTGGGCAGCGCGTCGACCTGAATCCGGCCTGCCCCCGAACTCAGGTTCTGGGACTTTCCCACGAATTCGGCCGTCAAAAACGGCCGGGCGGGATGTACGCGAAAACAAAGATTATAGCTTGGCAAGAACGCACACGCCGAAAACCTTGAGCAGTCCTCTGAAAAGATGGCAAGCGCTCAGATTCGGCTCGGATGGCATCTCGCCGCCACCGGGCAGAGCTCAGTTGGACTTTTTCTTAAGCTGGGCCAGCGCCGCGAAGGGATGGGGCTTGTCGGCCACCACCTCCGCTGGATCGCTGTGGCCGAGTACCGGCGGCTGGGGGCAGGTTTCGTGCATGGGAACCAGCGGCAGGTCCAGCAGCAATTCGTCTTCCAGGAGGTCAAGCAGGTCAAACTGAGGCTCGAACACCAGCAAGTCCTCCGGGCTGTCGTCATCCTCGGCCTGCGCCACCTCCTCGCTTTCCACAAAGCGAAACCAGCGGTCAAGCTCCAGGGTCTGCTCGGCCGGCTTAAGGCAGCGCTGACAGCTCAGCGGCAGCCGAGCCTGAGCCAGCAAATGCAGCCACAGTTGCGGCGGCCCGCCAGCCTGCTCACGCTGCTGCACCCGCGCCTGCCACTGGATGGGCGGCGCAGGCGGGCCCGACAGATCCAGATCAGCTCGCAGTCGCGGCAGCTCCAGAACATCGGTTTTGCCCGATACCAGTTGCCCGGTCTGGGCACAAGCCGTCAGGTTGAGTTTGCGCGGGGACGTTTCGTCGGACATGCGCCGCAGTGTAAGAGAATCAGGGCCATGAACCAGAGCTCTTCCGCCGGATTCGGCCGCACTGATCGGGGCCTGATCCTGGCCTCAACCTCGCGCTATCGCCGAGAGCTGCTTGAGCGCCTGCGCCTGCCCTTCCAGGTACTGGCCCCGGGCGTTGACGAAGCCCCTTTGCCCGGCGAGGCGCCGGCAGCGCTGGCCCGCCGGCTGGCCTTGGCCAAAGCGCAGGCAGTGGCCAGACTGCACCCGCAGGCCGTGGTCATCGGTTCGGACCAGGTCGCCGATCTGGACGGTCATAGCCTGGGCAAACCTGGCACCCACGACAAGGCTGTGGCACAGCTGCGCCGCATGCGCGGGCACAGCGTGGTTTTTCAGACCGCCGTGGCCGTGGTTTGCCAAGCCCAGGGCTTTGCCGATGAGCGCCTGGCTGAGGTGCGGGTGAGATTTCGGGATCTGAGCGATGCCGAGATCGAAAACTACCTGCGCGCAGAGCAGCCCTATGACTGCGCCGGCAGCGCCAAGAGCGAAGGCCTAGGCATTGCCTTGCTGCAGGCTATAGACAGCGACGACCCGACCGCCCTGATCGGCCTGCCCTTGATCCGCACCTGCGAGCTGCTGCGCGCCGCTGGCATTGAGCTGCTGGCCGCATGAGCCTGGGCACGCTCTACTTGCTGCCGGCACCGCTGGACTTTGGCTGCGAGGAGCTGACGCCACTTTCCGAGGTCATGCCCGAGGGCACGCTGATGCTTGCGGCCAAGCTAGAGCACTGGATCAGCGAGAACGCACGCAGCACCCGCGCCTATCTCAAACGGGTCGGACAGACCCACCAACTGACCCTGCCGCTGCAGCAATTGCAGATTCAGGAACTGCCGCGCCAGGTGCATAAGCAAGGCGATCATGACGGCCAATTCGATGCCCGCGGCCTGTTGGCGCCCGCCCTGAGGGGCCAGGACATCGGCCTGGTATGCGAGGCGGGGATGCCCGCCATCGCCGACCCTGGCTCCTCGGTGGTGCGCGCGGCCCATGGCCTGGGCCTGCGCGTCTTGCCGCTGGCCGGACCCATGAGCCTAGTGCTGGCGCTGGCAGCCAGCGGCCTCAACGGCCAGAATTTCGCCTTCGTCGGCTACCTGCCACAAGACGCCGCCGAGCGCAGCCAGCGCCTGCGCGCCCTGGAGACGCTGGTCTTCAAAACGGGCCAGACTCAGCTGTTCATCGAGACGCCCTACCGCAATGCGGCCTTGTATGCGGCGCTGCTGCAGACGCTGCAAGGCAACACACGACTGGCCCTGAGCTGCGGGCTGACGCTGGCCAGCGGCTGGAGCCGCTGCCTGAGCGTCCAAGAGTGGAAAAAGCAGCCGGTGCCGGCTTTGGCTGCGCCGACGGTATTTGCGATCGGGCGCTAACAGGGACTGGGCTTAGCGCAAGCTCGGCCCTGAATGCACAGCGCGCAACATCACTTCACCGACCGCAGCGCCAAAGCGCTTGGCCAGTCGCTCGGCCACGTTCTCGCGCTGGGTGTAATCAATGATGTCCTCAGCCTTGACGATTTCGCGCGCCACGAACTCTAGACTGCCCAGACGGTCGGCCAAGCCCTGGTCGACCGCCTGCTGGCCGCTCCAGAACAAGCCGGAGAAGGTTTCACTGTCTTCCTTGAGTCTGTCACCACGGCCCGCTTTGACCGCCGCGATAAATTGCTGGTGGATCTGATCGAGCATGCGCTGGGCATAAGCACGTTGACGATCACTCATGGGGCTAAAGGGGTCGAGCAGGCCCTTGTTCTCCCCGGCGGTCAGCAGGCGCCGCTCAACACCCAGCTTATTCATGAGGCCGGTAAAACCGAAACCGTCCATGAGCACGCCAATGCTGCCCACGATACTGGCCTTATCGACAAAAATCTGGTCGGCAGCCACAGCGATGTAGTAAGCGGCCGAGGCGCAGGTCTCTTCGACCACCGCATACACCGGCTTGTTGTGTTTGGCCTTGAGCCTGAGGATCTCGTCATTGATCATGCCCGCCTGCACCGGACTGCCGCCCGGCGAATTGATGAGCAGCACCACCGCTCGAGCCGCCTCATCTTCAAAGGCAGCCCGCAGCGAGACGGTCACCGCCTCGGCGCTGGCCGGCGACCCTGCCGCAATCTCGCCCAGGACAGACACCATGGCAGTGTGAGGCGCAGACACAGCGGTAGGCGTTGCACTGCGCGAAAGCAGCACCCAGGCCAGCACCACCAGAAACAGCAGCCAGCCCAGTCGCAGGCCATTGCGCCAGCGCCGCGCCTGCCTTTGCTCATGAAGCGTGGCAAAGGCCAGCTTTTCCAGGGTGGCGCGCTCCCAGTCAGGCCCGGACTGCGCCTGCGCGCCGCTGGCAGCCCGGGGCGAAGCTTGGCCCGGCTCGGCACTGGCTGGAGAGACGCCTTCCGGCGGGCTATAGGGGTCTTGCATGTCTGTGACGCCGTGTTCGATAGGAGAACAGAAGATTAGAACTCAAGGGATCGAGCGATGTAGGTGGGGTGCCAAAAGACCACGCCCTGGACCTCGGAAACCGAGATGCGAATCAGCCCCCCCTTGCAGGGCCCGCCCGCGCAGGCGCCCGTATCGGGCCGGTAAGCTGCACCGTGGCTGGCGCAAAGCAGCCAACGACCGCTGTCGTCAAAAAAACGGTCAAGCTGCCAGTCCATCTCCATCGCCACATGGCTGCAGCGGTTGAGATAGGCCTGCACCTGGCCCTCAAAACGAATCACAAAGGCGCGGCAGGTCTGCCCGCCGTAGACCAGATCAAAGGAAACGGCTCGCCCCGCCTCGAGCAGATCGGCGCTCTTGCAAACGGCCACAGGCGCTTGATCAGACACCGCGGGCGCTCCCTCAGGCATGGGCCAGCAGCCACCGCTGCAGCTCAGCGACCGAATGCAGCACCGCGCGCGGCTGCAGGGCTGCAAAAGCCTGCGGCTCATGAGCGCCGTAGCTAACGCCTAAGCTGGCGCAACCAGCGTTCAGGGCCATCTGAAGATCGTGGGTGGTGTCGCCGATCATCAAGGTGCGCTCGGGCGAAGTACCAAATTCGGCCATCAACTCCCTGAGCATCAGGGGATGCGGCTTGCCTGCGGTTTCGTCGGCCGTGCGCGAGCCATCAAAGCGCCCCTGCAACTCCACGGAGTGCAGCGCCTCGTCCAGACCGCGGCGTGACTTACCGGTGGCCACCGCCAGCAGATGGCCGCGCTCGCGCAAAGACTCCAGCATGGGCAAAACGCCTTCAAAAAAGCTGATGCGGTTTTGCTCGCGCACATAGTGGTGCTGGTAACGCTCGCCCAGCTGGGCATAGCGCTCGCGCGGCACATCGGGCGCGGCATGGGCCAGCGCCTGCATGAGGCCCAGACCGATCACATAGGCGGCATCCTGGTCGCTGGGAACAGTCCCACCCACATCACGCACCGCAGCCTGTATGCACTTGACGATCAGGGCGGTCGAATCAAACAAGGTGCCGTCCCAATCGAAGGCAATCAGGTCAAATTGGAGAGCTGGCATGGTCTATGAATTGTTTGAGTTCGGCCGGCAAAGCAGCCTGCAGGGCGATGCGTTTACGGTCGACGGGATGGTTGAATTGCAGCTGCCAAGCGTGCAGAAACATGCGCGAAAGCATGGCCTGACCCGGCATTTTTTGCAAGCGCCGGTTGAGCTCGAAGTCGCCGTATTTGTCGTCGCCGACGATGGGATGGCCGGCGCCGGCCAGGTGCACCCGGATTTGGTGGGTGCGGCCGGTGCGTATCGTCACCTGCAGCAAACTCAGCTCGCCCTCCTGCGCCAGGTTCAGGCGCTGTTGCACCTTGACCAGGGACAGGGCACGCATGGCCTGCGGATGGTCTTTGCTCACAATGCTCACCCGCCGCTCGCCATCCTCACGGGTCACCTTGAGCAGGTGCTGATCGAGCACCTTGAGCCGATCGGGCCAATGGCCCTGAACCAGCGCCAAGTAGACCTTGTCGGTATCACGCTCGCGGAACTGCTCTTGCAGGTTCTTGAGCGCCATGCGCTTTTTGGCCACCAGCAGCACGCCGCTGGTTTCACGATCGAGCCTGTGCACCAGCTCGAGAAATTTCTCGGCCGGCCTGGCCATGCGCAATTGTTCGATCACGCCAAAGGCCACACCGCTGCCCCCATGCACCGCCACCCCAGCCGGCTTGTTGACGGCCAGCAGCTGCTCGTCCTCGTAGAGCAGGGGAAACTGCCGCGCCGGCGCCATCTGGCCGGTCGAGGACATGGCGCCATGCCGGCTGATTTCGCGGGCCTTGAGCTCGGCCCGCGCCGAGGTGCGTACCGGCGGCAGGCGCAGCTGATCGCCGGCTTGAAGTCGGGTGTCGGCCGAGACACGGGCCTTGTTGATGCGCACTTCGCCGCTGCGGATGATGCGGTAGACGTGGGTCTTGGGAACGCCCTTGAGCAGGCGCAGCAAGAAGTTGTCCAGGCGTTGCCCGGTCCAGTCCGCATCGACGGTCACCATGCTGACCTGAGGCGGCTCGCCGGCGCCATCGGCTCTCGACGCACCAGAAGCCGGCATTTTCGGCGGTGCCGACCCGGTGCCTGCGGGCTGCTTGGCTGACACGGGTCCTGCCCCTATAATCGATTTCACCAGAGACGCGCCGTAAGTGATTGATTTGTCTGGCAGTTTAGACCATGCAAGCCAATCCGTGACGGCCCCACTGGAGGTCGGTGCCCGCCGACCGTCGCCACCGAGGGATCCGGCCCAGACGCCCCCACTCGCAACGACGGTGCGGTCAGGTCGACGCGATACGAACACACACGGAATACCCCAGCTGGCAGCCTCCACTTCAAGGCTGCTGGCGGATTCAGGTGAGCACAAGGTCTTACTCGGAAATGCTCTCGATGACACTGCTTTTGGGATTGCTGGGCCTGTGGCGCTTTTGGCTGCCACAGACATGCCCCGGGTCCAATCGGCGTGCGCTCATCCCGGCACACCGGGCCGCTGACGGCCCGAGCCTTCCGACTTTGACCCTCGCTAACCTCGTCCACGCGCCCACGCCCCATCTACTGAGTTGACCCCAAAGGGGTCAGCTTGGTCGGTGCCGGCTCTCCGGCAATTCCCCCGTTCGCTTCGCGCCTGCTTCAAGGCATCCCAGCCCATTTCGGGCATGTGAACGCGAACGACAGGAAATTGCTATGAAAAGAATGCTGATCAATGCCACGCAGGCCGAAGAGCGCCGCCTGGCCATCGTCGACGGCCAAAAGCTGCTTGACTATGAAATCGAAATCGAAGGGCGCGAACAGCGCAAGGGCAACATCTACAAGGCGGTGGTCACCCGGGTCGAGCCCTCGCTGGAGGCCTGCTTCGTCGACTATGGCGAAGACCGTCACGGCTTTTTGCCCTTCAAAGAAATCTCCAAACAGTATTTCTCTGGCAATGTGTCGGCCTCCCAGGCGCGCATCCAAGACGTGATCAAAGAGGGTCAGGAAATGCTGATCCAGGTGGAAAAGGAAGAGCGCGGCAACAAAGGCGCGGCCCTCACCACCTTCATTTCATTGGCAGGCCGCTATGTGGTGCTGATGCCCAACAACCCGCGCGGCGGCGGCGTGAGCCGGCGCATTGAGGGCGACGACCGGGCCGAGCTCAAGGAGGCGATGGACCAGCTTGAATACCCCAATGGCATGTCCATCATCGCCCGCACCGCCGGCATCGGCCGCAGCGCGCCCGAATTGCAGTGGGACCTGAACTACCTGCTCAAGCTGTGGAATGCGATTGACGGCGCTGGCAAGGCCGGCAAGGGCGCCTTCCTGATTTACCAGGAGTCCAGCCTGGTCATTCGCGCCATCCGCGATTACTTCAACAGCGATATCGGTGACATCCTGATGGACACCGACGACATCTACGAGCAGGCCAAGCAGTTCATGGCCCATGTCATGCCCGAGCATGAGCACCGGGTCAAGCGCTACCGTGACGACACGCCGCTGTTCTCACGCTTTCAGATCGAGCACCAGATCGAGTCGGCCTATGCCCGCACGGTCAACCTGCCCTCGGGCGGGGCCATCGTGATCGACCATACCGAGGCCCTGGTCTCGGTGGACGTGAACTCGGCGCGCGCCATCAAGGGCGGCGACATCGAGGAAACCGCCACCCGCACCAATCTGGAAGCGGCTGACGAGGTGGCCCGCCAGATGCGCCTGCGTGACCTTGGCGGCCTGATCGTGATCGACTTCATCGACATGGAGGAAAGCAAGAACCGCCGCGAGGTGGAAAACCGCCTGCGCGACGCCCTGCGCCAGGACCGTGCCCGGGTTCAGTTCGGCTCGATCAGCAAATTCGGTCTGCTCGAGATGAGCCGCCAGCGCCTGCGCCCGGCCCTCTCGGAAGGCGCTTCCATCCCCTGCCCCCGTTGCGGCGGTGCCGGCCACATCCGCGATACCGAAAGCTCTGCACTGCAAATCCTGCGCATCATCCAGGAAGACTCCCTCAAGGACAACACTGCGGCAGTGCACTGCCAGGTGCCGGTCGAGGTGGCATCCTTCCTGCTCAATGAGAAACGCAGCGAGATCGCGAAGATCGAAATGAAGCAGCGTATCGCAGTGATGCTAGTGCCCAACAAGACCCTGGAGACGCCCAACTACAAGCTCGAGCGCCTCAAGCATGACGATGCCCGCCTTGACGGCATGGCCGCCAGCTACAAGACGGCCGAAGAGTTCGAGGACCCAACCACCGTTACCCGTCGCAGCCAGGAAAAGCACAACAAACAGGAGCCGGTCATCAAGGGCGTATTGCCCGATATGCCTGCCCCCATCGTGCCCGAGACGCCCAAACCGGTCGAGGCCAGGAAGCCGGCGCCTGAGCCGCGCCCGGCGGCCCCCGCGCCCCAGGTCGCAGCGCCTGCACCGGTGGCAGAAAAAGGCTTTGTTTCCTGGCTCAAAGGCCTGTTTGGCGGCGCCCCCGCCAGCCCGGCACCGGCACCCGCAGCGGCGTATACGCCGGTTGCCGAAAAAGCCGAAGACAAGCGCGAGGCCCGCCCCGGCGAGCGCTCCGAAAGAGGCGAACGCGGTGAACGTGGCCGCCGCGGCCGTGGCCGCGGCGAGCGCTCTGAGCGCAGCGGCGAAGCCCGCGCATCAGGCGCCGGCGAAAACGCGGAAGCACGGGATGGCCAACGTGATGGCCAACGCGAGGGCCAGGAAGGACGCGAAGGCGGCCGCCGAGGTGGACGCTCGGGTCGGCCGCAAGGCGAACGGGGCGCTGAGCGCGGGGCTGAACGCCCTGCTGAAAGACTCGGTCAAGCCCGAGCCGATGGCGGCGAATCCCGCGAGACCAGGGAGCCGCGTGAACCCCGCGAGCCCAGGGAACAACGTGAGCCACGCGAGGGCCGGGAAGGCGGGCGGGGCCGGCGTGAACGCGGTGAACGCGGCGAGCGCAACGAGCAGACCTCCGCCAGCGCCGATGAAGTCAGCCAGCAGGAACTGGCAGCGGCTAATCTGGCCGCGATGCAGGCCGCAGCACAGGGCTCGGACGGCCGTGCCGAGGGCGAAGGCCGGCATGAGCGAGGCGAGCGACCACGCCGCGAGCGCAGCGACAGGGGCGGGCGCGAGAGCGCTGGCGAGGGCGCAGCGACCGAACAGGCCGTGGCCACCGAAGGCCAAGAGTCGTCGAGCGCTCCGACAGGCCGCGACGAGGGCACCGATGGTCGCCCCAACCGCGAACGCCGCGGCCGCTCTGGCCGTGAGCGTCGTGAGCGTACCGAGGCCGGCGAGGGACACACATCGGCCGCCGAAGGCCTCAGTGGGCCCAGCGCCAGCGAGGTGCAAGCCAGCCTGCCGCTGGCTGAAACTGCGCCAGCGCAGACTGTGATCACCGCTGAGAAAGCACCGGTGGCCAGCACGAGTTCGTCACCAGCCAAGCCTGCCCTGCCCAAGGTGCAGACCTACCAGCTGCCGGTTGAGGACCTGCTGCAGGTCGCCCAAGGTTCCGGCCTGCAATGGGTGAACTCGGACGCCGACAAGATCGCTCAGGTCCAGGCTGCCATCGCAGCCGAGCCCAAGCCCGTCCATGTGCCGCGCGAGCGGCCGCCGGTGGTGCAGATTGACCAGGGCCCCTTGATTCTGGTCGAGACGCGGCGCGATCTGCGCAATATGGAACTGCCCTTCGAGGCGTCCCAGCCCAAGGGCTGACAGCGCATGAATCAGGGGCCTGCGGGCCCCTGATTCATTTCCGAAGTCTGCATCCTGATTCCAGCGCCTGCGAAGTAAGTCCTGCGTCCTGGCTAGCCGCTGGCCTGCTGCGTAGCCTTCGGCCTAGCGCCTGAGCCGCGAGCTCAAGCCTGACTGAGCTTGCGCCAGGCCTGCTGGGCCGCAGCGGCATCGCCGCGCTGCTCGGCCAGTTGCGCCAGCGCCCGCCAGGCTCGCCTTTGCAAATCGGCGTCCTGCAGATTCAGCACCGCCTGCCCCAGCAATTGCTGCGCCTTGCCCCAAAGCTGGCGGTGCAGGCAGGCCATGCCGGCCAGGTACTGAAAATTGGGATCGCGCGGACGGCCAAGCAGAGCTGCCTCAATGCGCGCCAGCCAATCTGAATCGATGCTGTCCAGGCCCCGCTCCAAGGTGGTGACCAGGCGAACCTGCAGATCCTCAGGCACGACGGCCTCGGACTCGACCATCGCATCCCAAACCTGATCGAGCCACTGGCGCGCTTGCAATGCATCGCCGCCCAGGCTCATCAAACGGCCGGCCGCGTGGACCGCAACCTCAGGCATGGCGCGCTCCTCGGCATCCAGGCTGAGCCAGACCTGCTGCAAGGAACGCGTATCCATAGCGCCTTGCAGCCACTCCAGAGCCAGCCCCCGCACGATGCTTTGCGCGGCCTGCGGCGAGAAGGCACGGTGTTTGGCCAGCAGACGCGCTGTCTCCATCGCCTCGGCGCTGCGCCGGGCCAGACGTGCTGCCTTCAGGCGCAGGCGCAGCGCAAGTGTGCGTCGGGCCACACCCACCGGCAACTGCTCCAGACGTTCAAGCGCCAACAGGGGCTCCCGGTCCTCCAGCGCCCAACGGGCTGCGCGCAGCGCTATGCCCTCGCGCGTTTCCACCCCGATGCGCTGAGGCGCTGGCTCCAGCGCCAACCGCAGGTGCTCGTCGCGCAAGGGCTTGTCCTGCAGGGCCTGAGCGCTTTCGGCGACCACCAGATGGGCCAGTGAACGCAGTTGCAGCGCGCGTTGTGGGTTGTAGCCGCTGTCCTGGCCAACTTCGCTGGCCAATTGCGCCAGGCTGCGCTCTTGCGCCAGCGCACTTTGCGCCGCCCGCGAGGCGCGGATGAAGCGCCCGGCCAGCAGGTGGGCTAAGCCATCCATCAGCGCCGCCTGCATAGCGCGCTCTTTTTGCTGGGCCCGCCATCGACGCGCCTGCATCGGCAAAGAAAAGGCAGCAGCAAAAGCGCGCAAAGCCAGATGCAGCACCAAAAAGGCCAGCGCCGCCAGCAGCAGCGCCAAATTGAGCGACAGGTCAACCCGGTGCGGCGGCCAGAACAGCGTCAACACGGCCTGGTTGTTACCCGCAAACAAGGCCACCGCCACCGCAATGGCAAACAGGGCAATGAGCCAGAGTGCGGCGCGCATGATCGGGGGTTCAGCGCCCGCCGGCCACCGCCGCCAGGGCGGTCACCGTCTGGTCCAGACGCGGCAACTCAGTGGACTTCAGGCTGGCTTGAACCTGCTGCAGCAGCGCCGCGGCAGCCTGGGTCTTGCGCGAGGAGGCATCAAAATATCGCTGCAGCGCCGCTTGCACCCCAGCAAGGTCCGAACGGGCCACCTCGCTTTGACGCGACAGCAGCGCTAGGCGGGCATTGAGCAATTTGAGCTTGGTATTTTCCCGCAGGAAAAAGGCCTGCTCCGGCGCCAGCAAGGCAGCCTCGGGCTGGTCGATGCGACTGACGCGCAAGAGCCCCCGCGCCTCATCGCGAACAGTCGCCACGACCGAAGAGAAAGTACGGACGAACCAATCGCTGACCGCGCCTGTGGTGGCCCGAATCAGACCCTGGTCCTTGGGCTTTTCCTCCGCCACAACGGACGCCTGCGGCGCCGGCAACTCGGGGACAGCGCCGTTGGCCAAGGGCAGGTCGTCGAACAAGCGGGCCAATTCGTCGATCTTGACCAGCAGGGCTGGAATATCGGTGACCGCGGCGGCCTTGATGCGTTCGCTGTCCTGGGTGATGGCGCGCAGCACCGGGTTAAGACGCGGCTGGGCGGCGCGCTGCAGCCGCTGTTCGGCGGTGCGCAAGGCGGCCAGCAGCGGCTCGGCACTGCCGGTCAGCTGGGCCTGCTGCTGGGCCAGACGCAGGGCCGACTCAATGTCTACCACCAGGTTCTCATCGCGCGAGCGCGACAGGCTCTGCATCAATTCCTCCAGCTGCTGGCGCTGCAAACTGACCTCGCTCAGCCGCGACTCCAGCCCGGCGACCCGGGCAGCCATGTCACGGGCGGTCTCCTGCGCCTGCTGGGCCATGGTGCGCGCACTGATGGCCTGGGCCCCGGTATCCTGGCTGCGGCGTGCCAACTCCTCCTGGATGCCGCTGAGCTTTTGCCACAGCAGCACCGCCAGGCCCAGACCGGCCGCAGCCAGGGCCAGCACCAGCCAGGCCCACCAGCGGCTCTGCCACCAGTCGGCGGTCGGCGTCAGATCCTGGATGGGGGGCGGCAGATCGGCCGCGCCTTGCGGCACCGCTGCGGCCGCAGGCATGCCTTGCGATGGACCTGTCGTCGATGCGGAAGAAGGGGCCGAAGCCGCGGGCTCATTCATGGAAAGCCGATTTTATCGAGGCCAACACCTCGGCCAGTGCAGGCCTGGATTGAAGCACTTGCGCGAACCCAGCCATTCGAGCAGCCTGCGCGATGCGCGGATGGGTAGCCAGAGCGCGGGCCTCACCCCAGTCCAGCCCGGCCGGCAAATGGGCAATCGCCTCCGAGCTGCTGAACAGCCACAGTGAGCCGTCTCGGCTGGCATCCAAGATGCGCTGATGCTGCTCGCTCGAAAACTGCGGCGAACGCCGCTCATAGACCGCCACCGATGACACCGCAGCACCGCATCGTTCAAGCTGCTCGGCCAGCCAGTTGCGGCCGACCCCGCCATCACTGTGCGAGCTAGCCTTATGTGCGCTGTTGCCACGCACCAGCAAGACCTGACGGCCGGCCCAAGGGCGCTGACCGATGACCTGCCAAAGCGCTTCGGAATCGAACTGCTCAGCGTCCTGAGCCGGCTCGTCGATCAGGGACTCAGCAATACCCAGTGAGCGCAGCCTGGCTCCCGTACCCGGCCCGGGGGCCAGACAGCGCAGGCCAGGCGGCCAGGGGCCAGACCAGCCTTCGAAAAAATGCTCCACCGCGTTGCCACTGACAAACATCAACGCCGCATACTGCGGCAGCCGCTGCCGCCAGGCAGCCAACTCGGAGGGCGGCAGCAGCGGCGCGATCTCAAGCAAAGGCATGGCCAGGGCGGGCAGACCAGCGGCCTGCAACTGAGCCACCCAGCGCTGAGCATCGGCCAGCGGGCGGGTGACCAAGACGCAAGCGGTGGTTTTCATCAGGCCTTCGGGTCAGCCGGGCCGGCTGCCACAGGGGCGGGCCTCAATGGACAGACAGGCCTTGGGCACCACCGGCGCGCAGCAAAGCCGCGACCCGCTCGCCCAGGTCTCGGGCCTGGCCCTGGTTGGTCACGACAGCCTGCTCGCTGACCCGCACCAGCGGCGAGAGCGGCCGCGGCGCCGCCTGCACCACTTCATCGCCCAGATCGCCAGGGTCACCCCAGGCGGCGTCCAGGCGCAGCAAGCCATCGGCGGCAGCACCGCGGGTGAAGGCAGCCAGCGGCATCGAGCAGCTGCCGCCCATGGCGCGCGAGACCGCGCGCTCAGCCGTCACCGCCAGCCAGCTCGGCATGTGGGCCAGCGTGGCCAAGCCGTCCAGCATGTCCTGCCGATCGGCCCGCACCTCGATGCCCAATGCGCCTTGGCCGGCCGCCGGCAGCATGTCGGTTTCTTCGAACACCGAGCGAATGCGCCCGGCCAAACCCAGGCGTTTGAGGCCAGCGGCGGCCAGCACGATGGCTTGGTAATGGCCCTCGTCAAGCTTGCGCAAACGGGTGTCGAGATTGCCACGCAGCGGCATGATCTTCAGATCGGGGCGCAAAGCCCTGATCAGCACCTGCCGGCGCAGGCTGGAGGTGCCGACCACCGCACCTGCGGGCAGGTCAGCGAGCGTGCCAAACTGATTGGACACAAAGGCATCGCGCGGGTCCTCACGCTCCATCACGCAGGCCAGGGCAAAGCCTTCGGGCAAGTCCATGGGCACATCCTTGAGCGAATGCACCGCCAAATCGGCCCGGCCGTCGGCCAGCGCGGTTTCGAGTTCCTTGACAAACAGGCCCTTGCCACCGACCTTGCTCAGCGAGCGATCCAGGATCTGATCGCCCTGGGTGGTCATGCCCAACAGCTCGACCTGCCAGCCCAGCTGCTGCTCCAGCAAGGCTTTGACATGCTCGGCCTGCCACAGGGCCAGGCGGCTTTCACGGGTGGCGATGACGACTTTTTTAGGGCTGGACATGGGATGGATTGCCGGTAACTCGGTGGTAATTGGCTGTTAATACCCGATGCTAGCATGGGGTATTTACGCCGCCGGTCATGAACCACCCTGCCCCCACCAGAACCAGCGCTGCACCGTCGCGCAGCCGCCAAAACGAGCGGCCGCTGGTGGAAGACATCCGCCTGCTGGGCCGCCTCCTGGGCGATGTGATCCGCGAACAGGAAGGACAAGCCGCCTTTGACCTGGTCGAGCAGGTGCGCAAGCTGTCGGTGGCTTTTAGGCGCGATGCCGACCATGAGGCCGATAAAGCCCTGAAAAAGCTGCTCAAAAGCCTGAGCGGCGACCAGACCGTCAGCGTGATCCGGGCCTTCACCTATTTCAGCCACCTGGCCAATCTGGCCGAAGACCGTCACCACATTCGCCGGCGCGCCGTCCATGAGCGCCAGGGCGACACCCAGGAAGGCAGCATCGAGGTGGCCCTGGCCCGCCTGCGCTGGGCCGGGCTGTCCACGCGCACCATCTCGCAGACCCTGGCCCACAGCCTGGTGGCGCCGGTGCTCACCGCGCACCCGACTGAGGTTCAGCGCAAAAGCATCCTCGACGCCGAGCGCGACATCGCGCAGCTGCTGGCCTCTCGCGAAGACATCCGGCTGCGGGCAGCCGCCTTCAACGCCGCCCGCGATGCGCTGACCCCGCGCGAACTCGAAGCCAACGAGACGCAGCTGCGGGCTCGGGTGATGCAGCTGTGGCAGACCCGGCTGCTGCGCTTTACCAAGCTGACGGTGGCCGACGAGATCGATAACGCCCTGTCCTACTACGAGGCCACCTTCCTGCGCGAGGTCCCCAAGATCTACGCCAACCTCGAGCGCGAACTCGGTCAGCACCCAGTCGCCAACTTCCTGCGCATGGGCCAGTGGATAGGCGGAGACCGCGACGGCAACCCCTATGTCAGCGCGCTGACCTTGACCTATGCGCTCGAGCGCCAGGCTGATCTGGCGCTGCGCCACTACCTCACCGAGGTGCACCTGCTGGGGCGCGAGCTGTCGATGTCGGCCCTGCTGACCCCGATCTCGCCCGCCATGCAAGAGCTGGCCAACCAGTCGCCCGACGTCAACGAGCACCGGCTCGACGAGCCCTACCGCCGCGCCCTGACCGGCATCTATGCGCGCCTGGCCGCCACCCTCAAGGTACTGAGCGGCGGCGATGCGGCCCGTCACGCCCTGCCCCCCAAAAACCCATACGCCCAGGCGCAGGAGTTGCTGGTGGACCTGCGCACCATCGAAGCCTCGCTGCTGTCACACCATGCCAAACCGCTGGCCGATCAGCGCCTGCACGGCCTGATTCGAGCGGTCGAAGTGTTCGGCTTTCACCTGGCCACGGTGGATCTGCGGCAAAGCTCGGACAAGCACGAGCAGGTGATCGCCGAGCTGCTCAAAGTGGCCGACCTGGCGCCTGACTACGCGGCCCTGGACGAAGCTACGCGCCAGTCCTTGCTCTTGCAGCTCCTGGCCGACCCCCGCCCCGTGCGGCTGCGCGAGGCCGCCTACAGCGAGCTCACCCAATCGGAGCTGGCGATCTTTGAGACCGCCGCCAGCGTGCGCCAACGCTATGGGGAACAGGCCATACGCCACTACATCATCAGCCACACTGAAGCCGTCAGCGACCTGCTGGAAGTCATGCTGCTGCAAAAGGAATGCGGCTTGCTGCACGGCGTACTGCGCCCATCTGGACCGAGGCGCCAGAGCCAGGCACGCATGAACCTGATCGTGGTGCCGCTGTTCGAGACCATCGAAGACCTGCGCAATGCCGCCGGCATCATGCGCCAGTTCTACGCCCTGCCGGGTATCGCCGAACTGATGCAGGCCAGCGGCGCCGAGCAAGAGGTGATGCTGGGCTACTCCGACAGCAACAAGGACGGCGGCATCTTCACCAGCAACTGGGAGCTCTACCGCGCCGAAATCGCACTGGTGGCTCTGTTCGATGAACTCTCGAACTCCCACAACATCCAGCTGCGCCTATTCCACGGCCGCGGCGGCACGGTCGGCCGCGGCGGCGGCCCCAGCTACCAAGCCATCCTGGCTCAGCCGCCCGGCACGGTACGCGGCCAGATTCGCCTGACCGAGCAAGGCGAGGTGATCGGCTCCAAATACGCCAACCCGGAAATCGGCCGACGCAACCTGGAAACCCTGGTGGCTGCCACGCTGGAGGCCACTTTGCTGCAGCCCACCCGGCCAGCGTCCAAGGTCTTCCTGGAGACCGCCGCCCGGCTGTCGCAGGCCAGCATGCAGGCCTACCGCGCTCTGGTCTACGAAACGCCCGACTTTGAAGCCTATTTCTTCAAGGCTACGCCGATACGCGAGATCGCCGAGCTCAATATCGGATCGCGGCCAGCCTCGCGCAAAGCCTCGCAGAAAATCGAAGACCTGCGCGCCATCCCCTGGAGCTTCAGCTGGGGCCAGTGCCGTCTGGCGCTGCCAGGCTGGTACGGATTCGGCTCGGCGGTCGAAGGCCTGCTGGGACAAGACAGTGCCCAGCGCAAGCAGACCCTGGCATTGCTGCAAAAAATGTACAAGCAATGGCCGTTCTTCCGCACCCTGCTCTCAAACATGGACATGGTGCTGGCCAAGAGCGACCTGGCGCTGGCTTCGCGCTATGCCGATTTGGTCGACGATGCCCGCCTGCGCAAGAAAATTTTCTCGGCCATCGAGGCTGAATGGCAGCGCACCGTCGAGGCGCTGCAGTGGATCACCGGCGACAAGCAGCGCCTGGCCGGCAACCCGGCCCTGCAGCGCTCCATGCGCCACCGCTTCCCCTATATCGACCCCCTGCACCATCTGCAGGTCGAACTGATACGCCGCTACCGCGCCGGCCAGGCCGATGAGCGGGCCCAGCGGGGCATACATATCAGCATCAACGGAATCGCAGCGGGGTTGAGGAATACCGGCTGATCCGCTCGCTCAGACCCCGTCGTGGACGTCGGCACGGATTGCCCAGCCGTCAGATCCCGGGACCATGACTTCAGCTAAGGCACGACCCTGAGGGCCGCTGTGGCAGAGGGTTTGGAGTCCATCCCCGCAAAATCGGCCGTAATTCGTCCTGGAAATGGCTTTCGAGGCTACGGAACGCGTAAAGCCGTTTCTACGGTGGCGGTGTGCATCATTGAGCGCAAGCAAGCCACGAATCGACCCAATCGCACCAATCGAACGATTCGTGCTACCATTTTCTCTGTGCGCACCCTCACCGCCAATGCAGCCAAAACCCAGTTTGGCCAACTCATCGACATGGCCCAGCGCGAGCCTGTGCGTTTGACCCGGCGCGACCGTGTGGTGGGTGTGCTGGTGTCTGCCCAAGACTACGAGGCCATGCGCGAGTTTTATGCCAACCGCCTCCAGCACAGCTTGGCCGCCAGCACCGCCTTCGCCGAGCAAGCCGGCATGACCGAGCCGCTGCTTGGGGATCTGCTGCGTGACGAACCATGACTGGGTACTGGACACCCATGTCCTGATCAGCGCGGCGCTGTCACGAAAAAGCAGCCCCTACGCTGTGGTGCAGCATCTCTTGGCGAACGCCAGACTGGTGTTTTCACCACCGACTTTTGAAGAACTGCGCAGCCGCATTTACCGGCCGAAATTTGACCCTTACATCAGCTTGGATCTGCGTGAACGCATCCTGCGCGATGTGTCTGCCTGCGCGGTCTGGGTAGAGATCGGGCCGACCATGTCGGGCTGGAGCCGCGACCCTGATGACGACAAATTCATCGCCACTGCCTTACAAGTGCCGGGGGCGGTATTGGTCAGCGGGGACCAGGACTTGCTGAGCGCAGTCGCCCCCGGGGGCTTGCAGATCCTCACGCCAGCACAGGCATGCCAGTGCCTTGGGCTCACAGTTCCTGTACCCGAATAAAATCGCCTCCCTATGACAAACCAGCTCGACAAAAAATCCCAGGCGTGGTCCGCGCTGTTTTCGGAACCCATGAGCGAGCTGGTCAAGCGCTATACCGCCAGCGTCTTCTTCGACAAGCGGCTCTGGCAGGCTGACATCACTGGCTCACTGGCCCATGCCGAGATGCTGGCCGCGCAGGGCATCATCGGCGCGCAGGACCTGGCCGACATTGAGCGCGGCATGGCCACCATCTGGCAAGACATCGAGTCTGGTGCCTTCGAATGGAAGCTGGATCTGGAAGACGTGCATCTGAACATCGAGGCGCGCCTGACACAACTGGTGGGCGATGCCGGCAAACGCCTGCACACCGGCCGCAGCCGCAATGACCAGGTGGCCACCGACGTGCGCCTGTGGCTGCGCGGGGAGACCGACCTCATCATCGCCCTGCTGGCCGATCTGCAAAAGGCGCTGATCGCGGTGGCCGAAAAGAATGTGGAGGTCATCCTGCCGGGCTTTACCCATTTACAGGTCGCCCAGCCGGTCAGCTTTGCCCACCACCTGCTCGCTTATGTGGAAATGTTCGCCCGCGATGCCGAACGTTTCACCGACGCGCGCCGACGCATCAACCGCCTGCCCCTGGGCTCGGCGGCATTGGCGGGCACCACCTACCCACTCGACCGCGAACGGGTGGCGCGCACGCTTGGCATGGTCGACGAGCAAGGTCAGCCGCAGGTGAGTCAAAACAGCCTGGACGGGGTGAGCGACCGCGACTTTGCCATCGAGTTCAGCGCCGCTGCCAGCCTGTGCATGGTGCACATCAGCCGCCTGTCGGAAGAATTGATCCTCTGGATGAGCCAGAACTTCGGCTTTGTGAAGATCGCCGACCGCTTCACCACCGGCTCTTCCATCATGCCGCAAAAGAAGAACCCGGATGTGCCCGAACTGGCCCGCGGCAAGACCGGCCGGGTGGTCGGCCACCTGATGGGCCTGATCACCTTGATGAAGGGCCAGCCCCTGGCCTACAACAAGGACAACCAGGAAGACAAGGAGCCGCTGTTCGACACGGTCGACACCCTCAAGGACACGCTGCGCATCTTCAGTGAAATGGTCGGTGGCCAGCTCAACCCGACCACCGGGCAAAAAGAAGGCGGGATCACAGTCAACGCCCAGGCCATGGAAGACGCTGCCAAAAAAGGCTACGCCACCGCCACCGACCTGGCCGACTACCTGGTAAAAAAAGGCCTGCCCTTTCGCGACGCGCACGAGGTGGTGGCCCACGCGGTCAAAGCCGCCGTCACGCACGGCTGCGACCTGTCGGAACTGCCCCTGACCGTGCTGCAAGGCTTTAACCCCAGCATCGAAAAAGACGTTTACGAGTGCCTGAGCCTGCGCGGCTCGCTCAATGCCCGCAACACCCTGGGCGGCACCGCGCCGGCCCAGGTGCGCGCGCAGATCGCGCGGCATCGCGTCCGTTTGGGCTGAAGCTAGGACCCAGCCCCAGCCCTGCAGCCTTGGAACCTCAGGGCTATCATCGGCCGCTTGATTCGGACCACTCGCAGACCTGAAGGAGCTTGCCATGAACGCCCCCACGCCCATGACCGCGGTCGCGCCCAGCATCGCCGCAATGCCCTTCATCGAAAAATGGGTCTCTTTTGCATCCGTCTCGCGCGACAGCAATTTGCCCTTGCTGGACTGGACCGAGGCCTATTTGAATGGCCTGGGCATCACCTGCAGCCGCACTTATGACGACAGCGGCAAAAAAGCCAATTTATGGGCGACTTTGCCGGCCCACGACGAGCAAACCAAAACCGGTGGCATTGTGCTGTCGGGGCATACCGATGTGGTGCCGGTAGACGGCCAGCCTTGGGACACCGACCCCTTCAAGGTCGAGATCAAGGGCGACAAAATGTTTGGCCGGGGAGTAACCGATATGAAGAGTTACGGCGCCACCGCCCTGATGATGGTGCCCGAGCTGCTCAGGCGCAAGCTCAAGCGGCCGGTGCATCTGGCTTTCAGCTACGACGAAGAGGTGGGCTGCATAGGCGTGCGGCGCATGATCGCCGACATGCAGGCGCAAGGCTTCAAGCCGGCCGGCTGCATTGTGGGCGAGCCCACCGGCATGCAGGTGGTGATTGCACACAAGGGCAAGCATGGCTACAAGACCACGGTGCGCGGCTTCGAAGCCCATTCCTCGCTCACCCCGCTGGGCGTCAATGCGGTGGAGATCGCTTGCGAGTTCGTCGCCCACCTTAAACGCATGCACCGCGAATTGGCGGCCAACGGCCCCTTCGATCCCATCTACGATGTGGCCCACACCACCATACACACCGGGGTGATTGCCGGCGGCACGGCCCTGAACATCATCCCCCGCCAGTGTGAGGTGAGCTGGGAAATCCGGCACCACCACCTGAACCAGCCCGAAGAATTGTTTGCCCGAGCCAAGGCCTTTGCTGACGCCATGGTGCCGGCCATGCAGGCGGTGGCCCCGGATACCGGCATAGACCATGAGCTCAAATCGGTATTGCCGGGGTTTTCGACGGCGGCCGACAGCGAGATCGCGCAGCTGTGCTTTGACTGCGCCCAGCTCGATCCGGCCGGCGGGGCAGGCAAGGTGTCTTTTGGCACCGAAGCGGCCTTGTTTCACCAGGCGGGCGTTCCCACCATCGTCTGCGGGCCCGGCCATATTGCCCAGGCCCACCAGCCCAATGAGTGGGTCACGCTGGAGCAACTGGCCTGGTGCGAGCGCTTCATGCGCCGCCTGGCCGACCGGCTCTGTGTGAATTAATTCAGCCCGGCCGGATAGATTTCACGGGCCGCCACTGAGGTCGCGGCTAGCATAGTGCGACTCACACGCTCAGGAAACAAGACATGCCTGTTATCACCCACATCGAAGAATTGCGGCAATTGGCCGAGCGCCGCGTGCCACGTATGTTCTACGACTATGCCGACAGTGGCGCCTGGACCGAAAGCACCTATCGGGCCAACGAGAGCGATTTCCAGAAAATCAAATTCCGCCAGCGTGTGGCGGTGAACATGGAAGGCCGCAGCACCGCTAGCTCCATGATCGGACAGAAGGTGGCGATGCCGGTGGCCATTGCGCCGACCGGCCTGACCGGCATGCAGCATGCCGACGGCGAGATCCTGGCGGCGCGTGCGGCGCGCAAGTTCGGCATTCCCTTCACCCTCTCGACCATGAGCATCTGCTCGATCGAAGACGTCGCCCGCCATGCCGGTGAGGGTTTTTGGTTCCAGCTGTATGTGATGAAGGACCGCAGCTTCATTGAGCGCCTGATCGACCGGGCCAAAGCCGCCCACTGCGCCGCCCTGGTGCTGACCCTGGACCTGCAGATCCTGGGGCAGCGCCACAAGGACATTCGCAACGGCCTGTCGGCACCGCCCAAACTCACCCTGAAAAACATGCTCAACATGGCCACCAAGCCGCGCTGGGCGATGGGCATGCTGGGCACGCCCCGGCGGCAGTTTGGCAACATCGTCGGCCACGTCAGCGGCGTGGCCGACATGAGCAGCCTGTCCGAATGGACGGCCAGCCAATTCGATCCGGCACTCAACTGGGACGATGTGCAGTGGATCAAAAAACGCTGGGGCGGCAAGCTCATCCTCAAAGGCATTGCGGATGTGGAGGACGCCAAGCTGGCCGCCGCTTCGGGCGCCGACGCGTTGATCGTCTCCAACCACGGCGGCCGCCAGCTCGATGGCGCGCAGTCGAGCATCGAGGCCCTGCCGGCCATCGTCGATGCGGTGGGCCAAAAGATCGAGGTACACATGGACGGCGGCATACGCAGCGGCCAGGACGTGCTGCGCGCCCTGGCCCTGGGCGCCAAGGGCACTTACATCGGCCGCGCCATGCTCTACGGGCTGGGCGCCATGGGCGAGGCCGGCGTGACCCGCGCCCTGGAGATCATCCACAAGGAGCTGGACATCACCATGGCCTTTTGCGGCCATACCCAGGTTGACACGGTCAAGCGCGAGATCCTCCTACCGGGCAGCTACCCGACGGCCTGATTAAACCTCCCGTATCAAGAAAGAACACCCTCCATGAAAGCCGCTTACTACCAACAACAGGGCGCTGCCCTCGAGGTGCTGAAACTGGGTCATTGGCCCGAGCCCAACCCGGGGCCGGGCGAAGTGCGGGTGCGCATGCTGTGGTCGGGCGTCAACCCCTCGGACGTCAAGTCACGCGCGGGTCTGCGCCGCGGCCCCATGCCCTTTCCCACCGTCATACCTCACAGCGACGGCATGGGCGTGATCGACCAGGTCGGCGCCGGCGTTGCCGCCTCCCGCCTGGGTGAGCGAGTCTGGCTGTGGAATGCCGGCTGGGGCCGACCGCACGGTACCGCCTGCCAGTGGATATGCCTGCCGCAGGAGCAGGCGGTGCTGCTGCCCGATGGGGTAGACGATGCAGCCGGCGCCTGCCTGGGCATCCCGGCCCTGACCGCCATGCATGCGGTGCTCATGGACGGCGGCGTCACCGGCCAGACCGTGCTGGTGGCCGGCGGCGCCGGCGCGGTCGGTCACTACGCGGTGCAGATGGCGGTGCAGCTGGGCGCCGCGCGTGTGATTGCCTCGGCCAGCACGCCGGCCAAGGCTGAGCTGGCGCGCGCCGCCGGTGCCGACGAGGTGGTGATGTACAAGTCTGAGCCCCTGGCCGAACGGGTGGCCGAACTCACCGCCGGCCGTGGCGTCGACCGCATCATTGAGGTCGATTTGGGCGCCAATGCGCAAGCCGACGTACAGATGCTCAGGCCGGGCGGCCAGTGCGTGGCCTATGGCAGCAGCGTTACGCCGATGCAGCTGCCTTTTTTCCCGCTGATCTCGCGCAATCTGCAGCTCAAGTTCTTCATCGTCTACAGCCTGGCCCAGGCCGACCGCGAGCTTGCACACAGCGTGCTGCAGCGCATGCTCGAACGCGGGGTCTTGCAGCACAACATCGCAGCGCGGCTCAAGCTGGACGACATCGTCCAAGCGCACGAACAAGTCGAGCAAGGCAGCTTGAGCGGCAACCTGGTTCTGCAAATCGATCATTAAAGTGTCTGCAGTCTGCCCTGCCTGCAGCCGAGCCGCAGGCAGGGCCATCTTGGCACGGCTAGACTTCAGGCCCACGTCAGAGGCGCTCATGTCCACCCCTTCTCCATCCGAATCAAGTCTGCTCGAGGCCCTGGCCCGAGTGGTAGACCCCCACACCCAGAAGGACTTCGTCTCCAGCAAGGCCCTGCGCAATCTGGAAATCGTCGGCGCAGATGTGTCATTCGAGGTCGAGCTGGGCTACCCGGCCAAAAGCCTGATTCCGGCCTTGCGCCAGGAACTGGTGAGTGCCGCCCGCAGTGTGGCGGGTGTGGGACAAGTCTCGGTCAACATCCACAGCCATATCGTCAGCCATGCAGTGCAGCGCGGCGTCAAGCTGATGGAGGGGGTGCGCAATGTCATCGCCGTGGCCTCGGGCAAAGGCGGGGTAGGCAAAAGCACCACGGCGGTCAATCTGGCCCTGGCCTTGGCGGCCGAAGGCGCCAAGGTCGGTCTGCTCGATGCCGACATCTATGGCCCGAGCCAGCCGACCATGACCGGCACCAGCGGCAAACCCGAGACCCTGGACGGCAAGCTGATGGAGCCCAAGCTCAAGTACGGGCTGCAGATCAACAGCATAGGATTTCTGGTCAGCGACGACCAGGCCATGGTCTGGCGCGGCCCGATGGCCAGCCAAGCGCTGGAGCAGCTCATCATGCAGACCCGCTGGCAGGACCTGGACTACCTGATCGTCGATATGCCGCCGGGCACCGGCGATATCCAGCTCACACTGGCGCAGAAGGTGCCGCTGGCCGGTGCGGTGATCGTCACCACGCCACAAGACATCGCGCTGATTGATGCAAAAAAAGGCATCAAGATGTTCGAAAAGGTGGGCGTCCCCATCCTCGGCCTGATCGAGAACATGGCCGTCCATGTGTGCAGCGCCTGCGGCCATATCGAACATATTTTTGGCGCCGACGGCGGCCGCCAGATGGCGCAGGAATACGGCATCGATTGGCTCGGCGCCCTGCCCTTGTCCATGGACATCCGCCAGCAGGCCGACAGTGGCACGCCTACCGTGGTGGCCACGCCCGACAGCCCGGCGGCGCTGCTTTACCGGGACATTGCCCACAAGCTGGCAGTCCAGGTGGCGCTCAGGGCCAAGGACTTCAGCGCCAAGTTTCCCACCATCACCATCTCCAAGAACACCTGAGCCAGCTTGGCAAGCCGATTGAACGGGGTGCGGCTTGCCAGATTCAGCTGACTCTGAAGTCCAGCCGAGGCCACGAGGGCGCTGACCAGCCTGTGCCTTGATTTATGCTGAGCCTGTGAGCCCACCGCAGAGTCCGCGCCGCATCGCCCACTTGGATATGGACGCATTTTTTGCGTCGGTGGAACTCTTGCGCTACCCGCAGCTCAAAGGGCTGCCGGTGGTGATCGGCGGCGGCCGGCGGCCGGCCGACGATGCGCTGGCCCAAGCTTACGGCGCCAGCGAGCGCATACCGGTTGAGGCCTTCCCCCGGCTGCGCGACTATGTGGGGCGGGGCGTGATCACCACCGCCACCTATGCGGCTCGGCAATTCGGTGTGGGCTCGGCCATGGGCATGATGAAGGCGGCCCGCCTGTGCCCGCAGGCCATCGTGTTGCCGGTCGACTTCGATGAGGTACGGCGCTATTCGCGCCTGTTCAAAGACACCATCATGGAGATTGCGCCCCTCATGGAGGACCGCGGCGTCGACGAGGTCTACATCGACTTCACCGAGGTGCCCGGCGGCCAGCGCGAGGGCGGGCGCTCGCTGGCTCGGCTGATCCAGCGCAGCATTTTTGACCGCACCGGCCTGAGCTGCTCGATCGGTGTGGCGCCCAACAAGCTGATCGCCAAGATGGCCAGCGAGTTCAACAAGCCCAATGGCATTTCCATCGTGCATGACAGCGATCTGCAGACCCTGATCTGGCCGCTGGCCTGCCGCAAGATCAACGGCATCGGCCCCAAGTCCGAGGCCAAGCTGCTGGCTCTGAATATACGCAGCATTGGCGAGCTGGCCGCCTGCGCGCCAGACTGGCTGATCCAGCATTTCGGCCAGGCCACCGGCGCCTGGATGCACGAGGCCGCCTGGGGTCGGGACGACCGGCCAGTCATCACCCACAGCGAGCCGGTGTCCATGAGCCGGGAGACCACCTTCGAGCGGGACCTGCATCCGGTGCGCGACCGCAGCGAACTGGGGGCCATCTTCACCAGCCTGTGCGAACGGGTGGCCGCCGATCTGCAGCGCAAGGGCTACCGCGGCCGCACCATAGGCATCAAGCTGCGCTACGAGGACTTTCGCAGCCTCACCCGGGATCAGACGCTGGAGCAAACGACCGACGATGCACGCACCATCCGGCAAGCGGCGGGGCAACTGCTCAAACGGGTGCCGCTCGATCGCCGGCTGCGCCTGCTCGGCGTTCGGGTAGGCTCACTGCTCAAGGCGGGCGCCGCAGCGGACGATGCTCGGGATGACGATACAGCAGCGCTTTCGCCAGACCCTGCGCCGCAGCCGGCGGCCCCTAGCGAGCAGCTTTTCTAGGGGCAGGCGGCACTACTCTACTGTCGGGCAGTACGCACCGCCGTTGGCAAAGCCTGCGGATGGCTGGTGCGAAACGGGTTGATGTCCAGGCCGCCGCGGCGGGTGTAACGGGCGTAAACCGAAAGGCGGGTCGGTTTGCAGCGGCTCCAGACATCCATGAAGATGCGCTCGACACACTGCTCGTGAAACTCATGGTGGTTTCGAAAACTCACCAGGTAGCGCAAGAGGCCGCCCTGCTCAATCTGCGGGCCGCTGTAGCTGATCTGCACGCTGCCCCAGTCGGGCTGGCCGGTGACCAGGCAGTTGCTCTTGAGCAAGCGGCTGGTGAGGACTTCGCTGACGGGCTGCTCTTCAAATGCGGCCGAGAGCAGCTCGGGCGCAGGCGTGTAGTGCTCGCAGTCAATGTCCAGCCGGTCCAGGCTCAGTCCGTCAAGCTCTTCAATGGCCTGGCGGTCAAAGTCCTCGGGCGCGATCAGCTTGACGCCCACCGAGCTTGAAGCGGGTTCAGCGCCCTCGGTGCGCCACAGCGCCTGGCCCAGGTCGGTCTTCAAGTGGGCCAACACCTCGGCGGCATCGCCGAAGCGGCTGTTGCTAAAACTGCCCAGATAGAGCTTGAGTGATTTGCTCTCAATGATGTTGGGGCTCTCACAGGGCACCACCAGTTGGGCCAGCGCGACCTGCGGCTTGCCGCGCAAGTTGAGCCAGCTCAACTCATAGGCGGTCCACAGGTCGGCACCCATGAAAGGCGGGGTGGACACCACGCCGATCTCCTGGCGCTTGGGCGCGCGCGGCAGTGGAAACAAAAGGCTTGCGTCGTATTGGTCGGGGTAGGCCGAGGTCTTGCCCAGGGCCGATTCTTCGGGCGTGTTCATGCTGGGTATTGTCGCGCCGGCAGCGCCTTGACGATCAAGGACTTACTCAAACCGGCCTTCGCGCAGCCATTTGGTGGCAATCCATTTCTCGCCCCGCAGCACCGGCGCACCCGCATGCAGGGAATGGCTTGAAGGGTCAGGCCGGCTGTAATTGAAAAACACCGCGTTGCCACGCACCGGCAGACATTCAAATTGCGCATCCGGAAAAACGGTGGCGCCGCCCGCTTCGGGCTCGTTGAGGTAGATCACCACCGTGGCCACCCTTTGCCCGCCCCGGCGCAAGATGGTCGGTGTACCCGGCTCCAGCGGATCAAAATAGTCGTAATGCGGCTTGTACTCGGCACCGGGAGCGTAGCGCAAGATCTGCAGGCCTTCGCCGTTTTCTACCGGCCAGTCGAGCAGGCGGGCCAGTCGCTGCTCAATGCGGGCGATCAGCTCGGTCTCGCCCCGCTCGAAGAACATGCCCTGGCTGGTGCGGTCTATGTTTTCCTCCTCGCCGCCGGTCTTGACCGAGACCGTCAGTGAGCGCTGCATGCGAGGCCGCGCCGCCTCAATCAGGGCCTCGCATTCCTGGGCATCGAGCAGTTGGCCCAGAACAATCACCTCCGGCGCATGCATCACCGCCAGGGCCTGCACCTTGCGATCGCCGGCATCGAGCCAGGGCTGCTCGCCTGCCCCTGGCGGCCAGGGCACTGGCCGCTCAGCTTGCCTGGCCGAGGTGCTGCTGTGCAGCGGCGGCTCGATGGCCGCAGGCTTGAGCCCCACCCACTGGCAGGCGGCCAGATGGTCCCAGCCGGCATCGCGCAGCGAGCGGTACAGGCTCAGGTCATCAAAGCCAGCCGCGCGCTGCTCGGCCAGCCATTGCTCGACGCTGGACCTTGTCTGCTGACTGGTGTTCTTGCTCATGATGACCTCGCCCCCTGGCCAGTATCGGCCGGCACCCATTGGGTCGAAGAGGCTCGGCCCGGCGCAGATGTATCGGTCTGTAGCCGCATGACAGAAGCTTAGCTGCCCTCGGACCGCCGCCGAAACACCAGGCGATCGGGCTGCGAAACCTCGGGCGCGTAGGCATAGCCTTCGCGGTCGAAGCGCTCGAGCTTTTTGACCGAATCGACCTTCTTTTCGATCGCGTAGCGCGCCATCAGACCACGGGCGCGCTTGGCCATGAAGCTGATGATCTTGTACTTGCCGGCCTTGTATTCCTCGAACACACACTGCACCACCGGCAGTTGCAAGGTCTTGAGATCGACCGCCTTGAAATACTCCTCGCTGGCCAGGTTGACGATCAGCGGCTGGGGCTGGGCCTGCGCCCGCTGCCTGAGGTACTCGGCGATACGCGGCCCCCAGAACTGATAGAGATTTTTGCCGCGGGCATTGGGCAAGGCGGTGCCCATTTCGAGGCGATAGGGCTGCATCCAGTCCATCGGGCGCAGCACGCCGTACAGACCACTGAGGATGCACAGATGCTCCTGCGCCCATTCAAGCTGCGCTGGCTTGAGGCTGCGCGCATCGAGTCCCTCATACACATCGCCATTGAAGGCCAGCACCGCCTGGCGCGAGTTGGCCGCCGTGAATTTTGGCCGCCAGGCCTGGTAGCGCGCCACGTTCAGCCCAGACAGGGCGTCAGACAGATCCATCAGCTCGGCAATCTGCTGGGGCGAGCGCTGCTGGAGCAGGCCGATCAGTTCGCTGGACTGGTCGATAAAGCCAGGCAGGCTGTGCGGCAGGTCGGCCAAGGGCGATTCATAGTCCAGCGACTTAGCGGGCGAGAGCAGAAAAAGCATGGCGCAGGCAAATACGTACAGGAAAGCCGACAATTATGGGTCAGGCCTCAATTCCCTGTAGGGTGGCCTACGTTGCTGCCCATAACTGTTGCTACACCGTGAGTCATCTTTTTACCCCTTTCACCTTTCAAGCCCCAGCGGGCCCGCTGACCCTGCCCAACCGCATCGTCATCGCCCCCATGTGTCAATACGCCAGCCAAGAGGGCCAGGCCAATGACTGGCACCTGGCGCACTGGGCCCAGCTGCTCAACAGCGGCGCCGGCATGCTGACCCTGGAGGCCACCGCCGTCAGCCCCGAGGCCCGCATCACCCCGGGCTGCCTGGGCCTGTGGGACGATGTCACCGCTGCCGCCTTGAAAGACATTCTGCAACGTGCGCGCCGGCTGGCGCCGCCAATGCCGGTGTGCATACAACTCGCTCACGCCGGTCGAAAGGCCTCCAGCGAGGTCCCTTGGCGCGGCGGGCAGCTGATACCACTGGAAGCAGGAGGCTGGCAGACCTGGGGGCCCAGCGCCCTGCCCCACCTGCCGCAGGAGGCAGCGCCCAAAGCCCTCAGCCTGGAGGGCATTGCCAAGGTACGGTCCGACTTCGCCGAGGCGGCACGTCGCAGCGCCGAGATCGGCATCGACGCCATCGAGCTGCACGCGGCCCATGGCTACCTGCTGCACCAGTTTCTATCGCCGCTGGCCAATCAGCGCCAGGACGCCTATGGCGGCTCTTTCGAGAACCGCATACGGCTGACTCTGGAGGTGTTTGATGATGTGCGCCGCAGCTTCGGCGGTACCCTGGGCGTGCGAATTTCGGGCACCGACTGGGTAGACGGCGGCTGGAGCATCGACGAAAGCGCCGAACTGGCTCGCCACCTCAAGGACCGGGGCGCGCAATTCGTTCACATCAGCTCGGGCGGCGTCTCGCCGCTGCAAAAGATCGCGCTTGGCCCCGAATACCAGGTGCCCCTGGCCAAGGCAGTGCGCGAGCGCTCGGGCCTGGCCACCTTCGCGGTGGGCCTGATCACCGACGCCCAGCAGGCCGAGGGCGTGCTGGCGCGCGGCGATGCCGATCTGGTGGCCCTGGCCCGCGCCTTCCTCTACAACCCACGCTGGGGCTGGAGTGCCGCGGCTGCCCTCAAGGGGCAGGTTCAGGCCCATCCCCCCTACTGGCGTTGCCTGCCCAAAGAGGCCGGGCCGATCTTTGGCCCGGACGCTCGCATCGGCATGCGCTGAAAAGAAATTAAGAAACCGAAGCTCTCGTTCAGAGCCCGCATCGCACCGGGGTGGCGCTCCCACAAAATGGAAGACCAGACCGCCGCCGCGGGCTTACTTCAAATCGCCGGCCAGCGAGGCCAAGGTTTCGGGCGCGATGGTCACATGCGCCGGATAGTTGGTATGGTCGCAGCCGAGCTTGACCGCCCCGCCTGCCTTGATGGCCGCGCACTGCGCCGTGTTGAACTCAAAGCGCATGAAGTGCACCGCTGAAGTCTTCTCGCCGTTTTCGCGCTCGAGGTCTTCGTCGGCGATCGCGTAGACCCGGCCTTCGCCTTCGATCTCGACAAAAACCCGGTCTTCCACGCCGATGAGGCGTGCCAGTTCGCGCTTGCGCTCATTGACGTCGGGGTACTCAATCAGCAGCGTCGCCTTCCAATTGCTGCCTTCGGGCACCAGCGGCGCGTAAGCCTCGATTTCGTGCTCGATGCCTTCTTCTTCGAAAATCTTTTCGATGCGCAGCATCTCCTGAATCTGGTAGCGAATCGTCAGCTCACTCTCGAACTGGATGTTCAGATGATCGCCGAGCTGAACGCTGCGCAATTTGCGGTGCTGAACGACGCTGGGCTTGTGCTCCTTGCGCCACTTGCTGTAGGCCTCCAAGGTCATGAGGCTGTCACGGGTGACTTTTCCGGTCATTTGCATCATGGCTGTCCTTTCTTGCCGGCCCGCATTGAAAACGGGCTGGCGGGTATCAAAAAATTACTTCAAACCGTAGGCGGTGCGGATCAAGGTCAGCGGGTGCTTTTGGGGTACCTCGCCGAGCTTGTTGACCTCAAAGCCTTGGGCGATGTGATGGCCGCCGAGCGGGCAATCGCTGGAGATCACGTCGGGCGCGCCGCCGTCCTTGTGATTGGCCATGGCCTTGAACAAGGGCTTGCCGATCTTCATCGCCTGATCATGAAAGCCCTTCTTGACGCCAAAAGTACCCGCATGGCCCGAGCAGCGCTCGTGCGTGTGCACACTGGTACCTGGCACCATCTTGAGCATCTCCTCGGTTTTCTTGCCAATGTTCTGCACCCGGCCGTGGCAGGGAATCTGGTAGCTGATCTTGCCCAAGGGCTGTTCGAATTCGGTCTTGAGCAGACCGTCACGCTTGCGCGCCATCAGGTACTCGAAGGGGTCCCACATGTGCTCCTTGACCAGCTTGGCTTCCTCGTCCTCGGGGAACATCAGCGGAATTTCCTGCTTGAACATCAAGGTGCAGCTGGGCACCGCACTCAAGATGGCATAGCCATCGCGGGCATAGCGGGCCAGCACCGGCACGTTGGCCTGCTTGCTGTGCTCGACCGACTCCAGGTCACCGAGCTCCAACTGGGGCATGCCGCAGCATTTTTCTTTCTCGACGATCACATAGGGGACCTCGTTGTGGTCGAGGATCTTGAGCAGGTCATGACCTATGCCCGGCTCGTTGTAATTGACATAGCAGGTGGAAAAAATCACCACCTTGCCCGGGGTGTTCGCGCCGTCCTTGACCTCAGTGCTGGCGGCCTCGGGCGCGCTGGAGCGAAAGCGGTGGGTGGCCAGCGTGGGCAGCCAGGCGTCTTTGTCCACGCCGAGCGTAGATTCCATCACCTTGCGCGCCAACTTGGTCTTGTTGACCGCATTGACCGCCTGCACCACGATGGGAATGCCGGCAAAAGAGCCATGCACATCGGTGGAGGCCAAGAGGCGCTCACCGAAGCCAACCTCACCTTTCTTGAACTTGATCGCCTTGGCCCGCAGCATGGTGTGCGGAAAGTCCAGGTTGAACTCGTGGGGCGGCACGTAAGGGCACTTGGTCAGGTAGCACAGATCGCACATGTAACACTGGTCGACCACCTTCCAGTAGTCCTTCTTGTCCACGCCGTCAACCTCGCCGGTCGAACTCTCATCGACCAGGTCGAACAAGGTGGGGAAGGAGCCGCACAGGCTCACGCAGCGGCGGCAGCCATGACAGATATCGAAGATACGCTCCATCTCATGGAAAGTCGCTTCCTCGTTGTAGAACTCTGGGTTCTTCCAGTCTATGGGGTGGCGGGTGGGGGCCTTGAGGTTGCCTTCGGTAGCCATGGTCGGTGCTCGCTGAGGTTCGGGACGGAAATCTCGTCGGGTCAAGGAGGTTTGGCAAAGCGCCGGGTTCGCAAAGGCCTTTGCAGAAACCACACACCCCAGGGTGAACGCATCAGCACCTGGGGTGTGTTTGACGCTGGTTGGGAAGCTGCCCGTCCAGCGCAGTAACTGAAGATCAGTCCTTCAGATCGGCCAAGGCTTTGGCGTAGCGGTTGGCGTGCGAGCGCTCGGCCTTGGCCAGCGTCTCGAACCAGTCAGCCACTTCGTCATGACCTTCTTCGCGGGCGGTCTTGGCCATGCCCGGGTACATGTCGGTGTACTCATGGGTTTCGCCAGCCACTGCAGAGGCCAGGTTGTCGCGGCTGGTGCCAAAGGGCATGCCGGTGGCTGGGTCACCGCACTGCTCGAGCCACTCGAGGTGACCATGGGCGTGTCCGGTCTCGCCTTCAGCGGTCGAGCGGAACAGGGCTGCCACATCGGGCTGGCCTTCGACGTCGGCCTTGTTTGCGAAGTAAAGGTAACGGCGGTTGGCCTGGGACTCGCCTGCGAAGGCGGCCTTGAGGTTTTCTTCCGTCTTGGAGCCTTTGAGTGCTGCCATGGAAATCTCCTGAGTGATGAAGTGGGACTAGAGGAACTGCCTGAAACGCATCGAAAGCGTTCGGACGGAACGAACGATAGCGGCAATCCGCGCGGAGCGTCCAATAGGGGGAATCAATGCCCTCAATTTAGGAGCCCTATCAAACGCTCAGCCATGAAAGAAAAGCTCAATTCGAAGCGAATCGCGCCTTTTTGATCATAAAAGCGGCCAAATGGCCGCTTTTCCATACTTATCAACACTTCACCTGATCGCCCAAGGTAACCCAGGACCGAGAATTCCCGAGCAAATCACTGGGGCTGAAAGCCGCTGTCCCGGATGATGCGGGCCCAGACCTGGGCATAGGCGCGCTCGCGACGGCCAAGCTGATCGGGTGGCATGTGGCCGACCGTCAGCCCCATCTGGCTGAGCTGACTGCGCACCTCGGGCATGGCAATGACCTTGGCCACGGCAGCAGAAAAGCTGTCAATGAAGGCCTTGGGCGTGCCGGTGGGCGCAAACACCCCGTAGTAGGGCATGTCTTCCAGGCCAGCCAGACCCAGCTCGGTGAAGGTCGGCACATCGGGCAGGGCCGCCTGCCGGGCGCCACCGAGCACGGCCAGCACGCGCAGCTTGCCGGCCTTGTGGTTCTCAATGAAGTCAGGGACCGAGGCCACGCCGGCAGCAATCTGATTGCCCAGCATGTCGGCCATCAGCGGCGCGCTGCCGCGGTAGGGCGCGGCCACCAGATCAAGCTTGAACTTCTCGCCCATGACCTTGACCAAAAATTCCGGGGTCGAGGCCGGCGCCGGTATGCCCACCGCGCCCTTGCCCTGCTGGGCCTTGACCCAGGCCACATACTCGTTGAAAGTCTTGGCCGGGTTAGCGCCCGAGACGGCAAAGGCGTTGACGAAGGTGGCAAAGCCAGCCACCGGCACAAAGTCCTGCGCGGAGTTAAAGCCCGCGTTCTTGACCACCATGGGCAAGATCGTGATGGTGTGGTCGTGCGACAGGAACAGGACGCTGCCATCGGCCGGCGCCGCCTTGAGCGCCTGCGCCGCCAGCTGCCCGCCAGCACCGGGCTTGTTCTCGACGATCACCGAGGCGCCCAATTCGTCCTTGAGCTTTTCAGCCAGGATCCGCGCAATCGCATCGGTCCCCCCGCCCGGCGGAAAGCCCACCATCAGGCGCAGGGTCTTGGGCGTCTGGGCCAAAGCAGCACCGAGGCTGCAGGTGGCGAGCAAGACAGCTAAGCGCGGCAACAAGGCGGTGAACGGGCGGCGAGCAAGCGTCATGAGAGATCCCTTGAAATAGAAAAGTGTGTCAATTGTTCTCCGAGCCGGGCGCCTAGGCAAGACCTGAGCCTGGCTCGATATGCAGGTACGGCGACGCACAGACTCAAGAAGCACCCTCGCGGCGCGGTGCGCAAAGGGGCCGCTGGCTAAAATCCCGTGCTTTCCCTGACGCGCTCCCTGCGCCCGAAATCCCTCCGCCATGAATTCCTCCCCCGACACCCGCCCTGAGCAACCCGGCCTGCAATCGCTGGCCAAGTCTTTCGAGCCGGCCGCGCTCGAAGCGCAGTGGGGCGCGCAGTGGGAGCAGCGCGGCTACGGCGCAGCCGGCTATCGGGGTACTGGCCAGCCCGAGCCCGGCCAGCCGGCTTTTTGCATACAGCTGCCGCCGCCCAACGTGACCGGCACGCTGCACATGGGCCATGCCTTCAATCAGACCATCATGGACAGCCTGACCCGCTACCACCGCATGAGGGGTCACAACACGGTGTGGGTGCCGGGCACCGACCATGCGGGCATTGCCACGCAGATCGTGGTCGAGCGCCAGCTTCAAGCGCAGGGCATCAGCCGCCACGCCATGGGGCCGACGCCGCAGGAGGCGCGCAAGAACTTCGTGGCTAAGGTGTGGGAGTGGAAAGAGCAGTCGGGCAACACCATCACCGAGCAGATGCGCCGCATGGGCGACAGCGTGGACTGGGGCCGCGAGTACTTCACCATGGACGACAAGCTGTCTTCTGTGGTGACTGAAACCTTTGTGCAGCTCTACCAGCAGGGCCTGATCTACCGCGGCAAACGCCTGGTCAACTGGGATCCGGTGCTGATGAGCGCGGTCTCGGACCTGGAGGTCGAAAGCGAGGAAGAAGACGGCTCGCTCTGGCACATCCGCTATGACCTCGCCGACGGCAGCGGCTCTTTGACCGTGGCCACCACCCGCCCGGAAACCCTGTTGGGCGACGTGGCCGTGATGGTCCACCCAGAGGACGATCGCTACCGCTCACTGATCGGCAAGCAAGTCAAGCTACCCCTGTGCGAGCGCACCATCCCGGTGATTGCCGACGAGTACGTCGACAAAGACTTCGGCACAGGCGTCGTCAAAGTCACGCCCGCGCATGACAACAACGACTACGCCGTAGGTCAGCGCCATAAACTGGACATGATCTGCGTGCTCAATCTGGACGCTACCGTCAATGGCAATGCCCCAGAAAAATACCGTGGCCTGGACCGCTTTGTCGCACGCAAAGCCGTCGTGGCCGACCTCGAAACGGCAGGCCTGCTGGTCGAAGTCAAAAAGCACAAGCTGATGGTGCCCCGCTGCGCCCGCACCGGCCAGGTGGTCGAGCCCATGCTGACCGACCAATGGTTTGTGGCGATGAACAAGGTCAGCCCGCAGGACCCCACGGGCAAGAGCATCGCGCAAAAAGCCATTGATGCGGTGCAATCGGGCCAGGTGCGCTTTGTGCCTGAGAACTGGATCAACACCTATAACCAGTGGATGAACAACATCCAGGACTGGTGCATCTCGCGCCAGCTCTGGTGGGGCCACCAGATTCCCGCTTGGTATGACGAAGATGGCAAGGTCTATGTGGCCCGCAGCCTGGCCGAGGCCCAAGCGCAGGCACCCGGCAAGACGCTCAAGCGCGACGAAGACGTGCTCGACACTTGGTATTCCAGTGCCCTGGTGCCCTTTAGCACCATGGGCTGGCCGCAGGCGGCCCAGGCCAGCGATGCGAGCAGCGACTACGACCTCTACCTGCCTTCTTCGGTGCTGGTCACCGGCTACGACATCATCTTCTTCTGGGTCGCCCGCATGATCATGATGACCACCCACTTCACCGGGCGGGTGCCGTTCAGGGATGTTTACATCCACGGCCTGGTGCGCGACGCCCAGGGCAAGAAGATGAGCAAGAGCGAAGGCAATGTGCTCGACCCGGTGGACCTGATCGACGGCATCGCGCTCGAGCCGCTGCTGGACAAGCGCAGCCAGGGCCTGCGCAAACCCGAGACGGCGCCGCAGGTGCGCAAGAACACCCAAAAAGAATTTCCGGAAGGCATACCGGCCTACGGCGCCGATGCGCTGCGCTTTACCTTTGCCGCCCTGGCCAGCCTGGGCCGCAGCATCAACTTTGACAGCAAGCGCTGCGAGGGCTACCGCAATTTCTGCAACAAGCTGTGGAACGCCACCCGCTTTGTGCTGATGAACTGCGAAGGCCAGGACTGCGGACTCAAAGAGCACACCAAAGCCGAATGCACGCCGCCGCGCACCGGCGAAAACGGGGAGCTGATTCCTGCCGGGCCCTTCTACCAGTACATGAAGTTCAGCCAAGCCGACCGCTGGATCAGCTCGGTGCTGCAGCAGGTCGAGGCCGAGGTGGCCAAGGGCTTTGCCGAATACCGGCTCGACAATGTAGCCGGTGCGATTTATGAATTCGTCTGGAACGAGTACTGCGACTGGTACCTGGAAATCGCCAAGGTGCAACTGCAGCAAGGCGACGCGGCTCAGCAGCGCGCCACCCGCCGCACCCTGATCCGCACGCTCGAAGCCATCTTGCGCCTGGCCCATCCGCTGATTCCTTTCATCACCGAAGAGCTGTGGCAAAAGGTGGCGCCGGTGGCCGGCCTGCCCGGCCCATCGGTGAGCCTTGCCCGCTACCCCGAGGCGCAGATGGGCAAGGTCGATGAGCAGGCGATCGCCAACATCGCCCGACTCAAGGCCCTGGTCGATGCCTGCCGCAATCTGCGCGGCGAAATGGGCGTCTCGCCGGCCGCCAAGATACCGCTGTATGCGCTGGGCGACGCCGACTTCCTGCGCAGCAACGCCGCCTTGCTGCAAGCCCTGGCCAAGCTCAGTGAGGTCAAGGTCTTCGACGACGAGGCTGCCTGGCAGGCCGCCGCTCAGGCCGCGCCGGTGGCGGTCGTCGGCGCCAGCCGCATCTGCCTGTTCATCGAAGTCGACGTGGCCGCAGAAAAAATCCGCCTGAGCAAGGAAGCGGCCCGCATCGAAGGCGAGATGGCCAAGGCCCAGGGCAAGTTGGGCAACCAGGCTTTCGTGGATAAGGCACCGCCGGCGGTGATCGAGCAGGAAAAGAAGCGACTGGAAGATTTTTCCAGTACCCTGGCCAAGCTGCGCTCGCAACTGCAGCGCTTGGGCTAAGCATTACCGTTGAGCCAGCCAGGATGCGATGATCTGCCCTAACCAACCCTCCTCAGCCCTAAAAACACACGCCCTCATGAATTCAGCACTGAAGATCGCCGTATTCCCCGTCGCCGGCCTGGGCACCCGTTTTTTGCCGGCCACCAAAGCCCAGCCCAAGGAAATGCTGCCGGTGGTCGACAAGCCGCTGATTCAGTACGCGGTGGAAGAAGCCTACGCCGCCGGCATCCGCCACATGGTCTTCATCACTGGCCGCAGCAAGCGCGCCATCGAAGACCATTTCGACACCGCCTACGAGCTTGAAAGCGAGCTGGAAGCCGCTGGCAAACAGACGCTGCTGGAGTTGCTGCGCTCGGTGCGCATGGAGGACATGCATTTTTCCTATGTGCGCCAGCACCGCATGCTGGGCCTGGGCCATGCCGTGCTGTGCGCCGAGCATGTGGTGGGCAACAAGCCCTTTGCCGTCTTGCTGGCCGATGACCTGATGGTTGGCGAGCCGCCGGTGCTGGCCCAAATGACCGAGCAGTTTGCACGCCTGGGCCGCTCGGTCCTAGCGGTGCAAGAGGTGCCGCTGGAACACACCCGCCGCTACGGCATCGTGGACGGCAAGGCTATCGAAGATCGACTGACCCAGGTCGAGCGCATCGTGGAAAAGCCCGCCCCGGAAGTGGCGCCCTCGCGCATCGGCGTGGCCGGCCGCTACATCCTCACCCCCGCCATCTTCCGCCACCTCAAACAATTGGGCAGCGGCGCCGGCGGTGAGATTCAACTGACCGACGGTATTGCCGCCCTGATGGCCGAAGAGGCGGTCTATGCCTACAAATACCAGGGCAAGCGCTATGACTGCGGCAGCAAAGAAGGCTTTTTGCAGGCCACCGTCGAGCTGGCCTTGCAGCACAGCGAGGTCGGGCCCGCCTTTAAACAATATCTGCAGCAGCTGCAGATTCAATAAGCGATCCAGCCCGAGAGTTCTGGGCGCAACGATCGCTTGCGCTCAGCGCCGCTTGAGAACGTGGGTGAACTCGCCGCCGGTGCTTTCCTGGGCCACCAGGTCGTTACCGGTTTGCTTGGCAAAAGCCTGAAAGTCGCGCACCGAACCGGCGTCGGTGGACATCACCTTGAGCAGCTGGCCGCTGCTCATCTCGGCCAGGGTCTTCTTGGCCTTGAGGATGGGCAGAGGGCAGTTGAGCCCCCGGGTATCGAGTTCTTTGTCGATCTGCATCATGATTCTCGGCTCATCGCTTCACGTTCCTCCCAGCTCATGAACCGAGGCTCAATGTTCTGGGTGCGCAGCCAGTCGGCCAGCGCATAACCGGTGCCGGCCGGCCAGCAGATCAGGTCCTGCGGCGCGTACAACTTGTATTCCACCAACTCTGGGGACAGGCTCACCTGCCCATGGGCCTTCGCATGATAGGCGATGATGACCTGGTTCATCCGCTTGAACTCATAAACACCAATGAGTTGCAAGGCCGTCACCTCCAAGCTGGTCTCCTCCCCAATCTCGCGAGAGATGCCCTCCTCGGGCGTCTCGCCAGCCTCCATAAAGCCGGTGATCAGGGCAAAGCGGCGGCCGCTCCAGGCGGCATTGCGCGCCAACAAAATCTTGCCTTCGACCTCCACAATGCCGGCGAGCACCGGCGTGGGGTTGTTCCAATGGGTGTAGTCACAGGCGGTGCAGCGCAGGCGGGAAACTTCGCCGCCGTCTTCAGCGCGACTTTGCCAAGCCAGGGCGCTGGCGCACATCGGGCAAAAACGAAATTCAGCCATAGGGGCTAGCCTCTTAAGCGGGGAAGACCCCAGTGGAAAGATAGCGGTCGCCGCGGTCGCAGACGATAAAAACAATCACCGCATTGCTCACGCTGCGCGAGAGTTCCAGCGCCACCTGGCAGGCGCCGGCGGCCGACACACCGGCAAAGATGCCCTCCTCGCGGGCCAGGCGCCGGCACATGTCCTCGGCATCGGTCTGGCTGACCAGGCGCAACTCATCAACATGGCTGGGGTCGTAAATCTTGGGCAGGTACTCCTGTGGCCACTTGCGAATACCCGGAATGCGCGAGCCCTCGCTGGGCTGAGCCCCCACAATGCGAACGGCCGGGTTCTTTTCTTTGAGGTAGCGCGACACCCCGGTGATGGTGCCGGTGGTGCCCATGGCGCTCACAAAGTGCGTCACCCGGCCTTGCGTGTCGTTCCAGATCTCGGGGCCGGTAGTCTCGTAGTGGATGCGCGGGTTATCAGGGTTGGCAAACTGATCGAGCATGCGCCCGCGGCCCTCGGCCTGCATCTTCTCGGCCAGATCCCGAGCGTTCTCCATGCCCCCCGACTTGGGTGTGAGGATGAGCTCCGCGCCGAAGGCCTTCATGGTCTGGGCCCGCTCGATGGACAGGTCCTCCGGCATGATCAGCACCATGCGGTAGCCCTTGATCGCTGCCGCCATGGCCAACGCAATGCCGGTATTGCCCGAGGTGGCCTCAACCAGCGTATCGCCCGGCTTGATCTCGCCACGCTCCTCGGCACGTCGGATCATGGACAGCGCCGGCCTGTCCTTGACCGAGCCGGCCGGGTTGTTGCCTTCGAGCTTGCCTAGAATCACATTGCCGCGTGCCGCATTGTCCTGAGCGCCCAGGCGCTGCAGCGCCACCAGAGGGGTCTTGCCAATTGCGTCTTCGATGGTCTGAAATTGCATGGACAGCACTGTGCCATAATTTCCCTCCCTCCCCCGCCCGGGTGGTGAAATTGGTAGACGCAGGGGACTCAAAATCCCCCGCCGCAAGGCGTGCCGGTTCGATTCCGGCCCCGGGCACCACGCATCAAATACCGCGTACCCTCACCGACTCACATCGAGTCTCACGCACAATTCCCGCAAAAATCCCGCACGCCGTGCGGGATCGGGCGGAGATCGGGCATGGCGTATTTCACGAAGACGGCGACGGGCTGGCGTGACCAGCGTGAAGGGTTGCGCTCGCGCGCTTTGCGGTACAGCTCATGACCTTGCGCCAAGATCAGCCGGTCTTGCCCGGTGTGGCGCTGGGCAGGAGTAGGGCAGCCGAAGTCGTCAAACTCACGCCTTGTTCAGCCCATGCGCCACGGCATCGCGCAGTGCGGCATTGATGCGGGTTTGCCAACCTTGCCCGGTGGCCTTGAAGGCCTCCAGCACATCGGCATCAATCCGCATATTCAGAGTAGGTCGCTTCACGGCAGCGGCGGGCCTTCCCCGGCCTCGTTTGATGTTGGCCTCTTGCCAATATGCGGCTACGGCGGCGGCATCGTTGGGGTCATAGGGGCCATCGGCGGCGGTGTGGGCAATGGGCACACCTTGGGCGGCTTCACGCTTAACGCGCTCCCAATCGGTCGCAGTGGGCTTAGTGTGTTTTTTGGGCATACAGCGTCCTTTCTTGTTTGGATGCGCGGCGCAGCGATAGGGCCCGCACCTTGTTAGGTTCACGCAGTACATAGACCAGCACCAGCACCACGCCTGCGACCGCAACCAGGGCCACGTCCATCAATCGGTCCTCACTGCCCCGGGTGCTCTCTATCGTCAGCTTGTTGGCCGCATTGAAAACCAGCGGCGCGTCTGACAGAGAAAGACCATGCTTGATGATGTTGGCGGCATCCTTGCGCGGGTCAAATGTGAATTGCACGAATGTATTTATTGTATGGGCATTAATTTAAAGACTCAAGCGGCCACTCTTGATGCGATGTGCACCACGCTAGCGCTGGTCTCGGTCAGGAATCGGTACAACTTTTCCAAGGCCTGCAGCTTTTGGGGCGCGTCCTCGTGCCCGTCATAGCTGGCCGCTTGCACGCCCCAGACCCCATGGCTCAGCAAGTGCCCCCGGATTCCTGACTGACTCGCAGGCTGGCCAATGCGGTCTCCACGCCAGAACGAATGCGCTTTGCTTGGAACTGCCGCACGGGCTTGTCAATCGGCAACCACTCCACGCCAGCAGCAGCGGCCTTGGCCCAATCTGCAATCGCTTTAGCGCTCACAGACGACTTGCCACCATCCAGCGACAAGGGGTAGTCACCGGGATTCAGTGCCAGCAAGGCGTTCCGGGCTTCCCGGGCAGCAGGCATAAGCAGGATTGCGCGACATGATCAAGGTCGACCGGGGCTCATGCCAAGCCGCGGCCTCGGCGGGCCTTACCTGGCTACTGGGGCAGCCTTTACGCGCCTGATCCGAGGGCGTCCCTTGGCTTGCCGGCCAGCGGCCCACAGATCACGCTGGGCCTGCATGGCAAGCCAATAACAAGGGCTGGTACCCAGGGCCTCGCTCAGGCGCAAGTCCATATCGGCACTGAGACCCGCTCGGCCATTGAGCACACGCCAAAGCATCACCCGGCTGACCTGCACGTGGGCGGCAAAGGCGGTCACAGTGGTGCCGAGATCGATCAGCCAGCCCTTGAGAATTTCGCCGGGGTGCGCGGGGTTGTGCATCTTCATGAGTGGCCTCAGTGATAGTCCAGATAGTCCAACAGTTCCACATCCTGCCCCACAAAGCGAAAGCTCAATCGCCAATTGGCTTGCACGGTCACAGCATGAAAGCCAGCCCAGTCGCCAGTGAGCCCATGCAAACGCCAGGACGGACGGGCCAAGTCTTGCGGACCTCGCGCCACGCTCAGAACGGTCAACAAATCCCGCAGTCGCGCTACATGAATGGCTTGAATGCCCTGGGGCTCAGGCGCCACCGGGCACGGCCAGCGCATGAAGCCTGACGCCAAGTGCTTTGGCCACCTTGAGCACAGTCGCAAAGCTAGGGTTTCCTTCTGCGCTGAGCGCGCGGTAGAGACTCTCACGGCTGAGCCCCGCGTCCTTGGCCACCTGGGACATTCCTTTGGCCCGCGCGATGTCGCCCAAGGCACGGGCAATACCGGCCGCGTCTTCGGGCGCCTCCTCTAGCCAGGCGTTCAGGTAGGCCGCCATTTCTTCCGGTGTGCGCAGATGCTCCGACACGTCGTAAGCCGAAGCCTTGGTCTTCGTTAACTTCGTCGTCATCAATTTCCCTGTGGCCATCTTGCTCATCACGACGACTCCTCAAAATTCCGGTTGAGCTCCAGTGCCCTTGCGATGTCCTTGGACTGTGTCGACTTGTCCCCGCCTGCGATCAGCAGCAAAAGTCTGTCTCCACGCTGCGAGTAGTACACCCTGTAGCCGGGACCGACATCGACTTTAAGTTCGGAAACGCCCTCGGTCAGATTACGATGCACGCCTGGGTTGCCGTGAATCAGGCGATCAACGCGCATCAGCACGCGGGCTCGTCCGGCGAGGTCTTTCAAGCCGTCTATCCAGTCGCGGTACGCGTCGGTTTTTTCGACTCGCACAATTTAATTGTAGCCCAGGGGCTACATTAAAACAAAGAACACCACGGACGGACCTTTGTGGCTTGTGCGGGTTAAACGGCCTTCCCGCTCGGCCCGAGCAGCGAGCGAAATTCATTTTCAAGCTTCGCTCTCAGTTGCGGGACCTGATCCTTGAGAAGTGTGTAGCCCGCTAGCAAAGCGTCCGACTTTTCTTTCCGGGTGTGATCCTGAAGGGCGTAGTCGTCCCAGGCGAGATAGACGCCAAAACCAATGACATGGTGACGAACCGCGCGCACGAGCTCTTCAACCGCATTGCTCAAATCGACGGGCAGATAGATTCGATGCTTGTCGAAGTACCTAAAGAACTCGACCAACTTTGCCTCGGCGGCTTTATGCAGCTCTCGCTCGTCTGGGCCGCCTGCCCATCTGATGGGAGACAGCACGCTCTGAGCTTCCCAGAGTGTCTCTGCGAGGAGAGCATTGAGCTCTTCGATGACCGAAGCGCGTTTCTGATGTAGGCCCGAAAAGGCGACCTGATGTTCAATGGTGCGAAGCTGTAGCTCACTCTTTAGCTGTTCGATCGCTCTGTCTGCCTTTGCTTTGATTTCAATCTCGAAGCGCTTGAAATCCCGTTGAAGCAGCTTTTCCAGCAATGATTTCCCGAGCCAGCTCATAACTGCCAGCACTGTAGCGTTGCTGAGGAGGGCTGCTATAAACATTTGCCAAGACTCCATGAATCGAGCCCCTAAATCTGATGCATCCGACAAATCACCGGATATGTCAGCCAACCGCTGGATCACCGGGCAACACAAGAGGAGGAAAGTCGGTTGACAGCATTCGCTTGCCCTTATGCGCTACACCCATGTACAGACATGGCAAAACCGAGAAAGCCACCAACCTTGGCATTGGCGCGAACGCCGACTCAGGTTGGCAATTTCGGCCCTCAGCCCGCACTATAGATACAAAAATTTAAAGCATCACTCGTGCAATGTGAAGTTTTCATAAACGGGAATCAAAGGGAATGCATCAACACAATGCCCCTGGCGTGGGCGGGGCACGGCAAGGGGTACAACCGTCGAACCTGCCCCCATGTAAAGCGCCGCCCCTTTTGTGTTTTGCAGAGTCACTCAGACAGCCAGCCAATAGCGCGCCCACCGGCTCAAGCTGAGCGCCCCCCTCCCCCGTTCTAGGCCCGACGGCCGAATGCAGGCCCAGGCCATTCACCGATGTGCTTGCAGGGTTTCACATTCAGGCGCATTCTCTGAACATCGAGAAGTCCATGCTGTCGGGTACTGCCGGGCACCAGCACCGCACTCACCCCGCACCCCGGAGAAAAACATGACCGCCTTCCTTGCTGCCCACGCACCTCGCTACTGGCTCATCGGCCTGAGCGCGCTGGCCTGCTTGAGCGCGGCGCCCTTGTGGGCGCAGGCACCTGGCAGCCCAATAACCAATCCGATAACTAGTCCGATAACCAGTCCGATAGCCAGCCCGACCGCCAGCCCCGACGCCAGCCAGGCAGCAGGGGTCGATGCGCTCAGCCGGGCCAGCGCGGCGGTGGTGGGCGTGCGGGTGACGGCCGCCGACGAGGCCAGGTCCACCGCCACCCTGGGCAAGGAAAGGGCGGGCTCGGGGGTGGTCATCGGTTCGGACGGGCTGATCCTGACCATAGGCTATCTGATGCTGGAGGCGCAGGACATTCGCATCGTCACTCAGGACAACAAGACCCTGCCGGCAGTGGCGGTCGGCTATGACCTGGCCACGGGCTTCGGCCTGATCCGCCCCCTGCTGCCGCTGGCGGGGGTGGCCCCGGTTGAGTTGGGCACCCAGGCCAGCGTGCAGACCGGAGAGGCTCTGATGGCAGCGGTAGGCTCAACCGACACCAACATTGAGGCCGACGTCAGTTTGACGCGGCTGGTGAGCAAGCGGGCTTTTTCGGGCAGCTGGGAATACCACATCGACAGCGCCCTGTTCACCAGCCCGCCGGTGATGGCCGGCAATGGCAACCACAGCGGCGCTGCCCTGTTCAATCAAAAAGGCGAGCTGCTGGGCATAGGCTCGCTGCTGGTGATGGACGCCATGGGCGAGAACCGCCGCATGCCGGGCAATATGTTCGTGCCGGTCGATCTGCTCAAGCCCATCCTGAGCGAGATGCAGAAGTCGGGCACCAGCCGCCTGAGCATCCGGCCCTGGCTGGGTCTGACCTCGGGCGAAAGCGGCGGACGGGTGCAGGTGCTGCGGGTCAGCGAGGACAGCCCGGCGCAAAAAGCCGGCCTCAAAGCCGGCGATGTGGTGCTGGCGATCGATGGCAACAAGGTTGCCTCGCTGGAGGCCTTCTACAAAAAGCTCTGGGACCGAGCCACCCCGCAAGAGCCCGTCAAGCTGACGGTGCTGCAAGGCGCCGACGTCAACACCGTGGTGGTGCAGCCGCAAGACCGCATGGCCCATTTGCGCAAGGCCACCGGCATCTGAGCTTAATCAACACTCAGGCGGCGCTCAAGCCCTCGACCACCGTCGGGTAGTGCAGACGTAAGCGCAGCTCCTGCAGCAAGCGCCGGTTATCCAAGCGGCGCGACTCGCTCATAAAGCTCAGCACCATCAGCGGCAGCTGCTCAGAGGCGCCTTCGCGCGCGATGCGCTGCGGGCGTGGCAGGCCATACAGGTCGGCCGCCAGATCAAAGTAGTCGCCCATCTTCAATTCGGTTTGGTCGCAGACATTCGTCACACGCTGCGGCCGGCCACGCCAAAGCGCGGCAATGCAGGCCCGCGCCAGATCGTCAGCGTGAATATGGTTGGTGTAAACATCGTCTTGCTCGCGCAGCACGGGTGTGCCCTTGAGCAGCCGGCCCCTGGGCGTGCCGCCTTCCCGGTTAGGCGCATAGATGCCAGGAATGCGCAGAATATGGGCAGGCACGCCCGCGTGGCGACCGTAAAACCGCACCTGAGTTTCAGCATCCACCCGCCGCTGGGCCCTGGGGGTGTGGGCGGCGAGCGTCCGGGTCTCGTCGATGCGCGCGCCGCCACAGTCACCGTAGACGCCGCTGGTGGAGCCGTAGACCAGCGCCTGCGGCGCTGGCCGCAGGCTCAGGGCGCGCATGAGCGCCCGGGTTCGCGGGTCGAGCCGCCAATCGGCCAAGCCCTCCTGCGGCGGTGGTGCTAGGTGCAGCACCCGTGTGCCCAGGCCGGCCAGGCGGCTCAGGGTCCTCGGCTTATCCAGATTGCCCACCAGGGGCGTGAGGCCCAGGCGGCGCAGCGCGGGCAGGCGCTCGGGCGAGGAGGTCAGGGCCAGGACCTGCACGCGCTTGGGCAGGAGCTGGGCGACCCGCTGGCCGACATCGCCGCAGCCGACGATCAGTACCCGCTGACGGCGAAAGCGCGCCGGCAGCGCGCCGGGGCGGGCTGCATGAAGGTTGACGGGGCTAGCGGCAAAGGAGGGCAAAATCGCGGTTTGGGCCGGCGATCAGCACGCGGCCATCCATAGAAGCAAAAGCCCAAGGATACCAAGATGAGTTTTAAGGTGAAGGTCGAGCCCAGTGGCCGCACATTCAGCACCCAGGACGGCGAGACCGTGCTTGCCGCTGCCATCCGTCAGGGCATAGGCCTACCCTATGGCTGCAAGGACGGCGCCTGTGGCTCCTGCAAGTGCAAAAAGCTCGAGGGCCAGGTGAGCCATGGGCCGCACCAATCCAAGGCGCTGTCTGAGCAGGAAGAAGCCCAGGGCTTGATGCTGGCCTGCTGCGCGCTGCCGCACAGCGACCTGGTGATCGAGTCGCGCCAGGTCGGTGAGGAAGGCGCTTTTGCGGTGCGCAAGATGCCGGCGCGGGTCAATGGCCTCAAGCGCGCCTCGCACGATGTGATGATCGTCGGGCTGCAGCTGCCGGCCAACGAAGTCTTCAAGTACCACGCTGGGCAGTATGTGGAATTCCTCCTGCGCGATGGTGACCGGCGCAGCTACTCCATGGCCAACGCGCCGCACACCCAGGCTCAGTCGCCATCCATCGAGCTGCATCTGCGCCACATGCCGGGCGGCAAGTTCACCGACACGGTGTTTTCGACGATGAAGGAGAAAGACATCCTGCGCATCGAAGGCCCCTACGGCAGCTTCTACCTGCGCGAAACCAGCAACAAGCCCATGGTCTTGCTGGCATCGGGCACCGGCTTTGCGCCAATCAAGGCCCTGATTGAGCATATGCAGTTCAAGAACATCACACGCCCTGCTGTGCTGTACTGGGGCGGACGGCGGCCGGCTGACCTGTATATGCACGACTGGATCGAAGAGCGCTGCCGCGAAATGCTCCATCTGCGCTATGTGCCGGTGGTCTCTGACGCCCTGCCTGAAGACCAATGGCAAGGCCGCACCGGCTTTGTGCACCGGGCGGTGTTGCAAGACTTGCCCGATCTTTCGGGCCACCAGGTCTACGCCTGCGGTGCGCCCATCGTGGTCGATTCAGCCCGCGCCGACTTCAGCGCCAGCGCCGGCCTGCCCGAAGAAGAGTTTTTCGCTGATTCATTCACCACCGAGGCCGACAAGGCCCGCGCCTGACCGCAGTTCCTGGAGGAGACAGCCATGACACTAGCCTATGCACCCCGGCGCCGCAGCCTGCTGGCCGCCGCCCTGGCCGCACCTGCCGCCCTCACAGCTTGGGCGCAGGGCAAGCCGCTGCGCATCATCGTGCCCTATGCCCCGGGTGGACCGATCGACGTCACAGCACGGCTCTTGGCCGAGCGGGTCCAAGCCAGCCTGGGCACGGTCATCATTGAGAACCGGCCCGGCGGCGGCGGCAACATCGGTGCTGATCTGGTGGCCAAGGCAGCGCCCGACGGCTTGACCATAGGCATTGCAGCGGTAGCCACCCATGCCATCAACCCGTGGCTCTACAGCAAGATGCCCTACAACGCGGCCAGCGACTTCACGCCCATCACGCAAATGCTGCGGGTGCCCAATGTGCTGGTGATGAACGCCGAAACAGCCGACCGACTCAAAATCACCAGCTTGGCCGATCTGATCGCCTATGCCAGAGCCAACCCGGGCCGGCTCAACTACGGCAGCGGCGGCAACGGCAGCGCAGGCCATCTGGCCGGCGAGATGTTCAAAAAGGCGGCCGGCCTGTTCATCGTGCACATTCCCTACAACGGCGGCAACCCGGCCCAGCTGGCCCTGCTCAGCGGCCAGGTCGACTTCAACTTCGACAACCTGGCCACCGCTTCAAGCAACATCAAGGCCGGCAAACTCAAGGCCCTGGCAGTCACCACCGCGCAGCGCAGCAGCCTCATGCCCGAAGTGCCTGCGGTGGCCGAAACACTCAAGGGCTTCGAGGTCGATACCTGGTGGGGCCTGGTCGGCCCGGCCAAGTTGCCGCAAGAACTCACCGCCCGACTGCACCAGGCCTTTGCCGGCGCGCTGCAGCAGCCCGAGGTCAAGGCGCGCTTTGGCCAGCTCATGGCCGAGCCGGTGGGCAACAGCCCCGAGCAGTTCGGTGCCTTCATGAAGCAGGAGCTGGCCAAGTACGAATCGGTGGTCAAGGCCTCGGGCGCCAAGGTCGACTGAAAGATCAGCCAGGGCCTGGGCCAGGCTCAAACATCCTTGACGAACAGGGTCACCAGCGGCTCATCACCCACCTGCTGGCTCCAGTGGCCGTGCACGGCGGGGTCAAAAGTGGCGCCCGCAGGCAGCACATCGGCCGAATAAAAATGCTCGCCCGGCTTGAAGATGCGGCTGTGCCCACCTTGCAGGCCGATTTCCATCTGCCCGCCCAGGATGAACACCCACTGCGGCTTTTCAGTGCAGTGGAACTGGCTGCGAAAGCCGACCGGACTGTGGCGCAGCTGGTAGCCGGCCGAGGGCATCACGGGCGATAGGCGCGAGGCCGGCGTGCCCTCACTCAGGGCGAGAACACGCTCGCCAAAGCGGGCGCGGCCGTCGGTGTCGGTGTAGAGAATGGTTTGGGTGAATTCGGGCATAGCATCTCCTCTGCGGGTTTTCTGAGATTGTCGCCCGCGGCCGGCGCTGCCCCAGACCCGAAACACAGAGCTGGCGTTCCCCTTCGGCAAAGCGGGGCAAAAGCAAAAGCGCGGGCGATCGCATGAGACCCAGCGTAAAAATCCGGGTCTCCCAAGACATCCGCCATGACACACCGCTCCCTCGCCCAAACATCCCTGGCCGCCGCCCTCGCGCTGTGCCTGGCCGCGCCCCCGTCCCATGCCGCCGAGATGCAGCCGATCAGCCATTTCGAGATCGACCGCACCGAGGTGACCATAGGCCAGTTCCGCCGCTTTGTGCAAGCCACCGGCACGGTGACGCAGGCCGAACGGGCCGGTGGGGGCAGCACCTTTGAGGCGGGCTGGGAGCAGCGGCGCGGCTGGCTCTGGCATTCACCCTATGGCAAGCCAGGGGCCGAGGGCGAGCCGGCGGCGCATGTGACCCATGGCGAGGCACAGGCGTTTTGCCGCTGGGCGGGCAAGCGCCTACCCACCGATGCCGAGTGGGGCGAAGCGGCCTATACCGAGCGGCGCAGCCAGCCAGCGCCCGGTTTTGTGCGCGGCAAGACCTACCCCTACCCAACCGGCGACAGCCCACGCGGGGCCAACTGTCTGGGCGACTGCGGCCCGGTGAGCCCGGTCGCTCATGCCATCACCTCACGCGGCCGCGGCCATGCTTTGGCTGGCAGCACGGCGGCAGGCGTCAACGGCCTGTTTGAGATGGGCGGTAATCTGTGGGAGTGGGTGAACGGCGGACCAGGCAGCGAGCAGCGCACCCGCGGTGGCTCTTGGTGGTACGGCGCCGGTCCCATGCAAGACGGGCATGTGCAGGGCAAGCCCGCCGATACCGCGGTGATCTACATCGGCTTTCGCTGCGCGCGCGATCTCAAGCGCTGAGGGCGGGCCGAAGGCCCCATCGCGCCGAGGGCGGCGCTCCAACCCAGGTGCAGCGAACCGCATTGGAGGAAGTGGGAGCCGCGCCCTCGCGGCGATGCGTCGGGCAATCGGTGGCGATGCACCTTCAAAACTCCGTCGCCGCGAGGGCGCGGCTCCCATCACTTTTGCCGATCGCCCGGACTGTCTTCGCGGTCGGTCTTTCAGCGCGCCAGCCAGCGCCGTGCCAACTCCACCCAGTAAGTCGCCCCCAGCGGAATGAGCTCATCGTTGAAGTCGTAGCTGGGGTTGTGCAAGGTGCAGGGGCCACCGCCATGGCCCATCTCGCGGTGCAGGCCGTCGCCGTTGCCGATAAAGCAATAGGCGCCAGGCTTGGCTTGCAGCATGTAGGAGAAGTCCTCGGCGCCCATGGTGGGCTCCTGCGCCAGCACCTGGTCTGCACCGACGATGCCCTGCATGACGGCGCGGGCAAACTCGGCTTCGGCGGCGCTGTTGATGGTGGGCGGGTAGTTGCGCACGAATTCAAATTCGCAGCGCGCGCCGAAAGCCGCAGCGGTGTGCTCGGCGATCTCTCGCATGCGCTGCTCGATCAGGTCGATCACCTCCGTGGTGAAGGTGCGTACCGTGCCTTGCATCTCGCACAGGTCGGGGATCACATTGGTCGCCTCACCGGCGTGGATCATGGTCACCGAAATCACCGCCGCGTCCACCGGCTTTTTGTTGCGGGTGACGATGGTCTGAAAGGCCTGCACCATCTGGCAGGCCACCGGCACCGGGTCGACGCCGTTGTGCGGCAGCGCCGCATGGCCACCCTTGCCGTGGATGGTGATCTTGAATTCATTGCTCGAGGCCATGACCGGCCCGGCACTGACCGCAAACTGGCCCGCCGCCATGCCCGGCCAGTTGTGCATGCCGAACACCGCCTCCATGGGAAAGCGGTCGAACAGGCCGTCGCGCATCATCTCGCGCGCGCCGCCGCCGCCCTCTTCGGCCGGCTGAAAGATCACATACACGGTGCCGTCAAAGTCGCGCTGCGCGGCCAAATGCTGGGCGGCGGCCAGCAGCATGGCGGTGTGGCCATCGTGACCGCAGGCGTGCATCTTGCCCGGATTTTGGCTGGCATGAGCGAAGGTGTTGAACTCCTGCATGGGCAGCGCGTCCATATCAGCCCGCAGACCGAGCGCACGGCCACTGGCACCGCCATCGCGGCCGTGGATGATGCCCACCACCCCGGTGGTGCCCATGCCACGGTGCATCGGAATGCCCCAGCGTTCGAGTTGTTGGGCCACCAAATCAGCGGTGTGCACTTCCTTGAAGCACAGTTCCGGATGAGCGTGGATCTGGCGCCGCAAGGCGGCGATGGACGGGGCCTGGCCCACGATGGAATCAATCAGTTTCATGGTGCAAGCTGCGGTTTGCGCTAACAACTAAAGCTCGAATATAGCCTCCACTAAGGCGCCAGACGCTCCGGATGATTACCCTTGTTCTGTACGGGGGTTGTTCTGGCCATGGCCTTGCGCCATTCTTTCTGAAGCTCAGACCTCTGGCGCCGACACCCCGTTTTTAAGTGCTACACTGATTCACGTAAACACCATAATCCAAGCTCCCCATGGCAAACCTGACCCTTTCGGTTGACGAGCGACTCGTCAAGCAGGCCCGCATCAGAGCGATTCAGGAAGGCACCTCTCTGAGTGCCAAAGTACGTGAATGGCTATCGGACTATGTGCAGCAAGACCTGCCGGCCGAGCCGGACGCCATTCCCAGGCTTCCAACGGGCGGCCGTGGCGGTTTTCAGCCTGGCGTAGACCCAAGGAGTAACCGCTCCATGTTCGATGTGATGGACGCGGCCGATCAAAAACTCCAGTCATGACACCCGATGTCAATCTGCTGGTGGCCGCCATGCGGGAAGATCACCCGCATCACAGTCTGGCCTTCCATCATGTGCAGCAGCAGTTGCAGCTGGCTGTGCAGCGCCCCAGGACTGCGTCGATCCTGCTGCTTGGCTCTGTGGTGGCCGGCTTCATGCGAGTCGTGACCCACGCACAGGTTTTCAAAGAGCCGAGCTCGATGCAGCAGGCGAGCCAATTTGTAGATGCCCTGCTGGCCTGCCCCGGGGTGAGCTTTCAAGCCGCTGGCAGCGCCTGGCCGGCCTTCAGAGACCTCTGCTTGAAAGCTGGAGACAAGCCGCAGATGGTCTCTGACGCCTGGATCGCAGCCACGGCCGCGCAACTCGGTGAGGTGGTTCACACCTTTGACCGCGACTTCACGAAACTGCTGCCCCCCGAAAAGGTTTTTTTATTGAATCGCTGAAGACGGGCATGAACGGCGCCTGATTCAGTCCCCTGACCGTCCTTTCCGTCTTATTCAATCCAGTCACAATCCAAATATGAGACTCCTACACACCATGCTGCGCGTCGGCGATCTGCAGCGCTCCATCGCCTTCTACACCCAAGTGCTGGGCATGACGCTGCTGCGCACCCGCGACAACCCAGACTACAAGTACAGCCTGGCCTTTCTAGGCTACGGCTCCAACCCGGACCATGCCGAACTGGAGTTGACCTACAACTGGGGCGTCAATACCTACGAGATGGGTACAGCCTATGGCCACATCGCCCTGGGCGTGCCCGATGTCCATGCGGCCTGCGAAAAAATCCGCAGTGCCGGCGGCACCATCACCCGCGAGCCCGGGCCGGTCAAGGGCGGCAGCACGGTGATCGCCTTTGTCGCCGATCCCGACGGCTACAAGATCGAGCTGATCGAGCGGCACTGACGCAGCCGAGCGTCTGCCAGCAGCCCTGCCACCGCGCTACAGTTGCGCTATGTCGGACCCGGGTTTTCGCTTCCCTCCGCCCCTGCGCGATGTGCAGGCCATGCTGGCCGCCACACGCCAGCAATGGGGCGGGCAGTGCGATTTATGGGTCTTCGGCTACGCCTCCCTGATCTGGCGGCCGGAGTTTGAATACGCCGAGCGACGCTGGGCCCGCATTCACGGCTACCACCGGGCGCTCAAGATGTGGAGCCGGGTTAACCGGGGCACGCCCGACTGCCCCGGCCTGGTGTTTGCCCTGCTGCAAGGCGGCAGTTGCCGAGGCGTGGCCTACCGGATAGCACGGGCACAGGCCGACGAGGCGCTTGAGCGCCTGTGGCTGCGCGAAATGCCCACCGGCGTCTACGACCCGCGCTGGCTGCCTTGCACGACTGAACACGGTCAGGTACAGGCCCTGGCCTTCACCTTGTCACGGCGCAGCCCCAATTACACCGGCGAGCTGCAGGCCGAACGGCTGCGCCATATCTTTGCCCACGCCCGCGGCCGCTATGGCACCACGCTGGACTATGCGCGGCAGACCTATGAATGTCTGCGCCAGGCGGGCATACAGGACCACCTGCTGCAGCGCATGCTCAGACACGCTTAAGCGGGTATCCCTGCGAGGTCTGCGCGAGCACTGTGCTTCGTATACTGCACCGATGACTGACACCCTCGCTTCGATCGCCGACCTGCGCAAGAGCTACGAGCGCGCCGAGCTCGACGAAAACGCCTCACACGCCGACCCGCTGCAGCAGTTTCAGCAATGGCTGCAAGAAGCCATCGCGGGCAAATTGCCCGAGCCCAACGCGATGACGCTGGCCACGGTCGACGCCCAAATGCGGCCCTCGACCCGGGTGGTGCTGATCAAGGGCCTGGATGAGCGCGGCGTCGTCTGGTACACCAATTACGACAGCCGCAAAGGCCAGGCCTTGGCCGGCAACCCCTATGGCGCACTGCAGTTTCACTGGGTCGAGCTCGAGCGGGTGGTGCGCATCGAAGGCCGGGTCGACAAAGTCTCGGCCGAGGAAAGCGACGCCTACTACGCCAGCCGGCCCCTGGACTCGCGCATCGGCGCCTGGGCCAGCCCGCAAAGCCAGGTGATCCCAGGCCGGGGCACTCTGGTGGCCAATGCCGCCCGCTACAGCGCGCAGTTCCTGCTCAATCCGCCACGCCCGCCCCACTGGGGTGGCTACAGGCTGGTGCCCGACCGCTGGGAATTCTGGCAAGGCCGCAAAAGCCGGCTGCACGACAGGCTGCGCTATCGGCTAGAGGGCGCTGACTGGGTCAGGGAGCGGCTGGCGCCCTGAGATAGGTCATTTTCAGCCCTGCAAGGGACCTAAGCGCTCCAAGACCTGAGCGGCCAGCCAAGGCTGATCAGCAGCCTGTGCCCATTCGGGCGCAATCTCAGCCAGCGGCCGCAGCACGAAGGCACGCTGGTGCATGCGCGGGTGCGGCACGCACAAGGCGGGCGATTCGATGCGGCCTTCGCCGTAAAGCAGCAGGTCCAGATCAAGGGTGCGCGGTGCGTTGCGGTAGGGCCGCTGGCGGCCGGCCGCGAGTTCGAGCTGCTGCAGGCCGGCCAGCAGTTGCGGCGCGCTCAGGTGGGTGCTCAAGGCAGCCACCGCGTTGAGAAAAGGCGGCGCCCCTGGTTCGCAGTCTATGGGGGCGCTGCGGTAAAGAGCGGAGACCCGCAGCACATGGGTGTCGGGCAAATCGCCGAGCGCCGCCGCCGCCCAGCGCAAGGTGGCTGCGGCTTCACCCAGGTTCGCGCCCAGGCCCACGTAGGCACGCACCGGCTCGCGCAAGACGGGCAGGCTCGGCGCAGGCTCAGGCGGCACCATCGCCGCGCGCTGGCGCCTCGCCAGCGCTACCCTCGCCTGCATCGCCTGCATCGCCGGAGCGCGAGCGCCGTCTGCGACGCCGTTTGCGGGGCGCATCATCGAGTCCGTCACCGGCCTCGCCCCCCTGAGCGGGCCCAGCGGCATCCGAAGCATCAGGCGCCGCAGGCTGCCCGTCTTGCGACTCGGGCTGACCCTGAGCAGACGCCTCGGCCTTGCCGCGCCCACGCACCCGGGCCGCACGCGGCTGAGTCTGCTGGCGCACCGCCTGCATCATGTCTTCGCGCTCCTCGTCGCTGGCCAAAGAGAACTTCTCCCACCAGGCGGCCAGCTCTGCATCAACCTCAACGATGTGCGAGCGCAGGCGCAGAAAATCCAGCCCGGCGCGAAAGCGCGGCTGCTCGACCAAGGTGTAGGGGCCGCTGCCCACCCGCTTTTCAAAGCGCGGCTGCAGGGTCCAGATCTCGCGCATGTCTATGCCCAGTTTGCCGCGTCCGGAGACATCGCCAATGCGGGCATCGAAGGCAGTGTCGATGGCCTGATGCAGCGCGGGCATGGGATGCATGCCCTGGCTGCGCAGCTGGTCCCAGGCGGTCTTCACGTCCGACCACAGCACCGCTGCCAGCAGGAAGCTGGGCGCCACCGGCTTGTCCTCGCGCACCCGCCGGTCGGTGTCTTCCAGGGCCAGGCGCAGAAAGGGCTCGTCGGCGCCGGCCACGATCACATCGAGCAGCGGGTAAATGCCGCGCTCGAGCCCGAGTGTCTTGAGCTGAGCGATGCTGGCCACCGCATGGCCGGTCTGCAGCAGCTTGAGCATCTCGTCAAACAGGCGCGACTGCGGCACGTCGGCCAGCAAGCTCATCATCTCCTTGAGGGGCCGACCGGTCTTGTCTTCGAGTTTGAAGCCCAGGCCTGAGAGCTTGGCCGCAAAACGTACCGCCCGGATGATGCGCACCGGGTCTTCCCGGTAACGCGCCACCGGGTCGCCAATCATGCGCAGCACCCGCTTCTTGGCATCGCGTATGCCCTGGTGGTAGTCGACCACGATCTGGGTCTCGGGGTCGTAATACATTGCATTGATGCTGAAATCACGCCGCGCTGCGTCGTGATCGATGCTGCCCCAGACGTTGTCGCGCAGCACCCGGCCCGAAGCATCGACGGCATGCTTCATGCCGGCCAGCTCACTCTTGCTGGTGCGTTCATTGCCGCCGACCTGCTGCGCCTGGCTACTGTCCAGGTGGGCGCGAAAAGTAGAGACCTCGATCACCTCGTGCTCGCGGCCGCGGCCGTAGACCACATGCACGATGCGAAAGCGCCGCCCGATGATGAAGGCGCGCCGAAACAGGCCCTTGACCTGCTCAGGCGTGGCATTGGTGGCCACGTCGAAGTCCTTGGGACGCAAGCCGAGAATCAGGTCCCGCACCGCGCCGCCCACGATATAAGCCTCAAAGCCAGCCGCCTTCAGCGTATGCACCACATCGGCGGCCCGCTGGTCAACCAGCCCCGGGTCTATACCGTGGTCCTGTGGGCCCACATCCTGGCGCTGCCCATAGGGCGATTTGCTGCTGCGGGTAGCGCCCGACTTGCCCAGCAGCTTGTTGATAAGTGTTTTGATCATGAAAAAAGGTCGAGGATGGGCCAGCCGCGCGCCTGCGCCAGCGAGCGCAGCTTGTCATCGGGATTGGTAGCCACAGGGTAGGTCACTCGTTCGAGCAAGGGCAGATCGTTGAGCGAGTCGGAATAAAAAGTGGTTTCAACATCGGCCCAGTCCAGTGAGCGCTGGGCCAGCCACTCGTTCATGCGCTGCACCTTGCCCTCGCGCGCCGAGGGCGTGCCCAGGATCTCGCCGGTCACTTGGCCGTGCGCATCGCGCTCGAGCTGCACCGCAATCAGCTCGGGCACGCCAAAAACCTGCGCAATCGGCGCGGTCACAAAATCATTGGTCGCGGTGACGATCAGCAACTGCTCGCCGGCCTGCCGGTGGCGCTCAACCAGTTCAAGCGCCTGTGGCCGCAGCGCCGGGCGTATGACCTCGTCCATGAAGCGCGCATGCGCCTGCGCCGCCTGCTGCGGTCCGCGGCTTCGGATGGCTTCGGTGGCAAAGCGGATGTACTCATGGATGTCGAGCGTGCCGGCGCGATAGTGCTCGAAGTACTCGGCATTGCGGCGCTTGAACTCGCTGGCATCACACCAGCCCAGGCGGATGGTGAACTCGCCCCATTCATAGTCGGAATCGAGCGGCAACAGGGTGTGGTCGAGGTCAAACAGGGCCAGACGGGGTTTGCTCATGAGGCCTCCAGCATGGATTTGACCAGCGCGATGGTGATGGGCCGCTGGGTCTGCAAGGAATAGTGGTCAAGCTGGTCGAGCAGCGCCACCAGGTGGGTGAGATCGCGCGCAAAACGCTTGAGGACGAAATCCATGACCTCGTCGCTCAGCAGCAAACCGCGCGCATCGGCCTGCCGCCTGAGTACCGCCCGCCGCTGGGCATCGCTCAGGGACTGCAGGGCAAACACATGGCCCCAGCCCAGGCGCGAGCGCAGGTCATCGCGCAGGGCCAGATCGGCCGGCGGCAGCGCTCCGGCAGCGAGCACACCGCGCGGATGGCCGTCGGCCGCGTTGACCGCATGGACAAACCAGTTGAAAGCCGCATGCTGCTGCACAGCGGTGTAAAGGTGGCAATCGTCCATGAACACAGCAACCCAGGACTCGTCAAAGGGTGGCGGCTCGAGCACACTGGCATCGAGCCAGCCTGTGCGGGCACCGTCCTCGCGCAGCGCCTGTGCGGCGGCACGCAGCAGGTGCGACTTGCCACTGCCGGTCGGGCCCCACAAATAGGTGGGCACCGGCGAGCGCAAAGCGCTGCCCGCCCACAACTGAAGGTGACTCAGAGCGGGTTCGTTGGGGCCGGCCAGGTAGTTGGAAAACGAGGGCACACAGGCCAGGCCTATGTCCAAAGCGATCTGCTTCATGCCTGTAAGACGTCGGTCGCCGGCGGCCGTAAGTGGCGCTGCATCGGGAGAGCCAAGGGTCAACCCTTAAAATGAAGCCTCGATTCTATCGGCTGGCCCGCCCCCCTGAGCCAGCCCCCACCCTCAGGCCCTGGCGCCTGCCCCACCGGACCACCCCGTCATGAGCACCACCCCCCTGTCGTACAAGGATGCCGGCGTCGATATCGATGCCGGCGACGCCTTGGTCGAGCGCATCAAACCCCTGGCCCGTAAAACCATGCGCGAAGGGGTGCTGGCCGGCATCGGCGGCTTCGGCGCCCTGTTTGAAGTCCCCAAGAAATACAAGGAGCCGGTGCTGGTCAGCGGCACCGACGGCGTGGGCACCAAGCTCAAGCTGGCTTTCGAGTGGAATATGCACGACACCGTGGGCATAGACCTGGTGGCCATGAGCGTCAACGACGTGCTGGTGCAAGGTGCAGAACCCCTGTTCTTTCTGGACTACTTTGCCTGCGGCAAGCTCGATGTGGACACCGCCGCTGCGGTAATCGGTGGCATTGCGCGCGGCTGCGAGCTCTCGGGCTGCGCGCTCATTGGCGGTGAAACCGCCGAGATGCCCGGCATGTACCCGGCCGGCGAATACGACCTGGCCGGCTTTTGCGTGGGCGCGGTTGAAAAGAGCAAGATCCTCACCGGCCGCAGCGTGCAAGCCGGTGACGTGGTGCTGGGCCTGGCTTCCAGCGGCGTGCATTCCAACGGTTTTTCGCTGGTGCGCAAGTGCATAGAGCGCGCGGGGGCTGAACTTCCCCTCACCCTCGACGGCAAGCCCTTCAAGAGCGCGGTGATGGAGCCCACCCGGCTGTACGTCAAAAGCATGCTGGGAGCCTTGGCGCAGCATCCGATCAAGGCCTTGGCCCACATCACCGGCGGCGGCCTGCTCGAGAACATTCCCCGCGTGCTGCCCGAAGGCCTGGCCGCCCACCTGATCAAGGGCAGTTGGCCGCAAAGTGAGTTGTTTGCCTGGTTGCAAAAAACTGCCGGCATCGCCGACCTGGAAATGAACCGCACCTTCAATAACGGCATCGGCATGGTGCTGGTGATCGAGCCGGCCCAGGCCCAAGCCACTGCACAGACCCTGCGCGCGGCCGGCGAGCAAGTCTACGAGATTGGCCGCATCGCGCCACAGGGCGAGGGCGCGCAAGTTCAGGTGCGCTAAAGCCCGGCGTTCAGTCGCTGCGGCGGACCCAGGCCTTGACGCAGGCGCCGGCCCGGCGCGGGCGGCCGCTCACCCCAAGGCCCGGCGCAGTTGCTCGACGCGCTGGTTGACCTCGTCAAGGTCAACAGCGTCTTCGGCATGCTCTAGGTACACCTGCAGATCGCCAAGCGCGCGGGCGGCCTCGCCCTGCTCGGCCCAGGCCAGGCCTCGGTCGCGGTATTCGCTCCAGGCTTGCGGCTGCAGCACCAGCAGGCGGTCGAGCACCGCGATCAGCCGCGCGGCGTCGGACTGGCCCTTGTAGATCTCCTTGAGATTGCGCAACATGCGGGCGATGATCTCGCGCGGCGTGGCCGACTGCAGATACAAGCCCATGGGCACCTCAAAGTCATCGACCAAGCCGCTCCTTTGGCGGTAAGGCTCCAGCCTTTCAGAAAGCTCCTCGCGGCTGAGCGATTGGCCGGTGAAGGGGTCGATGATCACCTGGCCCTTGGGCAGCGTCACCTTGACCATGAAATGCCCCGGGAAAGCCACACCCCGGGCATGCAGGCCCAAGCCCTGTGCGAGCTCTAGCCAGATCACCGCCAGCGTAATCGGAATACCCCGCCGGGTGCGCAGCACCGCATTGAGATAGCTGTTGTCGGGGTCGTAGTAGTCGTTGAGATTGCCGCCGAAACTCAACTCACGAAAAAAGAACTGGTTGAGCAAACGCAGCCGCTGCAGGGCCGAAGCGTCGGCCGGTAGGCGCCGCTTCAGACGCGCCAAGAGCTGGTCGACATCGCCCAGCACCCGCTGCACATCCAACTCAGGGTATTCGTCCTGGGCCAGGCAAGCCGCCGCCTCCAGCAGCGGGAATTGCTCATCGCTTTCGACCAGATTGGCGAAATACGCCAGCGGCGTTGGAACGTCGAACTGCATGGCCATAACTTCACTGTCTCACATTCTGCCTGCGGGCGGGTAGCGACCGGCTCATCGCCCGAGCAAGGTCTGCGGACGCAGCCCCAGTATTCTGAGCAAGCCCAGATAGATCAGGGCAGAGCCGGCAATGACGGCCGCCATCAGAGCGATGCGCCAAACCGGCTGGCTGCGCAGGGCCAGCCAGTCCCAGCCCGTGGCGCAGGCGTACAAATACAGCCCCAGCGCGGTGCTGGCCAGCAGCACCTGAATGGCAAAACGGCCCCAGCCGGGCAAGGGCTTGAAGCTGCCACGGCGCAGCAATCCCAGCAGCAGCCACAGCGCATTGAGCATCGCTCCGATGCCAATGGCCAAAGCCAGCCCGGCATGGGCAAACCAGGGCACCAGCATCACATTGAGCAGTTGGGTGATGATGAGCACCGCCACCGCGATCTTGACCGGCGTGCGGATGTCCTGGCTGGCATAAAACGCCGGGGCCAGCACCTTGATGGCCACCAGGCCCAACAATCCGAAGCCATAGCCCATGAGCGCGTAGGTGGTCATGAACACATCGCGCTCGCCAAATGCGCCGTAGTGGTAAAGCGTTGCCACCAGGGGCAGCGGAAACACCAACAAAGCCACGGCACAGGGCAAGCCCAAGGCCAGCACCAGGCGCAAGCTCCAATCGAGCATGGCAGAGTACCGAGCGCTGTCATCGGCCGCGCGGGCAGCCGCCAGCTGCGGCATCAGCACCACGCCCAGGGCCACGCCCAGCATGGCGGTGGGGAACTCCATCAACCGGTCGGCATAGCTGAGCCAGCTCACACTGCCGCTTTGCAGGTGCGAGGCAATCTGCGTGTTGATCAACAGAGAAATCTGCGCCACGCTCACCCCCAGCAAAGCCGGCAGCATCAGGCCGGCAATGCGCCGGGTACCGCTGTCGCGCCAAGCCTGGACCAAGGCCTGCCAGCGCCAATCGATGCGCGGCAGCAGGTTCAGGCGCAGCAGCGCCGGAATCTGCACCGCCAGTTGCAGCACCCCGCCGACCACCACCCCGCCGGCCATGGCATAAATAGGCTCGATGCCAAGGGCCTGCAGGGCCGGTGCGCCCCACCAGGCGGCGGCGATCATGGCCAGGTTAAGCAGCACCGGCGTGGCCGCCGGCACCGCAAAGCGCCGCCAGGTGTTGAGGATGCCAGCCGACAGGGCCACCAGCGACATGAGCCCGATGTAGGGGAACATCCAGCGGGTCATGAATACCGCCGCCTCAAAGCCACGCGGCGACTGCTGCAGGCCGCTGGCCATCAGCCATACCAGCACCGGCGCGGCCGCCACACCGATCACGCAGGTCAAAAGCAGGGCCAGGCTCAGCAAGGCTGCCACCTTATCGATCAGCAACCGCGTCGCTTCCTCTCCCTCTTGGGCACGGGTGGCAGCAAGCACAGGCACAAAAGCCTGGCTGAAAGCGCCTTCGGCAAACAGGCGGCGCAGCAAATTGGGGATGCGAAACGCCACATTGAAGGCGTCGGTCATGGCGCTGGCACCAAACATGGCGGCCATGAACAATTCGCGCGCCAGCCCTGTCACCCGCGAGGCCAGGGTCAGCAGCGAGACGATGGAGGCGGACTTGAGCAGCGACACGGCCCCGAGTGTAGAGGGCCGCTGCCGGCTTGCCTGCCCCCTGCCTGATGCGCTCAGGCCGGGGTGATCGCGGCCCGGCCGCCTTGCTGGCCTATAATGGAGAGCTTTGCTGCATCATCCTTAAACACTTCAAGGAACTTATATGGCCACTGGTGGCAAACCCAAAAAAAAGAACCCGCGCCTGGCGTCGGGCCGCAAGCGCGTCCGTCAGGACGTCAAAATCAACGCCGCGAACACCTCGCTGCGCTCCAAATACCGTACTGCGGTGAAGAACGTTGAAAAGGCTGTCGTCGCCGGCGACAAGACCAAAGCCAGCGAACTCTTCGCCAAAGCCCAGAGCATCGTCGACAGCGTCGCCGACAAGGGCATATTCCACAAGAACAAGGCCGCGCGAGACAAGAGCCGCCTGTCGGCCAAGGTCAAGGCACTCGCCCTGGCCGCCTGAAGGTCGCAAGACCTCGCCCGGACGGCCTAGCGCCGTCCGCCGTTTTCAAGCGGTGCGCTGCAGCAAAGATGAAAAAACCGCCCTCGGGCGGTTTTTTCATGGGCGCCTCACCCGCGCGCGCCAGGCACCTGGCTGAGCGGAACAACCTGCAAGGCGTTGTCGCGGGCAAAGCCCATCACGAAATCCCAGGCCATGGGCTCGGCCGCGCGCAAGTCGGGGTGCACCACCACACATTTGATGTTGTCGATCACTGTCGGCACACACCAGGGCGAATAGCTCAAATGGCTGCCCGGCTGCGCGCCGCCCGGCCTGAACTGGCTCATGACACCGGCCAGACGGTCGGCCCAATCACTGGGCCGAAATACCTTGCCATCGGCAGTCAGCCCCTGAATGAGTAGTTCTTGAGCGCTCGGAGCAGACATGCGGAGATGGGGCGGTGTGTCACCGAAAATTTCGGCCAGACTGCACGGGCAGCGGAATAAAAAATTCTATCTTACGAAGCGGTGAACAATGGACTCGGCGCTGGACTCGCCGCCACCTTCACCCGTCCCTTCGCTGAAACTGCACTAGGGGCTGCACAAAGACCGAGGTCCGGCCAGCCCGTGCGCATAAGGCTTGCGGTGCAGGCGGCTGACCCTAAAATGCGGACCTTCAGGGCTTCCCCTGATTCCCTGGGCCGGTGAGCGCAGATCTGCAGCGATCGCCGGCACTTTTTTTTCTGCTGAGTCGTTTTTGCCGAGCCATCCCATGAACGCTGCCGCCAAGCCACCCTCTTCGCCCCATGTCATGCCCACCTACGGGCGACTGCCGATCGCGCTGTCGCACGGCCAAGGCTGCCGCGTCTGGGATGAGCAGGGCAAGTGCTACCTCGACGCCCTGGGCGGCATCGCGGTCAACACCCTGGGCCATGGCCACCCGCGTCTAGTCAGTGCCCTGTGCGACCAGGTCGGCAAGCTTATCCACACCTCCAATTACTACCACATCCCCTTGCAGGAGCAACTCGCAGCCAAGCTGGTCGAGTTGTCGGGCATGAGCAATGTGTTCTTCTGCTCTACCGGCTTGGAGGCCAATGAGGCTGCGCTCAAGCTGGCGCGCAAATTCGGCCACAACAAGGGCATTGCCAAGCCCGAGGTGGTGGTCTGTGAGAAGGCCTTCCACGGCCGCAGCATCGCCACGCTGAGCGCCACCGGCAATGCCAAGGTGCAAGCCGGCTTCGGGCCCCTGGTCGAGGGCTTTATCCGCGTGCCCATCAACGACATCGCTGCGCTCGAGCAGGCCACCAAAAACAACCCCAATGTGGTGGCGGTGTTCTTTGAGGCGATTCAGGGCGAAGGCGGCGTCAACCCCATGGACGCCAGCTACCTGCAGCAGGTGCGCCAGCTGTGCGACCAGCGCGACTGGCTGCTGATGATCGATGAGGTGCAGTGCGGCATGGGCCGCACCGGCAAGTGGTTTGCCCACCAATGGGCCGGCATCGTGCCCGACGTCATGCCCCTGGCCAAGGGCCTGGGCTCGGGCGTGCCGGTAGGCGCGGTGGTGGCCGGCCCCAAGGCTGCCAACATCTTCGTGGCCGGCAACCACGGCTCCACCTTTGGCGGTAACCCGCTGGCCATGCGCGCCGGTGTGGAGACCATACGCATCATGGAAGACGAAGGGCTGCTGGCCCGGGCCAGCCAGGTCGGCGAGCATCTGCGCGCAGCGCTTGAGCGCGAGTTGGGCTCGCTCAAGGGCATCAAGGACATCCGCGGCAAGGGCCTGATGATCGGCGTTGAGCTGAGCGTGCCTTGCAGCGAGTTGATCAGCCGCGCCGCCGAAGCGGGCCTCTTGATCAGCGTGACCGCAGACACGGTCATTCGCCTGGTGCCGCCGCTGATCATGAGCACCACCGAAGCCGACGAGGTGGTGGCCATCCTCGCTCCGCTGGTCAAACAACTGCTGAGCGAAAAAGGCGCGGCATGAGCCCCACCCTGCCCCCGGTGCGGCATTACCTGCAATTTAGCGACTTCAGCGCCGCCGAGTACGCCTACCTGTTCGAACGCGCCGCGCTCATCAAGCGCAAGTTCAAGGCCTACGACAAGCACCAAGCCCTGATCGATCGCACCCTGGCCATGATTTTCGAAAAAGCCTCCACCCGCACGCGGGTGAGCTTTGAGGCCGGGATGTACCAGCTCGGCGGCTCGGTGGTGCACCTGACCACCGGCGACAGCCAGCTCGGTCGCTCCGAGCCCATCGAAGACAGCGCCAAGGTCATCAGCCGCATGGTCGACCTGGTGATGATCCGCACCTACGAGCAGACCAAGATAGAGCGCTTTGCCGCGCACTCGCGCGTGCCGGTCATCAACGGCCTGACCAACGAGTTTCACCCCTGTCAGATCCTGGCCGACATCTTCACCTACATCGAGCACCGCGGCTCGATTGCTGGCAAGGTGGTGGCCTGGGTGGGCGATGGCAACAACATGGCCAACACCTGGCTGCAGGCCGCAGAGCTGCTGGGCTTCAAGGTGCACCTGAGCACGCCCAGCGGCTACGAGGTCGACCAAGCGGTGGCCGGCATACGCTCGAGCGAGAGCTACAAAGTCTTTGAAGACCCGATGCAAGCCTGCCGAGGCGCCGACCTGGTGACCACTGACGTGTGGACCAGCATGGGCTTTGAGGCCGAAAACGAGGCCCGCAAAAAAGCCTTTGCCGACTGGTGCGTGGACACCGAAATGATGCACGCAGCCAAGAGCGACGCGCTCTTCATGCACTGCCTGCCGGCCCACCGGGGTGAAGAGGTTCAGGCCGAGGTCATCGACGGCCCGCAGTCGGTGGTCTGGGACGAGGCCGAGAACCGCCTTCATGTGCAAAAGGCGCTCATGGAATTTCTCTTGCTGGGACGCCTTGCGTAAAGGGCTGCGGCTTAGCGCACCCCGGCTTGACTGAGCCTAAACACTGAATCGGGCGCATCCCGCATGGCCGACGACCCGTGCACCGTATGCGGCGCCTGCTGCGCCAGTTTTCGGGTTGATTTCTCGGCGCAAGAACTAGCCTCGCAAGGCGGCAGCGTCCCCGACGGGCTGACCGTTGAAGTCAACAGCACCACCTGCCGCATGCGCGGCACCGACTACACCCCGCCGCGCTGCGCGGCCTTGGCGGGCCGCATCGGCGAGCGCGTGGCCTGCGGCATCTACGAATGGCGGCCAAATCCCTGCCGGGAACTCGAGCCCGGCAGCAGCGCCTGTCTACAGGCTCGCAGGCTTCATCAGCTACATCAGCCGTAGACTGTTGCACCAGTGCGACATGAGATCGGAAAAATCCAATTTCCGAACTTCGCCAGGGCTAAGGCCTGGCCAATTACAGGCATTTAAAAATTTAATGAATTCCAAAATATTCAAAAATTCATACTTTCTTGAAAATTCGATCTCTTAGCGTTATCTAATAATTTCCACAATTAATTTTTTCTTTGATTATTTAATGCAATATGAAAAATATGTCGCAATTAAAATTTATATAAAAATCTTTCCCGTACTCCAATAGCATCTATTTTTCTATTTATTTTTTTGCGTGCACTACAAATTTAGGACCATGTAAATACCACTCAGATAAATTACTCGTTTGTACTTTTACAGAGTATTACTGAAATTCAGTAAATGTAGTAAAACAACTGCTGCCTTCAAACTCAGCAGGTGTTATCGTGACTAATAAGAGAAATGTTTCCGAAAATAAATCAACTGCAATCAGCGAAAAATTCCGCGAAACACCTGAATTAATCAAAAATACCGCCGATCAAAAGCCGGCCAGTCGGCTGCCCGGCGGGGCGCTCACCCGCCGGCGCCTTCCGGGCGAGGACGGGCAGGCGTCAGACGCGCTGGACAGCACCGCGGCCGACGGGCCCACAGCGACCACCGCGGCCGCAAACTCAGGGGCAGAAGCTGACCTGGCTGCCAGCCCACATGCCGATGCCCTGGATGTACCGCCGACGGATCTGGGGTCAGTTTGGATACAGACGCCCGGGCTTTCTCCAAGCGACCTGGCTGGCACTGTGGATCCGGGCCTGCCGTCTGGCATTCAACTGGCTCAAGCGCCTGCTGCGGTCGTGGTCAGCGACGCGGCGGCGGCCTCCGGTGCCGCAAGCGCCAGCACAGCAGCCGCAGCGACTGCGGTAGGGCAAGGCGCTGGCTTGTTGGTCGCCGCCGGGGCCGCAGCAGCCGTAGCAGTGGCGATCAGCGCCCAACAGGACAAGGACACCACACCCCCTACCCTGGTCATTACCAGCGACAAAGCCGCGCTCAACGCTGGCGAAACCGCAGTCATCACCTTCACCTTCAGCGAAGACCCCGGCGCCAGCTTTACCGCCAGTGATGTGGTGGTCGCAGGCGGCAGCCTGGGTGCCATCAGCGGCACAGGCCTGACGCGCACCGCCACCCTTACCCCCACCGCCGGCCTGAACGCGGGCAATGCCAGCATCACGGTGGCAGCAAGCACTTATACCGATGCGGCTGGCAATAGCGGCGGCGCCGGCACAACGCCGAGCATCAGCATCGACACCCTGGCGCCTACCTTGGCGATTACCAGCGACAAAGCGACCCTGAACCAGGGCGAGACCGCTGTCATCACCTTCACCTTCAGCGAAAACCCGGGAAATACCTTTGGCGCTGATGATGTGGTGGTCGCAGGCGGCAGCTTGGGCGCCATCAGCGGCACCGGCCTGGTCCGTACAGCCGTTTTCACCCCCACTGCCGATCTGACGGGGGTCAATGCCAGCATCACAGTCGCGGCCGGTCGCTACAGCGACGGTGCCGGCAACAGCGGCGCTGCCGGCAGTACGCCGGCCATCAGCCTGGAAACACGCACACCCGCTGACATCGTCACGCAAGACGGCTACCTCGATGGTGCGGAGCTCTGGATCGATATGAACGACGACGACGTCGTGAGCAGCGGCGATACGCTATTCGGCATCTCGGTCGACGGACGGGTCTTCGGCTACCTGACGGCCGAGCAAAAGCTGCATGCCCTGATCACCAAGGGCGGCACCGACATCAGCACCGGCCTGCCCTTTGAGGGCAGTTACAGCGCCACCGCTGGCAGCACCGTGGTCAACCCGCTGACCACCATGGTGCAGAGCATCGTGCGCAACAGCCTGAGCCTGACGGCAGACATGAGCCAAGAAGAGCGGCAGACCCAGATCAACGAGGCCAAAAACTCGGCCATGAACAAGGTCAGTACCGCGCTGGGGCTGCCTGCCGACATTGATCTGACCCAGGTCGACGCCATCGCAGCATCCACCGAAACCGGCAACAACTCGGAATCAGAACTTTCCCTGGTGCAGGCCCTGGAGATCAATAGCGCCTCTCTGAGGGTGGCCAACATCCTGGCCGTCGGCGCGGCCGCGCTCAGTGGTGCGAGCACCGAGACAGGCGATGCGACGCCGACCATGATCACCCTGTCTAATTTCATCGTCGATAGCCTTGTGCAGGCCATCCAAACCGCAGCCAGCACCGGCGAAGCACTGAACCTGGGCAATGCCAACAGCCTGAACACCATCCTCAGCGTTGCGGGCGAAGCCGCCAAGCAAGACATCGCGATGGACGGTGCCAGGCTGACGCAGGCGACCGAGACGGTCAGCACCGCAGTGGCCTCCACCAACACCCTGATCGACACCCTGACCGGCAACGCCAAAGCTGCTTCTGAGAGCAACTCCGACCCCAATCCTGGCCCTAATCCCCACTCCAACTCCGTCTTGATTCAGATCTTGGCCGCGCAGAAGACGGCAATGGAGCAAATCAACGACATCAAAACCGGCGACACGGTGGTGCTAACGAATCTGAGCATCGATTTTGCTGACCCAATGGCGGTACTCCAGAGGTCGCTGACCGTGGTCAACCTGAAGCTCGGCACCGTTGAGGTCACTGCCCCCACCGCCATCGCCCCAGACTCGCAAGCGCCCAGCGTGATCGCGGTCAACGTCAATCCCGAGCGGGTGGGCGATCTGGCTCAATTCGTGGTCAAGATGTCTGAAGGGGTACTGGTCAACTTTACCGACCAAGACAAGCCCACCCTGGTGATTCAAAACACCAGCAACAGCATCGCCCAGGCGGTTTTTGATCCAGGCCTGTCCAGCGGCGAGAAACTGGTCTTCACCTACCGGGTGCAGCCCGGTGATACGCAGCTTGGGCTGCCCAGCGGGGCACAGATCACCCTGCCGGCCGGTGCCAGCATCAAGGACCTGGCAGGCAATGCAGCCCTGCTGAGCCTGGCCAGCGGCCTCAATAACTTTAGCGCCCCGGCGGTCGACAGCCAGGGGCCGAGCATGCAGATCAGCGCTGCGCAAAGCTTCGTCAAGGCCGGCGATAGCACCTTGCTGACTTTCACCGTCAACGAAAAACCCTCCTCTTGGGGTGACGGCGCTTTTGGGCCGGACGACATCACCGTCAAAGAAGACGGCCTTGAAGTCCAGGGTCGCATCAGTGAATTCACCATGTACACCGGTGCCAATGGTGCAACGCCCTTCTACACCGCCAAGCTCGCCCCTGGCAGCGCCACGGCCGCAACGCAGGTGAGCGTGGGCAGCGGCAAATTCACCGACGTCTCGGGCAATTCCAGCACCGCCTCCAACCTGGTGTTCGTCAGCCAAGAAACGCTGGCCCCGGCTGTCAGCATCAGCGCCGATCAATCCTTATTCAATCTGGCCAACAACTCCGGGCCAGCGAGCACCCTGCTGCGCTTCAAGCTGTCGCAGGCCAGCAGCAGCTTCACCGCAGACGACGTCACGGTCACCGGCGGGGGCACGCTATCCGGCTTTGCAGGCTCGGGCACCGACTACAGCGCCACCTTGAGCGGCATCACCTCGGACACCCGGGTCCAGGTGGGCGCAAGCCGGTTTACGGCCGCCGCTGGAGGTGCCGATAACCTGGCCTCCAACGCCCTGAGCTTCAAGGTCGATGCTGTTGCACCAACGGTGGAAATCAGCGTCAGCAGCGCCTCCGGTGGCGCCATCACCACGCTCAACCCCGGCGAGACCGCCAAGGTGCTGTTCAAGCTGTCAGAAGAGGCGCTCGGGTTCGGCCCACAGGCGCTGCGCGTCAGCGGCGGCTTCCTGAGCGACTTCAAGCAAGACACACAGAACAAGACGCAGTGGAGTGCGGTCTTCAACCCGGCCACCATCGACCTCAAAGCCACCAGCGTCCCACCAGCCACGATCCAGGTAGACGCCGATCGCTTCACCGATCTGGCTGGCAACGCCAACATCGCCACCCCGATCGTTAAAGTCGACCCGGTGGCCCCAACGCTGGCCATCAGCAGCAGCAAGCCTGCACTCAAGATCGGCGAGAACGCTGTCATCACCTTCACCTTCAGCGAAGACCCCAGAGGCACCTTCAGCGCCAGCGATGTGCAAGTCAGTGGCGGCACGCTGGGCGCCATCGGTGGCACTGGCCTGACCCGCACCGCGGTTTTCACCCCCGCCGGCAACACAAGCGGCCCAGCCAGTATCACGGTGGCATCCAGCGCCTATACCGACGCCGCCGGCAATGGCGGCAGCGCCAGCAACGCACTAAGCGTCAGCATCGACACCGCCGCGCCCACAGTCAGCACCGTCACCAAGGCCACCACAGCGGAGATCACCAAAGACCCGATCAGCTTTACCGTGAGCTTCAGCGAAGCGCTGACAGGCACCGTGGGCACCAGCAGCTTCTCTGCCACCAACGGCACCGTCACCTCGGTCACGTCGGTCACCGCCGGCGCGAACAACGCCTACACCGTCGTGGTCACACCCACAGCCGGTGTGGCCAGCGGCAGCGTCGCGCTCAGCTTGGTGGGTACAGGCTTGGCCGATGCAGCCGGCAACGCCGTGTCCAACGCCAACCTGGCGAGTCAGGCAAGCCAGTCGATCGACACACTCTCGCCCACCATATCCACCGTCACCGAGGCCACGGAGACAGCGATCACCAAAGACCCGATCAGCTTTACCGTGACCTTCAGCGAAGCGCTGACAGGCACCGTGGGCACCAGCAGCTTTACCGCCACCGATGGCGCGGTCACAGCAGTCACTCCCGGTGCGAACAACGCCTACACCGTCGTGGTGACTCCCACGGCCGGTGTGGCCAGCGGCAGCGTCGCACTCAGCTTGGTGGGTACAGGCTTGGCCGATGCAGCCGGCAATGCCGTCATCGACGCAAACCTGGCCAGCCTGGCCAGCCAGTCGATTGACACCGGCATCACCGCAGCGCCCACCGGCGCGAACACGGTCACGATCGCCAGGGACACTGGAACCAGCAGCAGTGACCGCATCACCAACGACGACAGCGTGCGAGTGAGCGTGACCCTGGCCAGCAGCCTGAGCCTGGCCACTGATGAAAAACTCCAAGTAAGTGCCGACGACGGCACCACCTGGGTCGACACCACAGGCTCGGGCACCGCCTGGGCCAGCGCCGAAAACGCGGTCACGCTCAGCGGCACCGGCGGCACCCTCACCGCCCGCATTTACGACACAGCGGGTAACACACGCGCTGTGGCCCTCAGTAGCAGCAGCTACACGCTCGACACCGCCAAGCCAGCCGACCCCGAAATCGAACTGGGCATGGGCATTGATGACGGCGCCAGCGCCGAAGAGGCAACAGCGGGCGTGGTTAGCATCACGGCTGAGGACAGAGCCACTATCCGGCTCACATTTACCAACGGCAACAACAGCATCACCAAGGACCTGACCGGCACAGGCGCGGCTCAGGCGGTGGCTTTGTCTGCTGACGACATTGCCACCCTGGGCAACGGCACCATCACCGTAAGCGCGGTGGCCACGGACGCGGCGGGCAATGCCAGCAGCGCCGCGGCGGCCTCATTCACGCTCGCCGCATCCGATCCGGTGTCGATTGTCTTTGCCCAACAGGTCACCATGGACGGGGGAGCAAAGGGTGGTAACGCAAACATCGCGAACCTGCAAACGACGGCCATCAAGTACTCGCTCACCACCAGCGTGCCCATCCAAGGATTGGGCACCAATGACTTCGAGGTGACGAACGGCGAGGTCACAAGCGTCGTTTTACAACCCAGTTTTGAGTTTTCAGAAAATCAAGAACTTCAAGAGGTTCTCGGCAATGGCTTGATGATCGTCCGTGATGTAACCACCATGTACGGTGCACTTAACTTGGTCACCCCATCAGGCCAGGCGTCTGAAGCCTACGACGAAATTGAAGCTGTAGGCGAGCTGGCAGATGGCACCGTGGTGCTTATCCTCAAGACATACGGCCAAATGGATATGAGGACAGATGCTGAACTCAAGTTCTACGACTCAACGGGCGAAGAAATCCCCGGTTACCAAGCGGACCAATATCCAGATATTGACTTCTCTAATTTGAACGGCGCAGAGATCATCAACAGCAGTGCCATCATTTTTAAGTTTTCCGACTCGGATGATTTGTTGGTGGACTCACAAGGCATTTCGCTGCCCTTGCCTCAGTCATCAAGCTACGAATACTGGACTTTACCCGACGGGGGTACGCTGATTTATCATTCCTCTTCCAATGATTACCGTTTTGCAAGCGATGAACCCCAAACCACTACCGAAGCACCGGGCATGGGCGTCGTGTTTCTTGACGCGGATGGAGAATTGACAACAGATCATCCCTATGACGATCATGATTTTGAAGGCGCAGTCATTCAAGACGTCATTCGTGGCGCGATCATCTACTCAGCTTACGATACAACCACAAGTTCCTCAAGCATCCATTTCATTGATCAATATGGGACAAAACTAAGCAATGTAACCGCAGGATGGAACTATGTTTATGATGATTATGATTTAGACGGAAATAATAATCTAATACAAATTAATGGATACTGGAATTACAACCTTGACTTAGAAGAACCCAGCGATAACACATATTCGTCAATCCTCTTTGTCGGTACTGATGGCAGGTTGGTGCAGGCTGGCGGAACTGGCTCGCAAGATTACTATGGCGGCCATGACTTTGAAGGCGCCAACATCGAAACGGTTTATGACAATGGCGTTATCACCTACTACCTGGATGACGAATTAGAGGAGGTCTACAGCGGCTATATCATCCCTAAGGATGGCGAACCCATTATTATTGAAAACTTCGATTCACTGGGGGATGGCTATATCAAAGAGTACAGCAACGGCTCCATCATTTTTGAACTATACAAGGGCCCAACCTTACTGGCCAATTCTGATGGAGAAATCACGAAGTTAAGCGAATACATCAATGGATCTTATTCACTTTTAAACGCAGAAGGCGATAAATTAGAAATTCTTGGAACAACTGAATTCAGCAGCCTCACCCATAAATCCTCATCCAACGGTTTCCAATATTGGGAGATCAGTATACAAAACTCCGAATTAACAACCTATGCTGTGACGGACGGGTTGGGAGATTTAAAAGGCAGCTACACGCTTGCTGAAGACGAGAATTTATTCAACCATAATTTACTGTTGAACGGTGGGTTTTTTATCGAAGGGGCATCCTCACAAGTAGCGCCAGATGGCGCAGTCAGCGAGGAATTACTTGTCGACTGGATTTCACTAGATTTTATTGGAGCTGCCAGCCAAGAACTGAGTGGCTGGGATTCGACTTTGTACTCGTATCCATCGCCCATACCTAAATTTGACACCGATTATTACGATGGCAATTACTCCGCACCACTCACCTTGCCGGACGGATCGGCAGTTATCCGATACACGGAATGGGTCACCAATGAAGCCGGCGAGCGACTCGTATACAGCTATGATGATGACTGGAACGAAATTGTATCTATCTTTAATAGCGGTCTTGATCCTGAATCCAACTATTACCCGTTGACCGCTTTCCGAGTCGGCACCCTTGACGCAACAGGAACCATCTTCACGCCCGGGCTTGAAATTGGGGATTTTGAATTCCAATCAGGGCAATACATAGATCGATGGTTTGAGAACGGCACCTTCATTGTCGCTGACTATGCACTGTACGAACCCAATCCAGATATATTTTTAAACAATGACGGCGAGCGCGTTAATGCATTCGTCTTGATCGACAGCACTGGAAAGGTGCTGTCTGAATACTTTACGAACGACAATATTACAACTGCAGAAAATAACGATTACAATATCTCAGGCATACCCGAAGGCAGTGTAGTCTTGAATTTACGGATTAACGAGGGTGACGATCAGGAAAGGCGCCAAATAATTGTCGTCGACGATGAAGGCAAAATCAGTCATGATCTCTTGCTGCCATCAGGACCTTATCCTTTCATCACTGCTATTTTACCTCAAGGTCTTATCTATTACACGACTGGTGAGAATTGGTGGGATCGCGTCTACACACTCGTTAATTCAGAAGGCGAGACAGTAGTAGCAACCTTTGACGATTACCTGATCTCAGCAGACGGGGAATTGTTCCTTACCGTGAATGATGAGGTCCAGACCTGGAACTGGGTGACGGAAACTGCAACTCCCCTGACATTTGCCCCTGATCTCTTGACATGGATCGTGGAGGTCAATCCGAACGAGGGTGTCGAAGGCAACATTGAACTGAGCCTGCTGCCTGGTGCGACCATCACCAACGATGCTGGGCTCCCTTTGACCCCGGGCTCAGTTACAGCTGCTCCTGTGGTTTTGGTCGACACCATCGCACCTGTGTTTGAAGGCGGGTCAAGCGCCAACAGCACCAGCGTAGAAGAAGGCTCGACCGGCACGGTCTACACCGCCATCGCCACCGACTCAGGCAGCACCTTGATCTACGGTTTGGCCGGCGATGATGCCGATTGGTTCGACATCGATGAAGCCAGCGGCGCGGTGACCTTTAAGGCTCCGCCTAACTTTGAGGCGCGAGGCGACGCGGACGGCGACAATGTTTACAACATCACCGTCACAGCCAGTGACGGGGCCAACATGGCTGAGAAGGATGTGGAGATCACGGTGGAAGACGTGGTTTCGGTTGTAGCGCTCACCGTTGGGGCATCTGCGCTTGAGGGCGGAAACCTGGTCTACACCTTCACCCGCAGTGGCGACATCGGTGATGCCTTGTCCGTCAATATTGGCTATGGGGGCACGGCCAGTGCAAATGCCGACTACGCCTTTGATGGGCCTTTCGGTAAAAGTTGGAGCACGCTGGTTGGCGGCTCACGCTCTGACGATTTGTTGTCCATTGCAACCACAGCAGATGGCGGGTTTTACGCAGTGGGTCAAGCTAGATATTACTCGAATGATGACCCCATGCCGTCAGCTGACGACCAAGTACCGACGCATTTTGGCGACGCAGACGCGTTCGTTAGCAAATACGACGCGCAGGGAACACAACAGTGGACTCGGGTCTACGGCGGAGCTAATGACGATTCGGCCACTTCGGTGCTTGTCGGGTCTGATGGGTCGGCTTATGTTGCGGGCTTTGGTAACGGATCAGGCGGGGTAAATAGCACTTTTATCCTAAGATATTCGATTACTGGGGAATTGGATGACTCATGGGAACTGACCGATTTACCCCCGAGTACTTGGGATAGTCGTTCACTGGCTTTGGCTCCAGATGGAAATGCGCTGTTTGTTGCAACGTATTTCCATGGTGGATCCGGCTTAAATACCTCGCTGACTAAGGTCGCGATAGGGTTAAACGGGACTCCCGGTATACCAGAGAATTTCACCGTATCGCAAAGGTCGACAAAGGCAATCGCTGCCGCGAGCGATGGGAGCGTTTACCTTACTGGATTTACCGAAGATAGTATCGACGAACAAATCTATGCTGGCGGCGGTGATGCTTTCTTAAGCAAGCTCAATGGTAATGGCACGGTTGCTTGGTCCCGCCTCATTGGCGGATCAAGTTGGGATTCAGGAACCTCGGTGGTTGTGGATTCTGCTGGCGGTGTTTACGTGGCTGGATTTGTAGACGCGAGCTATTTCGTCAATAAATTCGATGCCGATGGGGCATCGGTTTGGAGCACCACGATTGCCAATGGATCAAACTATGCCAGTTCTCTGGCGATCGGCACAGACGGATTTGTCTACCTGTCTGGCATCACCACACAAGCCATCGATGGTCAGGCCGCTCTGGGTGGCAATGACGCATTTGTCACCCGCATCGATCCCGAGAACGGCCAAAGAACCTTTACCCGGATTTTGGGCAGCGATGACGATGATCGGGCCACGACCATAGCCGCAGGCCCCAATGGTGCAATTCTGATCGGTGGCACGGCGTACAAGTCTTACGACATTGTTTACGACGGCTTGCAAAGCTTGGGCAGCTTAGACGGCTTTGTCACCCAGTTTGCGCCACCGCCTCTTCCTTCCACAGTCACCTTTGCGGCTGGCAGCGTCACCGCAACGCTCACACTCAAGACCAAGGCAGACGACCTGATCGAAAGTAATGAAGCCGTCACCGTAACGGTGGCTTCGGGTGATGGTTATACAGTCGGCACGGCGTCAGCGGCCACTGGAACCATTGAAAACGTCGACACCACAGCGCCCACCGTTGCCACCTTTAGCCCCACGGATGACGCCACAGGAGTAGCTGGCGGCAGCAATATTGTGCTGACCTTCAGTGAGGCAATCCAACGGGGTACGGGCAATATCCAGATCCGCTCAGGTTCTGCCACAGGTGGGGTGGTAGAGACCTTTGATGCTGCCACCAGCACCGGGCTCTCGATATCCAACTCGACACTGACCATTAACCCGACCAGTGACCTCGCCTACGGTACCCGGTATTTTGTGACCTTTGCCGCAGGCAGCGTCCGTGACTCAGCAGGCAATAACTACGCAGGCACGAACATCTACGACTTCACGTCGGCAGCTGCAGCTGACGGTTCTTTTCAGTTCGAAGCCAACACCAGGACCCACGGGTTTGCGTATGAAATACCCTCTAGCGAGCTGGACCTTTCCTCAATCGGCACTCAGCTCTACGGGTCTTTCGCTTTGGTAGATGGCGGCACGGCAGGCGCTTCAAGCATTGCAGCAGTTCAGGTGCTCACTCTTCCAGAGGGTCTTGGAATCGTCAACCAACCATGGAATTTATACCCGGCGATTGTCTTTAGTCCTGGCGAGACGGTTACGCTAGCCGTCGCAGGTGAAGCACTTACGCATACCTTTGTCGCTGATGCTTTAACGCTAGAGGACTTGGTTGCTGGGTGGCAGGCAGACTCAGACTTTGACGCAGCGGACATTACCATTACGCTCTCGGTCATTGACAGCACGATCACAATCATGCACAACAGCGTCGGCCCTCAGGCTGCTGCTGCTGTCGAGCTTGCCGGTGTTGCCTCTCTCGATGGATCGGTTGCCCCAAGCGTGGATCAACTCGTCTCAATCATCCGGGCGGCCCCAAGCTACCCAGACGCCCCGTTTTACGTCTACGCTGATCCGAATAACTCGGTTTACGGGGGTGCAGGTGCCGCCAACAAATCTATCGTCTTTCAATGGAAAGAGCCTAGCGGTGGCTCATTTGGCTTTAAGTTCGGAGAGCAGTACTGGCCGGCTACGGGACCAAATTCAGGCTACCCGGTCTTTGAGCACCAGGTCATCGATCTCTCAGCGATCGTTAATGGCAGCGGATTTTCGGCCGGCACAACTTTGACCATTGCAATTGACGATCCGGGCACTGATGGTCAGCTTGACCTGACGCACACTTTTACCACTGGTGCTTTAACGCTCAGTGGCCTGGTTTCGGGTTGGCGGGCAGACCCAGACTTTGACGCAGCGGGTATTTATTTATCCGTAAGCGGCAACGCCGTCAAAATTGAGTATGAGCGCTACAGCGATCCATCAATGGCAACAGTATCGTTACCCGGCACAAGTTTAAGTGGGGCGATTACAGTGGCAATCCCGTACGACGGCGCAGGCACTAAGTGGTCTACGCTCTCTCCTTATCCATATCTCGTGTCATCCACAACCGGGCGCTTCGAGGGCATTTCGGCTGAAGGTGGGATTGAGATCGAGGCCGGGCGCTTGGAGGAGCAGGTTATTTACAATATACCGCAATGGGATGCGGCTCTATATAGTGCGACGGTAAAACTTGGCTTGCCGACCCTCACGGATGAGGTCTGGACCATTACGGAGTTCGATGGTGTCGTTACTGATGCTGATGCGGACGGAGACCTCGATGTGTCGGACCTGAAGGCCGCGCTTGAGGCCGCAGAAGGGTTTAATACTGCCGGCGTAGCGCTCAGCATGGCTGACGATGACCTGGTTATCACCTATGTGCGTGATGCAGACGTTCCGGATGTGGCGACGCTGGATCTCACGACGGTGGCGAAGTCTATTAATCCGGTCATTAACAGCGCCGCCACCGCCAGCGTGTCGGAGGGCAGCAGCGGAACCATCTACACCGCCACCGCCACATACACCAATGCCGGCAGCACGCTGAGCTATGGACTTGCGGGCACGGACGCCGCGCGGTTCAACATCAACGCCCAGAGCGGTGAGGTCTCCTTCAAGGTCACACCAGACTTTGAAGCCCCAGCGGATGAGGGCACAAACAACATTTATGACATCACCGTCACAGCCAGTGACGGGGTCAACACGACCGAGAAGGCTGTGGCGATCACGGTGACCGATGTCAACGAAGCGCCCGTCAACATCCTCTCATTCGCTTCAAACCTTGGTGGTCTCAATTGGACGACGGTTGGCGGCTATGCGGTACACAGCTTCACCACAGTCGGCACAAGTACCTTCACGCTTGATTCGACCACGCCCGTCACCATGGAGGCACTGGTGGTCGCCGGTGGCGCAGCCGGGGCTTGGTCCAGCAATCTTGCCACCGGCGGTGGTGGAGGTGGCGGCGTGGCCCATGTCCCCGCCCTTCAATTGTCCAGCGGCACCTACACGGTCACGATTGGTTCAGGTGGTATTGCGGTTCCTGGGGCCGGCAATTACGGCGACACCGACTACAACGGTGGCAACAGCAGCATCGTCGGCTCCAACGTCTCCGTCATCGTCTACGGCGGCGGCGGCGGCGGGGGCTTCGGTGGCGACGATGGTGTAGCCGGTGGCTCTGGCGGCGGAGGCCATTGGTCAAACGGGCAAGGCGGGGCGGCAACGCCTGGCATTGCCACCGGCATTGCAAGTGTGAGCTTTTACGGCCACGCGGGCGGACAAAGCGACCGCCAGTACACCGCTGGCGGCGGCGGTGGGGGTGCAACAACTGCAGGAGCAGACGCCACACCCGGAGCAGGTGGGGCGGGCGGCCAAGGTTTGACCAGCAGCATCACAGGCACGGCAGTGGTCTATGGATCGGGCGGCGGCGGTGCAGGCAGCAACTCCAGCGGCCTCGGGGGAAGCAATGGTGGCAACGCCGCCACGGTGGGATCCCCGGCCACCTCCGGCGTAGCCAACACAGGTGGCGGTGGCGGTGCCGGCGGGGATGGCAGTTCCGGTCGGCAAGACAACGGCAGCGGCGGCTCCGGCATCGTGGTGCTGCGCTATGTCGCTGGCATCGAGGCCGAGGCCGGTACACCCCACGCGGTTGAAGGCATTCAGATTGGAGACCCGGATGCCGCCGGCAGCTACACGGTGACATTTACCCAGACCCATGGTGTTCTGGCAGTGCTCGAGAATGTGCCCGATGGCTTGCTTGCCGAGGATATCTCGGGCAACCGCACGGCTAGCGTCAGCTTGACGGGCACCCTGGCGCAAATTAACGCCACGCTGTCCGCTACCGATGGCCTGGTGCTGACCATGGACGACGGCTTCTCTGGGGCAGCCACCCTGACTATGACGACCAACGATGGTCAGGGCGGCACCGATACCGATGTGATTGCGGTAAACGTGACTGCCCCGGTGGTCGATACCACTGGGCCGACATTTGGCGCGTCCACAGCCGTTTTTTCTACGTCGTTTGAAGAAAGCAGCCTGATATCGGCCCTTCAGCTGGATGTACCAAACTCCAGCGTGGCCACCGTCACACTCGACACCACCAACGACGAGCTTGACTTCAGCGCCTACGGCCACACCGACATGTGGCACACGAGGGGCGCCGCACCCATCGCCTACCTGATGAGCCCGGAGGTCGCACTCAACGAGACCTGGTCAATCGAGGCCCGGGTGCGCATCAACGATCGCAGCCAAACTGAACAAAACGCCGGCCTGACCTTCTACGCTGACCAAAACGGTGCCCGCCCCGCCTTCACCTACGGCATGACCGGCTGGGACGGCAACTGGCGCATCAATATCGAGGACTTTGATTATGGCGGTCAGCGCGAGAATGCCGGCTATGGCTTTGACAGTGCTTATCTGAAAGTTGAGGTCACCGAAAAAGGCGCCTCGGACGACTACCGTTTCTTCTACAAGCAAAACAGCTCAGACGCCTGGACACAGCTGGGCGGCGCCAGTCATGTTTT
>JAIXOM010000024.1 GCA_027486755.1 Comamonadaceae bacterium | reverse complement strand
GCGGTCGAGCTTGATGACCTTGAACTCCATGGTCTTGCCCTCGTACGGGCTCATGTCCTTCACCGGACGCGTGTCGAGCAGCGAACCCGGCAGGAAGGCGCGGATGCCGTTCACCAGCACCGTCAGGCCGCCCTTGACCTTGCCGTTGACCGTGCCGCTGACGAACACGCCGGAGTCCAGCGAGTTCTCGAGCGCCATCCAGGACGCCAGGCGCTTGGCCTTGTCGCGCGAGAGCAGGGTGTCGCCGAAGCCGTTTTCCACCGAGTCGATGGCCACGGAGACGAAGTCGCCGACCTGCACTTCGAGCTCGCCCTGGTCGTTCTTGAATTCCTCGATGGGCACATAGGCCTCGGACTTCAAGCCGGCGTTGACCACCACATGGTTGTGGTCGATGCGCACGACTTCGGCGGTGATCACTTCACCGGAGCGCATTTCCGAGCGCTGCAGCGATTCTTCAAACAGGGCGGCAAAAGATTCAGACATGAGATTTCCTTGAGTCGACGACAAACGGGCGGTCCGCGCTCCTGCGGACGGATGACTGACTGTCGACGACGGTTTTTGCGGCTGTGGGCCGCGGGCTAGGGTTAACGAACCCGCTGAGCAATGCACTGGACGTGCGACAGGACTCAGAGGGGCCTTTTGCCTTGCCACCAGACGAGCATCTGGTCGATCGAAGCTTCGATCGAGAGCTCGGAGTTGTCCAGTTGCAAGGCGTCTTGAGCGGGCTTCAGGGGCGCGGCACTGCGCGATTTGTCGCGGGCATCGCGCGCCTCAAGGTCCGATTCAATGGCCGCCAGTGTAACCGAAATCCCTTTTGAAATCAGTTGCTTATGGCGTCTTTGGGCGCGGCGGCTGGCGCTGGCCGTCAAAAACACCTTGAGCGTGGCGTCCGGGAAGATGACGGTGCCCATGTCGCGCCCGTCAGCCACCAGGCCGGGCAGGCGGCGAAAGCTGCGCTGCAGCTCGGTCAGGGCATCGCGCACCGGCGGGTGTACCGAGACCTGCGAGGCCGCCATGCCTGCCTCTTCGGTGCGGAGGTCCTCGCTGACGTCTTGCCCGTCCAGAAAAATCCGTTCGCCATCAAAGCGCACGGGCAGCTGCCGTGCCAGTTGCGCGACCTCGGACCCCTGGTCCAGGCTCAGGCCGGCGCGCTGCGCCGCCAGCGCGGTCAGCCGGTAGAGCGCGCCAGAGTCCAGGTAATGAAAGCCCAGGCGCTGCGCGGTCAGCGAAGCCAGCGTGCCCTTGCCCGAAGCGGTGGGGCCGTCGATGCAGATCACGGGAATGCGCTCGGCGGCTGTGCCCGAGACCGTGAACAGGGTTTCAAAGTAGTCGGGGAAGGTCTTGGCCACGCAGTGCGGCTCTTCAATGCGCACCGACAGACCCGCCGGGTTGAAGGCGGCGAGCGAAAAGCACATGGCCATGCGGTGGTCGTCGTAGGTGGCGATCGAGGCTGAGTGCCAAAGCTGCGGCGGGCTGATCTGAATGTAGTCGCTGCCTTCTTCGACGCGGGCGCCGAGCTTGCGCAATTCGGTGGCCATGGCGCTCAGACGTTCGGTTTCCTTGACCCGCCAGCTGGCGATGTTGCGCAGCGTGCTTGTGCCGTCAGCGTAGAGGGCCATCACCGCCAGCGTCATGGCCGCGTCGGGGATGTGGTTGCAGTCGAGGTCTATGGCCTTGAGGGGCCAGGCACCGCGGCTGACGCGGATCTGGTTGGGCGATAGCTCCACCGCTGCGCCCATGGCCTGCGCTGCCTCCACAAAGCGGATGTCGCCCTGGATGGAACTGCTGCCCAGTCCCAGGATGGTGATGCCCTGACCCGGCTGTGCGGCCAGCGCGCCCAGCGCCACAAAATAGCTGGCCGAGGAGGCGTCGCCCTCCACGTAAATCTCGCCAGGTGATTGGTAGCGGCTGCCGGCGGGAATCGTGAAACGCTGCCAGCCCTCGCGCCGCACCGCAATGCCAAAGCGCTGAAGCAGCTTGAGCGTGATCTCGATATAGGGCCGCGAGATCAACTCGCCCACCACTTCGATGACGATGTCGCCCGAAGCCGCTGGGCCGCCCCAAGGCTGAGGCGCCCCCTCGGGGGGCAGCGAGGACACGCCAGTGCCGAGCGTGGGGGTCCTGTGCTGCGCCACCAAGGGCAGCGCCATCAGCAGGGCGGTGAGGAACTGGCTGGAGACGTCGCCGCGCACTTGTATCGGCGCGTCGAGCTTGAGGCTCTGCTCGGGCCGCAGGCGCAGGGGCGGGTAGCCGTCTTGGCCCAGGTAGTCGATGGCACAGCCGAGTTGGCGCAGCGCATCGACCAGATCGCCAATCGGGCGCTCGTGCATGCGCGGCACGCCCGAGAGCTCAAAGTCGCCGCCCAGCAGCGCCAGCGCTGCGGTCAGCGGCCGCATCGCGGTACCGGCGTTGCCTAGAAACAATTTGGCGCTGCGCTGAAGCAACTGCCCGCCCAAACCCGTGATGAGCGCGGTATGGCCGCTCTGCTCGACCACACAGCCGAGTTGCTTGAGCGCGGCCAGCATGACCGCGGTGTCGTCCGAGGCCAGCAGGTCGTGCACCACCGTCTCGCCCGCGCTGAGCGCCGCCAGCAGCAGCACCCGGTTGGAAATGCTCTTGGAGCCCGGCAGCCGCACGCTGCCGCTGGCGCTTTGCAGCGAAGGGAGGTCGAGGGAGTCGATCTGGTACATGGCAAGCAGGGTGCGGGAATGAAAGGGTCTGACCCAGGAGCTGCTCAGCCCTGGCCCATGCGCCAGGCGCTGCGCCTTTGGCTCACTTGTTCTATGGCCTGGCGCAAGGCGGCGCGGTCGCCGCGATGGAGCAGCTCTTCCAGGGCATGCAGGCTCTGCTGCAGGCGCTGCGACTGCGCAATCACTTGTGTGGCATTGGCCAGCAAAGCGTCAGCCCACAGGTCGGGGTCGCCGGCGGCAATCCGGGTGCTGTCGCGAAAGCCGGGGCCGGCCAGCGCCAGGTAGCGCTCGCCGTCAGCTTGTTGCATCAGGCTGTCCATAAAGGCAAAAGCCAGCAGGTGCGGGAAATGGCTGACCGCTGCCAGTGCTTCGTCGTGCAGCTGCGGCTCTAAGGTCTTGACCTGGCAGCCCAGCGCGGCCCATAAGGCGCGGGCCCGCTCAACCTGCGCTGCACTGTGCACAGGCAAGGGCGTGAGGATCACCTGCTGACCCGCGTAGAGCTTCGCGTCGGCGTGCTCTATGCCTGCCACTTCCTTGCCGCAAATCGGGTGGGCCGGCATGAACTGCGCAATGCGCTCGCCCAGGGCCTGCTCGGCCGCTCGTACCACATCGGCCTTGGTCGAGCCCACATCCATCACCAGCGCCTGCGGGTCCAGCTGGGGCAGCAGGCTGCTCAGTGTGGCCTGGGTCGAGGCCACAGGCACGGCCAGCAGCACCAGGTCGGCGCCGCGCACGCAGTCGGCGGCGGTGGCGGCCACCGCATCAACGATGCCTAACTCCATGGCCTTTTGGGCGCTCGCCGGCGAGCGGCTGTAGCCACTGACCGAGCCAAGCAGCTTGGCCTGGCGCGCAGCCAGGGCGAAGGATCCGCCCATCAGGCCGCAGCCGATCAGGGCCAGTTTTTCAAACATCGCGCCGGCCTCAGTCAGAAACGGGGTAGGACCCCAGCACCTTGTAGAAGGCGCACAGCTGCTTGAGATCGTTCAGCGCGGCAGCCACATGGGGCTGGCTGATATGGCCTTCGATGTCGATGTAGAAGTAGTACTCCCACTGCCCCGACTTGGCCGGACGCGACTCAAAGCGCGTCATGGACACGCCGTTTTGCTTGAGCGGTACCAAGAGGTCGTGCACCGCGCCGGGCCGGTTGGGCACCGAGACCACCAGGCTGGTGCAGTCGCGGCCTGAAGCCGGCGGCGTGGCCAGGGTCTGGGGCAGGCAGATGACGGCAAAGCGGGTGCGGTTGTGGGCCTCATCCTGAATCGCATGGCGCACGGTGTACAGGCCAAACTGACCGCCCGCCCGTTCACTGGCTATGCCTGCCCAGGCCGGGTTGCTGGCGGCCAAGCGTGCGCCTTCGGCATTGCTCGACACCGCGCGTCGCTCGGCCTGGGGCAGATGCTGGCTGAGCCAGCCCTGGCACTGAGCCAGCGCCTGCGGATGCGCCATCACCACCTCAATGCCTTCAAGCGTATCGATTTGGCGCAGCAGGTTGTGGCGCACCATCAGGCTGACCTCGCCGACCACCTGCACCGGCGAGCGCAGGAATAAATCTAGCGAGCGAGCGACCACGCCCTCGGTGGAGTTTTCCATGCCCACCACACCAAAGTGCGCCGAGCCGGCGGCAGTGGCGTGAAAGACCTCGTCAAAGCTGGCGCAGTAAATCAGGCTCGAAGCACTGCCAAAAAATTGAATCGCCGCTTCTTCGCAGAAGGTGCCCTGGGGCCCCAGCACGGCCACCCGCTGCGGCGCCTCGAGGGCCAGGCAGGCCGACATGATCTCGCGCCAGATGGCCGTCACATGCTCGGCGTGCAGGGGCCCAGGGTTGGCCTGCGTGATCTTGGCAATGACCTGTGCCACCCGGTCGGGTCGGAAAAAGGGCGAGCCCTCAGCCCGCTTGATCTCACCGACCTGCTCGGCCACTTTGGCGCGGTCGTTGAGCAATTGCAGCAGCTGCTTATCGAGCGCGTCGATTTTCACGCGCAGGTCAGCCAGGGCGGCGGATTGAATCGGTAGGCTCATGTGTGGAAGGCGGTTGATAGATGGGTGAGGGCACTCGTACCAGCTTGCATGGTCAATCGCAGCATCAGGCCCGGCGCTCGAATTCGCGCATATAGCTCACCAGTGCCTGCACGCCCTCGATCGGCATGGCGTTGTAGATGCTGGCGCGCATGCCGCCCACCGACTTGTGGCCTTTGAGTTGCAGCAGGCCCTTGGCTTTGGCACCGTCCAGGAAGGCGGCGTTGCGGGGGTGGGCAGGGTCCAGCAGGGGCTGGCCGTCGTCGGCGCGCAGGAAGAAGGGTACGTTCATGCGCGAGCGTACCGCCTTGTCCACCGGGTTGATATACAGCTGCGAGCCGTCCATGTAGTCATACAGCAAGTGCGCCTTGGCGATGTTGCGCGCTTCCATGGCGGCGATGCCACCCTGGCGCTTGAGCCACTGGAAGGTCAGCCCCGCGATGTAGATGCCGTAAGTGGGCGGGGTGTTGTACATCGACTGGTTCTGAGCCACCAGCTGATAGTCAAAGGCCGAGGGGCAGACGGCAAGGGCATGGCCGAGCAGGTCTTCTCGCACCACCACCAGGGTCAGGCCTGCAGGGCCGAGGTTCTTCTGCGCGCCGCCAAAAGCCAGGCCCACCCTCGACCAGTCCACCGGCCTCGAGCAGACATGTGAAGAAAAATCCACCACCAGTGGCGCTGTGCAGCCCAGGGCCTTCAGGTCGGGCAGTTCGTGAAACTCCACACCGTGTATGGTCTCGTTGCTGCAGATGTGGACATATTGCGCTTCACCGCCCAGGCGCCAGCTGCTGGCAGCCGGCACCTGTGTAAAGCCTGCGTCCTGCGCCGAAGCCGCCACCCGCGCCTGGCCGTATTTGCTGGCTTCTTTGTGCGACTTCTGACTCCAGCTGCCGGTGATCACAAAGTCCATGGCGCCGCCGCGCGACAGGTTGAGCGGCACGATGGCGTTTTCAGCCAGGCCCCCGCCTTGCATGAACAAAATCTTGAACTGCTCCGGCACCGCCAGCAAGTCGCGCAAATCGCGCTCGGCCGCCTCGTAGATGGATATGAACTCCTTGCCCCGGTGGCTCATCTCCATCACGCCCATGCCGCTGCCATGCCAGTCCAGCATTTCGGCAGCCGCTGTTTGCAGCACCTCCTCGGGCAGGGCGGCCGGGCCGGCCGAGAAGTTGTAGGGCCGACTCATGCGGGCGCGTTCGGCTCGGACTCGTTGCCGTCATTGCCTTCGGCCGATCCATCTGCGGAATCAGCGGCAGCATCCGCAGCCATTTGGGCATCGTTCTCCACGATGCGCTGCAAGCCGCTGAGCTGCGAGCCGTCGTCAAGCCCAATGAGCTTGACGCCCTGGGTGGCGCGGCCGAGTTCGCGAATTTCGCTCACCCGGGTGCGCACCAGCACGCCACGGTCGGTGATCAGCATGATCTCGTCGTCGGCATGAACCAGGGTGGCGGCCACCACCTTGCCATTGCGCTCCGACTGGGAGATCGCGATCATGCCCTTGGTGCCGCGGCCGTGGCGGGTGTACTCGGCAATCGGCGTACGCTTGCCGTAGCCATTGGTGGTGGCGGTCAGCACGCTGCTGCGAGCAGCGTCCTGGCTCTCACCAGCCGATGCCTCAGCCTCGGCCACCAGCATGGCGATCACACTTTGGCCGTCTTCGAGCATCATGCCGCGCACGCCGCGGGCATTGCGGCCCATGGGGCGCACATCGTTTTCGTCAAAGCGCACCGCCTTGCCGCCGTCAGAAAACAGCATCACATCGTGCTTGCCGTCGGTCAGGGCGGCGCCAATCAGAAAATCGCCCTCGTCCAGATCGACCGCAATGATGCCGGCCTTGCGTGGGTTGGAGAATTCGTCGAGGGCGGTCTTCTTGACCGTGCCCATCGAGGTGCCCATGAAGATGAACTGATCGGCCGGGAAGCTGCGCGAGGCGCCGGTCAGCGGCAGCACCACGGTCACCTTCTCGCCTTCACTGAGCGGGAACATATTGACGATGGGCCGCCCGCGCGAGCCGCGCGAGCCGGCCGGCACCTCCCAGACCTTGAGCCAGTACAGCCGGCCCCGGTTGGAGAAGCACAAGATGTAGTCGTGCGTATTGGCAATGAAAAGCTGGTCGACCCAGTCGTCTTCCTTGGTGGCAGTAGCTTGCTTGCCGCGCCCGCCGCGCTTTTGGGCGCGGTATTCGCCCAGGGGCTGACTCTTGATATAGCCCTGGTGCGAGAGCGTGACCACCATGTCGGTGGGCGTGATCAGGTCTTCGGTCGACAGGTCAAACGAGCTGTGCTCGATCAGGCTGCGGCGCAGGCCCAGCTTGGACTGGCCGAACTCCTGGCGAATCAGCTTGAGTTCGTCACTGATGATGACAGAGACCCGCTCGGGCTTGGCCAAGATGTCGAGCAGATCGTCGATCTCGGCCATCACCTCTTTGTATTCGGCCACGATCTTGTCCTGCTCCAGGCCGGTCAGGCGCTGCAGACGCATCTGCAGGATTTCCTGCGCCTGGGTGTCCGAGAGCTTGTACAGCCCATCGCCGCCCATGCCGTATTCGCGCGCCAGGCCGTCGGGCCGGTAGTCGTCGGCATTGATCACGCCGCCGTCGGCGCGGGCGCGGGTAAGCATCTGCCGAACCAACTGGCTGTCCCAGGCCCTGGTCATCAGTTCGGCCTTGGCCACCGGCGGGGTGGGCGACTCGCGGATGATGCGAATGAATTCGTCAATATTGGCCAGGGCGACTGCCAGACCTTCGAGCACATGGCCGCGCTCGCGCGCCTTGCGCAGGTTGAACACCGTGCGCCGTGTGACCACCTCGCGCCGGTGCGAGAGGAAGACCGAGATCAGATCTTTGAGGTTGCACAGCTTGGGCTGGCCGTCGACCAGCGCCACCATATTCATGCCGAAGGTGTCTTGCAGCTGCGTCTGCTTGTACAGGTTGTTGAGCACCACCTCGGGCACTTCGCCGCGCTTGAGCTCAATGACCAGGCGCATGCCCGACTTGTCGGACTCGTCCTGGATGTGGCTGATGCCTTCGATTTTCTTTTCGTGCACCAGCTCGGCCATCCGCTCTTGCAGCGTCTTCTTGTTGACCTGGTAGGGCAGTTCGTCGACGATGATGGCCTGGCGCTGGCCCTTGTCGATGTCTTCAAAATGGCACTTGGCGCGCATCACGATGCGCCCGCGGCCCGTGCGGTAGCCCTCTTTGACGCCGCTCATGCCGTAAATAATGCCGGCGGTCGGAAAGTCGGGCGCTGGCACGATCTCCATCAGGTCTTCGACCGAGGCTTCGGGGTGGGCCAGCAGGTGCAGACAGGCGTCAACCACCTCGTTGAGGTTGTGCGGCGGGATGTTGGTGGCCATGCCCACGGCAATGCCGCCCGAGCCGTTGACCAATAAATTGGGCAGGCGGGTGGGCAGCACCAGCGGCTCTTTTTCGGAGCCGTCGTAGTTGGGCCCGAAGTCCACCGTCTCCTTGTCGAGGTCGGCCAGCAGTTCATGGGCGATCTTGGCCAGGCGGATTTCGGTGTAACGCATGGCTGCCGCGTTGTCGCCGTCGACCGAGCCGAAGTTGCCTTGGCCGTCGACCAGCATGTGGCGCATGGAAAAGTCTTGCGCCATCCGCACGATGGTGTCGTAGACCGACTGATCGCCGTGGGGGTGGTACTTACCGATAACATCACCGACGATACGCGCCGACTTTTTGTAGGGCCGGTTCCAGTCGTTATTGAGCTCATGCATCGCAAACAGCACTCGCCGGTGCACCGGCTTGAGGCCGTCACGGGCATCGGGCAGGGCGCGGCCCACGATCACGCTCATCGCGTAATCGAGGTAGCTGCGCCGCATCTCTTCTTCCAGGCTGATCGGAAGTGTTTCTTTGGCAAATTGGGTCATGGGGCGGCCTGGGGTCGATGTCGCTAAAGCTCAGCCGGACGCAATGGGCTGTCGTGCGCCGGGGCAGGGCACTGACGACGCAGCTGGGTCCGAAGCACAAAACAGGCCATTCTAAAGCCCCGGCTCTGTCCTACTTTGCGTGTCGGTGAAGCTGAATTTGTGGTGAGTTGACGACAATTCTTTAGTGTTAATTGGCGTTTCGTGCCCCTCGGAAAAGATGTTCTCCGATAACCCTGTGGCACAATGAGCCGATGCTCGGGGTGATGGTCACTTCGGGTGTGTAATAAAAATTTGCGCAGTCCATCTGCGACTTTCTAGAGGAAGACCATGAAGAAACTCAATAAAGTGGCAATGTTGTTCGCCTCGGTGGCTCTGGCTGGCGCTGCCGGCGCGCAATCCACCGATAACTGGAGGAACAGCGCCGGCGATCTGGTCTGGAGGAACGGCACCAACGAATTGTGCTGGCGCGATGCCTTCTGGACCCCTGCCACTGCAGCCAGAGGCTGCGACGGCGCCATCGTGGCCCAGCCGCCCGCTCCTGCTCCAGCCCCCGCACCGGCTCCCGCGCCCGCTCGGCCTCCTGCCCCGGCACCCGCGCCAGCTCCCGCACCGGCTCCAGCGCCCGCACCGGCCCCAGCCCCTGCGCCCGCACCTGCTCCAGCCCCTGCACCGGCTCCGGCTCCGGCTCCGGCTCCGGCTCCTGTGGTTGTTCCCGCACCGGCCCCCGCTCCTGCGCCCCGTCCTGCCGCTGCTCCCGCCGCTCCCGCTGTGGCCGCCACCAAAGTGACCTACGCCGCTGACGCCTTCTTCGACTTCGACAAAGCTACTGTCAAGCCTGAGGGCCGCGCCAAGCTGGACGATCTGGTGGGCAAGGTTAAAGACATCAGCCTCGAAGTGATCATCGCTGTTGGCCACGCTGACTCGGTGGGCGCTGATGGCTACAACCAGAAACTCTCGGTGCGTCGCGCTGAAGCCGTCAAGGCCTATTTGGTCAGCAAAGGCATTGAGAAGAACCGTGTCTACACCGAAGGCAAAGGCGAGAAGTCGCCCGTGGCCGACAACAAAACCACCGAAGGCCGCGCCAAGAATCGCCGCGTGGAAATCGAAGTGGTGGGCACCCGTCCCAACAAGTGATTTGAGATCACCCTTCTGAAAAACCGGCCCTCGCGGCCGGTTTTTTTATGGCTGCCTCGCTTCGCCCCAGAGCTGGCTACCTCTGGTGGGAGCGCCGCCCCCGGCGCGATGGCTTTGCGGACTTTGTAGGAGCGCCGCCCCCGGCGCGATGAGGCTTCTGATTAGGCACCCTGCCTCATCGAGTACCGGCCGCCCCGCGCCCGGGCCTTTCTAGGCCACTGAGCAGTGCCGCAGCCAGGCACCGATAATCGCCCCCATGCACAACACCGACAACGTTGACCCCGCCGAACTGGCCAAGTTTTCCGACCTGGCCCACCGCTGGTGGGACACCGAAAGCGAATTTCGGCCCCTGCACCAGATCAACCCGCTGCGCCTGGACTGGATCACAGACATCGTCCCCATTGCCGGCAAGCGGGTGCTCGATGTGGGCTGCGGTGGCGGCATCCTGGCCGATGCCATGGCCCGCCGCGGCGCCGAGGTGCTGGGCATAGACCTGGCTACCAAAGCGCTGCGGGTGGCGCAATTGCACGCCCTGGAGGCGCAGACTTCAGGCGTTCAGTACCGCGAGATCAGTGCCGAAGCCTTGGCGGTCGAGCAGCCCGAGTCATTCGATGTGGTCACCTGCATGGAAATGCTCGAGCACGTGCCCGATCCGTCATCGGTGGTGCGGGCTTGTGCCCAGATTGTCAAGCCCGGCGGCCATGTGTTCTTTTCGACCATCAACCGCAATCCCAAGAGCTTTTTGTTTGCCATCGTCGGCGCTGAATATGTGCTGAAGCTGCTGCCCAAGGGCACGCACGAATATGCCAAGTTCATCCGGCCCAGCGAACTGGCGCGCTACGCGCGTGAGGCGGGGCTTGAGCTCGAGCACACCAAGGGTCTGGAGTACAACCCCCTGAGCCGCCGCTACTGGCTCAGTGGCGATACCAGCGTCAACTACATGCTCGGCACGCGCAAGGTCTGACCATGTTCACCCACGTTCGCGCCGTGCTGTTTGACCTGGACGGCACCCTGGTTGACAGCGCCCCTGACCTGGGCGCGGCCGCCGACAAAATGCGCCTGGACCGCGGCCTGCCTTCACTGCCCTATGCCGCCTACAGGCCCATGGCCGGTGCCGGCGCGCGCGGCATGATCGGTGTGGCCTTTGGCCATACCCCCGACCACTCCGAGTACGAGGCGCTCAAGAGCGAATTCCTGGCCAATTACGAAGCCTGCATGACCGAGCGCACCCGCGCCTTTGACGGCGTGGCCGAACTCGTTGATGCGCTTATGCAGGCCGGCCTCGCCTGGGGCGTGGTCACCAACAAAATCGAGCGCTTTGCCCTGCCGCTCACCCGCCAGATGCCGCTGTTTGCCAGCGCCCGCGCGGTGATCGGTGGCGACACCACGCCGCACCCCAAACCCCACCCTGCGCCGCTGCTCGAGGCCGCCCGCAGGCTTGAGCTAGCGCCGACCGACTGCATCTACGTCGGCGACGACGAACGCGACATCGCCGCCGGCCTGGCCGCTGGCATGCCCACGGTGGCGGCGCGCTACGGCTACCTGGGGCAGAAGGCCAATACCCTCAGCTGGGGCGCCCATGCACAGATTGATACACCGCTGGAGCTCTTGAAATGGCTTCCTAGGCCTTAAGATAGGGGCCTTGGGGCTGCATTGGTTTCGACGTGGGTTCGGACGCGGTGTGGTGCATGTCGAGCTTGGTGTGCTCGTAAATCCTGCCAAAACAAACTAACTGCAAACGACGAACGTTTCGCACTCGC
>JAIXOM010000058.1 GCA_027486755.1 Comamonadaceae bacterium | reverse complement strand
CAGCGCCTAACCCAAGGCCGCATCGCGCCGGGGCGGCGCTCCCACCCCCACAATGCTCGCCAGACATTGACGGGGCAGCTGCGCCCTTACACGACGATTGAGGGGGGCAGCTGCGCCCTTACACGACGATTGAAGGGTGGGTAGGAGCTGCGCCCTCGCAGCGATGCAGCGCCTAACCCAAGGCCGCATCGCGCCGGGGCGGCGCTCCCACCCCCACAATGCTCGCCAGACATTGACGGGGCAGCTGCGCCCTCACACGACGATTGAGGGGGGCAGCTGCACCCTCACACGACGATTGAGGGGGGCAGCTGCGCCCTCACACGAAGATTGAAGGGGGGGGTAGGAGCTGCGCCCTCGCAGCGATGCAGCGCCTGACCCAAGGCCGCATCGCGCCGGGGCGGGCATCCTACAGATGCTCAAGACCCCTCAGCGCCACCAATCGCCCGTCTTGGGCAGCGTCTTGCGCAGACCCATGGAGTGGACCACGTGGTCCTCAATGTGCTGGGCCGGAACGGTGAATTCCATCACGATGTTGGGCGGCGCACCCGGTATGCCCTGCACCGCATGCGGCCATGCAGGCGGGTCGTCTTTATACAGATAGCCGGTGATGACGTGGCCCAGCATGCTCTGCGCCGGCCACAGGCCCGCGTATTTGCGCAGCAGCGAGAAAGTACGCAGGGTGTACATCAAGAAACCACGGCCGCTGGTGTAGCGGGAGTCTTGGGGCGACAGCAGGTCCGGGTTCAGGCCGTCCATGCCTTTGACCTGCTCTCCAGCCTTGACGATGAAGCCGCCGCCCTTCTCGGCCAGGGCGCGTTCATAGGCCAGCAGCGCCAAAGCATCGCTGGCAAAGCGCTCGCGCCAGACCACCGAGGCACCCAGCGAACTGACGGCGCGCAGCCACCAGCCTGAAGCGTCGAAGCGATAGATCCAGATCCAGATCTGCTGACCGTCGACCGCGTCGCGCCTCTGCAAGGGCGAAAACTCAGCCACCGCTCGACTCGGCTTGGGAGACGTTGCGGGCAAGGCGGGGGGCATGGCTGGGGGACTGATCGAAAAAACAGGTGGAATTTCAATATTGTTATCCATATGTTACAAAACTATGGATAGATTGATAAAATAAGTTAAAAATGCACAAGATTGTGAATTTAAGCTTCATCGGAGACGCGACTCAGAAGCAGGACGCAAGCCTGCGCATGGGCCTGCGCGTCCGTGCGCTTTTATTCATCTCTATCTTTCTGGCGCTGGCCATCGGCATCACTGTGGCGGCCATGTCCTGGAATGCACGCACCATCGTGATCGAACAGGTCGAGCGCGATGTGGAGGTGCTCTCGCGGGTGCTCTCACAGTCCATCTCGATCTCCCAACAACTGCCCGACCAAGTGGAAGAGGTGCTGGGTCAGGGCATGCAAGCCACAGCCACCGCCTTGTCGCACTTTGTGGCGGCCGCAGAACAGGCCGGACGCAGCCCGGACCAGATCAAGGCCTCGCTCAAACGCGTCATTGCCAGTTCCATGATCGCCGAGATCTGGATCACCGACTCCAAAGGCCGCGCCTATCTGAACGCGCCGCTCGAGGGCATCGACTTCACCTTCAATCCCGACCCCAGGGTACAGGCCCAGGCCTCGGCCTTTTGGCCCCTGCTCGACGGCCAGACCAGCGTCATCAACCAGCCGATGATGCGGCGGGAAATTGACAACAAGCACTTCAAGTATGTGGGCGTGCCGGGCGTGGACAAGCCACGCATCGTGCAGGTGGGCACGCCCGGGCAGTCCCTGCAAGCCTTGCGGGACGAGGTGGGCGTGCAAAAGCTGGTGCGGGTGCTGGTCGCCAGTGGCGCGCTCAAAGCCATCCATGTCGTTCAAAAAGACATGGCCGAGCTGGCTTCGGAAGTGGCCGGTAGCGACAACCGTGCAAGCCTGGACAACAAGCAGAAGGAAGTGCTGCGCGACGTCATAGCCACCGGCAAGAGCCGCACCGAGATCAAGGCCAAGCACATCGAGGTTTTTCAGAACATACGCGACGAATTTGACACGTCCATCGGCGCTTTCGTGGTGCAACTGCCCCGTCAGGGCCTTGATGACCTGCTCACCGAGCAAGCCCTGGCTGCGCTGGCCATCGGCATTGTGATTTTCCTGATCGGCGGAATGGTCAGCCTGTCATTTGCCGACCGGATCGCCAAGCCGATTGGAACCATGACCCAGGTAGCCGGACAGGTGGGTCAAGGCGACTTCGGCCGCCTTGAGCAGCTCGAGCGCACCAGCGAGCGCACCGACGAAATTGGTGAGCTGGCGCGGGTGTTCAAGACCATGGCCAACGAGGTGCGCCACCGCGAGCGCGTACTCGACGATCTGGTGAGCCAGCGTACCCGCGAACTGGCCGACAAGAACCTGGCCCTGTCCGATGCGCAGGCGCTGATCACCGAGGAACTGGATCTGGCACGGCGCCTGCAACTGGCCATCCTGCCCGAACATTTCCCGGCGATTGAGCGCTGCAGCGGCTATGCCCGCATGCTGCCAGCCACCCAAATGGGCGGCGATTTTTACGATTTCGTCGCCCTGCCCGATGGGCGGGTGGCGATGGTCATGGCTGACGTCTCCGGCAAGGGGGTGACCGCTGCCTTCTTCATGGCCGTGGCACGCACCAGCATCAACAGCCTGGTGCGCCAAAGCGCCAGCGTCAGCCAGTGCCTGGCGCTGGCCAATGACGAGCTGTGCCGGCAAAACCCGCTGGACCTGTTCGTCACCGTTTTCCTGGCTATCTTCGATCCGGTGACCGGCCGCATGGACTATGCCAACGGGGGACACAACCCGCCCCTGATTCGCCACGCCGACGGGCGCACCGGTTGGCTCGAGCCGACCGGCGACATGGCACTGGGAGTCATGTCCGACATGCCCTTTAGCAGCGCCAGTGTGCAGCTGGAGCCCGGCGACCTGTTCCTGGCCTACACCGACGGCGTGACCGAGGCCTTTAACGCGCTACTGGAGGCCTACGGCGAGCAGCGCCTGCTGGACCTGCTGTGCCTAGCCAAGGACCCGGCCCCTGCGACCGTGGTCGAACAACTTTTCAGCGAGGTGGCGAGCTTTGCAGACGGCGCGCCGCAATCGGACGACATCACTGTGGCTGCTTTATTTTGGGAAGGGCAAGCATCTTCATGACTACTGAGCAAACTCTCAAAGAGGTCAAAAAATCCCCCGGCCGGGCCCGCAAGGTAGGCCTGCCAGCAACTGCCGAGGTGGCGCCAACGGTGCCGCTGATCCCCCTGCCTGGCGATGCCCAGGCTTACGGCGCCTACTTGAGTTTTCTGGCGCTGGTGGCCCGCAGCGCATCGAGCAAGCCCGGCGCGTTGGACGAAATTGACCCCAATGAGACCGCGCTGCTGGAGATCGTGATCCTGCGCTGGGCCAAGGGCGCACCCATGACGGTGCGCCAAACCATTGCCATGGCCCATCTGGGTTCACCAGCGACCCTGCACAAGCGCCTGATGCGCCTGCGCGCCGGCAACTTCCTGCAACTGCAAGACGTCGCCGGTGACCGCCGGGTCAAACAACTGGTGGCCGGGGCGCGCGGCATCGAGTACATCGAATCCATGGGCCGCCACCTGCTCAAGGCCAAGCGCAGCCCCAGCGGCCGCCCGGCTGGCGCTGAGGCGCCCTAATAACGCAGGCTGCGATCGATGTCCGGGACTGTGGCAGTGAATCTGGACCGTGCCGCTGCCATTGCTTTTAGCCACGCGCCCTGTCGGGCCGCGCCAAGCGGCACCAGCATTTAAAGATAGGAATCGATGAGCAACGGTACTCGGGTAGCTGGGCTCGCCGGCGGAGGAGGTATCTCACAGGTGGGTACCCTGTCCAGATCCGAAGCCCGGAAGGTCCTCAATGAACTCAATGCCAATTTACGACATACTGACGGCAGCAGCAAATCTGGCGTCCTCAGGCTAATGTACGCGTCTGAGGGGAGTACCAACGAAAGCCGAAGCTTGAGTTTCGAGCGAAAAAGTTGGTATCAAATCAGCCGCTGGGGCAAGGACAGCAGCGAGCGCACCAAGCAAGCCCTACAGAGCATTATTGAAAGGGCTGAACTGCCACCCGCCGCGGCGCAAGCCCTCGACACCTACTTCAGCACGCATACCCGCATCAGCGCCCGCAGCCTGGCCGGTCTGCTGAACAAGTATGTGCCTCTGGTCGATGAGCCCATTGCTGGTGAAGTAACTGCCGCTACAGTTAACAAAGAAATGGAAAGAGCCCAATTACAGTTGGGCAAGACCCCATTAGACTCGTTTCTGCTGGACCTACCCAGCAAAGACGGATCCAGCCGCAAGTACCGGGTAGCCCAACAATTAATCAAGGATGTTGAAAAGCGCGGTCACCTGCAACTCAGAGACGGAGCGCTGGAGGTGTGTTCCATCAATCCAGGACGTAGCCCGGAAGCGAAAAAATGGCAGGCCATAGGCCAGTTCCTCGACAGCATCGACACCACTGCCTACGAGGGAAACCAAGAGAAGCTGGGCAATCTCTGCTTTAACCTGAGCAGCATGGTTGGACAGTACATCCAGAGCGACTTCATGGCTGAACTCGATAAAACCGCTCGCGAGGCAGCCATACGGTTCAGGCCTGACTTGCCGCCGACTTAGCCGATCAATCTTCTGGCGATGGCGGCCCGAGTACCCTTGACGCTAACCGCCTGACGATGAACACCCGTTTTAGCATCCAAAAGGGCGATGACGGTAGAGTCCAGCTGACCGTGAGCTATCAGCTCAGCGGACCGCTGAGTTTCATGCTTGATGCTGATGGCGCTTCCCGTAATGTATCGACAGGCTTGTTCATCGATCAGGAGCGAAAGCTAACCATGCCGGTCGCTGCCCTGCTCGAGAAAACCGCGCACTTCGATGTGGCCCAACAAGTCGAAGAAGGGCATTTCGAGATACGTCCACTGCACCCCGGGCAGGTCGCTCTGCTTGACCGGATGATTGAGGCAGACATGGGCAACTCTTAAATGCGCTGGAATGCAGAGTGCACCGAACTGCAGTTGCTGCTCGATCAACTTGGGCCCGAGCAACAACGGATTGTGAAATCAGATTTGCTTGCACAGCCCAAAGACGCATTGGCTGTTCTCAGGACGGTGCATTCCAAAGATGGGTTTAATCCGGAAAAGTCCATAACTGAGCGCCAGACCATCGTTGATCAAAGCGTAGAGGCCGATGTAGCAAGGCGCATAAATAATTGGGAATCCAGCAGGCCTAACTCTAAGCCCGCCTCAGAGCAGGAGCGCCGAGCCTGTCCCGAATTTTGTGTGTGAGGCATAACATGTCAAAAAGGAGCATGTATGCCGAGCAAGACGAAGTTGAAGAATGCAGCCATTGCCGCGCGGTCGGCGGCGCTGCCCAAGAT
>JAIXOM010000045.1 GCA_027486755.1 Comamonadaceae bacterium | reverse complement strand
TGCTGGTGATGACGAAAGTCGCATTGCCGCTGGTCGGTAGGCTGACGCTAGGGACTGTGACGCTCCAGGCGCCTGCGCCGTCGGCGGTCACAGTCACACTGCTGCCCGTGCCGGTGGCCACCGCCACACCGCGGTTGGCTTCGGTCGTGCCCGAAAGCACCACGCCGGCGGTGCGCTCGGTGGCGTTGATCACGCCGTCATCGGCGATCTGGGCATTGCTCTGGGTGATCTGCAGTTGGGGGGGCAGGGTATCGAGCACATAGGGCTGGTCGAGCACTGCGGCGTCGTTGCCCGCTAAATCCTGCACCTTTAGGGAAATGCGCCCCAGGTTGTTGAGGGTGAGCGTGTGAGCCACGCGTGTGCCCGAGACCGATGCGCTGATGTCAACCCAGCTCGTACCGCCATCGAGCGATACCAGCAAGCGTTCGTCGGTAGCCAGCGGTGCCGACAGCCTGCCCGTGACGTTCTGGGTCGCAGTGCGGGTAAGTAATAGATTGCGGCTACCGCTGCTCTGGCTCAGGCCGATGTCGCTGATCGTGGTGTCCGGCGGTGTGATGTCGACCAGGGCTTGCAGCTCGGCCAGCGTATCGACGGCGCTGCCGTCGTCCGGGCTGGCTGCAATGCGTTTGACCAGCTCGGTGGTGCGGCCAGGATTGAGCTGGGTCAGGCCGAGCTCTTCGAGCTGGGCTTGGTTGGGCAGGCTGCTGCTACCTGCAGCGGTAGCCAACACCACGTTCACCGTGTCGGCCAGAGTTTGCACCTTGCTGCGGCTGCGCACGGCGACCTTGGTTTGCACGTCCAGCACATCGTTGAGGGCGTCGCGCTTGGCATTGCCGTCGAGGCCCTTAATGCCCAGGGCCTGGAACTGGGCCGCGCTCAGCGCCGCGCCGTTGTTGTCCAAGCCATCGGCCAGTGCAAGCAGGGTGTTCCAGGCCGAGTCGATGCCATCGAGCTGCGCCGCATTCAAACCCAGGGTCTGGCCGATCTGGCGAAACAGGTCTCGGGCCGCGGGATGGGTTTGCGCCACCAAGCGGGCGCCGCCGATCAGATCCAGCAATGCGCTGGCTGAGAGCGTGCCTGCGCTGGCATCGAGCTGCCCTGCCAGCGCCGCCAGCACTTGGTCTGTGCTTTGGCCTTCACCCGCTTCAATTCCGGAAAGCGCCGCCAGCAGTCGGCCTTGGGCGTTGGCACGGCTGAGGTCGATCTGACCCTGGGTGTCGATGATGGCTTCCGGTCTGTGTGCCGTCAGGTCCAGGCCGGGCAGGCCCAAGGCCTGGGCCACCCGTGCCTTGACGCCTGCGATCTGGACCGCACCGATGGCGCCCAAGGTGGTCAGCGCCTGTCCGCCGTCGCCACCGGCTAAGCCCAGTTCGCGCACCACGAGCTCGGTCAGGGGGGTGATATGGGCGGTTACCAGGCTTTCACCATTGAGGACGATCACGGAGCGGAGCTCGGTGTCCAGGTCGCGGGGCGTGCCCGTGGCTTCGTCCTGGTAGTCGGCGTCCGGGCTGGAGTCGGTCACGCACAAAAGCACCGGGCCAGTGTGTGGACTGCCCAATTGGAGGAGGTAGCTGCCGTCCGGGCTCAGCGGTCCCCGGGCCAGCAGTTGGCCGGATGCAGCGTAGGCGCTAACCGTCAGGCTGTGGCCGCTCATGACCGGGCCTAGCAGCGTCACGCCCAGCAAGGTCGTGGCTGCTGGTGTTTCGTTCGCGGCAGGCACATCGATGCCGGGCCGGGTCACCTTGAGCGCCTGGGTCGATGGCGCCGACAGGTTGCCCGCTGCATCGGTGGTGTAAAGGCGATAGCTGCCGGGCGCCAGGCCCCGCACGGGCAGTTCCATGGGCGTTTGGGCGCTTGTCAGCGGGGCACTTGTCCATGCGCCGGCACTGGCCTGCACGATGTCGGCCAACGATGTCACGGATACCTGCGCACTGACCAGGTAGACCTGGCCCGGTTCGGTGCTGGCAACAAGGGCAGCGCCGGTGGTGTCGACCGTGGTGCTGGCGAGGATGGCAGTGGGTGCGGCCGTATCCAGTCGAAGGCTGGCGCTGGTCATGGCGTGGTTACCAGCCAGATCGGTGCTGGTGATGGCCACGGCCTTGGGACCGTCAGTGCCCAGGTCGAATCGGCCGGTGCTTGGCGTGGCGGCGGTATTGACCGACCAGGTGCTGGCGCTGCCGGCCACTGTGCTGAAGGTGGCGCCGCCCACAGTGACGGTGACGCTGCTGCCTGCCTCGGCCGTGCCGTTCAGAAGTGGTCGAGGCTCGCGCGTCAGGGCTTGGCTGCTTAGCGCGGGTAGCGCGGGGGTCGCGGTGTCCAGTACATATGCCTGTCGGGCGACTGGGCCCTCGTTCATAGCGGCATCGATCACCATGAGCTTGACCGCGCTGGCGTCAACCAATGCGGCGCCAGTCCAGCCTAGGGTGGTGCCATTGACGAAGCGGCTGATGTCCTGCCAGCTGGCGCCGTCGTCGACCGAGCCCAGCAGTTTCTCATCGGTGAGCAAGGGGGCCGACAGGCGGGCCGTCAAGGTCTGTACAGCCTCTCGGGTGATCCAGTCGCTGGCGCTCAGACCGGTGTCGCTGCCCAGGGTCAGGTTTGTGGCGGATGTGGTGGGCGTTACGACGTCGACCAAAGCCTGCAGCTTGGCCAGCGAGTCCACATCGCGGCCGTCGTCGGGGCTGGTGGCGATCCTGGTGACCAAGTCTATGGTGCGGCCGGGCGTCAGATCGGTCAGCCCCAAGTCTTCCAGCTCGGCCTGCGTGGGAGTGGCTTCGCCCCCGGCAGCCTTTGACAGCACCACGGTGATGGTGTCGGCCCAGGCTTGCAGCTTGCTACGGCTTTGAACGGCAGTCGACGTCTTAACGTCCAGCACGTTATTGAGGCCGTCGAGCTTGGCGCCGCCCTCGACGCGCCGAACGCCCAGGGCCTGGAGCTGGGCCGTGCTCAGCCCCGCGCCGTCGTTGTCGATGCCATCGGCCAGCGTGAGCAGAGTGCGCCAGGCCGAATCGATGTCGTCAATTTGCGCGGCACTCAAGCCTATGCTCTGGCCGACCTGGCCGAACAGCGCATTGGCGGCTGGGTTGTTCTTGGCCACCAGGCGCGCGCCACTGACCAGGTCCATCAGGCCGTCTGGCGACAGGGTGCCGGTCTGCAGGTTGATGTTGGCAGAAAAGGCCTGCAGCATTTGGTCGGTGCCCTGCCCCTCGCCGGCCTCCATGCCTGCAAGCGCGGCCAGCAGCCGGCCGTAGGGATCGGCACGGCTGAGGTCGATCTGGCCATTGGCGTCGATGATGGGTTCGGGTCTTGCCGTCATCAGGTCGATGCCGTCCAGGCCCAAAGCTTGGGCCACCTTGGTCTTGACGGTGGCAATCTGCTCGGCGCTGATGCTTCCCAGGGTGACGCCGGCTGCCCCGCTCTGACTGGGGCCCAAGCCGAGTTTGCGAACCACCAGTTCCGTCAGCGGGGTGACATGGGCGGTGGCGCTGCCCGAACCGTCGATCAGCGCGATCGAGCGCAGCTCGCCGTCGAGATCGCGCGGGGTGCCGCTGGCCTCGTCGATGTAGTCGGGCCCGTCACTATCGTCGCTTACCCGAAGCAGCACCGGGCCGGTGTACCCAGTGCTGATATTGACCGTGTAGCTGCCATCGGCGTTCAGCGGTGCCTGCGCCAGCAACTGGCCGGTCGCGTCATAGGCCCTGACGATCAAGGTATGACCGGCCACGGCGGGTCCCAGCGTGATGGTGCCCTGGACGGCTGCCATGCGCTGTTCAGCCTCCGGGTTGACGGTGGCGGGATTTTCCGGGTTGTGGGCGATATCACTGATCGCGAGGGTCGCGAGCAGACCCCCGCCCATGGCCATATGCAGTTTGCTTGGCGGCCACAGTGCAGTGAGCCAGGGCTGAATCATCGCTGGCGCGGCGGGCGTCTGCGTCGGCGTCAGCGTCAGCCCGCCATCCTGTCGGGCGGGCTCTGATGGCATTTGTGCAGGCTGGCCCCCGGTTTGAGCTGCCGCAACCTGCAGGGCTTGGGGCGGCGCATCGACCGCCGCGATGTCCAGCGCGCTGGCCGTCTGTTCGGCGCTTCCCCCATCGATTGATTCAGTCAGTGGGTGGCCAGCACCAGTCTCCTGATGTACTTCCTCTTGAGCGTGCTTTTTTTTGTGACGGCTGCGGGACACGGGCCGCTGGAGGTCCCTGCCTTGTTCAGCATCGCTGATTGGTCCTGACAGGGGAGCGATAGGGGAGGGAGCAGCCGGTTTTTTTTGCATGGCGGGGACAGGGCGTCGGCACAGGTATTCGTCGCGACCCCCAGCTTGAACCCTTGCCTGTCTGCCTTGATGACATCGCAGTTATGAGGACATTCAATTTTGTAAAAAAGATTTACGAAAAGCTCTCAGGCGCTCTCAGCGAGGGCCTGCTTGCGGTTCCTGGAGCGCCATATTGCGCAGCGTCTCGCGCCCCGGCCGATCTGCTGAAAATCTGTTTTTCAGTTCTGACGGGCTTCAATGCTCGCAGCCCCTCTTGCGCGCCCGAGGCCAAGCTGCGAGGCTACTGGCCGGCGTGGGCTCATCACGGGCCCGCGTGAGCTGCAGGCACACCGCTGTGCCTTCGGCGCTCACCAGAACCACGCAAGGACCCTTTATGAAGATACTCAAGATTGCCCTGACCCTGGCGGCCGCCGGCCTGATGACAGCCTGCGCCAGCCTTAATACAGCACCAACCCCGCCGCAGGCTGTGCGGGTCAATATTTTCCCGGGCGGCTTCAATTGGCCGATTTGGGTCGGTCAGGAAAGGGGCTTTTTCGGTCGCAATGGGGTCAATGTCAGCACCATCGATACACCCAACTCGCGCGAGCAGCTCACCGGCCTGATCAACGGCCAGTTTGAGATCGGCATGACCGCCATTGACAACCTGCTGGCCTACCGCGAAGGGCAGGGCCCAGTGCCGATTGACGGCAGCAACCTGATCGCGGTGATGGGCGCCGATAACGGCTTTTTGCGTCTGGGCGTACAGCCCAACATCAAGACCTTTGCCGATCTCAAGGGCACCAACGTCTCGGTCGATGCGCTGACCACCGGTTACGCCTTCGTGTTGCTGGAGGTGCTTGAGCGCAACGGTTTGGTGCTCGACCGCGACTACAAGACGGTTGCCGCCGGCGGTGTGCTGCAGCGCTACAACGCTTTGGTGGAGGGCAAGCATGCAGCCACCATGTTGATCGCTCCGTTTGACGTGCTGGCCAAGGAAAAAGGCATTAACGTGCTGGCCGATGCCTCGGCGGCTCTGGGCAGCTACCAAGGCTTGGTGGCCGGTGTGCGCAAAACCTGGGCTGACAACAACAGGCCAGCCCTGGTGGGTTATATCCGCGGCTACCGCCAAGCTCTTGACTGGTTGTATGACCCTAAAAACAAGGAAGCGGCGCTGGAGATCTTTGTTAAAAACGTCAAAGGTGCCACCCGTCAAAGTGCCGAGACCAGCTATACCATCTTGCTCGACCCCAAGAACGGCTTTACCCGCGATGCGGCTATCAGCATGGAGGGCGCGCGCACTGCGGTGCAGTTGCGTGAGAAGTACGGTAAGCCACAGAAAAAGATGCAGCCGCTGGAGAGCTACATCGACACCAGCTACCACAAAGAGGCCAGCAGCCGCTGATTACTCGCACTTCGCGCCGGCCCCATGTGGCCGGTGCGTAGCGTTATGGGCTTGCTTTTGTACGTTTCCTGAGGCGCTCGGCGACTTCGCCGTCGAACCCAATTGCCGACATAGCGCAGCAGGCGCTACAGTTGTTTCGCGTGATGGCGTAAAAATTCCGACCTGGACTTCCTTCCTTTTGATTGGTACGCCGCAAGGGGGTAGGTCACGTCGGGCTCAATCGCCCGGCTGATTAAAAGGTGTTTTTGCTCGGCCACGGGCGCCGCAACTGTCCATTTGGTCAGCAGCAGTCTTTTTGGCTTGAGCGGGTTCATGGTTTGGCTTGCATTCGTTGGGCCACCGCCGCGCCCAAATCAATCACCGCCATTGCGTAATAACTGCTCCAGTTGTAGCGGGTGATCACGTAGAAGTTCTCGGTGCCGGCCACAAAGCTCGGTGGCTCTTTGCCGTTGAGCAGTTCAATCAGGGCCAGCGGGCCGCGGTGCGCCAGGGCGGGGCCTTCCAGGGCTGCGCCCTTGCTCTGAAAGTCCGCCAGGCTGAAGGTCGGCAAGATGTCCGGCGCGAGCAGGGTGGCCATGTCGGCCTCGCTTTTGAGGAGTACGGGGTAATGAGTGGGCATGCCGGTTTTCCAGCCGTAAGCCTGCATATACCGGGCCACCGAGCCGATGGCGTCGCTGACGCTGCCGCGCAAATCGATGCGGCCGTCGCCGTCAAAGTCCACCGCAAACGTGGCGATGGATGAGGGCATGAATTGAGGGATGCCACTGGCGCCGGCATAGCTGCCCAGGGCTTTGAAGGGGTCAAGGCCGAGCCGGTTTTGCGCCAGCAGAAACTGCGCGAGCTCCTTGCGAAAGTAGTCGCTGCGCTCGGCTGCTCGCGGGTGGGCGGCCGGAAAATCAAAAGCCAGGGTGCTCAGGGCGTCGATGACGCGAAAGCGGCCCATCTCGCGGCCGTAGATGGTCTCCACCCCCAGAACGCCGACGATGATCTCGGCCGGCACGCCGTAGACCGATTCGGCGCGGGCCAGTTCCTTGTGATGCTGCTGCCAGAAGGCCAGTCCGGCCTGGATGCGCCACGAATCGAGAAAGCGGCTGCGGTAGACCCGCCAGTTCTTGACAAAGGGGGCGGTGGCTGGCTGCATCAGGGTGATGACCTGCGGCGACTGCCGGGCCCGGCCCAACGTTTGCCGAAGGCTTTCTTTGGGTAACTGGTGCTGGCGCGCCAGCTCGTCGGCAAATTCCATGGCCTCGGCCCGTTCGGCATAGGCCGGACCGGTGCCAATGAGTGCCACAACAGCTGCGCCGGCCGCGCCAGCTGCAGCAGTTGCCTTGGTCGCTGGGCGGACTGCCTTTTTGGGCTTGGCTGCCTTGTTGGTCTTGTTTGCTTTGGTCTTGGCGCTGGCCGTTTTGGCGGGTTTGCCTTCAGCCGCCTGGCCGGCTGCCGTCTGGCTCAGCACCGGGCTGCAGGGCAAGCTGAGCGCGCCGAGTACCGCCAAAGCAGCGCCGGCGCTGCCCAATCGCCCCAGCAGCCCTCGAGCGCCTGTACGTGAATCGTTCAAGTGGTGAGAACGGAGCGCCAGGCGGGGCATGCTAAGCTGATTGGTGAGGGTCGGCTCAAAAGGTTTCATGATGGGACGTGAGTCTGAGGGCTGCACCATAACCGATATCGTCAACCGCTCCTGAGCCTGCAAGCCAGACCATTCATGCCCAGCGCCTACTACACCCACCCGGCCTGCCGCCTGCACGCCATGGGCCCGGGCCATCCCGAGTGCCCCGAACGGCTGGATGCGATTGCTGATCACTTGCGCGCCAGCGGGCTGGCCGACCTGATCGAGCAGCGCGAGGCGCCCGAGGCCAGCATCGCCCAACTGCAGCGGGCCCATGACGCGCTGTTGGTGGCTCAGGTCAGGGATTCGTCCCAGCAGGCCGGACAAAACCGGCATGGATTGGTGCAGATCGACCCGGACACTGCCGTTAATGTGCACACTTGGGCCGCTGCCTTGCGCGGCGCGGGCGCAGCGATTGCCGCCACCGACGCGGTCTTGAAGGGTGAGTTGGACACTGCGTTTTGTGCGGTGCGCCCACCGGGCCACCATGCCACCCGTTCCCAGGCCATAGGCTTTTGTTTTTTCAACAATGTGGCGGTGGCCGCCTTGCATGCGCTCGAAGCGCACGGCTTGGAGCGGGTGGCCATCATCGACTTCGATGTGCATCACGGCAACGGCACCCAGGACATCGTGGCTGGGGACGATCGCATTTTGATGGTGAGCTTTTTCCAGCATCCTCTTTACCCCTACAGCGGCACCGAGCCAGCAGCAGGCAATTTGCTGAATCTGCCGGTGGCGCCTTACACCCGGGGGCCTGAGATCCGGGCGCTGATTGAGCAGCATTGGCTGCCCAGGCTCGATGCGTTTGCGCCGGAGTTGATTCTCATCAGCGCTGGCTTTGACGCGCACCGCGACGACGACCTGGGCCAGCTTGGACTGGTCGAGGCCGACTATGCCTGGATCACCGAGCAGTTGATGGCGGTGGCCAGACGCCATGCGCAAGGACGCGTCGTCTCCTGCCTGGAGGGCGGCTACCATCTCGGGGCCTTGGCGCGCAGCGTGGCGGCTCATCTGCGCGTGCTGGCGGGACTGTGAACCTTATGGCGGGAAATTTTTCAATGGGCGGTGTGATGGGCGAGGGCTTACGGCTGCAAAGCCTGGATGATGTTTTGAGCGCCTTAAGCCGCAGCTCGGTGCTGATCGAGTTGGCGGTGCTGGCGCTGTGCCTGGTGTTGGCTTGGCTGCTGCTCAAGGGGGTGCGGCGGGCTCTGCCAGCTGAGCTGGATTGGCCCGTGCTCATGGGTCACCGTCTCATTGACGGTGCCCTGTTTCCCTTGATCTTGCTGGTGCTGGCTTATGCGGCGCAAAGCGGGCTCAAGGCGGCAGCCGTTCCGCTTTTTGCCATCCGGATCTTCCTGCCTGTGCTTTTGTCGCTCGCCCTGATTCGGGTCGGTGTGAAGGTGTTGCAGGTGGCTTTCAAGCGGGCGCCGCTGGTGCGTTTGCTGGAGCGCTCCATCTCCTGGCTGGCCTGGCTGGCGGTGGCCTTGTGGCTCACCGGCTTGCTACCGCTGCTGCTGGATGAACTCGACGGCATCGTGTTGCGCATGGGCGGTTCGCGCCTGAGTGCGCTGGACCTCCTGAGCGCGGTGCTCACAGCTGGCGCGGTGCTGATTGTGTCGCTCTGGGTGTCGTCGGCCATCGAAGACCGTTTGCTGCGTTCGGCCAGCGGCGGCGATCTGTCCTTGCGCAAGGCGGTCAGCAACGTGGTGCGCGCGCTCTTGGTCTGCATAGGCCTGCTGGTGGGTCTGACAGCTGTCGGCATCGACCTGACAGCGCTGTCCGTACTTGGCGGTGCGGTAGGCGTGGGGGTGGGCCTGGGCTTGCAGAGGCTGGCGGCCAGCTATGTCAGCGGCTTTGTGATGCTGGCCGAACGCAGCGTGCGGATCGGCGACAACGTGCGCATCGACAACTTTGAGGGCGCGGTGACCGACATCAAGGCGCGCTACACCATCGTGCGGGCCCTGTCTGGCCGTGAGTCGGTGGTGCCCAACGACCTGTTCATCAGCAACCGGGTTGAAAACCTGTCGCTGAGCGACCCCCGGGTGCTACAGACCACGGTGGTATCGGTCGCCTATGACAGCGATGTGGATCAGGTGATGGCGCTGCTGCGAGGCGCTGCTGCTGCCCAGGCGCGGGTGCTGACTGACCCAACGCCCACCGTACATCTGAGTAACTTTGGCGCCGACGGGCTGGAGCTGACCGTCAATTACTGGATCGTTGACCCTGAAAACGGGCAGGGCAATGTCAGGTCGGCGGTCAATCTGGCCGTCTTGCGGGCGCTGCGCAGCCACGGCATTGAGATCCCCTACCCGCAGAGGGTGGTGCACAACCCGGCGGGCCGGCCCGTGGCCTGAGCCTGGCCTGAGCCTGGCCTGAGCCTGGCCTCGGGCAGGCTCTGTCCTTGCGGGGTGCAGGGGCAGATGCAAAGAGTGCTTGACGGTTCCGCCCGTGTTTTTTATGATGGCGCGAAAACGAACGACCGTTCTTTTTGTCCCCGGTTTGTCTCTGTCTGCTGCGGTTTTGCCTCTGTTCGCCCCCGAGCGGGCGACGGCTTGCTGCAACGCGGCATAGAATGCGGTAATTGACGTAACGTCAATTCGACTGCCGGCCCGTGGTCAGCGCCCAGCGGTCTGAACTTGTTTCAACTACCCCTGGAGACCCCATGAAGGTTCTGGTTCCCGTCAAACGCGTGGTCGACTACAACGTGAAGGTGCGCGTCAAGTCCGACGGCAGCGGTGTCGACATCGCCAACGTCAAGATGAGCATGAATCCCTTCGACGAAATCGCCGTCGAAGAGGCCACGCGCTTGAAGGAAAAAGGCGCCGCCACTGAGGTGATCGCCGTCAGCTGCGGCGTCGCCCAGTGCCAGGAAACGCTGCGCACCGCCATGGCCATAGGCGCCGATCGGGGCATCCTGGTCGAGACCGCGGAAGACCTGCAGCCGCTGGCTGTGGCCAAGCTGCTCAAAGCGCTGGTCGACAAAGAGCAGCCCGGCCTGGTGATTCTGGGCAAGCAGGCCATCGATGACGACTGTAATCAGACCGGCCAGATGCTCGCTGCCCTGCTGGGCTGGCCGCAGGCCACGTTCGCATCCAAAGTCACGGTTGAAGGCGGCAAGGCCACCGTCAGCCGCGAGGTCGATGGCGGCATCGAGACCCTCTCCCTCACGCTGCCGGCCATCGTCACCACCGACCTACGCCTCAACGAGCCGCGTTATGTGACGCTGCCCAACATCATGAAGGCCAAGAAAAAGCAGCTCGACACCTTCAAGCCCGAAGATTTGGGCGTGGACGTCAAGCCGCGCATCAAGACCCTCAAGGTCAGCGAGCCGCCCAAGCGCGGCGCCGGCGTCAAGGTGGCCGATGTGGCCGCTTTGGTCGACAAACTTAAGAATGAAGCAAAGGTAATCTAAGTGGCATCCCTCGTCATCGCTGAACACGATAACGCCAGCGTAAAGCCGGCGACCCTCAACACCGTCAGCGCTGCCGCCCAGTGCGGCGGTGATGTGCATGTGCTGGTCGCGGGCCACAACGCGGCCGCAGCAGCCGCAGCGGCCGCGCAGATTGCCGGCGTGGCCAAGGTTATTCATGCAGACAGCGCCGATCTGGCCCACGGTTTGGCCGAGAACGTGGCGGCACAGGTGCTGGCCATTGCAGGCAACTACAGCCACATCCTGTTTGCCGCCACCGCCTCAGGCAAGAACGTCGCCCCGCGCGTGGCCGCCAGCCTGGATGTGGCGCAGCTGTCGGATGTGACCAAGGTGATCAGCGCCGATACTTTCGAGCGCCCGATTTATGCCGGCAACGCGATTGCCACCGTGCAAAGCAGTGACAGCGTTAAGGTGCTGACGGTGCGCACCACAGGTTTTGATCCGGCGGCCGCCAGCGGCGGCTCGGCTGCGGTCGAAGTGGCTGCCTCGGTGGCCGACAGCGGCAAGTCCAGCTATGTGGGCAGCGAGATCGCTAAGAACGACCGACCTGAGCTGACCGCAGCCAAGGTCATCGTCTCCGGCGGCCGGGCTCTGGGCAGCGCCGAAAAGTTTGCTGAGGTGATGACGCCATTGGCCGACAAGCTTGGCGCGGCCATGGGCGCATCGCGGGCTGCGGTCGATGCGGGCTATGCGCCCAACGACTGGCAGGTCGGTCAGACCGGCAAGATCGTTGCGCCGCAGTTGTATGTGGCCGCTGGTATCTCGGGTGCTATCCAGCACCTGGCGGGCATGAAAGACTCCAAGGTGATTGTGGCCATCAACAAAGACGCCGAAGCGCCGATCTTCAGCGTTGCCGACTATGGCCTCGAAGCCGACCTGTTTGCCGCCGTGCCTGAGCTGGTGAGCAAGCTGTAAGCTGTAAGCTGTTGGCTGCAGGCTGCAAGGCATCCGCTGGATGCCTTTTTTTTAGTCACGGCACAGCTTTCGCGTTCACAAAGCCCCACAAATCCCACGTCTAGAGCCTCTGAAGGACCTGATCATGAGCTATACCGCCCCCCTGAAGGACATGTTGTTCGACATCCGGCACCTGGCTGGCATCGATGAAATCGCCAAGATTCCGGGCTTTGAGGACGCCGGCTATGACACCGCACAGGCGGTGCTGGAGGAATGCGCCAAGTTCAACCAGGAAGTGCTGGCGCCCCTGAATTGGGAGGGCGACAAGAACCCTTCCTTCCACAACGGCAGCGGCGTGAGCACCACCCCCGGCTTCAAGCAGGCCTACCAGCAGTTCAGCGAGGCCGGCTGGCAAGGCTTGCAGCATCCGGCCCAGTACGGTGGCCAAGGCCTGCCCAAGCTGATTGGCGCGGCCTGCGGCGAGATGCTCAATTCGGCCAATATGAGCTTTGCCCTGTGCCCCATGCTCACCGACGGCGCGATTGAGGCCCTGCTGACGGCGGGCTCCGACGCCATGAAGGCCAAATACCTGGACAAGCTGATCTCCGGCCAGTGGAGCGGCACCATGAACCTGACCGAGCCGCAGGCCGGCTCCGACTTGGCGGCGGTGCGCACCCGCGCCGAGCCCATGCCCGATGGCACTTACAAGATTTTCGGCACCAAGATCTACATCACCTACGGCGAGCACGACATGGCTGAGAACATCATCCATCTGGTGCTGGCTCGGGTGCAGGGCGCGCCCGAGGGCGTCAAGGGCATCAGCCTCTTTGTGGTGCCCAAGGTGCTGGTCAATGACGACGGCTCGCTGGGCCAGCGCAATGATGTGCATTGCGTGAGCATCGAGCACAAGATGGGCATCAAGGCCAGCCCGACGGCGGTGCTTCAGTACGGCGATGGCACGGCGGCGAGTATTGCAGACAGCGCCGGACCCGGCGCGGTAGGCTACCTGGTCGGCGAGGAAAACCGCGGCCTGGAATACATGTTCATCATGATGAACGCGGCCCGCTATGCGGTGGGCGTGCAGGGCATCTCGATTGCCGAGCGCGCTTACCAAAAGGCGGTGCAGTATGCGCGTGACCGTGTGCAAAGCCGCCCGGTCGACGGCAGCCTGCCCAAGGCCGGCCCCATCATTCACCATCCGGACGTGCGGCGCATGCTCATGACCATGCGCGCCTATGCCGAAGGCTGCCGGGCCATGGCTGCCGTGGCTGCTGCGGCCTATGACGCTTCACACCATCACCCCGATGAGCAGGTGCGCGCCCACAACCACGCCTTCTACGAATTCATGGTGCCGCTGGTCAAGGGCTACAGCACCGAGATGAGCATTGAGGTGGCCAGCCTGGGCGTGCAGGTGCACGGCGGCATGGGCTTCATTGAGGAAACCGGCGCCGCGCAGTACTACCGCGACGCCAAGATCCTGACCATTTACGAGGGCACCACCGCGATCCAGGCCAATGACCTGATCGGCCGCAAGACTGCACGCGACGGCGGCCGCACCGCGCGCGCCCTGGCCGCGCAGATCGAAGCCACCGAAGCTCAGCTGGGCCAGGGCAGTGCACAGGCCCAGGCCGTGGCCAAGCGCCTGGCCGCAGCCCGCCAGGCGTTTTTGGATGTGGTCGAGTTTGTCTGCGCCGGCGCCAAGGCTTCGCCCAATGCGGTCTATGCCGGTAGCGTCCCTTACCTCATGCTCGCTGGCAACCTGATGGCCGGCTGGCAAATGGCGCGCGCCCTGCTGGCGGCTGAGCAACTGCTGGCCAGCGGCGAGGGCGAGGAATTTGGCGCAGCCTTCCTGCAGGCCAAGATCACCACCGCGCGCTTTTATGCCGATCACATTCTGAGCAAAGCCCCGGGCCAGCGCGACGCGATTGTGGAAGGTGCCGACTGCGTGACCGAGCTGGCGCTGGAATCGTTCTGAACCCCGTTCCCTCACCTCCGCCCTTGAAAGGCCAGACCATGTCCAAGCTGCCCGGCGCCCTGGCGCACCTGCCGTTTCCGGTGATCGGCTCGCCCTTGTTCATCCTGAGCACGCCTAAGCTGGTGATTGCGCAGTGCATCGCCGGCGTGGTTGGCTCCATGCCCTCGCTCAATGCACGGCCGGCCTCGCAGCTCGACGACTGGCTGGCCGAAATCACCGAGACCCTGGCCGCCTACAACCAGGCCAACCCCGACAAGCCGGCCGCGCCGTTTGCGATCAACCAGATCGTGCACAAGTCCAACGACCGCTTGGAGCAGGACATGGCCCTGTGCGTCAAGCACAAGGTGCCGATCTACATCACCTCGCTGGGCGCCCGCGAGGACGTTTACCAGGCCGCCCACAGCCACGGTGGCGTGGTGCTGCACGACATCATTAACAATGCCTTTGCCCACAAGGCCATCGAGAAGGGCGCCGACGGTCTGGTGGCGGTGGCAGCAGGCGCCGGTGGCCATGCAGGCGTGAAGAGCCCGTTTGCTCTGATCCAAGAAATCCGCCAGTGGTTTGACGGCCCGCTGGTTCTCTCAGGCGCGATTTCGACCGGCGGTGCGGTGCTGGCCGCTCAGGCCATGGGCGCCGACTTTGCCTACATTGGCTCGGCCTTCATCGCCACGGAAGAAGCGCGCGCCACCGAGGACTACAAGCAGGCGGTGGTTGACTGCAATTCGGACGACATCGTCTACACCAACCTGTTTACCGGCGTGCACGGCAACTACTTGGCGCCGGCCATCCGCAAGGCCGGTCTCGACCCCGACAACCTGCCCACCAGCGACCCGAGCAAAATGAATTTCGGCGGCGACATCGCGGCCAAGGCCTGGAAGGACATCTGGGGCTGCGGCCAGGGCATAGGCGCCATCGACAAGGTGCAGACCGCCGGTCAATACATCGCCCAGCTGCGCCGCGAATACGAAGAGGCACGCCAGCGGGTCTGCGCCTGAGGGCTTGTTGCCAGCGCTCACACAAAGTACTGCCGGTTCTCGCTGTGGGAGCTGCGCCCTTGCAGCGATGCGGTTTTGATGTTGTAGGAGCGCCGCCCTCGGCGCGATGCTGCGCCTGACCAGGCGCCGCAAGTTCCAGGGCGCATCGAGGAAGGGCGCACGGATGGGCGCTGCGCCGCTCGTGTCCTCCGCCTCGGCTGGCGCCTTGGCTCCTCCTTGACCTCGCTTTCCAGCACCCACCCGCACGCCCGTGGTTTTTTGAAGGCGGTGCCCGCGGCTTAGAGGGGTGACTTGGGGACGAGAGCTACAGCCTCATTCCTTGATGTTGGCCGCGCGAATCAGCTCGGTCCAGCGCTGAGAGTCACTGGCCAGAAATTGCTTGAAGGACTCGCTGCTGCCGCCCACCGGGATCATGCCCATCTTGGCGATGCGCTCGCGTGCTTCCGGCTTGGTCAGCACCTGATCGATGGCCCGGTTGAGCCTGCTCACGACGGCCGCAGGCGTAGCAGCCGGGGCCACCACGCCAAACCAGGCGCCCACATGGTCAAAGCCGGCAATGCCTGCTTCGCTCATGGTGGGCACATCGGCGAAGTCTGGGTGGCGGCGCGCCGAGGTGATGGCCAAGGGCTTGACCCGCTTGGCCGTCACCAGCTCCTTTAGGCCTGACATGGTGTAGAAGGTGAAGTCGATGCGGCTGGCCATCACATCGGCCAGGCCGGGTGCAGCGCCGCGGTAGGGCACGTGGGTCATCTGGGTGCCGGTGGTCTGGGCCAGCAGGGCGCCGGCCAAATGGGCCGGCCCGCCGTTGCCGGCCGATGAATAGGTCATGGGCCGGGTGCGCGCCAGCTTGACCAGGTCTTGCAGCGACTGCACCGGCAGGTCGGGGGCGGTCACCAAGATGGTCGGCAGTACCGCCGTGTGCGCCACCGGTGCAAAGTCTTTCTGTGGATCGGGCGAGTTGCGGCCGCTGAGGATGGGGTTGACGATAAAGGTCGAAGCGGTTGAAAGCAGGGTGTAGCCGTCCGGCTCGGCCTTGGCCACTGCGTCGGTGGCGAGCTGCCCGCTGGCACCGCTGCGGTTTTCGACCACCACCGGCTGTCCGATCACGCCGGCCATCTCTTGAGCCAGCACCCGGGTGAACACATCGAGCGGCCCCCCAGCCGCAAAGCCCACCAGCAGCTTGATGGGCCGGTTGGGAAATTCTTGCGCTGCAGCCGACAGGCAAATGCCGAGCAGACTGGCCAGGATCAGGGGGCGGCGGGGCAGACGCATGAGGATCTCCGTGGGCAAAGTTGGGAGGGTGGGGCGATAGCGGAAGTCCGGCGCAGTATAGCCCTGGGCTTGGAAAAGGAACTTGTGTTTCCTTGGGGGAAACTGGACCAGGGACCCTGGCTGTTCAATGTGCCCGGGATGGCCATGGCGTACGGCTATTCAGCTCTGTTCAGAGCTTGTTTGCATTCCTAAACTATGATGGCCATTGACACCATAAATAATGATGGTTAGATTAACCCTATGAGGGCGAAGCGGATTTTTTACGACAAGGCTGTTTTGCCAGACGGAGCCATTGTCGAGATGACCATCTGGCAGCTCCCAAAACTATCGTCTGAAAGGCCGCACGGACTGAAGTACAGCCTTTTCTATGGGCGCGATGGAGTTCGGATGGTGGGGTACGACAACGAACGCGGCAAGGGTGACCACAAACACATCGGTGAATTGGAAACCCCCTACAAGTTTGAGAGTGCAGAAAAGTTAGTGGCTGATTTTTTGGCCGATGTTGAAAGGGCGACGAATGAGCACGACTCCTAAAGTTCAAGTGAATGTGGGCAGCCTGGCCGATATGGGGCAGCGGTTTACGCAGGCCTGGAATCGCGCTGCAGCAGGAGAGCAGGTCCAAGAGAGCCATGTGACCTTTCTCAAGGTCCAAACCATGTTGGACACGCTGTCCCCCCGCCGCCTTGAGCTGCTACGCCATGTCCGCCAGCACGGCGCCAACAACACCAGAGAACTGGCGCATGCGCTGGGCCGGGACTACAAAAACGTCCATCAGGATGTGGCCGTTTTGGAGGCGACGGGCTTGCTGATCCGCGAAGGTCGAAAGCTGTCTGCGCCATGGGACGAGTTGCAGGCGCATGTTTCCTTGTTGCCGTCCTGACCCTGGCCACTCCGCTGCCCAGGAAGATAAGCACCGGCAGTTTTGCTCGCAGCAACGCAAACCGGTCAGCTTGCGGACAGGCCCTAAGCCCTGATCGATCAACTGTAAGGACCGGACTGCCTCTTGGAGCTTGCGCGAAGACTTAGGCATCATTGGATGCCTGATGGCTGCGTTGGGTGATGTATTCCTTAAGCACACCGTCCATGCGCGACTGCCAGCCCTCGCCGGTCGCCTTGAAGTACGCCAGCACCTCCGGACTGTAGCGAATAGAGACCAGCTTCTTCTTGGATTCCAGCGGAGGCCGACCGCGCAGAGGGCCAATCATGGCCTTGAGCTGGGATGGCGTCAGAGGCTGTGCGTCTGGATCGGCCTTGGCGGCGGCAGTGATGGCCCGATCTTCGGCCACGGTGGGCATAACGACGCTGGGGCGTTTACTCGGCTTGGACATAGTGCTTCACCTCACGACGGTTGGCGCGGCGCAGACTGATGATTCTGCGCACACGGTGGCGATCCACGAAGGCCACGTAATACAGGGCACCCGTACGAGGAGCCAGGGCGATCATTCGAGGCTCGCCGTACTCGAACCGATCGTCAACCCAAACCAGCGCTTGCTCCCATTCCAGCTCAGAGGCGAGAGTCAGTGATACCCCATGCTTGGCGATGTTGGATTGATTTTTGAGTGGGTCGAACTCGATCAGCAAGATTTAATGTAGCTACATTAAAGATGGACGTCAACCGTCGCATTGGCGGGTGCGTCGCCAACATACCGGAACTCATCCAACCCAACAGTGCCAGACCGTCACCAAGCTTGACCCCTCGTCAAAGTACTGTATATTTATCCAGTCTTTGAGGTCCATCTGTGTTCTGCCGGCAACGCCGCAGGGGTGGGCCCATGTGTTGCCATGTCTTTGCCTGCCCATGCCTTGCCCGATGTCTGGCGCGCCAGTGAATTGGCGCGCCCGCCGGGCTTGGTGCTGCCTACCGGCCATGCGGCGCTCGATGTCGCCTTGCCGGGTGGTGGCTGGCCGGTGGGGGGCATCAGCGAGTTGCTGCAGGCGCCGGGTTTGCATGCTGAATGGGGTTTGCTGGCGCCCGCTTTGAGTCAGTTGGCGGCTCAGGCGCCGAGGTCTGGGCGTTCGGCAGTGGTGCTCATTGGTGCGCCTTGGCTGCCTTTTGGCCCGGCGCTGGCGGCGCGTGGTTGTGTGCCGGGCTCTTTGCTGCAGGTGCAGGCCGATGCCCTGGCCGACAGGCTGTGGGCGGCCGAGCAGGGCCTGCGCTGCGCCGATGTGCCGGCGGTGCTGCTGTGGCTGGGGGCGGTACCGGCAGCTGCCTTGCGGCGTTTGCAGACGCTGGCACAAGAGCATAGCCGTCTGCTGTTTGTCTGCCGGCCGCCGTCGGCCCGGCAAGAGGCTTCGCCTGCGCCTTTGCGCTTGTCGCTGGACTGGCCGCAGGCTCAGGCCGAGGCAGGCGGGCGGCCACCGGCTTTGCAGGTGGAGGTGCTCAAAAGGCGGGGGCCGCCTCTGGCCGCGCCCTTGCTGCTGCAGATGCAGCCGAGCGCCTTGCAGCAGTTGCTGGCGGCCAGCCACGGGCAAGCACGTCGCCGCCGGGCGCGGCTGGTGCAGACCCTGGCGCTTTCGGAGGTGTCCGGTGCTGTGGATCGCGCTCAGAGCCTGGTCTGAGGCTGGGCCGGTCGATGCGGGCAGCGTGCAGGCGCTGGCCTGCCACGCCTTGCGCTGCACCCCCCGGGTGAGCTTGGCGCCGGCGGCGGTGCTGATGGAGGTCTCGACCAGTCTGCGCCTGTTTGGCGGGCTCGCGCCCCTGCTGGCGCAGTTGCGGCAGCAGGTGCTAGCGGCCGGCATGGTCGAGGCGGTGGCTTTGCAGGCGGCCCCGGGTCAGACCGCGCTGCAGGCCCTGGCGCGTTTGCAACTGGGCCTGCCTTGGCGCGAGTCGGCCCGGGTGGCGGTCGGGCAGTTGCCCCTGGCCTGCCTGAGCGCGGCCGGGCCTCATCTGCCGGTGCTTGAGCGCCTGGGTTGCCGGCAATGGCAGGACCTGCGGGCGCTGCCACGGGACGGCGTGGCCCGCCGCTTTGGCCAGGGGCTGCTCGATGCGCTGGACATGGCCTATGGCGATCGGCCTGAAAACCACACTTGGCTACAGTTGCCCGAGGTCTTTGAAGACCGGTTGCAGTGGCCCAGCGGCGTCGAGCATGCCCAGGCGCTGCTGTTTGCCGCGCGCCGCCTGTTGCAGCGTTTGCAGGCCTGGTTGCTGGCGCGCAGCCAGGGTGTGCTGGCGCTGCAATTGCAGTGGCAGATCGACGCGCGCCGGGGCAGCACCGCACCGGCGGTTTTGCTGTTGCGCCTGAGCGAGCCGACTCAGGACATGGCCCATGTGCTGCGTTTGTTGGCCGAGCGGCTGGCCGGCCTGCGCCTGAGCGCGCCGGTGCAAGCGCTGGTGCTGCGCACGGTCGAGACGGTGCCGGTGCGGCTGGAGAGCCAGAGCCTGTTGCCGGACGAGCAGCGCCGGGGTGAGAGCCTGGTGCACTTGCTCGAGCGGCTGGGCGAGCGCTTGGGCAGTGCCCAGGTCCAGCGCTGGCAGCCGTGCGATCGCCACGTGCCCGAGTGCATGCAGCAGTGGCTGCCGGCTTTGGCGGTGAGCTCTGCCCCCACCCCAAGCCTCCCCCAGAGGGGGAGGGAGAAAAAGGCGAGACCTGATTTCGCCCCCCCAGGGGGAGGCTTGGGGTGGGGAGAGGGTGATCTGCTGCCCACCTGGCTGCTGCCGCAGCCCCAGCCTTTGCGCTTGCAGGGCGATCGGCCATGTCACCTTGGGCCTTTGACCCTGCTGGTGGGGCCGCAGCGGCTGGAGAGCAGCGCCTGGATGGCGCTGACGAGCGGGCAGGCGGGGCAGCCGCAGCCTGCCCAAGACTCGGTCATGCGCGATTACTTCATTGCCCGCAGCGCGCAAGCTGGCCTGCTCTGGATTTACCGCGAGCGCCGGGCTGATGCGACGCTGTCGTGGTTTTTGCACGGCATCTTTGCCTGAAGTTCAGCCATGGCCTCTGTACTGCCCGACTACGCCGAGCTGCACGCGCTGAGCAACTTCAGCTTTCAGCGCGGTGCTTCGCAGCCTGAAGAATTGGTCGAGCGGGCACAGGCCCTGGGCTATGCGGCGCTGGCGCTCAGCGACGAATGTTCGGTGGCCGGCGTGGTGCGGGCGCATCAGGCAGCCAAGGCCTGCGGCCTGCAGTTGCTGCCGGGCGCTGAATTTCGCTTGCATGAGCAGCCGCTGCGCCTGGTGGTGCTGCCCCACAACATGCAGGGCTGGGGCGATCTGTGCGAGTTCATCACCGCAGCGCGCCAAGCCGGGCAGGGCACGGATGCGGGCTACCGGGTGGCCCTGGGCGAGGCGGCGTTTGAGCGCCTGCGCGAGTGCGAGCTGTTGCTGTGCCCCCTGATCGATCAGCCCATCGACGAGGCGGTGCTGGCCAGCTTGCTGCACTGGGCCCGCGCGCTGTGGGCGGGCCGGCTGTGGCTGGCGGTGCATCTGCAGCAGCGGCTGGGCGATGCCTTGCGTCTGCAGCAGCTCGAGCAGTTGTCTGAGCGCACCGGCGTGCCCCTGCTCGCCGCTGGCGGCGTGCTGATGCATTTGCGCTCGCGCAAGCCGCTGCACGATGTGCTGACCGCCATCGGCCAGGGCTGCACCGTGCGCGAGGCCGGACGTGCCCTGCAGCCCAATGCACAGGCTCATTTGCGCTCGCGCCTGCGGCTGGCCGAGCTCTATCCGCCGGAGCTGCTGGCGGCCACCTTGACGGTGGCCAGGCGCTGCCGCTTCAGCCTGGACGAGATTCGCGCCCACTATGCCTACCCCCGCCAAGACAGCGTGCCGGCCGGCCACACGCCGCTGCAGTGGCTGCACCAGCTCACCGAGGCGGGCCTGCGCGAGCGCTACCCGCAGGGCGCGCCGGCGGCGGTGACGCAGCAGATTGCGCATGAACTCGCCCTGATTGCCGAGCTGCGCTACGAGATGTACTTTCTGACGGTGCACGACATCGTGCGCTTTGCCCGCTCGCAGGGCATCTTGTGTCAAGGGCGCGGCTCGGCGGCCAATTCGGCGGTGTGCTACTGCCTGGGCATCACCGCAGTCGACCCGGCCGAGAGCCGGCTTCTTTTTGAGCGCTTCATCAGCCGCGAGCGGCTGGAGGCGCCGGACATTGATGTGGACTTCGAGCACCAGCGGCGCGAGGAGGTCATTGCCTATATTTACCGGCAGTACGGCCATGAGCGCGCGGCCATTGCCGCCACGGTGATCCGCTACCGGCCGCGCAGCGCCTTGCGCGACGTGGGCAAGGCCCTGGGCCTACAGCCCGAGCTGATCGAGGCCCTGAGCCGTGACTGCAGCTGGCTGGGTCGCGACCCGCAGCCGCCGGCTTGGCCAGAGGGCATCGATCCGCAGCACCCGGCGGTGCAGCAGTGGCTGGCGCTGACGCTGCAAGCCTTGGACATGCCGCGTCACCTGGGCCAGCATGTGGGCGGCTTTGTGCTCACCCACGACAAGCTCACCCGTCTGGTGCCGGTGCAGCCGGCGGCCATGGCGGAGCGCTACATCATCCAGTGGGACAAGGACGACCTGGAGGCGGTCGGTCTGATGAAGGTTGACGTGCTGGCTTTGGGCATGCTCTCGGCCATCCGGGGCTGCCTGGACCTGCGCCGCCAATGGCGCGGTACAGAGCTGCAGATGCATCAGATCCCGGCCGACGACAGCGCCACCTACGACATGATCTGCGCCGCCGACACGGTGGGCGTGTTCCAAATTGAAAGCCGAGCCCAGATGGGCATGCTGCCGCGTCTGCAACCGCGCTGCTTTTACGACCTGGTGGTGCAGGTGGCCATCGTGCGGCCCGGGCCTATCCAGGGGGGCATGGTGCACCCCTATTTAGAGCAGCGCCGGCTGCGCCGCGCGCAGTCTCCCTCCCCCCTTGGGGGAGGGTCGGGGTGGGGGCAGGCCGCGGTGACGGGCGATGCCCTCACCCCAGCCCTCTCCCAGAGGGAGAAAGACAAGGGGACAGAGCAGGGCAGGGGAGCCGTCAAGGACATGGAATACCCAGAGCTGGCCCCAGCCCTGGGTCGCACCCTGGGCGTGCCGATTTTTCAGGAGCAGGTGATGCAAATCGCCATGATCGCCGCCGACTTCAGCCCGGGCGAGGCCGATCAGCTGCGCCGCGCCATGGCCGCCTGGAAGCGCAAGGGCGGGCTTGACCCCTTCCGGCAGCGTCTGGTCGGACGCATGGTCGAGAAGGGCTATGACTTTGAGTTCGCCCAGCGCATCTTCAGCCAGATCGAGGGCTTTGGCGAATACGGCTTTCCGGAGAGCCACGCCGCCAGCTTTGCCAAGCTGGTCTATGTGAGTTGCTGGCTCAAGCGCCATGAGCCAGCCTGTTTTCTGGCCGCCATGCTCAACGCCCAGCCGCTGGGCTTTTACTCGCCCTCGCAACTGGTGCAAGACGCACGCCGGCATGGCATTGAGGTCAGGCCGGTGGATGTAGCGCTCAGTGGCTGGGATTGCACGCTGGAGGAGGCTTCGGTGCCCTGCAATGCCCCCAAGCTCTCCCAGTGGGGGCACGCGCAGCCGGTCATTCGGCTGGGCCTGCGTCTGGTGTCGGGCCTGTCACAGGCCGGGGCTCTGCGAATCCTGGCGGCGCGTGCCCAGCAGCCTTTTGCAAGCGTGGAAGACCTGGCTTTGCGCGCCGAACTTGGCCGGCGCGATCTTGATGCCCTGGCTGCAGCCGATGCGCTGGCCTCGCTGGCTGGCCACCGTCGTCAGCAGGCCTGGGCTGCTTCAGCCCTGCAGCCAGCGCCGGCCTTGCTGCGTTCGGTGCCGGTCCACGAACCGGCCCTGGAGCTTGTGCCCATGGCCGAGGCCCAGGATATCGTGGGTGATTACCAGGCTCTGGGCCTGAGCCTGCGCCGTCATCCGCTGGCCCTGCTGCGTCCGGCACTGGCGCGGCGCGGCCTGCTGTCGGCCGGTCAGCTCGAGGTCCTGCCCGATGGTCGCCGGGTGGCCGCTTGCGGCATCGTAACGGTGCGCCAGCAGCCATCAACATCCAAAGGAACAACCTTTGTCACTTTGGAGGATGAATCGGGCTCGGTCAATGTGATCGCCGGTCGGCCGCTGCGTGAGCGTCAGCGCGACGAGCTGCTGCACGCGCGCCTGCTGGCCGTCTGGGGCGTGTGGCAGCGCAGCGAAGACGAGGGGCTGGCCCCGGGTCATGGCCGGGTGCGCAATCTGGTGGCCCACCGCTTGCAGGACCTGAGTGAATTACTCGGGCAGCTGGCGGTGAGCAGCCGCGATTTCCGCTGATGGGGCGGATTTACCCGAGCATTGGTGTCGCCCATTTGTCATTTTTAACATCCCTGCTGAGTTTTCGCTTCTAAACTTCCGCGCTGCAACATGCCTCACAGAGCATGACGCGGTGAAAGTGTTTGACCGGCCTGGCAGGGCCGGCGCGAGCGAATACACAGCAGCAGTTTCAATATGACGCACAAGAGTTTGTTCAAGGAAGCGGCCCAGCGCATCGTCCAGCTCGGCCAGGTGCCGGAGGCGCCCAACAGCTTGCAGTCCCACGGGGACACGCTGGCTTCAATGGTCGCCAGCGGGCAGAACCGGCAGATGAACGATCAGCGTGGTACGGCTAACCGTGACCACAGTACGGCGCGTAGCCCCAACCAGCGCTGAACAGCCCTGGCGCGCACAGTCCGCGCCACAGGTGCACCCATCATGCGATGATGGCGCGCTGATTCAGCGCAGATTCATAGGCCTGAGGGATAGGTTTCAGGCACCTCGCCATTGACCCACGCCGGCCCCTTGTCCAAGGGCTCGAGCGCGTGGCTGTGATCGATGTGCAGCAGCGCATCGAACTGCTGCGCCAAGCGGGCCATCACATAGTGACTCTGGCGCTCGGTCTCGGGCCTATAGACCACCCCGATGGCGCGTTGCAGACGCGCCGCGCTGGCCAATTTCTGTAGCGCCTCGTTGCCGCGCAGCAGCACAAGGAAGCGGTCGACCTCAGCCTGATGCAGCAGGTCTTCCCAGCTGCCAGCCAAGCCCGGGCGTACCTGCCGGCGCTGCGCTGGCTCGTCCCAGTCGCGGGCGGCGGTAACGGTGCCGCTGTAGGTGCTCATGCCGACGGTAAACACCTCCTGACCATAGCGCTGGCGCAGCAGTTGCCCCAGATTCCACTGGCCATGCTCGGCCATATCGGTGGCCTCGGCGTCGCCCAGGTGCGAGTTGTGCGCCCAGATCGCCAGACGGGCTGGGCGGCCGGGTCGCTGCAAATGACGCTCGAGCGCCTGCACCGTCTCCATCATGTGCTTATCGCGCAGATTCCAGGACGATACCCGGCCACCGAACAGGCTGCGGTAATACGCCTCGGCGTTGCGCACCAAACGTGCATTTTGGCGGGCATGAAACAGCTCGTCGCAGGGCGCTTGGCCCTCGACGCTGCGCTGCATCAGATCGCTCAACTGAGACACCACCTCGTCTTCGCAACTGCGGCTCAGACCGCTGCTGGCCCGCAAGCCATAGGTCTGGCTGTCCTCGCGCGCATGGTCAAAACAGGCATAACGCGCTCGGGCCTGCTGCGCTGCGGCAGGGTCGATCCGCTCCAGATAATCCAGCACCTGCTGCATCGAGCGAAACAGGCTGTAGAGATCTAGGCCATAGATGCCGACCTGTGAGCCGCTGCTCAGATTGTGGTTGCGCAGCCATTGCACGAAGGCGGCGACCTCGGTATTGCGCCACATCCAGGCCGGGAAGCGTTCGAAGCCGCCCAGAGCCTGCGCGGCGCTGCCATCGTCGCTGTGGCCGCTGACATAGCGGTGCACCCGCCAAGCGTCGGGCCAATCGGCCTCGAGCGCCACCGCATCAATGTGCCGCTCAAGAATTAAGCGCTGGGTGATCTCGATGCGTTCCCTGTAGAACTCGCGGGTGCCGTGGCTGGCCTCGCCCAGCAGGACAAAGCGAGCAGTCCCGATGGCCGTCAGCAGGCGGTCGTAGTCTGAAGGGTGGGCAAACAGCGGCTGCAGGTGTTTGCGCAGACCCTGAACAATTTCGGCCGCGCTTGGCCTGGCCAGGCCAGCCACCGCACCCGTGCGGGACGGACCTGCCGATGAACTCATGGCAGAGGCGGTGGTGCAGGCGGAACGGCCAGGGCTACTGCCGGCATGGACAAGTCTGCAGCCCGGCGGTCTTTCAGGGCCTGACGCAGCTCTTGGGCGTGCTCGCTGCGTGCCAGCTTAAGGAGATGGCAGACTTCCTCGTCACTGGCCTGGGTCATGGTGTGGTACCACAGGCCGACCGCTTGAAAGGGTTCGGGCATGAAGGGGCAAACCAACTCGTCGACTACATCGGCGAGCTCGGCGCAGCTGTCGCGTGCGCCCACCGGCACCGCTACCGTGAGACGGGCAGGATGCTGCTGCCGCACCGCCACGGCCGCCGCGCGCATGGTGGCACCGGTGGCCAGCCCGTCGTCGACCAAAATCACATGGCGCCCTCGGGGGCTGACGGCCGAATGGGCGCCGCGATAGCGCTGTTCTCGTCGCACCAACTCAGCCTCCTCTCGGCTCAGCACCGCGGCCAGATCCTCGGGTGCGACCGTCATGCCCGGTAGCGGGTTCATCACCCGCACCCCGCCGCTGGCGATGGCGCCCATGGCGTATTCCTCATGGCCGGGCAAGCCGAGTTTGCGCACCACCACAATATCGAGCGGGGCGTGCAGGGCCCGGGCCACCTCATAGGCCACCGCCACGCCACCGCGCGGCAGGGCCAGCACCAGCAGATTGTTCTCACCCGCATGGCCGCTCAGGGCCTCGGCCAGCGCCTTGCCAGCATCGTGGCGGTCGCGGTAGGGCGGGTTGACGGTACGCAAGGGTCGCATGAGGCCTCCTGCCATCAATGAACACCCCAGGCGCGCTGCTCGACGCTCGCGGCCGGCTGACCGAGGAGCTGCGCCCTGAAGTACAGACTGAACCATTCACAGGCCAGGCGCGAGACCTCCTGCAGGGCGCCGGGCTCCTCAAACAGATGGGAGGCCCCTTCCACAATGGCCAGGCGCTTGTCGCACTGCAAATGGGCCATGGACTCGGTGTTGAGCTGCAGTACCTGGCGATCGGCTCCGCCGACGATCAGCAGCGTGGGGGCGGTAACGCTGGCCAGGGTCACCTGACCGGCAAGATCGGGGCGGCCGCCGCGCGAGACCACCGCCGCGATGCGGCCATCGAGCCGGGCCGCAGCAATCAGTGCTGCCGCGCTGCCGGTACTGGCCCCAAAATAGCCCAAGGGACAATCCCACAGGCCCGGTTGCTGCAGCACCCACAAGGTGGCGGTCAGTATTCGGTCGGTCAGCAAGGCCATGTTGAAGCGGTGCTCGCCAGTATGCATGTCGGCCTGCTCTTCCTGCGACGTCAGCAAATCCAGCAGCAAGGTGCCTACGCCGGCCTGGTGCAAGGCCGCGGCCACCAGCCGGTTGCGCGAACTGTGACGGCCGCTGCCACTGCCGTGCGCAAACAGCACCAGACCGTGCATCTGCGCCGGCAAGACCAGATCGCCATGCAGCCATTGAGATCCCACCGGGATGCGCACCTCGCGCAACTGGTTCTGCCCCGGCACCTGCGGGCGCTGCCAGCGTGACGGTAGGGTGGGCTGAGGCATATGCGGCATGAGCGGACTCCTTAATGCCCTCCAATCTAGGCAGCTTGCAGGCAGCGCGGTGTCAGCGCCGCAGCCCCGCCGATGTAGGACGATCGCTGATGCTCGCTGATGCTCGCTGATGTCTGTATGGCTGCTCTTGGCGGTAGGCGCTGCGCTCTCGCAGCGATGCGGCTGCAGATGAAGCGCGGTGGTCCCTTAGAAGAAGCGCCGCGTCCTACCCTGCTTGTCTGGCGCTGCCGACGCGGCGCCCACTGGGTGTGCTTAAAGTGACTGAACGCGTTGGGTCGGGTGGCCTGGCGTTTTTATCCACCGATTTATCTGGAGCAAGGCATGGACAACTCGACCTTTTCACACAGCTCAGGCGACGCAGCCCGCGTGAGCTCACCCACGCACGCCAGCAGCGGTGTGGTTGGCGATCAAGCTAATGCGACTGCGCATTGGGCGGCGGCCGACACCGCCCGCGACACGCTCAGTCGGGCCCGCAATGTGGCCCATGACGCGGTCGACCGCCTGGCCAGTGGCGCCAGCCGCCTGGTCGATCGCATGGATGGTCAGGGCCATCGTCTGACTGATCTGCCTCAGAGGGCTTGGTCGGCATCGCGCAGCGCGGTGCAGGAGCATCCTGTACAGACGGTACTGGTGTCCCTGCTGGCTGGCTATGCGATGGCGCGGCTGCTGGGCATGCGTGGCTGGCGCCAGTAAATCGGCCGAGGCCGGTCTAGCCCGGCTTGGTCCGGCTCGCTGAGTTGGGGCGGGGCGGGTACGGGCCAGCGGGCCTTGCCCTTAAAGCTGCTTGACCAGCACCTGACTCTTGCGGTTGATGTTGTACTTGCGCTTGCGTGCCTCGGGCAGCCAGTCAATATCGACCGCCTGAAAACCGCGCTTGAGAAACCAATGCATGGTGCGCGTGGTGAGCACAAAAATACTGCTCAGGCCCTGGGCCCTGGCCCTTTGCTCGATGCGCTTGAGAATGCGTTCGCCATCGCCCTGGCTCTGGCTTTGCGGCGAGACGGTCAGCGCCGCCATTTCGGCGGTGCGGGCTTCGGGGTAGGGGTAGAGCGCAGCGCAGCCAAAAATCACGCCATCGTGCTCGATGACGCTGTACAGCCCCGCGTCGCGTTCAATCTCGGTGCGGTCGCGCTTGACCAAGGTACCGTCGTTCTCGAAGGGCTCGATCAGTTGCAAGATGCCGCCGACATCGTCGACCGTGGCCTCGCGCAACTCCTCAAGCTTCTCGTCAATCACCATGGTGCCTATGCCGTCGTGCACATAGACTTCCAGCAGCAGCGAGCCGTCGGTGGCAAAGGGCAGGATATGGGTGCGGTCGACCCCGGCCTTACAGGCTTTGACGCAATGCTGCAGATAAAAACCGGTGTCAGTGGGCTGCAGCGGCGCAGGCAGGCTCGCAAGCAGCTTTTCGGCCAGGTCCAGCGGCATTTCGGTGTCTATGGGGTTGTCTTCGGCGGCAGGCTCGGTCGGTCGGATCCGGATGCCGGGTATTTCGCTCAGAAAGATCAGCTTGTCGGCCTGCAGTTCGATGGCCACCCGGGTGGCCACTTCTTCCATGGACAGGTTGAAAGCCTCGCCGGTGATGGAAAAGCCAAAGGGCGAGAGCAGCACCATCGCGCCCATGTCCAGGGTCTGGCGTATGCCCAGCGCATCGACCTTGCGCACCAGGCCTGAATGCTTGAAGTCGATGCCGTCGACGATGCCCACCGGGCGCGCCGTGATGAAGTTGCCTGAAATCACCCGCACCGTCGAGCCGGCCATGGGCGTGTTGGGCAGGCCCTGGCTGAAGGCGGCCTCGATCTCATAGCGCAACTGCCCGGCCGCTTCTTGCGCGCAGTCCAGCGCCACGCTGTCGGTGATGCGCATGCCACCCGCGTATTGCGGCTGGTGGCCTTTGGCGGCCAGCTGCTCATTGACCTGCGGCCGAAAGCCGTGCACCAGCACGATCTTCACCCCCATGCTCTGAATCAGTGCCAGATCCTGGGCAATGTGCTGCAGCTTGCCCGCCGCAATCGCTTCACCCGCCATGCCCACCACAAAGGTCTTGCCCCTGTGCAGGTGGATATAGGGCGCCACCGAGCGGAACCAGGGCACGAAGGTAAAATTAAAGACGGTGGACATAGGTGTTGAAGACGATTTCGGCCGATTTTGACCGAAGTTGACAGCACCCTCTCTCAGGCCCACCCTTCATCGCTCAGCCATTAAGCTGCGGCCTGCTTTCCTTTCACCGTTTTTACGCCCGCTGCTGCTGCGTTTTTTTGTGTCTCTTGCCCCGCCTCCTGCTGCCTTGCACCTGGAATTTCCCGAGAGCCTGCCGGTTTCGGCACGGCGTGAGGACATCGCACGTGCCATCGAAGACCACCAGGTGGTCATCGTCTGCGGCGAGACCGGTTCGGGCAAGACCACACAACTGCCGAAGATCGCGCTAAGCCTGGGCCGCGGCAGCGCCAACCACCCCGGCAAACGCGGCCACCTGATCGGCCACACCCAGCCCCGGCGCGTGGCTGCCTCCAGTGTGGCCAAACGCATCGCCGAAGAAATGAAGTCGCCGCTGGGCGAGGTGGTTGGCTACAAGGTGCGCTTTCAGGACCGGCTGTCGGCCGGCGCCTCGGTCAAGTTGATGACCGATGGCATCTTGCTGGCCGAGACGCAGACCGACCCGCTGCTGCGCGCCTACGACACGCTCATCATCGACGAGGCGCACGAGCGCAGCCTGAACATCGATTTTCTGTTGGGCTACCTGCGCCAATTGCTGCCGCGTCGGCCGGACCTGAAGATCATCATCACCTCGGCGACCATCGACGCGCAGCGTTTTGCGGATTACTTTGCCTCTGGTAGGGGCCAGGCGCCGGTCATCATGGTCTCGGGGCGCACTTTCCCGGTGGAGACCCGCTACCGGCCCTTCGAAGATAGCCGGGACTACGGCCTCAATGAGGCGATTGTCGATGGCGTGGATGAACTCTGGAAGGGCGGGGCGGGCCACGGCGACATCCTGATCTTTCTTCCTGGCGAGCGCGAGATTCGCGAAGCCGCTGACCACTTGCGCAAACACCTGGCGCACCAGCCGCTGCTGCGCGAGGCCGAAGTACTGCCCCTGTTCTCGCGCCTGTCGCAAGCCGAGCAAGACCGCATCTTTGAGGCGCACAGCGGCCGCCGCATTGTGCTGGCCACCAACGTGGCCGAAACCTCGCTGACCGTGCCCGGCATACGGTACGTCATAGACACCGGTACCGCGCGGGTCAAGCGCTACAGCTTTCGCAGCAAGGTCGAGCAACTGCTGGTCGAGCCGATCTCGCAGGCAGCGGCCAACCAGAGGGCCGGCCGCTGCGGCCGCGTGGCTGACGGTATTTGCATTCGCCTTTACGAGGAGCAAGACTTCCTAGGTCGCCCAGCCTTTACCGACCCGGAGATCTTGCGCAGCTCGCTGGCCTCGGTGATCTTGCGCATGAAGGCCTTGCATCTGGGCAGCGTGGAGGAATTTGCATTCATCGAGCCGCCGCAGCGCCGCGCCATCACCGACGGCTATCAACTGCTCGCTGAGCTTGGCGCGGTCGATGACTTCAATGAGCTGACCCCCATAGGCCATGCGCTGGCCAAGCTGCCCCTGGACCCCCGGGTGGGCCGCATGCTGCTGGAGGCGCGTGAGCGCCGCGCTCTGGAGGAGGTGTTGGTCATTGCCAGCGCGTTGAGCGTGCAGGACGTGCGCGATCGGCCCTTGGATAAACAGACCCAGGCCGACCAGAGGCATGCCAAGTTCGACGACGAAAAGAGCGAGTTTGTTTCGTACTTGAAGCTCTGGCAGTGGATTGGGGAGGCCAGGGGAGGGCGGCCGCATGCTGTGGGCCCAGCGCAGGGGGGAAGGCCCGAGGCACGCGTGCCCTCACCCCAGCCCTCGCCCGGAGGGAGCCAAGCCAGGCCGGGGCATACACGCGGCAGCGCCTCTTCACTCCCTCCCCCTCTGGGGGAGGGCTGGGGTGGGGGCAGCGGTGCATCCACCCAGGCCGCCCCCGCCTCACCCAAACTCTCCAACCGCCAGTACGAAAACCTGCTGCGCGAGAACTACATCAATGTGCGCCGCGTGCGCGAGTGGCGCGACATCCATTCGCAGCTGGTCAGCGTGGTGGCCGAGCAAGGCTGGAAGCTCAACAAAGAGCCGGCCAGCTATGAGCAGCTTCATCTGGCCCTGCTGTGCGGTCTGCTGGGCAATATCGGTTGCAAAAGCGACGAAGACGACTTTTATTTGGGCGCACGCGGCATCAAGTTTCACCGCCATCCCGGCTCGCGCCTGTCCAAACGGCCGGGGCGCTGGATCGTGGCGGCCGAGCTGGTGGAAACCGCGCGCCTGTTCGGCCGTTGCATGGCCAACATCGACGCCCAGTGGATCGAGCAAGTGGGCGGGCATCTGATCAAAAAGCAGCTGCTGGACCCGCACTGGGAGAAAAAAGCCGCCCAGGTCTCGGCCCTCGAGCGGGCCACGCTCTACGGTCTGGTGATCTACAACAACCGCCGCGCCAATTACGCAAGCGTGGATGCGGCGGGTGCGCGCGAGATTTTTATTCGCGAGGCCTTGGTGGCGGGGAACTGGGACAGCAAGCTGCCCTTCCTGGCCGCCAACCACAAACTCATGGCCCAGGTGGAGGAACTCGAGCACAAGCAGCGCCGGCAGGACGTGCTGGTCGACGACGAGCTGATCTTTGCCTTTTATGACAGCCAGGTGCCGGCCGATGCCCACAACGGCGCGGCCTTTGAGCGCTGGTGGAAAGACGCCTCGCGCACCAACCCGCGCCTGCTGTTTTTGACCCGCGAGGAGCTTATGCGGCACGAGGCCGCAGGCATCACCACCCAGGCCTTTCCCAAGACCCTGCGCCTGGGCGGCGTGGACTGCGCCGCCAGCTATCTGCACGAGCCAGGCGACGCCAAAGACGGCGTCACCGTCGACGTGCCGCTGTTTGTACTCAATCAGGTCAACGAAGATCGCTGCGAATGGCTGGTGCCTGGCATGCTCAAGGACAAGATTTGGGCCCTGCTCAAAAGCCTGCCGCAAAAACCACGCAGCCGTTTTGTGCCCCTGCCCGAAAGTGCGGCCCGCCTGGCCGGCGAGTTGACCGCGCCCGAGCTCTTTGGGGCCGGCTCACTCACCGACGTGCTACTTAAAAAGGTACGCGACGAGACCAGCCTGGACGTCAAGCGCGCCGACTTCAAGCTCGACATGCTCAGTGCCCATTTGTTCATGAACCTGCGCGTCACTGATGAGCACGGCCGCCAGCTGAGCATGGGCCGCAACCTGGGCGCCCTCAAGGCCGAACTGGGTCACCAGGCCCGCGGCGCCTTCCAGGCGCTGGCCCAGCTGAAGAATTCGGGCCTTAAATCGGGACCCGTCGAGCAGGGGGCCAAGAAATCGGGGTCAGATACCGAATATTCGCCGTTCGCCGCCCCGGTCAAACAATCGGTATCTGACCCCAATTACTCTGGTGAGCGGCGTTACACCGCATGGACCTTCGGGGAGTTGCCCGAGCTGATGGAAATCCTTAAGGGCGGGCAGACTTTGGTCGGCTTTCCTGGCCTGATCGATGCTGGCGATGCTGTTTGCATCGAGGTGTTTGATGAACCCGAGGTGGCTGCCGCCCGGCACCGACAGGGTCTGGCCCGATTGTTTGCGCTGCAGATCAAAGATGCTCTGAAGTACCTCGAAAAGAACATACCCGATCTGCAAAAGATGGCAGTGGCCTTCATGCCGCTGGGCACGGCCGAAGAGCTCAGGGCCCAGATCGTCGGTGTGGCCCTGGAGCGGGCCTTTGTGCTGGAGCCACTGCCTAGCGATGAGCAGGCCTTCAAGAAACGCCTGGACGAGGGCAGGGCGCGACTGACTTTAATTGCCAATGAGGTGGCTCGCCTGGCAGGCGTGGTGCTGACAGAGTACGCCGCCGCGTTGCGCAAGATCAAGGACACCAAAAACTTCCCTGAGGCCACAGCTGACTGCAGCCAGCAACTGCAACGCCTGGTGCCCAAAGGCTTCATTGCCGCCACCGCCTGGCCGCAGTTGCAGCACTTTGCGCGCTACCTCAAGGCCATCACTTTGCGCCTGGACAAAATCCGCGCCGACCCAGCCCGTGATACGCAACGCCTGCTTGAGTTTCGGCCCCAGGAGCAGCGTTACTGGCGTCTGGTGGCTGATCGCAAGGGCGTGCAGGACGCGCGCATGCTGGAATTTCGCTGGCTGCTTGAAGAGCTCAGGGTTAGCTTGTTTGCGCAGGAGTTGCGCACCCCCCAACCGGTCAGCATCAAGAGGCTGGACAAGGCCTGGGGGCAGTTGAATTGTTAACCGTCAGCGATGGCTCGGGCGTCAGGGACGGCGACCGCGCAGCGGCTTGTGCGGTGAGCGAACTCGACAAATCCTATTTGCCCCTGCTGGATAAAACCACGCCGGTCCACCAAACGGCGATGGGCTGCCTGACCTACGCCAAGGAGCTCATCAAGAAATAAGCGGGCTGCGCTTTCGGCTGCCTTGTTCGTGCTTTGGCGCTCTGTACTACCATGGCGCTCCTGGCGCTGTCTGTGCGCCTGAATTTTTTTGAGGTTTGTCATGTCTGATGCCACCCCTTACACCCCTCCCAAGGTTTGGACCTGGGAAAAGTCCAATGGCGGCCGTTTTGCCAACATCAATCGGCCGGTCGCCGGTGCCACCCACGATAAGGATCTGCCACGCGGCAAGCATCCGCTGCAGTTGTATTCGCTGGGCACGCCCAACGGTATCAAAGTGACGATCATGCTCGAAGAGCTGCTGGCCCTGGGCCATGGCGGCGCGGAGTACGACGCATGGCTGATTCGCATCCACGAGGGCGAGCAGTTCGGCTCAGGCTTTGTGGGTGTCAACCCCAATTCCAAGATCCCGGCATTGCTCGATTACAGCGGCGCAGAGCCGGTGCGGGTGTTTGAATCAGGCGCCATCTTGGTCTACCTGGCCGAGAAATTTGGTGTCTTGCTGCCCACCGAGCCTGCCAAGCGGGCCGAGTGCCTGTCTTGGCTGTTCTGGCAGATGGGCAGCGGGCCTTATCTGGGCGGTGGCTTCGGGCATTTTTATGCCTACGCGCCGGTCAAGTTTGAATACGCGATCGACCGCTTCGCCATGGAGACCAAGCGCCAACTGGACGTGCTCAATCAGCGCCTGGCGCAGCACCGCTTCATCGCTGGCGAGGACTACACCGTGGCCGACATCGCGATTTGGCCCTGGTACGGTGCGCTGGCCCGTGGCGAGCTTTACGAGGCCGCCGAGTTCCTGCAGGTTCAGGAGTACACCCATGTGCAGCGTTGGGCCGAAGAGCTGGCACAGCGCCCTGCGGTGCAGCGCGGTCGCATGGTCAATCGCCTGCGCGGCCCCTTGGACCAGCAACTGCACGAGCGCCATGACGCGAGCGACTTTGACACCCGCACCCAGGACAAGCTGAAAGCGGCTTCGTGATCACCCTTTATGACTGCGCCACCGCGCCCAACCCAAGGCGGGCGCGTGTTTTTCTGGCGGAAAAAGGCGTGGCGCATGAGACGGTGCAAATAGACTTGCGCGCCGGCGAGCAGATGTCCGAGGCCTACCGGCGCATCAACCCCCATTGCACCGTGCCCGCCCTGCGCGTGGGCGATGACTTGGTGCTGAGCGACAACGCGGCAATTGCAGCCTACCTGGATGCCCAGTATCCGCAGCCGCCGCTTTTTGGCAGCAGCCCGAAAGACAAGGCCGAGATCGCCAGCCTGAACTGGCGCATGGAGTTTGAAGGCCTGATGCCTGTGGCCGAGGCCCTGCGCAACGGCTCACCGGCCATGGCCGATCGCGCCTTGCCCGGCCCGGTCAATTACGCCCAGATACCCGAGCTGGCCCAGCGTGGACTGGCGCGAGCGCAGCGGTTTTTCGAGGACCTCAACGCCCATTTGGCCGGTCGCAGTTTTGTAGCGGCCGAGCAGTTCAGCGTGGCCGACATCACCGCAGTGGTGGCGGTGGACTTTGCCCGTGTGATCAAACTCAAGCCCGACGAGCGCTACCCGTATCTGCTGCGCTGGCGGGCTGCCATGGCTGAGCGGCCTTCCTTCAAGCTTTGATGTCAGCGCAGGCGAGGGAGCAGCTGGTGTTCACAGGCTGCATCGCGCCGAGGGCGGCGCTCCTACAAGAAATCTAGCCGCCTGCAGTGGTGTGGGTGTGGGTGTGGGAGCCGCGCCCTCGCGGCGATAGGGCGTTTGATCGAAAGCCGCATCGGCCCAAGGGCAGGCCTCCCACAAAACACCATGGCCCAAAGGCCTCACAGCTTGGCCAGCCGCCCCAGCGCCGATTGCAGGGTCTCGTCCTTCTTGGCGAAGCAAAACCGCACTACTTTTTGATCGAAGCCATCGCCGTAGAAGGCCGACAGTGGAATGGCCGCCACGCCGATCTCGCTGGTCAGCCATTTGCAGAAATCGGCCTCCCCGAGGTCGCTGACCGCCGAGATGTCGACGCATTGAAAGTAGCTGCCCTCGCTGGGCAACAGGCGCAAGCGGGTCTTTTCCAGGCCCTGGCGGAACAGGTCGCGCTTGCGCTGGTAGAAGGCCGGCAGGCCCAGGTAGGCCTCGGTGTTTTTCATGTAGCTGGCCAGCGCATGCTGCATGGGCGTGTTGACGGTGAATACATTGAACTGATGCACCTTGCGGAACTCGGCGGTCAGGGCTGCCGGTGCGGCCACATAGCCGACTTTCCAGCCGGTGACATGGTAGGTTTTGCCAAAGCTGCTGACGATGAAGGCGCGCGCGGCCAGGCCCGCAAAGCTGGCCGCGCTGTGATGCTGGCGGCTGGGCGCGTCGAAGACCATGTGCTCATAGACCTCGTCGCTGATCAGCAGCACCTCGGTGGGGGCGAGGATCTCCTGCAAGCGCAGCATCTCTTCACGACTCCAGACGGTGGCGCTCGGGTTGTGGGGGCTGTTGATCAGGATGGCCCGGGTGCGGGGGGTGATGGCTGCGCTGATCTTGTCGAAGTCGGGCCGAAAGCTGCCTGGCGTCAAGGGCACCCGCACCACCACGCCGCCGGCCAACTCGATATTGGGCACATAGCTGTCGTAGCAGGGCTCGAGCACGATCACCTCGTCGCCTGGATGCACCACCGCCAGAATGATGGTGATGATGGCCTGTGTCGCACCAGCGGTGATGGTGATCTCCGAGTCGGCGCTGTAGCGGTGGCCGTAAAGCGCCTCCACCTTGGCCGAAACCGCCTGCCGCAGCTGCGGCACGCCGGCCATGGGCGGGTATTGATTGAGGTCGGCATCCATGGCCTCAGTGACCGCGCCGGTCAGGGCACGGTCGCAGCCGAAATCGGGGAAGCCCTGCCCGAGATTGACCGCGCCTTTTTCGGCGGCCAGGGCCGACATCACGGTAAAGATGGTGGTGCCAACCTGGGGCAGGCGGCTTTGCAGGGCAGGGGTATGTTCGGCAATCGCGTTCATGGTCGGTAGCATCCGTCTATCAAGGGCAGGCGCAGGGCGCCTGCGGTGTTCAAAGTTCGTGGTCGGCAAAGTCGCCCGACATGGCCTTCATGATGGTCTCGCGCTTGAGCTTGGGGCTGACGAACTCGGCAAAGTGGTAGACAAAATTGCGCAGGTAGGCGCTGCGCTTGAACGCCACTCGGGCGACGTTGTTACCAAACAGGGCGGCGGCGGGCCGCGACACCAGGTCCTTGGCGTCTTCTTCCAGCATGGCCATTTCAGCCACGATGCCCACGCCCAGACCCAGGCGCACATAGGTCTTGAGCACGTCAGAGTCTATGGCCTCGAGCGCGATGCGTGGGCTGAGCTTGCGGGCCGCAAAAGCCTGATCGACCCGGGTGCGGCCGGTGAACGAGGGGTGGTAGGTGATCAGCGGCTGCTCGGCCAGGTCTTCCAGGCTGATGCTGCTGCGCCTGGCCAGCGGGTGTTCGGGCGTCATGACCAGCATATGCTGCCATTCATAGCAGGGCAGGGTCACCAGTTCGTCGTAGTCGTTGAGCGATTCGGTGGCAATGCCGATTTCGGCCACTTCGTCGATGAGCATGCGCGCGACCTGCGCCGGCGAGCCCTGGTGCATGCTGACGTTGACCTTGGGAAAGCTCTCGCGCAGCCGTGCCACCGGCTTGGGCAGTACATAGCGGGCCTGGGTATGGGTGGTGGCTATGGACAGGGTGCCGCTGTCCTGGGCCGAGAACTGCTCGCCGATGCGCTTGAGGTTGCCGACCTCGCGCATGATCAGCTCAATGCTGCGCAGCACATGCTCGCCCGGCTCGGTCACCCGTTTGAGCCGCTTGCCGTGGCGCGAGAAGATTTCGACGCCCAGCTCTTCCTCCAGCTCGATGATGGCCTTGGAAACGCCCGGCTGCGAGGTGTGCAGCGCTTTGGCGGTTTCGGTCAGGTTCAGATTGCGCCGAACCGCCTCCTGAACAAAGCGGAACTGATGAAGGTTCATATCGTTTATTGGATAAGCGAGGCCTTCATTATGCCGTTTTCAGGTGGTGACTTGCTGGGGGCAGCAGCTTATCGGCCTGGGCCGGTCGCAGCAGCCTTAGCGCTTGCCCAGAGCCAGTTCAGCCAGCAGTTCGGTCAGCGCCGGTGACTCGCCGGCCGAGGGCAGGAGCTCAAACTGCACCGTCGGGTGCTCAGCGCGCAGCGCCTGCATGAGTGCGGGCAGGTCTTCCCGGGCATGCTTGCCGACGCCGAGAAACACCGGAAAGACGCGAATGTGCGAGCTTCCGCAAGCCAGCAGTTCGGCCACCGCATCGGGCAGGCTGGGGGTGCTCAGCTCCAGGTAGGCACAGCGCACCGCTAGGGCTGGCTCGCGCCGGGCCACCGCCTCGGCCACCGCCTGTATCGGCCGGTGCCAATGCGGATCGCGCGAGCCATGGGCGAACAAGACGATGGCAGTGCTCACAGTAGGGCTCCTTATCGCCGGACCACCAGCCAGCCAAAAGCGGCCAGCGAGACGGCGGAGTAGAGCAGGCCAGGCGCTGCGGCGGCCAGCCATGGCTGCCACTGCTGCAAGTTGCCCACATAAACGGCGATGTTGTTCATCATGAAAAAGCTGATGCCGATCATCACTCCGGCAAACACATAGGCCGAGATGCCGCCTGAGCGCATATGCAGGTAGGCAAAGGGCAGGGCCAGCATCACCATGACCAGGCAACTGATGGGGTAGAAAACCTTGCGCCAGAACTCGATCTCATAGCGCTGCGCATTCTGGCCGTTGGCTTGCAGGTGCCGGATGTAACTGAACAGGTCGATGGTGCGCATGCGCTCGGGCTTGAGCAGCGCCACCGACACCATTTCTGCGCTGAGCTCGGTCGGCCAGCGCAGGCTGTCGCTGCGGCTGCGCTCAACCATGGCGCTGCGCGGTTCGCCTTCGAGCTGGCTGAGCACTTGTGTGGCTGCGTCTACGCTGGCGGGCGAGTTGCGAAATTCGGTGCGCACCACCTCTTCGAGCAGCCAGGCATCGCCGGGGGCAAAGCGGGCCTGCCGCGCTTGCATCAACGCCCGCACGCCACCTTCTGGCCTGAATTCGAACACCTCGATGCCCTGCATCTCATTGTTGGGACTCAGCGCCTTGACGTTGACCACATAGCTGGCTTGCTCCTGCTTTTCACGCAGCCAGGCGCCGGTCTGTCCGATGGTGATGCGAAACTGGTAGCGCGCCTTGAGCAGCTGCGAGGCTCTGTCGGCCGCCGGCGCAACATAGTCGCCCACCACAAAAGCCAGCACAACGAAAACCGTCCCCAGGCTCATCAGCAAGCGCAGCGCCCGCCAGGGGTCAAGACCGCTGGTACGCAAGATGGTGTATTCCGAGCTCTGCGCCAGCCTGGCCATGACGAAGATGGTGCCGATCAGCACCGAGATCGGTAGCAACTCATAAAGGCGGCTGGGCAGCAGCAGCGTCACGTAGAGCAGGGCATGGCGCACCTGGAAGGTGCTGCCGTCCAAAATATTGGGCCGGCCCAGGTTCTGCAACTCGTCGACCAGGTCAAAGAACATGAACAACGTCAGAAAGCCCAGGGTGACCAGGCTGATTGACAGCAGGGACTCGCCGTAGATGAGCTTGCGCAGGGTTTTCATGCGGTGGCCTCTGGCGCTGCTCGCCGGCGCGCGCGCCACTCGATGCGCGGCAGTGCCCAGCCGCTGTGGCGGCCAAGCAGCCAGAGCAAGGCGACGGCCATGAAGCCGCCATGGAGCAGGAGCACCATGGGCAGCAGGCCTATCCAGCCCAAGCTCACCCAGTTCTGGCTCAAGGTCATCAAATTGCTGTAGACCAGAAAGATAAAGATGGCCAGGATCAGCCGGCCGCTGCGCCCGGCCCGCGGGTTAGCATGGGCCATGGCCACGGCCAGCAGGACCAGGCTCAGCCCCGACAGGGTCAGCCCGAAGCGCCAGGCCAGCTCGCCCTGATTGGGCCGGCTGGGCGTCTGCATCAAGTCCCAGGTCGAGAGGAATTTGAACGAGGTGGCGTCCAGCGTGGTGGTCTTGGCCTCGCCGATCAGCGCCCCATAACTGTCGAACTGGCTGATGCGCAGGCCTGGTGTTTTGCCCGGCTCGCCGCCTGCGCCCGCCGGTCCCTCCTGAATTTCCATGCGCTGGCCGCCCTCAAGGGTCAGCAACTGGCCGCTGGCCGTCGCTTCGATGCGGCCGGCTCGGGCCGTGACCACGGTACGGCTTTGTGCGTCGCGGGCGGCGATGAAAATGTCATTGCCACTTTTTTCCTGCGAGTTGCGGTCGATGAAAAACACCCGCGAGCCGTCGGACGACTCCTGAAATTGGCCCGGCGCAATCCGGTCGAGGTCGCTGCGCTGCTGGTAGCGGTTGCGCAGGTCCTGGGTTTTTTCATTGGTCCAGGGCCACAGCCACAGGGCCGACAGCGCAATGACCAGCAGGGTTGGCCAGGCAAAGCGCAGCACCGGCCCAAGGAAGCTGCCCAGGCCGCGTCCGCTGGCGAACCAGACCACCATCTCGCTGTCGCGGTACAGCCGAGACAGGGTGCTCAAAATCGCGATGAACAGCGACAGGCTCAGGATGGTGGGCAGGCGGCCCAGGGTGGCATAGGCCATGAGCAAAATCACATCCTGGGGGTCGGCCTGGCCGCGCGCCGCCAAGCCCAGGGTGCGGATCAGCACGATGGTCAAAATAATGGTGATCAGCACCACCAGCGTGGCGCCAAAGCTGCGCGCCAACTCTTTGCGCAAGGACGATTGGAATAACATGGCGCGTTGCAATAGCTCAAAGCCGGTTTGGATCCGGCCCTGATTATGGACTTTGAACTCAAGACCCTCAGCCGTCCCCGCAGTGCGTCTGAAAAAACCGATGCCCTGATTGTGCTGGTGCCCACCGGCGTCAAACCCCAGGGCGATGCCCTGTCGGACCTGATGGCTGCCGCCATCAAGGCCAAGGATTTCGAGCCCCAGGCCGGCAAACTTCTGCAGTCCTACCGCAGCGCAGGCCTGGGCGCGACCCGCCTGCTGCTCGCTGGCGTGGGCGGTGGCAGTGCGCGTGAGGTCAAAAAAGCGCTGGGCGCGGCCATGGCAGCGCTCAAGTCAGTCGGCGCGCAAAAACTCATCATCAGCCTGTCCTGGCTGGAGCTCGAGGGCGCAGAATTGTCGGCCGCAGTACAGGCCGCCGTGGTGGCCTGCGCCGACGGTACCTACAGCTACCAACTCACCCGCTCCAAGCCGGCCGCGCCCGCCATTGAGAAGGTGCTGGTCGGCGTGTCGGCGCAGGCAGCGGCTCGGGTCGGCTTTGAAACCGGTCTGGGTCTGGCCAAGGGCATAGAGCTGGCACAGGAGTGGGGCAATCGCCCAGCCAACCATGCCACGCCCACCCTGCTCGCGGGTGCCGCCCGCGCACTGGGCAAGCTGCGCGGCATCCAGGTCGAGGTGCTGGGCCCGCGTGAGGTCGCCCGGCTGGGCATGGGCTCGTTCATGGCGGTGGCCCGGGGTTCCGAGGAGCCGCTGCGCTTTATTGTGTTGCGCTACATCGGGGCTGGCCGAGGCCAAGCGCCGGTGGTGCTGGTGGGCAAGGGCATCACCTTCGATACCGGCGGTATTTCGATCAAGCCCGCTCCCGAGATGGACGAGATGAAGTTCGACATGTGCGGTGCCGCCAGTGTGCTGGGCACCTTCAGGACACTGGCCGAATTGCGCCCCCAGGTCAATGTGGTCGGGCTCATCCCGGCCTGCGAGAACATGCCCGATGGCCGGGCGCTCAAGCCCGGTGACGTGGTGCGCAGCATGAGCGGTCAGACCATCGAGGTGCTCAACACCGACGCCGAAGGGCGCTTGATCCTGTGCGACGCGCTGACCTATGCCGAGCGCTTTAAGCCGCAGGCGGTGGTCGACATTGCCACCCTGACCGGCGCCTGTGTGATCGCGCTGGGCGCGGTGCGATCGGGCCTGTTCGCCAGCAACGACGAACTGGCCCAGGCTCTGAGCGCAGCCGGTGAGGCGGCGCTCGACCCCTGCTGGCGCATGCCCCTCGATGATGACTACGCCGAGGGTCTGAAGACGAATTTTGCCGATGTGGCCAATGTGGCCGGACGCGCTGCTGGCTCGGTCACAGCGGCCAAATTCCTGCAGCGCTTTGCCAGCCAATACCCGTGGGCGCATCTGGATATCGCTGGTACCGCCTGGCGTGGCGGCGCGGCCAAGGGCGCAACCGGCCGGCCGGTGGGCCTGCTGGTGCATTACCTGCTGGGCCTGGCCAAGGCCGCCAAGCCTGCTGCCGGTGCGGCGGGCAGCCGGGGGCGCCGCACGCCATCCAAGTCGGCGAGGGCATGAACAAGGTTGAGTTCCACTACAACGTCAGCAACAAGTTCGGCTACTTGCAGCGCCTGCTGCACAAGATCCTGGAGCGAGAGCTGACGGCGGTGGTGACCTGCCCACTGGAGGAGCTGGCAGCGCTGGATCTGCGCCTGTGGAGCGAGCCGGCCTCTTTTTTGCCGCACTGCCTGGCCAGCGCGCCTGCGCTCACGCTGGCGATGACCCCGATCTGGTTGGCAGCCAGCCTGCCGGCCGGCGCCGGCCATCAGGTGCTGCTCAATATGGGCGCGGCGGTACCCGAGGATTTGGGCCGGGTCGAGCGGCTGCTTGAGCTGGTGGGCACCGATGCCGCCGATGCCCAGGCTGGTCGGCAGCGCTGGCGCCAGTACCAGGCGCGCGGCTTCGAAATCCAGCCTTATGACCGCAAGGGTCGTGACTGAGTTAGTTCGTTAAATATTTTGATAGGAGTGTGCCGGCCGCAATGGCACCTGTTTTTTATCTGGCTCTTGCTTCAAAATGCCTGACTGGCCGGAGTCCGATGCGGCCAGAGTCCCGATTTAGGTTATCGTCACTCTCCTGGGCTGCCGCGTCGAGCCCCTCACTTCATTTAAACGGAGCTTTTATGCAGATGAAACTGAAATCCGCCGCTGCTGCCGCACTGACACTGTGCGCCGGCCTGGCCACAGCACAAGACACCCAAGTGGTTCGTATTGGCCATGTGGCCCCGGTCTCCGGCCCGCAGGCGCATTACGGCAAGGACAATGAGAACGGCGTGCGCATGGCCATTGAGGACCTCAACGCCCAGAATATCGTCATTGGCGGCAAGAAGGTTCGCTTTGAGATCGTCGCCGAAGACGATGCGGCCGATCCCAAGCAGGGCACCGCGGCCGCGCAAAAGCTGTGCGACTCCAAGGTGGCCGGCGTGGTCGGTCACCTCAACTCGGGCACCACCATCCCCGCGTCCAAGATCTACAACGACTGCGGCATCCCCCATGTCACCGGCGCCGCCACCAACCCCAATCTGACCAAGCCCGGTTACAAGACCACCTTCCGCATCATTGCCAACGACTTGGCGCTGGGTTCGGGCCTGGCCGCGCATGCTGCCGACAAACTCAAGCTCAAGAAGGTCGCCATCATCGACGACCGCACCGCCTACGGCCAGGGTGTGGCCGAGGTGTTCAAGAAGACGGCCCTGTCCAAGGGCATGCAGGTGGTTGACGAGCAGTTCACCACCGACAAAGCCACCGACTTCATGTCCATCCTGACCGCAATCAAGGCCAAGAACCCTGACGCCATCTTCTTCGGCGGCATGGACCCGCAGGCGGGCCCCATGCTGCGCCAGATGGAGCAACTGGGCCTGGGCAAGGTCAAGTATTTCGGCGGCGACGGCATCTGTACTGCCGAGATTGCCAAGCTGGCCGCTGGTGCCAAGACCCTGGGCAATGTGATCTGCGCCGAAGGTGGCGCCTCGCTGGACAAAATGCCCGGTGGCAAGGTCTGGAAAGCCAGATACGACGCCAAGTACCCCAACCAGTTTCAGGTCTACAGCCCCTACACCTATGACGCGACCTTCGTGCTGGTCGATGCCATGAAGCGCGCCAAGTCTTGGGATCCCAAGGTCTACACGCCCGAGCTGGCCAAGTCCAACTTCAAGGGCGTGACCTCGGTGATTGCGTTTGAGCCCAACGGCGAACTCAAGAACGCTGCCATTACCTTGTACAACTACAAGGACGGCAAGAAGACGCCTCTGTGATCCGCGGCACCTGTGCCTGAGTCAAAAAAGCCACCCGAGGGGTGGCTTTTTTGCGCTCTGTTGGTAGCTGGTGTACCCCAGGCTATGCAAGGCGAGGGACGTGAGCCAAACCCTCGCGGCGATGGGGATGGGATGTGGGAGCCGCGCCCTCGCGGCGATGGGGATGGGATGTAGGAGCCGCGCCCTCGCGGCGATGGCGGTGGCGGTGAGCGCTGCTTTTGATCGAACGCCATCGCGCCGAGGGCGGCGCTCCCACATGAAAGACCAGTGACCCAATGGGGTGTAGGAGCCGCGCCCTCGCGGCGATGGGGATGGGATGTGGGAGCCGCGCCCTCGCCACCAGGGCAGCCCCCTCTTGGAGGAGTAGCCTGCCACCGGGGCGCGCTGCCTTACTTGAGCACCGGCGAGACCGTGCGCCAGATGCCGCCTCTGGCCTGATCGACCGTCACCAGTTCTGGGTCAAAGTGGTTGTTTTTGAAACTGGCCGGGCCCAAGAAGACGGGGTGGTTGGAGCTGGTCGCCTGCAAGGCCTTGATGGCCGAGTCCGTTGTCAAATTGCGTCCGGCCGCTTGTAGGCCCTTGACCAGCCAGTCGGTATAGGCATAGGCCAAGTAGGCATTTTCGTCGGGCTCCAGGTTGAAGCGTTTTTTGTAGGAGTCGACCCAGGCCTTGTCGGCGGCGGGGGTGCCGGGGTCGAGAATCTTCCACGACCCCACACCGTAGAGGCCTTCAATCGCATCTTTGCCCAGCTTGGCGACGATGCTGGTGCGGCCGGGGGTGCCGGTGAGCACGGTGACATTATTCCAAGCGATTTTTTTGATTTCAGCCATCATGCCCACCGTTTCCCGGGTGACGGTGGCCATGACGATCAGGTCTACGCCAGCCGCGCGCATGCGGGCAACTTGGCTGGAAAAGTCAATCTCGCCGGGCTTGTAGGAGGCCTCAGCGGCCAGCGTCATGCCCTTGGCGCTCATGGCGCTTTTGACGCCGCGGCCGATCAGATCGCCGAAGGGGCCTTCCATATAGACCCAGCCGACTTTCTTGAGGTTGGCGTTGTGCTCGAGCAGCCAGGTCAGGCCCTGGTGGGTGCTGGTGTGGTAGTCAGGTATTGTGGTGAACAGGCGTGGATTCTTGCCGGCGATTTGCTGCAGCACCGCTGAGGCGCCCCAGGGGGCGAAGTAGATCACGCCCTCGTCAACCGCGCGTTTGACCACCGCTGCATTGGTGCCCGAACCGAAGGGGTTGACCAAGGCGAAGACCTCGTCCTTGCGGATCAATTTGTCGACCGCCCTGACCGCCTGTTGCGGCTGGCTGGCGTTGTCTTCGACGATGAAGCGTATGCGCCGGCCATGGATGCCGCCGGCTTCATTGGCCTCGTCAAAGCGCATTTGCGTGCCATTGCGCAGCTGCGGCATGCCGGCAGCTACCGGACCCGACAGGTCCATGTGGGTGCCGATGACGATTTCCTTGTCGCTGACCCCGGCGGCCTGTGCCGTCCAGGGCGCGGCGGCCGTCAGCAGGGCGGCTACGGCGCTGCCCATCATTTGACGCTTACTGATTTTCATGGTGTCTCCTCCTAGGTTGCGGGTGAAAAACGGTTACAGAACTTCTGGGCCGGTTTGGGCGGGGCCGGCTCAGGGGGGATACATGGTGTCTATGAGCGTGGCGTATTTGGTGGTGACCACCTTGCGCTTGAGCTTCATGGTCGGGGTGAGTTCTTCGTCTTCGGCGGTCAGCAGTTGGTCGATCAGGCGAAAGTCCTTGATTTGCTCGACCCTGGCCAGACGGCTGTTGACGGTTTCGATCTCGCCGCGGATCAGCTGCAGCACCTGCGGCGCACGGGTGAGGCTGGCAAAGTCGGTATAGGGCACCTGCTGGTCTTGCGCGAACTTGGCGACGTTGTCGGGATCAATCATCACCAGGCAGGTGACAAAGCGCCTGGCCTCGCCAATCACCACTGCATCCGAGATGTAGGGACTGAACTTGATCTGGTTTTCGATCAGGCTGGGGGTGATGTTCTTGCCGCCCGAGGTGATGATGATGTCCTTGATGCGGTCCTTGATGCGCAGGTAGCCATCCGCATCAATTTCGCCGCAATCGCCGGTGTGCAGCCAGCCTTGCGCATCGAGGGTCTCGGCGGTTTTCTCGGGCAGCTTCCAGTAGCCGGCAAACACATTGGGGCCGCGCACCAGGATTTCGTCTTCTGCGCCTATGCGCAGTTCGGTGCCTAGGGCCTTGACGCCCGCATAGCCAACCTTGATGCGTGACGGCGGGGTGGCGGTGCAAAAGCCGCAGGTTTCGGTCAGGCCGTAGGACTCGATCAGGTCTATGCCTATGGACATATACCACTTGAGCAGATCGGGTGGCACCGGCGCGGCGCCGGTCAGCGCGGTCTTGATCTCGGACAGGCCCAGGAAACTGCGCAGATTGGAAAACACCAGCACCTGCAAGAGTCGGTAGCGCGCAGCCCGCCAGACGGGCACCGCACGCTGGGCCAGACGCTCTTGCGCAATGGCTGCGCCCTCGGCGGTCACCAGGCGGTAGGCCCAGCGCGCCAGTGGAATCGCGTCTTGCAGATAGAGCGTGACCTGCGAGTACAGCTTTTCCCAAAAGCGGGGCGGTCCGAACAGCAGGTGCGGCATGACCTCGCGCACATCGTTGAACACCGTGCCCGCGTTTTCAGGAAAGTGGACGATGGGGCCAATGGCCAGGGGGTTGTAGACCGTGCCCATGCGCTCGGCGATATGGCACAGCGGCAGGAAGGACAGGGTGCGGTCGCCGCGCTGCAGGTCTAGGTATTGCGGCGCGCTGGCGATCTGGAAGACCAAATTGCGGTTGGCCACCATCGCACCCTTGGGCTGGCCGGTGGTGCCCGAGGTGTAGACCAAAAACGCGGTCTGCTCGGGCCGGCCAGCATCGATGGCGGCCTCAAACCGGGCCTGTGCCTCGGCTGTGGCCGCCAGGTCCAGGCCGCGCTGCATGAAGGCCTGCCAGCTGCTGACCTGCGGATCGGACAGGCCGCGCAAGCCCTCCAGGTCGATCACCACAATGTGCTCGAGCTCGGGGCATTGGGCGCGCACCGCCAAGGCTTTGTCGAGCTGCTCCTGGTTCTCCACCATCAACACCCGCGCGCCGCTGTCTTGCAGGATGAAAGCCACCTGCTCGGCCGAGGCAGTCGGGTACAGGCCCACGCCTATGAGTCCCAGGGCCTGGGCGCCCATGTCGGCGTAAAGCCATTCGGGGCGGTTTTCTGACAAGATGGCTACCGTCTGCCCCGCTTGCAGGCCCCGGTCTTGCAAGGCCAGCGCCAGGGCGCGGGCTTGCTCAAAGTAGCCCGCCCAGGTGACGGTATGCCAGATGCCTTTTTTCTTGTGGCGCAGGGCCGGCAGATCGCTCCACTGGCGGCAGCGCACTCGCCAGAGCTTTTGCGGCGTGTCGCAGCCTTCCATAGGCGCTGGCGTATCGGCGGCAATGCCTGGGGCGAGGGCTTGGGTCTGTGTGCTTGTCATCGCCAGGTCTTGCGCCGCTTCCAGCGCTGCTTGCTTTGTTCACCGGCGGCGCGCACTGGCGCTGCGCCGAGGTAAAACTCCTTGACGTCGTCTTTTTCGCGCAGTTCAGCGCAGGGCCCGGCGGCCACCACCCGGCCCAGCTCCATGATGTAGCCGTAGTGCGCTGTGTTCAGGGCAATCGCCGCGTTTTGCTCCACGACCAGGATGGACATGCCGGTCTCGGCATTGATGCGTTCGATGATGCGAAAAATCTCGCGGGTCAGCAGTGGCGACAAGCCCAGCGAGGGTTCATCGAGCAGCAGCACGCTGGGCTGGGCCATGAGCGCGCGGCCTATGGCCAGCATCTGCTGCTCGCCCCCCGACAGCAGGCCGCCCTCCTGCTGGGCGCGTTCGCGCAGGCGCGGGAACCACTGATAAACCCGCTCGACGTCTTGTTCTAGCCCTTCTCGCTGGCGGCGGGCAAAGGCGCCCATGCGCAGGTTCTCACTGACGGTGAGAAAGGGAAAGACCTGCCGGCCCTCGGGCACCAGCACCAGGCCTCGACGCGCGATCTCGTCGGGGTCCAGGCCGGCAATCGGCTGGCCTAAAAATTCCACGCCACCCTTGAAGGGGTCGACGACCCCGGCCAGGGTGTTGAGCAAGGTGGTCTTACCCGCCCCATTGGCGCCCAGCACGGTGACGATGTCACCGCGACGCAGATCGATGTTGACGCCTTTGATGGCCGCGATCGGGCCGTACCAGGTCTCGAGGTTCTGCACCCGCAGCAAAGGCGCTTGTGCTTGCGACTCGGTGCTCATGACAGTGGGCTCGCTCATGCCTCGTCGGCTCCCAGGTAGGCAGCGATCACCCGTGGGTCGGACTGCACCTGGGCGGGCGTGCCGGTTGACAGCGCCTGCCCCATGTTCATGCACAGCACCCGGTCGGCCACTTCCGACACGAGGGACATATCGTGTTCGACCATCAGCACGGTGATGCCCAGGTCGCTGCGGATGTCGTCGATCCAGAAGGCCAGGTCGCGGGTTTCTTCCGGGTTCAGGCCGGAGGCCGGTTCGTCGAGCAGCAGCAGCTGCGGCCGGGTGGCCAGGGCGCGGCCGAGCTCGACCACCTTGCGCACCCCATAGGGCAGGCCGGTGATCAGGCTGTTGCGGTGCGGCGCCAGGTCGAGCAACTCGATCACGTCCTCCACATGGGCGCGCAACTGAGCCTCCGTGTTGCGCACCGCCGGGCTCCAGAGCAACTGGCCCCAAAAGTTTTCCTGCGCAAAGCGGTGGCAGCCCAGCATCAGGTTGTCCAGCACGGTGGCGCCTTCAAACAGCTCAATGTTTTGGAAGGTGCGGGCAATGCCCTGCGACACCACCTGGTGGCGGGGCGTGCGGGTGATGTCCTGACCCTTGAACATGACCGAGCCTGCGCTCGGATCGAAGACCCGGGTGATGACATTGAAGACCGAGGTCTTGCCGGCGCCGTTGGGGCCGATGATGGCAAAAATCTCGCCCGGTCGCACCTCGAAGCTGACGTCGCGGATCGCATGCACCCCGCCAAAGCGCAGGGCCAGGTCGCGTACCTGCAGGCCGCCTGCTGACTCGCTCTGGACGGGGATGGCAGTCACCGGTAGCGCTCCGACTTCATATAGGTCTTGCCACGGCGGAATACGTCCTTGCGGTAGAGCGGGAAGGTCTCAAAAAACGCCTTGATCTTGAGCCAGCGGCCATTGAGACCCTTAGGTTCGTAGAGGACGAACACCGCCAGAATCAGCCCGAAGAAGAAAATCTCCAGCCCAAACTGCTTGGCAATGCGCTCACCCAGCAGGGGCTTGATCTGGGAGATGAGCGCCGGCACCATGCCAATGAGGAAGGCGCCGAGAACAGCCCCGCGCAGCGAGCCCAGGCCGCCGATGGTCACCATCAACACCAACTCCAGCGACAGCAGCAGGTTGAAGCCTTCGGGCGTGAGGTGGCGCACATGGTGGGCCATCAGCGCTCCTGCAAAGCCTGTGACGGCTGCGGAAATCACGAAGGCCAGCACCTTGTGCCCGGCCACCCAGATGCCCAGGCTGGCGGCCGCCGCCTCCGAGTCGCGCACGCCGACAAAGGCGCGGCCGGTCTTGCCGCGCATCAGGTTCACCAGCAGCACCAGCACGATCACCAGGCAGGCCAGACACAGAAAGTAAAAGGACTTCAAGCCCGACATGTCCAGGCCCAGCAGCACCGGGTCGGCCACCGGCAGGCCATTGAAACCGCCGGTCACGCTCTTCCAGCGGCCCAGCACATGCTCGATCAAGATGGCAAAGGCCAGCGTCACCATGGCCAGGTACAGGCCTGAGACCCGTATCGCAGGCAAGCCCAGGGCCAGACCCACCAGGGCGCTGATGGCCATGGCCAGTAGGATGCTGGCCGCAAAGGGCAGGCCCTGCGACAAGAACCAGGCATGGGCATAGGCGCCCACCGCCAAAAACGCGGAATGCCCGAGCGAGACCTGACCGGTATAGCCGCTGAGCACCATCAGGCCAAGGCTGGCAATCGACAGGATGAACAGATAGCTCAGCTCGCCCACATAGTATTTGGGCAGTATCCAGGGCGCGGCCAGCAGAACCAGCGCGAGCAGCGCGTAGGCCAGCTTCTGCGAGGGGTAGCGCAGCAGGCGCTTGCCGTCGCGGTAGGATGTGTCGTAGTCAAAACGCATGGTCGGTCCCGCTCAGACCCGTCGTCCGTGGGCTTCGCCCAGCAGCCCGCGCGGCCACAGCACTAAGGTGGCGATCAGCACCACATAGGCGGTCACATCCTTGGAGCCGTCGGGCAGGTAGACGCCGGCAAACTGTTCGATAACGCCCAGCAGCAGCCCGCCCAGAATGGCGCCTGGAATGCTGCCAAAGCCGCCGAGCACCAGCGCCGCCAAGGCTTTGAGCACCACGATCCACAGCGAGATGTCGACCAGCGCAATCGGCGCCAGCAAGAGGCCGCAGATGCCCGAAATGGCGCCGGCCAGGGCCCAGACCAGCGAGGTCACCCGCTTGACCCGTATGCCGCTGAGGTAGGCCGCCAGCTGATTTTGCGAAGAAGCCTGTATCGACACACCCAGCGCGGTGCGGGTTAGAAAAATGAAGATCAGTAGCGTCAGCACCAGCGCTGCTGCCAGGATGACCAGACTCAGGTCGCTGACGATCAAAGCGCCGATCTGCGTCTGTTGCTGCGTCCAGGGCGTCGGGTAGGAGCGCGACTCGGGCCCGAAGAACATGCTCACCAAGCCGCGCAGCATGAAGGCCACCGCAATGGTGAGCATCACGCCGGCAAATTGCGGCTGGCCGACGATGCGCCGCATCACCCGTGCGTCGATCTGCCAAGCCAGCACTGCGGCAAAAGCGGTGGTTAGCAGAGCCGCCAGCCAAAACGGCAAGGACAGTTCGACGATCAGGGCCCAGGCCACAAAGGCCGAAGCCATCAGCACATCGCCATGGGCGAAGTTAAGTACCTCGGTGGCCTTGTAGGTGATCACCAGGCCAAGTGCGACCAGGGCGTAGATGGCGCCAGTGGCCATGCCGTTGAGCAGCAGCTGTAGATTGGCGACGAGTTCGGGACCCATGACTTACTCTAGCCTCAGTCGCGCGCCAGCGGTATCGAGGAAAGCCCGATGTCCATAGACAGGCTGGCGCATCATGACCTGGCCCTTGGTGGTCTGGGGAAAAAGGCTGGCGTGCGTGCCATGTAGTCGGCATAGCCCGGCTTGGTCTTGAGCATGTAGCGCTCGGTCATGCTCAAGGCCGAACCCCGGTTCATGAACCAGAACACAAAAACCACCGAGGGCAGGGCCAACCAGCCCATGGGCGCGGCCAGGGCGAGCAGGCCCCAGGCCAGCCAGGTCATGGCCTCGCCAAAGTAATTGGGATGGCGGCACCAGGCCCACAGGCCGCTGTCCATGACCTGGCCCTTGCGGCTGGGGTCGGCGCGAAAGCGATGCATCTGCCAGTCGCCGCCGACCTCAAAGAGCTGTCCGATCAGCCAGGCTGCAGCAGCCAGTGCGCCCCAGAGTCCGGGCTCACCGCGAAGCTGCAGTGCAAACGCCAGCGGCAGGCACCAGACCCAGACGATGATGCACTGGGTCAGGTAAATCTGAAAATACGAGCGCCACCACCAACTGGCTCCGCCTCGGGCGCGCCACTTGGCATACCGGGCCTCCTCGCCATGGGGAAGATAACGCAGGGCCAGGTAGATGGCCAGGCGCCAGGCCCACAGGCTCAGGGCAAGCAGGAGCAAGAGCAGGGCGTTCGAGCGCTCGCCTCCGGCCTGCCACCAGGCCACCACGGCAGCCAGCCAAGGCGCCAGCGGATAGGCGATGTCCATCAGGCTGTGGTTGCGCAGCACCGTGCCCAAGAACCAGACCGCGCTGAGCACCGCCAGCATGCTCAGGCCCATGCCTTGCCAGGTGTGCAAGGCCCGGGCTAGGTCAGGCGGCGCCACCCATTTCAGCATTAGCAAGCCCAGGGCGAACAAGGCACTCCAGCGCAGGGTCATGAGGGGGCTCCTTGCATGAAGGCGACAAAAGCTTGGTGGGCATCGGGCTGGGTGTGGGCGGGCAGGGCGCTCAAGCGGGCCCAGGCCGCCGCCAGATCCTCCCCGGGGGCGCGCTCGATGGCGGCAGTCTCGCTGACCGCGCCGCGCGCGAGACGGCGGCCACCGGCCACCACCACCTCGCCCTGCAAGGGGCAATCGGGCGAGAGCAGCCACAGCAGCACCGGGCCCAGGTCATGGGCAGGCAGGGCTTGTGCCAGCTCCGGGCTGAGGTGGGCGGCGGTCATCTGGGTGTGGGCATAGGGCGAGAGGGTGTTGCAGACGATGCGGTGGCGCTGCCCCTCCAGGGCCAGGGTTCGCATCAGCGCTTCCACAGCGCCCTTGGAGGCGGCATAGGCCGACAGGCCCGCTCCACCAAAGCGGCCGGCGCTCGACGAGGTGGCCAGCAGCCGACCGCCGCCCTGGGCCTTCATGACAGGCCAGACCGCGTGAAACAGCGCCAGCGTGGCGCCAAAGCCAACGTCGATGATGGCGCGCAGATCGGACAGGGTGGTGGCGCCAAAGCTGCTGTGTTGGCCCAGTGCGGCATTGGCATGGACCATGTCAATCCGTCCCCAACTGTGCAGGGCCTGATCGCGCAGCAGCTGCGCTGTCTGCGGGTCGGCCGCGTCTGCGGTATTGGCCTGGGCCTGGCCGCCGGCCGCCATGATCTCGGCCACCACCTGGGCGGCGCGTCCGTCGGCCGGCTGCTGACCCGGTGAAAGCCGGCTGTTGACCAGCACCTTGGCGCCGCAACGGGCCAGCGCCAGCGCGCTGGCCCGCCCTATGCCCTGGCCGGCGCCGGTGACGATGGCCACCTGCCCGCTCAGATCGGGCAGACGCTCGCCCTGGGCCTGCCGCTCATGGTGCAGGCTTTGATTCATGCGGGCACCCCTTGATCGGCATTTGCGCGTCGGCTGCTATCTGGTTCGGCATCTGGCAGCACATCGCGCGCCTGCACCTCTTCGCGGCAGTGGCTGCATACCACCTGTGGCTCAAAGACATGGCCGCAGCTATGGGTGGGAATGATGGAGCTGGGTTGGTGCAAATGGTGGCGCGAGGCCCAGTGCGACAGGCAAACGATGTAGCCCAGCAGGTCGCGGCTGGCGGCAGTGAGGCGGTAGATGCGCCGGCGCCCGTCGCTGCGGTCGGCTTCGCAGCGCAGCAGGGCCGACTCGACCATACCCTCCAGCCGGCGCGCCAGTACGCTGGGCCCTATGCCCAGCACCTGCGACAGCTCGTCAAAGTGATGGCAGCCCAGCACCACCGCGGTGACGATCAGCAGGCTCCAGCGGTCGACCCGCAGGCCCAAGCTGGGCTGGCCCGCTGCTGCAGCAGGAATGCGCGGCGCACGGGTGGGTCTGGGCTTGGTCTGCAGCAGCGCCTCTACCGGCGCCAATTGCAAGCGCATGCGGGTGATGTCGGCGTCGGCGCCGCAGGCGCGGCAAGCCAGCTTGGGCGTCAGCCGGTGGCCACAGCGGCGGTGCAGCAGGGCCGCCGGCAGGTTCACGCCACCCTGGCCCCAGCGTCGCTCCCAGGCCCACATCATTAGCACCTGCGGGTACATGGCCAGGGCCTTGGCACTGGGGTGATAGCTGTGGCGCAGCGGCCGCTGCTGATAGGGCCGGGGTTCGAGCAGGCCCAGGGCGCTCAGGCTGCGCAGGCGTTCGGCCAGAGTGTGCCGGGGAATGCCCAGGCCCTGCTGCCACTGCTCAAAGCGCTTGAGGCCGGTGAAGGTGCCCAGCATGACCTGCACCGTCCAACGGTCGCCCAGGATGCCCAGGCCGTGGCTGAGTGTGCTGCTGGCCAGCGCTTGTCGGGTCAATTCGGTATCCACCGATCGGTTCATGGCAGGCGCTCAATCACCATGGCCACCGCGAGTCCCGCCGCGCCGCACAGGGCCACCAGCGCGCGTTGCTGGCCCCGGCGCTCGAGTTCGTCCAGGGCCGTGCCCACCAACATGGCGCCGGTCGCCCCCATGGCATGGCCCAGCGCAATGGCTCCGCCGTTGACGTTGATCCTGTCCTGCGGCACTTGCAGATGCCTCATGTAATGCAGCATCAGTGCGGCAAAGGATTCATTGACCTCGAACAGGTCGATGTCGGCCACGGACAGGCCAGCACGCGCCAAGGCCTTGCGGCTTGCATCGACCGCGCCGGTCAGCGCCAGGGTGCGGTCGACCGAGGCATCGGCGCAGGCCAGGATGCGTCCTCGCGCCCGCAGGCCCAGGCGCTTTGCCGCTGCAGGGCTGGCCAGCAGCACGGCAGCCGCGCCGTCGGCCATGGCCGGCGAATTGCCGGCATGCTGCACATGGGTGATGGCGCTCAGGCCGTAGCGTTGGCACAGCAGATCGTCGATGCCGTACTTGGCGCCCATGGCTGCAAAAGCCGGTTCGAGCTGGGCCAGGCTTTGCGCGCTGGTTTGCGGACGCGGGGTTTCATCGCGCTCGAGCAGCACCGAACCGTCCGCAGAGAGCACCGGCACCACCGAGCGAAAATACCCGCCCTCGCGCGCGGCCAGCGCCCGCTGCTGAGAGGCCAGGGCGTAGTCGTCGCATTGCTGGCGCGAAAAGCCTTCCAGGCTGGCCACCGTATCAGCAGCCAGGCCTATGGAGACCAATTGTCGCTCCTGCTGCAGCTGTCGGTCATGCGTCAGCGGGCCTTGGTCGCTGGCCATGGGTACGCGCGACATCATCTCGACACCACCGCCAACGGCCAGGCCGTCGGCGGCCAGCGCCTGCTGGGCGGCCATCTGTACTGCGCTCAGGCCCGAGGCACAGTAGCGGTTGATGCTGATTGCCGGCACCGCATCGCTCCAGCGCGCTTGCAGCACCGCCATCTTGGCGATGTTGGCGCCTTGCTCGCCGGTTTGGCTGGCGCAGCCGATCAGCACGTCTTCGATGGCCGCACTGTCCACGCCGGTGCGCTCAGTCAAGGCGTGCAGCTGGCCGGCCAGCAGCTCGAGCGGCCTGAGCCCCCGCAGCGCGCCTTTGTCATTGCCACGGCCGCGCGGGCTGCGCAGGGCCTCGATGATCAGTGCTTGAGTCATGCCTGGGGTTCCTTCTGAACGGGGGTCTTGGCGGACCAGCGCGGAAAGAAGGCCGGCACCCGCTCGCAATACTGCGCATAGCCGGGCTTGGTCTTCATCATGTGCCGCTCCATCAGCGAGGTGGCCGAGCCCCTGTGCATGAACCAGGTCACATAAGCCGCGCTGGGCAAGGCCAGCCAGCCCCAGGGATGGGCCAGGGCGATCACCGCATAGCCCCACCACATGCAGGCCTGACCAAAGTAATTGGGGTGGCGGCACAGCGACCACAGCCCGCTATCGAGCAGTTGCTCGGCGCTTTTGCGCTCGCGCTTGAAGCGCGCAAGCTGCCAGTCGCCACCGGCTTCAAACACCAGGCCGACCAGCCAGATCAGTGCGCCCAGGCCATGCCAGAGGCTCCAGCCAGCCTCGAGCCTCAGGGCCAAGACCATGGGAATCGCCCACAGCCACATCACCACCCCTTGCAGCAAGAAGACCTGGAAATAACTCCACCACCACCAGCGCGGGCCCGAGCGCTCCCGCCAGCGTGCATACCTCGGATCCTCGCCGTGGGGCAGGTTGCGCCAGGTGACATACAGGGCGTAGCGGCCAAAGCCTAAGGTGCTCAACACCACCAGCACCAGATGCGCGCTGCTGCGCTCGGGCGGCAGCTGGCTCCACAGCCACCAGGGCGCGGCCACCAGCAGATAGCCAAATGCCCAGTCCATGATGCTACTGTCGCGCTTGAGCACACTGATCAGCCACACCAGAGTGAGCGTGAGCCAGAGCCACACGCCCAGCGCCAACCACTGCACAAAGGCGCCCGACAGCGCAGGCGGCCAGCGCCAGCCTATGCTCATATAGAGCAAGGCCATGGCCAGCGGCAGCAGGGGGTAGACACGGTCCAGCCAGCGCAGCTTGCCGCGCGGCTGCTGCCACAGCCAAAAGCCGGCCAGCGGCAGCCAAAGCACGAGCCACAGCGGGATCCAGGCGGAGGCGGGTATGGCGTAGGTGCTCATCGTCTGTTGACCAAGCGCTCAGGTCTGGGCTGGCTGCAAGGCCTGCCAGCGCGCGGCTGCGGCCCGGTACTGTTGTTCGAGCTGATCGACAACACGGGCCACTGGCTCGACGGCATGGATGGTGCCCAGGCCCTGGCCTGCCGCCCAGACGTTGAGCCATTTCTTGCCGGCGAAAGACTGTTGGCTGTCGTAGTGGCGATCGGGCGCCGCCGGCATCTGATCAGGGTCAAAGCCATTGGCGCGCAGCGAGGGCTTGAGCCAGCTGGCCAGGGTGCCAGTGACGCCGGCACTGACCAGCAGGTCATCCACAGTGGAGTCGACCACCATCTGCTGGTAGGCCTGCGGTGCCATGCTCTCGGCCACCGGAATGAAGCGGGTGCCCATATAGACCAGGTCGGCGCCGCTGGCCACCGCGCCGGCCACACCCCAGCCGTCGCTGATGCCGCCACCGACGGCAATCAGCCCGTCATAAAACTCCCGTACCGCACTGACAAAGGCAAAGGGTGAGAGAAAGCCGGTATGCCCGCCTGCGCCGCTGCAGACACAGGCCAGGCCGTCCGCGCCAGCGGCCACCGCCTTGCGAGCCAGACTCAGGTTGATCACATCGGCCAGCACCAGGCCGCCATAGCTGTGCACCACCTCAATGGCTGGCTTGGGGCTGCCCAGTGCGGTGACCACCAGCGGCGGCTTGTACTTGGCGATCAGCGCCAGATCCTCGGCCAAGCGCGTGTTCGACGAGTGGGTCACCAGGTTGGCGCACCAGGGGCCGATGGTGTGGCCGGGCTGGCTGTCGCGGGCGGCGGCCAGGCCTTCGGTGATCTGCTTCATCCAGACCTCGAGTTGCTCGATGGGCCTGGCGTTGGGCGTGGGAAAGGCGCCCACAATGCCGGCCTTGCAGGCGGCTAGCACCAGCTCTGGCCCGGAAATCAGGAACATGGGCGCGGCCACCACCGGCAGGCGCAATGCAAAGGGCAGTTTGTTCATTCGTTCGCCTTGAAGCCGGAGATGCGCACCGCTTCGCCCCAGCGCTTGTAATCGGCCGCCACGAAGCGGGCCAGCTCATCGGGCGTGGAGGGCAGGGTTTCAAAATCCATGGCGCGCCATTTGTCCTTGACCTCCTGCGCGCGCAGGGCCTTGACCAGTTCGCGGTTGACGCTGGCAATCACCGCATCGGGCGTGGCTGCGGGCGCTGACACGGCCGCCCAGATGTAGATCTCCAGCTCCGGAAAACCCTGCTCGCTGAAGGTGGCGACGGTCGGCATCAGTGCTGAACGCTGCGGGCTGGTGACGGCCAGCACCTTAACCCGGCCGGCCTCCAGGTGCGGCTTGACCGCCAGCAGCGGCAAGAAGGCGGCTTGCACCTGGCCGCCCACCAGGTTCTGTACCGCAGGTGGTGTGCCATTGAACGGCACATGCACCATGCTCAGGCCGGTCTTCTGGTTGAAGATGACGCCGGCAAAGTGTGAGGAGTTGCCGGCGGTAAACGACGCGTAGGCGACCTTGCTACCCTGCGGCCGTGCCCAGTCAACAAACTCACGCACCGTGTTGGCAGGCACGCTGGCATGGACAGCCATCACCATCGCCGTGCCCAGAAAGTTGCTGACCGGCTTGAAGCTTTTTTCGGCGTCGTAGGGCAGCTTGCTGAAGGTGTGCGGGTTGATGGTCAGCATGCTGGTGTTGGACAGCAGCAGGGTGTAGCCGTCGGGCGCCGCCTGGGCGACTGCCTGCGCCGCTACGATGCCCGAGCCGCCAGGCCTGGCCTCGACCAGCAAGGGCTGGCCGGTGTTCTTGCGAAACTCCTCAGCCACCACGCGCACCGCGGTATCGAGGGTGTTACCGGCGGCAAAGGGCACGACGATGCGCACCGGGCGCTCGGGCCAGGACGCGGCGCTGGCAGAAGGGCTTTGCGCCTGGGCCGCGCTGGCAAGGGCAAAGCTGCACAGCAAGAGGCGGGGGTACATACTGAGTTTCATGCGGGGTCTCCGTTCAGGGTCTTAGTGCGGCTCAATGCGGGCCAGCCAGCCCAGCAGGATTTGGGTCAGCGCCGGCGTCTGCTCAAGCGGGCTCATGTGGCCGGTGTCGTCTAGCCAATGCAGCTGCGCGGTCGTCATCTGCGCGGCCGCCTCCTGGGACAACTCCGGCGGCGTGACCTTGTCTTGCCGGCCGCAAACAATCTCAACCGGAATGCGCAGGCCGGCCATCAGGGCCTGGTGGTTAGGCCGGCTGGCAATCGCGCGCGTCTGTCGCACGGCTGTCTCGGGCCCGACTTCGAGCAGCATGGCTTTGAGTTCAGCCATGAAGCTGGCGTCGGCATGTCGGCTCGGATGGGTGCTCCAGCGGGCGACCTGTTCAACCAGGGCGGGAAAGTCCCCCTCGATGGCCTGCACCGTCTTGAGGCGGTTGATGCGGCTGGCCTCAGTTTCTGGCCGGATGGCCGAGTCCACCAAGGCGACCGCCTGCACCGCCCGCCTGGGTTCGGCCAGCATCTGCGCCAGCACATAGCCGCCCATGGAAAAGCCGGCCAGGGCCAGGGGCTGATGCGCTGGCAGATCGGCCAGCGCCTGCCAGGCATGGGCGGCCATGGCGCTCATGCTGTCCTGCTCGCTGAAATGCACGATGCGCACATCAGCCTGCGCCGCAAGAGCTGTAGCCAGCGGCTGCCAAACCTTGTCGTTGTTGAGCATGCCGGCCAGCAGCAAGACCATGGGTTTCATACGCTGATCTCCTGAGGAAGGTCGCCGACTCCAAGTGTGCGCGCGCGCTCGCGCAGCTCGCGCTTGAGAATCTTGCCCACCGCATTGCGCGGCAAGCTGTCCAGGGGCAGCAGGTACTCGGGCAGTTTGTAGACCGCCACCTTGCGCTCGTTCCTGAGAAAGTCCTGCAGATCGGCCAGACGGGGTTTGCTGCCAGCGCGGGCGACGATGCAGGCGCATAGCTTTTCGCCCAGGATCGCGTCGGGCACGGCCACCACCGCCACGTCCTGCACGCCCGGGCAGGCAATCAGCAGGTTTTCAATCTCTTCGGACGAGATATTGACCCCACCGCGAATCACCAGATCTTTGCTGCGGCCCACATAACGGTAGTACTGCTGACGCTCGCCGGCAATTTCAAACAAATCACCGGTGCAGTAGTAGCCCTGAGCGTCAAAGGCGCGCTGGTTGAGTTCAGTCGCGCGAAAGTAGCCGCTGAAGATGGTCGGCCCTGAAAAGCGCAGCTCGCCAGGGCGGCCGTTCTCAAGGATGTCTTCGCCGCTTTGCAGATCAACCAGACGGGTGCGAATTTTGCGGGTGGTCGAAATCTGCCATTGGTGGCTGTCGACCCCAGCGCGCGGAAAATACTGGGCTCTGAGCGCCGGGTCGGGCACGTCGATGTCGCTGCTGCTCAGGGCTGCGCCTTCGTTGGAGCCAAAGTAGTTGACGATGCGTACCCCATGGCGGGCCTCAAAGCCTTGCACCATCCATTGCGACAGCGGCGCCGAGCCCGAACCGATGCGATGGAGGCGTTTGAAATCGATGCCCTCCAGCATTTCTTCATGCTGCAGTAAGGTGTTGAGGATGGCCGGCGGCGCCACGGTGTAGTCGATTTTCTCGGTGCGCAGCTGCTGCAGAAAGACCGGCAGGGAAAAGGGCTGATGCTGCACCACGGTGGCGCCCAGAGCCAGCCAGGTGACAAAGGCGGTCGACAGGCCGGCCATATTGATCAGCGGAAAGGGGTTGAGCAGGCGCGCGCCCGGCTGCAGCTGGGCTGCTTCGATGATCGAGGGCGCAACCACCAACCACTCGTTGTGGCTGCGCGGCACGCCCTTGGGGCTGGCCTCGGTGCCCGAGGTCCAGCAGATGGTGAAGACATCGTTGGCGCTCACCGCTGCGCGCTCTTGGGCTTGGCGCAGGCGCTTGTGGTCGCCCTGGGCGGGCCAGAGCGACTCGATGCTCAGTGCGCCCTGGGGCACATCGGGGCCCCAGCAGAGTACATGATTGAGATGGCGATGCTTTCGCTGCAGCGCCAGCCACATGGCGGCGCTGGCCTGGGCCTTACCGGCCGGGCCGATGTGGGCAAAGGTCACCACCGCACGGGCTTGCGTCAGCTTGAGGATGTGGGTCAGCTCATGCTCGCGGTACTGGATGGGCACCGGCGAGAGCAGCAGGCCCAGGCGCGCGCAGCTGAGGTAGACCACAAACTGCTCGACGCTGTTGGGCATTTGCGCCAGCAGCACATCGTCGCGCGCAAGACCCAGGTCCAGCAGCAGCTCGCTCATGCGGTCGACCTCGTGGGCCAACTCAGCCCAGCTCAGGCGCCGGCTTGGGCCGTGGGCGAAGTCGCTGCGGTTGCAGGCATCGACGACCGCCTCGGCCTGTGGTTTGAGCCGCAGCTGCTCGCAAAACAGGTCCCACAGCGTGCGCTCGCCCCACCAAGCCGCTTGGGTGTAGGTGGCGATTTTCTGCGGATCGGCCAGGATCATGGGCGCTAGTGGCTCACCAACCGCGTCGCAGCCGCTCGCCGCTGACCCAGGTGGCATGAAAGCCGTTGGGCACCCGCTGCGGCAGCCGTATACGGGCGACCGGCCCGCGGCTGATATCGCGCGCATCGAAGACGGTGACGAAGGAAGCCTGGGCCAGGTCGTCCCACATGAAGCCGACCAGATAGCCATCGTCCTCGTTCTTCCAGTTGTCGGCCGGCGCAAAAGGCGCTTCGCTGAACCATTTGTGCACGCCTTCGTGGTAGGTGGTGCAACTGTCTTTTTGCAGGTCGTAGCGCACGAAGCCGCAAAAGCGCGGGTCTTCAGGCTGGTTGCAGCGGCCCATCAGCACATTCCAGGTGTAGCGCGTTTTGTAGCCCTGCATCCAGGAATTGATGACCGGGAATTCCTGGTTGATGATGTCGTCGATGACGCGCTCGCGGGTCTGGCCGGTGCGCAGATTGAAACGCCATTCGTAGAACATGAAGTCGTGTTCCAGATTGGCCAGCATCTTGGGAAAGCGGTCGACGTCCACATTGCCGCGCCAGTCGCGTGGCAGTCTGAAGGGCGTGCCGGTCATCACGATCTCGGTGCCGCCGTGGCCATCGTCTTCCTCCCAGGCATTGGAGACGTGGTACATGTAGGTGGGCGAGGCCTCGAACCAGCGGATCTGTTCAGGCGTGCCGTGGCGCGGTATGACGCCAAAGCGTGAGGGCGTCTCGTGATAGAACTTGAGCTTGTGGCGCCCGGCAGCGAAAGCTTCCATGTCATAAAACAGCGGCAGGTCATGCACCACGCTGTAGTTGGGCGTGATCGCCATGTCGTGCGGCAGGCGCGGCCCTGGCAGTTGCACCGGCATGAAGGTCTTGAGGGCGCCATGGCGGTCCATCACCCCGTAGTGCATATAGGGCGACTTCTTGCCGTAGGCGAAAAACAGGAATTCACCGGTGCGCTCGTCGACCTTGGAATGGGCCGAGATCGGCAGGTTCTTCAGCCGCGGATCGAGGTCGAGCATGCCGGCGGTCGACAGGTCGTCGGGCCTGACCTTGTAGACGCTGCCGCCCAAGTACCACATGGAGATCAGGTGGCCGGCGTAGTACTTGACGTCGGTATTGGAGGTGTTTTTCAGCGGCGCGTCGGGCCTGTCCTTGCGCGGCGGATCCTTGATGCCTTGCCACAGCGCCTGACCGGCGGCCAGTTCTTCCTGCAGCCCTTGTGTCATCACCCAGCGGTTGCGGTAGCGGGCCCGCCCGCCTTCAAATTCAACGGCATGGAGCATGCCGTCACCGTCGAACCAGTGGTAACGGCCCTGCGCCTCAAAGCGCCGGTTCGGCCCGTTGCGCACATGCATGCCGGTCAGATCCTTGGGGATCTCGCCCTCAACGTCGGTCAGCTCGATGGTGTATTCATGCTCAATGGGTGCAAAGCCGCCATTGAGTACCGGAATGTCGTTGGATCCCATGATGATCTCCTGCTAAGGGGTGGTTCAGGCCGGGTCGCGCGCTGGCCGACGCGACTGCGCGATGCAAAAACGGCTGCTCACGAAGGCCAGTTGGGTCAGGCTGGCATTGCCAGCCCGGTTCAGACCGGTCACGTGGTAGTCGCTGTAGGCCGCTGCAAAATTGAGCGGCATGGCGCCTGTGAGGTTGGTGGTCAGCTGGGCGCCAGCACGGGCGTAGGCCTGCTCGGCCTGCGCGATGAAATCTTCGTCAGTGGAATACAGGAAGGCGGTCAGGCCGCCGAATTCGCGCACATCGGCGCTGGCTTGAGCCAGCGCGTCTTGGGCGCTGTCGCAGGCGATCACAAAGCTCACCGGGCCGAAGCGCTCGCCGGCATACAGGTCGCGCTCGGCGGTGCTCACCTGCAGCATCAAGGGGGTACTGGTGCGGGCATGTGGAAATTGCGGATGCACATAGGGCCGGGGGGCCAGCAGCACCTGCCCACGCCGCTCGCCTTCGTCCTGTAACTGCGCCAGCAAGGCCAGGGTCTGCGGCGACTGTATGGTGGCCAGGATCATGGCGGCCTTCTTGGGCTCGCTGCCGACGCTGGCCACCGCCTCGGCCAGTCGCCGGCCGATCTCTTCAAAAGGCACGGTACCGGTAGGGGTGCGCACGCCCTGGCGCGGCACATAAATATTTTGCGGGCTGGTGCACATTTGGGCGCTGAACATGCACAAGGTGGTGGCCAGGCTGCGCAGGGCGGCGTCCAGGTCTTGGGCCGACTCCAGCACCACGGTATTACTGCCGGCGGTCTCGGTATAAGCCAGCGCCGGGTAGGCGTTTTGCTCAACCCACTGGCCAAACTGCACGCTGCCGGTGAAGTCCACGATGGCGGTTTTCGGGTGCTTGACCAATTGCTTGCCGATGGGCTCGGCCTGGCTGTCCAAAGCCAAGCTCACCAGGTTGGGATCGAAACCGGCCTCAGCCAGCACCCGGCGAAACACTCGCACGGTGAGGGCCATGGGCAGCACCGTGGCTGGGTGCGGCTTGACGATCACCGGATTGCCGGTGGCCAGGCTGGCCATCATCGAGGGCCAGGCATTCCAGGTCGGAAAGCTTGCGCAGGCAAAGCACACCGCGACCCCGCGCGGAACAATGCGATAGGTCTTGTCCAGCCGGATTTGCGAGGGGCCGAAGCTGCGCTCCCAGCGCGCCGAAGGCGTGACCGCCCGCATGGCCTGCTCGGCATAGACCAGCGCCTCAATGCCCCGGTCCAGGGCATTGACCCCCGAGCCGGCATAGGCCATGTTGTAGCTCTGGCCAGCGGTATGCATGACCGCGTGGGTGATCTCGAACAGATGCTCGCGATAGATCACATCGAGCACCTCCATCAGGGTGCCCAGGCGTACTTCCAAGCTGGCCTGTGCCCAGGCTGGCATGGCCTGCTCGGCTGCCGCAAACAGGGCATCGATATCGCTTTGCGGATACTCGATGTGAAGAGCTTGCTGGGTGTAGGGCGAAACCTCCTGGCCCAGCCAGCCGATCTGGCCGGGCTGCGCCAGCGCAAAGCGGCGGCTTTGGCCAGCGCCTCCCAAGTGCGACTCAAAAGCCTGCAGGCCCAAGGCCTGGGCCCTTTCGGCGTCGGGGTATTTGGCGGGCAGCTCCGGGTAGGGGCTCCAGCAATGGCGCTCGCGGCAGGCCTGGCGGGCCCGCTCCAGCACAGGCAGGTGCTTTTGATACAAGCTCATGCGGCCTCCTTGCGCTGCCAAATGAGGCGGTGATGGCGCAGCACGGTCGTGCTGCCGGGCAGGGGGTCGCTGGCCGACAGGGTCAGGGTTGCGCCCTCGCCAAAGTCCATATTGCGCACCTGCTCGCTGCCCACGAAGTTGGGATTGAGCGCATGGCTGACCTGATGCACCACCTGCGCCCGGCCTTCATGCACCCGGGTGTGATAGCGCCCGGCGTACTGGAAGTAGCTTTCAAAGGCGGCCAGGCGTTCGGCCTCAGGCACCGAGCGGGTGCTCTGGCCCGACAGGGGTGGCCTCGCAGCGCGGGCAATGCAGGCCGACATGGTGCCGTCGCCGGTGTAGACGATCAGGCCGGTGGCATCGGGCCCGAAGGGCAGGGTGCTCGGCCTGCCGTCGCTGTAGGCGATCTCCCAGCGCTGCAAATGCCAGGTGCCCCAAAGCAGGGACGGGTCAGGGCTGGCCTGTGAATGGCTGGCGGGCAAAGGGCTCTCCTCCTGGACGGGCGATGTCCGGCATCGCTTTCTTTATTGAACTGACGCTAGGTGCTAAGTTAACCCAGGCTGGGCCCGGCGAATAAGGGAAAAACCCTGATAGCTGCCCTTAAGGCGTCGGATCTGCCGAGCCATGGAGCTGGTGGATCTCGATGGTGCTGTGCGCCAGCTGCGGCACCTGGGCCAGGCGCTGGCGAACCTGAGCGGGGCTGAGCGCAGCATCATCGGTGACCACGGTCACCGCACAGGCCCAGGCATGGCGGCCGACCCGCCAAAGATGCAGGTCGGTGAGCCGGGTGCTGTGTGGGTGGTCGCTGAAGTCCAGCACCTCGCGGGTGGCTTGGACGATGGGGTGGTCCATCTCACGGTCGAGCAAGATACGCGAGCTGTCGCGCGTCAGGCCTATGGCCCAACTGGCCACCAGCACAGCGCCGAGGATGCCCATGGCCGGGTCCAGCCAGGACCAACCCAGCCACCAGCCGCCGGCCAGGGCCACCACCGCCAACACCGAGGTGGCCGCATCGGCCAGCACATGGGTATAGGCCGAACGCAGGTTGAGGTCGCCCCCGTACCTGTCGCCCGGGTCGGTGCCACTGTGGCTATGGCTGTGCCCATGATGCCCGTTATGCTGACCGGGCTCGTGGGCCCGCTGCAGGATCAGGGCGCAAACCAGGTTCACCAGCAGCCCCAGCACGGTCACCAGCAGGGCCTCACGGTACTGTATGGGCTGCGGCGACAGCAGGCGCTCGGCCGAACCCGCCAGCATCAGCAAGGCCACGCCCAGCAGCATGACGGCACTGGCAAAGCTGCCCAATACCTCAATCTTCCAGGTGCCGAAGGCAAAGCTGCGGTCGCGCGCCAAGCGTCTTGCGGCGGCGTAGGCGAAGGCGGTCACGCCTATGGCCACCGCGTGCGAGCTCATGTGCCAACCGTCGGCCAGCAAAGCCATGGAGTTGAACCACCAGCCGGCCACAATCTCGACCACCATGGTGACCAGGGTGATCCAGACCACCGCGCGGGTGCCGCGCTCGGCAGCACTGGCGTCTACGTGAAAGTCGTGCCCGTGGCCCCAAGGCTCAGCCGCCGACTCGGGTGCTTGCGGCCGCTTGTCCATGCCGGCGGATTTCAGCCCTGACGGCCCAGGCGCTCAAGCACCTCTTGGGTGGTCTGCACATCACCAAAGCTGAAGATGAAGTTGCTCAGGCAGGCCTCATGCTCGTCCACGCTCATGGCCGAGCAGGCGTCGGAGACCATGAGGGTGCGGTAGTTGAGCATCATCGCGTCGCGGGCGGTCGATTCGCAGCACACATTGGTCGCGGTGCCCGCAATGAGCAGGGTGTCGATGCCCTGGGCTTGAAGTCGCTCATGCAGGTCAGACGAGCCTTGGATGAAGGCGCTGTAGAAATACTTGCGAACCCGCCAGTCTTGCGGCTCAGGCGCGAGGTCGGCATACAGCTCATGACCCGCAGTACCCTCGGCCATGCAGCTGCTGCGCAGGGCATCGCCTTGTGGGCTCGACAGTTCCTGGTGAAAGTGAGACCAAGCCTGGTCGGACTTCGGCGCATAGGTGTTGAGGATCCAGACCACCGTGCCACCGGTCTCGCGCACCCCGCGGGCGAGTCGGTTGATGGTTGGGCAGGTCGCTGCCGCACCCGGTACCCAGGCATGAGCACCCTCCTTTTTGACGAAGCTGTTTTGCATGTCCACCACGATCAGCGCGGTGCGCTGAGGTTTGATGGTTTCAAAGGCATGCAAGCGGCCGCGGCGGGCCACCACGCGCCGCACCAGTTCGGGGGAGGGGTTGTATGGTCGCATGGTGTTCATGGCAGTCTCATCAATTCAGGAGGCGGGTGCTGCGCCAAGCGCAGCACCCCGTTCAAGGCATATAAGTGCCGCCGTTGATCTGCAGGGTCTGGCCGGTGATGTAGGCCGCCGCTGGGCTGATCAGGAACAAGATAGGGTCGCTGACGTCCTGCGGTACCGCCATGCGGCCCAGGGGAACCACTTTCCCGTAGGTATTGGGGTCCAAGTTGGGTGGGGCGGACTCGTCGGAGCGGCCGGTCCCGCCGCGCAAAAAGGCGGTGTCAACTGCACCCGGCGCTACCGCGTTGACCCGGACTTTCGGCGCATTTTCCAGCGCCAGCTCGCGCACCATCAAAATCATGCCGGCTTTGGCCGGACCGTAGGCGCCGAACATCGGTCGGGCCCAGCCTCCCAGGCCCGAGGCCACGTGCAGCAAACTGCCTCGCTCACTGCGGTGCAGGTGCGGCAAAGCCGCGCGCGAGATGTAGAAGGCGGCATCGAGGTTGCCGCGCATGACGTCCTGCCAAACTTCCGTGGCGGTTTGTTGCAGGGCCTTGTGCTCGCTCATATAGCCCACCAGATTGATGCAGGCATCAATCCCGCCCAGCTCGTTGGCCGCCTGCGCCATCGCCGCATCGACCGAAGCGGGGTCCTTGGCGTCCATGGGGATGCAAGGCAGAGCGGCGCCATGCCGCTCGATCGAGGCGGGCAGGTCTAGCACCCGTATCTGCGCGCCCAGCGCGGCGGCCTGGCCGGCCAGGTGCCGGCCTATGCCGCCGCAGCCGCCGGCCAGCACCAGGCGCAGGCCCGCAAAGGCCTGCTCATTCCAAACGGAAGTGCCCATCACTTGCTGCAAGCGTCGGGCGCGTGGCTGTCGAGCAAGGTGCGCTGACCACCCTTGATGCGGATGATGTAGGCCGGCAGTTCAGAGTCGCCGTCCTTGCTGAAGCAGATGTTGCCGGTCACGCCGCTGATTTGGGTGCTGCGCAGGGTGTCGCGGATGGCGGTGCGTTCAGCCTTGAGCTTGGCTGGATCGCCGCTCACGTTGGCACGGCGCATCGCGTCGGCGAACACATAGACGATGTCATAGGCCGATGCGTCCACATGGTGGGCGCCGCTTTTGTTGACGCCGCGCTTTTTGGCTTCATCCAGGAACTTGCGCTCGAAAGTGCGGGTGCGCTCATTGGTATCCCACCAGTACCAGGACACAAAGGTCGCACCTTCGCCGTCACTGCCCAGAACCTTGGCGATGTCGGGGTCGGCAAAAATTTGGGCGCCGATCAACATGCTGTTGTGTCCTTGGCGACGCAACTCTTTCATGACCTTGGCTGTGCCCTCAGGCAGACCCGCAAAGGCCAGCACACCCGGGGTGTTGCCTTTGAGCTTGGTGATGTGCGGCGACAAGTCGGTGGCGTTGGTCGGAAAGCCTTCGGCCGGGATCACCATCTTCCAGCCATTGGCTTCGAGCAGATTGGGCATCCAGCCGGCCAGCGATTTGCCGACGAATTCGTCGCTCGGGAACATGACTGCGGCGGTCTTATTGCTGACACCGCCCTTGGTGCCCATGGTCTTGAGCAGGCGGCCGAATTGCTTGCCCTCGTCCTCGGTGACGCGGAAGGCCCACTTGCGGTCCTTGGTCAGGCCAGGTGCGGAAGCGGCATTGGGAATCTGCACGATTTCCAGGCGTTCGCCGGCGGCAAAGCCCACCTGCGCCTCTTGGCTGGAGAAGGGGCCGATGATGCCCAGGGCCTTGGCGTCCTCAGCGAACTTCTGTACGGCCACCTGTGCATTCTTGGGATCGCCACCGGTATCGAACTTTTCGATACGGATTTTCTTGCCGTTGATGCCACCGGCGGCATTGATCTCGGCCACGGCGATGTCCACCGAAATCTCGGTTCCGACGGCCACGCCGGAATAGCGGCCGGTCTTGGCATGGGACAAGCCCAGAACGATCTCCTGAGCCCAGGAGGGTGCGACCAGGCTGGCAGCCAGGCCGGCGATCACGATCAAACGTTTTTTCATCATCAACTCCATTGAAGTTTCAAGCACCCAGGTAAGCCTCAGCCATGCGCGGATCGCTCGCCAGCGCCGAGGCTTTGCCTTCCAGAACCAGCCGCCCAAGTTCAAGCACATAGGCCCTGTGGGCGGTAGCCAGGGCCATGTGTGTGTTTTGCTCAACCAGCAAGATGGCCAGACCATCGCGGTTGAGCTCTGTGATCAGGCTGAACAAGGCTTTGACCAGCAGCGGGCTCAGGCCCAAAGACGGCTCATCGAGCATCATCAGCGAGGGTCGGCTGAGCAGGGCGCGGCCTATGGCCAGCATCTGCTGCTCGCCGCCAGACAGCACCGAGGCGGGCATGTCGCGCCGCTGGGCCAAATTGGGAAAGCGCTGGTAGATGGCATCGATCTCGCGCTCAGGCTGGTCCTTGCGCGTGTAAGCACCCATCAGCAGGTTGTCGTGCACGCTCAGGCTGACAAAAATCTGCCGCCCCTCGGGCACCAGCACCAGGCCTTCGCTGACCCGCTTGGCCGCACTGTGGCTCAGGATGGAAGCGCCCTTGAACAGCACCTCGCCAGTGGCCGGTCGCACCACGCCCTGCAGCGCCTTGAGCAGCGAGGTCTTGCCGGCACCATTGGCACCCAGTACGGTGACGATCTCACCGGCCTGAACCTGGATGGACATGTTTTGCACCGCCTGGGTACGGCCATAGCTGACCGACAAATTGCGTGCTTCAAGCATGGCGGGCCTCCATCGCGTCGGGCGTGCCCAGGTAGGCCTCCAGCACGGCCGAGTCCTGTTTGACCGCCTCGGGCGTACCTTCAAAAATTTTGCGGCCGAAATTGAGCACCACCACATGGTTGCACAGGTGCCGCACGAAAGGCATGTCATGCTCGACCACCAGCAAGGTGACGCCGCTGTCCGATACGGTTTGCAGCAGCCGCCGCAGCTCCTCGGTCTCCACATTGTTCAGGCCGGCCGCTGGCTCATCGAGCAGGAGGATGCGAGGCTCGGCCATCAGGGCGCGCACCACCTCGATGCGCTTTTGAATCCCGTAAGGCAGGTCGGCCACCACCTGTCCAGGGTAGGTGCCCAGGCCGGCACGCTCCAGCGTGGCCCTGGCCTTGGCACTGGCCTTGCGGCTGCTCACCAGCTCCCAGGGTTTGCTGCGATGGTGCTCGCCCAGCATCACGTTTTCCAGGGTGGAAAGGTGGGGCATCAGGCGAATGTTTTGAAACGAACGGGCGATGCCGTGGCCGACCCGGTGCGCCACCGACATCTGGGTGATGTCCTGGCCGAGGGCGCTGATACGGCCACTGTCGATCGGATAGACGCCCGAGATCAGGTTGAAGACGGTGGACTTGCCGGCGCCGTTGGGGCCGATCAAGGCGGTGCGGCTGCCAGTCGGCACCGAAAAGCTGACATCGTCGATGACCTTCAGGCCGCCAAAGGACTTGCTCACGCCCTCGAGTTGCAGTGCGATGCTCATGCGCCGGCCTCCTTCTTGTTGGCCGAACCACCCCAGCTTTCGATCATGGTGCGGGTGATCACGCCCTGAGGTCTGAGCATCATGATCAGCACCACCGCCACGCCAAACACGATATAGCGCCCACCCTCCAGGAATTTGAGCGAGGGATCGAGCTCAGACAGCTTGCGCAGTCCCTCAGGCACCAGGGTAAAGAAGATCGCACCAAACAGCGGGCCCCAGACCGTCTGCGTTCCCCCCATCAGCACATACAGCAGCACGTAAATGCTAAACAGCACCCCGGTCGATTGCACGTCGATGAAGTTGAACTGGTGCACCAGCAAGGCGCCGCCAAGGCCGCCGACGGCCCCGCCCAGGGTCAGTGCCATCACCTGCGTCATGCGCAGGTGCACGCCAAACAAATGGGCCACGCTTTCGTCATCATGGACGGCGCGCACCGACAAGCCAAAACGGGTGCGCATCAGCAGCGCCACAAAGGCCACCGTGCCTATGGCGCAGGGGACGACCACCGGCAGTCCGGCGTAAGCCATCACCGAAAGGCCCGCCGCACCGCCCAGGCTGGGGATATTGAGCAGCACGCCGCCCACCACCTCGGCAAAGGCGAAGGTGGCCAGCACCATATAGATGCCGCGGGTGCGCAAAATCGGAAAGGCAATCAAAAACGCCACCAGGGCCGACATGGCCGAACCCAGCGCAATGGCCAGTGCCAGCGGCACGTCATAGAGCGAGCTTAAAGCGCCGGCGGTGTAGGCGCCCACCAGCACGAAGCCGGCAGCGCCCAGGTTGAGCAAGCCGGCCGAGCCGGGCAGGAAGACCGAGTAGGCCACGATGATGTTGATCGACAACATGGCCAGCAGGCCAGCAAGATAGCCAGACATCAGAACTTGCCCTTTCCGATGCGTGTGTGTCCGAACAGACCCTGGGGCCTGACGATCAGGATGACGAGCAGCAGACCCCAGACCGGGATCTTTTCAATTTCGGCGCCGAAGGTGCTGATGGCCAGCACCTTGACCAGACCAACCAGCAAACCGCCGGCAATCGCGCCCCAGATATTGCCCAGGCCGCCTAGCACCATGCCGGCAATCGCGTCGGTGGCGATCGCATCGCCCATGAAAGGGGTGACCGTGCCGTAGCTGGCTGCGTACAAGATGCCGGCCAGCGCCGACAGCACGCCCGCGATCACGAACACCACCGGCACGATGCGCTGGACCTCCACGCCCATGAGCGTGGCGGCATCCGGATTTTCGGCGATCGAGCGTAAAGCGCGTCCGAGGCGGGTGCGCTCCAAAATGCCGTTGAGCAGGGCCACTAGAACAATGGCGGAGGCCAAGCTGATCAGGTGAGGGATGCCGAAGAGCAGCCCGCCAATTTCCAGCGTCGAGCTCTTGAAAGGCAATTCAAAGCGCTGCGGATCGGCGCTCCAGAGCGTCATGGCCAGGTGCTCAAAGATGATGAGAAAGCCCAGCGAGCTGACCAAGGGCAGGGCGTGTTCGGTGGCATCGCCAAAGCGCGCCTTCATGTAGCGGTAGGTAAAGCGCTCAATCAGCAAAGAGGCCAGCACAGCCACGGCAATACCGGCGGCGGCGGCGTGGGTCCAGTGCCAGCCTAGGCTCATGAAGTGGCCGCCGCTGCTTGACAGGGCCCAGGTCACCATGCCGGCGAGCATGAACAGCGCCGGAATGGTGAAGTTCAGGAAGTTGAGCATCCCGATGGTCAGGGTAAAGGCAACGGCCACGAAGGCGAGAATGCCCCCGAGCATGAGACCGTTGACGATTTGTTGCAGCAGTTGCATCGTGGCCTTCAGGCGATGTGGGTGTGGTGATTCTGGAGATACCACTCGGCGATTTCCTCGCGGGTGGTCCACCAGACGTCAGGGTGGTCCTTGGCATGGGCCAGGAATTCACGGAAGCAGGGCATGCGGTGCGGATGACCCGAGACGTGCGGGTGCAGGCCCACGCTCATGATGCGCCCACTGTCGGCGCCGTCACGGTAGAGCTCGTCGAACTGATCCTTGAGCATGCGCGCCGCGTCCCAGGTGGTCATGGCGCGGCGGTGGAAGAAGGTGAAGTCGTTGATCTCGATGGTATAGGGCACATTGACGATGGGCCCCGAGGGCGTCTGAATCAGATAGGGCTGCTCATCGTTCATGTAGTCGCAGAAAAACTTCAGCCCGCGCGCGGCCAGCAGGTCTGGCGTGTTGGGCGTGCTGCGCAGCGAGGACGACAGCCAGCCCTTGGCCTTGCGGCCGACGACCTTTTCATAGACATCCAGGGTGGCGTCGATGACGGCCCTCTCTTTGTCAATGTCAAAGGTGTATCGCGTCAGCAGCTCGCCCTGCTCATAGTTATGCGGCACGATTTCCCAGCCGCGCTCCTTGGCGTATTCAATGATCTCTGGCCGTTCGAGCGCGGTCTTGGCGTTCATGGTGCAGGAAAAAGGCACGCCCATCTCGTGAAAGAGCTTGAACATGCGCCAGACGCCGACCCGCTGGCCATATTCGCGCCAGGTGAAATTGGGAAAGTCGGCCACATTGCCCGGCAGCATGTCGGGCAACATGGGCGGCCCGCCTGCGTAATTGGGCTCGGTGCCTTCGCGGGTCAGGTCCCAATACTCGCAATTCATGGTGATGATCACGGCAAGCTTCTTGCCGCCGGGCCAACGCAGGGCTTGGCGCTTGATCAGGGGGGACCAGGAATAGTGCATGGCGTGTTGTCTTTCAGGTTTTTCAGGGGTGATCGCAGGACCAGCGCAGGCCCTGGGCGTGGCTGACGATGCGGCCAGCCACAGGGTCGGGGAAGTGCGCGGCCATCATCCAGCTCGAGGTGTCAGCCAGTTGCTCGGCCAGGGTCTGGCGGACCTGCTGGGCCTGTGATGGGTCATGACAAAAGCGTGAGGACCAGGACAGGTCGATCAACTGCACCGGCGTGTGCATGATGTCGCCGGTGAACACCGCATGCTCGCCTGCGCTGCGCGCATGCAGGACGCAGGAGCCGGGCGTGTGCCCATGGGCGGGCTCAAGTCGCACCCCGGCCTCAAAGTCATGACCGTCCTCGACCATCAGGGCTAGGCCTGCGTCAACCACCGGCAGCACACTGTCGCCGAAAGATCCGTGGTTGGGCGCAGGCCGGCCTTGCGCCAGAGCCTGCCGGTGCTCGGTTTCCCAGTGCTTGTATTCGGCATCGGAAAACACATAGCGCGCCTTGGGAAAGGTCGGCACCCACTGGCCTTCATGCAGCTGTGTGTTCCAGCCCACATGGTCGGCGTGCAGGTGGGTGCAGCAGACAAAGTCGATGTCCTCGGGTTTGAGCCCCAGCATCGCCAGTGACTGCAGGTAGTTCGACTGCTGCCGATGCCAGCCCTGGCGCAGCGGCCGCTCCTTGTCGTTGCCCACACAGGTATCGATGAGGATGTTGTGGCGCGGCGTGCGCAGCACATAGCTGTGAAAGCTCATCATCAGCTGGCGCTGCGCATTCAAAAAACGCGGCATCAGCCAGTCTGACTGCTGCTCCAGCTGCGCCAGATCCACGCCGGGCAAAACAAAGTCCACCGGGGCAAACGGACCGGCCGTCTCCACCACGGTATCGATGCTGAATTGGCCGAGTTGCAGCGTTTTCATAACGGCACTTGTTCCCGGTCTCTCACATGATGGCCGGCAACTCATGCGCCGGGCTGCGGGCCAGGGCTGCTGCCTGATCGCCGGTTTGACTCTCGGGCCACAGGCGCGCTACAAAGCGCTGGCCGCTCACATCAGCCCCGGCCTGGCCCATGAGCCAGACAATGGGCGCGCGCATCAGCGCCGGCGAGAGTAGGTTGCCATCGGCGCCGCGCCGGTCCGAGCCACTGCCAGGCAGTAAGCGGGTATCGGCCGCGCCGCCGGGCAGCAAAACATTGATGCTCACCCCCTTGCCCTGCAGGTCTTTGGCCCAGATCACGCTCATGGCCTCCAGGGCCGCCTTGCTCGGGCCATAGGGGCAGTAACCGGTGCGCACCATGGTTACCTGGCTGGTCGAGATGTTGACCAGCCGTCCAAAGCCCTGCGCCACCATCTGCGGTACGCAAGCGCGGGCCATCAGGAAGGCGCCGGTTACGTTGGCGTCGATGATGTTGCCAAAACCCTGAGGATCGGCCTGCCAGAACAGGGCCGGCTCGGTGTTGAAGGTCTGGCTGATTTCCAGCATGCCGCGGCCGGCGTTATTGATCAGCCCGTCGATGCGGCCAAACGCGTCCAGGCAGCGCTGCGCCACCGCCTGGCAGTGCGCCCAGTTGGCCACATCGGCCACCATGGACAGGGCCCGCGGCTGACTCAGGCCGTCATTCCAGCGATCGCAAGCTTCCTGCAGTTCTGTGGACTCGCGCGCACCAGTGACCAGCACCCGGTGACCGGCCTGCAAAAGTGCATCGGCCATTTCCCAGCCCAGGCCGCGGCCGCCACCGGTAATCACGATGGCCATGGAGGAGGGCGGTGCCACGGCGTTCACAGCAGGGCCACCGGCGCCAAGGCCCGTTCGATCATGGCCCTGGGCCGGGCATGGATGATGTGGGCCTGCACATGCAGCCTGGCCAGCAGCGGGTCGCGGGCTCGCAGGGCGCTGATGATCTCGCGGTGCTGCTCATTGGAGCGGCGCACCTTGACCTCGCCGGGCCAGTTGTGCTGCTTCATCGTGACCAGAGGCAGCTCAATGAGAGATTTGCTCAGGGCTTGCAGACGCTTGGAGCCACTGGCTTGCAGCAAGATCGCATGAAACGCTGTGTTGCTGTCCTGAAACCCCAGAAAGAAAGCCTGCGGGTCCAGGTCTTGGCTGAGCAGTGCGTCGATCTCGTCGGCTTTTTGGCTCAGTTGGTCCCAATGCTCAGGCTTGCCATTGACAGCCGCTAAAGCGGTGGCATGACCCTCAAGTACCGCGCGCAGCTGGAAGATTTCATCGATCTCCTCGCTGCTCATCTCGGCTACAAAGGTGCCACGGTTGGCCTCGGTTCGCACCAGACCCTCGCCGGCCAGGCGCCGCAAGCTGTCGCGGATGGATGTGCGCGAGACGCCCACTCTGTGGGCCAGGTCTTCTTCAACCAAGCGCTCCCCGGGCAGAAAGCTGCCGCCCAGAATGAACTGGCGAACGGTGTCGTAGGCGAGACTGCTGGCGCGAGGCATGGTTGGGCTTTAATTTCCGATCACTATAAAGTATTGTGTACAAATTTGTGGGATCCAGCAGCAGGCAAGTGGGCGCGTTAAGGGTTTGCACTGATGGCGGTATCCCTCGGTCATAGGGAAACGGCGAAGCTGTTTCCTTTGCGGGCCGGGGCCTTGAGTCGTGGCGCTTGTTTAATCGGGCCAAAGTTGTGTACAGTTAGCTCTCTTAGTTTGGAGCTAGATCTGATGAAATCTCATATTTTGATAGCCGGCGCCGGCCCGGTTGGCATGGTCAGCGCCCTGGTTCTGGGCCAGGCTGGCATTGCGGTAACGGTGCTTGAAGGCGCGCCGGGTCTGAGCATGGACCTGCGGGCTTCGACCTTCCACCCGCCGACCCTGGACATGCTGGCCCGCTACGGTCTGTCGCAGACCATCGTGCCGCAGGGCCTGGTGGCTCGCTACACCCAGCAGCGCGACCGCAGCGAAGGCGTGATCGCCGAATTCGACATGGATCTGCTCAAGAACGATACCGAGCACCCTTTCCGCCTGCAATGCGAGCAGTGGAAGCTGACTGAAGCCATCAAGGACCAACTGGCCAAATTGCCCCATGTGAAGATCCTGTTCAATGCCAAGGTTGAATCGGTCACGCAAACCGCCGACAAGGTGCAGCTGGTGGCCCAGCAGGAGGGCGAGACGCTGCGCCTGGAGGGCGACTACCTGATTGGCGCTGATGGGGCCTGGAGCGCGGTGCGGCGCAGCGTGGGCATTGAGTTCGAGGGCTACACCTACCCGGAGCGCTTCCTGGTGATCTCCACCGATTTTGAGTACGCCAACCATTTGCCCAAGCTTTCGTATGTGAACTACTGCTCAGACCCCAAGGAATGGTGTGTGTTGCTGCGCGTGCCCACGCTCTGGCGGGTGCTGTTCCCAACCCGCCCCGAGGAGAGCGACGAAGAGGTGCTCACCGACGAGGCGGTGCAGGCCCGGCTGCAAAACCTGCTGGCTCAGCCCCAGCCCTACAAGACCATCCACCGCACGCTCTACAAGGTGCATCAGCGGGTGGCCAAGGAGTTTCGGCGCGGCCGGGTGCTGCTGGCTGGCGACTCGGCCCACATCAACAATCCGCTCGGGGGCATGGGCATGAACGGCGGCGTTCACGATGCCTTCAACCTGTCCCACAAATTGCTGGAGGTGCTGCAGCAGGGCCAGGATGAGAGCCTGCTCGACCGCTACGAGCGCCAGCGCCGCACCATCGCGATTGAGTACATCAACGCCAGCACAGCACGCAACAAGGCCGAGATTGAAGAGCGTGATCCGGTTGCCCGCAAGAAAACCCAGGACGCACTGCGCGCCACCGCCGCCGATCCAGCGGCCGCGCGTGCATACCTGCGTAAATCTTCCATGCTCGATGCGCTCGATCGCGCGGAGGCCATTGCATGAACCCGTCTGACAACATCGTTCGCGGCATCTCCCGCGTCAGCCATTCCGTGCGCCGCGCCAAGCTGGCGGCCCGCTTGCGGGAAAAGCGCCTGCTGTCGGCGCCCGGCGTCTTCGAGATGGTCTCGGCCAAAATCGCCGATCGCATGGGCTTTGAAGCCCTCTACATGACGGGCTACGGCACCGTGGCCTCTTACTTGGGCATGCCTGACGCTGGCCTGGCCACCTACTCGGACATGGTCAACCGGGTGCAGCAATTTGCCAGCATCACCGCCACGCCCATGATCTGCGACGGTGACACCGGCTACGGCGGTCTGCTCAATGTGATGCATACGGTGCGCGGCTATGAGGCTGCCGGCGCCTGCGTGATCCAGCTCGAAGACCAGGAATTTCCCAAAAAATGCGGCCACATGCTTGGCCGCCGGGTGGTCGATGCGCAGGCCATGGCCGACAAGATCCGGGTGGCGGTGGAAAGCCGCAGCGACCCCAACTTTTTGATCATCGCCCGCACCGACGCGCGCACCACCCACGGCCTGGACGAAGCGCTGCGCCGTGCTGAAATTTACGCCCGCGCTGGCGCTGACCTGCTGTTTGTGGAGAGCCCGGAGTCGATCGAAGAGATGGAGCGCATCGGCAAGGCCTTTGACCTGCCGCTGGTGGCCAATATGGTCGACGGTGGCCGCACGCCTGTGCTCAGCCGCGAAGACTTGCAGGCCATAGGCTACCGGCTGGCGATTTTCCCTGCAGCCGCATTTCTGGCGGCCGGCGCCGCCTTCGAGAGCGTGTACAAGGGCATCCAAGCCACCGGTTCGACCGTGGGCACCAGCACGCCGCTGTATGACTTCGGTAAGTTTTCCCAGATGATGGGTTTTGACTGGGTCGCTCAGTTCGACAGCGAACACAAGCAAGACTGACATCGGGAGCCGTCATGGACAAGCACGCCATTTACAAACACCAGGGCCTGGGCGGCACCTCCGGCATAGGCCGCAAGTGCGCGCTGGTGCTGGTCGACTTCGTCAACGGCTTTGTGGACTTCGACCAGCTCGGCGGCCCGCACATCCTGGCCGCTGCCAATGCCACCGTCCCTTTGCTTGCGCATTTTCGGGCGCAGCAACTGCCCATCGTGCATACCCGGGTGGTGTTTGAGGACGACGGCTCCAACCACAATATCTTTGCCTTGCGAGTCCCGCCCCTGCAAAAGCTCACCGAGCACGCCCCCGGTTCTCAGATCGTGCCCCAGCTCCAGCCGCTGCCCGGCGAATGGGTGATCCGCAAGCAGTCGGCCTCGGCTTTTTTTGAAACCGGTCTGGCCGGCTGGCTGCTGCAGCGCGGGGTCGATACCGCCGTCATCGTCGGCTGTACCACCAGCGGCTGTGTGCGCGCCAGCGTGGTCGACAGCATGCAGCACAACCTGCGCACCGTCATCATCAGCGACTGCGTGGGCGACCGTGCCATCGAGCCGCACGATGCCAACCTGTTCGACATGAAGCAGAAATATGCGGATGTGATGAGCCGCGACGAATTCATCGCACAACACACGAGGAGTTGACCATGGCTGATCATCTGGGCTACCGACAAAAGTTTGGCGTGTTGGGGCCATCCACCAACACCATCGTGCAGCCCGACTTTGACGACCTGCGCCCGGTCGGCGTCACCAATCATTACAGCCGCATCGCGATCCCCAACAACCCGGTCAACGACAACGAGAGCTTTCTCAAGTTGGTCGACAACATCAACAAGTCCACCCTCGAGGCCATTGATGTGCTGCGCACCTGTGAGATGGACTACATGATCATGGGCATGTCGGCTGCCACCTTCTGGAACGGCCGCAAGGGCGCCGAGGGCTACATCAAGATGATGGAAGAGCGCGCCCAGGTTAAAGTCAGCTGCGGCTCCTTCGGCACCGAGGCCGCGCTCAATGTCTACAAGGCCAAGCGCATCGCCTTTCTGTCGCCTTACTTCGAGGTGGCTAATAAAGAAGTTCGGCGCTTTTACAGCGACTGCGGCTTTACCGTGGTACGTGACATTTGCCTTGAGCGGCCCAGCCCGGTGCTGATCGCCCACACCACCGACGATATGTGCCGCCAGACCCTGCAAAAGCTCGACGGCGACGATGTCGACGCCATCGTGCAGGTCGGCACCAACTTGTCCATGATCCGCCTGGCCGCCGCGGCCGAACTCTTCCTGGGCAAGCCCGTGATCGCCATCAATACCGCCACCTACTGGCATGCGCTGCGCGCCCAGGGCATCACCGACAAGGTAGCCGGGTTCGGTAACTTGATGGAATGCCACTGAGCGGCATCCAGCGGGCCAGTGCGGAGGGGGCCTCATAAGCCCAGACGGGTTGCTCAGTTGAGTGCCGACAGGCTCACGCTGCTGGCCTGGATGTGTCGCTGAAACTCGGGCGATGTGCTGGCCCATTCGATCACGTCCACACGCCATGGCAAGTCGCTGTTGGCGAAAGCGTCTTGCAGTTGACCCATGGTTGCCATGGGAATGGGGGTCTCAGCCATGATGACCAGATCCAGGTCGGAGTAGGCCTTTGGATGGCCGTGGGCTCTGGAGCCGAAAACGCGCACCTCGTGACCGGGCACCCAGGTGCCCAGGATATGCCGTACGAGGGCCCGCTGCTCATCATTCATGCCATGCATAGGCTCAGTCATGGGCCTGCTCCAGGCGGCTCAGCAGAAGGCGGGCGTCGAGCATGAAGGCCTGAATGCCTTCATAGACTTGCTGGGCCTTGTGATGGTCATAGGTGTGCGCAACGATGTTGCGCATCTGGCGGTAAGCAAACCAGGCGGTCACATCCGAAACAAGGCCTCTTTCAGCAGCGATCCGTAGCACATCGCGAAAGTTGGCGAAGTCCACCTCGCTGGGGTTCAGGGCGTCCATCTCCAGGCGGCGGCGCAGCATTTTGGTGCCGATTTCGTAGACGAATTCGAAGTTTTGAATCACGCCAGCAATCAAGGTGTGGCGTACTTTTTCGCTTTGCTGACTGAACCAGGCCCCGTCGCGCACCACACCCAAGCCGTCCTCTAGCGAGGCCAAGGCCAATCGAAAAGGGCTGAGGTCAAGGGCGGGGCTGTCCATGGGGCTATTGTCTGAAGCCAGCAAGGTCTGGTCAACGCCCGACAGAAAACAGCCCTTCAGGAACGCTTCGCCTTTGGCCTCACGAGCGGGGAATCTGGCGCCCTGCGGACACCGCTAGTGCCAAACGGCCCTCCACCGGCAGTGGCTCCTCATGCAGCCAGGCGGCGATCAGTTCGGCCGCCAGGGATGTGCCGGCCAGGCCTCGGGAGCCGTAGGCGGTGCTCAGCCACAGGCCGGGCCAGCGGCTCTCATCGAGCGGGCCGATCAGGGGCAGGTGGTCTTTGTAGGCGTAGCGCAGGCCCACCCAGGGCTGCGCCTGGCGGCCGGTCAGGCTCTGCGCTGTATGGGGCAACAGCTGCGCAAGTTTGCTCAGGTTGTCCGCATGGCTTTGCGGCCGGGGCTGTAAGTCGGTCTGGTCGCGGTCAAAGCTTGCGCCAAATTGCCAGCAGGTGTGTCCATTCTCGTTACGAAAGCTGGGCACCAGATGGCCATGGCCGTTGACGGGCACCGGTGGCAGAAGGTCTCCCGGCTGAACCTCGCCCCAGCAGACTTGTCCGCGCAGGATTTGTCCGCCGGCCTCGATATGCGCGCCGACGGTGGCGAGCAAGCGCGCGCAATCAGTGGCGTTGGCCAGAACCACCAGGTCGCCTCGGGCCAGTTCAGCGCCGGTCGCATCCAAGGCCAGCCACTGGCCGTCCTGGCGCAGTAGTCGGTCGACCTTGGCGGTTTGCGCGCAGACACCAGCTTCGCTCAGCCAGGCACTGACCAGGGCCGAGGGTCGTATCCAGCCGCCCCTGGCGTGCCAGATGCTTTCGAAGGTGGCGCCGTCGCTGGCGCCCTGGCTGAGTGTGGGCTCCAGCCCGGCCACTGTCCCCGCGGCCCGGCTCCAGTATTGCCCTGCCTTGGGCCAGTCCCGGGGCAGTGCGCCGGTGGCATCGAACCGTCTTTGCAGGACACCGCAGGCGCTATAGTGGTTTTGAGCCTCCAACAGCCGCTCGGCTTGTGCCAAGGTAATGCGCAATCCGGCGCGGCTCCAGCGCGACAGCAGCCCGTCATCGGGAGAAACATGTGCGCTGAGCAGGCCAACGGGCAGGCCGGATGCACCGGCTGATGGCCGCTCGGCTTCCAGCAGGCTGATCTGCCAGCCCCTGCGCGTAAGGCTGGCCGCCACCGCCGCACCGGCAAGGCCAGCGCCGATCACCAGGGCGCTTCCCGGTGCGCGTGCTGCAGGCCTGCTGCGAGGGGATAGGCGCGGCTGCCAGGCGGGCTGGTAGCTGGCAATGAACTGGTCGGCCTTGGGCGCAGCGCCATCGGCCTTGTGAAGCTCAAAGCCACTTTGGCGTAGACCATCTATCACGCCCTGCGCCAGCATGGGGGTGGCCAGTTGCGTCCCGCGCCGGCAGCGGCGGGCGATGGTTTGAAGCAGCGCCGGCTCCCACATCTGCGGGTTTCGGTCGGGCGCGAAGCCGTCGAGGTAGACGCTGTCAAAGCTGCCGTCGAGCGTGCGCAGCATGCGCTCGGCAGGCCCGATCAGCAGCGTCAAGAGCACCCGCCCGCCATCAAAGGCCAGCCTATGAACGCCGGGCAGCAGCCCTTCAAATTGCCGCGCCAGTTCAAGGGCCAGCGGGAGCAGGTCGTTGTACACCCGACAGGCATGCAACAGCTCAGATGCGCTGACCGGATAGGCCTCGGTGGCCGCGTAGTGCAGGAGCGTGGGGCGCTGCGGGTCCGTGCGCCAGCATTGCCAACTGACCAGAAAATTCAGGCCCAGGCCAAAGCCGTTTTCAAGGATGCGCCATTGCGGCTGGCCTTGCCAGGCCGCGGGCAGACCACAGCCGGCCAGAAACACCTGCTCGGCCTGCAAGCGCCCCTGTTGTACCGAGCTGCGGTAACAGTCTTTGAAGTGCGGGCTGGCCGGGGTGCCATCGTCCAGCCAGACCACCGGCTCGGCCATGGGCGACCGGCTTCAGGGCTGGCTAGGTGGCACGTAGCCGCTGACGGCATCGGCGCCTTCGCCGAAGAAATGCTTTTCCATCTGGCGCGCCAGGTATTGGCGGGCGCGTGCATCGGCCAAATTAAGGCGGTTTTCATTGACCAACATGGTTTGCTGTTTCAGCCATTCGGCCCATGCCGCTTTGCTGACCTGCTCAAAAATGCGCTGGCCCAGCGGGCCAGGGTAGGTCGGACGGTCCAGGCCCTCGGCTTCGTGACCTAGTTTGATGCAGTTAACAGTGCGTGCCATGTTGGTGTGTGCTTGCGCGTGATGGTTGGCGATGCACGCATTCTAAGGAGCCCAGCTGCTGGGGGTGCCGGCTGGGCTGCATCCCTTGCTGGCGGTATTGAATCAAGCCGCCGCCTCGCCTGCTTTGCGGCGCAGGCACCGCCCCGTTCAAAGTCATGCACAGGCGCGCCTTTACACCTCAGGCTGAGATGGCCAGCTCCGGGGTCGGGCAGGCGATCGACTCCAGCCCGATGAGCTCGATGTCTGGGCTTAGGTAGCCGGGCCGCAGCGGCTCTTCGCGGCATAAGTCGGTGGACAGGTATTTTTTGTTGTCGTCGCACAGCACGGTACAGACCACCGCCTGCGGGCCTAAACGCTCTTGCACTGTCAGCGCGCCCAGCAGATTGGCGCCCGACGATACCCCCACCCCCAGGCCAAGCTCGCGGGCCAGGCGCTGGGCCAGCAAGATCGCATCGCCGTCGTGGACGGCCACCACCGGCCCCAACTGGTCGAGGCGGCACAGGGCCGGGATGAATTCGTCAGAGATGCCCTGAATGCGGTGCTTGCCGACCTTGTGGCCGGTCGATAGCGTCGGCGATTCGGCAGGCTCCAGCGGGTAGACCTGGGCACCCGGGCAGGACTTGCGCAGCGCCCGGGAGACCCCCAGCACTGTGCCGCCGGTTCCGACACCGGCAATAAAGGCGTCGGGTTTGAGGCCCCGGCTGGCCAGTTGCGCCAGCAGCTCGACCGCGGTGCCCTCTTCATGGGCCTGGGCATTGGCTTCGTTGTCAAACTGCGAGGGCAGGAAGCAATCGCCCGGTTCCAAGGCCAACTCACGGGTGCGGGCGATGCTGCCTAAAAAGCCACCCTGCGCGTGCGAGACAAGCTCTACCTCGGCACCGTACAGGCGCATCAGTGCGATGCGCTCGGCGCTCATCCAGTCGGGCATGAAGATCTTGACCGGATGGCCGATGGCGGTGGCCATGGCAGTGATGGCGATGCCGGCATTGCCGCTGGTCGCCTCGGTCACCAGGGCGCCCTGACGCAGCTGCCCTGAGCTCAGACCCGCCGCAAGAATATGCAGGGCCATGCGATCTTTGATGCTGCCTGTCAGGTTGAAGGACTCGGCTTTGGCATAGATACAGGCCTCACGGCCGCGGTAACGCAGGCGCAAGGCCAGCAGTGGCGTGCGACCCACCAGGCCAGCCAGTTCACGCAGGCGTTGCCAGCGTGGGTCCGGCGAGGGAGGGCGGTGGCTTTGCGTCATACCAGCGTCCAGGATCCGCTGCTGGGCCGCGGCGTGAGCTCTACGCCGAAGTGTTTTTTCACCAGCACGGCCTGTTGCTCGAACAGGCCGCCCCAGCGCAGAACCTGCCAAGTGGGCAACTCAATGATGGTGCTGCCCATCTGCCACTGATTGATGTAGCGCGAGGTGCCGTAGTCCAGCGCCAGGTCGCAGCCTTCGCGCAGGCTCTCCTGCACATCCTCAAAGCGGAACTTGCTTCCCGAGCCCGAGATATTGGCCGACGAGCCCATCAGGGGCAGCGCCGTCTCCAGGCTGAGGCGGGCCAACTCATTGTGCAAAGGGCCGGCGTTCATGAGCAGGTCCATGGTGCCGGCCTTGGTCGAGCGGCGCAGGGCGCCAAACTGCACCGTGCGCAGCCAGTCGTGGTCGGCCCGGTAAGGGCCGATGATGGACAAGGGCAGGTCGTGGTCCAGCGTCAGGCAGCGCACCAGATCGCGGTCGCGCTCGCTCACCTCAAACACCTCGGTGAAGATGTCCCAATTACCGATGACGCCATTGGGCTTGGTCTGAGGGCGCTTTTTCAGGCTGTAAATGCGCTCGACCGCCAGCGCGGTGTGGGCAAAGATGGCGTAGGACACGCTCAGCGGCAGCAGGGTCACGCCGCCGCTGCTCATGATGCGAAACGCCTGCTGTGCGTCGCGGCGCTGAAGCTGTTCAATGGGCTCGGGAACGCGGGTGATCAATTCCATGGGTGTCTTTCTTCGTACAAGGCCGATTCAAGGGTACGAGCCACAGTGACCAGCCGGTGGTCCTCATAGCGCCGGTGTATCAGTTGCAAGCCCATGGGCAGGCCCTCGGGGCTCCACAGCAGCGGCAGGCTGATGCAGGGCACCTGCAGCGCGGTCCACAGGCGGTTGAAGGTGGCCATGCCCTGGCTGTGCAGGCCCAGCGGAGCAGGGCCGGGCGCGCTCAAACCAATGACCGCGTCAGCATCGCCCATGGCGCTTTCAAAAGTCATGCGGGCCTGCGCAATGCGGTCGAGCGCCAGCCGCATGCCGGCCGGCGTGAGCTGCAGGTGATTGGACAGCTTGTTTTTAAAGTCCTGGTGCAGCAACTCAGGCGCTTTGAGCAGCTCGGGCAAAAAGGCGCTGCGCCCGCCGTCTTGCATCACCTCGTCCTGCCAGGTGTTGATGGCGGCCAGCTCTTCGGGCCAAGCCAGCTCGCTCAGCTGCACGCCAGCGGCGCGCAGGCGCTCGAGAAAAGCCGCAAAGGCATATTGCGCCACGGCCTCGGCCTGCGCCCACAAGGGCGTGCGGCAGACGGCCAGCTTGAGTTGGCGCAGGGGCGGCACCCCAGGCGGCTCCGTTTCGAGCAGAGCGTAGGCCTCGAGCAGCAGAGCCAGGTCGTCCGCACTGCGTGCAAAAAGGCCCACGGTATCTAAATGCGCGGCAAAGCTTTTGATACCGTCAAATGGGATGCGGCCCCAGGTTGGCTTCATGCCGACGGCGCCACAGAACGCGGCTGGGCGTATGGTGGAGCCGCCCGTCTGTGTGCCTAGAGCCAGCGGCACCATGCCATCGGCCACCGCTGCACCCGAGCCGGAAGACGAGCCGCCCGGTGTGCGCGCCAGGTCCCAGGGATTGCAGGTTGGCGGGAACTGACCGCCGCAGGCAAACTCCAGGGTCTGCAGCTTGCCCAGAATCACCGCACCGTGCAGGCGCAGGACCTCGGCGCTGTGCGCGTCTTCATTGGGCCGGTGATTGGCGTAAATCGGGGAATTAAAGCGGGTAGGCTGATCGAAGCTGCGGATCACGTCCTTCAGGCCCACAGGTATGCCGTGCAGGGCGCTTCGCCTGGGCTGGGCATCGCAGGCTCTGGCCTGAGCCAGGGCTGTGTCGGCATCTACATGGGCCCAGGCCTTCACTTGCGGCTCGCGCTCGGCAATGCGATCCAGGCAGGCGCGCACATACTGCTCGCTGCTCAGGCGCCCTTGCTGCATCAGGGTGCTGGCCTGGCTGGCCGTCAGTTGCCACAGGGGTCGGAGGACTTCCTTCATTGGATTGAGTCGCTTAAAAATTGTATGCATAATATCTTGCAAATTGTTCCTATCCAAGGGATTGAGGCCTGACTCGTCGAATCCGCATGAGCGAATTGCATACAAATCCCGCCCCCCTGACCCAGGCCTATGCCGACTTCGTTGCGGCGGCCCGCAGCCTACCGCTGCCTGAGCGCGCGATCGAAGTGGCCACACTGGGCTTTACCGATGCGATCGGCGTCACACTGGCCGGTGCCCATGAAGAAGCGGTGCTGGCACTTTTGCGCTGGGTGCGGGAGCAGGGCGGCCCGCCGGTGGCGCGGGTCCTGGGCCATGACGGTCGGGTGCCGCCAGCGGTGGCGGCCATGCTCAATGCCACGGCCGCGCATGCGCTCGATTACGACGACTTCGCTTTTTCCAACCACCCCAGTGCGGTACTGGTGCCGGCCATCCTGGCTGCGGCTGACAGCGGGGTGGCTGACGGGGCCATGCTGCTGCGGGCCTACGCCATAGGCTATGAGGTGTGGTCAGACGCCTTCTTGCGCGAGAAAGACCTGTACTACGAGCAAGGCTGGCACCCCACCGCTGTCTTGGGCACCTTGGGCGCCACTGCCGCGACCTGCGTCATCTGGGGCCTGAGCGCAGAGCAGACTCGCCACGCGCTGGCTTTGGCTGCATCAAGCGCTGGCGGCGTGTTCGAAAACTTTGGCACCATGGCCAAACCCTTCCATGGCGGACGCGCCTCCTGGGTGGGTGTGCAGGCCGCCGGCATGGCCCGCTGCGGGCTACAGGCGTCAGCCACTGCTATCGAGGGGCGCCATGGTCTGATGCGCGCTTTTTCCCCGGAAGGCCGAGTCGACCTGCAGGCTGCCGCGCCCGTGCCGGGTCAATGGCGTTTGACGCAGCTGGGCCTGAACATCAAGAAATACCCGGTGGTCGGCTCGGCCCAGCGTGGCATCGACGCCGCCTTGGGTCTGCGGCGCGAGCATGCGCTGGACTTGGCGCGCATCAAGCGCATCGACGCGCACATCAGCGCCCGCCATGCGGCGGTGATGCCGCATCACCGCCCCACCGACTCCCTGCAAGCCAAGTTCAGCTTGGAATTTGCGATTGCCAGCGCCCTGGTGCATGGGGCCGTCGGTCTGGCGCAGCTGCGCGACGAGGTGGTGCGCGATCCGCGCATCGTCGCCCTGATGGAGTGTGTGCACATCCACACCACCGAAGAATTCGAGCCTGGCTGGCGCGATGCTGCACCCTTTGACCAGATCTTTTTACAGCTCGACGACGGCAGCACCGTCGCCTCGCCCAAAGTGCGGCGCGCCACCGGCCATGCCGACACGCCGCTGCCGCCTGAGCAACTGCAGGAAAAATTCATGGGTTGCGCTCAGGCGGCTGGCATAGAGGCTGAGGCAGCAAAGGCGCTGTATGCTCAGCTGCAAAATCTCCAGTATCTGAGCGACGCCAGGGCCTTGCGCCTGCCGTCCGACACCCGCCAAAACGCCAGCGTCTGACTGCCATGCCATCGATTCGAGACTTTGTTCAGTACGCACCTGTGACCAGCCGGCCGGCGGTGCGCTGGCCAGGCGGCAAGCGCCTGGCGGTGTGGATCGTGCCGAATGTGGAGTTCTACGAATACACCCCTCCGCCAGCCATAGGGCGCGAGACCTGGGACCGGGTGCCAGCTCATCCGGATGTGCGCGAATACGGATTTCGCGATTATGGAAACCGGGTGGGCATCTGGCGCATGGACGAGGTGCTGCAGCAATACCCGGTGCGGCCCACCGTTTCGCTCAACCTGGCGCTGCTCGATCACTTTCCTGAAATTGCCCAACTCATACGCCAGCGCGGCTGGGCGGTGATGAGCCATGGCCTTTACAACACCCGGTTTTTGTACGGCATGGACGAGGCGCAGGAGCGCGCCTTCTACAAAGACAATATAGACAGCCTCAAACGCCATACCGGCGCCGACCTGCTGGGCATCCTCACGCCGGCCATCACCAACACTGCGCGCACGCCGGCGCTGATTGCCGAGTCGGGCATGATCTATCACGCCGACTGGGTTCATGACGATGTGCCGGTGCCGATTCATGTGCCCGGCCGCAAGCTCGTCTCCATTCCCTATACCTACGACCTGAACGACGCGCCGCTGTGGGACGGCCGTCCCTACGGCGCGCGTTACTTTGTTGACGCCTGCAAGGCAGCCTTCGACCGGCTGTATGCCGAGAGTGCCGACGGCGGCCGGGTGTTTTGCATTGCCCTGCATCCCTATCAGATCGGACAGCCGCACCATGTTGGCCATCTGCGCGAGGTGCTCGACCATATCGCCGGCCACGAAGGCCTGTGGTGGGCCACCGGCGACGAGATCGCCCGCCACTTCCTCGATCACCACCACGACGAACATGTGGCCCATGCCCGCGAGATTGATGAGCGCCGCAAGGCCAGAGCGCCGCAGGTGGTGCTGCGGCCGCACAAGCCGGCCAGCGTCACCATGGCCCCGGGGCCATGGCCTGCCGAGCGACAGCCCGGCTACGACCATCCGCATTGCGACTGGAACCCCTGGCCGAGCCGGCCGGCACTGCACTGGCAGGCGCCGGGCCAGCTGGCGGTGGTACCTCTTTTGGTGCTCGAAGCTTATGAAGATCCGCTGCCGACCGGCTGGCCGCAGGTGCACAGCGTTGGCGGTGGCTTGATCCGCGACTTTCCCAATATCTCGCGTGTCTCCACCCGTGAATACGGCCACCGGGTCGGCATCTTTCGCCTGCTCGATGCGCTGCGCCAGCGCGGCGTACGGCCGACGGTGGCCATGGATGCCATCACGGCCGAGTGCTATCCGGATTTGCTCGATCGTCTGCAGCAAGACGGCGCAGAGTTCATTGCCCACGGGCTGTCGGTCACCCGGCCTCAAACCAGCCGCATGAGCTTGCAGGAAGAGCGAAGCTATATTGTTGCAACCCTGGACCGGCTGGCAGCCTGCGGTGTGCAAACCCGAGGCTGGTTTGGTGCGGATTACAGCGAATCGACCCTGACCCCTCAATTGCTGGGCGAGCAGGGCGTGCATTACCTGTCCGACTGGGCCAATGACGAGCAGCCCTACCGCATGCGTACGCCCGGCTCCCTGATTGCCACGCCGCTGTGGGCCGACTTTGACGACCAGACGGTGCTGATCAACCGCATGTGCGACCCCGCCATCCTGGAAGACCACTTCGGCAAGGCCTTGCGCCAGCTCAATCGCGACGCAGCAACCTCGGCGCGCCTGTTTCATTTTTGCGTGCGGCCCTGGGTATTGGGCTCGTCCGCCCGCATTGCCCTCTTCGAGCGGGTGCTCGATCAGGCGCTGGCCCTCGACCAGGTCTGGATGCCCAGACTCGGTGAGGTCGTCGACGCATGGCAGGCTGCGGCCGGACCCGAGGCCAGCCAAAAAGGGCCGCAAGCATGACTTCTGACTCTCCCATGATTGAACTTCAAGGCGTCTCCAAGACCTATGGCACGGCGCAGGCACCGGTGCATGCACTCTTGCCCACCGATTTGACCCTTGCCCAAGGCGAGGTGGTGGGCCTGCTCGGCTTTTCTGGGGCGGGCAAGAGCACCTTGCTGCGCCTGATCAATCTGCTCGAAGTGCCCAGCAGCGGGCGGGTGCTGATCGGCGGGCGTGATCTCACCTCACTGCCCGCCGCCGAGCTGCGCCAGGCCCGTCAGCAGGTGGGCATGATCTTTCAGCAATTCAATTTGCTGAGCAGCCGCAGCGCGCTCGAAAATGTATCCTTTGCGCTGGAAGTGGCTGGGCTGTCGTCCGCCCAAAGGCGCGAGCGCTCGCGCGAGGCGCTGTCGGCCGTCGGCCTGAGTGACAAGGAGTCGGCCTATCCGGCGCAGCTGTCGGGCGGGCAAAAGCAGCGGGTGGCCATTGCCCGGGCGCTGGCGATGCGGCCACAAATATTGCTCAGCGACGAGGCCACCTCGGCGCTCGATCCGCACACCGCCTTGTCCATCCTGCGCCTGCTCAAGCAGCTCAAACGTGAGCGGGGCATGACCATGGTGGTGGTGACCCACGACATCAAGGTGGCGAGTTATCTGTGCGAGCGCTCGGTGGTGCTGGAAAAAGGCGCGGTGGTCGATCGCATTGACATGAGCCGGCCCGAGCCCGTCAGTCGGCTGGGCCGCTTCTTTTTCGAGACCGCTAAAGGCTGGACCGACCAGACCGAGCTGCCGCAGGAGGAAACATGAACGAGCTCCTCAAGGCCTTTGTTGAATTCGGCCCCGACCTGTGGAAAGCCACCAGCGACACCTTCCTGATGGTGGGCGTGACCATGCTCAGCGCGGTGCTGCTGGGCACGCCCTTGGGCGTGTTCCTCTTCGTCACATCCGACCAAGGTCTCTACCCCAAGCCGGTGCTCAACCGGGTGGCGGCCTATCTGGTCAATGTGCTGCGCTCTTTCCCCTTCATCATCTTGCTGGTGCTCCTGATTCCGTTTTCCCGTGTGCTGGTGGGGACCAGCATCGGCCCCAAGGCGGCGGCCGTTGCCCTGTCCTTTGCGGTGATTCCCTACTTTGCGCGCCTGGTGGAGCAGAACCTGCGCGATGTGCCGCGCGGCATGGTCGAGATGGCAAGAGCCTGCGGCGCCACGCCCCTGCAAATCGTGCTCAAGGTGCTGATCCCCGAGGCGCTGCCGGCCCTGCTGGGCAGTCTGACAGTCACCGCCACCGGATTCATCGCCTATTCGGCGGTCGCTGGCGCGGTGGGTGCCGGCGGCCTGGGCGATCTGGCCATACGGTTTGGCTACTACCGCTTCGAGACATCGGTGATGATCTGGTGTGTGATCATTATGTTCATCCTGGTCCAGTGCACCCAATGGCTGGGCGACTGGCTGGTTCGGCGCAGCGACCGGCGCTAGTGCCTGCTCAATCCCTTTTGTGTCCGCGTATTTTGTTTGTCCATTTGAAGGAGATCCCCATGAAAAAACGCAATCTCTTGGCTGGTGTACTGGCCGCAGCCCTGAGCGCCACCACCGGCGTAAGCTGGGCCCAGCAGGTGCTGCGCATCGGCTTTTTCCCCGGCCCCTATGCCGACCAGTTCAAGCGCGGCGTGCAGCCCTACCTGGAAAGCCAGGGCATCAAGGTGCAGGCCACCGAGTTTTCCAACATCATCCAGCTCAACTCTGCGCTGATGGACGGCTCGCTCGATGCCAATGTCTTCCAAAACCGCGCCTTCCTGGAGACCTTCAACACCCAGCAAAAAGCCCGTCTGGTCGAGGTTCTGCAGGTCCCCAGCGCCCCCCTGGGCATTTACTCGACCAAGCACAAAGACATCAAGTCTTTGCCCAACGGCGCGCGTATTTCGGTGCCCAATGACCCGACCTCCATGGGCCGCGCGCTGGCGTTTTTGCAAGGTCAGGGCCTGATCACCCTGGACCCGGCGGTGGCCGCTGGCCGGGCCACCGAGAAGAACGTCACCGGCAATCCGAAGAATATTCAGCTGGTGCTGATTGATGCGCCGCAGATGCCGCGCACCCTGTCGGAGATGGACGCCTCGACCATCTTGGGCAACCATGTGATTGCCTCCGGCATGGCGCTGTCCTCGGCCCTGGCCCTGGAAGACCCGGCGCCGCAGTACCGCATCATCTTGGCCGCCCGTGACGATGTGGCCAAATCTGATCTGATCGCCAAGCTGGTCACTGGCTACAAGTCCAACGAATACAGGCGCTTTGTTGAGACCGACCCCAAGGCCAAGGGCTTCTCGCGGCCGGAATACTGGCGCTGAGGCCAGGCCCGCATGAACGGCCTGACCAGCAGCGTTGACAAAGCCTGCCAGGTCATCCGTGAGGCGATCCGCAGTGGGCAGTACCCAGGCGGATCGTGGATACGGGAGGTGGCTGTGGCCGAGCGGGCCGAAGTCTCGCGCACCTCGGTACGCCAGGCGCTCAATGTGCTGGCGGCCGAGGGCTTTGTTGAACTCCATCCCAACCGCGGTGCGCGGGTCATGGACTGGAGCAGCGAAAACCTGCTCCAGGTCTTTGACCTGCGGGTCATGCTCGAAGCCTATGGCTGTGAGCTGGCGGCCAGCCATGCCACTGAGGAAGACCTGAGCCTGCTGCAGACCGAGGCCGACCGCTTCAGTGCATTGGTGGCCAAGAAGAGCCGCCGCAACATGGCGGCCATTGAAGAGTCCAACAACCGCTTTCACCGTGCCATCCTGGAAGCGAGCAAGAACAGGCATCTGGCCAGCCTGCTCAGCGCGGTGGTGCAGGTGCCCATGGTCTCGCAGACCTTTGCCCGCTACGATCAGGCCGCACTCGAACGCAGCGCTGCCCACCACCAGGAGATCGTGCACGCCCTGCGCTCGCGCGATCCGGGCCTGGCTCAGGCCACCATGCGGGCCCACATCCTGAGCGGCAAGCAAGTGATCTTTGCCCATCAAAACGGCTGAATGCCCTATTTCATTGAGGAATCCATGTCAGTGATCGATCCACGCGCAGACGCTGAGCGCGCTATGAAGGTGATGGAGGGCGGCGGCATCGCCATCTTGCCCAACGATGTGGGCTACTCCCTGATCGGTGCGACCGCGCCGGCCCTGCATAAGATTTTTGCCACCAAGCGCAGGGCGCCGGCCAAGCTCAACGCCATGCTCGGTAACGATGACTTGCATCGCGAGTTGCATCAGGTCAGCGAACGCGGGCGTGCCATCGTGCAGGCCATCGTGCAGGACTATGACCTGCCGCTGGGCCTGATCGCGCCGTGCCGCGTAGACCATCCTTTGCTGGCCAAACTCGATCCTGATATTTACGCCCGCAGCACCCGCGACCACACCCTGCTGATGCTGCTCAACGCCGGACCTTTTCACCGTGAGATCACCCGCCTGAGCCTGGAGCGCCAGACCCTGCTCTTTGGCTCCTCGGCCAATTTGTCGCTGCACGGCACCAAGTTCCGAGTTGAAGACATGGAAAGCGAAATCACCGCCATTGCCGATGTGGTCATCGACTACGGCCTGATGAAATACCACCCCTGGCAGTCATCGTCCACCTTGATCCACTGCGAGACGCTGGAGGTGGTGCGCTACGGTTCCTGCTTTGAAAACATCGCCGACATCCTCAAGCGCCACTTTCGCATCGAGCTGCCGCCCAGGCCAGCCAGCGCATGAGCGGCGCGACCTCGGCGCTGCCGCTGCGCGGCCTGCGGGTGATAGAGATGAGCCACATGGTGATGGGGCCGGCCTGCGGCATGATCCTGGCCGACCTGGGCGCCGAGGTGATCAAGATCGAACCGCTGGGCGGCGACCGCACCCGGCAGCTGCTGGGCGCAGGCGCAGGATTTTTCCCGCTGTTTAACCGCAATAAAAAGAGCCTCGCCCTCGACCTGCATCAGCCGCAGGGCAGGGCGGTGGCCAGGCGCTTGTGCCTGGGCGCCGATGTGGTGGTCGAGAACTTCAAGTCCGGTGCCCTGGCCAAGCTCGGGCTGGCTTATGAAGACCTGGCACCAGACCACAAAAAACTGATTTATGTCAGTCACAAGGGCTTCTTGCCGGGGCCCTATCAAAATCGCCTGGCGCTCGACGAGGTGGTTCAGATGATGGGCGGTCTGGCCTTTATGACTGGTCGGCCGGGCGATCCGCTGCGCGCGGGGGCCAGCGTCAATGACATCATGGGTGGCATGTTTGGCGCCATCGGTGTGATGGCGGCCTTGGTACAGCGTGGCATATCTGGTCAGGGCATGGAGGTGCAGTCTGCCCTCTATGAAAACAACGTCTTTCTGGTCGGCCAGCACATGCTGCAGCATGCGATCCTGCAAAAGCCGGTGGCCCCCATGCCGGCGCGGGTCAGTCCCTGGGCGATTTATGACGTGTTCACCGTCAAGGATGGCGAGCAGATTTTTTTGGCGGCGGTCAGTGACGCCCAGTGGCTGTTGTTTTGTGATGTGCTGGGCCTGCCCGATCTCAAGACCGAGCCCAGCCTGGCCACCAACAACCAGCGGGTACTGGCCCGGCCCACACTGATGCCGCGCCTGCGCGCCCATCTGGAGACTTTCGAGGTGCAGGCACTGGCCCGGGCCATGGAGCGCGCAGGGCTGCCCTATGCGCCGATACGAAGCCCTGAGGACCTGTTCGAAGACCCGCACCTCCTGGCCACCGGCGGCCTGGCGCCCATGCAGCTACCCGATGGGCCACGTGCTGGCCAAGAGGTGCTGGCACCGCTGGTGCCCATCACCCTGGCCGGCCAGCGCCCTGGCATCGTATTGAGCCCACCGCGCTGCGGCGAGCACAGCCGGCAGGTGCTACTGGACGCGGGCTGGAGCGCACAGGAGGTCGATCACCTCCTTGATGCAGGAGTGATGGCCTAGGCGGATTGGCAGCAGGAGTAGGAGCGCCGCCCTCGGCGCGATGCAGCGAATCTCAAAACACCGCGTGGTCGCCCCGGTCTATGGTCACTCGGCCTGCGACCAGGTCCGCATAAAAATCTCGCAGGGTCTGGCTCCCAGAGGAGGGCGTGGCATCGGCGTCATAGCGCCCTTGCACCGGGTCCCAAACCAGCATGGATTCGGTGGCGTAATAGCGACCGATGCGGGCAAGCTCAGCCTTGTCTTTCAAGCGGGGCAGTAACAGGCCGCCTAGGCTGAGCGCAGAAATGATGGCGTCGAGCAGAGCCACCGGCACCTGCTTGAATCTGGGCAGCTGGCCCAGGGCCTGGAAGAGCAACTCGCCCTGTTCGCGCGCGGTCAGGGCCGGCCCGGGGCCACCGATGGGCAGGATCTGGCGATGGCGGCTGCTGTCGGCAATGCAGCCCACCAGAAATTGAGCCAGGTCGGCATCGCTGATGGGTTTACAGGCGGTCAAGCTGCCGTCACCGAACATCAGAAAGGGCTTGCCCCGGCGCAGCCGATCGAGCTGCCCGGCCAGAGACTTGAAAAAAGCGGTTGGCCGAACAATTGAATAGTTCAGACCCGATTCAATCAAGGTCTGCTCAAAAGCCAGCTTGGCCTGCTGAAATGCCAGTTGAGGCTTTTGTACGCAAATGGCCGACAGCAAAATCATCTGCCCAACCCCGGCTTGCTTGGCCGCTGCCAAAGCATGGATATGGGCCTGGTGATCGATTGCCCAGGCATCTTTGGGCGCGCCCGTGCGCGAGGCCATGCACGACAGCAGCACATCGAAGCGCTCGCCTTGAAATCCCTCTCGGGCGAGCGAGTCTGGATCGCTAACGCTGCCATATCGACGCGTTGCTCCAGCCAGCGCATTCAAGCCAGGCTGAGCTGTGCCTTTGTCGCGGTTCTGTGGTCGCATGAAGCACACCACCTCGTAACCAGCGCTCAACAGAGTCTGGACCGTGGCCTGACCGATGGTGCCGGTGGCACCCAGAACAAAGACGCGTTGCTTCATGGCGGATAAGGATTGGGCTACAAGGGGTGCTTACATCTGCGCCAACACATCTTAAGCGGCCATGCTGCGTGGATAAGGCAAGGTAGCGCTTGGCGGCGGGCTGCGCGGGCTTATCATGTCCGAGTGCATCGTTAAAGCGCCCGGGTATCCGGCCGAGACCGTCCTAAGGGACATAGATGACCTATTCGCGGCTGCCTGTTGCGTATTGATCAAGCCAGCGTCAAAGGGTTTTTATGGCACTTGCTTTTCAACATCACCACGGTGCCATGCTGCTCAAGTACAGCGGCATCAGCTTCATATCGGGCGCCGTCAACCACGGCTTTTTCAGCGGCGAGCGCTCCCTCTGGACCGCTGCGGCCGGCATGGCGCTGTTTGTGCTCGGCGCTGTAATGGAGCACCGCCTTGCCCAGGATCCGTCGCAGGCCTCACGGGGGCTGCTGCGCACCTTGTTCATAGGGTCGCTGCTGTCCATCGGCCTGGGCTTTTTTACCGGTGGCCTGCAGCACTTCCCGGACTCGCCGGCCCGCAGCGCCTGGGTGGTGCCGCTGGGCTTTTTGATCTCGGTCCCTGCGCTGGCCCTGGACGGCAAGCATGCTTGGGGCCGCGGCAGTTGGTGGTATAGCGTGGTGCTTGGCGTTGTAGTGACAGCCTCAAGCTATGGCGCTTGGCAATGGCTCGAGCGCAATCCCCAGTATCTGGGGGCGCACGCACACGCCAGCGCTGAAGATACGGCCACCAGCGCGCTGACCGCCCTGGCTGTGGGGCGCAGCATCGACATCCGCATGGACGATCAGATGCGCTTTACCCCCAATACCCTGGAAGTGCAAGCTGGCGAGACGGTACGCCTGGTGGTGCGCAACGAGGGCAAGGTGCTCCATGAGTTGGTGCTGGGCACAGATCAGCAAATCCGTGAACATGCCCAAGAGATGAAAAAAGCCGGTTCGCACGATACGCACGCTCACGACAGCGCCGGCTCCGCCGCCATTCAAGTACAGCCTGGGCAGACCGGCGAACTGGTGATCCGCTTCATGCAGCCGGGCAGCTACCAGATGGCCTGCCTGGTGCCGGGTCACTACGAGGCGGGTATGCGCGGTGCGCTCAAGGTCAGCGCTTCAGCCTCGGCGCAGGCCGCACCCACAGCGGCTGACCACGACCACAGCAAGCACAAGCACTAAAAGGGCTGCGGCAGTCGGCAGGCCTGCGAAGGGTGGGGTCGCTCAGGCGACCCCACCCCAAGGCGTTTTTTGGTTTTTTTGGGGGGAGGTGCATGCTGGATCCCTGCGGCAAAGCATCCCGGTGGCGGGACACCCCTGCGGTTTACAAACTTGCTCTGCCTGCTTATCGGCTCAGACGGAGCAGACTAAAATCCCAGCCTGCGTCGATTTTCGAAACATTTTTCCAAAAATGGAAATTCTTGTATGACCGCACCTACCGCCTTCGGCCGCGTCCTGCCCCTGAACAAGGTCTGGCTGAGCAAGCTTGCGCCGGAGGAGGTGATCGAGCCGGATCTGCCCATCGTGGATACCCACCATCACCTTTGGGCCGCCCTGCCTGCAGCCCTGCCGCAGGGCGATGGCAAGGAAGACCACACCTACTTGCTCGAGCAATTCGCGCAGGACGTGGACAGCAGCCACCACACCCTGGCCACGGTCTACGTGGAGTGCCACAACGCCTACCGCGACAGCGGCCCCGCGGCCTTCAAGCCGGTGGGCGAGACTGAATTTGCCGCAGCCATTGGTGCCGCTAGCGACGCGAGCCGACCAGGCAAGGCGCGCATTTGCGCGGGCATCGTCGGCTCGGCCGACCTGAGCCTGGGTGCGCCGGTGCGGGCCGTGCTGGAGGCCCACATGGAGGCGGGGCAGGGGCGCTTTCGGGGGGTGCGGGCTACTGCCGGCTACGACCCAGACCCCATCATCGGCAACACCAGCCCGGTGCCTGGCGTCTACTTGCGACCGCAATTGCGTCAGGGGGTGGCCGAACTCACCGCTCTGGGCCTGAGTCTGGACGCCTGGGTGTTCTTTCACCAGCTGGGCGATCTGATCGATCTGGCCCAGGCCTGCCCCGATACCACCATCATCATGGGCCACTGCGGCGGCCCGCTGGGCTATGGCCCCTATACCGGCAAGCGTGATGAAGTGTTTGCCCATTGGAAAAAACAGGTCACGCAATTGGCCGCCTACCCCAATGTGGTGGCCAAGCTCGGCGGCATGATGATCCGGCTGGCCGCTATTGACTACGGCAAGCTGCCTGCACCGCCCTCGTCGGCCGAGATCGCTGCCCTGTGGCGGCCCTATATCGAAACCTGTATTGAGCTCTTCGGTGCCGAGCGCTGCGTGTTCGAGAGCAACTTCCCGGTCGAAAAGCAGGGCGCCAGCTGGGTCACCTTGTGGAACGCATTCAAGCGCATCACCGCAGGTGCTTCGAATTCGGAAAAGCTGGCCATGTACAGCGGCACAGCGCAGCGGGTTTACCGTCTGTGACACCATGACCATCACCCGGCCGCTGCAGGGCGTGCGCGTCCTCGAAATTGCCTCCATCGTCTTCGGGCCGCTGGCATGCCAGTACCTGGGCGATATGGGCGCTGAGGTGATCAAGCTCGAGCCGCCTGAAGGCGACCGTACCCGGGTGATGGGCCCCAAGCGCAGCCCCAAGATGGGCTCCTTCTTTCTGAGCAACAACCGCAACAAGCGCAGCATTGTGGCCGACCTTAAGACGGCCGAGGGGCGCGAGATCCTGCACGCGCTATTGGGCCAGACGGATGTGCTGCTGCACTCCATGCGCAGCTCGGCCGCTGAGCGTCTGGGTCTGGGCTATGAGGCCTTGGCGGCCCAGCATCCGCGGCTGATCTATTGCCATGTGGCGGGCTACGGGGACGACGGTTTGTACGCCGGCCGCGCAGCTTACGACGACATCATCCAGGCGGCCTCTGGCTTGGCGCACCTGCAAACCGTGATCGCCGGCCAGCCACGCTTCATCCCGACCATCGTGGCCGACAAAATCAGCGCTTTGCATGCCGCGTATGCGGTGGCAATGGCGCTCATTCAGCGATCGCAGACCGGCCTGGGGCAAGAGGTCGATGTGGCCATGTTTGAAACCATGGCGGCCTTCAATATGAGCGAGCACCAGTGGGGCACGACCTTCGAGCCGCCGATTGCGCCCATGGGCTATGAGCCGGTGAGCAGCGCCTCGCGCCGGCCCTACAAAACGCTGGACGGCTACTTGGTGCTCCTGCCCTATAACGACAGCGACTGGCACCGGTTTTTTGCCCTGGCCGGTTGCCCCGAGGTGATGCAAGACGAGCGCTTCGCCACCTTCACCGCGCGGCAAAAAAATTTCCGGCTGGTCTGGGACGAGGTGGAGCGACAAGTCGCACGCAAGACCAATGAAGAGTGGCTGGCCTTGCTGACACCCGAAGACATTCCGTTTTCGGTGGTCAATAGCCTCGATGATCTTTTGCACGACCCGCACCTGAACAGCGTGGACTTCTGGCAGATCCGTCAGCACCCCTCCGAAGGGGCTCTGCGCTATGCCAAGGTGCCGATACAGATGAGCGGCGCTCGCACCGATATTGCCCGCCTGCAGCCACAGTTGGGCGAGCACACCCGCGACATCCTGCTGGAATGCGGCTTCGAGGCAGACCGCATCGATCCCTGGCTGGAGCCAGGCGGCCCCTGCCATCCCCAACTGAACTGAAGATTGATCAGACACCCCGATGATTCCAAGAACCCTTTTTAACGCTGAGCATGAGTTGTTTCGCGACGCGGTGCGTCGCTTTGTCCAGGAGCAGGTCACGCCCTTTCATGGCCAATGGGAGAAGGATGGCCAGATTCCGCGCGAGCTCTGGCGCAAGGCTGGCGAGCTGGGCATGCTGTGCTGCAATGTGCCCGAAGCCTATGGCGGTGTGGGCGGCAGCTTTTTGCACAGCACCATCCTGATTGAAGAGTTTGCCCGGGCCGGCGCCACCGGGCCGACCTTTGCCACCCACTCGGACATGGTCGCGCCTTACATCGTCGACTTTGGCACCGAAGAGCAGAAGAAAAAGTGGCTGCCCAAGATGGCCAGCGGTGAAGTGGTCACTGCCTTGGGCCTGTCCGAGCCTTCCGGCGGTAGTGATCTGCAGTCCATGCGCACCCAGGCCTTGCGTGATGGGGAGGACTATGTGGTCAACGGCCAGAAGGTCTTCATCACCACCGGCCATACCGCCGACCTGTTGATGCTGGCCTGCAAGACCGATCCGCATGCGCGCGGCAAGGGCGTCAGCCTGCTGCTGGTCGAGACCAACACGCCTGGTTTTACCAAGGGTAAGAAGCTCGAGAAGATGGGCTGCAAGGCACAAGATACGGCTGAGCTTTTCTTCAGCGATATGCGGGTGCCGGTGGCCAACCGCCTGGGCGATGAAGGTGGCGGCTTTGCCATGCTGATGACGCAGCTGGCCCAGGAACGCCTGATCCAGGCCATCCGCGCCGTGGCCAGTTGCGAGGCCGCGCTGGAGTGGACCATTGATTACGTCAAGGACCGCAAGATGTTTGGCCAAACCTTGGCCGACTTCCAAAACACCCGCTTCAAGCTCGCTGGCCTGAGCGCCGAGGTACAGGCTCAACGCATCTATGTGGACCGCTGCATTGAGATGCATCTGCAGGGCCAGTTCGATGCGGTCGATGCCGCTTGCGCCAAGCTGCTGACCACCGAATTGCAGGGCAAGGTGATGGACGAATGCCTGCAGTTTTTCGGCGGCTGGGGCTATATGCTGGAGTACCCGATTGCCCGTGCCTTTGTCGACGCCCGCATGACCCGTCTGGGCGGCGGTACAGCCGAGGTGATGCGCCAGATCATCGCCAATTCCATTTTGCCGCGCGTCAAGCGGCCCCTTTGATGCACCTTATCCATTCCAAAACCACGAGGAGACAAACATGAGTACACGTCGCGAATTTGTTCTGGCCACCCTGAGCACCGGTATGGTCGGTGCTGCACCGACAGTCCACGCACAGGCCAGCAACTGGCCCGAGATGCCGGTCAAGATCATCGTCCCGTTTACCGCGGGCAATGCGGCCGACATCCTCACCCGCATGGTGGCCGACCGCCTGCAGGCCAGGCTGGGTCAAAGCTTTGTAGTAGAAAACCGGACCGGCGCCGGCGGCATCATAGGCATGGAGGCGGTGCGAACTGCCAAGCCCGACGGCTACACCATTGCCTCGGCCACCATCGGAACGCTGTCGATCAACCAGTACCTTTACAAAAAGCTGCCGCACAACCCGGAGACTGATTTCATGCCGGCCAGCCTGCATTGGGAAAACTGCAACACCTTCATGGTGGCGCCCGATCACCCGGCCAAGAACATGCAAGAGCTCATCGCCTGGTCCCGGGCCAAGCCGGGCGGGGCCAACATCGGCACCGCCGGCATCGGCACCTCACCGTACCTGGCCGCAGCCCTGTTCAAAGCTCGCACGGGCATACCCGCCACCGCCGTGCCTTTTCCCGGGGGGGCGCAGTCACTGGCGGCATTGATGGGCGGCAATATCGACTTTTCCATTGACAATATCGCCAGCTCCTTCTCCCTGATCCGCGCCGGCAAGGTGCGTGCGCTGGCGGTCACTTCAAGCTACCGCTGGCCCACTTTGCCCGATGTGCCCACCACCGCCGAGGCCGGCGTCAAAGACATGGTGCTGACCTCCTGGGGCGCGCTGGTGTTTGCCAAGGGCACGCCCGAGGCCATCGTCAACAAGTTGTCGGAGGCCATGCAGGCCATCGCCGCCGACCCGGCTCTGCAAAAACGCTTCATGGACACAGGTGCCAAGCTGGTAGCCACCACCCCGGCCCAGACCGCGGCCTTCGCCGCCGCCGAGCGTGTCAAGTGGAAGGAAGCGGTCGAGATTTCTGGCGCCAAGCTCGATTAATCCTCGAACCCCAAGAGCTATTGCATGCAGTACGCCCGCCTCGGCTCGACCGGTATCGAGGTCTCGCGGCTGTGCATGGGCACCGCCACCTTCGGCGCGCAGGCCGACGAGCAGGCCAGCTTCGCCATGCTCGATGCTTGCGCCGCACAGGGCGTGAACTTCATCGATACCGCCAACGCCTATCCGATAGGCTCAGCCCCGGCCGATAAGGGCCAGTCCGAGCGCATTGTGGGCCGCTGGCTGCAAGGCCGGCGTCACCAGTTCATCCTGGCCACCAAGGGCGGCGCGGTCATGGGGCCCTTGTCCTGGGAGTCGGGCAATTCACGCAAGCACCTGCTCGATGCGGTAGACGCCTCGCTCAAGCGCTTGGGCACCGACTATGTCGATGTCTACCAGCTGCATTACGACGACCGCAAGACGCCCCTGGACGAAAGCCTGGAGGCGCTTGACACCATTGTTCGCAGCGGCCGGGCCCGCTATGCGGGTGTATCCAACTTCCAGGCTTGGCGACTGGCGCGGGCCATAGGCCGCTGTCAAACCCAGCGCTGGGTCAGCCCGGTGCTGGTTCAGCCGCGTTACAACCTGCTGTTTCGTCAGATCGAGCGCGACCTGGTCCCCCTGTGCCAGGAGGAGGGGCTGGGCATGATTTGCTACAACCCCCTGGCCGGTGGCCTGCTCAGCGGCAAGCATCGCTTTGCCGAGCCGGCGCAAGCCGACACCCGGTTTGGCGAAGGCGGGGGTGCGCAAACCTTGTACAAGGAACGCTACTGGCATGAGCGCGAGTTCATCGCGGTCGAGGGCTTTCTGCAGATCGCGCGTGATGTCAACATCGCCCCGGTGCAACTGGCCATCGCCTGGGTTTTGGCCCAGCCGGCGGTGACCAGCGCCATTCTGGGTGCCTCTCGGCTAGAACAATTGGGCGATGCGCTCGCAGCGCCCGCGCTGACCTTGAGCTCTGAATTGCTCCGCCAGCTCGATGCGCTCAGCCATGAGTTCCGCATGGGGGATGCCAGCCGCTAAGGGCAGGCAGGGTACCCCGAGCGGCTTGAAGACCAGACCCCGGAGAACACCTTGATGACAGCTATACCCACCGCTTCCACAGCCTCGGCACAGTCCGTCCCTTTTCGGCTATGGCACCAGTCCATGACCGAGCTGGCCGGGCTCGGCGCCTACCGGGACTTCTTGCAGGCCCATGCCCAGGCCTTGCTCGGCAACGAAGCCTCAGTACAGGTCGAAGGCTTGCGGGCAGGCACCTACCACGGGCGTACGCCGACCTCGGCCCTGGGCAATGCCTTTGTGTATCACCGGGCGGTTGACCAGATCGTCGACAACGCGATCCGGGCCGAGCGGGATGGCTTTGACGCTTTTGTCATCGGATCCTTCAGCGAGCCGCTGCTGCGCGAGATTCGCTCGGCGGTCGACATCCCGGTCATTGGCATTTTGGAGTCCTCGATGCTGGTGTCATGCTCACTGGGCAAGCGCATTGCACCGATCGCCAATGCGCCGGAGATTTCCTTCATCGTGCAAAACGCCGTTGAAAAGCATGGACTGGAGTCACGGGTTTTACCCTGCGTGCCTATCGACCCGCCCATGCACGAGGCCGAACTGCTGGCCGCTTCTGCCTCCAATCCCCAGGCTGTGCTTGAGGCCTTCAGTCGGGCGGCGCAGCATGCCATCAGCCAGCAGGGTGCCGATGTGATCGTGCCTGCCGAAGCGGTGCTGGCCACCCTGATGGTGGCCAACAAGCTGACCCACATCAATGGCGCGCCAGTGGTCGATGTCCTGGCCATTGCCTGGCGCTATGCGGTGATGATGATCCGCCTGCGGCGCGATGCCGGCATAGGCACCAGCCGCAGCGGCGCCTATGCACGCCATGACCCCGAGCTGGTTGCGCTGATGGCTCGCTGAAGCGGACCACATTTACAACCGGTCAGGGTCAGCCAGAGCCAGTCAGGGCCGATCAGTCTGCAAAGGGCAGGGTATACGCAGGCCGGGTATCACGCGGGTGGGTAGTGGCCGCCATAACCCAGTAACTGCGAGAGCTCGGCGCCGGCTTTTTGGAGCAAAGCAGCAAAGCGGTCTTGTTGCGCCGATCCGCGCTTGCTCGGCGCTGAAATCGAAAGCCCAGCGGGTACCCGGCCGGCCGCATCGAAGAGTGGCACAGCGATGGAATACACGCCGTCAAACATGCCGTCCTCGCTGAGGGCCAGCGCGCTGGCGCGAATCTCCTTGAGTCGCCGCTTGAGGGCTGCCACACTGCGCACTGTCCCTGAAGCCAGCGGTTCCAATTGCACCGAGGCCAGATAGCTGGCGCGTTGGTCGGTCGGCAGCCAGGCCAGCAAGCACTGGCCTATGGCCGAGCTGTACAAAGGCTTGGTGAGGCCCGGCTTGATGCTAAAGCGCAAGGGGTTGCTGGGCTCGATCACATCGACATAGACGATCTGGCTGCGGCTGTCGTCAAAAGTACCCAGGATCACGGTTTCGCTGCTCTGCTCAGCCAGCCACTGCATGGTCGGACGGGCACCGCCGGGAAAGATCCGGCCGCGCGACAGCGCCAGCCCCAGCCTGATCGCCTGTGGGCCGACCTCATGCACGCCAGCTGCCGAGCTCACATAGCCGTCTTGCTCCAGAGCGCGCAGCAGCCGAAACAAGCTGGTCTTGGGCATGTCCAGCCGCGCTGCCAATTGGGCCAGGCGCAGCCCCTGGCCGGCTTGCGCCAGCTCATAGAGCACCTGTACCGTCCGCAGGGGGGCGCGCGGCTTGGGATCTGCTTCAGGCGCGGGGGCTTGTTTTTTCATGCCCGTTGGCGCCGACCCTAGCTTGGGAATCGACCCTGTCATATTGCAGATCGCGCATCAAACGGCGCTGTTGTCAGTCTTGGCCATGCTTGGCCTTAAAGGCCGGGAAGAGGGCGACCTGCGGCGTGGGCGCCCGCAATGCGCCCGAAGACCATGCCGCGCAGCACCGAGGTCGAGCCGGTGTAATTGCCGTAGTACATGCCGGTCATCTCACCGGCCGCGTACAGGCCTGGCACCGCATCGCCCAGGGTGTCGAGCACGCGGCCGAGGCGGTCGGTCTTGAGGCCGCCGAAGGTAAACACATTGGCCGACATGATGGGGTAGGCGTGGAAGGGCGCTTGGGCAATCGGCAGGGCCCAGTTGGACTTGGGCGGCGTCAAACCTTCGGTGTGCAGGCCGTCAAGCTCCAGCGGCTTCCATGTTCCGGGCACGCAGGCCTTGTTGTAGGCCTCTATGGTTGCTGCAAACTGCGCCACCGGCACGTCGAGTTTGCCGGCCAATTCCTTGATGCTGCCGGCGGCAATCGGCGGCTGGTCGCTGCGTATGCCCAGCCGGTAGTTGGGAATTTCCATGTGCCGGGCATCCAGCACCACATAGGCCATGCCGCCGTCTTGCTCATAGATGCGGCGGGTCACCCGCTCATAGTAGGCGTCGACCGTGCCAGGCGCCTCATTGACGAAACGTTGGCCGGCTTTGTTGATCAGCACGCCGTAGGGGAAGATGAACAGGGCAGGCTCGGAAATGCCCGAGCGCGGATCGACAGGCTCTGCATGGAAGCTGCCGAATTCGCCGCAGGTGGCTGCACCTACTTCTAGCCCCATGCGTATGCCGTCGCCCCGGTTGTAGTAGCCGCCTCGGCAGATCGGGCGCAGATGGACCGAGCGCGGGCCGATGTAGCGGGTCTGCATTTCCGCATTGCCTTCAAAACCGCCGCAGGCCAGTACCACCTGGCCCATGAGCTTGCGCGGCGCCTGTCCGCCGGTTTTGACGACCACGCCACAGACGCTGCCGTCGTCTTGGCGCAGCAGGGTTTGGGCCGCTGTCTCGTAATGAAAGCGCACGCCCAAGGCCTCGGCCTTGGCGGCCAGGGCCTCCACCAGCGCCAGGCCGCCTCCCACCGGCAACAGGCGCGGCTGGCTGCGGGTCAGAAACTGGGTGGGCAAAAAGTCAAAGCGCACACCCATGCCCTTCATCCAGGCCACCGTAGGCCCGGCATTGGTGGCCAGCGCTTCGATCACGTCCGGGTCGGTCAGGCTCAGGGTATTGATCAGCCGCGCGCGGCTATCGGGTGGCTGGCCGGACTCGGCCACCAGGGCCGGGCTGATGGCGCCTGAGCCGTTGTCGGCCAGTTGCATCTCGAAGTCATCGGTGACCTCGGTCTCGCTCTTCATGCGCAGGTAGGCCTCGGTGTAACGGCTCTGGCCGCCACGCTCGTCCCGGGGGGCGCGCTCGAGCACCACCACCCGCGCACCGGCCTCGGCGGCAGACACGGCCGCCGACAGGCCAGCCACGCCGCAGCCCACCACCACCACATCAACATTGTGTTCGCTGGTCTGACTCATTGCCCACTCCTTGATTGACTCCAGCAGCATTCCAATATCGGAATACTGTTCCTATAATGGTTATCGTACCGTAAGATACTCAGCCCACCCATCAAGGGTTTACCCAAGGTCCGACAAGGTCTCGCCATGCCCAAGCAGTCCATGCGTCTCGCCTATGCCTATACCGATCGCGGCAGCCTGCATTACGCCGAGGCGGGCCAGGGGCCGGCCCTGCTGCTGATGCATGCCACGCCGGGCAGCTGGCGCGCCATGGCGGCTTTGATGCCGCTGCTCGCTGCGCACTTTAGGGTGATCGCTCTGGACACTCCCGGTTATGGCAACTCGGACCCGGTGCCCGGCACGCCCAGCATCAAGGCCATGGCGCACAGCGTGGTCGCACTGCTCGACGCCTTGAGCCTGCCCAGAGCGCACCTGCTGGGCCTGCACACCGGCAACAAGATTGCAGCGGCGCTGGCTGCCGCCTGGCCCGATCGGGTCGATAGGCTGGTGCTGGCTGGTCATACCCACAGCCTCTTGGTCGACAAGGCCGAGCGCGACGAGGCGATCCGCCACTTGATCGCTCACTACTTTCCTCAATTTGTTGCCGATGACGCGGGCTCGCATGAATTGCGCCTATGGCTGATGGCCGATGCCGATGTGCGCAAGCTGTGGTGGCCTCAGGCTCTTGTGGGTGGCAGAGCAGGCCAGGGGCCGCAGGCTTTGGCCGAGGAGGTCGACATGGCCGAATCCATGGTGATCGACCACCTGCTGGGCTGGCGCAGCATCGTGCCCACTTATGAGGCTATTTTTGAGTTTGACCTGGCCGCAGCAATGCAGCGTATCCAGGCGCCAACCCAGGTGCTGGAATTGCGACCCGCTGACGAAGCCCATATGCTCGCCCAGGCGCCGCTGATCTGCAGCATGATCGCCGGCGCCCAGCAGGTTCTGCTTGAGAACCACGACGCCAGCGTGTTTCGCCGCCAGCCCGAGCTGATCGCGCAGGCGGTACTGCCTTTTCTGCAGGCGCCTTAAAGCGCAGGGCAGCAGCCCTGCGCCTGAGGCAGACCTTATTCGACGCGAATATTGGCGCCGCGGATTACCTTGCCCCAGCGCTCGTACTCGGAGGCTACGAAGGCCCTGAATTGATCGGCGCTCTGGGCCGGTGCCGGGTCCACATTCATCTTGATCAGCTGCTCGCGAACCTGCGGGTTGTTCATCACCGCATTGACCGCCCGGTTGAGGGTTTGCACCACCGCCGGCGGCGTATTGGCCGGTGCCATGAAGCCCACCCAGGTTCCGGCATCGACAGGCACACCCTGCTCGCCGAAGGTCCTCAGATCGGGTGCAGCAGCAAAGCGCTTGCCGGAAGCCAGGCCCAGGATCTTGACCTTGCCACCCGCGGCCTGCGGGCCGGCGACGGACATCGGCACAATCATTGAGTCCACCTGTCCGCCAGCTACCGCAGCAATGGCCGGTGCAGCGCCTGTGTAAGGCACATGAAGCACGTCGAACTGGCCCTGTGCGCGGAACATCTCCATGGCGATGTGGGCTGAGCCGCCCACTCCCCAGGATGCAAAAGTGACCTTGCCGGGACGCTTCTTAGCCTCGGCAGCAAACTCGGCCACGTTGTTGCCGGCAAAGGCCGAGTTGACGATCAGCGCATAGGGGAAATAACCGACGATGCCCACGGCTGTGAAGTCGGTGCGCGGGTCATAGCCCAGCTTGGGATAGACATGCGGGTTCATCGCATGGGTGTCTGCTGTCACCCACACCAAGGTATAGCCATCGGCCGGCGAGCGGGCCACCGCCAAAGAGCCAATGCCGCCGTTGGCCCCAGGCCGGTTATCAATCACCACCGACTGCTTGAGCTGCTCGCCCAGCGGGCCGGCGACCGCGCGGGCCACCACGTCACTGCCGCCGCCGGCCGGCCAGGGCACCACCAGGCGGACGGGCTTGTCAGGGAAGTCGGCGTGGGCCAGACCCACAGCGCCCAAAGTGGCCAGGGTGGCGGAGATAAGTGCCGCTGCGATGCTTGCTCGACGGGTGCGCATGAAAAGCTCTCCTCGGTAGTGTTGGTGGTCCCCGCAGCCATCTGCGGGGCCGGGCGGGCTTCAAGCCTACGTCCTAAAAACAGTCTAGCGCCGGATCGCTGGCTGCCAACAGGGGGGCAGACCCTGGGCTGTCACCGTCTGGACAAGGCGGCCACTAAATCACGAAGGTTTTGAGCAAAAAACCCATGAGCGCGCACACAGCGATCACCTCGATGACGCTGCGCTTGAGGACAAACAGAGCCAGCGCGGCGCCGACCGCCATCACCGCCGCCACCGGGTCAAAGCCGCCGCCCAAGCCCTCAGGCCAGAGCAGGTGGTAGCCGAAGAACAAGGCCAGGTTCAGGATCACGCCCACTACCGCAGCGGTGATTGCCGTCAGGGGCGCGGTCAGGCGCAGCGTCTTATGGCTGCTCTCCACCAGCGGCCCGCCGGCCAGAATGAACAGGAAGGACGGCAAAAAGGTAAACCAGGTCACTACAGTCGCTGCCAGCGCACCGGCCAAAAAAAGCGCATCGGGCCCGAGCAGCGCCTTTGTGTAGGCCCCGACAAAACCCACATACGCCACCACCATGATCAGCGGGCCCGGCGTGGTCTCGCCCAAGGCCAGCCCATCGATCATCTGCAGCGGCGTGAGCCAGCCATAGTGCTCTACTGCGCCCTGGTACACATAGGGCAGTACCGCATAAGCTCCGCCAAAGGTGAGCAACGCCGCTTTGGTGAAGAACCAGCCCATTTGCGTCAGGGTGTGGTCCCAGCCCCAGAGCGCAGTGAGCAGGCCCATGGGCAGCAGCCACAGCGCCGCGCCCAGCGCCACAAGCTGAGCCAGGCGCGGCCAGCGGAATTTGGCGTGATCGGGCGTGGGTGTGTCGTCGTCGATCCAGGCCGGGCCATGGCCTTGGCTCTTACCTGAGCCCGCATGTCCGCCCCCTGCCTGAAAGCGCTCGGGCGCTATGCGCCCGCCGATGTATCCCAAGAGCGCCGCGCCCGCGATGATGGCGGGGAAGGGCGCGCGCAGCGCAAAGATGGCCACAAAGGACGCGGCCGAGATGGCCCACAGCCAGCTATTGTTGAGCGTGCGCGAGCCTATGCGGTGGACCGCCTGCACCACGATGGCGGTCACTGCAGGTTTGATGCCGTAAAACAAGCCCGCGACCAGCGCCGTATGACCCCAGGCGACATACACCCAAGACAGCAGGATCAGGATCAACAGCGAGGGCAGCACAAACAAGACGCCAGCCGCGATGCCGCCCCAGCTGCGGTGCATCAACCAGCCCAGATAGGTGGCCAATTGCTGCGCCTCCGGGCCGGGCAGCACCATGCAATAGTTCAGCGCATGCAAGAACCTGCGCTCGGAAATCCAGCGCCGCCTCTCCACCAGCTCCTGATGCATGATGGCAATCTGCCCGGCCGGCCCGCCAAAGCTGATAAAGCCCAGCTTGAGCCAGAAGACAAAGGACTGCCAGAAACTGACCGGCGGTGGTGCGGCCTGCGATGCAGTGGGTAGGTTCATGCGGTGTGATGGTAGCTAAGGACGCGCTGCCATGGTGGCCTGTCCTCATGGTGCGGCCTACTGGCCTTGCCCCTTGAGCTGCCTTGGCGTTTGGGCCGAACGCGCAGCTGCCGGTGCGCGGCACTCAGAACCTGTGTACCCTTGCCAGCCATTGGCCTTTACCGGTTTGAATGGGCTCGCTATCATCGGCGGCGCCCGGTCGGGCTGGCCCATGAGTTACTTCTTCTATCGTTCATGAAAATCTGGTACCAAAGCATGACGCGGGCCTCGGCCTGGCCGGCCTACAACGCAGCGCTCAGGCAGGTCATCGATTCGGTGCGCGATGCCCATACCGAGGTGCAGATCCACGGCATCAGCCAGCGCGGCGGCGTGGGCGACCAATACCGCTATCTGGAGCTGATTGAAACCCAGGAAGTGCTGGCCAATGTTGAGCGGGCCACGCAAGAAGGCTTCGACGCCTTTGTGATTGGCAATATCTGCGACCCCGGTCTGCATGAAGCGCGCGAGATCACCGACATGCCGGTGCTGGGCCTGGGCGAGACTTCGGGCTACTTCGCCACCCAGATGGCCGGCAATTTTGCGCTGGTGACCGGCTCGCCCAAACACATGCCCAAGATCCTCGAGAACTTCCGGCGCTACGGTCACCGCGACAAGCTGCACAGCGCCCGCTCGATGCAGATGGTCCGACTGGTCGACCTCGATACCGGCTTCTCGGACCCCGCAACGGGCCAGGCCCTGATCGATCGCTTTCTCGCCGAGGTCCAGAACGCTGCGGCCGAAGGCGCGGAAGCCGTCGTTCCGGCGGTGGGCGTGCTGATGGTTTTGTTGGCCCGCGCCGGCGTGCATGTGAGTCCGCAAGGCCTGCCCATCATCAATGGCGTTGGCGCGCTGATCAAGATGGCCGAGACTTCGGTGCGGCTGCGCCAGTTCATGGGGGGCGTCTGGACCTCGCGTCGCTGCACCTACCAACAACCCCCAGCGAGCCAACTCGCCGAAATTCGTCGCCACTATGGGCAGGTGTACAGCACCCTGCCAGACCCGCAAGCCTAAATCCAGGAGTGAACATGAGCCCTTACAAAAACCTTTTCCGCCGCCTGCAAATTGTGGGCGCAGCCATGGCCGTGCTGGGCATAGGCGCTGCACAGGCGCAGGACTTCCCGAACCGGCCGCTCAAGATCATCGTTCCTTACGGCGCTGGCGGCAGTGTGGATGCGATCGCCCGCACCCTGGCACAGGAGCTGACGCCGCGCCTGGGGCAGCCGGTGGTGGTTGAAAACCGCACAGGTGCTGGCAGCAATGTGGGCTCGACCTTCGTGGCCAAGTCGCCGGCCGACGGCTATACCCTCTTGCTGACCTCGCCGGGCAATGCGATCAACCCGACGCTGTTCAAGCAGATGCCGTACGACGTGCGCACCGAGCTGACCCAGGTGGCCGTGGTGGGTAGGGCACCCGGCATCTTGCTGGCCAACCCGTCCTTTCCTGCCAACAGCGTCAAGGATCTGGTCGAGATGGCGCGCAAGACGCCGGGCGCCATCAACTTCGGTTCGGGCGGGCCGGGCAGCTCGGAGCACCTCGCCGGCGAGATGTTCAAGACCACGGCCGGCATCAACATCACCCATATTCCCTACAAGGGTGGCGCCTCGGTGATTAACGACGTGCTGGCCGGTCATGTGCAGATCTTCTTTACCAACCAGGCCAATGTGGTGGGACAAATCAAAGCCAACACCATCAAGGTGCTTGGCGTGGCCTCCCGCGAGCGGTCAAGCTTGCTGCCTAATGTCCCCACCTTTGCAGAGCAGGGCTATCCTGAGCAGCAGGTCTCGGTCTGGTGGGGTATTGCAGCGCCGGCCAACACACCCGTGGCCGTGCTCGATCGCCTCAACAAGGAAATTTTGGCCGCTGGGGCATCGGCCTCCATGCGTCAGCGCATCTCGGACATGGGGGCAGAGTCGCTGGCCATGACCCGGGCCCAGGCCAATGCATTTCTGGAAGACGAAATCGTGCGCTGGGGCAAGGCGGTCAAGTCATCCAATGCCCAGGCCAACTGAAACCCAGCTTCAGTTCAAGGAGCGCGCATGAGCTATGCAAGCCAGCCCTCGCCGGCAGCCATACCGCGGGCCGAACGCGAATACAGTGCGCGCGCCTTGCTGGCGGTGGCGGTGCCGCAAGCCAACCCGGTGGTCGAGCCTGAGTTCTCTGCGCTGATGCCCGCCGGTGTGGGCGTGATCGCCACCCGGCTGCAAGGCAGCCGCACCGATTCGGGCAACCGTCTGGTGCAGTACCTTGATAACCTGGGCACCAGCATCGAGGCATTTGATACTGCAAAGCCCGACGCGCTGGGCTATGCCTGCACCGGCACCAGCTACCTGATCGGCGCCGATGAAGAACGTCGGCGGGTCGATGCCTACGCGCAGCGTTTCGGCTTTCCCATCATCACCTCGGCCGCCGCCATCTTGGCCGCTTGCAAACACCTGGGTATTTCGCGCCTAGCCCTGCTGGCGCCTTACCCGCAGTGGATCGTCGACGCCAGCCTGGATTACTGGCGGCAAAGCGGCCTGACGCTTGCATCTTGGGCGCGCACGGAAATGGACGCCACGGATACCCGCGCGGTCTACAAGATCCGTGCGCCTATGGTGCACCAAGCCGCCGACAAACTCGATACCCGCGATGTGGATGCCATCCTGATCTCCGGCACCGGCATGCCCAGTCTGCGCGTGATGCCCAGCCTGGCTTTGCGCACCGGCAAGCCGGTGCTCTCATCCAATCTGTGCCTGGCTTGGGCCCTGCTGCGGGAAACCGGCGTGGCCTGCGATCCGCCCCGGGCGGATTTGGGCGAGACGCTGATGGGCGACTGGGCCAAGCGGGCCGAGCGCCTTTAAACGCTCCGCTGGGCTTTGGCCTGCCATTCTTGCGGCTATGCAAAGGTGACGGGACTGGCAGTACGCCTTCGCTCATAGAGGCCTGGGTTCAAGGCTGCCTGTCCTGACCATCTCTGACTGTTTGGAATTCGAGCCCGTGGTGAGACCTCGAGCTAGCCCCCTCAAATCACCTTGGCCTGGCGCAGGCCCTCAAGCTCAGCAGGGCTCAGGCCCAAAAGCTCACCGTAAATAGCCTGGTTGTATTCGCCCAGACCGGGCGGGCATTGGACCGGTACCTTGGAGTCTGACAGCTTGATCATATTGCCGGGGATGGTCAGCGTGCCTCGCTTCGGGTGCTCAAAGCTCACAAAGGTGCCCCTCTCGCGCAAGTGGGGGTCAGACCACAGCTCCATGGTGTCAAACACCGCACTGGCTGGTACCTTGGCCTCGCCCATGCGGCGCATGACCTCGTGCTTGTCGTGGTGGCGGGTCCAGTCTGAAATCATGGCGTCGATTTCTTGCGCATGCTGGGCGCGCAGTGCGGGGGTGGCAAAGCGCTCCTCGCCCAGCAGATCTTCGCGCCCGATCACCGTGAGTACGCTTTCCCACTGCTTGTTGCCGGCACGGGTGGTGTATATGTAGCAATAGTCATTGGGGCTATCGCCCTTGCAGCGATAAACCTCACTGGGCGAGGTACCCGCAAAAATACTTTGGTTGGCCGTGCGCACTGCCGGCTTATCAAACATGGCCTGGGCCGCGTAGGCGATGCGCATGAAGTTGATGATGCAGTCTTGCATCGACACTTCCACCACCTGGCCACGGCCTGTGCTGTGCCGCTGGTTGAGCGCAGCCAGTATGCCTATGGTGCAGTGCAGGCCCGCCCCGGAGTCGGCGAAGTTCGGGCCTGGTTTGAGCGGCCGTCCGGTCGGCTCGCCGGTGATGGACAAGGCGCCGCCGGCGGCCTGGGCAATCGGATCGAAGGACAGGTAATTGGCATAAGGGCCCTCGGGAGCAAAGCCCTTGATGCGGGCATAGACGATGCGCGGGTTCAGGCGTTGCACCTCCTCGACCCCAAAACCAAGTTTCTCGATCACGCCCGGCGCAAAGTTCTCCACCAAGATGTCGCCCATCTCGATCAGGCGGCGCAGCAGTTGCTTGCCGGCTTCGGCTTTCAGGTCCAGCGTCACGCTTTTTTTATTGGCATTGAGCTGCAGGAAATACTGGGAGTCCATGCCAGGCTCGGTGCTGGAATAGCGGCCCTGCTCACCCTTGACCGGCGGCTCAATCTTGATGACTTCGGCGCCAAACCAGGCCAGCAGCTGGGTGCAGGAGGTTCCGGACTCAAACTGGGTCAGATCGATCACTCGCATGCCCTGCAGGGCCGAGGTGCTTTCGGTGGTGGCTGAGTTGGGGAGGGTGGTCATGGGCTGGTTTCCAGGGTGAGGCCCGGCCGGGTTCGGCCGGCGAGCGTTCAGTGAAAGCGCAAGGGGAGATACTAGACAGCGGCGCCGAAATCCACAACTGCGTAAACGCTGAGGGTTGTGGGCTCAAACCAGTGGGTTTCCTTATCCTCAGGCTTGACTCTTCGCGAAGTAGGCCACCTCCGCGGGGCGCTTCACCCTGTCCTCGGGGTCACTATAATCTCTGCCCTTTCACCTTGACTCCAAGCGGTCAGGTGCAATGCCATCGCGCCATGCTGCGCCATGGCACTCAAACACCCCTATTGAAGGAGACTCTCAAGATGTTTAAAACCGCACGCCGACAGGCACTTGTTGCCGGCCTATTGGGTATGCTGATGGCCCCCATGAGCTCGCTGGCTCAGGATTGGCCCAATAAGCCCATCCGGCTGGTCATCAACTTTGCACCGGGCAGCTCGCCCGACGTTTTGGGCCGCGCAGTAGCCACACCGCTGGCGCAGGCGCTCGGTGTGCCGGTGGTGGTTGAAAACCGCACTGGCGCAGGCGGCATCGTGGGTGCCGATGCAGTGGCCAAGTCCCCGGGTGACGGCTACACCTTGCTCATGGCCTCGGGTAGCACCATGGTCGTTGTCCCGACATTGACCGCCAAGATGCCCTACGACCCGAGCAAAGACCTCTTGCCCGTGGCAGCGACCGCGCGGCTCGAACTGTTCCTGGTGGTGCGCTCCAACTCAGGCTTCCAAAGCTTCGCCGACCTGCAGAAATTTGCCAGAGCCAATCCCGGCAAGCTGAGCTACGGCAGTCCGGGCAATGGCTCGACACCGCATATCGGCGCCGAGATGCTCAAAAGCATGGCCGGCATTTTTGCGGTTCACATACCCTACCGCGGCTCGGCTCCTGCGCTGCAAGACTTGCTGGCGGGCAACCTAGACTTCTTCCTCGACCCGGGCATCGCTGCGCCGCACATCCGCTCAGGCGCGCTGCGTCTGTTGGCCGTGGGCAGCACCAAGCGATCCTTCCTCTACCCCGACATCCCGACCTTGGCTGAACTGGGACTCAAGGGCTATGACGGTGGCTCCACCCACAGCTTTTATGCGCCGGCCGGGACGCCAGCGCCCGTGATTGATAGGCTGAACCGTGAAATCAACCGCATCCTGCTGACACCGGCGGTCGCGCAGGTCATTCGCAACCTGGGTGCAGAGCCTACTCCGATGACACCCGCTCAGTTGGACGCCCTCAACGCCGCTGACACGCGCCGCTATGCGGCCATCATCAAGGAAAAGGGGATCAGGGGCGACTGAGGCCGATTGCAGCCATCGCTCCAGGGGCCGTCTGCCAGCCCCATTGGCTCCGCGTACGGCCCTGATGCCTGCCCTCGCGTCTTTTTAGACGTGGGGGAGGGCGCAGGGCCATGTTCATTGTGCTTGCGTGCCCCCCTTTTTTTGCCACATAGAACTGCAAGTAATAAACAACCAAGAAAGTATTCGTTCCTGAACTGAGGCTTTGCTCCTAGCATCCGAAGAACTCGCTACCTCCTTCGCTGGGTTCTTCAATGCCATCACGCCGCGATATCGTCAAGTTTCACGCCCTGGCCGTCTTGCTGACCACGCAAGCAGGCTGGCTGGCCTCCTCGGCCATGGCCCAATCGCCAAGCCCGATAACGCTCCTCCATGTTTCCTACGACCCGACGCGCGAACTGTATGTCGAGCTCAATCAGGCCTTTGCCAAGTACCGGAAGGCCAAGACCGGTCAGGACGTAAGCGTCAAGCAGTCGCACGGCGGCTCGGGCAGGCAGGCACGATCGGTGATCGACGGGCTCGACGCCGATGTGGTGACACTGGCGCTGGCAGGAGATATCGACGCAATCGCCAGGAACGGTCCTTGGCTTTTACCCGACTGGCAAAAGCGCCTGCCGAACAATTCGGCGCCCTACACCTCGACCATCGTGCTCGTGGTGCGCCAAGGAAATCCCAAGAACATCAAGGACTGGGATGATCTGATCCGTCCCGATGTGAAGGTGATCACGCCCAACCCCAAAACCTCAGGCGGCGCACGCTGGAACTATCTGGCGGCGTGGGAATTCGCCAAGCGAAGTACGCCAAGCAGTTTCCGACGATCAAGCTCTTCACCGTCGACGAAGCTTTTGGCGGCTGGACCAAGGCCGACAAGGACCACTTCGCCGACGGCGCCACTTTCGACCAGATCTTTGGCCCCAAGTAAGGGGCCGCTTATCGCCATACCTGCTCCCTCCGGCGGATCAAGCGCCAAGGTCAGCGGCGACGGCGTTTTCTAACCCAACCGTTCTGTCAAATCCAATGAACCATTTCTTCAAAGCCTTTCTGGCCGCCTTGGCGATGGCAAGTGCATCGTTCGCCTCCGCTCAAACGCTGCTCAACGTCTCGTACGACGTATCACGCGAGTTCTACAAGGACATCAACCTTGCCTTCATCGCTCACTACAAGAAGGTCTCAGGCAAGGAGGTCAAGATCGATCAGTCGCATGCCGGCTCCAGCGCACAGGCGCGTGCAGTCGCTGACGGCCTGGACGCCGATGTGGTGACGATGAACACCACAAGCGATATTGAATTTCTAGCCGACAAGGGCCTGGTGGCCAAGGACTGGGTCAAGCGCTTTCCAAACAATGCGGTGCCCACCAAGTCCACCATGTTGTTTCTGGTGCGCAATGGAAACCCCAAGAACATCAAGGACTGGGACGACCTGATCAAGCCGGGCATAAAGGTGGTGGTGGTCAACCCCAAAACCGGCGGCAACGGTCGCATGGCCTATCTCGCAGCCTGGTCCTATGTGCGCAAGAAGGGGGGTAGCGATGCGCAGGCGGCCGAGTTCGTCGGCAAGCTCTACAAAAACGTGCCCGTGCTGGCCCGTGGTGGCCGCGATGCGACATCCATCTTCCTTCAACGCAACATCGGTGACGTGCTGGTTACCTTTGAGTCCGAGGTGCTTTCTGTGGACAACGAGTTCGGCGCCGGTAAGGTTGATGCGGTACATCCCTCGATCAGCATCGTTGCCGAGAACCCGGTGGCTGTGGTTGAACGCACCGTGGCCAAAAAGGGCACGTCCGATCTGGCCCGCGCTTATCTGAATTTCCTGTTTACCGAAGAGGCGCAGGAGATCGCGGCCAAGCATGCGCTGCGCCCGCACTCGCCGGCGCTGTTGCTGAAGTACGCCAAGACCTTCAAGCCGCTGACGCTGGTGCCGGTGTCGGAGTTTTTCGGTTCAATGTCTGAGGCGCAGAAGCTGCACTTTAACGACGGCGGCCAGTTTGACAAGCTCTACACGGTGAAGTGATGAGCGCTGCGCTGCCCTTGCCCATCGCCCAGGCGCCGGTACCGGGCGCTGCCCGGCGGTCGCGCCGGGTTCTGCCAGGCTTTCACTTAACGCTGGGCTACACGATTTTTTACCTCAGTCTGATCGTGCTGATTCCGCTGACGGCATTGGTGTTCAAGACCTTTTCCTTGAGTTGGGACGCGTTCTGGATGGCCGTGACCTCGCCGCGCGTGCTGGCTTCCTACCGGCTGACCTTCGGCGCCTCCTTGCTGGCTGCGGTGGTCAATCTGTTCTTCGGCCTGCTGGTGGCCTGGGTGCTGGTGCGCTATGAGTTCCCGGGCAAGAAAATCATGGATGCGCTGGTAGATCTGCCTTTTGCGCTGCCAACCGCAGTGGCCGGCATCTCGCTGACAGCGCTGCTCGCGGGCAATGGCTGGATCGGCCAGTTCTTCGAGCCCTACGGCATCCAACTGGCCTTTACCCCTAAGGGCGTGGTGATTGCGCTGATCTTCATTGGCTTGCCCTTCGTGGTCCGAACGGTTCAGCCGGTGCTGGCAGACGCAGAAAAGGAACTGGAGGAGGCCGCGATGTGCCTAGGGGCCACACGCTGGCAGACTTTTGCACGCGTTATCCTGCCGTCCATTTTGCCGGCGCTGCTGACCGGCTTTGCGCTGGCCTTTGCACGCGCGATCGGTGAATATGGTTCGGTCATCTTCATTGCCGGCAACATGCCCATGGTGTCTGAGATCACGCCGCTGATCATCATCGGCAAGCTCGAACAGTACGACTACGCGGGCGCCACCGCGGTGGCTCTGGTGATGCTGATGCTGTCGTTTTCGATGCTGCTGATCATCAACGGCCTGCAGGCCTGGCAGCGACAGCGCTCGGGGGCACGCTGATGACCAGCACCTCCCCCCGTCGCACCATCGACACGCAGGAGCCGCGTTGGGTGCGCTTTACGCTGATCGGCATTGCCCTGACCTTCATGGTGCTGTTTCTGGTGTTTCCGCTGGCGGCAGTGTTTGCCGAGGCCCTGCGCAAGGGCTGGGACGCTTACTGGGAGGCGCTGAAGGAGCCCGATGCCTGGAGCGCGATCCGACTCACGTTGATCATTGCGGCGATCGCAGTGCCTTTCAATCTGGTGTTTGGCGTGGCAGCAGCCTGGGCGATCGCTAAGTTTGAGTTTCGCGGCAAGGCCTTTCTGATTTCCCTGGTAGACCTGCCATTTTCGGTCTCGCCCGTGGTGGCAGGCTTGGTCTATGTGCTGGTGTTTGGCGCACAGGGATGGCTAGGACCATGGCTTGCGGCGCACGACATCAAGATCATCTTCGCTGTGCCGGGCATGGTGCTGGCCACTGTATTCGTGACCTTCCCTTTCATTGCCCGCGAACTCATTCCGCTGATGCAGGCGCAAGGCAGCGAGGAGGAGCAGGCCGCAATTGTGTTGGGCGCTACCGGCTGGCAAACCTTTTGGCGTGTGACCTTGCCCAACATCAAGTGGGGCCTGATCTACGGGGTGATCCTGTGCAAGGCGCGCGCGATGGGCGAGTTCGGCGCAGTGTCGGTGGTGTCGGGTCATATCCGCGGCCAAACCAACACCATGCCGCTGCACGTGGAAATCCTCTACAACGAGTACCAGTCGGTGGCGGCGTTTGCGGTGGCTTCCTTGCTGGCGCTGCTGGCACTCGTGACGCTTTTGATCAAGTCGGTGGTCGAATGGCGCCACGAGCGTGAGCTGCAGGCTGCCTGCGCAACCCCACCCGAGCGCCCACCTCAGTGGTCTGTGGCTGGCGCTGCGCCTCTTGCGCCTGCCTCGCGGCCCTGAACCACCCCTGTGCCAGCTGCCCCTTTTTCGGAGAACGTCATGAGCATAGAAATCCACAACGTTAGCAAGCGCTTCGGCGATTTCCAGGCACTGCGCGATGTCTCGCTGGACATCGGTTCGGGCGAACTGCTGGCCCTGCTCGGTCCGTCGGGCTGCGGCAAGACCACGCTGCTGCGCATCATCGCCGGCCTGGAAACTGCCGACGCCGGCAGCATCTTGTTCAGCGGCGAGGACACCACAGACGTGCATGTGCGTGAGCGGCAGGTGGGCTTCGTGTTCCAGCACTATGCGCTGTTTCGCCACATGACGGTGTTTGAGAATGTGGCCTTTGGCCTGCGCGTGAAGCCAAGCGGGCAGCGTCCGAGCCAGGCGCAGATCAAGTCGAAGGTTCATGACCTCCTAAAGCTGGTGCAGCTGGACTGGCTGGCTGACCGGTTTCCCTCGCAGCTTTCAGGCGGTCAGCGTCAGCGCATTGCATTGGCCCGCGCGTTGGCGGTCGAGCCCAAGGTGCTGCTGCTCGACGAGCCTTTCGGCGCGCTCGACGCCAAAGTGCGCAAGGAACTGCGCCGCTGGCTGCGCCGTCTTCATGACGAGCTCAAGGTCACCAGCATTTTTGTGACCCATGATCAGGACGAAGCGCTGGAGGTGTCCGACCGCGTGGTTTTGATGAACCAGGGTGTGGTCGAGCAGGTTGGCTCGCCAGAACAGGTGTGGGAGCATCCGGCAAGTCCATTCGTCTACGGTTTCCTCGGGGACGTCAACCTGTTCCATGGCCGTGCGCACCAGGGCGAGGTTCATCTGCCAGGCCTTAGCATTGCCGCCCCGGAGCATGCGCAGGCGCGCGATGCGAGGGCGGCTGCTTATGTTCGGCCGCACGAGCTGGATGTGCAGCCAATGCCGCCGGATGCAGGGGGCCTGGAAGGATTACAAGGGCTAGCCGCTGTTTTGGAGCGCGCCATCGTGATTGGCCCACTGGCGCGGCTGGAGCTCAGGGCAGAGGACGACCATCATGTCATCGAGGCGCACCTGGGTGCGCAGCAGTTTCGCGAACTTAGACTGGCTGAGGGCGACCGGGTGCTGGTAAAGCCCCGACAGGCCCGGATCTTCGTCGAGGGCCTTGCGCCAGTGGGTGCTGTTTGATCGGCCAGGTTAATCGGTCGGCCCAAGGGCCAAGTTAGGAGAGGCCAGTAGGGGCCTGGCGGCGCGCACTGGATTGAATTGGAGGCGAAGTGGGGCGCTCCTCAGTCCTGGTGCTCCAGCTCCTGCGGAGCCAGCACTGGGAGCACGGCTGGCAGGCTCAGCAGTTGGTCCAGCGGCACGGCGCGGGCGTAGAGCCAGCCCTGGGCGCGGTGGCAGCCCAGGTCGATCAGCTGCTGGCGTTGCGCCGGGGTCTGAATGCCTTCGGCCGTGACCTGCAGCCCCAGCGCCGATGCCATGTCAATCAGCACTTCGACGATGCGCGTGCCCGGTCCGCTTTCCATGCCGGCGACAAAATGGCGATCGATCTTCAGGCGGCTGATGGGAAAGCCCGACAAACGGCTGAGCGACGAATAGCCCATGCCAAAGTCGTCGATGACCAGCGGCACGCCAATGCCGGAGAGCATTTGCAGCTGCTGCATCAGGTTTTGCTCGCCGTGAGCGATGTCGCTTTCGGTAATTTCTATCTCCAGGCCCAGCAGGCTGTCCGGCTGGTGCTCCAGCTGTTCGGTGATGGCATTGAACAGCCGAAAATCCCGAAAAGCCTGCGGCGAGACGTTGAAGGCGATCACTGCGCCTGCAAAGCGCTGACGGATGGCTGCTTGATCCGCCATGATTTGATGAAACACGTAAAGCGCCACTTGCTCGGCCAGATGCAGCTCCTCGGCGATGCCAATGAACTCCGTCGGCGAGATCACGCCCAGCTCCGGGTCGGTCCAGCGCAGCAAGGCCTCCAGGCCAATCAGCTCGCCGCTGCGCATGTCGACCTCCGGCTGGTAGTGCACCTCTAAAACCTGCTCGCTCAGCGCCTGGGGCAGCTTGGACTGAATCAGTTGGGCGCGGTGCAGCTTGCGCCCCATGGCCTCGTCATACCAAGTCACGCTGCCGCGGCGGGTTTTCTTGCCCTCGTTCAAGGCGATGTCAGCGCAGATCATGAGCGTGTTGAAGTTGTCGGCGTCGACGCGGTAGCGGGCCACGCCCACGCTCACGCCGGCGGCGACCAGGCCCACGTCGGTCCTGACCACCAACTGGTTCAGGTCGGTAAAGAGCTTTTGGCGCAGGCTGGCCAAGTTCATATCCGCCGGTATGTCGGCCAGCGCAATGAACTCGTCGCCTGAACGCCGGCACAAGATATGACCCGCCGGCAGGCGCGCCGACAAGTGCTTGGCGGTGGCTTGGATGACGACGTCGCCAATCTCGTGGCCGTAGTTGTCATTCAAGGCTTTGAGCCGGTCCATGTCCATGAACAGCAGCGCGGTCGAGCTCGTCTGGGCCGATGGTGCCTCCAAGCGGTCTTGGGCCAGCTCGGTCAGCTGGCGGAAGTTGGGCAAGCCGGTCAGCGCGTCGTGGTAGGCCAAAAAGCGCAGCTTGTCCTCCGCTTGTTTGAGCTTGGAGACGTCCGTGATCACCGCCACGCGCCCGGTGGTCTGGCCGCGGTCGTCCACGATGTGAGAAATCGCGGTGGTCGTGGGAATTTGCGAGCCGTCCCGGTGCACAAAGAAGGTCTCGCCCTGCCACACCTTGTCCGCATTCAGACTCTGCAGTATGACCTCCTGTGCATCGCCGCTGCCAACCGGTCGGTACAGCGTTCCCGCCAGCTGCCCGAGCAGTTCGGCACGCGAATACCCCGTCATGCGCGCCAGGGCGGGGTTGACCTCGACGATTTTCCCCTCTTTGTCGGTCACCAAAATAGCCTCGGCGGCGGTCATGAAAACCAGCGATGTGGTGCGCAACTCGTCGGTCACTTCCTTTTGCTGCACCAGCATCTGGCCCAGGGTTTTGAAGACCTGCGAAATTTCGTCCTGATGCTGCTGTTGCACCGGTTTGACCAACTGGCCAGCCAAAATGTTTTGACAATACTGCACCAGTTGATCCAGCCGGTCGCTGGTGTTGCTTGCAAAGTCCTGCGCCCAGGACCTCACGCGCAGCAAGATCCAGTGGCTCAGTAGAAACGTCAACGCCAGCAGCGCCAGCAACACCAGCAAGGTGTCCCAAAGCGGCTGGGTTAGCTGAACCTGCAGCGCGATTTTTTGCCCGTCGCCCGAGATCCAGGCGGTTTTTTCGTGCTTGATCGCCAGCGCCCGGTCAGCCCAGCCTGAGGTGGCCGCATTGCCCAGGCTCAGGCTAACCCGGGTCTTGTTCCGTGCCAGGCCTTTGAGAGAGGCCTGCAGGTTGGTGCTGCCCACAATGAAGCCGACGGGCAGCGTCACCAGGGGCGAATAAATCGGCCGGATGTAGACGAGCAGCTCGCCATCACCGTTTGCCGCAGGCAGCAGGCCGTAGCCCGCAGCCGAGCCACTGATCGCCTGCACGACCGGTGCCGAGGCCAGCAGCCGCTCGGCCTGGGCTGGGTCTGGCGCCATGAGCAGCCTGCCACGGTAGTCCAGCAGCACAAGTTGATGCGGGCCCGAGGCGTTGAACTGCTGGAGCAAGGGCTCCAGGTAGATGCTGCGGCCCACGCTGTCGGTCAGTCCGGTCCACAGCACCGACGAAGAGCCTAAGGCCTGCGATTGTTGGAGCAAGTTGCCCACCACCTGGCTCAACTCGCTGGCCGCCAAATTGCTTTGGTGGCTCAGTTCGATTTTCTTGTAGTAGTAGCTCAGTGCGACCGTCGCGGCCGATACCAGCACACTGGCGGTCAACACGTAGCCGCGCAACTGGCGCAACAACTCATAGCTAAGCCGCTCCTTCAGGCTATAAGCACGTGCGGGGTCTTGCGTCATTTTTGCGGTGTTAGCACGCCGGATCGCTCAAACTTCACAAACAGAGCCTGCTCAGGGCCTAGCGCTTCATGGTTCTTAGCGCTGAAGGCCGGCGCATAAGTGCGTACCGCGCCTTGGTGGGCGGGCAGGTTTTCCAGTGCACTGCGAACCTTGGCGCCCTCGGTGGTGCCCGCCTTGTTCACCGCCAAGGCCAGCAAATGCGTGATGTCGTAGGCATGCGCAGCGCCCACTGGGCTGGGTATCTGAGCCACCGAGCTAAAGTTGCCGGCCTTCATGATCCAGCGGCCCAGACGCTGGGCGGCCGGGCGTTTGTTGTCGATGAAGGTGAAGGTCTGAATGACCTGGTGCTCCACCTTGTCCAGCGCGTCGGCTGCCAATTCGTGCATCACGCCGCCCGCCATGCCCCAGTGGCACACCAGGGGCAAACGCTGCGCCGCAGGCAGCTGCGCCATGTCGCGAAACAAGACGGCAGCTTCTTTTTCGTTGGCCACCAGGATCAGGGCTTGGCCGCCGCTGGCCTGGCAACTGGCCAGCATGGGTGAAAAACTGCTCTCGCCCAAGTTGTACCAAGCCGTGAACACGACCGTCACGCCGTTTTTCTGCGGCGCTTTTAAGACGGCTTCGCTGGAGCGGCCCCAGGCGGTGTTGGGCAGGACGGCGCACACGCGCTGAGCTTTGTAACGGCGCGTTGCTCGGTCCAGCATGGCTTTGACGCCCCAACTATCTTTGAGCGAGAGCCTGAAGATGTAAGAGCCCGCCGGCGCGTTGTCGGTGATCCCGTCGGCCGAACCCCAGACGCTGATCAGCGGCACGTTCAGCCCGGGCTGAGAAAACGACTCCAGCACGGCCGGACTGTACTTGCCGCCGAGCACGCCAATGATGCCCGGCGTCGCAGCCAGTTCCACCACGTTGTCCTTCGCACGTGCGGGCAGGGCCTGGTTGTCCCTGGTCAGCAAGCGCAAAGGCCGCCCGCCCAGCACGCCGCCGGCGGCATTGATTTCCTCCATGGCGGCCCGCACGCCCCACTCGATGGACTGGTCAGCCGTACTGGTTTTTACGCCGTAGGAGCCGTCAAAGCCAATGTACACCGGCACGGCGGCCAGGGCTGGAGGCAAGCCTGCGCACAGCACAAGGAGCAGAAGCGGCAGGCGAAGAAGCGCGGGAATTGCGAATTTCATAGTACAAATTTTTCCTCAAGCTCATCAGGAGAAAAAATTTCAGTATCCTTTTTTACAAATGTTTGAGTTGTCTTTCGAATGTAACATGATGCTTTCCGAAAGGACAAATTTATGTCAATTGATCGGAATGATCAATTCAAAAATGATCGCCGTGGCCAACCCGTTCAGTCGGCCTGTAGCTCCTTGCCATCCCCCGAAGCCCAGACCGCCGATCTGCGCCGGGCTGAGCAGCGCAAAGACATGTTCCTGGCCATGCTCGGCCACGAGCTGCGAAATCCTCTGGCCGGCATCAGTTCGGCGGCTCAGTTGCTGGCACATCCGGCGGTCACGCAAGAGCAGTCGGTGCGGGCCGCGAAAATCGTCGAGCGACAGGTCTCGCACATGGTTCATCTGGTCAATGACTTGCTGGATGTGTCCCGCGTCTCACAAGGGCAGATGCAAATCGACCAAGAGCCGGTCGACTTGCTCGAGGTGCTGGCGGGCGCCAGCGAGCAAGCCCACGGGCTGGTCAGTGCCAAGCAGCACCGCCTGGTGCTGGTGCAGCCGCAGGCTCCGGTCTGGGTGCTGGGCGATTTGACCCGGCTGGTACAGGTGGTGACGAATTTGTTGGTCAATGCGGCGCGCTACACGCCCGCTGGCGGCACCCTCGAGCTGAGCTTGAGTACCAGCGCGCACGAGGCCCAGGTCGCGGTGGCGGACAACGGCGTGGGCATCGCCCCGGAACTGGCTGCGCATGTATTTGATTTTTTTGTCCAGGCCAAGCGCAGCAGCGACCGCGCCAAGGGCGGGCTGGGTCTGGGCTTGTCACTGGTCAAAAATCTGGTGCAAGCGCATGGCGGCAGCATCACTTTGCACAGCGACGGCTTGGGCTGTGGTGCCACTTTCACCGTGACGCTGCCGCTGCTGCAAGCAGGCGTCGCCGAGGCCGCGGCCCGGGCAGAGGCGCTGGCAGCAGCGGCACCCACGCCGGCGCTGACGATTGCGCTGGTAGACGACAACGCCGACGCCGCCAAGCCGCTGGCGATGCTGCTGGAGCTGTCGGGCCATCAGCCCCTTGTTTTTCCCACCGCCGAGGCCCTGCTGCCGTGCATCCGGGAGGTCGCCCCTGACGCCTGCATCATCGACATTGGCCTGCCTGGCATGGACGGCTATGCCCTGGCGCGCCAGCTGCGCAGCCTGCCGGCGCTGGAACAGCCGACGCTGGTAGCGCTGACCGGCTACGGCACCGAAACCGATCAGCGGCGCGCCGCCGAGGCCGGCTTTGACCAGCATTTCACCAAGCCTGTGAACTTTACCGCGCTTTTGGCCTACCTGCACGGCACTGCGGCCGCCCGGGCCAGCCCTGCGCAAGGCCAGGGCCAGAGCCTGCCCAGCCGCTGAGCGCGGCTCATGCAACTTGGCATGGGAATAGAGATCACTGAATAAGGAATTGGGGTATGGGTAAATACGTTGAGTTGCAGTCCATCGATGGGCATCGATTCCGGGCCTATATGGTCGAGCCAGCGACCCAGCCGCGTGCGGCACTGGTGCTGCTGCAGGAGATGGACCAAAGGCGTTACGGCTGGGATTCGTCACGCGTCAAAACGACCGCGGCCAGCACCAGTTTGCCGGGTGTCAACGCGCACATTCGGGCGGTGGCCAAGAGCTATGCGGCCCTGGGTTTTTGGGTGATTGCCCCATCCACTTTTAGCCGCGGCAAAACCGGAATTGACTACGGCTACCGCTTTGACCATCCGGGCGACAGAGCTTATCCCCGCATCTGCAAGCCCCTGCAAGCGCTGGACTCACCGCTGGTCATGCTCGACGTTCAGGCGGCCATTGACCACGCCAAGCTGTGGGTGCGCCAAGCCGGCGTGGGTTTGCTGGGTTTTTGCTGGGGCGGGCTGCTGGCCTGGCGCGCCGCCTGCAGCGTCCATGGCTTAGGTGCGGCGGTGTGCTACTACGGCGGGGGCATGACCGATTTGCCCGACCAGGCTTCGCAGGCCTTGTGCCCGGTGCTGACCCACTTTGGCAACGACGGTCAATGGATGAACGCCACGTCGATCAAGGCTTTTGCGGCCCGGCATGCTCAAGCCGCAGAGGGCGGCTCGCAGGTAGAGGTCCAGCACTACGACGCCCCCTACGGCTTTGACCACCCCGGGCGGGCGTCATTTCAAGCCTCTAGCGCGGCGCTGGCCCAAAGGCGGACCGCGCAGTTTCTGGACAGCCACCTTGTTGTGTGAGCAGCGGGCCGCCGCGTGGCGCCCAGGCCCGCACTTCAAAAAACCCGTACGCAGCTCCTATTGCCGGCAAGGAAAGTCACTTTTTATCAGGCGAGGGCTTATGGCCTTTGCGCGTCATGGCCCCCCAACTCCCCTCGCTTTGGGTCGCCCAGCGATACAGGCCCACCAGGCGCCACCAGGCCGCCAACTGCCGGTAGCCCAAATTTTCCAGAAAAGCCACCGCGGTGAGTTTGAGGGTCTGACGAAAATACGGATACATCTGAAACGATATTTGCTCCAGCAGCACGCTCATCACGCTCAAGGCGATGCCCATTCCCAAGGACACGCAGGCAAAAAGCACCAAAGAAGATCCCGACAAAAAGCCAGCCCACCAGGCGTACAAGGTCCAGATGTAGCCGGCCAATTCGATCAAAGGCCCTAGCCATTCAAACAGCACCATGTACGGAAAGGCCAGCCACCCCACCCAACCGCCCCGCCTGGAGAACATCAGACCCCAATGGCTGCTCAGGCTCTCAGATAAGCCGCGTTGCCATCGGATGCGCTGATTGCGCAAAGTCCGGCGGTCCTCGGGCGCTTCGGTCCAGCACACCGGGTCAGGGACGAATTCGATGCGATAAGCTTGCCCCGTCGAGCGCATATGGTGGTGAATGCGCACCACCAGTTCCATGTCCTCGCCTATGGTGCGCGTCTTGTAGCCGCCGACGTCAATCACGGTCTGCTTGCGAAACACCCCAAAAGCGCCCGAGATGATCAGCATCGCATTGAGGCTTGACCAACCTAGGCGACCCAACAGGAAAGCCCGCAAGTACTCCATGACCTGAAACAAGGCCCAGGGGTTGCGCGGCAGATCGACCTGCCGCACATCACCGCCCCGCACATGACAGCCGTTGGCAACGCGTATGGTGCCTCCGGTGGCCACCATGGTCGGGTCGTGTAAAAAGGGCTTGACCACTTTTTGCAGGCTGTCGCGTTGCAAGATTGAGTCCGCATCCACACCGCAAAACAGCGGGAATCGGGCCGCATTGATACCGGCATTCAGGGAGTCGGCTTTGCCACCGTTGTCCTTGTCGATGACGCGCAGATTGGGGAACAGGCTTGAACAATAAATCGCCTTGACGACTTGTGTGGGCAGTTGAATCCGATAAGCCTCGGGGTAGGGCAGCAAGGCAAAGTGCTGCTGCAGCACTTGCAAGGTCTCGTCTTTGGAGCCGTCGTTGATGACCACCACCTCGAACTCGGGGTGGTTGAGCTGCAGCAATGACTCAACCGTGGCTACGATGGTCTTGGCTTCATTGAAGGCCGGCACCAAAACGCTGATGGGCGGCGACAGCAGAGAAAAGGCCATCGGCAGCTGATCCATTTCGCGGAAGTGTTGGTTGGACACCAAGGCCCGGGCCGCCAGCAGGGTCAGCAACAAATGGATGGTGTTCAAGGCCAGAAAATACACCACCATCACCAGCGTGATCCATTCTGCGATCACGAGACGCCCTCCAAGGCAAAAACCGCTTTCATCATCTGCTCGGCGTAGCGATCGTCGGTCTGCGAGACCCATTGCAGCGCTTGAGTCGCTGTCACGCCGGGCAAACAGAGCAGGGCCTGGGCCGACCGGAAACGCACCCACCATTCGTGATCGGTGGTCAAACGTACCAGCAAAGGCGCGTTGTCGACCCCTCCCAAATACGACAAAGCCCGCGCAACCTGGGCACGCACCCGCCAATCCGAATGGTCGGCCAAGGTCAACAAAGGCGCCACGCCCTGCTCGGCCTGAAACAGGCGGATGGCAGCGATCAAAGCCTCCAGGTCGACATCGTGATTCAACATAGGAGCCAGCCAGGCACTGGGCAGTTGCAACTGCAAAGCCCTGGCCAGGCGCAGCCAACGAACGCGCCAGGCCGCGTCAGGGCCCGCCTGGCTGGCGGCCGAAGCGGTCCAAAGAGTCAGCATCGCCGGCATTAAGCGGGCGCGATAGGGCTTGAACATCACGGCCGTCAGCGACAGGTCTAGCTCGGTTTTTTCGAGCAGGGCCCGAGCCACGTCCCAAGCATGAGCATCGGCATCCAATTCGAGCATGGCCCTGCCCGCGTGAATGGCTGTGTGCGAATGCCCTTGATGCAAGCGGCTTTGCAACCACGCCAAGCGATCGGTCTGACGCAAAAAGCCCATGCTCAGCAGAGCCACCATGCGACGGGCGTAATACCGGCTATCGGCCTGAGCCCAGGCCCAATCCTGCAAACCCAGCCGGCGTCCCAGTTCGCACAGCCTGTCGCTCGCCTGGCCCCGCAGGACCATCTGCATCTGTAACCAAAGCCTGAGCAACAGACGGCGCTCGCCGCCCTTGACCGCAAAAGACGACAAAGGCAGCTCGTCGCCCAAAGCAACTTGAAGCAGGGCTTGCGTCAATCGCTCGGTCAGCGCTTTTCGCGCTGGCTCTCGCCAGCGCCGATACATCCGCAGCAGCCACAAAGTCAGCAACATGCCGACGATCCACACCATCAGGCCCATGGCCAACCACCAAGCCATGCGGTGCAGAAATTCCGGGTCTAAGAGGTGGCTGTCGCTCACAAAAGGCTCTGCTGAGGTCGCAAGCGTCGCGACAGGCGCGCCACCAATTCATCCGGATTGAAAGGCTTGGTCACGAAGTCATCGGCACCCGCGCGAAACGCGCGTGCGATCTCTTCGCCTTTGTCCAGATCGGAAACGATCAGCACCGGCACATCACACCACCCCGGCGTCTGGCGCATCCGCGCCAGCACCTCCATGCCCCCATGAAACGGCAACAGCAAGTCCAAGAGGACCGCGTCAAAACCACAGGGCTGTTCTATTCGCTCCATGGCTTCAATACCATCCTTGGCGTATTCGATGGCCGCTCCTTGTCGATGCAAGACAAAGCCGAGCAAGCGAGCCATGAAGGCATCGTCTTCGATGATGAGCACCGAACGGTGCTTCAGGCCGAGTTGGGAATGGATCACGGCTGGAAAACGATGGGGGAGTGCTCTGCACCGTGCTCGCGCAGCCAGCGCAGGTAGGTGCCATAGTGGTGGATCACAATGCCCCCAAATGCGGGCTCTCGCGCCAAGGCCTGCTTGACCAGTCGCAACTCTCGGCGGGCATGGGCTATGGTTTGCCCGTCAAAGGTCAGCTTGGCCATCTCGTTGGGCGAAAACTCCAGGCCCAGCCACACCGATTTGCCGATGCGACGCCCATAGGCTATCTCCTGTTCGCCATGGCTGAGGATGCCATCGGGCCCCAGGGCCCGGTTGCGGTAATCCATCAGCACCACATGGTCATAAATATCTTGCATGTGCTCACTGGCTGCTTTGGTCACACCGGCATGCTCGACAGGGATGCCATCGAGCCAAAACACAATGGCGGGCGAAACGATCAGGCGCTGCCCCGACTGACGTTTCATCGCCATCCACATCTCTGAAACCTGCAACCACATGCGGATGTACTCTTCCCGCCGGCTCGACCAGTCGTCGAGCACATGGGGTTCGATGTCCAGGTGTATTCCCGTAAAGCGCTGACCCGGCAAAGATCGCTGGTTGTAATCCAACACCCTTTGCACCATGTGCCGGGCCCGCTCGCGGTTTTCCGGCAGTACGTACGTTTCTGTCTTTAAATAGCCTGAACCCAGGAGCGCGTGCACCTCCAAGCCAGCCCGATGCAAGGTCCTGAGCAGTTCGGAGTAGGCCTGGGGCGTCTCCACCAAGGGGTCGTGAGCGACATGGGCACCGGCGTAGAGGTACACGACAGCGATGCCTTGCCCACGCATCCATTGGGCAGCTTGGGCAGCTTGCGGGGGAGATTGAAGCCAATCGAGCGTGTCTTGCTCCCAGACCCAAATGGCCTGCCTTGCACCCGCCCAAGCCGGAAGCAGGCACAGCCCGATCAAGGCCCAACGAGCCCACTTAAGGACGCAGTGCCACATGGTATTGCCCTCTGCCTATGGATTTCCCGGTATCTGGATGCGAGACCACCATCGATACAAACACTTCCCCGTCCGCTGGCTTCGGCAAAGTCACGTCCAGCTCCACCTCGACACTTTCGCCGGGTTTCAGACTCAAACCCTTTCCTGAGCGCTCGGCCACCTCCTGGCCTCGTGAGTTGCTCATGACCAGCAGCGGCACGAACACGGGTGAGGGCAGGTCGCCCGCATGGGTGAAGCGGCTGCGAATCCGCCATGTACCCTGGGCGCGCAACTCGGTTTGGACATCGCTGACCGAGATCCCCTGGAAGCGAGCCAGCTTCTGACCTTGTTGCAGGGATCGACCGGCGGCATCAAAGGCCAGCCCTGGGACGTCTGGCACGGCTTCGACCCAAGAGGCTTGGCCCAAGGCGCGCTTCAGCCTGGCCTGAAAACCGCCCAATGCCTGGCGCAACTGCGCTCTGATCTCCGGCTCATTCTCGGGCTCGGTGTGGATGCCATCGCGCAAGGACAGCAAGCGGTCGCGATGCAAGACATATTCACCGGAGACGAAATCCACCAACTCCGTCTTGGTCTGCTTGAGCGGGACCGCATGCAAGTTGCGAAACTGAGGGTGCACGTCCAGGCCCGCCCCCATCCAATGAACTTTTTGAGGGGTGGTCCATCCGTATTGACGCGCCAGCAAAGCCTGCAATGAAGGGGCAATGTCAAAGTGAGTCGACACCGCTTTGATTCGCCGAGGCTCGGTTTGCAAGGGTCCATGAATGATCAGCGGCACGTGAAAGCGTTCCAGATGCGCCTGCATCGCAATTTCGGGCAGGCGATGGTCTCCGGTAATCACCAGCAAGGCATTGCGAGCCTGCGCTGTTTTCTGCCAGCCTTGATAAAACAGGCGCAGCTGTTCGTCGGTGTACAAAATACTGGCATACACATCAAGATGCCGCTCGGCTTGAGTCTTTTGCTCGGCGCTGAAACCCAAAGCGGCCATGCGGGCGCGGGCCATTGCGCGGTATGCGTCCATGCGAGGCACCTGAAACGGCGAGTGCATGCTCATGGTTTGCACCAGGGTCAGACTCGGTTGCGTGGGCCAGGCTTGAGACAAAATCATAGACAGCAAATCACCATCAGGGTAGCCCCATTCGCCGATCCGTGTGCCCACCCCGACCAGATCTTTTTCGCTGTGGAGCGGTTCAAAGCCCACCGAACGCAAGAAGTCGCCCTGACGATCAAAAGCCAGATCGGTCCCGGTGAAATACCGCAGAACGTAGCCGTTTTTTTTGAGCCAGCTCGGCAGGCTGTGGTGGGGCTTAGGGTGTGCGCCGTGGTCGGCAAAAGGCAAAGACGACAACACACTGGGTAGCACTGCAAACGTACGGCCCTGGGTCGCCAGGAAGTTTTCCCAGTACAGCGAGCCTTGTGCCAGCTCGTCCAAAAACGGCGTGAAGCTGCCCAGGCGCGCATCCGGCCCGGAAAAACTCCGACCCAAGCCCTCCACGATCACCAGCACCACATGCGGTGGCTTCTGGGGATCCAGTCGCAGCAAGGGCCCCAGGGTATCGGGCGTGGACTCGGCGTGTTCAAAAGGGTAGGCCCGCTCCACCTCGGCCGTGGCCGTGGCGTGACCGGCATGGCGAGCCAGTTCGGCCACCAGATAGGCCAGCTTGTTGCTGGTGCGCTGCTCGACATCATCGGCCGCATGGGTGACTTGCCAAGGCAATATCCAGCAGGCCAGGGCCGCCACAGACAGGCCCCAGCACAAAGGCGGCAAGCTGAGCGTCATCAAGGATGGGCTCTTGCGCAACAGGGCCCACCACACCGAACCCGCCACGAGCCAAGCGGCCCACCACACGCCAGAACCGGGGAGCCCGGCCGCGGAGACCGTCTGCATGATCTCGGCCCCAGAATAAGCCAGCACATCGCTACCCAAGGGCACCCCGGCATCCTCGTGATAAATCTCCAGACCCACCAGCACGGTCCAAACCACTGTGCCGCCTACGCCCCAAATCATCAATTGCTTCGGCTGGGATAAACGACTGAGCAGCAAAGACAAGATCATGCTCAGCGCCAACAAGCGCAGACCCATCAAGGCGTCGGCCAATAGCATGGGCCCTGCATCGGCCCAAGCGGCCGGCGATTGCCAGCAACGCGCCAGCGCCAAGGCCAGCATTCCCGCCAATAAACCGGGCCAGGGCAACAAGACCCGGGTGTCGCGAGCTTTGACGGGCTTGATCACCGATTACCACCGACGGATCAGGCTGACCGAAGCATCTCGGGCCCGGGCGTTGAAAGCGCTGCTGTCATGCGATTCGCTCAAGCCCAGCTTGAAACCCCATTGGCGATTCACGAAGTGATACCAAACCACCCCACGGGAATCCGATCGGGCCGATTGCAACAGCGCACTGGAGTAATCGTCGCTTCGGCCTGCTGAGACATTGCCTTCCACATAATGGTCGGCGTCGCCTTGGTAGTAGTAGCGAAGGAGCAGACGGTCACCCTGGCCGCTCGACGAGTCCGACTTCACCATTTGATGGCGCCAGCGGGCAAAGAAATTGCCCCAATACTTGCCCAGCGCGACGCCCTGGATGCGCACCCCCGAGCCAAAACCCAGTTGATCATGGCTGGCAGCCAACTCCCAACCCGAACCGATGTTTTGGAACAACTCAAAACGCCATGAACGGCTGGGGTACAGCTCGACCCGCTCGGAGGTCTGATAACGTACGTTGGCGTAGGCACCCGACCAAAGGCGCGGATAGGCGTCTACTGCCCATGCCTGATCGACCAGGTCGAAGCGACGAAGCGAGATGCGCTCCAGCGCGATCGAACCCCAATCGGTATACCGACGCAGCGTCACACTGTTGTCGCTTGCACTGGCCGAACCTGCTGTGGTGCGTCCAGCTCCGACCGATAGCGCCCAGTCGTAGTCCCGCCCACTGCCAGAGCCGGTGCTTTCCTGCGCTCTTTCCTGAGGGGTTTTGTCGTTCAACATGGGCACATCGGCGGCATTGGCCCCCAGCTCCAAGGCCCGCTTTGCGGCCAAACGCGCGCCATCGGCGTCCCGCAATTGCCACAGGCTGCGGGCACGCCAGACCTGCGCCTGCGCGTCCTGGGGTCTGAGCACCGCCAAACGGGCATAAGCATCGGCGGCGGCCGACCAGCGGTCATTCCAGCGGTACACATCGGCCAAGGCCGACCAGGCATCGGCATAGCCTGGAGCCAAAGCCACGGCCTGCTCCAAGTCCTGCATAGCAGCCTCCCAGCGCTGCAAGCGCGACCGGGCCATACCACGACCTAACCAATGATCCGGGTCACTGGGCGAGCGCTCGATGTCGCGCCCGAAAGCCTGTTCTGCGGCAGCTATTTGGCCGGCGCGCAACAGCTCGATGCCGCTGTCAGCAGCTTGAGCCCATGCACTGCCTACGCAGGCGATCAAGGCAAGCCAGACCAAGGCCCTGCTCAGGCGAAACTTCATCCAATCTATCTGCATCACGGCCCTTGGTGTTTGTTAACATTTTTTCAAATATTACAATTGTATTCAGTTTGAAATTAGTTAACGTTTTAGCAGCTTGATGGGCACGGAGCTGGGCGTGCACAAACGGCCTGCACAAGCGGCCTGCACTGGCTCGAGCTTGTGGACAGGAATGCTTGAGCACCGACCTGGACATGGTTTGACGATGCCAAGCTCGTGAGCTCTTAGAGCGCCACTCAGCCGCTGAGTGACAAGGCATGGAGCGCCGGTGCAGCGATGGTTTCTTTGACGGCCGACTCAAGGGATCGCTTGAGGGCAGGGTGGGGTCATCCCAGGCCGCTTCACACAGGTTCCGCACGCAGTACCCAACACCCTTCGATCCCAATCAGACGAACTCAGATCCGTAGGTGGGTGTGTGGGTATGCCAAAACAAAAAGCGCCCGGAAGGCGCTTATTTGCTGGCTGTCTGGCGGAGAGGGCGTCCGCTCTTTTACTGTGTCAATCGGGATCACGAAAGATCAAATTAACTGATTTCTCCCCTAATGAGGATCAGAGCCTTGCTTCAAGCCGTGTCAGGCGGTATTATCCGATCTCAACATTTATGGTATGTCTTAAGGTATGCCCAAGATCGCTCGAGAACTCACTGCCCTTGAAGTCAAGCGCATAAGCAAGCCCGGCTGGCACGCCGTCGGCGGCGTGGCTGGCCTCCTTCTTCAGGTCAAGCCACCAGCCCGTGAGGGAGCGGCCATCTCCCGGTCGTGGATTCTGCGGGTTCAAGTCGCTGGCCAGCGGCATCCAGTTGGACTGGGCGCATTCCCACAGGTGTCCTTGGCAGAGGCGCGTGAGCAGGCCCGCAAGCTTGCCCTTGAGGCAAAAGGCGGGGTCAATCTGTTGACCCGCAAACGTGCCCAGCGCAGCGCCCTAATCGCCGCAGCGTCAAAGAACAAAACCTTCAGAGACTGCGCTGAGGCGTACATGGAAGCCCATGCGTCGGACTACACCAACGAAAAGCACCGCAAGCAATGGCCCGCCACCCTTGAGGCTTACGCATACCCGGTCATCGGCAAGATGTTGGTGGCCGATATCAGCATGCGCCATGTGCTTGATGTTTTGCGACAGGAAACCACGCACCGCGACGGCTCAGCAGGCAAGCTTTGGTACATCAAGGCCGAAACGGCCAAACGGCTGCTTGATCGAATCCGCACCGTGCTGGACTACGCCACAGTCAACGAGTTCAGGTCGGGCACGAATCCCGCCACATGGCGTGGCTATCTGGACACACAACTGCCCTTGCCCAAAGGCCTCAAAAAGGTGAAGCACCAACCGGCGATACCTTACCCGCAGATAGGTGACTTCATGGCTAAGCTTCGGCTAAACCACAGCGTCAGTGCAAAAGCCCTTGAGTTCCTGATACTGACAGGGGTGCGGTCCGGGTCGGTTCGGACGGCTGACTGGTCCGAGATCGACTTCCAGCGCAAACTGTGGATCATCCCTGCCGACCACACCAAAACCAAAGAAGAGCACCGGGTACCACTTCAGCCTCAGGCCATCAAGTTGCTCAAAGCTCTGCCCCGGATGGCGGGTACAGACAAGGTGTTTCCCAGCCCAACCGGTAAGGCACTTTCGGACATGGCGCTGAGCCAATTGATGCGCGGCATGCGAGAGCGGGGTGAGTTGAGCGTAGAGGCTGTGCCACACGGGTTTCGGTCAACTTTCCGAGATTGGGCTGCGGAGATAACCAACTACCCAGATGAAATTCGCAAAGCTGCCTCGGGCCACGCGGTCGGCGATGCGGTCAAAGAGTCTTACCAACGCACTGACCTGCTCGAAAAGCGCCGCCACCTGATGAATGACTGGGCAACGTTTCTTGACCGGCCATCCGTAGCGCGCACCGCCAAGGTGACTCCGTTCAGGAAGCGGCCTTGATGTTGTCACCGGATAAATTTTTTGGGCAGTACGGCTCAGATTTCCCGACGCAGACCCGCAGCGAGGCACGTAAGTTGTTCCGTCGAGCCATCCGGGACTATTACGCGATGCAGCGACGGTATGTGATCGATCCAGTGTCTGGCAAACGGGTACCGAGTATCCTTGTCGGAGAAGTCATCCAACAGCAGAAGGCGCAACGGAGAAAAGTCAAGCGACTGTTCACAGGTCACCCGTCAGCAGGCCGCCCCGAGCGGCCGGAAATCAAGCTTCTTGTTGCAAGGCTCTTCATCCTATGGGGCCGTTACGCAAAAGAGCCAGCGACCTTCTCATGGAAGACCGCGACTGCAAAGCAAACCAACTTTGAGGCTTTTCTTTTTGACCTGATGCCCAGACTCGGTGCGCGAGATGTCAGGCGCTACGTTGAGTCTCATTGGCGGGAGCGCAAGTAAAAATAAATGTAGTCTGGATTCGCTTATTCTGAACCGGTAAAACCTCGGTTGTGTCGATTACTGCCACGGAGCGGCAAGATGAACCAACCGAAATCCCCCATCGCCTTTGAGCAATTACCAGACAGCGCATACATCAGGCTGCGACAGCTGGTCGGAGCGGTACTCCCGTTCTCATCCGCAACTCTGTGGCGAAAGTGCCGTCGGGGTGAATTCCCACCTCCAGTCAGGATGTCCGCAGGCGTCACCGCTTGGCAAGTGGGTCAAGTCCGGATTTGGCTTGAGGACCCGATTAAGTATCAAGCCCCGCAACCTGCGGCCAAAGCCGCCCGGAGGCTGTCATGACACAGCACCCAGCGATCCAGTTTCTGATACGCCTAGACTCCTCGCCAGACGCGAGGTTCAGTATTGAGCACTACACGGATGTGCCCAAGGGCACCGCCAAGCCAAAGCCTGACCCGCTGGGCGGGCGCTACGCCAATCTGACGTTAGCTGAGGTCGACCAGTTGTTGCCCAAGCTTCAGTCGATCAATGACGAGGGGGCAGGAATCTTTGTGGCCCGCAACCAGTGCGATGGCCATCGAAGCGAAAGCAATGTTTCCCGCATCCGGGGCGCCCATGCTGACATGGACGATGTCACAGCCGATCAAATGGAGGCAATAACCAACAAGCTTCAGCCCTCGATCATTGTGAACAGTAGCGAGCATGGGAGATACCAGTGCTATTGGGACCTGATAGAAGGTGAGGTGCTTGGCAAAGAAGAGGCAAAGGCGATCAACCAGACGCTGGTCGAATACGGCGCTGACCTTGCCGCTGTGGATGTTGCTCGCCTTTTGCGCGTACCGGGCTTTAAACACATGAAGTACAGAGCCGAGGGCAGAACGCCTCTTGTGACCGCCCATTACTCTGACGTGGCTTACAGCGCCGAGCAAATTCGGCAGGCTTTTCCGCCAAAGCCGGTGACTGCTAAACCAACCAGTGTCAGCAAGCAACCCCTCTGTGCGGTGGTTGAAGCAATCCAATACGCTGCACAGATTGACGCGGCTAAGGCGGAAGTCGCGGCGAAGCATCCCCATTTGTGGAGCGGCGACTGGAGGGCGGCCCCCAGACCAGACGGCAGTACGGGCTACCCAAGCAGCAGTGAGGCTGATCTTGCGCTGGCAAGCCATATTGCGCGGGCAAGCCGTCGGCTGAATGTTGATGAGGCCGCCCTTCCAGCGGTGGTTGAAGCCGTCTTTGGAGATTCACAGCAGGGGAATTCAGTGAAGTGGATGGGCCGCGTCGACTACCGGCAGCGAACGATCCTCACTGCCCTGACCGGCACCATTGCCAGCCTTACCATTGATGACCCGCATGCATTGCAGTTGGAGTCCCACGGTGATATCCGTAACGCCCGAGCATTCGCCAGAATCGCCCGGGGTAAATTCCTCTATGTCGCAACGCGTGATCGTTGGCTGCGCTGGGATGGGCAGATGTGGCACCTGTGCGAGAAGGATGAACACGTGGCGCAGGCAAAGGTGGTGTGCGGAGAAATCCTGAACGCTGCTGGCAAAGTCCTCAGTCAGGATCAAGACCGGGGCAAGCGACTGGTGCAGGAAGCGGTTACATCACACAGCTTGTCGCGCATCATGGCAATGCTCAAACTCGCAGCATCAGAACCTGATATGTCGGTCACGGAGAGCGAACTCGACGGCGATCCGCACCTTCTTGGCGTCCAAAACGGGGCAGTGGACCTTCGCACCGGGCACCTCTTGTTTAACCACCCAGAGATGCTCATCACCCGATATTGCAACGCTGCATATGACGATGACGCCAAGTGCGACAGGTGGCTTCAATTCTTGGATCAGGTCTTCCAAGGCGATATCGACACTATCGAGTCAGTGCAACGCCTGCTTGGCTGTACTCTACTGGGCCTGTCGGGGGAAGAAATCCTTGTCATCTGCTACGGCCACGGGAGCAACGGCAAGAGCGTCTTCAGCAATGTTGTGCACACCATCATGGGGGGCTACGCGGTCACTGCGCCACCATCCCTGCTCACGGCTCGGAAAGCCAATGACAGCAGCCCGCGCAACGATATCGCTGCGATAGCCGGGGCCAGATATCTCTCGGTCAATGAAGTGCAAGCCGGTGACCGGCTCGATGAGCAAGTAGTCAAGATGCTTGCTGGCCGCGAACCGATTTCCGCGCGATTCCTTCACCAAGAGTTCTTCGAGTTCATGCCAACATTTACGCCTTGGCTGCGCACGAACCACAAGCCCGTGGTCACCGGTCAGGATGATGGTATCTGGCGCCGTCTAGTTCTGCTGCGCTTTGGCAGAACTTTTACCGACGCGGAGAAAGACCCGGCCTTGGAGCAAAAGCTGTTGGCTGAGCGGGATGGAATTTTGCGCTGGATGGTCGAAGGAACGCGCTTGTACCTTCAAGATGGCCTGCGGCTTAGCCCGCGCATGATGGCTGAATGGGCCACATATCGGAAGGAAAGTGACTTGCTGGGTGAATTCCTTGCTGACAAGACCGTACCAAGCCCGGGAAGCAAGACCAACCAGGGGGCACTCTTCACCGAATACCGCGAATGGTGTGAGAAGGAGGCCGGGGTACGACCGATTTCCAAGAAGAGCTTCACCCAGCGGCTCGCAGAGCGTGGGTATCCCGAGGGCAAGAGTGGCCCCGCCCGGTTCTATTGCGGCCTGTCGTTGGCGTCGCCGAGCATCACACCGGTGCCGGCGGTGGGCAGGATGGACAGGATTGAAGGTGATTTGGGTATTTCTCCCTATGAGAAATCAAGAGAACAAGAAACCCTAAACAGCCCAACATCCTGTCCAACCTGTCCAACGGCGTCCACTGTGAGGGAGCAAGTCGATGCATAAGCAGACCTGTCATGAAGCGTTTCACCACGGGCAGCATCTACGGTCCCAGCACCCACTGCGCAGCGGCCAGTACAAGCTCGAGGAGTCGCGGGACAGGCTGTGGCTCTGTCATGCGGAGATCGGGCGAATCCGGCAGCACCTAACCAGCAAGGGCGCCCCCTGTGCCTTCCGACACTGCACGACTGAGGATAAGCATCTCTGGATCAAAGACTTGCCCGGCCACGTGGCGTACCGCCTCGGCTATGAGGTTGTTCCCGGCCTTCTGGCACTGGGTGCCGACGGAGCCGATCGAACTGCGATCATTGCCGCTCAGCCGCTTATTGAAACGGAGTGTCAGACACTGCTCAACGCCCTTGAGTCGGCTCGGGTGTCCATCAGAAAGAGCATCGGAGTCGAGTACTGGCACATGAGGCAAGGCGGGTCGATGCTGGAGCCTCTGGTTGAACGGGCCATTGACATCGCAGAGTACGCCTTGAGCGTTCTGCCTTGAATTGGTCTATGAGGTCCTTGGTAAATTAATTTTTCAGTCTCCCTTTGACCCCTTGCACCCAGTTCAGCGCCGTGCCTAAAAACTTGACCTTAAGAACAGCGGGCGGGCGAATCGTCTGCATTCAATGCCAAGCCACGGCCAAGAGCACCCGTCGGCAATGCCGCCGTCCAGCCACGAAGGGCAGACGGGTCTGTAAGTTGCATGGCGGCAAATCAACCGGCCCAAGGACCGCTGAAGGCCGACAGCGTTGCGCTGCTGCAAAGACCGTCCATGGTCAAGAGACGACCGCATTACGCAAGGAGCGCAGCCTGGGCAGTGCTCGGTTGGCAGTGCTTGAGATGGCTGGCCATACGCTCGGCTTTATGAAGGGAATGCGCACTCGCGGGCGGAAACCAGTTTTGATGAGTGAGGTTGAGCGAGGGTTACAGCAGGTCGTTAGAGCAATTTTGGTGAAAAAGCCGTCGCCCAGAGCCTAGCCGCACTCCATGTCACGGAGAAGGCAAGGCCCCGATGGATGCATCAAATTTCTCCACCATAGCCACACCCCATATTCCCTCAGGCAAGACGTTCAAATCCTCAACTTTCCGTGCTGAGCGCGATCCGCGTACTTTAAACCTCCCCAGTATTGGCTCATGCAAATCTGGTTAATCGGTCGCCAGGCCCTGATACAACGGGGGATGAAAACGCTATGCCAAAGTAAAGATTACCGATGGTCGTAAGACTAGACCGAATAGCCCCTGCGACGGGCAGAGATGAAATTCTTGGGAGAATATGGGGAAATCGGTTACTCGTTAGGGACTATTTCAGAATCGAAGTTGTTGAGAAGAAAGTCAAGGAAACGGACCGCATCACCAAATTTTCATGGGCAGACCCGCTTGTAGACAAGCAGGAACCCACCTCGAATATCATTATTTGACACCTCGGTATCGGTAACAATGGTCTGGCTGCGCCCCATCCTCCCGCCATGGTAAATCGTGTGCGTTATTATTTGACGACGTAGCGGACAATCCAAGAACATCTGGATCGTTGCAGATCGAGCCACCCCATATGGGGTTGAATGCCCTTGCTCAAAATCAAGAAGCACTCTAAGTGAAGGGAAATTCGCTCCATTTCTTCCAGAGCGATCGATAGACCCTTTAACAAGATACAGAGTTGAGGTTGAGTCGCCAGTTATTTTTTCATAAGATTCTGCGCACGCAACAGAAGAGACCATCAACACTAGAAGTAACTGAACGATACCAAAGTGACACATGTCTTTCCCCATCAAAGAGTCTTAGTTAGTTCGATTTTTCGTATAAACTGATGACGTATGCATCTGTTATTAACCCATTCCTTTTGCACTCTTCATACTCTCCAAGTATCTTTATCTTTAGGTTGGGGGTCAGGGGATACAAGCCACTTGAGCCGTTAAAATAGTTTTGATACATTTGATGAAATGCATATTCAAATTCATTCCAAACATACTTGCGCTGACCATTTCGCTCTGCCCACCACTTTAAAGACTCGATTTGTTCGGCGGTGCATGACCGCCCTGTAATTCTAGCGATTATTGGCGCAGCCTTACCCGCTGCAACACCATTATTTAGTGGACTCAGTGCGCCTTTTAATATGCTCGAAAAAATCCCCATAGCAGCCTTCTTTAAATCATTGAACGAAGATAATCTTATGCCATGATTTTGTATCTAGCAAGCCGATAGCATCAACGCATGGCCAACCCGTCACCGCTCCTTACACGAGATCAGGTGCTCTTCAAGACCAACCAGTCAATCCGTTGTGTCCGAAAGGTGTGGTACTTGCTTCAAGAAGTGGCGGTTGTAGATATTGGTATGGCTCGCTCATCCATCACGGCATAGAGGGTGGCGAGCACAATCCATCTGTCATCCGTCTCGTATGAGTAACTGCTCCGTTAATAGGATCGAAAGGGAACTGGTCAACGCGGCATTGGGTTGGGTCGAGTACAACCTGCACTGTTGTCTTCAAGCGGTGGCCGCCGGCGCAGTCAACGCGTTCCATTCTCCCCCTCCAGATTTTATGTCGTTATATTTTAAATAATTGTAATACGACCGAATGCGCTTGCGTCAATAACCTGGACGGTGTTCGGCACTGAGGTCAGTGTTACTGGCGTAAGACCGGGTTTATATGGCTGGAGGCGGGAGGGTGAATTGCTCGGGGCCGACCATTTGAGCGACGAAGCCGGCCTAGGGGGCGCCTCCTGTTGGGTCGATCACATGGCAGCCCTCATCTTGCATAGCGCACCAAGTGAGCAGGGCAAATCACCCCAGCCGGATTTGCTGAGAAGCCGGGTTCCCGCACCTTGTCAGGGGTTGGCGGCCCGCATGTCGGCTGCAGCCATGAGGCGATCGGTGCCCAAGCCCTGGCGGCTTGCGCACCCCTGCGCAGTCTTCAAGCCTTGGCCGGAAATTGCCAGCGAAGTCGCGGATGCTGGAGGCCTTGGGAGCAACGCACCTGCGATTAAGGGCCGCGTAACCTTCCGGCCGATACGGTTCTAAGTCGGCACTGCGAATCAATGCCAATAAAACTTCGCCCGACCTATCACGACACCCTCCTGTTCGGCCCGCTTTTTCAGGCTGCCGGGGCTGGCAACTTGGTCATGAATCTCCGCGGGCTCAAGAACCGGGGCCCCTAGAGGCGCTTTACTTGGACTGGTTGCAAGAACGGATGGATCTTGCGGGCTAACAGGTCTTCCAAGGCATGAGCACTGCGGATCTCGGCCTGAGGGTCCTGAAGCAAGACTCGAAAGTGCCTCCGGGTCCGTCAGTGAAAGTTACCAGCACACTCCTGTTTGGTTGCACAACAAACGGTGAGTGCGAGGAATGCCCTTGGGGCGCCAACTGACCTTGCCTCTGAATTCCGCACCCCGTAACCGATTTACGAATTGACTTGCCTTGCCTGAGCGGCAAGCCAGTCTTGCTCGAACCGCACTGGGGTGACATAGGCCAGCGTCGAGTGCAATCGGGTCTGGTTGTACCAGAGCAGCCAGTCGATGACTTCGTCTTTGGCCTGTCGCCGTGTCACGAAGCGCTGACCGTGTAGAGTTTTGGGCCCCACCGTGCGCTAAGATCGACCAGCCATCTTGTTCTCCGTCCTGTTCCCCTGTTGCGATATGAGTCACGGCAATTCGTCCAATCAAGACCACCAACTCAATGATCAAGGTCTTCGTCGAGCGTGTGGTACGTGCGCGGCAAGAAAAGAGTGTTCGCAAGGCCAACTTGCGGCTGAAGGCTTCGACGACCTTCGGGGGCCTACTCTCCAAAGGAGTGCTCACACTGGTACCGCGCGCCTTCGATTTGGCAGACGCCCCCTAAGCCGTTGGCGCAAAGAAGTCTCTCGATCTCGGCAAGTGCAGCCGGGGGGATACGAATGGGGGACAGGGCTATGCATTCCCGTGCCGTACAGCCAGAAGCAGGTGTCTATGTTCGGGCATTTGGAGCGAGCCAACAGCTTGGCCGTGCAGGGTCAGTCGGGCGCCGGGAATGCCAATTCCGTCGCCAACAGCCGCCTGAACTGCTTACGAGCGGGCCAACTAGAGACGCTGGCCACTCGAAGCGGTACCAACCGGGAGAACCCGTGGTCCGATATCCAGGATTAAGTCAGCGCCCTGAAAGTGATTCAAAGTCTCGCAGCCACGTGTCGACGGCCCGCGACTGTCCGGATTACCAACCTTTAGGCCTTAAACTGACTGCTAGGTTTCGCCCGTGAGGTTGGCCTCTATCACCTTGACGAGGCTGAAGATGCTATCGCTCAAAGTTAACTCCTTCTATTCCGCCCGTTCTTGATGTCTTACCCCGCCCGTGCAAGTCGCTAAAGAGTCACCCGCAAAAGAGTCGGTAGCGAATAAGCCGGCAGTTTCCGCAGGTGGGGCTGCAAACGATGAGTGGCGCCTATTTAATCCAGAAGTTGGCGATAACGGCGCGGTTTACGCCAAACTCCGTAGCATTGCGAAACTACCTCAGGATGAGGCGGTGCTGCGGCTTTCGGAGTTCGCGGCAGGTCAGGATCTCCAAACATCGCCAGGACTTCGTGCTCACGTATCTGCGGCGCTCCTGCGAGACCTTCTGCTGATAGGGTGGGAATCCCGGATCACCGGGCACCACATCTATGTGCGACCGCAAACTTCGGGCCGCCCTTCGGAGCGGAAAGAGCAGATTCGCAGACAACTGCTGTACGCGCGCGACAACCAACTCGCTGAAGACTCCAACAAGCGCTTCATTTATTCGCTGGAGTTGCCTAACCGCTCCTCATCTTGCAAACCAGTCACGAATCTGATCGCAGACGGGCGTCGGTTGCAGGAGCAACTGAGCCGAGTACTTTCCATGCCAGAGGTGGATCGCCTTGGGGCGATTAAGTCGGTTTGCCAACCCTACTTGCAGTTGGTTAGCGACGATCGCGACCAGTTCACGAACATCCGGCTAATCGATATCTGGCGCTACTTCCGACACAGTTGGAGTACCCGCTACCGCACTTCGCCCGGACGCAATCTGTTTTATCTTGTGCGAGATGCTGCTCAACCGAATCACCCGGTAATGGGCATTGCGGCGCTGGGCAATACGGTGATGCAACTTACGCCGCGTGATGAGACCCTTGGGTGGACCTTAGAAGGGCTATTGAAACTTCATCAGGCAGGCGCAGTGGAGGGCCATGAACTCCTCACCGGATTCCTGCGGCGGTTGCGCGAAGATTACGAGCAGATCTTCTCGGGAGACCTCCCTCTCACCGGAAGCATTGAGGCGGATGCTAACGATGACGCGCTCAGCCGCCTGGCTGTGATCGAGCAAGACGAGTCGAGGAATCGAGAAGACACGCTTCGGTTTGATGACGACGACTACGTACCAAAAAAACATGAGGAACTTAGCGAACAGGAACTAATCGCTGCTGCCACAACCCCGCTCTTCCGCCGCAAGAGGGCACGCGCGATGCGAGAGGTCCTCCGGGCCTACAGAATCATCTCAGCCAGCAAGACGCTTGACTTGGCGAAACTTGCATTGACTGAAGATGGTGCCTGGGCTCTGGCAACGGTACTCAAGCAACTCAAGAAGCGCTACTCAGCGACTAGCATGATGGAGATCACCGTATGCGGCGCAGTTGCGCCATACAACCATCTCCTTGGCGGAAAACTCGTATGCTTACTGATGATGAGTCCGCGGGTTGTGAACGACTACAACCAACGATATTCAGACGTAGTGAGCATAATCGCAAGCAAAATGGCGGGACGGCCGATCGTCAAAGACCCAGGTCTCGTTTTTCTCGGCACCACAAGCCTTTATACCGATCACTCCTCTCAGTACAACCGCGTACGCCTCCCGGCTGGTTGCATCCAGGGTTCTACAGGTGATATTTGCTATGACCAGTTAGGTCGGACATTCGGGTATGGTTCCCCAAACTTATCTGCAGATACTGAGCGCGGGCTGGCGGCTATCGCTGAGTTGGCAAATGGATTTCGTAACGTCAACTTTGTATTTGGAGAGGGTCAAAGCCCCAAACTCCGCCAACTCCGCGAGGGCTTCACTGCGCTCGGGCTAAACCAGTCGAATCTGCTGCAGCATGGTAGCCCTCGCATCGTATACGGAGTTCACCTTGCGGCGAACGCACGACGAGTCCTGCTGGGCATCGACAATACACCTAAGTATGTACTGCCGCTGACAGCAAATCAGACAGAGCCCGAAATTGTTGACTTCTGGACAAGGCGTTGGTTACTGGGGCGCTTGAGTCACGAACCGGCCATGCGGGCCGTGACTGAGTCCACACCGCTGGGTGAGCGAGTCAGTCGTTTGATTCCAACGCGGGCTTCGAGTGATCATCCGCAGCGAATACTACCGTTTAATTTGACCGGGGAGGACTTGAAGATGTCGATCGATGTTCGAGAGGACGAGAAGATCCGCTTCATTAGACTGCTGTACCGAAATGAGACGGCGTTCGCTGATCACGTGGTCGTCGCACGCCTTAGGGATTTGAACATTAAGACCAACCTTGACGATGTAGTTCGTAAGGTTGTCCGCGCCGGGGGTTCGATCGTCATTACCGGCAATGCCGGTGACGGAAAAACGCACGCAATCCGGCTGATGGAGAAGGAACTCAAGGATGCGGATGTCGTCACCGACGCCAGTGAGTTGGCCTATCAGGTCATTCTTGAGCGATGGCAGGCGGCGCGCGACTCTAATCGACCGTTCTGCATCGCGATCAATGAGGGGCCACTGGTCGACCTAGTGAGGCAATACCGAGCCACTCACCCATGGCTTGAAGGAGTAAGGGAACAACTGCTGCGGTTGGTTTCGTACCAACCGCTGGAGCAAGACTTCGACGAAGACGGGGAGGGATTCAAGGCGGCCCCTGGTGAGACCGTGATTATCGATCTCAGTCATCGCCAAGTTCTCTCCGACCAGTTGGTCGGAAGCATGATTTCGAAGTTGACGGACGACGGTTGGTACGAATCTTGTACCTCGTGCCCAGCCCGCCCTGAATGCGCAGTGACCTACAACCGGAAGATGCTACGAGAGGCATTGCCGCGCGAGCGAATGATCAAGTTGCTGTCAGGAGCAGGGAGGGCGGGCCGAAAGGTCACCTTCCGAGAGGCGCTAGCATTTCTCTCCTACTGCCTGTTCGCAGGTAGGTCCTGCGAGGAACTGCGCCAGGCCGGAACAAGCGAGGAGGTTCGTTACTATTGGAACGCGTTTGAGGGCGAGGGGACAGTCTTTGAACTTCTTAATGCTGGACTCGATCCGATCAAGCAAACCAGTGCCAAGGTAGATGAGGACCTCTGGCGTGGCCGCTTCGTCCCCGGAGACTTCGCGGGTCACGAAATCATGCCTATCGAGCAGCGCAATCTTGACGAGATCAGCGAGCAAGAGAACCGATCAGCGACCAATGAGTTTGGACAGTTAAAGCGGCGCTGGTATTTTGAACACCCCGAGGGTCGCCTGCTCGACTTCTCCGAAGCAAACGCGCGCTTCGTAAAACTGCAGGACATTCTGACCCCGGGGGCAATTCGTCTTGGGCTGCTCGTCAAGATGATCAACGGGTGGTGGAATAGATCAGTAGACCCACGTGACGACGCACTGCGACTGTGGACCAAATTGACATATCAGCCTCGGCGCCGCACGCACGTACTGGTGTCGGGTCTAATCGTCAATCGGATGCGCCTGCGCCTGTACCGACCGCAACTTTCGCCAGTACTGCGGCGAGCCTTTGGCCGTCAGCCGGTAACGCATCTTCTGTTGGCGTCGGCTGACGATCCTCGATACGCCCGTCTAGTCGTAGATCCGGAGTTAATTGAAGGACTCATGCATGGGGCCTTCTCGGACAGTCAAACGCCTACGACCCGCAGGCTCATTCAATTCAATGACGCGCTTTCGCAGTACGGAGATCGGAGCCCAGACGTGCGCAAGATCGAAGTCCTTGATCCACTGAGTGAACTTCGCACGGCCGTCACGGTCGATCTAGTTAACCGTCGTTACGACTCGGCGAATTGAGTTAAACATGAGTCAAGCACTTCGAAAAGCCCTCAGCGACGAACTCCATAGGCGGCACGGCTACCGCACTATGGAGGCAACAAAGATCAAGCCCGTAAATATAGCCAACGCGTTGATGCGGGCAGAGCATCAGTGCGTGGGTCGCATGGGGGTACTGGAGCAACTCTTTATTGCGACGCACCGAAAGAACAGTATTGAGCAGCGTGTCGCTGCAGCGCAGGCATTGATTACAACGCAAAAAGAACGTTGGGGAGCGCTTGGGCAAGTCACTGATGTCAGAACCTCTGCACTCATGACTAAGGTTCTCCCGCTGATTCGGTCGTTGCTCGGTGCCGATGGAGCAGCTTTTGGTAACTCACCGGACATGTCGTCGTTTTCCTCTCCGACTGCGCTTACGGTCACGGGCGACCCGTCCGATGACGGCGCGGGGTCATTCGTTCATCGGCTCTGGGGCGGACGTGGGGAAGAGCGATTGGACATCCTCAACCTGCTGTCCGAACTGACTGATCCGCACAAGAAAGCAGCGGACATGGATGACATTTCCGCACTGCTGGCGCCACTAGTAGATAGCACGCGCGAAAAGAAGGCTGCGGCGGACAACCATTCGGAAGATATGTCCGAAGGTTTCTCGGTGATAGAGACCGAGTTGCGACGGGCGGCTCAAGACCTTGCCGCCTACGAGCGAAAACTGAACCCTAACCCGATTGCGACCCTCCAGCGCATCGTTCTGCTGGCGGGGCTATCCGTCTTCATGCATGCCAGTACGCGCCCTTTCGAGCGGGCAGGGCTTGAGCGCCGCTTTCTCCTGCTTGATGCCTCTGGGGAGCATTTCTCGCCGGTGGCACAGGCCAGCACGCGATGTGTTGCGCAACTCATCAAGGACGCTTCGGAGTACCTCGGCATTGTGATCAGTGAACTGCTGGCGCAGGGTTATTCGAATTGGGAGGTTGATCCTATCGGTGCAATCAACGTGCTGCTTGAGTCGGTGAGTCAAGCGCCCCTCGACAGTCGCGGCAAACTGGCGCGGCGGATCAAGGACGCCACCTCAGGAGCGGAAGATCCTCAGGAGATCCGACGGGAGGTATGCGACGAATTGCTGCGCGAGATTGAAGGCAATCAGCGGCGTGGTCTTGATGGCTATCTGCGCATGCTCGGGATACGCAGCGGGTTCCTGTACCCACTGCAAAAGAATCCGTTTAAGCGACTGAACCCCTCTGATCGAACCCTGGAGGTCCTGGTCATGGCAACGGTAAATGTCCAACTTCCGCCGGTTGAGTACCGAGACTTTCTGGACCAATTTTGCGATCGTTGGTCGATCGTCGTAGGGGGGCGCGCTGGTGATGCTGATCTTCTGGCGGGCGGGGGCGCGAACGTGCCAGCAAAGGCGTTGCGCGAAAACAGCGAACGCTTCCTTGACCGACTGGAATCGTTGGGCCTGGCAAGGAGGTTAGCCGATAGCGTGGCTGTTGTAGGCCTCCTGGAGACAACGCATGTCTAAAGAATTAAATCTGCTAATTCAGCAAAAAACGGCTGATCTGGTACTTTCGGCGATCGAGGCTGCTTATCAGCACAACGAGTACGGAGTACTGGCCCAGGACATTGGCGCCTTTGATAAAGGTTACTTTATCGGGAAACTCGCCTCCTTGTTGACGGCAGCGAAGAAGCGCGTCCGTGTCGCGCTGATTGGTGAGCATGCAGCAATAGAGGCTTTCGCTGAGGCCTATCCCAAGCTTCGGGACTATGTGACCGCGGACGAGGAAGTCGCCGTACAGTGGCGGAATCAGCGGCTCAAGACTATCTTTGTCATTGCCAACGGGCAGTTGAACAAGGCGGGCTCTCTAAAGGAGTTCACGCTGCTATCTGAGCAGCACCTAATCGACCGGATGTGCTCGCAGGCGCGGGACAAGGCCGAAGTGATCTGGCTTCGCACACTCTGGGATGCGCTGAGTTCATCCCGTGGTCCCGGCCTCTCGCTGCGATCAATTGTGACCTTTGCACAGACGCTCGACCAATTCAACCCCGCTGAACGGTCGGTGAAAGCATCCGCGTCTCTTTATGCGCTGGGGCTGTTTCCCGATATGTATCTTACCGAAGAGGGGACGGAGAGTCGCATCCTAAAGCGGTTGAAGCAGAACGCAACCGTCCTGACGCAGGTTTGCAATGCATCCCCGGAAGATCTCGACCGGATGTCAAATTTTTGCCGCAACCTGGAAGGCGTGACAAAAAAGAAGTTCAACGGGCTCCGTAGGCGGATCGGCCAGATCAACCATCGCAGCACTGATGAACTTGCGGGAATCGAACTAGCCGATGTACAGACTCTATGGCGCGGCAAGGTCGACCGCGATGAAGGCAGCAAAGGTGGAGGCAGCGGCGACGATCGCGGCCCCGTGAAGGTGGCCGTCGAATCCCTGGTGGCTGAACTCTTGCTGGAAGGCAGGAAGGACAAACTTACGGACCTTGCAGACGGGGTGCATCAACTTGTTGACCGCGCAGAAGATGATGACCACTCGGTAGACTCGGAGCCGGTGGTAATGCCCGGTAGAGATGGAAGCATCGACGCAACAGCCGTGGTAGATGTTAAGTCGACCATCCTCCTACTGGTGAAGTCCAGGTCTACGGAGTCTGACTGGGGGGGGGTGATCGACATTGAGTCCGATCGTCTGGAAGCGCTTACAGAAGTCGCTGCTTTCAAGGCCTTTGAACCCTTTGAGTTTGACCACTTCAGGCGCCTGCTTCAGCAGTTCACAGAGGCTCAACTTGCCCCTGCAACGGCCCTCGACCTTGCGAACTCACTTGCTTCGGCGAGACATGACCTGCTCAAGCACTTGGGGGAGTTGGCCACCTCGCCCGTGACGGTGCTTGCCGGTAGACCTGAGGTATTTGCGGCAGCCGAGCGGTACCTTGCGGGATACGATCAGTTGCTCAAACAGATAGAAGCGGGCTACAGCCAGATGTATGCCGACGCCGGCGACGAAACTGAGACGCTGATTCACTGGTTGCTATCGATCGAGTTGTACGTCTATCGACGTGACGGCGAAGTGACAGAAGTCCTACTCTCGCCAATTCACCCGCTTAATCTATGGAGAAGCCTGGCTATCGTGAAGGACTTGCAGTTGCTGGGGGGGAAACTCAGCAAGGCAGAGCAGAACACGTTGATTGCTGCTGCTGCGGAGGACATGCAACTTCTCAATGTCTTGGTTCTTCCGCGCATCCCGGGCGTGAGCGAGGGCCCGGTCCTGCTGGGGCAAGCGGGCGCGCTCGATCACCTACCGCTCTTCAAGGAGTCACCGCGAGGCGTACTGGAACCCGACGGCTTGCGAACGGTGGCGTATCTATCCTCACTGATTGCGCAACTGCGGCCATTTGTTAGGCCGGGACTCCAGATTCTATTTGTCAACGCTCCAAGGCCTGGCAAGTTACTCGAAGAAGTGCTTTCCGAACTTGCCTTGGACGACTCATCTACCGAAGAAACGTTCTGGGGCGTTCACTTCCGCTTTCGCTACACCCTCGCGGATACCAAAGGTTGGAGCGGCGAACTCGACGACCTTGATGACCAGGTAAAGGACCAACTCAAGACCGGGCAAGATTTGGGGCTAATCAGTTTGTCGGTCCGATCGGAACTCACTGGGTGGGACGAACTATTAAAGGAATTGAATGAAGTACCGAGCCACCTTACAGTAGTATTTGACCCCTTTGAGGTACGCACCACCCTAGTTGCGCGGGCAGGGCTCCATGACATGAGTCCCTGGATGCCCAGTTGTGAGTACCGGTACAACAGGTTGAAGAAGCAGATCGTTATCGTGCCTATCGCTGAGGAGGAAGTCTTTGCGACCTACTTCTCCGCTGCGAAACTGGTTCATCGCGAACTAAAGCAAAGCACGGCGACGCATCAGCCCCAAGTTGCGCAGGTTCGCACTTGGCTGGACCTGTTAGCGGCCTCTAGCACTTGGACAGTGATTGCCGATCCTCACCGCGTCCTAATTCCGCGCCTGGCCGAATCCGAAGTGATTGATCGACGCATCGAGCGTAGCAGGCAACTTACCACTTTTGGGCGGGACCTGACTCCGTTCGTTCGAAAACTAGATGGACAGTTGCGCAGGACTCACTTCATCGCCGAGCAACAAACGCTTGAAGAATTGATCCGCGATCTCGTTGCTATGGAGCCCAACGGGATCCTTGGGCTAGTGGGCGGAGATAAGGGCAAGCACGTCAAGGGCGCGCTGGGCAAACTTATCGCAATGCGCTGGTACAGAAGGATGGAACCCAGTGGTCTTTCCGTAAGTCTGGATACACAAAACGCGAGTCGCTGGCTTTCAGCAGGCGCCACCTCCGGAGAGCGAGCCGACCTCATAGGGATTCGCGAAGAAGGGGGAGAACTTAAGATCGACGTTATCGAGGTTAAGGCCCACGACGAAGGCGTGCCGTACACGGTTAGCAATGGAATCGCCGCAGGCCACGCAGTCGATCAGATTCTCGCCACACTGCACGCTCTGGCTGAAGTATTTGGCGGCCAGGACTCTCCGCTAGCCAAACCGAGAAGAGAGGTGCTCCGTGAACACCTTTACACGGCCCTGATGCGTGACCTAAACCCTGAGTACATTGAGCGCTGGCACGCCCTGCTTAATGATCTATTCAGTGGCTCTATCCCGGTAAAACTGAGCGGCCGTCTGATTCATGTCCGGCTCGCCAGTGTCGCAAGCACCGCAACGGCTGTAGTGACCTCGGCAACTGGTATCCCTCTGGAGATCAACACTATCTCTGCGGGAGATGTCGGTCTGATGCTGTCGCCCACGAAGTTAGAAGATGCCAACGAAGTCAGGCCGCTGCCGGCAGGGTTTTCTGCCAGCACGACTGAGGCTGCCCTTGAACCAAGGTTGGCGTTGGATTTGCTCCAAAAGCGCGTCCGCCATGAAGGACCCGGCGCTCAAAATGAGCAGGACGGAGACGCCAACCGCCGGTCTGAAGATTACGGGCCGGTCGCACATGGGGGGGCTAGTCCATTGCCAACACCCAAGTCCGATGAAGGTGAGGAAACCACTGACGAAGCAATTCCGAATCGTAAGGCCGAGGAAGTCGGAGATAAGCGGCCTGGCCCCACGGCGCTTGAGATTCCGCTGGGTCAAGAGATCAATACCAAAACGGACATCGCCTGGGCGCCTGGTAAGCAGAGCAACGGGTTCTTCTTGATCCTGGGCGCCTCAGGTTCTGGAAAGACGGAGACGCTCAAGGTTCTCGGAAATGGAATTTCGGAGTTCGGCACACCTGTGCTTGTATTAGATTTTCACGGCGATGTGAAGTTTCCTGGACAGGACTCGGTATTGCTATCGTCCGGAACATCGAGCACTGTGGGCCTAAACCCAATGGAACTCGATTCGCACAGCGCCGAAGAGACAGGTTTATACGATCAGCGCAAGGTCATCCGCGACATGATCCGTAACGCGGTGCCTGCGCTAGGCCATAGGCAGGGATCGATCCTGCGAGATGCGATCGAGGAGGCCTATACAAGCCGTGGTTTCAACGATGCGGACGCGTCAACTTGGCGACTCGCCCCTCCCACCTTCAGTGACGTCGTTGCGATCCTGAGTTCCTGGGCTGAGGACGACAGCAAGAAAAGTCAACGGTCTTCAATCGAAGGCTGTATCTCTGCGGTCCAGGAAATATTTGAACACCCGATCTTTCAGCGCAGCCAGCATGTATCCGTAGAGGACATCCTAGGGAGATCAATACGCCTGGACCTTAGCCGTCTGAGCGACGAGGTCCGCTACATCACCGCCGAGACGCTGCTACGGAAGATCTTCCGCGTTTTACGCCTGAAGGGCCCCATCCCCGTGCAGCCCCAGAGCGACCACGAGCGCTTCCGCCTCTTCGTGGTGATAGACGAGGCTAAGATTCTCAGCACCGGCGGCGGGGACCCAGACTCACCCGACCGCGTTCTAAATTTGCTTTTCACTGAAGCGCGCAAGTTCGGCCTTGGGATGATCCTCGCTTCGCAGATGTCTGATCACTTCGGCTCCGAGGTCAAGGCCAATTCTGCGACATGGCTGGTCATGAAGCCTATGGACATTCGGGAAGCGCGCAGGAACGCTCCCAACGTACAGATGGAACCGGAGGCACTGACCGCCCTACGCGGCAAGGGTGACGGCTATTTCCGCGATCGAACCTCGCCAAAGGCACGTCGGATCCAGGTAAAGTCACTTCCCTAGCACCCCACTCATCTATCCCGCCGCCGCTTTTGCCACTTGCGTACGGCGGGCCGCTAAGCTACAGTGGACGCTCGCACCGTCCCGCTCCCTGGGCCGGTGGAGTCAGGTCACACTATGGCGGCAGGGGTTGGTTACACGCTGGGTTCGTTAACACTTGATCAGGTGGATTTCATCCACAATGTGCCAGTTAGCGTGCTTGTGGCCGTTCTACGACGGCAGGTTGACCTCAACCGCCTCGCCGGCGAAGAGTTGGCAAACCGGGGCTATAGCCCTGAAGGCATCTGGGTAGGGTTTGCAAAGGCGAGGGAGCAACACCTTCAGTCGATCCCTACCTCGCTCTAGGAGTCTGGACGGCATAGAAAAATGCTCCGACAGTGGCTATGCTTGGCGTGCCTCACCCCGCACACAAAACAGGATAGCGCACCCTGAGCAATTCTTAGAGTCCCAGCGAGTTTCTCGAAAACTCAAGTCCTTCCTCCCCTCAGACTTTTGGGCCGGGATAGCAGCCCGAATACAACTGCCGTAACTCTACAAAGCGATTGTTTGATCACCTGGGCCGAACAGTGACGTGTTTGCTGAATCATAGGATCGCTAAGGCTCCCCTGAGCCGGCTCTCGAGAAGCAAAGGGGTGCGGAGACAGCGCCAGCCCCAGACGCCCTTACAGCGCATCAGCCCGGATGGAACAGTAAGCGGTCTGTAACGCCAAACCCATAGTACTCGGGGCCGCGGGCCCCTTCAAAGCCGATTGGATAGTTTCTAAGGTCTTGGTCTGGCGGGGATCGGGGATTCAATAACTTTCCACAGGCCTAAATCTGAAAGATTGCAAATCGTTTGAGCAGATCAAGGGATAAGGGGTTCGCGTGGGTCCCATCTGCTGGATTTGGGGGGTGGGGGTACGGTGGGGTCGAGGTTTGGTGGGAAAGCAGCACAGGGGCTGGCGCTGCGATTTCAAAGCTGAAGCCGGACTCGGCATCACCAAACCACGCGCTGGGTGGGTATTCCGGACCAACGTGACCGGTCATTCCGGTCTATCGTGACCGACGATTCCGGCCGAACGTGACCGGGGATTCCGGTCTGAACGTGACCGATTTTGGTGTCGACCGGACTGGCCGGTCACTATGCCGGAACGGTGCCGTATGCCACCGTGACGGTGTTGCGCAAATTCATCCACCCGATGTGGGTAGCCTTCCCGGCTTTGGCCTGGAGACGGTATGCCCGCAGCAAGGATCAATATGCGCAAGATCAAAGACGTCCTACGTCTCAAACTCCAGGCAGGGCTTTCGCACGAACGCATTGCGACCTGTCTGAACATCTCCAAGGGCGTGGTGGCCAGAACGGATGTCTTGCTGCTCGACGACTGGGGCATGGCCGCGATGGATGCACAGACGCGCGCTGACTTGCTGGAAATCATCGACGACCGCGCCGCGACAAAAGCCACCATCATCACCAGCCAGTTGCCCATCGAGCACTGGCATGCCTGGGTCGGTGACGCAACCATCGCCGACGCGATGCTCGATCGCCTGATGCAACGCCATCACCGATTTACTCTGACCGGCGAGTCCCTACGTCAAAGACCAAAAACCGCTAAACATGAGAAGAATCCAGACCCATCGTGACCGACCAAACTAAAATTTGAGCGCGCAACACCTCACGCAGCACGACCGGTCACGATCGACCGGAATCGTCGGTCACGTTCGCCGGAATACGCACTGGGGCGGTACTGGGTCGGCGTCTTGGGCAATCCAAGTACGTCGTCGTTTGGTATGTTTTATGGTATGCCAAAACAAAAAAGCGCCCTAAAGGCGCTTGTTTGCTGGCTGTCTGGCGGAGAGGGCGGGATTCGAACCCGCGGTGAGTTTTACCCCACGCACGCTTTCCAGGCGTGTGACTTAAACCGCTCATCCACCTCTCCGCGAAAGCCGCCAATTGTAGCAGTCCAAGCTTTGCTTCTATCACCCGGCCCAAGGCGGTCTCGGCCTGCGGGATCTGCTTCAGGGGCGTTCGGGCGGGCTGTACGCGAGGGTTTGAAGGTCGGCCAGGGTCACAAACTCCAAAGCCTTGATATGGGTGCACTCCAGAATGACGGGCGGGGCCAGGCCTGCGAGCAGGGCCTGGCGCCAGCGGCTGGCGCAGACGCACCAGCGGTCGCCGGGCTTGAGGCCGGCAAAGCGCCACTCGGGCCTGGGGGTGATCAGGTCATTGCCCAGGGCCCGCTGAAACTCGAGGAATTCGGCGGTGACCCGGGTGCAGATCAGGTGCGAGCCGGCGTCTGTCTCGTCAGTACGGCAGCAGCCGTCGCGCAGATAGCCTGTCAGCGGGTCGTAGGAGCAGGGGAGCAGGGCGGAACCGAGGACGTTGAGGGTGTGCATGGGACTTCTAAGCTGCATCGGCCAGCGCAAAGGGTCATTATCAACAAGCTCGGCACTGGCGGTGGGCAAGGCAGGACGGCCCCAAGCTCTAAAGGCGCCTTTGAAACAGCTTTGTCATGGATCAGCCCCGGTTTTCCGTACACTGAGCGCCTTTTTTCCAATTCGGGCCCACCCGCTGCCTGCTGCCATGAAATTTCGTTTTCCCATCGTCATCATTGATGAAGACTTTCGCTCCGAGAACACCTCGGGTCTGGGCATCCGTGCGCTGGCTCAGGCCATAGAGTCGGAGGGCTTCGAGATTCTGGGCGTCACCAGCTATGGCGACCTGTCGCAGTTTGCCCAGCAGCAAAGCCGCGCCAGCGCCTTTATTTTGTCGATCGACGACGAGGAATTCACCCCGGGGCCGGACCTGGATCCGGCGGTGCTCAGCCTGCGCAGCTTCATTGAAGAGGTGCGCCGCAAGAACCTGGATGTGCCGATTTACGTCTATGGCGAAACCAAGACCTCGCGGCACATTCCCAACGACATCTTGCGCGAGTTGCACGGTTTCATCCATATGTTCGAGGACACCCCCGAATTTGTGGCCCGGCACATCATTCGCGAAGCCAAGAGCTACCTGGAAGGCCTGCAGCCGCCGTTTTTCAAGGCACTGCTCGACTATGCCGAAGACGGCTCTTACTCTTGGCACTGCCCGGGGCACTCGGGCGGCGTGGCCTTCCTCAAGAGCCCGGTAGGACAGATGTTCCACCAGTTCTTCGGTGAAAACATGCTGCGCGCAGACGTCTGTAATGCGGTGGAGGAGCTGGGGCAGTTGCTCGATCACGATGGCGCCATTGGTGCGAGCGAGCGCAATGCCGCGCGCATCTTCAATGCCGATCACTGCTTTTTTGTCACCAACGGCACCAGCACCTCGAACAAGATGGTCTGGCATCACACGGTGGCGCCGGGCGATGTGGTGGTGGTCGACCGCAATTGCCACAAGTCGGTGTTGCACTCGATCATCATGACCGGTGCAATCCCGGTCTTTCTCAAGCCCACCCGCAACCATTTCGGCATCATCGGGCCGATTCCACAGGCCGAGTTCGAGCCTGCGGCCATCAAGGCCAAGATCGCGGCCAACCCGCTGCTCAAGGGCGTCGATGCCGCCAGCGTCAAGCCGCGGGTGCTGACCCTGACGCAGTCAACCTACGACGGCGTGCTCTACAACACCGAGACCATCAAGGGCATGCTTGACGGCTACATCGCCAATCTGCACTTTGATGAGGCTTGGCTGCCCCATGCCGCCTTTCACCCTTTCTATGGCTCCTACCACGCCATGGGTAAAAGCCGTATCCGGCCTAAGGAGTCGGTGGTCTATGCGACGCAGTCCATTCACAAGCTGCTGGCAGGCATCAGCCAGGCCAGCCATGTACTGGTGCAGGACTCGCAGCATGTCAAGCTCGACCGGCATCTGTTCAACGAAGCCTACCTGATGCACACATCGACCTCGCCGCAGTACAGCATCATTGCCAGCTGCGATGTGGCCGCCGCCATGATGGAGCCGCCCGGCGGCACCGCACTGGTGGAAGAGAGCATTGCCGAAGCGTTGGACTTTCGCCGCGCCATGCGCAAGGTCGACGCCGAATATGGCGAAGACTGGTGGTTCAAGGTTTGGGGGGCGGATGCGCTGGCCGAGGAGGGCATAGGCCGGGCTGACGACTGGATTCTCAAGGGCGAGTCAACCCGCAACAGCTCCCGCAGCGGGGCAGCCAATTGGCATGGTTTTGGCAAGATTGCCTCGGGCTTCAATATGCTCGACCCGATCAAGTCGACCATCGTCACGCCCGGCCTGGACCTGAACGGCAAGTTTGCTCCCACCGGCATCCCGGCCAGCATCGTGACTAAGTTCCTGGCCGAGCACGGTGTGATTGTTGAAAAAACCGGGCTCTATAGCTTTTTCATCATGTTCACCATCGGCATCACCAAGGGCCGCTGGAATACCTTGCTGACCGCGCTGCAGCAGTTCAAGGACGACTACGCCAAGAACCAGCCGATGTGGCGTATCTTGCCCGAGTTCTGCCAGAAGTACCCGCGCTACGAGCGAATGGGCCTGCGCGACCTGTGCCAGCACATCCACGAGCTCTACGCCAAGTACGACATCGCCCGCCTGACCACCGAGGTCTACCTGAGCGATCTGGCACCGGCGATGACGCCCAGCGATGCCTATGCCCACATTGCTCACCGCAAGACCGAGCGGGTGGAAATCGATGATCTGGAGGGCCGCATTACCGTCGGCCTGGTGACCCCTTATCCACCCGGCATTCCGCTCTTGGTGCCCGGCGAGGTGTTCAACCGCAAGATCGTCGACTACCTGAAGTTTGCTCGCGAATTCAATGCCCAGTGCCCGGGCTTTGAGACCGATATACACGGCCTGGTGGAAGAGGCTGATGCCTCGGGCAAGGTGCGCTACTGCGCCGACTGCGTCAAGCTCTGATGCTTTAGCCTTTTGTAAGTGGGAGCACCGCCCCGGCGCGATGTCGGCGTTTGCACAGCCGCTGCATCGCTGCGAGGGCGCAGCTCCCACACCCACACGAACATTGTTAAGGCTCTGTGGGAGCGCCGCCCTCGGCGCGATCGGGCCTTATTCAGCGGCCGGTTCAGCAATACCGCCAACCACCTGACTGAAGCCGCCGTCCACGTAGGTGATTTCTGCGCTGACGCCGCCAGCCAGGTCGCTGAGCAAAAAGGCTGCAACGTTGCCCACATCGTCGATGGTCACATTGCGGCGAATCGGTGAGGTCTCGGCCACCACACTCAGGATCTTGCCGAAGCCCTTGATGCCGCTGGCCGCCAGGGTTTTGATCGGGCCGGCACTGATGCCGTTGACCCGCACCCCCTTGGGGCCCAGAGACTCGGCCAGATAGCGTACCGAGGCCTCCAGGCTGGCCTTGGCCAGTCCCATGGTGTTGTAGTTGGGGACGGTGCGGATGGCGCCCAAATAGCTCAGGGTGAGCAGGGCGGACTTGTCGCGCAGCAGGGGGGCGGCTGCCTTGGCCATGGCTGGAAAGCTGTAGGCGGAGATGTCGTGCGCGATGCGGAAGGCTTCACGCGAGAGGCCATCGAGAAAATCGCCGGCAATCGCCTCTCGCGGCGCAAAGCCGATGGCATGCACAAAACCGTCAAATTGCGGCCAGTGCTCAGCCAGGTCCTTAAAGAGCTGGGCAATCTGCTCATCGCTGCCGACGTCGCAGTCGAACACCAGTTTGGAGCCAAAGTCGGCCGCAAATTCGGTAATGCGGTCCTTAAAGCGCTCGCCCACATAACTGAAGGCCAGCTCGGCCCCCTGGGCATGGCAGGCCCGGGCGATGCCATAGGCGATGGAGCGGTTGGACAACACGCCGGTGATCAAGAGCTTTTTGCCTTGCAGAAATCCCATTTTTTATTCCTTGAGAGGGCAGAGCGCATTCCCCTGTGCAGCGCCTACCGGTCTTATTGCGGCAGAATTGTCGCATGAGGTTTTTTGACCGAGTCTTGCTTGCACTGGCGGCCGCGCTGGCCGTTTTGCCCGCGTGGGCGGCGCATGGCTATGCACTTTGGGGCGACCTGAAATACCCGGCCGGCTTCGCGCATTTTGACTACGTCAATCCGCTGGCGCCGCGCGGGGGCGACTTGCGCCTGGTTAGCAACTCACGGGCCTCGACCTTCGATAAGTACAACCCCTTCACCATCAAGGGCAGTGCGCCGTCCTACCTGAGCGATGTGATGTTTGACAGCCTGCTGGTCGGCTCTCTCGATGAGACGGGCTCGGGCTACGGCTTGCTGGCCGAAGATGTCAGCGTGGCTGCGGACGGACTGAGCGCGACCTTCAAGCTGCGCCCTCAGGCCCGTTTTCATGACGGCAGCCCGGTGCTGGCGGCCGATGTCAAACACAGCTACGACACCCTGATGGGGCCCTACACCTCGCCGGCCTACAAGACCATGCTCGAAGACGTGGCTGGCATTGACGTGGTGGACGACCTGACGGTGCGTTACCGCTTTCGCAAACCCAACCGGGAATTGCCCCTGACTGTTGGAGGCCTGCCGGTGTTTAGCCGCGCCTGGGGCATGGAGGGCGGCAAAGCCAAGCGCTTTGACCAGGTGGTGATGGACATTCCCATAGGCAGTGGCCCTTACAAGATCGGGCCGGTGCGCTTTGGCAAAGACATCACCTATGTGCGCGATCCCGGCTATTGGGCGCGCGATCTGGGCGTGCGCCGTGGCATGGCCAATTTCGACCGCATCACCGTCAAGATTTACAAGGACAACACCGCCAGGCTGGAGGCACTCAAGGCCGGCGAATTCGATCTGATGCGGTTTTTCTCGGCAGGCGACTGGGCACGCCGCGTCAAGGGCAAGCGCTTTGACAGCGGCGAGCTCTTCAAGGGCGAGTTCAAGCACAAGCTGCCTTCAGGCTTTCAGAGCTATGTGATCAATATCCGGCGAGACAAGTACAAGGACGTGCGGGTGCGTGAAGCGCTGGGCCTGGCCATGGACTACGAGTGGATGAACCGCCAGCTGTTCTACGGCGCTTACCAGCGGGTGGTGGGCCTGTTTGGCAACACCGATTGCCAGGCCTCCGGAGTGCCGAGCGAGCCTGAGCTGGCGCTGCTCGAGCCCTGGAAGGAGCAGGTTCCCGCTGCGGCCTTCGGCCCCATGGCCCAGCCACCGCGCACCGACGAGGGCAGCAGTTTGCGCGGCAACCTCAGGCGCGCCCGCGACCTGCTGGCCTCAGCGGGCTGGACCATACAGGACGGGGTGCTGCGCAACGCCCAGGGGCAGGCTTTTGTGATTGAGTACCTTGACAGCAACGAGGGCGGCGCCCGGGTGGTCACGCCCTGGTCGCGCAACCTGGAAAAGCTGGGCATACGCATGAATTACCGCCCGGTCGACTACGCGCTCTATCAGCAGCGACTGCAGCGCTTTGAGTTCGATATCACCACCATCGCCTACGGCGGCACCCACAGCCCGGGGCAGGAATACGCCGATCTGTTTGGCAGCAAGGCGGCGCAGACCGAGGACTCGGGCAACCTGACCGGCATCAGCAGCCCGGCGGTCGATGCACTGATCGCACGCATGGTCGCAGCCAAGACCAAGTCGGATTTTCTGCCTGCCTGCCGCGCTCTTGAGCGGGTGATTGCGCACAGCCACATCCTGATCCCCCAGTGGTCAGCGCCTACGCACCGCATGGCCTTCAATCAACAAAGGCTGGCCCGGCCCGCGCAGATGCCACCCTACGTTACCGGGGAAGCCTGGGCTCTGTTCACATGGTGGAGGCGCTGATGCTGGCCTATATCGTCAAACGCCTGCTCTTGATGATTCCGACCCTGTTTGGGGTTCTGCTGCTGACCTTCGCCGTCATTCAGTTTGTGCCGGGTGGTCCGGTCGAGCAATACCTGGCCGAAGCCAAAGCCGGCCCTGGCGGCGGTGGCGCTGAGGCCGGCGGCCTGAGCTACCGGGGCGCGCAGGGCGTCAACCCTCAGCGCCTGGAGCAGATCAAGGCCCTCTACGGCTTCGACAAGCCGGCCCATGAGCGCTTTTTCCAGATGTTGGTGCAGTTTGCGAGCTTTGACCTGGGCAAGAGTTTTTTCCAGAACAAGGCAGTCTCCGACCTGATCATCGAAAAGTTGCCGGTCTCGATCAGCTTGGGGCTTTGGACCTTTTTCATCAGCTACCTGGTGGCAGTGCCGCTGGGCGTGGCCAAGGCGGTGCGCGCTGGCTCACGCTTTGACACCGTCACCACCCTGCTGGTGCTAGCCGGCTACGCGATTCCCGGCTTTGTCTTAGGTGTCGTTTTGCTGGTGGTCTTTGGCGGCCAGTTGCAGTGGTTCCCGCTGCGTGGGCTGACCTCGAGCAACTGGGAAGAATTGTCCTGGGGGGCGCGCATCGTTGATTACCTCTGGCACATCTGCTTGCCCGTGACCGCCATGGTCCTGGGCAGCTTTGCGGTAACTGCCATCCTGACCAAAAATGCCTTCCTGGAGGAAATCCGCAAGCAGTATGTGATCACCGCCCGGGCCAAGGGACTGTCGCAGCGCCAGGTACTCTACAAGCATGTGTTTCGCAACGCGCTGCTTCCTATCGTGACCGGCTTTCCCGCCGCATTTGTTGGCGCGTTTTTCACGGGCTCGCTGCTGATCGAAACCCTGTTCTCGCTCGACGGTCTGGGGCTGCTCAGCTATGAGAGCGTGATCCGGCGCGACTATCCAGTGGTGCTGGGTACGCTGTATTTGTTCACGCTGATTGGTTTGGTGACCAAACTGATCAGCGACCTCTGCTATGTCTGGGTCGATCCCCGTGTCCGCTTTGACTGAAGCCTCACCGGCCAGCCCGGTCGTGCCCGGCCTGTCGCCGTCCCGACGGGCCTGGCTGCGCTTTAAGCGCAATCGCCTGGGCTACTGGAGCCTGCTCGTGTTTGGCCTGATGGTGCTGCTCAGCCTGGCCGCCGAATTGGTTTCCAATGACCGGCCCTTGCTGGTTCGCTACGAGGGCCAGTTTTACTCGCCGCTGCTCAAGACCTATCCGGAAAAGGTGTTTGGCGGCGACTTCGATACCGCCACCGACTACCACGACCCCTTCATACGCCAGCGCCTGTCCGAGGGCAGCAACTGGGCCCTGTTCGCGCCCAACCCTTACGGCTACAAGACCATCAACTACTTCGCCCGCGAGCCCAACCCCTCTCGGCCAACGATGGACAACCTTCTGGGCACCGACGACCGAGGCCGAGACCTGCTGGCCCAACTGATTTACGGCTTTCGGGTCAGTGTGTTGTTCGCGCTGGCCCTGACCTTCACCGGTGTGCTGCTGGGCGTCATCACAGGGGCGATTCAGGGCTATTTTGGCGGCAGGACCGACCTGGCTTTCCAGCGCTTCATCGAGATCTGGGGTTCCATGCCCGAGCTGTATTTGCTGATCATTTTCAGTGCGGTTTTTGCGCCCAGCGTATCGCTGCTGCTGGTCCTGCTCAGCCTGTTTGGCTGGATGGGCCTGTCCGACTATGTGCGCGCCGAGTTCCTGCGCAACCGGCAGATGGACTATGTGCGCGCCGCCCGGGCCATGGGCCTGTCGCACTGGCAGATCATCAGCCGCCATGTCCTTCCCAACAGTCTGACGCCGGTGGTCACCTTCCTGCCTTTTCGCATGAGCGCGGCCATCCTGGCGCTGACCTCGCTGGACTTTCTGGGTTTGGGGGTACCGCCCGGCACGCCCTCGCTGGGTGAATTGCTGTCGCAGGGCAAGAACAGCATCGACGCCTGGTGGATCTCGCTGTCGACCTTTGCAGTGCTGGTCTCCACGCTGCTGCTGCTGACCTTTATGGGTGATGCGCTGCGCGATGCGCTCGACCCCAGAAAGGCCGAACGATGAGCGCACCCCTGCTGCAAGTGCGCGATTTGCGCCTGTCCTTCGGCGACCACACCGTGGTCGGCGGGATTAACTTCGACATTGAAGCTGGGCAGAAGCTGGCCCTGGTGGGCGAGTCTGGCTCTGGCAAGACCGTCACCGCGCTGGGTCTGCTGGGCCTGGCCCAGGGCGCACGGGTCAGCGGCCAGGCCCTGTTGCAAATGGACCAGGGGCCGGCGCAGGACCTGCTAGCCCTGAGCGAGCAGCAACTCAGGGGCCTGCGGGGCAGCGAGATTGCCATGATCTTTCAGGAGCCGATGACCGCGCTCAACCCGCTGTTTTCGATCGGGGATCAGATTGCCGAGGTGCTGCAACTCAAGCAGGGCTTGAGCCGCAGCCAGGCCTGGGACGCGGCGGTCGAGACGCTGGCGCAGACCGGCATCGCCGAGCCAGCGCGTCGCGCCCGCTCTTTTGCGCACCAACTCTCGGGCGGCCAGCGCCAGCGCGCCATGATTGCCATGGCGCTGGCCTGCCGGCCGCGCTTGCTGCTGGCCGACGAGCCGACCACCGCCCTGGACGTGAGCCTGCGGGGGCAGATCCTTGAGCTGCTGGGGCAGTTGCAGCAGCAGTACGGTATGGCAGTGATGCTGATCACCCACGACCTGAACCTGGTGCGGCGCTTTGCCGACCGGGTGGCGGTCATGGAGAAAGGGCAGATCGTCGAGCAGGGCCCGGTAGGGACAGTGTTTGCGCAGCCGCAGCACGGCTACACCCGCCAGTTGCTGGCCAGCCGGCCCCAGCGCAAGCTCAGCGAGCCGCCGGCCGCCGAACCCTGGCTGCGCGCCCGCGGGCTGCGGGTCAGCTACCCGGTGGCCAAGCCGGGCTGGCGCGGCTGGTTCAGCTCGGGCCGATTCGTGGCGGTGCAAGGGGCTGATGTGGCGATCGCCCCGGGCCGCACCCTGGGCGTGGTGGGCGAATCGGGTTCAGGCAAGTCCACCCTGGCCCTGGCGCTGCTGGGTCTGCAGCCCTACGACGGTGGTGAACTGAAGCTGGGTGAGGGGAGCTGGGGCGGCGATGCCGCTGCCAAAAAAGCCTTGCGCCGGCAGGTTCAGGTGGTGTTTCAGGATCCGTTTTCTTCACTGTCGCCGCGCATGACGCTGGAGGAGATCGTGGGGGAGGGCCTGCGCATACACCACCCGCATCTCAATGCCCAGCAGCGGCGCGAACAAGTGGCGCAGACGCTCTCGGAGGTGGGTCTGACCGAAGCCTTGTTCCCGGGCCTGTTGCAGCGCTACCCGCATGAGTTTTCCGGCGGTCAGCGCCAGCGGATTGCGATCGCTCGTGCATTGGTGGTCAAGCCGCAACTGATGGTGCTCGACGAGCCCACCAGTGCCCTGGACGTCACCGTGCAACAGCAGGTGCTGGCTTTGCTGCAGCGCCTGCAAGCCGAACGCGGACTGAGCTATTTGCTCATCACCCATGATGTGCAGGTGATCGAGGCCATGGCCCACGAGGTGATGGTCATGAAGGACGGTCAGGTGGTCGAGCAGGGGCCGGCGCTGGAGGTGCTGCGCCAGCCTCAGCACCCCTACACCCGCATGCTGGTGGAGTCCACCTGAGCCTGGCGCGCCATTGCACCGAGCTCTTCCTCGCAGGCCGAGGGGGCGCTGCCTGTTTTTTGGGCATTTTCCCTGTGCAGGCCCACTGAAATAGGCTACAATTGCCGTTTCACGACCGAATGGGCGGGTTTTCACCGCCCATTTTTTTTGGTCGTTTGTTTTTGCTGCTCAAGGTGCTGCCTGGGGTGCTCCTGCTGGAGCCTCTCTTGGGTCTCGGATGGGACTCTGATGGGTCTCTCTAAGGGACCAGGTCTGAATTTTGGGCGGCAAGACATCCCCTGAATGGCATGAGCGAGGTGGCGGCGAGATGGCGCTTCACGAGGCGGTAGAGCAGGTGGTGGGTGGCCTGGGTTATCAGTTGGTCGATATCGAGCGAACCGGCGGCGGTTTGCTGCGCGTGACCATCGATTGGCCTTGGACGGCTGGCTCCGAGCGCTTTATCAACGCCGAAGACTGCGAGCGGGTTACCCGGCAGCTGCAATTCGTGCTGGAGGTCGAGGGCATTGACTATGCCCGGCTGGAGGTCAGCTCCCCTGGCATCGACCGCCCGCTCAAGGGGGAACAGGATTTCGAGCGTTTTGAGGGCGAGCTGATCGACCTGACGCTCAAGGCGCCGATCGGTGCCGGAGCGGGTTCAGGGGTGGCTGCAAATCGGAAGAAGTTCCGTGGGCAACTGGCGCGCAGCGAGCAAGGCTGGCAGTTGCTCTGGTCGGACGAGGCGCCAGTCAAGCCGGGACACAAGCCGGCCAAGAAGAAGGTGCTAGCGCCCTTGCTGGCGCTGGACTTCCTGCTGGAAGACGTGGCGCAGGCGCGCTTGGCGCCGGTGGTGGATTTCAAGGGGCGTCGTAGCAAGGCGCCTTCGGGCAACGAAGAGTTTGAGTCAAGAGGAAAGGCAGGCGTGTGACATGAATCGCGAACTGTTGATGTTGGTCGATGCGATCTCTCGTGAGAAGAACGTCGAGCGTGATGTGGTTTTTGGGGCGGTCGAATTGGCCCTGGCTTCGGCCACCAAGAAGGTCTACCCCGAAGGCACGGACATCCGCGTTGCGGTTGATCGCGACAGCGGCAATTACGAGACCTTCCGGCGCTGGCTGGTGGTGCCCGACGAAGCCGGCTTGCAAAACCCCGAAGGTGAAGAGCTGCTCAGCGATGCCCGCGAGGAACTCTCCGACATCGAAGAAGGTGACTACATTGAAAAGCCAGTCGACAGCCTGCCCATAGGCCGTATTGGCGCGCAGGCGGCCAAGCAGGTGATCTTGCAAAAGATCCGCGACGCCGAGCGCGAGATGCTGCTCAATGACTTTATGTCGCGCGGCGAGAAGATCTTCGTCGGTACCGTCAAGCGCATGGACAAGGGCGACATCATTGTTGAGTCTGGCCGGGTCGAAGGCCGGCTGCGCCGCAGCGACATGATCCCCAAGGAAAACCTGCGTTCCGGCGATCGGGTGCGAGCCATCATCATGTCGGTAGACGCCACATTACGCGGCGCCCCCATCCTGCTTTCGCGCACCGCGCCCGAGTTCATGATCGACCTGTTTCGCCAGGAAGTTCCGGAAATCGAGCAGGGCTTGCTCGAAATCAAATCCTGCGCCCGCGACGCAGGTTCACGCGCAAAAATCGCCGTGCTCTCGCACGACAAGCGGGTTGACCCCATCGGTACCTGCGTCGGTGTGCGTGGCACCCGCGTTAACGCGGTCACCAACGAATTGGCCGGCGAGCGGGTCGATATCGTGCTTTGGAGCGAAGATCCCGCTCAGTTTGTGATCGGGGCTCTGGCACCGGCCAATGTGCAGTCCATTGTGGTCGATGAAGAGAAGCACGCAATGGATGTGGTGGTTGATGAAGAGAACCTGGCCATTTCCATTGGCCGCGGCGGCCAGAATGTGCGCCTGGCCTCCGAGCTGACCGGCTGGAAGATCAACATCATGACCGCCGACGAGTCGGCGCAAAAGCAGGCCAGCGAGACCGATTCTGCGCGCAAGCTCTTCATGGACAAGCTCGACGTCGACGAGGAAATCGCCGACATCCTGATTGCCGAAGGCTTCAACAGTCTGGAGGAGGTGGCGTATGTGCCGCTGCAGGAGATGCTCGAGATCGAATCCTTCGACGAAGACACCATCAACGAGCTGCGCAACCGCGCCAAGGATGCGCTGCTGACGATGGAAATCGCTCGGGAGGAAAATGTCGAAGAGGTGTCGCAAAACCTGCGCGACGTTGACGGCCTGACGCCCGAACTGATTGCCAGCCTCACCGAGGCTGGCGTACATACCCGCGACGACCTGGCTGATCTGGCCGTCGACGAACTCACCGAGATCACCGGCCAGACGCCTGAGGAGGCCAAGGTCCTGATCATGACAGCGCGCGCTCATTGGTTTACCGATGAGTCCGCAGTGCAAGCGCAATGATCATGGAGGCCGGGAATCCCAACTATGTCCAGTACTATCACCGTCGCTGAATTCGCAGCGGAACTCAATAAACCCACCGCGCAGCTGCTCGAGCAATTGAGCAGTGCAGGCTTAGCCAAGAAGACTGCCTCCGACACGCTGTCCGAGTCCGACAAGCAAAAGCTGCTCAGTTATTTGCAGGCCAGCCACGGGACAGCCACCCTCGAGCGCAAGAAGATCACCCTGGTCAAGAAATCGACCACGGAAATCAAACAAGCCGACTCGACCGGCAAGGCACGCACCATCCAGGTGGAGGTGCGCAAGAAGCGCACCTTCATCAAGCGCGATGACGGTGTCGAGGCGCTGGCCGATGAAACCCCCATCCCCGAGCCAGCGCCGGCTCCGGCTCCTGCGGCAGCGCCGGCGGCGCCCGCCATAGATCCGGCCGAACTGGCGCGGCGCGAGGAAGAAGCCCGCCGTCAGGCGCAATTGCTGCGCCGTCAGGAGGAAGACCTGGCCGAAAAGCGCCGCCAACGCGAAGAGCAGGAAACGCGTGAGCGCGAGCGTCTGGCGCAGGAAAAAGCGGCGCAGGAGTCGCGCGCCGCCGAAGAAGCCAAGGCCGCCGCAGCAGCGCCCCCGATCTCTGCCGAAGCCGCGACCGCCAAGGCTGAGCAGGCTGCGGCCAAGGCCGCTACCGATGCCGCCGATGCGGCTGCCGCCAAGGCCAAAGCGCAAGCCGAGTTTCAGGCAGAGGCTGCTCGCGCCCATGAGCTTCAGGAGCGTCGCCGCAAGGCCGAGGCGGAGGCCGCCAGCATCCGCGCCATGCTCAATGCCCCCAAGCGGGTCATCAGCGCGCCGCCCCCCGAAGTGGCCAAGGCCGCGATAAAGGGTACCCTGCACAAACCCGCACCAGCGCCTGGCACGCCGGCCAAGCCCGCTGCAGGCGCAGCCGCCGCACCAGCGCCGGCCGGTGTTCGAAAGGAGATCAAGTCTGAAAACCTGTCCTCCACCTGGAAGGATGACGCGGCTAAGAAAAAGGAAATCAAGACCCGAGGCGCCGCGGCAGTGCCCGGTCGAGGCAGCTGGCGCGCCGGCCCCAGGGGCGGTCGACGGGGCGATCGCGACGCGCGGTCCGAGACCAGCTTTGCAGCACCTGCAGAATTTAAGGTGCTGGAGGTACATGTGCCGGAGACCATCACGGTCGGCGAGCTGGCCCACAAGATGAGCATCAAGTCGTCCGAGGTCATCAAGCACTTGATGAAGCTCGGTCAATTGGCCACCATCAACCAGCCTTTGGACCAAGATACCGCAATGATTGTGGTCGAAGAAATGGGCCATAAGGCGGTCACCGCAGCGCTGGACGATCCCGAAGCCTTCACCGCCGAGGATGTACAAGGCCAGGAATCCGAGGCTGTGGCCAGGGCGCCGGTGGTCACCGTCATGGGTCACGTCGACCATGGCAAGACCTCGCTGCTCGACTACATTCGCCGTGCCAAAGTGGCAGCGGGCGAAGCCGGCGGCATTACCCAGCACATTGGTGCCTACCATGTGGAGACGCCACGCGGCATGATCTCCTTCCTCGACACCCCGGGCCACGAGGCGTTCACCGCCATGCGGGCCAGGGGTGCGCAGGCGACCGACATCGTGATTTTGGTGGTGGCCGCCGACGACGGCGTCATGCCGCAGACCAAAGAGGCGATCAAGCATGCCAAGGCTGCAGGCGTGCCCATCGTGGTGGCGATCAACAAGATCGACAAGCCCGATGCCAACCTTGAGCGGGTCAGGAGTGAACTGGTCGCCGAAGAGGTGGTGCCTGAGGAATTCGGCGGCGACTCACCCTTTGTATCGGTTTCGGCCAGAACAGGGCAGGGCGTGGATGACCTGCTCGAGCAGGTGCTGCTGCAGGCCGAGGTGCTTGAATTGCGTGCGCCCATCGACGCCATGGCCAAGGGCCTGGTGATCGAGGCCGAGCTCGACAAGGGCCGCGGCCCGGTCGCCACGGTACTGGTGCAGTCGGGCACACTTAAGGCTGGCGATGTGGTGCTGGCTGGCCAGACCTATGGCCGGGTTCGTGCCATGCTTGACGAGAACGGCCGCAAGACCGAATCGGCCGGCCCTTCGATCCCGGTTGAAATTCAAGGCCTGACCGAGGTACCGCAAGCCGGTGACGAGTTCATGGTTCTGAGCGACGAGCGTCGGGCCCGTGAGATCGCCACCTACCGTGCCGGTAAATTCCGCAATACCAAGCTGGCCAAGCAACAGGCGGCCAAGCTGGAGAACATGTTCTCCGAGATGGCCTCTGGCGAGGTCAAGACCCTGCCTATCATCATCAAGGCCGATGTGCAGGGCTCGCAGGAGGCGCTGTCGCAGTCCCTGCTCAAGCTGTCCAACGACGAGATCAGGGTGCAACTGGTGTACTCGGCCGTCGGCGCTATCTCCGAGTCGGACATCAACCTGGCCATTGCCTCCAAGGCCGTGGTGATCGGCTTCAACGTCCGTGCCGACGGACAAGCCCGCAAGGTGGCTGAGCACAATGGCATCGACCTGCGTTACTACAACATCATTTACGACGCGGTGGACGAGCTGCGCGCGGCCATGTCGGGCATGCTCACGCCCGACAAAAAGGAAGAAGTCATCGGCAGCGCCGAGATTCGCCAGGTGTTCAAGGTCAGCAAGATCGGCTCCATCGCCGGCTGCATGGTCACCTCGGGTGTGGTGCGGCGTAGCGCGCGGGTGCGCCTGCTGCGCAACAACGTGGTGGTCTTTACCGGCGAGCTCGAGTCGCTCAAGCGCTTCAAGGATGATGCACGCGAAGTCAAGGAAGGCTTCGAGTGCGGCTTGAACATCAAGGGCTACAACGACATCAACGAAGGCGATCAGTTGGAGTTCTTTGAAATCAAGGAAGTCGCCCGGACCCTGGGTGTCTAAGCATGGCCTGCGCCGCCTGCCCGGCGGTGCAGCCCTGACAGCGCATGCGCAAAAAGTCCTCTACCCCGCACCGCGGTTTTCGCGTGGCCGATCAGATCCAGCGTGATCTGACGGAGCTGATCGCGCGCGAGCTCAAGGACCCGCGGGTAGGCCTGGTCACCATCAACGCGGTCGAGGTCACCCCAGACTACGCCCATGCCAAGGTGTATTTCAGTCTGCTGACCGGCGACCCCCAGGAGGCGGCCGACGGTCTCAATGCTGCGGCCGGCTTTCTGCGCAACGGGCTGTTCAAGCGTTTACAGATACACACCGTGCCTACGTTGCACTTTTTGTTCGACCGCACTATCGAGCGGGCCTCGGACATGAACGCCCTGATCGCCAAGGCGGTCGCCTCCCGCTCCAAGGACGCCGACTGAGATGAACGCTGCTCCTCGTGCACGGGTGCAGCGTCGCCCCGTGCATGGGGTGCTGCTGCTCGACAAACCGCTGGGCCCTTCCAGCAACCAGGCTTTGCAAAAAGCCAAGTGGTTGCTGCGCGCCGAAAAAGCTGGCCATACCGGTACCCTGGACCCCTTGGCTTCAGGCGTACTGCCGCTGTGTTTTGGGGCGGCCACCAAATTTAGTCAATTGCACCTTGACGCTGACAAGACCTATGAAACCGTCATCCGCCTGGGCATACAGACCAGCACTGGCGATGCTGAAGGCGAGGTTCTGCAAACCCGGCCGGTGCAATGCTCGGTGGGCCAGTTGGTCGAGACCCTGGACCGCTTCATGGGCCCCATCCGCCAGGTGCCGCCGATGCACAGTGCCTTGAAGAAGGACGGCAAGCCCCTTTACGAATATGCCCGTGAGGGGCAGAGCGTCGAGCGGCACGAGCGCGAGGTGGTGATTCATGACCTGGACCTGCTCGAGTGGCAGCTGGAGGGCGAGGCGCCTTTCGTGCGCCTGCGGGTGCATTGCAGCAAGGGCACCTATATTCGTACTCTGGGCGAGGACATTGCAGCAGCGCTGGGCTGCAGCGGGCATCTGAGCTTGCTCAAGCGCGTGGCCACCGGGCCTTTCGATCTGTCGCAGTGCTTGAGCCTGGAGCAGCTCGAGGCCATGGACGAGGCCGCGCGTCTGGCGGCCTTGCGGCCTATTGACTGCCTGCTGACCGGTCATATCCCGGTCACGCTCGATGCCGACAATGCCGGGCGCTTTCTCAGTGGCCTGCGCCGCCGGGGTGATTGGCTAGATGCGCCGCAAGTAGCGGTGTACGGCAAGGAGCCGAATGCCTTGCTGGGCACCGCCCACGTCAAGGCGGGCGAACTGATACCGGGCCGTTTGTTGAGCCCCATCGAAATTCAACAGATTTTGGAAAGTGCGCCACACGCTACAGAAGCCGTGGCCTGAAGGAAGTAACTATGAGCAAGCAAATCAGAAACATCGCCATCATCGCCCACGTTGACCACGGCAAGACCACCATGGTGGACCAACTGCTGCGTCAGTCGGGCACCTTTGCCGAGCACGAGAAGATCGTCGACACGGTGATGGACAACAACGCCATTGAGCGCGAGCGCGGCATCACCATCCTGGCCAAGAACTGCGCAGTGTCCTGGAAGGGCACCCACATCAATATCGTTGACACCCCCGGCCACGCCGACTTCGGCGGTGAGGTCGAGCGGGCGCTGTCTATGGTTGACGGTGTGGTGCTGCTGATCGATGCGCAGGAAGGCCCCATGCCCCAGACCCGCTTCGTGACCAAGAAGGCTCTGGCCCTGGGCCTCAAGCCCATCGTGGTGGTCAACAAGGTCGACAAGCCCGGCGCCAAGCCCGATGCCGTGATCAATGCCGCTTTTGATCTGTTCGACAAGCTCGGGGCCAATGATGAGCAACTGGACTTCCCAACGGTTTATGCCTCGGGCATCAACGGCTGGTCGTCGCTGACCGAGGGTGCACCCGGTGAGCAGTGGGGACCGGACATGTCGGCCCTGTTCGACACCGTCCTCAAGCACGTACCGGCCCAAAACGGTGATCCGGCCGCACCCCTGCAGCTGCAGATTTCGGCGCTGGACTTCTCCACCTTTGTGGGCCGCATTGGCGTGGGCCGCATCAGTCAGGGCACCATCAAGCCCATGCAAGACGTGGTGGTGATGGAAGGCCCGGACGGCAAAGCCATCAAGGGCCGCATCAACCAGGTGCTGACTTTCCAGGGTCTGGACCGGGTACAGGTCACCGAGGCTGGACCCGGCAACATTGTGCTGATCAACGGTATTGCTGACATCGGCATCGGCGTGACCATCACCGACGTGGCCAACCCCGCGCCGCTGCCCATGCTCAAGGTCGACGAGCCCACGCTGACCATGAACTTTTGCGTGAACACCAGCCCGCTGGCCGGCCGTGAAGGCAAATTCGTGACCAGCCGCCAGATCTGGGATCGGCTGCAAAAGGAGTTGCAGCACAACGTGGCCCTGCGGGTGAAGGAAACCGATGAAGAAGGGGTGTTCGAGGTCATGGGCCGGGGCGAGCTGCACCTGACCATCTTGCTGGAGAACATGCGCCGCGAAGGCTATGAGCTGGCAGTGTCCAAGCCGCGCGTGGTGTTTCGTGACGTCGATGGCGTGCGCCATGAGCCCATTGAGATGGTGACCGCCGACATCGAAGAAACCCACCAGGGCGGCGTGATGCAAGCCTTGGGTGAGCGCAAGGGCGAGCTGGTCAATATGGACCCCGATGGCCGCGGCCGCGTGCGCCTGGAATACCGCATTCCGGCGCGGGGCCTGATCGGCTTTTCCAATGAATTCCTCAACCTCACCCGTGGTTCGGGCCTGATCTCTAACATCTTCGACAGCTACGAGCCGCACAAGGGCGACATTGGCGGTCGCAAGAACGGCGTGCTGATTTCCATGGACGACGGCGAAATCTTCACCTACGCCCTGGGCAAGCTCGACGATCGGGGGCGTATGTTCGTTCGGGCCAATGACCCAGTGTACGAAGGCATGATCGTCGGCATCCACAGCCGTGACAACGACCTGGTGGTCAATGCCACCCGCACCAAGCAGCTGACCAACTTCCGCGTCAGCGGCAAGGAAGACGCGGTCAAGATCACCCCGCCGATCGATCTGACGCTGGAGTATGGCGTGGAGTTCATCGAAGACGACGAGCTGGTGGAGATCACCCCCAAGAGCGTGCGTCTGCGCAAGCGCCACCTCAAGGAACACGATCGCAAGCGCGCCAGCCGCGAGGCCTGATCGGCGGCCCCTATGACGCTCACCCACCGCCGCGCCGTCTGGCTCATGGTGCTGGTGACCTTGCTGTGGTCGACCGCTGGGGTGGTGACGCGCCAGCTGGAGCAGGCCCGCAGCTTTGAAATCACCTTTTGGCGCAGCTTTTTTACCGCGCTGTCGCTGCTGTTGATCTTGCCCCTGATGCAGGGGCGCAGCGTGTTCGCGCGCATGGCAAGCGCCGGCAAGACCTTGTGGTGGTCGGGCCTGTGCTGGAGCGTGATGTTCACCGCCTTTATGCTGGCCCTGACCCTGACCAGCGTGGCCAATGTGCTGGTGACTATGGCCACAGGCCCCTTCCTGACTGCGGTGCTAGCGCGGGTATTCATTGGCCACCGCATCGCCGCACACACCTGGGCGGCCATTGCAGTGGCCGGTGCCGGCATCGCCTGGATGCATGGCCAACAGCTCGCTCTTGGCCAGGCGCAGCATCTGGCCGGAACGCTGGTGGCTCTGATGGTGCCGATTGCCGGTGCCATCAATTGGACCCTGGTGCAGCGCAGCCAGGCGCAGGGCCAAAACATCGATTTGGTGCCGGCGGTGCTGGTCGGCGCCGTGATCTCCAGCTTGGCCACCCTGCCGCTGGCCTTGCCCTGGTCGGCCAGTGCACATGACTTGGGCTGGCTGGCCTTTCTGGGCCTGACCCAACTGGCCATTCCCTGCGTGCTCTCGGTGCTGTGCGCTTCGGCACTGAAGGCGCCCGAAATCTCGCTGCTGGCCCTGTTGGAGGTGATTTTCGGCATCCTGTGGGCCTGGGCTGGCGCTGGCGAGACGCCCGGCTCCAGCGTGCTCACCGGTGGCGCGCTGGTCATCGGCGCGCTGGTGGCCAATGAGTGGGTCGGGATGCGACGACGAAAAACCTGAGGAGTCTGCAGATGAACAATTCCAAGCCATCGCATGTGCTGGCCGAACGCGGCGCCAGCGTCGGGCTGATCAGCCTTCATCGCCCTGAGGCCATGAACGCGCTTTCACTGGGCATGATCGGCGATATCACCCAGGCCCTGCTGCAATGGCGCGATGACCCTGAGGTGCAATTGGTGGCCCTGCGCGGCAGCAACAAGGCTGGCGCGGCCGGCACGCCCGAGCGCTGGTTCGGTCACTTTTGTGCCGGCGGCGACATTCGCTTCTTCCATGACGCAGCTAAAGCGGGTGACAGCGCCCTGGACGATTTTTTCACCCAGGAATACGCCCTCAACCACCTGATACAAACCTACGGCAAACCTATCGTGGCCTTCATGGACGGGGTGGTCATGGGTGGCGGCATGGGCCTGTGCCAAGGCATAGCCCTGCGCATCGTGACCGAAAAAACCAAGATGGCCATGCCCGAGACCAAGATAGGCCTGTTCCCAGACGTCGGCGGCGGCCACTTTCTCAGCCGCTGCCCGGGCGCGGTCGGCGAGTATCTGGCCTTGACCGGCGAGGTGATTGCCGCCGATACGGCCATCGCCTATGGCCTGGCCGATGTACGCATGGCCGCGAGCGAGCAGGCCGGGCTATGGCAAGGCCTGGCCTGCACTGCCTTTGCGAGCGCTGAGCAAGCCCTGTCCTTCCTGAAGGAGCGCTTGCCTGACACCAACTCTGGCGCGAGCCTGCCGGCGGTTTTGCAGGCCGCCTTTAGCTTGCCCACGGTGGCACAGATTCTGGCTGCGCTCGATGCCGGCGGCGATGCGCTGAGTCAGCAGACCGCGGCTGCCCTGCGCGAGCGCTCGCCGCTGATGCTGCATGTCACGCTCGAACAAATCCGGCGTGCCCGCAGCATGGATCTGGCCGACGAACTGCGGATGGAGTGGGACATGGTCTGGCGCTGCTTTCACCATCGCCCGGTGGCTGACAGTGAAACGGTTGAAGGCATCCGTGCCTTGGCGGTCGACAAGGACCACCAACCGCGCTGGAAGCCGGCTCAGATAGCCGATGTCGACCCAGCGGAAGTGGCGCAGTTTTTCATCAGCCCGGTGGCGCCCGAGGCGCACCCGCTGCGCCAGCTGCGCTGAGCCAAGCAGGCTAGAGCCTCAGCGCTGGCGGGACTTCATCGCGCGCTCGACCTCGCGCTTGCCCTCGCGCTCCTTGATGCTGTCGCGCTTGTCGTGCTCGGCCTTGCCCTTGGCCAGGGCAATTTCACACTTGATGCGGCCGGTCTTCCAGTGCAGGTTCAGCGGCACCAGGGTGTAGCCCTTTTGCTCGGTCTTGCCCACCAGTCGCCGGATCTCGTCCTTGTGCATCAGCAGCTTTTTGGTGCGCACCGAGTCGGGCCTGACATGGGTAGAGGCGGTACCCAGCGGGTTGATCTGGCAGCCGATGATGAAAAGCTCGCCGTCCTTGATGACCACATAACCGTCGGTTAACTGCACCTTGCCGGCGCGCACCGCCTTGACCTCCCAGCCCTCCAGAACCATGCCCGCCTCGAAGCGCTCCTCGATGTGGTAGTTGAACAGTGCGCGCTTGTTTTCGGCGATACGTCCGCCGTTGGCGGGTTCACGCTTGCGTTTGTCGGTGGGTTTTTGGGTCATGCGAGGTGGCTTGTCCACCGAGTCATACAATGGAAACAACCAAGTATTGTATGAAAACCGTTCACAAGTCCGTACTGATCTGGTTCAGCGCCGACGAGATGTTTTCACTCGTGACGGATGTGGACAGCTACCCCCACTTTCTGCCCTGGTGCGACCAAGCCAGCGTGCTCAGCCAGGAGGAGCAGGCGATGACGGCGCGGGTCGGCATCGCCTTTGGTGGCATACGGCAGGGCTTTACCACCCGCAATGCCCATGTGCCGGGCCGCCAGATTCTGATGGAATTGGTCGAAGGCCCGTTTTCCAAGCTGGAAGGGCAGTGGGACTTCACGCCCTTGGGCGAGGGCCAGCGTGCCTGCAAGATCGACTTTAGCCTGCGCTACGACTTCAGCAGCCTGACCCTGGCCACCCTGGTTGGCCCGGTGTTCGACAAAATCGCCGGCAGCCTGGTCGATGCATTCGTCAAGCGCGCCAACCAGGTTTATGACGCCAGCTGAAGGGCGGCGTACTCCAGTTCGCCATGCGCATCACCGTCGCCCACTGCCTGGCCCCGCGCCAGGTTCAGGAATTCCAAATCCATCTGCCCGAGGGCGCCCGGGCCAGCCAGGCGCTGCAGGCCTGCGGTATCGACCGGCAGGACGAGGCACCGGGCGCTGCCGGCTGGCTGCTGGGCATTTGGGGACGCCGCTGCACGCCTGCCGCCGCCTTGCAGGATGGCGACCGGCTGGAGGTCTATCGGCCGCTGCGGGTCGACCCCAAGGTGGCCCGGCGCGAGCGCTTTAAGGGGCAGGGCGCGCGCACGGCAGGCCTGTTTGCCAAGCGCCGGCCGGGCGCCAAACCTGGCTATTGATTGCCGGTTCCAGGCCTAAGGCTGATGCAAGGCGACCGGGCCCAAAGCCGGGGCGAGCGCCATAGGTACAATCGGTTTTTTGGAGATTCCCCATGCGCCTCCTCGGCAAAGCGCTGACCTTTGACGACGTCTTACTGGTCCCCGCCTACTCCCAAGTCCTGCCCAAGGACGCCCAACTTTCCACCCAGTTATCCCGCAATGTGCGCTTGAACCTGCCCCTGGTTTCGGCGGCCATGGATACCGTGACCGAAGCCAGGCTGGCCATTGCCATCGCCCAGGAGGGCGGCATAGGCATCGTGCACAAAAACCTCACCGCCCAGGAGCAGGCAGCGCAGGTGGCCAAGGTCAAGCGCTATGAATCGGGCGTGCTGCGCGACCCGGTGGTGATCACGCCAGGCGCTACCGTGCGCCAGGTCATGTCGCTGAGCGACGAGCTGGGCGTATCGGGCTTTCCGGTGGTCGATGGCGGCAAGGTGGTGGGCATCGTCACCGGCCGCGACCTGCGCTTTGAGACCCGCTACGACCAGAAGGTCAGTGAGATCATGACGCCACGCGAGCGCCTGATTACGGTGCCCGAAGGCACCACGCCCGAGCAGGCCAAGCACCTGCTCAACAAGCACAAGCTCGAACGCCTGCTGGTGGTCAACGAGGCTTTTGAACTCAAGGGCCTGATCACTGTCAAGGACATTACCAAGCAGCTCAATTTCCCCAATGCCGCCCGCGACGCCGCAGGCCGCCTGCGGGTGGGCGCGGCCGTCGGCGTGGGCGAGGGTACCGAGGAGCGGGTGGAAGCCCTGGTCAAGGCGGGTGTCGATGCCATCGTGGTCGATACCGCCCACGGCCACAGCAAAGGCGTGATCGACCGCGTCCGCTGGGTCAAGCGCAACTACCCGCAGGTCGATGTGATTGGCGGCAACATTGCCACCGGCGCGGCCGCGCTGGCCCTGGTCGAGGCCGGGGCCGATGCGGTCAAGGTGGGCATAGGCCCGGGCTCCATCTGCACCACCCGCATCGTCGCTGGCGTGGGTGTGCCGCAGATCATGGCCATCGATAACGTGGCAAGCGCGCTTAAGGGCACCGGCGTGCCGCTGATCGCCGATGGCGGCATCCGCTACTCGGGTGACATTGCCAAGGCCATAGCCGCCGGCGCCAGCACCGTGATGATGGGCGGCATGTTTGCCGGCACCGAAGAGGCGCCCGGCGAGATCGTGCTCTACCAGGGCCGCAGCTACAAGAGCTACCGCGGTATGGGCTCCATTGGCGCCATGCAGCAAGGCAGCGCCGACCGTTATTTTCAGGAGTCCAGCACCGGCAACCCCAATGCCGACAAGCTGGTGCCCGAAGGCATCGAAGGCCGCGTACCCTACAAGGGCTCGGTGGTCGCCATCATTTTTCAGATGGCCGGCGGTCTGCGCGCCAGCATGGGCTATTGCGGCTGCGTCACCATTGATGAGATGCACGAGAAGGCCGAGTTTGTCGAGATCACCTCGGCCGGCATTCGCGAGAGCCATGTGCATGATGTGCAGATCACCAAGGAAGCGCCGAACTATCGGGCCGATTGAGACTCCGTCACCGATGGACATCGGGGCCTGAACCCAACTCTTGTGAGGAAACCCCATGTTGCTGGACCAACTTCGCCTGATGAGTCCCCGCCTCACCGGCCTGGCTTCGCAGTTCGGCGCTAGTCGTCTGCGTGTATTTGGTTCAGTAGCACGGGGTGAAGAAACAAGCGACAGCGATGTGGACTTTCTGGTGGAATTCCCTCGGGGCTATGACCTCCTGACGCAGCGCATGCCCTTGGTGCAAGGTCTGGGTGAGCTTCTTCAGCGCAAGGTAGACCTGGTGCCCGAGCATGAGCTCAACCCTCATCTGCGGGACCAGGTGCTGGCCGAGGCTGTGCCCTTATGAGCAAGTCCTGGCCATGGCGGGAAATCAGCGGCTTTCGCAACGTCTTGGTTCACAACTATCTGGGTGACATTGACCCACTGACCGTCAAGGCGGTGGTGGATAAGCACCTACCGCCTCTGATCAGCAGTGTGCAGGCCATGCTTGCCGATGACGCATCTTCCCAACCCTGACGGTTTCGGCATGTCCCACCAAAAAATCCTCATCCTCGACTTCGGCTCGCAAGTCACACAGCTGATCGCCCGCCGCGTGCGCGAAGCCCATGTGTATTGCGAGGTCCACCCTTGCGATGTCAGCAGCGACTGGGTGCGCCAATTCGCTGCAGACGGCCAGCTCAAGGGCATCATCCTCTCGGGCAGCCACGCCAGCGTGTACGAAGTGGACGACCGCGCGCCTGATGCGGTGTTTGAGCTGGGCATTCCGGTGCTGGGCATCTGCTACGGCATGCAGACCATGGCCAACCAGTTGGGCGGCAAGGTCGAGGGCTCGAACACCCGTGAGTTCGGCTACGCCGAGGTCCGGGCCCATGGCCACACCGAATTGCTCAAAGGCATCGAAGACTTTTCCACCGCCGAAGGCCACGGCATGCTCAAGGTGTGGATGAGCCATGGTGACAAGGTGACCGCATTGCCACCGGGCTTCAAAGTCATGGCCAGCACGCCCAGTTGCCCAATCGCCGGAATGGCTGACGAAGCCCGTCGCTTTTACGCAGTGCAGTTCCACCCCGAGGTCACGCACACGCTGCAGGGCAGGGCGCTGCTTGAGCGCTTTGTGCTGGGCATTTGCGGCACGCAGCCTGACTGGATCATGGGCAATTACATCAACGAAGCCGTTGCCCGAATTCGCGAGCAGGTGGGCGACGAGGAAGTCATTCTGGGTCTTTCCGGCGGCGTCGATTCCTCGGTGGCGGCTGCGTTAATTCACCGCGCCATTGGGGACCAACTGACCTGCGTGTTTGTCGATCACGGCCTGCTGCGCCTCAATGAGGGCGACATGGTCATGGAGATGTTCGAAGGGCGCCTGCATGCCAAGGTCATCCGGGTGGGCGCCAGCGATCTTTTCCTAGGCAAGCTGGCCGGCGTGAGCGAGCCCGAGCAAAAGCGCAAGATCATCGGTGGCTTGTTTGTCGACGTGTTCAAGGCCGAGGCGGCTAAGCTCAAAACAGGGGGTGCGGGCAAGGCTTCAGGAATTGACGGCCGGCCGGCCGTCAAGGGCGCCACCTTCCTGGCCCAGGGCACCATTTATCCCGACGTGATTGAAAGCGGCGGTGCCAAGAGCAAGAAGGCGGTGACGATTAAGAGCCACCACAACGTGGGTGGCCTGCCCGAGCAGTTGGGCCTCAAGCTGCTGGAGCCTCTTCGCGACCTGTTCAAGGACGAGGTGCGCGAGCTCGGCGTGGCCCTGGGCCTGCCGCGCGACATGGTCTACCGCCACCCCTTCCCGGGGCCGGGGCTGGGCGTGCGTATCCTGGGTGAGGTCAAGAAAGAATATGCCGACCTGCTGCGCCGAGCCGATGCGATCTTCATCGAAGAATTGCGCAGCACGATCGACAGCCACAGCGGCAAGAGCTGGTACGACCTGACCAGCCAAGCTTTTACCGTGTTCCTGCCGGTCAAGAGCGTGGGCGTGATGGGCGACGGCCGCACCTACGACTACGTGGTGGCGCTGCGCGCGGTGCAGACCAGCGACTTTATGACCGCCGACTGGGCCGAGCTACCATACGCCCTGCTCAAGAAAGTCTCAGGCCGCATCATCAACGAGGTGCGCGGCATCAATCGAGTGACCTACGACGTGAGCTCGAAGCCGCCGGCGACGATCGAGTGGGAGTGATTTTTATCACGTAAGTTGTTGATTTATATAGGTTTTCAAATTATACAAAAGTGGCACACGCCCAACTAAGTCGTTGATTTAGTTGGGCGTTGGCATTAAAGTTACATAAAGCTACACAAAGCTGTAGCTGTTCAAATACGTAGTGACTCTAAGTTCCGAAAGTCCACCAACTTTTCGCTAAAGAAGCCATTAGTAAACCTATGCTTGAAGCAATCTATATAGCAATTGGCGCTATCGCTGCGATTGCTATGTTTATCGATGATCGTTCTCAGTACTTACTGATGCGGCTTTTTATGGCCAGTCTTGTGTTCTTCGCTTGGCCATTTTTTTTAATAGCAATCCCGTTAGGTGAGTACCTTAAAAATAGATCTAAGAAAACAACAGCCTCAACTAACGAAAAACCTGATGAAAAAGTAGTGATTGCTTGCCAGAGTTGCGGTAAAAAATTAAGAATTCCGAAAGGTAAGTTATTAGACCTTAAATGTGCTAGGTGTAGCAAAGAATGGCGAGAGCAGTACTAAAGAAGGTCGACCAATGCCGCTTAAAAAACACTCATTTAACGACGACGAAGAACCCATATTTGACGAAGCTGTAATCTACAAGCGAGGCGAATATTGGCAGATGCGTATGTGACTTGCTAAGGAAGGCAAGGAGCCGGAAAATCCTACTCTCGAACGGTAAGGAATTGGGATCAGGGTCACACCTTGGGCTTCCTTCCTTTTGATTGGTATGCCGGAAGGGGCAGGTCACAATTACTTAGGTTTCTCTTTGATAACTGGGTTGCGGTGTGGTGATCAGCTTCAGGTTAGGTGGCGTGACATTGAAGATATGGAGCACGAAAAAGCATGGAACAACGACTTTGATTTGATTAAGGTGACTGTGCGTGGAGAGACAAGTACGGTTAGAAAAACTCGTCAATTTGTCGTTAAAGATTCTGTTTACCTAAAGGGAATGCTTTAGCTTGCAAGAAAGCAACAAGCGGAAAAAATTAATGAGCGTCAGCTATTGCAGGCTGTGCAAGATGATTTAATCCTCAGTACAGATGGAAAGTCAGCCATCATAGCAAGAGCGATAGGCGTACATTTTGACAAGTTAATGGTGTTATCTAAAATTCTTAATGTTGATAAACGTGGTTTAGTGCCCTTCAGCTTACGACACTACTTCATCATACAGCGTGTCAGCAGCAATCTGCCGCCTGCTGTCGTTGCTGAGATGTGCGGCACAATCATCACGCAAATTGAGAAAACCTACTACCACACGACTGAAGAAAAGGTGGTTAGTAACGCACTGGCTGGCTACCACGTTATGGATGGAATGCTTATTCCGAAATGAAAGGAGATCAAATGTACAAAATGAACTTTTCAAACTCGGATTCTTATTGTGGTCTTGAGTACATGTCACCAAAAGTACAAGAAGCAGAATTACGAACAGAAGAAGACTTTGAAAGGTACTATTACTGTCTATATAGGTGCTTGCCTAACGAAAAAAATGACTTCAACAAAAGAAGAAATCAGATCAGGATTAGCCGTCCAGAACTAGTGATTCCGTTTGGAAATTATTTTATTTTGACTGGAAGTGCAGCCTGTGAAATTCTATCGACTTATTACTACTCTTTGTCGCTACTAGAAGACTACGACGACGAGGAAAGGATTTACTACACGGAACGCTACGAAACAGTCAAAGAAAAACACAGGAGATCTCAATCACTAGATGTGCCGATCAATCTGACTGAGGGTCAGTTAGGGACAGATAATAAGATTGAGTTCTATGTTAAAGAGGCTATTATTAATAAGCTAATCAGCGTTTGGGAGCCAAAGTAAAGCAGGGATGGTGAGTAACATGCTGCTTTCAGGAAACTCGCGCAGGCCTACGGCCGCATGACGGATGCCGAGTTGGCATCTGCGCTGAGCCAAGGTGACTTACAGGAGTTTTTCCCATGACGCGTAAAGTCAAGTTCAAGAGTGACGCCTTCGAGGCCATCTACAGCGCTGCGCAGGGGCTGAGCCGTGCCGGCACGATCGACAAGACGACCATGCGTGATTTCGACGAGTCCTGCCTCGCGTCGCCGGTGGAGATCGCACCTGAAGCGATCAAGCGCATTCGGGAGGGCGCACATGTCAGTCAGCCGGTGTTTGCGCGCTTTCTGAACACCAGCGAGTCCACGGTGCAGAAATGGGAGGCCGGCACCAAACGGCCGAGCGGCATGGCGCTCAAGTTGCTGGCCGTCGTCGAAAAGCACGGTCTGAAAGTGCTGGCCTGAGCGTCGGGCCAGTGCGCCGTTAACCACTGCCTTTAGCTTGCACCCCTTGGTCCAGGTTGTCGGCGCAGATCGCATATTGACCACCTGTGCCGATTCATAATCTCCGGATGCACCTAACCCTCGCCCTCGTATCCATGACCCTGGCGCTCCTGAGCCCAGCGGCCGCACAAAACTCGTCGCCCCTGCTGCGTACAGACAAGCTGTCGGTCAAGGTGCTCACGCTCACCCATGGGCTGGCACACCCCTGGTCCGTGGCATTTCTGCCGGACGGGCGCATGCTGGTGTCCGAACGCGAAGGGCGGCTGCGCGTGCTGGGGGCGGATTTCAAATTGCATCCCAGGCCGATAGAAGGGCTGCCCGAGATCGTTGCGCGTGGGCAGGGCGGGCTTTTCGATGTGGTGCTACACCCAGACCATGCCCGCAATGGGTGGATTTATTGGGCCTACAACGCGCCGGGGCCGGGCGGCTGGGGCACGGCACTGGCGCGCGGTCAATTGCAAGGCCAGCGCATGACAAATGTGCAGGTGCTGTTCAGCATGGTGCCCAAAACACGCAGCAGCCATCACTTTGGTGGACGTATTGTTTTCGACCGCCAGGGCATGGTGTACCTGACTCTGGGCGACCGGGGCGATATGGAGCGAGCGCAAAGGCTGGACGACCACGCCGGATCGGTGATCCGCTTGCACGATGATGGGCGTGTCCCAGCCGACAACCCCTACGTGGGCCGTGCAGGCGCCAGGCCCGAGAAGTGGACGCTGGGCAACCGCAACATCCAAGGCGCAGCGCAGCATCCGGTGACAGGGGATATTTGGAGCCATGAGCATGGCCCACAAGGCGGCGATGAGGTCAACCTGATGCGCTCCGGTCGCAACTACGGCTGGCCGCTTGTGACTCAGGGGGTGAACTACGGCATCGGCACGCCCATTGGTGAAGCGAAGAACAAACCCGGGTATGAGGCGCCGCTGCATGTCTGGACGCCTTCGATCGCACCGTCAGGCATGGCGTTTGTTACCGGTGATCGCTTTCCCCAGTGGCGCGGCCATCTGCTGGTGGGCGCCTTGCGCGGGCAGGTGCTGGTGCGGCTGGACGTTCAGAATGAAAAAATCGTCGGCGAAGAAAGGCTGCTGGAAGGCCTCATCGGACGCATACGCGACGTCCGCCTTGGGCCGGACGGACTGATTTACCTGTTGACTGACGAAGCCCAGGGTGCTTTGCTCAGGATTGAGCCTGCAGGCCCATGAGCCTGGCGCAAGCCTTGAGTTCAAGGGTACGATGCGCTGCTGAGCATCTGCGAAGCCCTTAAGTCGAAGATGTACACCACCGCCGCCGACCCCAGCCGGATCGATTCCCGCTACGCAGCCTGGCGCTTGCTCGCCACGCTAGGCCTGGTGACCTTGGGCAATAGCGGGATGTATGTGGTGTCGGTGGTGCTGCCTTCGGTGCAGGCCGAATTCGGGGTAGGGCGCGGCGACGCCTCCTTGCCCTACACCATGATGATGGTCGCTCTCGGCCTGGGCGGCCTGGTGACCGGCCGCATGGCCGATCGCTTTGGCATCATGCGCGTGCTCTGGGTGGGGGCGCTGGCGGTGTGTGGCGGCTATATGCTGGCCAGTACCGCGGGCAGCATCTGGGCGTTTGCGCTGGCCCACGGTCTGCTGCTGGGCTTGGTGGGCAGCTCCTCGACCTTTGCGCCGCTGATGGCCGATACCGCCCTGTGGTGGAATAAGCGGCGCGGCATCGCTGTGGCCATCTGCGCCAGCGGCAATTACCTGGCCGGCTCCTTCTGGCCCCAGGTGGTGCAATGGGGCATCGAAACCTGGGGCTGGCGCCAGACCTATGTGTACATGGGCGTGTTCTGCGGACTGGGCATGCTGGTGCTTTCGCTGGCCCTCAGGCAACGCCCGCCGCTGGTCGAGGCCAAGGGGAGCACTGCCGGGCTTTCAGGCGGTACCGACCGCCCTTTCGGCCTGTCTCCTTTGCGGGCGCAGTTACTGCTCTGCGTAGCTGGCACCGCCTGCTGCGTGGCCATGGCCATGCCGCAGGTTCACATCGTGGCCTATTGCTCCGACTTGGGCTTTGGCGCAGCTCGAGGAGCACAAATGCTGTCGCTGATGTTGGCCTGCGGCATCGTCAGTCGCTTGATCTCGGGGCTGATCTGCGACCGCATCGGCGGCCTGCGCACCTTGCTCTTGGGCTCGGTGCTGCAGGGCACGGCGCTGCTGATGTTTCTGCCGTTTGATGGCATGGTCTCGCTCTACCTGGTGTCGGCAATGTTCGGTCTGTTCCAAGGCGGCATTGTTCCGTCCTACGCCATCATCGTGCGCGAGCATTTCAAGCCTCAAGAAGCCGGTGCCCGCGTCGGCGCGGTGCTTATGGCCACCATGATTGGCATGGCCTTGGGCGGATGGTTGTCTGGCTGGGTGTTTGACGTCACTGGCAGTTACCACGCCGCATTCCTCAATGGCATCGCCTGGAACCTGCTCAATATGAGCATCGCCTTGTGGCTGTACAGGCGCAGCCGCAAGATAGCCGCCTGCGCTGCTGCAGCAAGTGCTTGACCTAGGGTCATCAAGTAACGGTCCCATCCGGAGTGCGGCCTAAATTCCGCTGGCGAATCGATACGTTGGGAGCAAGGCCCACTGCAGCCCGTGAGGGCTATCGGCGCTCAAGGTCACCTGCCGCGGAAGTCGGGCACAGCCTGAAGCTGTGACGCGGGTCAGGCAACTGGGTAACAATTGTGAATCGGGCGCTGCCGCGCCTCAGCCCAGGGAGCACCGCCATGCTTTTGTCCGTCCAGCGCTCGTTCGGCGCGCTTGCCATCGCCTCCGCTTCTCTCCTAGCCGCCACGCCCGCCTGGGCCCAAGCCTGGCCCACCAAGCAAGCCATCAAGTTGGTCGCGGTGTTTCCACCCGGCGGCTCGGTCGATCAGGTGGCGCGCCTGCTGGCGCCGGCCTTGTCGGCGCAATTGGGTCAGTCCGTGATTGTGGAGAACAGGGGCGGCGCCTCCGGCTCTATTGGTGCGGCGTCGGTAGCCAGTGCCCCCGCCGACGGCTATACCTTCGCGGTGGTGTTTGACAGCCACGGCGTCAACCCCAGCCTGATTCCCAACCTGCCTTTTGATTCCAAGAAAGACCTCAGCCCGGTGGTGCTGGTGGGCACGGCGCCCATGTTGATCGGTACCCCGGCCGCTTCAGAATTCAAGGCATTCACCGATGTGGTCGCAACCAGCCGCAGCGCCAAGGGCGTGAGCTACGGCACCATAGGCTCAGGCAGCCTGGGCCATCTGGCCATGTCTTTGCTGGGCAAGGGCAGTGGACTGAACTTCACGCACATTCCCTACAAGGGCGGCGGTCCCTTGATGAACGATGCTGTTGCGGGCCATGTGCCGCTGGCCATCGGTTCGGTCTTCCTGCTCAAGCCCCATGTCGACAGCAAGCGGGTGCGCCCACTGGCGGTGACCACCAGCAAGCGCTCGCCCGATCTGCCCGAGGTGCCGACCCTGGCGGAGCTGGGCTTTGCCGGTTTTGAGGCACCGGCCTGGTGGGCGGTGTTAGCCCCGGCGCGCACGCCGCCCGAGATCATGGCGCGCATGAACGAGGCATTGAACCAGGCCATGAAATCCCCGGAGCTGGCCAAGCGCCTAGACGCCCAGGGAATTGATGTGATGGGCGGTACGCCCGAGGCGGCTCGGGTGTTCATCGAGCGCCAGATGGACATCTGGAGCAAGGTGGTCAAGGACAACAACATCAAGGCCGACTGAGACCTGCGATGCTCAACAATCCCCGGCTGCCCTTGAGCTGGCGCAGCAGCGCAGCGCTACTGGCTCTGCTGACCTTGAGCGCCATGTCCCACGCGGCCAGCTTTGACTGCGGCAAGGCCCGGCGCCCCCTTGAAAAATTCATCTGCTCCCAGCCAGAGCTCGACGCCTACAAGCCCGAGCCCTTCCCAGCAGGCAAACTTTGCGATCTTGATGCTCCCCTGAAGCCGGTTAAGGGCGGCTTTAAGACCGACTGGCGTCCAATCGTTCTCAATTCGTATGAATCCAGCCGAGCTTGACACCCCATTCATGCGCGAGGCGCTGAGCCTGGCCGAGCAGGCTGGGCAGGCCGGCGAGGTGCCAGTGGGCGCGGTGGTGGTGTACCAGGGGCAGGTCATAGGCCGGGGCCGCAATGCACCGATCGCCGGTCATGACCCCAGTGCCCATGCAGAGATCGTGGCGCTGCGCGAGGCCGCACGCCACCTGGGCAATTACCGGCTCGAGGGCTGCACGCTGTATGTGACTTTGGAGCCTTGCGCGATGTGCGCCGGCGCCATGCTGCATGCGCGGCTGGAGCGGGTGGTGTTTGGCGCACCCGATCCGCGCACTGGCGCGGCCGGCTCGGTGATTGATCTGTTTGCCCGCAGCGAGCTCAACCACCAGACGCAGGTCACTGGCGCGGTGCTGGCCGAGCCCTGCGGGCAATTGCTGCGCGCGTTCTTCAGGGCCAGGCGGGGCAATGCCGAGCCGGTGCGTGAAGACGCGCTGCGCACCCCAGAGGCGGCCTTTGCCGACCTGCCAGGCTACCCCTGGGCGCCCCACTACCTGAGCGATCTGCCCGCGGCCCCGGGCTGGCGCATCCATTACCTGGACGAGGGGCCACGCGATGCGCCCCTGACCTGGCTGTGCCTGCACGGCAACCCGGCTTGGAGCTACCTGTACCGCCACATGATTCCCGAATTTCTCGCGGCGGGCCACCGGGTGGTCGCACCAGACATGCCCGGCTTTGGCAAGAGCGACAAGCCCAAGAAGGAGAGTCAGCACCGCTTTGGCTGGCACCGGCAGGTTCTGCTGGATCTGGTGGAGCGGCTCGATCTGCAGCGCGTCATCCTGGTGGTACAGGATTGGGGCGGCATTTTGGGTCTGACCCTGCCCATGGCCGCACCCGATCGCTACCGCGGCCTGCTGCTGATGAACACCACTTTGGCCACCGGGCAGGAGCCGCTGAGTCCCGGCTTTTTGGCCTGGCGTCAGTGGTGCGCCAGCCAGCCGCAATACGACATTGCCCGCTTGTTCCTGCGCGGCAATCCGCAGATGAGTCCAGCCCAAGCGCAGGCTTATGCGGCTCCGTTTCCAGATGCCGGCCACCGCGCCGCGCTGCGTGCCTTTCCCCTGCGGGTGCCGGCTGCAATCGACGATGAAGGTGCCCAAGAAGCCAGGCAGGCCCAGGCTTTTTTCCAGCGCGATTGGCAAGGCCAGTCACTGATGGCCGTCGGCATGCAAGACCCGGTGCTCGGTGAGCCCGTCATGCGCTCTTTGCAGCAAGTCATTGCCGGCTGCCCCGAGCCGCTGCTGTTGGCGCAGGCCGGGCATTTTGTGCAGGAGCATGGGCAGCAGATTGCCGAGGCGGCCGTGCGACACTTCAGAGCCTGAGTGATTGGTCTGAGCGCATGTCTCACATTTACATTTATTCCCCAGCCGGCGCGGTGCGCGACAAGGTCGCGTTCAAGCGGGCGCTCAAGCGCCTCAAAGCCCAAGGCCACGAGCTCGAAGTGGACGAAGCGGCATTGGCCAGCCATCAACGCTTTGCTGGCGACGACGACACCCGTTTGGCTGCCATCGGCAGAGCAGCAGCCAGCGGCGCAGACCTGGCCATGATCACCCGGGGCGGCTACGGCCTGACACGCCTGCTGCCGCGATTGCCTTACAAGGCCCTGGCCAAGGCGGTCGAGCGCGGCACCCAGTTTGTGGGCCTGAGCGACTTTACCGCCCTCCAATGCGCGATGCTGGCCAAATCCCAGACACCGAGCTGGGCCGGGCCGGGCTTGCTGGAGGACTTTGGGCGCGAAGACGAGCCCGACGAGATCATGCAGGCCTGCTTCGATGATTTGGTCAGCGGCCGGGGCGAAGGCACCGGCTGGCGCCTGCCCAAGAGCGAGGCCGGCGAGTTCCTGATTCGCGGCAGCTTGTGGGGCAGCAATCTGTCGGTGTTGACGGCGCTGGTCGGAACCCCCTATCTGCCCACGATCACTGGCGGCATCCTGTTCATCGAAGATGTGAACGAGCATCCCTACCGGGTCGAGCGCATGCTGACGCAGCTGCTGCATGCCGGCGTGCTGGCGCGGCAAAAAGCCATCGTCTTCGCTCAGTTCAGTAATTACCGGCTGGTGCCGCACGACAAGGGCTTCAAGCTGGCCAGCGTGGTGAGCTGGCTGCGCAGCCAGGTCAAGGCCAGCGTGCTGACCGGGCTACCCTTCGGCCATGTTCCGACCAAGGTGCTGCTGCCCTTTGGCCGGCCCTGTGAGCTGCTGGTGCAAGAGCGGGAAGCCCTGTTGCTCTGGGGCAATGACGCCTGACAATTCGATAGGACGCCACAGCAGCAGCCGTAAGCGGTCACGCATGGCGCGCAGCAGCAAATGCTGAGTGCGGGTCTGCGAGCGCAGTTGCTCGATGGCCAAGGCACTGGCGGGTTCGAGTTCTTCTGACAGCGTATCGCCCAGGGCCTCCAACAGGTCGTCTTCGGCGCGCTCGCATTGTTCGAGCACCAGGGCGTCAATGGCCTCGGCGCGCAAGCTGTGGCTGGCCTGCCATGGTGGCGCGGCTGCAAGCTCAGCAGCCTGGGGCAGAGCACCTAGGCGCTTGGCGTGGGCCTGCAGCATGGCCGCGCTGCTGGCGTGCTCCTGGCTGCGGCGGGCCAGCAAGGCGCGCAGATCGCCTGCGATCACCTGGGTACTGGCTTGCGCAAATACTTGTTGGCACAGCAGGGCGGTTTGCTCGAGCTTGTGCAGGGCCCGCAAGCTGGGCCCGAGTTGCTCGCGATCAATATAGGTGCTCATACTGTCCTCTCGCACCAGGTGGCGCGCCAAGCACAAGACTAAGGGGCTGACAGCAGGGCAAAGGTCATTCGATGTCACGTGCCGGTGTCAGTACAAGTCCACGATGAACTTGGCTCAGAGCCTATCGACCGGCAGATGATGGTGTCCGACGAGGGCAGGGCGGCTTGACTCACAGGCGTGCCGGGTCTGCGCTCCTAATCTGAGGGTCAAGCCGACGCTGCCGATAGGCCCAACAAGCAGGGCGCCGGCGCCTCACAGACCCCCACCAGGAGCAACACCATGACAGAACAAACGTCTTCGCAGAACTTAAGCTCCAAGCGCTGGCAGGTGCAGCGCCCGCTGAGTGAACCGGTGCTCGAATCGGCGGAGCAGGAACTGGGTTCGCCGGGCCCATCGAGCACGCCCTCTCGGCCGGAGCAGCGCTCTTCCGTGAGCGGTAACGGCATAGACCGCAAGGGCTGGCAGGTCTGGAATCAGATGCGTGAGCAACTGACACACCGCGTCAGTGAGCAGCCTGGCCGCACGGCCCTGTTGGCCGTCAGCGCCGGCGCACTGGCCGGACTACTCTTGAGCCGCATCTTCGGGCGCAGGCGCGGACAGCCATGAGCCAGCTCACGGATTTCCAGATGGCCTTGCCTTCGCTGGACGCACCGCCGCCTGCGCCCTGGGGGGGCGATCCGCGAGAGCCGCAGGATAGGGAGCCTTTGCCCGAAGAGAACCGGCCGCCGGTACAAGAGCCTTGGACCGGCCCGGTGCAACCCGTGCGGGAGCCAGGCGATCACACGCCCCATAGACGCTTTCATTGAGACGCTTTCATTGAAGGGCGTTCATTCAGGTGCGGGCCCCGGGACAGCGCCCCCCCGCCCTGCCTTTAGCGCACCAACAAGACAGGCACTGGGCTATCCGTCACCACCCGCTGAGCCACGCTGCCCATCATCGCCCGCCCGAGCAGGCCATGGCCGTGGGTACCCATGACGATCATGTGGGCGCCTTCTTTTTCGCCGGCTTTGACGATCTCGTGGGCGGCCGATCCGAGCAGCCAGCGCGCCTTGTAGTGCAGGTGATGCCGGTCCAGAAATTTCTCGATCGGCCCCAGCACTCTGAGCGCCTCCTGCGCGTGATAGCTGTTGACTGCGCTGGCGCCAACCATGCTCTTGACCCGGTGGGGCATGGGGACCTGCACATTGAGAACCACCAATTCGTCATCGGGGCCGCACAGCTGTTCATGGGTGACCAGAAAAGCCAGGGCCTTCTTGGTGTAAGGGCTGCCATCGACGGGTAAGAGGATCTTCATACGGGTCTTTCAAGTGTTGAGGGAGGGGAGTGCGGCGTCTTGGTGCAAGCTGCGCAGAAGTTCAAGCGCTGGCCAATTCGACCTTCTTGGCCGATTCAATGGCAGCCTCTTCGGAGCCACGAGTCACCAGCACCGGTACCTGCGCGGCGCGGATGATCTGCTCGGCTCCACTGCCAAGCAGCACCCGGCCTATGCCGCGGCGGCCGTGGGTGCCCAAAACGATAAGGTCCGCGTGATAGCCCTGGACCTCCTTGTTGACCGCCTCAGCCAGGCGCTGCCCGGCAGCCTCCACCAGCCTATCGTCAGCGTCGACACCGGCCGACTTGGCCACCTCCATCGCCTGCTCCAGAACTTTCATGCCGTTATCGCGCATCACCTTGACCAGGTCGCCAGCGTAAGCGCCGTAGGGGTCATAGGCAATGACCTGGTTCAACTCCTCGATCACATGGATCAGGCGCACCGAGCCGGCCGATTCGCGGGCCATTTGCAGGGCGGCTACCAGAGCGCTGGTGGATGTCTGGCTGCCGTCGATGGGAACAAGAATTCTTTTGTACATGAGGCTCTCCGGTGGGTGGATCGATGACCGCAGTGTGCGGACAAGGGCTCATCCAGGCCTTGATGTGCGTCAAGGCCTGGTCAATTGACTTATTGAATCGCGACGCGGCTGTAGTCCTTCTGCGCCTTCTTGGGCAATTCCAGGGACAGCACGCCCTTGTCGTACTGCGCCTTGACCTTGCCCTCATCAATGTCCTGCGTTAGCGAGAAGCTGCGCGAGATATTGCCCTGGTAGCGCTCGCTGCGCAGGAGCTTGTCACCGTTGGTGGCTGGCTTGGACTCGCGCTTGATTTCAGCGTCAATCTGTACCAGGTTACCGTGCACGCGCACGTCGATGTCTTCCTTGTTCACACCGGGCAGATCGGCATGCACCGCATAGGCCTGGGGCGTCTCGCTCACATCGATGCGCATGCGCAGCGCGGGTACGTCGAGGTCGCCGTTCCAGGGCGACAAAAAACGGCGGAAGGCGGTTTCTATGGAATCGCCCAAGCCGGGCTCAAGCAAACGAATTTGGTTCATGGTTCCTCCTGTGGATGAGTTCGAGACGACAGGCCGCAGCCTGTGGGAACACTCTAAGTCAGGGTCTGCGTAAACAGACCCTTTGACCGCGCGCGCTTGCAGCTGTTGCGCGCGCTTACTTGCCCGACCGTGGCCGCTTGATCCAGGGCGCCTGCAGTCTCAGTACGCCAGACTTTGACCTGGCACAAGGCGCTTGAACGCTACAGACCTTAGGCTGAGCGCTGACTTGCTAAAGCGTCACTCCAGTACAGCCGTGCTGGCTGCCACAGGCATGATGCCACCATGACCATCCGAAATCTGCATTCGCTTTTTTCACCGCGCAGCGTCGCTCTGGTCGGCGCCTCTGAGCGATCCAACAGCCTAGGTGCGGTGCTGCTGCGCAATCTGCTGCAGGGTGGATTTAAGGGTCCGATCTGGCCGGTCAATCCCAAGCACAGCACCGTGCTGGGACTGCAGGCATGGCCAGATCTGGCCAGCCTGCCAGAAGCGCCAGAGTTAGCCATCATCTGCACACCGGCAGGAACGGTGGTCGAACTCATCCAGGCATTGGGCGAGCGCGGTACGCGCGCGGCCATTGTGATCAGCGCCGGCCTTAAGCAGCCCTGGCGCACTGATCCTTCGCGCAGCATCGAGCAGGCCATGCTGGAAGCCGCCCGACCGCACCTGCTGCGCATCCTCGGTCCCAATTGCTTGGGCGCCTTGGTGCCAGCAGTGGGCCTGAACGCCAGCTTTGCGCCGGCGCAGGCCTTGCCCGGACCCTTGGCCTTCGTCAGCCAATCGGGGGCGCTGGCCACCGCCATGCTCGACTGGGCGGCGGAACGCGGCATCGGCTTTTCGCATTTCGTCTCACTGGGCGACAGCGCCGACGTGGACTTTGGCGACATGCTGGACTACCTGGCCACCGATGCCCGCACCGAGGCCATCTTGCTCTACATCGAATCGGTGCGACAGGCCCGCAAATTCATGTCAGCTGCAAGGGCAGCGGCGCGTAACAAGCCGGTCATCCTGGTCAAAGCCGGCCGGGCGCCCGAAGGCGCACGTGCGGCCGCGTCTCACACCGGCGCCCTAACAGGCTCAGACAGTGTCTTTGATGTGGCGGTCCGCCGCGCCGGCATGCTCAGGGTCGATACGCTCGAAGCCTTGTTCGACGCCGCGCAGACGCTGGCGCATGGGCGAGGGGGCAGGGCGCCCAGCCTTGCGCATCACCCGCAGGGGCGGCTGCTCATTCTCACCAACGGTGGGGGTGCCGGCGTGCTGGCCGCCGACGCCCTCAGCCTGGGCGGCGGGCGCTTGGCAACGCTGGGTGCGTCCACATTGGCCGCACTTGATGCTTGCCTGCCCGCCACATGGTCGCACGGCAATCCGGTCGACATCATTGGTGATGCGCCGGTGCAGCGCTATGTCGACGCCTTGCAAGTGGTGCTTGCCGCCGAGGAGGTCGACGGTGTGCTGTTCATGCATGCGCCAACCGCAGTCGTGCCCGCCGAAGATATTGCACGCGCCTGCCTGCCGCTGCTGCAGGCGGCGCACAAGCCGGTGCTGACCAGTTGGGTCGGTGGGCTGGCGGTAGCCCACGCCCGCAGCCTCAGCCACGAGGCGGGCCTGCCCAGTCACGACACGCCCGAACGCGCGGTCGCTGCCTGGCTGCAAATGCACAACTACGCCCGCAACCAAGTCGCGCTGCAGCAGTGGGTCCGCTCACAGCCGCCTGATCCACCCAGCGGACGCGTGCAGGCACAAGCCCTGATCGCGCAGGCGCGGCAGGAGGGCAGGGCCTGGCTGGGTGATGAGGCCACGCTGAAGTTGCTGCAGGCCTACGGGCTGCCGGTGGTCAAGACCGAGCGCTGCGACAGCGCCGAGCAGGCGGGCGCAGCCGCTGAGCGCGTGACATATCCGGTGGCGCTCAAACTGATCTCACCGCAGGTGGTGCACAAGAGCGACGTGGGAGGAGTTGCCCTGAACCTGCGCAATCGGGCCGATGTACTGGCTGCCGCCGAAAAAATGCGCAATCAGCTCGCCGACACATTGCCGAACGCACAGCTGAGCGGCTTTACAGTGCAGGCCATGGCCGAGCGCCCTGCCGCGTTGGAACTGATCTTGGGCATGCACAGTGATCCCTTGTTCGGGCCGGTTCTGCTCCTGGGTGAGGGCGGGGTGCAGGTCGAGCTCAGCGCACGCCATGCGCTGGCGCTGCCGCCCATCGATGCAGAGCTGGCCAAAGACCTCATCGAGCGCAGCGGCCTGTTGCCCCTGCTGGCGGGCTTTCGGGGGCGACCTGCTTGCGACAAAGCCGCTTTGGTAGCTAGCTTGATCAAGCTATCGACCCTCGCCACCGAACTGAGCGATCTGGTGGAGATCGACATCAACCCGCTGTTGATCGATGAGAAGGGCGTGCTGGCGGTCGATGCCCGAGCCCGCCTGCGCCCCCTGGAGCAGTCCGCCGTGCCGTCGGCCATCCTGCCTTACCCGGCCGAGCTGGAGGAGGCCATGGATGTAAAGGGTCAGACGCTCATGATCCGTCCGATACGGCCCAGTGATGGCCTGGCACTGCAGCAGTTTTATGCCCAGGCCAGCCCACAAGACCTGCGCCTGCGATTTTTCGCCGCGCGGCGCGAAGTGCCGCTGTCAGAACTGGCGCGTTACAGCCAGATTGACTACGACCGCGAAATGACCTTCATCGCCTTGGCGCCTGGCGGCGCCCCGGCTGAACTGTGCGCCGAGGTGCGCGCGGTCTGCGATCCCGACAAGCGCAGCGCGGAATTTTCCTTGCAGGTCGCAAGCGCCTGGCAGCGGCAGGGGCTGGGCGAGCGCCTGCTGCGCAAGATGATTGACTACCTGCGCAGCCAAGGTACCTCGGAGCTGGTGGGTCTGTCCATGACCGAGAACCAGACCATGCTGCAACTGGCGCGCCGACTAGGCTTTTCGCTCGAGCCCTTGCCGCAAGACGCCAGCGTGCAGATGCGGCTCTTGCTCGCAAGACCTAGATCCCCTTAGTCCCGCTATTACTTAACATAATATACATCGTGCGCACTTAAATGAATGCTCGGACACCGGGACGCCCGCCGAGCTGCGGACCTTGCGGCTGGCCTTGCACCAGTTGCAAACCTACCAACGACTGCCCGAGGCTTCAGCAGGCGCCGCCGGTCTGGACGGATACACCGGCATAGACCCTGGCGCCGGCCGGCCACCGGAGCGCTCGGAGCTGGCTGGCGGCAACAGCGGCGGCAAAGGCTGAGCCTTGGGCGGCGCCACCAGTGGCGTAAGGATGGCAATCGCGTCGGGCCGGCTGCCCATGCGGGCGAAGTCCAGCGCGGTCAGATTCAGGCGGTTTTTAGCGGTTGGCACCGCGCCTTCGTCCAGCAATAACTTCACCGTGGCTGCGTTCCCGTACTGGGCCGCCATCATGAGCGGTGTGGTCCCGTTGGGCGATTCAGGGTCGACAAAAGCATGGTGCTCGAACAAGAGCTTCATGATGCCCACATGACCGCCGCTGGCCGCATAGTGCAAGGGTGTCCAGCCGGTCTTGTTGACGTCAGCGCCACGGGCTATGAGTTTGCGCACCATGGCTTCCTGGCCCTTCAGGCTGGCCAACATCAGGGCGCTTTCGCCGCTGGGGCTGGTCGCGTTGACGTCAACTTGGTCCAGGCCGACCAGTAGGTCTGCTGCCTTGGGTGAGCCCTCATGGATAGCGACCATCAGTCCCGTACGCCCTTTGGGGTCGACGGTATTGGGGTCAAACCCCCGCAGCATCAGCCTGAGCAACTCGGAAGTTGAGTCACGACGGAGGGCAATGAAAAAATCTTCATAAGCTCCTGCATTGGCACCCGAAAAACTTGCAAAAACAAAGCAGAAAATCAAAATCTTGAGAAATTGCTTGAGCTTCATGACAACTCCTTGCTGGCAGGTCCAGACATTCATTGCGGGAAAAAAGAGGCCAAAAATAGCAAAGAAGATCAATCAAAACACTTCACAATCCACTTTAACTTCAGTGAATTTTTCATTTAATATCAACGATTTTTTCGATTTATTTAAAAATTGATTCAAGATTTTTGGAGCCGTTAATCCTCAGTGTCGGGCTCAGGTCGCTGGCGCCGCGATCCGGGTAAAAAGCCGCTCAAAATTATCCGATGTGATGCGCCCCACCTCCTCCGGCGACAAGCCTCGCAAGTCACCGATCTGCTTGGCCACCCATGGCACGAAGGCGGGCTGGTTGGTCTTGCCGCGGTAAGGCACGGGCGCCAGATAGGGGCTGTCGGTCTCGATCAGCAGGCGATCCATAGGCACGAAAGCAGCCACCTCACGCAGGTCGGCCGCGCTCTTGAAGGTCAAGATGCCCGAAAACGAGATGTAAAAACCCAGATCCAAGGCGGCCCGGGCTACCTCCCGGGTCTCGGTAAAGCAGTGGAACACGCCGCTGGCTGCCGGCAGCGCGCCGTCCTGCCCCAGAGCCCTGAGCATGTCTACCGTGTCTTGCGAGGCGCTGCGGGTGTGAATGACCAGGGGCAGGGCGCTGCGCCTGGCCGCCTCGATGTGCACCGCAAAGCGGTCCCGCTGCCACTGCATTTGCGCCACCGTGCGCTCGCCCAGACGGTAGTAGTCCAGGCCGGTCTCGCCTATGGCCACCACCCGCGCGAGGGTCGCGCGCTCCAGCAGATCGGCGAGGGAAGGTTCCCGCACGCCCTCGTTATCGGGGTGTACGCCCACGCTGCACCAAAAGTTGTCGTGGGCCAGCGCCAGGCCGTGGACCGTCTCGAACTCCTCCAAGGTGGTACAGATACACAGGGCCCGGTCGACCGCAGCCTCCTGCATGGCTTGGCGCAGTTGCGGCAATTGCTCGCGCAGCTCAGGAAAGCTCAAATGGCAATGGGAATCTACAAACATGGCTTGCTTCAGAAGCTGATCATTGGAGGGCGTGCTGCGCCCGGCTGACCAAAGCCTCGATCATCAGACCGGCGTTGAAAGGGTGTTCGGCGCTGCGGGCGCTGGCTGCCAGCTCACGCGACCAACTGCCCATGGCGTACAGCGCAGCTTTACCGGCCGAGCCGGCACGCACCGGCCCCAGGTCTGCGGCGTCAAAGTAACGCGGCGCAGCGCCCAAGCGCAGCGCCCACACATCGTGGCAGAGCTTTTGCAAAGCCTCGACCGACTGGGCCGGTGCCCAGCCGGCCAAGGCACTCGCGTCGCCCCGGGCCACCGCCTTGGGCAAGGCCCGCCAATGGCTGGCCGCTTGCTTGACATCGGTGTCGCGCAGGCGAGTCAGCACGTCGTCGGGCCGGCCACCGGCTGCCGCCAGCAAGACCCGCAGGTCTTGCTCATCGACCGCCGCCCTGCCCTGGCCCAACCTCAACTTCAACCAGGCCAGCGCTTGGTCAAAGGCTGGCCAGACCAGGGTGTGGTTCTGGCAGCGGCTGCGCAGAGTGGGCAGCAGCTGGTCGGCGGCTTCACTGGCCAGGATGAATCGCACCTGCCCCACCGGCTCTTCCAGGGTCTTGAGCATGGCATTGGCGGTGATGCTGTTCATGCGCTCGGCCGGATAGACCAGCACCACCTTGGTGTCGCCACTCGAGCGGGTCATCTGGGTGAAGGCCACCGCCTCGCGGGCCGCCTCGACCTTGATGTCCTTGCTGGGCTTGCGCTTTTTGGTATCGAGCTCGTTTTGCACCTTTTCATCCAGGGGCCAGTTGAGCTCCAGGCATAGCGCCTCGGGCATCAGCACGCATAAATCAGGATGGGTGCGCACCGAGATGGCGTGGCAACTCGCGCAGTGTCCGCAAGCGCCCTGCTCACTCGGCGCCTGGCACAGCCAGGCACTGGCTAGGGCCAGAGCCAAGTCGTACTGGCCCAGGCCCGAAGGCCCGCTGAGCAAGATGGCGTGGGCGCGGCGGCTGAGCAAAAGCTGCAGTTGTGCCTGTAGCCAGGGCGCTAGCGGCTGGACGCCCGTGCTGGAGACCGCCTCGCTCATGGCAGCAGCCCCCGGGCCTGGACCGCAGCGAGCACCTCGGCCCAAACCGCCTCGGGCGCTTGGTCGGCGTTGATGCGGGCAAAGCGGGCCGGTGCAGCCTCCATGCGCGCCGCGTAGCCGGCCGAAACCTTCTCGAAAAAGGCCACAGGCTGGGCCTCGAACTTGTCGGGCAGCCGGGCGCCGGCCAGGCGCTGCGCCGCCACTTGGGGCGGCAGATCGAACCACAGGGTGAGCTCCGGTTCAATCAAATCCTGAGCGTCCATGCTCTGCACCCAGCGTTCGAGCTGAGCGAGCACGCTCAGGTTAAAGCCGCGTCCGTGCCCCTGGTAGGCAAAAGTGGCATCGGTGAAGCGGTCACACAATACCACCTCGGCGCGCGCCAGCGCCGGGGCGATCACGCCTTGCAGATGGTCGCGCCTGGCCGCAAAAATCAGCAGCGCCTCGGTCAGCGGGTCCATGGGCTGGTTGAGGATCATCGTGCGAAGCTGCTCGGCCAGGGCGGTACCACCGGGCTCGCGGGTCAGCAAGGTGTTGCGCCCGCTGGCGCGAAAAGCCTCGGCCAGCCGGCCCACGTGGGTGGATTTACCGGCACCGTCTATGCCTTCAAAGCTGATAAAAAGACCTGCAGTGGATGTCACGATGGCCAGGGGGCTCAGCGCCCGCGTATGTATTTGTCGACAGCCCGGTTGTGTTCGTCCAGTGTCGCACTGAACTGGCTGCTGCCGTCGCCGCGCGCCACGAAATACAGGGCCTGCGTCTGCGCCGGCCGCACCGCCGCCAGCAAGGCAGCCCGGCCGGGCATGGCGATGGGCGTCGGCGGCAAGCCTGCACGGGTATAGGTGTTGTAGGGCGTGTCAGAGCGCAGGTCGCGCTTGCGCAAGTTGCCGTCAAAGCGATCGCCCAGACCGTAAATCACCGTCGGATCGGTCTGCAGCCGCATGCCGATGCGCAGGCGGTTGACGAACACCCCGCTGATCAGCGTTCGGTCTGAGGGCTTGCCGGTTTCCTTTTCAATGATGCTGGCCAGGATCAGCGCCTGCTCGGGCGTCTGAAGGGGCAAGCCCTCCTCGCGCTGAGCCCAGACCTGCGTCAGCCGCTTGTCCATGGCCCGGGCGGCTCGGCGCAACAGCTCCAAGTCACTGCTGCCCTTACCGTAACTATAGGTATCCGGGAAGAAGCGCCCCTCAGGATGCACCCCGGGCAGCCCGATTTTTTCCATGATTTGCGCCTCAGAAAGGCCCTGGGAGTCGGGGCGCAGCTGATCGGCTTTTGCCAGCGCCGCGCGCACCTGAGAAAAGTTCAGCCCCTCCGGCAAAGAGACGTTCTTGAGCGCCTCCTCGCCGCGCACCAGCATGCGCAGCAAAGAGCGCGGGCTGCTGCCGGCCGCGATCTCATAGTTGCCCGCCTTAATTTGCCGGGCCTGACCCGAAACCCGAAACCAGGCAAACAGCAGCGCCGGGCTGACCTGTGCCCCGGCATCGGCCACCGCCTGCGCCACCCCGCGCGGCGTGGTGCCCGGCTCAATCAACAGATCTACCACCTGGCTGCCCTGAGCGGGGCGCAACTCCATGGGTGCGTGCAGCCACCAGGCTGCGACCGCTCCCATGAGCGCGGCAGCCAGCAGAAACAGCGCCAGTAAGCGAAGGACAAGTCGCAAAAAACATCCTCAGGTGAGATGCACCCACCGGAGGTGCTCAGCCCGGGGATGATAATTCAGCCATGTCTACCCCCTCATTGAATCAGGGCGCTGCTGCGCCCGAGCCGTCAAGCCCTCAGTCCGGTCAGATGGACCTGCCCCACATGGGCGTGATCCGGGTGGCCGGCGCTGACGCCGTCTCCTTCCTGCAAGGCCAGTTGACACAGGACGTCGCCCTGCTGGGCGACGACAGCGCCCGTCTGGCCGCCTACTGCAATGCCAAGGGCCGGATGCAGGCCAGCTTCATCGTCATCAAATGCAGTACCGAAGAGGTCTTGCTGCTGTGCGCCCGCGACAGCGTCGCCCCCATGGTCAAGCGCCTGTCCATGTTCGTGCTGCGGGCCAAGGCCAAGCTCAGCGACGCCACCGCCGACTACCGCATGATCGGCCTGTGCGGCTCAGCGGTCGATGCCCTGCGGCCGGGAGCGCTGCCCTGGTCGCGTCTGGACACCGGGCCGGCCATGGTGGTGTTTCTCTACCCCGGCGCAGGCGTGAGCCGCGCCTGCTGGCTGGCCCCCATCGGTGCGCCGGCACCGAGCGAGCCGCCATTGCCCCTGGCCTACTGGCACTGGCTGAGCGTGCGCTCGGGCATCGCCATGGTGGGGTCGGCCACTTTCGAGGCCTTTGTGCCGCAGATGCTCAACTATGAATCGGTGGGCGGGGTCAATTTCAAGAAAGGCTGCTATCCGGGCCAGGAAGTGGTGGCGCGCAGCCAGTTTCGCGGCACCATCAAGCGGCGGGCCTATCTGGTGCATGCCGATGCACCGGTGGCCATGGGCCAGGAGGTGTTTCTCCTGAACGAGCCCGAGCAGGGCTGCGGTTTGATCGCAGCGGCTGCGCCCTGCCCGGACGGCCAGGGCTTTGACGCCATCGTGTCCATGCAGACCAGCGCGGCCGACGAATCTCACGGCGGCTTGCGGGCGGAGCGTGTTCAAGGGCCGGCCTTGCACCTGCTGGCCCTGCCCTACCCCCTGCTCGACGACATTTGAGCTTGCCGGCTAGCTGCTTGAGACGATGTGCCTGATCGCCTTTGCCATTGGCGCCCATGCGCGCTGGCCTCTGTTGATCGCGGCCAACCGTGACGAGCAATTCGAGCGCCCTACCCTGCCGCTGCAGCGCTGGCGCAGCCCATCAGGGGTCGCCCTCATAAGCGGTCGTGACGGGCGCGCTGGTGGCACCTGGCTGGGGCTGAGCACCACCGGCCGGGTGGCCATGCTCACCAATGTGCGCGAGCCCAACATGGCGCCGGGTGCGCGCTCGCGTGGTGATCTGCCCCTGGCCTGGCTGGAGGGGCAGCACGGAGCCGACGACTTTCTGGACAAGCTCGAACTGCAGGACTACAGCGGCTTCAATCTGGTCATCGGCGACCTGGCCGCTGGCCAATGGCACTGGCTGAGCAACCGCAGATCAGGCCCTCAGGGTATTGAAGCCGGTCGTCAGCAAGAGCGCCTGGGCATTGGCGTGTATGGCCTGTCCAATGCGTTTTTGGACACACCGTGGCCCAAGACCGAACGACTGCGTCAGACGCTGGCCCAGGCACTGACGCAAGCTCAAGACGCCGAGCCCTTGCGCGAGCAACTCTGGCAAGCCCTGGCCAACCGCGATCAGCCGGCCGAAGATCTCTTGCCCCACACCGGGGTGCCGTGGTCCTCAGAGAAAGAGCTGTCGACCGCACTCGTGCGCTTCCCCGACGGCCACTACGGCACCCGCAGCAGCATGCTGGTACTGGCCGAAGTCCAGGGCTCAGGGCAATGGCAGCTCAGCCTGGAAGAAAAAAGCTGGGACCCAGGCCGCCTGGGCGAATTGCGCCAGGAAAGCCTGCAATGGCCGCCTGCCGATTGAGGGCTGATCGTCCGGCCTCCTCTGATGGCTGTGGGAGCTGCGCCCTCGCAGCGATGCTGCCTTGGTGCTGGGACTGAGCTTGTTTGAAGGCCGCATCGCGCCGAGGCGGCGCTCCAACAGGCGGCGCTCCAACAGGCGGCGCTCCCACAGGCGGCGCTCCCACAGGGGGCGATCCCACAAAAATTCATGAAGGCCTGGGTTGGGAAATTGAGGCCTGGGTTTGGGGTGTGGGAGCTGCGCCCTCGCAGCGATGGGGCTTTTGCTCAATCGCTGGGCTCAGACCGCCCTGACCATCTCGACATGAGGCAGGCCCACTTCTTCAAATCCATCCCCCTGGGTCGCAAAGCCGCTGCGCGCATAAAAGCCTTCGGCGCTGCGCTGAGCATGCAGCGCCACTGCACCATCGCCGCGCTGGGCCGAGGCGGCAACAAGGGCCTGCAGCACCTGCGAGCCTATGCCGGCCTCGCGCAGCACCCGCTTGACCGCCATGCGCCCGATGCGGCCGGTCGCTTCTTCAGCAGGCAGCAGGCGACCGGTGGCCACCGGCATGCCCAGGCGGTTGTAGGCAACTGCATGCAGCGAAACCTCATCGGCCGGGTCTTGCTCCATCGCCAGCGGGATGCGCTGCTCCTCGACAAACACCTCGATGCGCACCTTCATGGCGTCTTCATGCAGTTGCGCCCATGTGCCGGTGCGAAGCTCCAGCACGGGCTCGCCGGCCTCATAGCCCAGCATCACCTGGCGCAGGGCATCGGGCACCGGCCGCGAGGTCTGGGTGCTGGGGTCGGCGTAGACGTAAATCAATTCAGCGGTGATCAAGAGGTCTTCGCCACGAAATATCGCGCCCACAAATTGAATCGAAGAGTTGCCGATGCGGGTGCAGCGCAGGCCAACATCCAGCGTGTCGTCATAGCGGGCCGACCCGTGGTACTCCACGCTGGCCTTCTTGACATAAAGGTCGCCGCCAAGCTGATGCATCGCCTCTTCATAGGGCAGGGCCAGCACCCGCCAGTAGTCGGCCATGGCGGTGTCTAGGTACATCAGGTAGTGGCCATTGAAGACGATCTTCTGCATGTCCACTTCCGCCCAGCGCACGCGCAGGCGGTGAAAAAAGCGCAGGTCCTGTCTTTTCATAAGGAGCACACCGGGTCAGCCTCCGGTGCGAGGGCGTGCACCGGCAAGTCGGAGAAGTTTAGCCGGCACCTGTTCAGCTTTCGGCAAAGGCTGTCCGGAGGGCTGCAGCAGCGTCGGCATGGGCCACTTTCGCCTGCGCAATGGCCCGGCCCATGGTCATGAAGCCGTGGATCACGCCTCGGTAAATTTCCAGGTCCACGGGCACACCCGCCATGCGCAAGGTATCGGCATAGGCAATGCCTTCATCGACCAAGGGGTCGCATTCGGCCAGGCCCAGCCAGGCGGGCGCGACACCGGCATGATCGCTTGCATTGAGCGGAGCAAAGCGCCAGTCGGCACGGTCCTGAACATCAATGTAATGCGCGAAGAACCAGTCGACGGTGTCTTTGTCGAGCATATGCCCTTGGCTGTAGGTGCTGTGCGAGGCGGTGTCTTGATGCGCGGTGGTGCCCGGGTAAATCAGCAGTTGAAGGCGCAGGGGCAAGCCCGCGTCGCGGGCCATCAGCGCGCATACCGCAGCCAGCGTACCGCCGGCGCTGTCGCCGCCAAGCGCCAGGCGTTGTCCATCAAGCCCGAGCTCGTGGGCATGGACGGACAGCCATTGCAAAGCGTCCCAAGCGTCATGAACCGCGGTCGGAAAGCGGTGCTCAGGGGCCAGCCTGTAATCGAGCGAGATCACCGCGCACTGCCCCAACAGGCTGAGCTGACGGCATAGCACATCGTGCGTGTCAAGGCAGCCGATGGTAAAGCCGCCGCCATGAAAATAAAGCAGCGTCGGCAGGGCCTGATCGCTTTGCGGCGCATAAAGCCGTGCCAGCATGAGGTGGTCGTCGCGGGCGGGAATATGCAGGGCTTGAACCTTGTCGACCGCCGGCGCAGGCAAGTCCAGCAGGGGCGCGCCCGCCTGGTAGAAGGCCCGGGCTTGGTCCACACTCATCGCGTGCATGGGCGGACGACCCGCACGGTGGATGTTGTCGACCAGTCGCCGGACTTCGGGCGACAGCGGTGCGGGGCTGCGGTGTGTGATATGGCTCATGGCCTGGCTCTCAATTACGGCATGGTACAACGCGGACCTGCCGCTAATTTGCCTGAGAATCCGGGCATTGTTTATAGGAGCTTGCCTTGGCCTTGATCAACTACATCACCCAGATCCAGATTGACTTTGGCGCGCTGAGCAGCTTGCAGGCCGAATGCCAGCGGGTGGGCATCAGCCGGCCGCTGATCGTCACCGACGCCGGCGTCAAAGCGGCGGGCATTGTGGACCGGGCCCTGGCCGCCCTGCCCGGCTGGCCGGTGTCTGTGTTTGACCAGACCCCGTCTAACCCGACCGAAGCAGCGGTGCGCGCTGCGGTCGAGGCTTACCGCAGGGACAACTGCGACGGACTGATCGCTCTGGGCGGCGGCTCGGCCATCGACTGCGCCAAGGGCCTTGCCATCGCCGCCACCCATGAAGGGCCCCTGAAGACCTATGCCACCATCGAAGGCGGCTCGCCCAAGATCACCGAACGCGCAGCGCCGCTGATTGCGGTGCCCACCACCGCGGGTACGGGCAGCGAAGTGGCGCGCGGCGCCATTTTGATCATCGACGATGGTCGCAAGCTGGGCTTTCATTCCTGGCACATCGTGCCCAAGTCGGCCATTTGCGACCCCGAGCTGACACTGGGTCTGCCCGCCGGGCTGACCGCTGCCACCGGCATGGACGCCATCGCCCACTGCATGGAAACCTTCATGGCCGCACCCTTCAACCCGCCGGCCGACGGTATTGCGCTGGACGGCCTGCAGCGGGCCTGGGCAAATATTGAGCGGGCGACGCGCAACGGAGGCGACCGCGAGGCCCGCCTGAACATGATGAGCGCCTCGATGCAAGGGGCTATGGCCTTTCAGAAAGGCCTGGGCTGCGTTCATTCGCTCAGCCACAGCCTGGGTGGGGTCAACCCCCGTCTGCACCATGGCACGCTCAACGCCATGTTCCTGCCGGCCGTGATTCGCTTCAACGCCGAGGCCGAGAATATTCAAAAGGAAAACCGCATGGCCCGCATGGCCCAGGCCATGGGCCTCAAGGGCAGCAGCGCAGGCGACGTGGCCGAAGCGGTGCGCGATATGAATGCCCGTCTGGGCCTGCCCACGGGTTTGGGCGCGATGGGCGTGAGCAGCGGCGAATTTGCCCGGGTGATCGAAGGCGCTCTGGCCGACCATTGCCACAAGATGAACCCGCGCCTGGCCAGCAGCGAGGATTACCTGGCCATGATCGACGCTTCGATGTAAGCCCTAGTGCCAGGTCTGAGCTGTGGCCGGTTCGGCCCGCACCAGCCTTCAGCGCAGGCTGGCACCCTCAGCGCATCACAGGCCCATCTGCTTGGCGATGATGCTTTTCTGGATCTCGTTGGCGCCGCCCCCGACCATGCCGTGCTTGGCCTCGCGCAGGTAGCGTTCCATGTCCATCTCAGGCAGCTGCCCATACCCACCCAGGGCCTGCATGCCGTTGAAGGCGGTCTTGAATAGGGTGTCGACCGCGAACACCTTGGCCATGGACACCTCCTTCATCGCGCTCTCACCGCGCGCCATTTTGCAGGCGGCCGAATAGGTCAGCAGGCGGGCCGCCTCGATGGCGGTGGCGTCTTCGGCCATGCGGTGCTTGAGCACCTGAAACTCCGACAGCGATTTACCAAAGGCCTTGCGCTGCTTGGTGTAAGCCATGGTGTCATCAAGCGCGGTTTGTGCATTACCCACATAGGACGCGGCCAGGCTCAGGCGCTCATGCTCCAGGTGCTCGGTGATGTAAGTCCAGCCCATGCCCACCTCGCCCAGCAAGGCTTCCTTGGGCAGGCGCACATTGTCCAGATAGAGCTGCGTGGTACCCAGGCTGCGCCTGACGATGGTGTTGAGCTTGGTGATGGTCAGGCCCGGCGTGTCATTGGGCATGATGAACAGGCTCAGGCCCTTGTAGCGCTCCTCGCCGGTGCGGGCCAGCAGCACGATGGTCGCGCCCGGCAGGTGGGCGCCCGAGATCCAGGTCTTGTTGCCATTGATGACCCAATGGTCGCCCTCGAGCACGGCACGGGTGCGCGCCGCCGCTGCGTCCGAGCCCGATTGCGGCTCGGACATGGCAATCGAGAAGGTGCGCTCGCCGCTGAGCACCGGCGGCAGGTACTTGGCCTTTTGCTCGGGCGTGCCATGGCTAGAAATATTCGTGGCGGTGAACATCGAGGTCATGATGCAGGCCGCGGTGTCAAGGCTGTATTTGGCAATGCCTTCGCAGAAGATCGCAAACATCACCGGATCGGCCGCGCTGCCGCCGTCGCTCTCGGGCAGCAGCAGGCCCAGCCAGCCCAGGTCGGCCATCTTGCGGTAAACCTCCCAGGGGAATTCGCGCGAGGCGTCATGCTCGCGGGTGTACTCGCGGCCCACCTCTTTTTCCATGAAGCTGTGCACTGTGTCGCGCCACATGCGCTGCTCGTCTGTGAATCGGAAATCCATGGTCTGCCCTCGCTGCGTTTATTCAGGTTTGATGCCCGCTTCCCTGACCAGCGAGCTCCACTTATTGACCTCGGCCTGCACCCAAGCCGCATATTCGGCTGGCTTCATGGGCGCCGGCTCGGCGCCCAGGTCCAGCAGGCGGGCGCGCACCTCGGGCAACTGAACAACGCGTGCGACTTCGGCGTTGAGCCGCTCGACGATCTCGCGCGGCGTGCCGGCCGGCGCGAACAGCCCGTTCCAGCCTGACAAGTCGTAGTCGGGTACACCCGCCTCGATGATGGTGGGCAAGTCCGGCAGGAGGCTGCTGCGGGCTCTGGAGGTCACCGCCAAAGGCCGCAGGGTGCCGGCTTTCACCTGGGCCTGGGCCGCGGCGATGTCGCTGAACATCATGTTGACCCGACCGGCGATGACCTCGGTCATGGCCGGCGGATTGCTCTTGAAGGGCACCCGCAACAGGTCTTTCCAGCCCACCTGGCGGGCCAAGGTCTCGCTTTGAACCACGCCACTGGCATTGCCGGTGGCCAGCGTCAGCGAATTGGTTTTGCCATAGGCAATGAGCTCGCGCATGGTCTTGACCGGCAGGCCGGGGTTGACCACCACGATGCTGGTGAAAACCGCCACCCGATTGACATGCTCGAAGCCCTTGATCGGGTCGTAACGCATCTCCTTGAGCAAAGCCGGATTGGCCCCGTGGGTGGAGTTGGTGCCGATCATCAGGGTGTAGCCGTCCGGCTTGGCCTTGCTCACAAATTCAGCAGCGATCGAGCCGTTGGCGCCAGGCTTGTTGTCCACCACCACCGGCTTGCCCAGGGCTTCGCTGAGCTTTTGCGCCAGCAGGCGGGTGACGATGTCGGTGCCACTGCCCGGCCCGAAGGGCAGCACGATGGTGATGTTTTGGCTGGGGTAAGCACCCTGGGCCATCACCTGCAAAGACAGCAGGCAGGCGCTCAGACCGGCCAGCAAGCGGGTAAAAATTGGGATCATTGCCTCTCTCCTCCATGAATGAATATGCCATGCCGGCCAGTTGCTGGCTCGGCGCCTTATCGACCAGCGCCCCTCTTCGCAGGGCCTGCACGCTTGACAGAATGTACCGCCTGGAGATCGCCCACCATCGTGCAATCCCTGCCATTGGTCGCCCAACATCGCACTGACTGTCGCCCGGGCGTCACCGCGCAGAGGCCACTTGCCATCGACTTTCACGGGAAATACGTCAGACTCAAACGAAAACACCCTTCCCTGACACCGACATCGATGGCCAGACCGCCCAGCGACAGAGGGCGCGTAGGATAAGCTAGCCGATGCTACGTTGCAGCGCAGTGGATCTGCATGCTTGCTCACGCCTATGCATCGTGAATTTCAGCTCCGACCATGTTCTTGCCTCTGGAGACACCATGAGTGTTCGTTATGAACTCAGCGATGGCCTGGCCATCATCACCCTGGACCGCCCCGAAAAGCTCAATGCGCTGACGGTGGAAATGCGCGAGGCCTTGGGCACGAATTTCGAGCGCGCTGCCCGTGACAACGCGGTGCGGGCCGTGCTTCTCAACTCCAGCGGCAGCGCGTTTTGCGCCAGCGGCGATGTCAGCAAAATGGGCGATTTCGACCCCACATCGGCGCGCGAGCTGCTCAGGCTGGCCCACCGCATGGTGCGCAACCTGGCCAATATCGAAAAGCCGGTGGTCGCCTCGGTACGTGGCGCGGTGGCGGGCATAGGCTGGAGCATGGCCATGGCTTGCGATGCGGTGCTGGCCTCGGAGACGGCGCGCTTTACCCAGGTGTTCCGGCATGTGGGTGTATCGCCCGACGGCGGAGCGATCTATTTCCTGACCCAGCACCTGGGCCTGCTCAAGGCCAAGGAATTGACCATGTCGGGCCGCCGCATCGACGCCCAAGAAGCCCAGGCGCTGGGCCTGGTCAACCGGGTGCTGCCCGACGCCGAGCTCGACGCACAGGCCTTGGCCTATGCCCGCGAACTGGCCAGCGGCCCCACCTTCTCGTATGGAACGGCCAAGAAGCTGTTCAAGCAGATGTACCAGCCCACGCTCGAAGCTTATCTGGACGCCGAACTCTGGGCGCAAAGCACCAACTTGATGACCGAGGACCACCGCGAAGGCGTGCAGGCCTTCTTCGACAAACGCAAGCCAGTTTTCAAAGGCCGCTGAAGGCTAGGAGTTAGCGCCATGAGCGAGCATGTCCACATCACACGCAGCCCGCAGCACGAGGGCATCGCCATCATCACCATCGACCGGCCGCCGCGCAATGCCATGAGCCTGCAAGCGCACCGCGAGCTGCTGGCGGCGGTACGCCAGACCCATGACGACCTAGCGGTGCAGTGCGTGATCATCACCGGCGCGGGCGACAAGTCCTTTGTGGCCGGCGGCGACCTCAATGAACATGTGCAGCTCGACGCGCAAAGCGCCCAGGTGCGCACCGCGGTGATCCGCGATGTGTTTACCGCAGTGCGCCGCCACCGGGTGCCGGTGATCGCCGCGGTCAATGGCTACGCACTCGGTGGCGGGCTGGCCCTGATGGCCTCCTGCGACATGGTGGTGGCGTCGGACAACGCCCGCTTTTCACTGCCCGAGGTCAAGGTGGGGGTGATGGGGGGCACCCGGCATCTGCGGCGCATCGTGCCCGACAAGGTGGTGCGCATGATGGCCTTTACCGGCAAGATGGTCGACGCGCACTACTTTCACGCCCTGGGCGTGATCCATGAGGTGGTACCGCTGGCCGAACTGATGCCGGCGGCCACCCGGCTGGCGCTGGAGATTTGCGAACACAGCCCGCAGTGCATCGAGCTGATGAAGGAAACCCTGAACCTGACCGAGCATATGGAGCTCGACGAGGGCTACCACGTCGAGTGCTATGCCACCTCCATCATCAAGTCCACGCCACAGGCGCAAGAGGCGGTGCGGGCGGTGCTGGAAAAGCGCAAGCCCGACTTCAAAAACGCAGCCAGGTAGCCCGCTACACGGCCTATCGCCGCGAGGGCGGCGGGAGTGGCGGGGGTGGCGGGCGCTAATCTGCCCGAGCGGCGCAAAAAGCTCTCGCGCAAAGTTCACGAAAGACGGCTCGGCAGTCACAGCGCCTGCACCTGAGCCGGGTCCGGCCGCTCCAGCCAATGTGCAAACTCATCGGCCAGCTGCTGCGCGGCCCTGGCTGCCGTGGTCCAGGCTTGGATCCGAGCGGGCAGGTCTGAGGCGTAGCGGGTGAAGTCGGTGCGGTCAGGCAGCTTGGCATTGGGCAGGGTCTTGACCCATTCGGGGTTGGGCGCGAGCAGCAGCATGTGGTCCAGAAATGGCGTGCTTTTGTGCCGCCACTTCAAGGCCTTGTCCAGCCAGCCCGGCACCACCTGGCGCTGGAAATGCGGGTAGAGCACGATGCCCGGGCCGGGTCGGGGGCTGCGGTAATCCAGATGCAGGTGGTAGTCGGTGATGCCGCCGTCCCAATAGGCGCCGCGGGGCGCGCCAGGGATGTTGTGCACCGCCTGCAGCACAAAGGGAATCGAGCAACTGGCTTGCACTGCCGGCATGAAGTTGGCCTCGTTCAAGGCTACCTGGCGGGTGCGGTAGTCCGTCGTGCCAAAGGGCAAGGGATGCAGCTGGTCGCCGCCCGATGAGAACACCACCCGCTCTAGCCAGGCGTCCATCAGGCCGCGAGACACCACATTGGTGGCATAGGCCCCGGCATAGCCCAGCGGCATGAGCCAGCGGTGCTCGCGGGCCAGCATGCCGATGCCGCGCGAAGTCATCACATGCAGGCGGTAACGCGGGTGGCTGAGCACCTCGGCGATGCGCCCGCCGTAGAACGAACTGAGGCTGGCGCCAAATTCCCGGCTGACCTGCTCTGCCGTCGGCCGCTTGCGCCCGGGCTCGAGCTCGTAGTGTTGTGCGATGTAGTCGCGCTCCAGCCGTTCAAAGGCCTGCACGCTGTTACTCAAACAGGCGGTGGCCATGCGCCAGGCGCCGATGGAGGCGCCCACCAGGTCCACCGATTCCGTGCTGCGAGTCAGCCAATCGCCAAAGAGGAAACGGTCCAGCGCCCCCAGGATCAGGCCCTTGGGGCCGCCTGCCGCGCCAGGAATGGCGGCCACATCCGCGGGTGCGAGGCCGTGGCTTTGAATGTGCGCCAGCGCCTGGGGGCCGGCATACAGGCGCAGCGCTTTCATGCCGCCCACGGGTTGAAGACCTGGGGATGGCGGGCAAAGTCCGCTGTGTTGCGGGTGACCAGCCCAAGGCCCCGGCTGAGTGCGCTGGCCATGATCAAGCCGTCCATGGGCGATAGCGGCTGGCCATCGCGTTCAGCGCTGGCGCTTTGCTCAGCCCACAGCCGCCACACCGCGTGGTTCACCGGCAGAGTCCGGCCTTCAAAGCGCTGCCCCAGCCGCGCCAGCCAGAGCTGCAACTGGATAACGCGCGCGTCAGTGGCGCCCTGCCGGGCACTGAGTTTGGCTATGCCTTTGGCGATCTCGGCCAGGCTCACTTCGCTGATGAACAAGCCGGCCTCGGGCTGCGCGTCCAGCCAGGCGAGCACACCCGCGTGCGGCCGGCGCTTGGCGTACTCGGAGAGCACGCAGGTGTCGAGCAGCCAGTTCAAAAGCTCAACTCCCGCGCGGGGTTGGCGCTGGTGTCGCGGGCAAAGACCTCCGCCTCTTCATCGTCCAGCAGGGCACAAGCCAGAGCCTGCGACAGGCTCTCGTGTGGCGCCTGCCCCTGCATCAAGGCGGCATAGCGCTGGGGCGACATCACCACAGCCGCCGCCTGGCCATGCACGGTCACGATCTGGGCTTGGTCCTGGGCCGCCTTGACCACCGCGCTGAAACGGTTCTTAGCTTCTTGTAATTGCCACTGGGGCAGGGGCTCGGCCGCCACTGGGGGCGGTACAGGCTCGCTTTTGGGGTAGGTATTCACAGGGACCTCCTGATCAGTCTAGACAGTCTGGACTTTACCCTGATTTGTTCTTTTGAACTACTTTTTTGAGAATCAGCACTCGGTTGAATGCCCAGGCCATGAGCCTGTTCTGATCGAACACATGAGGCATCAAGGCATGGAAATCAGGGAACAGGGGCCGAGCAATACTGTCTTACACTGCCTCGGAGATATAACAAGCCTGTAGGCACGGAGCGAGCGCATGGAGAACAAGGCACCGGCCAACCCCCGGTTTGGCTATGCAAAAACTGCCGGCTGGCGCGCCCGCATCGGCTTTTTGATTCCCCCGGCCACGCCCACGGTGGAGCGCGAGATGGTGGAGTTGGCGCCTGAAGGCGTTTCGGTCCACTTTGGGCGCATGGTCGCACGCGGACCGGTTGGGACGCTAGAGACGCTGCTCAACCGGGCCGTCAGCCACATCGAGCACCTCGATGAAGTGGTGGAGATGCTGGCCAGCGTCAAACCCGACGTGATGGTGCTGGCGCACACCGCCACCAGCTACTACCTGGGCAAGGAGCGCGAGGCCGAACTGGTGGCCCGCATTCAGGACCGGATCGGCATTCCCTTCATCACCACCTTCGGCAGCGTCGTGGCCGCCTGCGAGGCGCTCGGGGTGAACTCGATTGCCGTCGGAACCGCCTACGACGAGGCGCTCAGCCGCAAGAGCCGCGAGGTGCTGCAATCCTATGGCCTGAAGGTCGAGGACATGAAATGGCTACCCGAGGTCAAGAGCATTTTTGAAGAGACCGAAAAGCGTGTCTATCACCTCGGCCGCGATGTGGACTGCCCCGAGGCGCAGGCGGTGTTCATCAGCGGCGTCGGGCTGCCCACGCTATCGGTGCTCGGCGCGCTGGAAGCCGACCTGGGCAAGCCGGCCATCTCCAGTGCCGGCTGCATGATGTGGCAGGCCCTGCGCTGTGCGCGCATCAATGCTCCCGTGTCCGGCTACGGTCGCCTGTTCGAAATGTGAGCCAACAGGAGTCACGCCATGTCTGAAATCACTGTCGGCCTGGTCATGCCGGCCACCAACACCACCCTGGAGCCCGAACTGCGGGCCTGGTTCCCCTGCCCGATTCGGCTGTCGATCAAGCGCATCACCCGCCCCCAGGGAACTCTCAGGCCGCAGGACCTCCCTGCCGAGCGTGAGCGGGTGGCTGAGGCCGGACAAGCCCTGCGTGCAGACAAGCCGGACGTGGTGGTGATGGGCTGCACCGCGGCTGGCTTTCTTGCGGGCCCGGATGGCGACCGCGAGTTCTGCCAAGATCTGCAGCAGATCACAGGCGTTCCCACAGTGTCTGCAGCCGGCTCCATGCTGGCCGCACTGAGGTCAACGCAGGCGCGCAGCGTGTCGGTGTTGACCCCCTACGGGGATCTGGTCAACCAGGCCTTGCGGGCCTTCCTAGATCAAAGCGACTTGCACATCGCTGCTTTCCAACGCATAGAGGTGGCCAATATCCAGGAGCTGTTGGCCATCGATGAGCGCCGTGTCAGGGAGAACGCGTACCTGGCCGCCCAGGAACCCAGCGACGCCATTTTCGTGGCCTGCTCCCAGCTGCCCACACACGGGGTGCTCGGCGCCCTCTCAAGCGCGACCGGGCGGCCTGCCTGGTCGTCTGTCAAGGCCGCGGCATGGAATGCCTGCGCGGCCCTTGGCCTGTCCCCAAGGAGCGATCCATGAACCGTCAGTCTTTCCTCCTCACCGCCGCCCTCGCTGGCTTGGCTGCTGGCCTAAGCTTGTCTGCTGGCGCAGCAGACGAATTCCCACAGCGTCCCATCACCCTGGTCGTGCCCTGGCCAGCCGGCGGCAACACCGATGCCGTCTCGCGCACACTGGCCCTGCAATTGGGTAACCAGTTGGGTAAAGCGGTGGTGGTGGAAAACCGCGCCGGCGCCAATGGCCAGATCGGTGCCGCCGCCGTGGCGCGCGCAGCGCCTGACGGCTACACGCTGCTGGTGGCGAGCGCGGAAACACACTCCATCACCAGCGCGGCCAAGCGCATGCCTTACGACCCGCAAAAAGACTTTCAGCCCATCGGCTCCTTTGCCATCAACCCCTTCATGGTGGTGGCTCGGGCCACGCTGCCGGTGCGCGATATCAAGTCGCTGCTGGCTTATGCCCAGGCCAACCCGGGCAAGCTCAACTACGGCTCCTGGGGCGCGGGCAGTACCGGCCAGATTGCTATGGAGATGTTCAAGCTGCAAGCTGGCATCAATATGGTTCACGTGCCCTTCAATGGCACGGCGCCGGCCGAGACCGCGCTGCTGGGCGGACAGATCGACCTGCTGGTGATGCCGGTGGGTCGCGCCGTTGCGGTCAATCCGACCGGCAAGATCACCGTCATCGCTGCGATGACCTCCTCGCGCACGCCCTTGATGCCGGAGGTGGCGACGCTGCGCGAAGCCGGCTACGACAGCCTGGTGGCGGCCAACTGGTTTGGCATCGTCGCACCGGCAAAAACGCCGGATTCAGCCGTGGCCAGACTGACGTCGGCGCTGGATGTGGCGCTGGCCAGTGGGGAACTGCAGAGCGCCTTCCGCGCGCGCGGCGTGGACCTGATCAAGCAATCGCCAGCCACCTTCCAGCGCTTCATCGCCGACGAGCATGCGCGCTGGAGCAACACAGTGGCCAATGCAAAGATCGACCTGAACTGATCCGCGACCCTCGCCACGTCTCAGCGCCCCCTCGATTTTTATAAGGAGAAAACACATGCACGGCAGTCACTCTGAAATGCAATCGCGGCGGGGCCTGCTCAAGCTGCTGCTACCCATGGCGGCCTTATTGACGGCCGCTACCGTGTCTGCCCAGGGATATCCGGAACGGCCGATCAAGCTGGTGGTGCCCTGGCCGGCAGGCGGTATCACCGACTCGGCCGGACGACTTATCGCACAGAGGCTCTCGGAGAGGCTGCCCTCGCCTGTGGTGGTCGAGAACAGGGCGGGCGCGGCAGGCACCCTGGGCGCAGAGGCAGTGTCGCGGGCACCGGCCGATGGCTACACCCTGCTGCTGGCCAGCGCCGAGACGCATGCCATTGCTGCCAACCTGCGCAGCAACCTGCCCTATGACCCGCAAAAAAACTTCGTCGCCATTGCCCCTTTCGCGATCAACCCCTTCGCGGTGGTAGCGCGGCCGGATTTCCCGGCCAGCACGACCAAGGAATTGGTCGAGCTGATCAAACGGGAGCCGGGCAAATACACCTACTCATCGGCCGGCCTAGGCAGCACCTCGCAGATCGCCGTGGAGACCTTCAAGGGTATAGCCGGGCTGGATATTCGTCACGTACCCTTCCAGGGCCAGGCGCCCGCGGTGACGTCGTTGCTGGGCGGGCACACCGATCTGCAGATGCTGCCTGCGGGCAGCGCCGTCGCTTTGGCACGCAGTGGCAAGATCAAAGTCTTCGCCGTCTCCACCAGCGGCCGCTTCTTCGACATGCCAACGACGCCCACGCTGCGCGAAGAAGGCTATCCGAGCATGAATTTCGCCAACTGGTTCGGGCTGGTGGCACCTGCCGGGGTGCCCGAGGCCATCGTCCAGCGCCTGGCCGCCGAGATGACCGCGGTCCTCGGATCGCCCGAGACGCAGGCCGCCCTGCGCAAGCTCGGGGTGGAAGCGTTTCGCCCCATGGCGCCGGCCGCCTTCGAAGAGTTTCTCGTTGGGGAGCGAACGCGCTGGGGCGAGGTGATTCGCGCGGCGAGGATCAAGGCGGAGTGAGCTGATCGAGGCGGGAACGAAATAACCTTGTATTTCGCTCATCCCATCGACAAATTGCAGGCTTAATTCTGCGCAGCGCTCGGCTTTCGAGCAAAGTGATAAGGGCTGCCGATTCGCACCGCGGCCCAGCCAGCTTCGCACAACACGCGGCGAAGAACCTGACCGGCGACGCCGGGCTCACCAAGCCCTACTTGCGCAAGCCCTGCAGCTTGGCAAAGGCCGAGGCCATCGCCCCTTGTGATGGGGGCTCAGGCTGGCGCTGCGGCGGCGGGCGCTGGCCGCGCCCTGCCCCCTCGAATCGGTTTTCACGCGGAGCACCTGCCCGAGCGGGGGCGGCATCGAGCTTCATGCTCAGGCTGATGCGCTTGCGCGCCATGTCCACCTCCAGCACCCGCACCTTGACGATGTCGCCGGTCTTGACCACTTCGCGCGCATCGCTCACGAATTTGTTGGCAAGTTGGCTCACATGGACCAGCCCGTCCTGGTGAACGCCCAGGTCGACGAAGGCACCAAACTGCGCCACATTGGACACCGTGCCTTCGAGCACCATGCCCTCTTTGAGGTCGGAAATTTCTTCCACGCCGTCGGTAAAGCGCGCCACCTGAAAATCAGGGCGCGGATCACGGCCAGGCTTTTCCAGCTCGGTGAGGATGTCCTTGACTGTGATCACGCCAAACTGCTCATTGGCGAACAACTCGGGCTTGAGCGACTTGAGCATATCGGCCCGGCCCATGAGCTCGGCCACCGGTTTGCCGGTGTGCGCCATGATTTTCTCAACCACGGGATAGGTCTCTGGGTGAACGCCGGTGACGTCAAGGGGGTTACCGCCACCGCGGATGCGTAAGAAGCCGGCGCTCTGCTCGAAGGTCTTGGGACCCAGACCAGTGACTTTGAGGAGGTCGTCGCGGCTCTGGAAGGCGCCGTTGCTGTCACGCCAGCGCACCACTGAACGAGCCGTGGTCTGCGACAGGCCAGAAACCCGCGCCAGCAAGGGGACGCTGGCGGTGTTCAGGTCCACGCCGACGCTGTTGACGCAGTCCTCAACCACCGCGTCCAGGCTGCGCGCCAGTTCGCTTTGGTTAAGGTCGTGCTGGTACTGGCCCACGCCGATCGACTTGGGGTCGATCTTGACCAACTCGGCCAGCGGGTCTTGCAAGCGCCGGGCAATGCTGGCCGCGCCGCGCAAGCTCACATCGACGTCGGGCATCTCCTGCGAGGCAAATTCGCTGGCCGAATACACCGAGGCGCCAGCCTCGCTGACCACCACCTTCTGCAGCGCCTGCTCGGGGTGCAGCTTAGCCAGTTGCTTGATCAGATCGCCGGCGAGCTTGTCGGTCTCGCGGCTGGCGGTGCCGTTGCCAATGGCGATCAGGTTGACGCTGTGCTTCTCGCACAACTTGGCCAGGGCGAACAAGGAACCGTCCCAATCACGGCGCGGCTCGTGTGGGAAGACGGTCGCGGTATCGACCAGCTTGCCGGTGGCATCGACCACCGCCACCTTGACACCGGTGCGTATGCCGGGGTCTAGGCCCATGACCACACGTGGTCCGGCCGGTGCGGCCAAAAGCAGGTCGCGCAGGTTGTCGGCAAACACCTTGATCGCCACCTTCTCGGCCTCCTCGCGCAGGCGGGCGAAGAGGTCGCGCTCAAGAGAAAGGCTGAGCTTGACACGCCAGGTCCAGGCCACCGCCTTGCGGATCAGGTCATCGGCGGGCCTGGCCTTGTGGCTCCAGCCCAGGTGCAGCGCGATCTTGCCCTCGGCCAACGATACGGCCGGCGGCTTACCCTGCGCATCGAGCACTTCGGGCAGACTGAGCTTGGCATCAAGGATCTCCAGGCTGCGCCCCCGGAACACCGCCAAGGATCGGTGCGAGGGCACGCGGTTGATGGGCTCGTCATAGTCGAAGTAGTCGCGGAACTTGGCGTGATCGGGGTTGTTCTCGTCCTTGCCAGCCACCAGTTTGGAGGCCAGCAGCCCTTCCGCCCACAGCCAATTGCGCAGCGACTGCACCAGCGCCGCATCTTCGGCCCAGCGCTCCGATAGGATGTCGCGCACGCCGTCGAGCACCGCCTGCACGGTGCTGAAGTCGTCGCCGGCCTCGGTCTTATCCTTGAGCACATAGGCCTGGGCTTCATCCAGAGGCACCCGCTGGGGATCGTTGAACAGCAGGTCAGCCAAAGGCTCAATGCCGGCTTCGCGGGCGATCTGGCCCTTGGTGCGGCGCTTGGGTTTGAAGGGCAGGTAGAGGTCTTCCAGGTCTTGCTTGGTGGCGGCCGCCTCGATCGCTGCGCGCAACTCGGGCGTGAGCTTGCCCTGCTCTTCTATGCTTTTGAGTATGGCGGTGCGCCGCTCCTGCATCTCCCGCAGATAAGCCAGGCGGTACTGCAGTTCGCGCAACTGAATATCGTCTAGGCCGCCGGTGGCCTCTTTGCGGTAACGGGCGATAAAGGGAACTGTGGCTCCACCGTCGAGCAGATCGGCAGCAGCCACCACTTGCGCGGGCCGAACTTTGAGCTCGGTCGCAATTTGGGCAAGGATGTGATTCATGAAACCTGGCCGCGAGGACGGCGCTCCTACAAGCTCGAGATGGCGTCGGGCGAGGCTACCCCGAGTGGACTCAAGTGCTAGTTGAGAGTGATCCGCGCCGCCTTGATGGTCTGTGACCAGCGGGCATGTTCAGCCTGGAGGAAGCGGGCAAATGCATCAGCCGAGGAAGCGGAAATCTCGGCTCCTTGGGCGCTCAGGGTCTCCATCACATCGGGCGCTTTGAGGGCGGCAGTCACCGCCTCGTTGAGCTTGCTGACCACATCTTTGGGCGTGCCTGCCGGGGCGACGATGCCGAACCAAAACGAGGCCTCGTAGTCGGGCAGGCCGGCCTCGCGCATCGTGGGTACCGCAGGCAGATAGCTCAAGCGCTGCGGCGCGGCCACCCCGAGCACGGCGAGCTTGCCCGTGCGCACGTGGGGCATGACCTCCAGCGGCCCGGTGAAGGTCAGGTCGATCTGACCGCCCAGCAAGTCGCTGACAACGGGCGCAGAGCCCTTGTAGGGCACATGCAGGGCATCGACCCCGGTCTGCATGCGAAACAGCTCGAAGGCCAAATGCGAGTGGCTGCCATTGCCGGGCGAGCCCATGGTAAAGCGCCCGGGTTGGGCCTTCATGGCCGCGATCAAGGAGGGCAGGCTGCGGGCCTCGACCTTGGTGGGGTTGACCGCGATCAACAGAGGAATGTTGAGCATCAGCGAAATAGGCGCGAAGTCGCGGCGGCTGTCATAGCTTAGCTTGGGGAAGGTGTACTGCGCGGTCACGAAAGGCACGGGCACCAGCAGCAGCGTGTGGCCGTCGGGCGCAGCGCGGGCCACGAACTCGGTGCCTATGGTGGTCGCTGCGCCCGGCTTGTTGTCAATCACCACAGGCTGGCCCAGGCGCTCGGTCATTTTTTGGCTGACAGCGCGGGCAATGATGTCGGTCGAGCCGCCCGGCGCATAGGGCACGACCAGCCGAATCGGACGGCTCGGAAATTCCTGCGCCCACAGGGATGCGTGGCTAAGGCCCAGGGCAAAAAGAACAAGGGTGGCGGCGCGGCGAAAGGGCTTGAATGTCATGGGGGTTACTCCTGTTCGAATGAATGGACCTAGGGCGTGCAGGACGCGTCGAGCTGCAGAAAACGCGCCGCGTTACGCCAGAGGATATGGTCTTTGTCCTCCTCAGAAAACATGGCCTGCTGGCGTATCCAGGGGACGGCGCCGCCGATGATGTTGCCGCTGGCCGGATGGTCGGTGCCTATCATCAGTTTGTCGCGCCCGCAGCGCTTGAACAGCAGGGCCAGCGCGTCGTCGTCGTGCACCAGACAGTCGAAATACATCTGCGAAAGGTAGTCCACCGGCGGGCGGGCCATGGTGGTGCCGTCGCGGCCTTGGGCGTAGCGCAGGTTAAAGCGGCCCACACCGAAGTGAATCCAGCCGCCGCCCTGGGTGAACATGATGCGCAGGTCTGGGTGGCGATCGAGCAAGCCGCTGTAGACCACCGACATGGCTGCCAGACTCGATTCGAGCGGCGCACCAAAAGAATTTTCAAAGTGGTAACGCGGAAAACGCTCCTCGCCTGGCTTGCCCCAGTAGACCGGATGAACCACGATGGACAGGCCCATGGCGGCTGCCGTTTCAAGCAATGGCAGCACCTGCGGGTCGTCGAGGTTGCGGCCGTTGACATTGGAGGCAATCACGATCGCGCGCAGACCGAGTCGGCCAGCCGCGTCTTCCATCATCTCGCGAGCCAGATGGGGGTGCTGCATGGGCAGCATGGCCAGGCCGCGGTAGCTGCGCGGATAGGCGCGCTGCACCTCGGCGATTTCTTCATTGAGCTCCAGGGTAAAGCGCCGTGCCTGGGTCTCATCGAGGTGGTAGTTCCAGAAAATGCCAGTGGGAATGGGGCATTGCATGTCTATGCCCTCGTGCATGCGCCGGGCCTGCGCCCGTGCAGCAGGGTCGCTCAGCAGCGATCGGCTGACCGCAAAACTCAGGGCATGCTCGCCCATACTCACCCGCTCATTACCCTTGGCGTCGCGGTCCAGGCGCCAGCCATACCAGTCCTGCCCCGCAGCGCACGCCGCCAAGCCGCGCGGCGTCCAATGAGAATGCATGTCAATGACCATGAATTCAGTCTAACAGGCACCTAAGGACTGCCGCATCACTTTGCTGCATCACTTTGCTCTATGACGTGTCACGCAGCGCCGCCCGCAACTGCTCGCGCACCTGCGGCCGACCGGCGAAGGGGTCGCTGGGGGTACGGCCTTGCAGGATGTCTTCCATCCGGGTCTGCACCGAAGCCAGGGCCTGGGGGTGGCTATAGATGTAAAACTGACCGGAGGCTATCGCCGCAAAGGTGCGCGCGGCCACCTCGGCGGCGCTGACCTTGCCGGCCTGCACCGCCTTGTCGATCATGGCCAGGCCGACCCGCTGGCTGCGGGTGGCCTGCTGAGCGCCAGCAGGCCGGTTGCGGTGGCTCTGGCTGATGCCGGTGGCCACAAAGTAGGGGCACAGCAGCGAAACGCCGATCTGATCGCTGACCAGACTCAGGTCATGGTGCAGTGTTTCAGTCAGCGAAACAACTGCGTGCTTGCTGACGTTGTAGACGCCCATGTTCGGCGGATTGAGCAGGCCGGCCATGCTGGCGGTGTTGACGATATGCCCGCGCCAGCCAGGGTCGGCCTGGGCGGCAGCGAGCATCATGGGCGTAAACAGCCTGACCCCGTGGGCCACCCCCATCAGGTTGACACCGAGCACCCACTGCCAGTCCTCCAGCGAGTTCTCCCAGATCAGGCCACCGGCACCCACGCCGGCATTGTTGAACAGCAGGTGCGGCGCGCCCCACTGCTGCTGGACCTGTTGCGCCATGGCCTGCATGGCGGCAGCGTCAGCCACACTGAGCTCGAAGGGCAGTACCTGCGCGCCGGCTGAGCGCTGCTCGGCCACAGCGGCGGCCAGCGCATCGGTCTGCACATCGACCAGCACCAGACGCATGCCGGCACGCGCGGCTACGCGCGCCAGCTCCAAGCCAAAGCCCGAGCCAGCGCCGGTAATCAGTGCGGTTTTGCCTTGCCAGTCGGCCGCGCTCATGGCTTGGGCGTGCTGCTGCGCGCAAGCTCGATGGCTTGTGCCGAGGTGTAGCGCTCTACCATGCCATGGCCCCTGGCCGCCATGCGGTCCATCCAGGCCAGGCCCTCGTAGCCCAGCATGAGGCGGGCTTTTTCAGCAAACGGCGAAGCCGGGTAATGGTGCAGCAGGATGTCGTTCATGAGGTCTCCTTCAGTGTTTTCAGCCCGCTGTAGGGCGCTTTGCTGACCCGGCTCAAGGCATGGCCCGGGCAAGGATGGCATCGAGATCGGCTTGTGGGCCCAGGGTTCCAAAAGCCTGGCCCCAGTGGCCGGCCAGGCGTGAATCACAAAAGGCTTGCCAAACCGCGGCCGGCGCCGATTGCACCAGCAGGGCTGCCTGCATCAACAGGGCCAGTTCCTGTGCCAGCCGGCGCGCCTGCTCCGGCCTGGCCAACTCTTGCAGCATCAGAGGCAGCCGTTCAATCGCCCGGTCGAGCGCCCCATGCCGGCCACGCGCGGGCGCGAGCTCACGCTGCAGGCAGGCCAAGGCCTCGCTCTGGCGCAGACCGCGCAGCAGGTCCAGCGCCATGATGTTGCCTGCGCCCTCCCAAATCGAGTTCAGCGGCATTTCGCGGTAGATGCGTGCCATCAGGCCCTGACCGCCCTCCTCCACATAGCCATTGCCGCCCAGGCATTCCATGGCCTCCTGGGCAAAGGCGCTGCCGCGCTTGCAGATCCAGAACTTGGCGATCGGCGTCAGCAGGCGGGCCAGATCGGCCTCATGGCTGCTCCCTTGACCGCCCGCCTGAGTGTCCGCCTGACTGTTCGCGCGCTGGTCGATCGCATGCGCCAGCCGCAGGGCCAGCACAGTGGCTGCCTCTGACTCCAGCGCCAGATCGGCCAGCACGTTTTTCATCAGCGGCTGCTCGATCAAAGGCTTGCCAAAAGCCAGCCGCTGGCGGGTATGGTGCAGGGCCAGACTGAGCGCAGCGCGCATCAGCCCACTGGTGCCCAGGGCGCAATCGAGCCGAGTCAGTGTGCCCATCTCCAGGATCTGCGCAATCCCTCGCCCCTCCTGGCCCACCAGCCAGGCCTGCGCCTGCTCAAACTCAACCTCAGAGCTTGCATTGGCATGGTTGCCCAGCTTGTCCTTCAGGCGCTGTATGCGCAGGCGGTTGAGCGAGCCGTCGGGCAGAACCCGGGGCAAAAACAGGCAACTCAGGCCCGAGGCCGTTTGCGCGAGGATCAAGAACGCATCGCACATCGGCGCCGAGAAAAACCATTTGTGGCCCGTGACGCGGTAGCGTTCGCCCCAGGCATCGCTGCCCTCAAGCTCGGCGTAACTGGTGTTGGCCCGCACATCGGAGCCGCCCTGTTTTTCGGTCATGCCCATGCCCATGGTCAGGCCGGCTTTCATCGGCCAGGGCTTGAGCTCAGGCTCATAAACACGGCTGGCCAGCTTGCCCGCGCATGCCCTATAGATGGCCGCATTGCCGGCCAACGCTGGAAGTACCGCGTAGCTCATGGAAATCGGGCACAGCACCGAAGGCTCGAGCTCGGTGAACATCATGAAGCCGGCCGCACGCCGCAGATGCGAGCCGCCCTCAGCATCGAGCCAAGCGCTGCCGTGCAAGCCGGCAGCCACCGCCGCGCTCATGAGCGCGTGATAGCTGGGATGAAACTCCACCTGGTCGATGCGCTGCCCCTGCGGACTGTGGGTGTGCAGCACCGGACGCTGGCTGTTGGCCAGTCGGGCATGGGTCTGCATCTCGGCCTGGCCCAACTGCCGGCCCAGGGCCTGCAAGGGCGCCAAGTCGAGCTGCGGCGCCAGCAGGCGCAGGCTGTCGCGCAGGCCAAGGTTGCCTTCAAAGAGATCGTGCCCGACCAGAGGCTCGCTCTGGTTGAATACCTCGTGCGTGCGGGTCATGGCACGGCGCCTGTTTCTAGACCAGCTTGACCAGCTGCTTGCCGAAATTGTGGCCCTTGAGCAGGCCCAAAAATGCCTCAGGCGCAGCGGCCAGCCCCTGGGCGATCGACTCGCGCGGGCGGAACTGGCCCCCTGCGACCAGTTGCCCCAATTCCTTGAGCGCCGCCGGCCAGTCCTGCATATGCTCGCTGACGATAAAGCCCTGCACCTTCAGGCGCTGCACCAGGATCAGTTGAGGATAGGCCATGGGCAGGCTCTGGCCGTCGTAGCCAGCGATCATGCCGCACACCGCAATGCGGCCAAAGGGGTTCATGCGCAGCATCACCGCGTCCAGCACCATGCCGCCGACGTTTTCAAAATGGCCGTCTATGCCCTGCGGGCAGGCCGCCTTGAGCGCCTTGGACAAAGAGGCTGCGTCAGCATGCTGGCGGTAGTCGATGCAGGCGTCAAAGCCCAGCTCCTTGACCACGTAATCGCACTTATCTGGTCCGCCGGCAATGCCGACCACCCGGCAGCCTCTGGCCTTGGCCAGCGCACCTACGGCGCTGCCGACCGCGCCTGAGGCAGCGCTGACCACCACCGTCTGGCCGGCCTGCGGCTCGATGATGCGCACCAGACCATGCCAGGCGGTCACGCCAGGCATGCCAACTGCGCCGAGGTAGGCTGACAGCGGCACCAGACGGGTATCGACCTTGTGCAAGGCGCCGGGCTGCTCGGCATCGACGACGCTGTAGAGCTGCCAGCCGCCCATGCCCACCACCGGATCGCCGATCGCAAAGCGTGGCGAGCGACTCTCGACCACCTCGCCGACGGTGCCACCGATCATCACCTCGCCCAGGGGCTGAGGCGACGCATAGCTTTTGCCCTCGTTCATGCGCCCGCGCATATACGGATCCAGGCTGAGGTAGTGGTGGCGCACCAGCACCTGCCCAGCTTGCAGCGCAGGCGTGGGGGCCTCGATCAGTTGGAAGTTGTCAGCGCTGGCCGCGCCTTGCGGCCTGCTGGCCAGAACGATCTGCTGGTTGACGGGCATGGTGTGTCCTGGTTTTTGAAAACGCGCCTGCAAGCCCTAGGGCTTGGGCGGCAGCGGCGCGTATTTGAAGGTGCCTGTGGCGTGTGCGCAGGAGTGGCCTGCATCGTCGAAGATGGTCGCCTCGACAAAAGCCATGGTTCGGGTGCGGTGCAGCAACTTGCCCTCGCCCCGCAGCAAAGCCTTGCCCTCGGCGGGCCGAAAGAAACTGGTCTTCATCTCGATGGTGATGGCGCCGTGGTCGGTCTGCACGCTGCGCGCCGCTGCAGCCATGGTGGTGTCCATCAGCGTCATCAGCACACCGCCGTGGACCTTGCCAAAAATATTGAGGTGCTCGGGCAGTGGACGGTACTGCACCGCCGAGCGCCCGCCTTCAAACTCCACCAGTTCAAAGCCTATGTGTTCGATAAAAGGAATGTGAATGCCAAAGCTCATGATGAAAAACCGATCAGGTGGGTGATCAGTATCGTCGTCACCTTCGTGCCCAAGTTCAGCCGCCTGTCACCACCGACACACCGCCGTCGACCGCCAGCCACTGGCCAGTGATGTGTTTGCCCGCGTCCGATGCCAGCAAAACGCAGGTGCCTTTGAGGTCTTCGTCATCACCCAGGCGGTTGAGCGGCGCGTGCGAGGCCATTTCATCCAGGCCTATGGACTTGAGCAGGCCGTCGGACATCTTGCTCGGGAAAAATCCAGGGCAGATAGCGTTGACGGTGATGCCGTGCACCCCCCACTCGCAGGCCAGCGCCCGGCCGAAGTTGATCACCGCCGCCTTGGAGGTGTTGTAGGCAATGGTCTTGATCGGCTTGGGGTTGCCGCCCAGACCGGTGATGGACGAAATATTGATGATGCGGCCGTATTTGCGCGGGATCATGCTCAGACGGCCGATTTGCTGGCTGAGCAGAAAGTAGCCGCGCACATTGAGGTTCATCACCTTGTCCCAAGCCTCAATCGGGTGGTCTTCAGCCGGGGCACCCCAGGCCGCACCAGCGTTGTTGACCAAAATATCCACATGGCCCAGGTGTTTGACGGCCTCGCGCGCCAGGCGCTCAATGTCAGCCTGATCGGAGCAGTCGGCCGCGATCCCATGGACGTCGATGCCGCGGGCGCGCAGATGGGCCGCCGACTCCTCCAGGTCCTTGGCCTTGCGGGCAGTGATGACCAGCTTTGCGCCAGCCTCGCCCAGGGCCTCAGCCAGTTGCAGGCCCAGGCCGCGCGAGCCACCGGTCACCAAGGCGGTCTTGCCGTGCAGGTCAAACAATTGCTGGATGGTTCTTGCCATGATGTCTTCAACTCCTTTTTTCTTGGCTGGGGGCAGGCTCGACCTTCAAACGGGCCCGCACAAAAATCAGTATCGCCCCGATGATGGCCGCAATCACTCCGCCGATCATCAAAGGCCATCCCAGGGATGGGTCCAGGCGATCGACCGACCAACCCAAGAGCAGGCACAGCAGGCCACCGTAAATCAGTGTCCAGATGAGCTTGTGCAGTTGCTGTACTTGTTGGGGCGTGGCCATGTATTCGGATGAGGGTTACTTCGGCTATTCGCTGGGGCGAACTCAGAAAGCGTCTTCGGGCAGGTCGGCGCAGGTCATATCTTGCGCGCCGACCACCGCCAGCCAGGCGCCGATCTTGGGCAACTCGTAGCGAAAGAAGTATTGTGCCGCCGCCAGCCGCCCGGTGCGCGCTGGGCTGTCACCCTGCGCTTGAGCGACACAGGCCAGGTCCAGCCAAATCCAGGCCAGCACGGTATGACCGAAAGCTTGCAGGAAGGGCACCGCATTGGCCAGGGCTCGCTCGGGGCTGCCGCCCTGCCAGGCGGCTTGAGCGGCTTGCGTGACCGCCTGCCAGGCCTGCTCCAGCGCTTGGGCCGCAGCCGCCCAGTCTTTCAACCCTTGGGCCTGGGCGATACTCGCTTGCAAGCGCTGGCCCAGCAGCGCCAGGGCCCCGTCCATCAGCACCTTGCGGCCGAGCAGGTCGCTGGCCTGTATGCCGTGGGTACCTTCATGGATCATATTGAGCCGGTTGTCGCGCCAATATTGCTCGACCGGAAAGTCGCGGGTGTAGCCGTAGCCCCCGTGAACCTGTATGGCCAGGCTGTTGGCCTCCAGACACCACTCGCTGGGCCAGCTCTTGGCGATTGGCGTGAGCAACTCCAGCAGCAGGTGAGCTTGCGCCGCCGCTTCGACACCGCCGGTGCGCTGCTCGTCCACCAGACGCGCGCAGTAAAGCTGCAGGGCCAGCGCGCCTTCTGCATAGCTTTTCTGTGCCAGCAGCATGCGCTTGACGTCCGCATGCGCAATGATGCTGACCGGCGGCGAGCCCGCATTTTTGCCCGAGGGGCCGGGCAGGCGGCCCTGGCTGCGGGTCTTCGCATAGTCCAGGCTGGCGTGGTAGCCGGCCAGGCCCAGCATGGTGGCGGCCATGCCCACGCCGATGCGCGCCTCGTTCATCATGTGGAACATGCACTGCAGGCCTTGCCCCACCGCACCGACGCGGTAGCCGATGGCGCCGGCCTGACCGCGCACCGGGTGGCTGCCCTCGCCAAAGTTGAGCAAGGTGTTGGTGGTGCCACGCCAGCCCAGCTTGTGGTTCAAGCCCGCCAGCGCCACGTCGTTGCGCTCACCGGTGAGCCGCCCGTCGGCACCCACCAGCTTTTTGGGCACGATGAACAGCGAAATGCCCTTGACGCCGGCTGGCAGCCTCCCCTGCTCGTCCGGAATTTTGGCCAGTACCAGATGGACGATGTTTTCGGTCAGCTCATGGTCACCGGCCGATATCCACATCTTGTGGCCGTGCAGCCGGTAGCGCGGGCCCAAGGGGTCGAGCGCATGGTCGTCGCCATCGGGTAAGGCCCGGGTGGCAATATCGCCCAGCGAGGAGCCGGCCTGCGGCTCAGACAGGCACATGGTGCCGGCCCACAGGCCAGAGAACTCCTGGCGCGCGAACACCTCGCGCTGCAGCGCGCTGCCATAGGCCATCAGCAAATTGGCGTTGCCCACCGTGAGCAAGGCGGTGTTGATGCTGACCGAGGCCTGCGAGAAAAACCCATTGGCTGCCGCCTCCACCACAAAAGGCAGCTGCATGCCACCGATGGCGTGGTCTTGTGAAGCGCTCATCATGCCCGATTGCACATAGGCGGCCAGGGCATCGTAGGAAGCCTGAGGCAGGATCACCTGCCGGCCATCAAAGCGGGGCTCCTCGGTATCGACCAGGCGGTTGAAAGGCGCGTACTTGTCTCTGGCGATGCGCTCACAGGTCTCGAGCACCGCATCAAAAGTCTCGCGGCCGTGCTCCGCAAAGCGCGGCCGCTCGCACAGGCGCTCAACCTGCAGCCAGTCATAGAGCAAAAAGTCCAGGGCGGCGCGCAGCCTGCGGCCGGCATCCACCTCAGAGCACCTCGAAGACGCCAGCCGCCCCCATGCCGCCACCGATGCACATGGTCACGCACACCCGCTTGGCGCCGCGCCGTTTGCCTTCGATCAGGGCGTGGCCGGTCAGACGCTGGCCGCTCACACCGTAGGGGTGCCCAACCGCGATCGAGCCGCCGTTGACATTGAGCTGCACATTGGGAATGCCCAGGAAGTCGCGGCAGTACAGCACCTGCACCGCAAATGCCTCGTTGAGCTCCCACAGATCGATGTCCGAGACCTTCAGGCCCAGTCGCCCGAGCACCTTCGGCACCGCAAAAATGGGGCCTATGCCCATTTCGTCAGGCTCGCAACCGGCCACCGCAAAGCCCAGGAAACGGCCCAAGGGCTTGAGGCCGCGCTTTTCGGCCAGGGTCTCGTCCATCACCACGCAGGCGCCCGCACCGTCCGAAAACTGGCTGGCATTGCCGGCCGAGACCGAGCCGCCCGGGATGGCCGGCTTGATGCCGCTGATGCCTTCTACGGTGGTGCCCTCGCGCAAGCCCTCGTCGCGGCTGACGCTAAGCTGCTTGCTGATCAGCCCCAGCGTTTTGTCGTAGACGCCGGCGGTGACGGTGATGGCTGCGATTTCCTCATCAAACTTGCCCGCAGCAGCGGCCGCGCAGGCTTTTTGCTGGCTGGCCGCGCCATACTCGTCCATGCGGTCGCGGCCGATCTTGTAACGCTTGGCCACCTGCTCGGCGGTCTGCAGCATGCTCCAGTAGATCTCGGGCTTGCTCTGGTCAAGGCTGGGGTCCTTGAGCATGTGCATGTTCATCTCCTGCTGCACGCAAGAGATGCTTTCCACCCCGCCCGCCACATAGACCTGGCCTTCGCCAGCCATGATGCGCTGGGCCGCCAGGGCAATCGTCTGCAGGCCTGAAGAGCAAAAGCGGTTGACCGTCAGGCCCGAAACCGAGACCGGCAGGCCCGCCTTGAGCGCAATCTGGCGTGCGATGTTGGCACCGGTGGCGCCTTCCGGGTTGGCGCAGCCCATGAGGACGTCTTCCACCTCGGCGGCCTCGATGCCAGCGCGCGCGACCGCGTGCTGCACCGCATGGCCGCCCAAGGTGGCGCCATGGGTCATGTTGAAGGCGCCCTTCCAGCTTTTAGCCAGGGGCGTACGGGCGGTCGATACGATGACGGCACGGCTCATGATGCGAATAGCTCCTGCAAACGGGCTGCGGCCCGGCTCACGCGTTGTTGAAGGTTTTGCCCTCGGCCACCAGTTGGGCCAGCAGAGGGGCCGGCTGCCAGAAAGCAGCATCGTCCAGCGGATTGGTGGCAAAGCGCTTCATGGCCTGCACCACGTTGAACAGCCCCAGGCTGTCGGCATAGAGCATCGGCCCGCCGCGCCAGAAGGGAAAGCCGTAGCCGGTGATGTAGACCATGTCAATATCGCTGGCGCGCGCCGCAATGCCCTCTTGCAGGATGTGCGCAGCCTCATTGACCAGCGAAAACACCAGCCGCTGCACGATCTCCTGATCGTCGATCTTGCGGGGCTTGATGCCCAAAGCACTGCGGTGCTGCTCGATCATCTGCAGCACCTGCGCGCTGGGCACAGGCTCGCGCTTGCCAGGGGCATAGTCGTACCACCCCGCGCCGGTTTTTTGCCCGAAGCGGCCGAGTTCGCAGAGCAAATCAGCCGTCTTGCTGTAGCGCAGGCCTGGGTGCTCGACATAACGACGCTTGCGTATGGCCCAACCGATGTCATTGCCGGCCAGATCGCCCATGCGAAACGGTCCCATGGCAAAGCCGAATTTCTCCACCGCCCGGTCGACCTGCGCCGGGGTGCAGCCCTCGTCCAGCAAAAAGCCGGCTTGGCGGGCGTACTGCTCGATCATGCGGTTGCCAATGAAGCCATCGCAGACGCCCGAGACCACCGCCGTCTTCTTGATCTTCTTGGCCACCGCCATCACCGTGGCCAACACATCCTTGCCGGTCTGCTGCCCGCGCACCACCTCGAGCAGCTTCATCACATTGGCTGGGCTGAAAAAATGCGTGCCGATCACGTCCTGCGGGCGACGCGTGAACGCAGCGATGCGGTTGAGGTCCAGCGTGGAGGTGTTGCTGGCCAAAATAGCGCCGCTCTTGCACACCTTGTCGAGCTGTGCAAACACCTGCTCCTTGACGCCCATGTCTTCAAACACGGCTTCAATCACCAAATCAGCCTGTGCAAGGTCGGCGTAGTCCAGCGTGCTGGAGAGCAAGGCCATACGCTCCTGGTATTTGTCGGCCTTGAGCTTGCCCTTGCTGACCTGGGCCTCGTAGTTCTTGCGTATCGTGGCCAGGCCGCGATCGAGCGCCTCTTGCTTCATCTCGAGCAGGCGCACCGCAATGCCGGCATTGAGAAAGTTCATCGCGATGCCCCCGCCCATGGTGCCCGCACCGATGATCGCCACCGAGGCAATGGGGCGCTTGGGCGTGTCCTCAGGCACATCGGCCACCTTGGAGGCGGCCCGCTCGGCGGCAAAGAGGTGCCGCAGAGCGCGCGACTGCGGCGTCCACATCAGGTTGATGAACATCTCGCGTTCGCGCAGCATGCCCTCTTCAAAATGGGCGGCGGTGGTGGCGATCTCGATCGCGTCCACGCACTTCAAGGGCGCAGGCAGGTTGCGGGCCTGGGCGGCGACCATATTGCGCGCAAACTGGAAATAAGCCTGGCCCTGCGGATGCTGGCAGGGCAAATGGCGCACCAGAGGCAGCGGCCGCACATCGGCCACCTCCTGGGCCAAAGCCAGCGCCTCAGTCATCAGCTGCTCGGCTGAGCTTGCCAGTCGATTGAACAGCTTCTGCCCGGGTACCTGCATCAGCAGTTCGCTGGCCACGGGCTCGCCTGAAACGATCATATTGAGCGCCGCCTCGATGCCGAGCACACGCGGCAGACGCTGGGTGCCGCCTGCGCCGGGGATCAAGCCCAGCTTGACTTCGGGCAGGGCCACCTTGCAAGCTGGCGCTGCGATGCGGTAGTGACAGCCCAGCGATAACTCCAGCCCGCCGCCCATCGCCACCGAATGCAGCGCCGCCACCACCGGCTTGGCCGAGTACTCGCAAGCCAGGATGACGCTGAGTAGGTTCGGCTCCGCCAAGGCCGCCGGCTTGCCGAACTCCCGGATGTCGGCGCCGCCGGAAAACGCCTTGCCCGCGCCGGTCAGCACGATCGCCCGTACCGCCGGGTCGCCGTTGGCCCGGTCTAGGCCTTGGGTGATGGCCAGACGTGTAGCGTGGCCCAGGCCGTTGACCGGCGGATTGTCCAGGGTGATCACGGCCACCGGGCCATGCAATTCATAACGTGCCGTCATGCTCGAAGTCTTTCCTCAAGGGCAAGGATGGTGTGTCGCAGACCGCAGATCGGCGTGGCACCGACCCGTGTTCAGGACTAAAAAGTACGATCGTTCGATTCCTTGCATTGTAAGCACAGGTCAAGGCCAATCCAGCGATAAATTGGGTTGCAGTTCAGCTCGCAATGCGCACTGCAATACGCAGTCCCCTGAACAAAAACGCCGCCCGGGCCAATGGCCTAGGGCGGCGCTTAAAACGGCCCGGGTCGGGGCCGAATCCACAGTCCAGGCTCAGGCCAGCTGGCGCTTGACCCGGGCCGGCGTCATCGGCAGTTCGCGCAGGCGCTTGCCGGTCAGCTGAGCCACTGCATTGGCTATGGCTGGTGCCACCGGCCCGACACCAGCCTCGCCCATGCCGGTCGGTGCTGCGCCTGAACGCACGATGCGGGTATGGATCTCAGGCATGTCAGCCATGCGCAGAACCGGATAGTCGTTGAAATTGCTCTCCTGAATCGCCCCACCCTTGATGGTCAGCTCCTCCAGCAAGGCGACTGACAGGCCATAAACCGCGCCGCCCTCCAATTGGCCGATCACGCTCTCCGGGTGAACCACCAGACCTGGATCTGCGGCGGTCCAATAGTTGTGCACCGTGATCTTGCCGGTGTTTGCATCGAGCGACACCTCGGCCACGCCAGCGGCCACCGTGCCGTGGTAGTCAGCGAAGGCCAGGCCCAGTGCACGGCCGGTGCGCTTGCGCTTCCAGTCGGACATCTCGGCCACCGCCTCAATCACACCCCGGGCGCGGGCATCGTTCTGTGTGAGCTCCAGGCGCATGGCCAGCGGGTCCATCTTGCGGGCCTGGGCCACCTCATCGAGAAAGCACTCGATCGCGAACTTGTTGTAGCCGGCGCCGATTCCCCGGAAAGCATGCACCCGCATGCCACGCTGCTCGCGCAGGCCTTCGGATTCCCAGTTGGCGATGGCATAGTGCGGCAGATCGGAGCCTTGCCAGCCTATGTAGTCCTTGCCACCGGTCGCAGCAAAGCGCGGCGGCGCGGCCACCGCGTCCACGTTCTCGGCCACGATGCGGTGCTTCCAGCCCACCAGCTTGCCCTGCGCATCCAGGCCGGCGCGCATGATGTGGTGCGTCATGGGGCGCGGGCGTGCGGCGGCCATGTCGTCCTCACGGGTCAGGATGAGCTTGACCGTCCTTTTGCTGGCGTTGGCAACGGCCACCGTCTGCGCAATGATGTCCGGCGTGATGCGCCGGCCGAAGCCGCCACCGAGCAGCATCTGGTTGAGCCGGATCTTGTCGGGCGTGGTCTTGAGCACGCCGGCGGCGGCCATCGCCGCCAGCACCGGCGCTTGCGTGCCGGTCCAGACCTCGGCCGACTGGCCGTCGGCGGCCACCCGGGCCACGCAGTTCATGGGCTCGAGCTGGGCGTGGTAGGCGTGCTCGGACCAGAAGGTGCCTTCTATCACCCGTGCCGCAGAGGCCAGGGCTTGGTCAGCTTCGCCCTTTTTGTAAGCGCTCATGGGCTTGGCCTCGGCCGAGCGACCGTGGCGGGCATACTCTTCTTTGGCCTTTTCTGAGTCAAATCCAGCGCCACGTGCATTGGACGTATCCCAGGTCACCTTGGCCTTGAGGACGTTGCGCGCAGTGCGGCTGGCTTCCACCGTCTGGGCGATGACGGCCACGCCAAAAGGCAGGGCCAGCACCTGAATCACACCAGGCACAGCCATGGCTTCAGCGGTATTGACCTGGCCGGGTCTGGCGCCTTCCATGGGCGACTCCAGCACCGTGGCATAAACCATGTCGGGCACCACCGCATCGATGCCGAACTTGGCTTGACCATTGACCTTGGACAGCACATCGGTACGACCCAAGTCAGCGCGCCCGATCAGCTTGTACTCCTCGGGCTTCTTCAGATCTGCCACGGTGATGGCGGGCAACTGTGCCGGCACGGTGGCAAAGGCAGCAATCTCACCGTAGCGCAGACGCCGTCCACTGGCGGCGTGGGTGACCACGCCCGAAGCGGTGGACAGTTCAGCCACAGGCACACCCCAGCGGGCGGCGGCAGCGTCCAGCAGCACCCGCCGCGCCTGGGCGCCAGCGATACGCAGTGGCGTGAAGTAGCCGGGCACCGCGATGCTGGCCAGCGAGGCCTGACCACCGTTGAGCAGGGGGTGCGGATTACCGTAAACGCGCGGGTTGGGCGGCGCGTACTCGATGCGCACCTTGGACCAGTCGGCGTCGAGCTCCTCGGCCAAGATCATCGGCAGGGCTGTCGTAGTGCCCTGGCCCATTTCGCCGGTGGGGGTCATGACCACCACCGAGTCGTCGGTGCCTATGGTCACCCACACATTGGCTCTGAGGCCAGCTGTCTGCGCCTGCGCAGGATCGCTGCTTGCGGCCAGCCCAGCGCCCAGGACGACGGAAAAACTCAGGCCGGCTGCCAAAAACTCGCGACGCTTGAGTTCAGGGCCCTGTGATGAAGACATGGAAGATGCGTTCATGTTCAAGCCTCCTTGGCGGCGCGCTGGACCGCTTTGACGATGCGCTGATAGGTGCCACAGCGGCAGATGTTGCCATTCATGTGCTGCACGATCTCCTCGCGGGTGGGCTTCTTGTTCTTGGCCAACAAAGTGGCGGCCTGCATGATCTGACCGGATTGGCAATAGCCGCACTGCGGCACCTGCTCTGCGACCCAGGCCTTTTGCAGCGGATGGCTGCTGTCGGGCGACAAGCCCTCGATCGTGGTGACTGACTTGCCAGCCACTGCGGACACAGGCATCACGCAAGAGCGCGTGGCCTCGCCATTGACATGAACGGTGCAGGCGCCGCACTGGGCCACGCCGCAGCCAAACTTCGTACCCGTCATTTGCAGGTGTTCGCGCAAGACCCACACCAGGGGCGTGGCCGGGTCCACGGCGACCGTGGAGGGCTTGCCGTTGATCGTCAAAGACACAGAGTTCATGAAGAAGCCTTTCTCAAAAAATCAAGGCGCCCCCATTGCAGAGAGCGCAGCGAAGGCGCGATGCTAGCTTAAGGATCTATGACTTCGGCCTTGCTGGGGAATGATCGATCCTGGGGTTTCCACTTAATCCCGTACGCCCCTCAAGGTCTTGGTGCTGTGGCGCGGCGCACTGATGACCGCGGGCGGTACCAGGCAAAAACCTTGGGTCTCAAGCCTCCAGCCAGAGGCTTCGCACCTGCGGTGCCTGCTGCAAGGTCTGCGGCGTGCCGTCAAACACCACCTCGCCACGGCCGAGCACCAACACCCGGTCGGCCAGCGCAGGCACCAGGTCTAGCTTCTGCTCCATCAGAACGATGGCGACGCCCGCATCGGCCTGCTCACGCAGCACCTGGCCCACGGTCTGCACCAGCGCAGGAGCCAGCCCCTCGGTGGGCTCGTCGACGATCAACAACTGTGGCCGGGCCAGCAGGCTGCGCGCCAGGCTAAGCATCTGTTGCTCGCCGCCCGACAGCTGGGCAGCCAGGGTGTTGCTGCGTGCCTGCAACTGAACAAACAAGCCATAGGCCCAGGCCAGCCGCTCGCGCTCGGCAGCAGCGACCAGATGCCCTGGCAGGCCCAGGAGCAGGTTCTGGTGCACGGTCAGGAGCGGAAAAACATCGCGCGTCTCCGGCACATAGCCCACGCCCGAGCGGGCGATCTGGTGCGGTGCCAGACCCAGCAGGTCCTGACTGAGCCACTGCACCCGGCCCTGCACCCGGCCCGCAGACAAGCCCATCAGCGCCCGCGCCAGGCTCGAGCGGCCACTGCCGTTGCGCCCCAGCACCGCCAGTACCTGTCCGGGTGCCAAGCTGAAACTGATGCCGCGCAGCGCCTGGACGGCGCCATGACAGACCTGCAGCCCGCTCACGCTCAGCATGGCAGCCCCCCTAAGTAGACGCTACGCACCGCTGCGTCGCCGCGCACCTGCTGCGGCGTGCCGCAAGCCAGCAAGCTGCCTTCATGCAAGACGGCCACCCGGTCGGCCAGCTCAAACACCACCTGCATATCGTGCTCGACCAGCATCAGGGCCCGCCCCTGTGTCAGGGCCCGCAGGCGCTGCACAAACTGCGCAGTCTCACTGCGGCTCATGCCGGCGGTCGGCTCGTCGAGCAAGATCACCTGCGGCTCGCCAGCCAGGGCCATGCCCAATTCCAGCATGCGCTGCTGCGCATAGCTAAGCTCGCCCGGCAGGCAGTGCTGTTGATCGCCAAGCTCCAGGCGCTGTAGCCACAGTGCCAGCGCAGCCTGCACATCCGGTAATTTTGCGAGCACCCCACGCAGCCCACGCCAGCCATCGAAGCGCAGGCCACGAGAGCGCAAACAGGCCAGGCGCAGATGATCTGCCACCGACAGATGCTCGAACAACTGACTGATCTGAAAGCTGCGCGCCAGGCCCAGACGGGCGATGGCATCAGGCGATTGGCCGGCGATCGAGCGCCCGCGCAGAAGCACATGGCCAGCCGAAGGGGCGAGCGCGCCGCTGATGACATTGAACAAGGTGGACTTGCCAGCGCCGTTCGGGCCTATGACCGCCAGACACTCACCAGCGGCCAGTTCCAGGTCGATCCCACGCAGGATGTGCGTGAGCCCGAAGCTCCGGTGTAGGGCCTGCACCTGCAGCACCGGCTGGCTCATCGCTGCACCCTGAAGGCCACTGCGCGCCAGACTGCCAGACCAAGAAGAAACACCGACAAGGAAGCCAGCCAATAGCCCAGCCCATGCGCATCGAGCGGAAGTCCCAGGTAGCTCAGTTGCGAGCCCACTGTGCCAGCCAGTCTGAGCTGGTAGGTCATTTCAAGGACGGCCCCTGCGCCGGCCACCGCCGCCAACAAGGCCAGGCACTGCAGCGCGCAGACCAGGGGCCTGTCCTGCGCGTGGCGCCAGAGCCGGCCCAGTCCTGACGCAAGCCCGCCAGGCAGAAAGAGCAAGACCAGGATGAAGGCCAGGCCCATGTAGAGCAGCCAGGCCTGTGTCCAGCCGGAGAGCACCACCGTCACCAGGACCATGAGCACACCGCCCAGGACGGGACCCACCCACGTGGACAGGCCGCCCATCAAGGTGAAGACCAGAACCGCCGCTGAGCGCTGGCTGCTCAGCGCCTCGGTGCTGACAATCTCATTGAACAGGGCGGCCAGACCGCCAGCCACACCGGCAAAAAAACCGGCCACCACAAAGCTGATGTGCCGAATGCGCCGCGGATCTTGCCCCAGAAATGCCACCCGCTGTGACTTGTCGCGCACGGCCTGCAGCAGGGCACCCATGGGCGTGAGCGTGTAGCGGTAAATCAGCCATGCCGAGGTCAGGGTATAGACCAGGGTGAGCAGATAGACCTGCCAAACCGGGCCCCAATTCCACCGACCGGGGAGCGCACCGGCGCTGCGGTCGGCGCTGATGCCGGCCTCGCCGCCAAAGACCGCGGGAAACATCTGCGCGCCGGCCCAGACCAGCTCACCCAGGCCCAGGGTGATCATGGCAAAGGCGGTGCCCGAGTCATGCCGGGTAGCCAGCCAGCCGAATATCCAAGCCGTGAAGGCGGCTGCCAGGCCGCCGGCCAGGGGCAACAAGGGAAGCAGCAGACCCGCAGGTACAGCTCCCCAGGGGCCTGATGCCCCCAGCGATCGCAGCACATGAATGGCTGCAAAAGCCCCCAGGCCACTGTAAAGCGCATGGCCAAAGCTGACCATGCCGCCCTGCCCCATGAGCAGCCAAAAGCTCAGGCACAGCACCACAGCAATGCCCATCTGCACCATCAGGCCCAAGGCCTGCGAGCCGAGCAACGGCGCAGCCAGCAGCAGCACCAAGGCCGACCACCGTGCGGCCCTCATCAGCGCTGGCCCATCAGGCCGCGTGGCCGCAGCACCAGCACCAGCACCATCAGAGCGTAGGGCAGCAGCGGCGCCAACTGACTGACCTTGATGCCCGCCAGCGGCCCGGAAAAGCCCAGCCAACTGCCCAGGCTGGCGTCCAGGCCAATGGCGAAGGTTTGCAGGCAGCCGATCACCAGGCAGGCCAGCAAGGCGCCACCCAGCGAGCCCAGGCCGCCGACCACAATCACCACAAACAGCACCGAGCCCAAAGTAGCCGCCATGCCAGGCTCGGTGACAAAAGCATTGCCGCCCAGCGCGCCGGCCAGACCCGCCAGGCCGCAACCCAGGGCAAAGACCAGGGTGAACAGGCGCGGCACATCATGGCCCAGCGCCTGCGCCATCTGCGGATGCGTGAGCGCGGCCTTGAGCACCAGACCGACCCGCGAGCGACGCAAGAAAACGGCCAGCAGCCCCAACACCAGCACAGCCACCGCCATGATGAAGATCCGGTAGGCCGGCAGGCTCACCCCGGCCAACTCAAGCAAAGCGCCGTCCAGAGCCGCTGGGACGCGGTAGTCCACCGGGGCATTGCCCCAGATCAATTGAACCGCTTCGAGCATCAACAGCGCCAGCGCAAACGTCATCAACATCTCGGCTGAGTGACCCTTCAGGCGCCGCATCAGGTGGCGCTCAAGCAGCGCGCCCAGGGCCCCGACCAGCAGGGGAGCGAGCAGCAGCGCCAACCAAAAGCCCAGCCACACGCTCAAACCATAGGCCAGATAGGCGCCCAAGACATAAAAGGCCGCATGGGCAAAGCTGAGCACGCCCATCAGGCTGTAAATCAAGGTCAGCCCGCTGCACAGCAAAAACAGCAGTAGGCCATAGCTCAGCCCGTTGATCAGTGAAAGAAGAAAAAAGTCCATACGTCTGGCAGCGGGCGATCGGGCGCAGCATGGGCCTCAGCCCAGCTCGCCTTGGGGTCGCTCAATTCTGCCCGCCCAAAAATAGCCAAGCAGCGCGTGCTGCAGCCGCAGGGCCCGCCTCACAGGCCAGGCAACCGGTAATCCTTGAGTTGCTCACGCAAGCGGGTCTTGAGGATCTTGCCGGTAGCCCCCAAGGCGATGGCATCGACAAAGACAACATCGTCCGGGATCTGCCACTTGGCGATCTTGCCCTCATAGAAGGCCAGCAATTGCTCACGGGTGAGTTCGGCGCCGGGCTTCTTGACGATCAGCACAATCGGCCTCTCGTCCCACTTGGGATGGGGCATGCCGATACAGGCGGCCATGGCCACATCGGGGTGGGCTACCGCCAGGTTTTCTATATCGATGGAGCTGATCCACTCGCCACCGGACTTGATCACATCCTTGCTGCGGTCGGTGATCTGCATATAGCCGTCCGCATCGATCATGGCCACATCGCCGGTCGGGAACCAGCCGTCTTGCAGCGGGTCGCCCCCCTCGCCTTTGAAGTATTCGCCGATCACCCAGGGCCCGCGCACCAGCAGGTTGCCGAAGGTCTGGCCATCCCAGGGGAGTTCATGGCCCTCGTCGTCGACGATCTTCATGTCGACCCCGAAAACCACCCTCCCCTGCTTCAGCCGTATCTTCATCTGCTCGGACTCGGGCAGGCTCAAATGTTTGTTCTTGAGGGTACAGACCGTGCCCAGCGGGCTCATTTCGGTCATGCCCCAGGCGTGCAGCACCTCGACGCCGTAGTCGTCGCGGAAGGCGCTGATCATGGCCGGCGGACAGGCCGAGCCACCGATGACGGTGCGCTTGAGCGAGGAAAACCGCAGGCCGCCCGGCCGCATATGACCGAGCAGCATCTGCCAAACCGTGGGCACACCGGCGGCATAGGTCACCTGCTCAGCTTCGAGCAACTCGTACACCGACTTGCCGTCCAGGCCCGGCCCTGGGAACACCAGCTTGGCTCCAGTGAGCGCGGCCGAATAAGGAATGCCCCAGGCGTTGACATGGAACATAGGCACCACCGGCAGTACCGCGTCGCGGGCTGACAGGCCCATGGCGTCGGGCAAGGCCGCGCCGAAAGCATGCAGCAAGGTGGAGCGATGACTGTAGAGCGCGGCCTTGGGGTTGCCCGTGGTGCCGCTGGTGTAGCACATGCTCGATGCGGTGTTCTCGTCGAAGGCAGGCCAATCGTATTCAGTGCTTTGTCCACCGATCCAGGTCTCAAAACTCTGCAAATTCGGTATGCCGCTGTCCTGGGGCAGATGCGCATCGCCGCACAGGGCGATGTAGTGGCGCACCGTCTGGCACTTGGCAGCGATGGCTTGCACGATGGGCAGGAAGGTCAGGTCAAAGCACAGGACCTGGTCCTCAGCATGGTTGGCAATCCAGGCGATCTGGTCGGGATGCAAGCGAGGGTTGATGGTGTGCAGCACCCGGCCCGAGCCGCTGACGCCGAAATACAGCTCAAAGTGGCGATGGCCGTTCCAGGCCAGCGTGGCCACCCGGTCGCCAAAACCCAGCTCGATCGCATCGAGCGCCCGCGCCACCTGCCGGGAGCGCGCCGCTGCGTCCTTGTAGGTGTAACGGTGGATGTCGCCCTCCACCCGGCGCGAAACAATTTGCGCGTCGCCGTGATGGCGCTCGGCGTGAACGATGAGCGAAGAAATCAGCAAGGGCTGGTTCTGCATCAAACCTAACATGGGCTACCCTCAAATAAAGCACTGGCCAAAGCGGCAAGGGGGAATCATGCCCCAAGCGCCCGTCACTGTGCCATGGGGATTGCCCGAGCGGGGCGGCCACGGCGCCGCGCCTGCGCGACAATGCAAGCCATGAGTGCCGTCCCCGTCCTTAAGCCGCCCCACCAAGCCGGGCTTTCGCCCGCCTGGCAACCGGCTCTGAGCGAACTAGGCGAGGCTTTTTTCAGCCGTGTCGCGCCGCAGGCGCTGCAAGCGCCTTACTGGATAGACCGCAATGCTGACCTGGCCCGCGAGCTGGGCCTGCATGAACAGTGGCTGGAGTCGCCAGAGGCGCTGCTGGGTCTGGCCGGCTGCGCAGTGCTGCCCGGCACCGATCCGCTGGCCAGCGTCTACAGCGGTCACCAGTTTGGCCACTGGGCCGGTCAACTCGGCGACGGCCGCGCCCTGCTGCTGGGACAATTGCCGTCGCCCCAAGGGCCGGTGGAAATCCAGCTCAAGGGGGCCGGTCGCACGCCCTATTCCCGCATGGGCGACGGCCGCGCGGTGCTGCGCTCGTCCATCCGCGAATACCTGTGCAGCGAGGCCATGCACGGCCTGGGCATACCGACCACCCGGGCACTGAGCCTGACTGGCTCACCCAGCCCGGTGCTGCGCGAGGAAGTAGAAACCGCAGCGGTGGTCGCCCGCACCGCCCCCAGCTTCCTGCGCTTTGGGCACTTTGAGCACTTCTGCCATACCGGCAAGCATGAGCTGCTCAGGCGCTTGGCTGACCATGTGATCGCGCGCTTCTACCCAGATTGCCTCAAGGCGTCCCATCCTTATGCAGCCCTGCTCGAAGCGGTGGCGCAGCGCACCGCCGAGCTGCTGGCTCAGTGGCAGGCGGTGGGCTTTTGCCATGGGGTGATGAACACCGACAACATGAGCATCCTGGGCCTGACCCTGGACTACGGTCCGTTTCAATTTCTCGATGGCTTTGACCCCGAGCACATTTGCAACCACTCCGACTCCGGCGGGCGCTACGCCTACGGCAGACAGCCGGCCGTGGCGCATTGGAATCTGTTTTGCCTGGGCCAGGCCCTGATGCCGCTGATCGGCGACAAGGAACTGGCATTGGCTGCGCTGGAGACTTACAAAACCGTCTTTGAGGCGGCCATGCTTGCGCAATACCGGGCCAAACTGGGTTTGATCGACGCACCGCAGGAAGGCGACGAAGCGCTGATCGACGCCCTCATGCCCCTGCTGGCCCAGGGCCAGGTGGATCACACCGTGTTCTGGCGGCGGCTGTGCGACTTCGCCCAAGAGCCCGAGCCTGTGCGCGACCTCTTCATAGCCCGCCCAGCTTTCGACGCCTGGGCCCAGAGCTACCGTCAGCGCTGCCAAAGCCTGGATGCCCAGCAGCAGCGACTGCAGATGCGCCAATGCAATCCCCGCTATGTGCTGCGCAATCACCTGGGCGAGCAGGTCATACAAGCGGCCAAGCAGGGCGACTTTGCGCCGCTGCGGCAGTTGCTGTCCGTGCTCCAATCACCTTACGAGGACCATCCGGGCCAGGAGACGCTGGCCGACTTTCCGCCCGACTGGGCCTCCTCCATTGAAATCAGCTGCAGCTCATGACCATGCCTCCAAAAATCCAAAAGACCGAATCCGAGTGGAAAGCCCTGCTCGCCGAAAAGGGTGCAGAGCCGCTGGCTTACCAAGTCACCCGCAAAGAAGGCACCGAACGCGCCTTCACCGGCAAGTACGAAGGCAACAAAGACCCGGGCACCTATCTGTGCATCTGCTGCGACAAGCCGCTGTTTGATTCCGCCACCAAATACGAGTCCGGCTCGGGCTGGCCCAGCTTCTTCCAGCCGCTCAGCCAGGACGCGGTCGAGACCCAGGAAGACCGTTCGGCCTGGTTGGGGGTGCGCACCGAGGTCCACTGCCCCGACTGCGGCGCCCACCTGGGCCATGTGTTTCCCGACGGCCCCCGGCCCACCGGCCTGCGCTACTGCATGAACTCAGCCTCGCTGCAGTTCAAGCCCACAAAATCAGACTGAGGCCACCGGCCTGCATCTCCCTGCGGCCCAATTTGGACCTGTGCGGCCAAGAAAATCCCCTTTTATGAAACTCCTGTTCGACTTCCTGCCCATCCTGCTTTTCTTCGGCATGTTCAAGTACGCCGAGGGCAAGCCCGATTGGGCTTCAGACACCGCCAGCCAGTGGCTGGGCTTTATGGTCGAGGGCTCGGTGGTTGGCCCCAGCGAGGCACCGGTGCTCCTGGCCACCGTGGTGGTGATTGTTGCGACCTTGCTCCAGGTGGGCTGGCTGCTGCTGCGCGGCCGCAAGGTCGACACCATGCTTTGGGTCAGTCTGGCGCTGGTGGTGGTGCTCGGTGGCGCCACCATCTACTTTCACAGCGAAACCTTCATCAAGTGGAAGCCCACCCTGCTCTACTGGGCCATGTCCGCCGGCCTGCTGATCGGGCAGTTGATGGGCAAGAACGGCATCCGCGCGCTGATGGGCTCGCAAATGACACTGCCCGATCCGGTATGGCTGCGGGTCAACCAGTCCTGGATGGCATTTTTCGCCTTCATGGGCGCCCTCAACCTCTGGGTCGCCTACCAGTTCTCCACCGGTGTCTGGGTCAACTTCAAGCTGTTTGGCGGTATCGGCCTGATGCTGGTGTTTGTGGTGGCCCAAAGCCTGATTCTGAGCAAGTACATGCAGGAAGACCTGGCGCCGGGCAGCGATGCGACAGGCGGCGAGGAGCGCAAGCCATGAGCGCCGAGTCGCCAACAGGCTTGCCACGCGCCGGAGAATTGGAAGCCAGACTGCAAGAGCGGCTGGCGCCCACGCAGCTGCAAGTGATCGATGAAAGCGCTGACCATGCCGGTCATGCCGGCGCCGGTCAGGAGGGCTATGGCACGCATTTTCGGGTGCGCATCGCCAGCCCAAGCTTCGCTGGTTTGAGCCGGGTGGCGCGCCATCGCCTTGTGTATGATGCAACCCAAGATTTCATAGCCCGAGGCCTACACGCCCTGGCCATAGAAACGCTGGAGGCCTGAGCCTGCGCTCAGGCCTTCCTGCCATCAACCCTCAGACTATTGCGGATCCCCCATGACCTCTACCCCCCTCAAGTCGCTGGCAATGGCCAGCCTGCTGGCCATTGCCAGCACTGGCGCTTTCGCTCAAAACGTGGCTATCGTCAACGGCAAAGCCGTGCCCAAGACGCGCCTGGACGCGCTGGCCACCCAGATCGAGCGAGCTGGCCGCCCCGTCACGGCTGAAATGCAGGGCCAGTTGCGCGACGAGGTGATCGCCCGTGAAATCTTCATGCAAGAGGCCGACAAGCAAGGCTTGGCACAGACCGATGACTTTCGCAATCAAATGGAACTGGCCCGCCAGAGCATTTTGATTCGCGAGTTGTTCAGCGACTTCCAGAAGAAAAACCCGGTCACCGATGCCGAAATGAAGGCCGAGTACGACAAGTTCGTGGCGGCCAACAGCGGCAAAGAGTACAAGGCCCGCCACATCCTGGTCGAAAAAGAAGACCAGGCCAAGGCCATCCTGGCCAGCTTGAAAAAAGGCGGCAAGTTCGAGGACATCGCCAAGAAGCAGTCCAAGGATCCCGGCTCCGGCGCCAACGGCGGCGACCTCGACTGGGCCAACCCGGAGGGCTATGTGCCGGAATTCAGCCAGGCTCTGGTCAAGCTGAACAAGGGCCAGACGGTCGACGCGCCGGTCAAGACCCAGTTCGGCTGGCACATCATCCGCCTGGACGATGTGCGCACACCCCAGCTGCCCCCGTTTGATCAGGTCAAGCCGCAGCTGCAGCAACAGATGGTTCAGCAAAAACTGGGCAAGTACCAGGAAGAGCTGCGCGCCAAAGCCAAGATCGAATAAGGGCGGCTGATCACTGGCCGCGCTGCGGCTCGATCAGCTCTGCTGAAAAGGGCTGCGGCCTGCTCAGGTCAACACTGACCCGCCAGGCCCTGACATCTGAGCCGCCCGGCACCTCCAGCCGGGTCAGCTGGCGCAGGGGCTGACGCTGCCAGGTGAAGGGCTGGTCCATCCGGTACCAGTGGCTGTCCCCGTGGACCAGCAGCACCGGCACACTGCTGGCCGCTGCCAGGGGCAGCAAGGTATCACCTATGCTGCTGCGAAATCCCGAGCCCTTGGGAAAATCCTCGAACAAGTTGCGGCCGAGCAGCGGATTGGCCTGCATGGCTAGCACCAAGGCCCGCGCGCCTGAAGCGCGGGCGTGTTCAAAGGCCGCCTTGATCCAGGCCATATTGGCCACATCGCGCAGGGCAAACTCCTGCAGCGCGCCCGGCACATCCGGCTGCATATTGTTGTTGCTGCCCACCACATGCACCGTGGCAAACAACACCCCCTGATGCAGCCAGCGTTGGTTCTCCACAAAAGCGGCATGTTCGGGCATGAGCTCGGCCTGAGCTTGCAGCGCCATGGGCTGAGCGCCTAGCGACAGCCCCGGCCGGAAGAACAACTGCCGCAGCGCCTGCAAGCGCTCCTGCGGCTCGTAGCCGCCGTTGCTGCGGCGGTGGCAGTCGGTCCATTCGTTGTCACCCGGGGTGTAGACCACCGGCGCATCGAACAGATCAAAATGGCCCCGCTGCGCCTCGAACTCCCGGTCCGAACACAGGCTGGAGCCCGACTTGATGTCACCCACATGGATAGAAAAAGCCGGCTTGAGCTGATTGATCGATGCAATCAGTTGCCGATAGGCCGGATAAGCCTTCTGAGGAGAACCATAGGGCAGATCGCCCAGCGCCACAAAGCTGAAGGCCTGGGCCAGGGCTGAGCCAGCCAGCCCGAAGAGCGCCAGCGCTGCCAGCCAGGCGCGCGCCTGCCGAGCTAACATTAAAGCCATGGCCCGCCTACTGCAAACAATCAGAACCAGCACCCTTAGAACCAGCACCATAGACCGGTGCATTGGCCCGTGCTCCACTGCACCAGCAGATCGACCAAGCTGCCCAGCGCCATCACCGGCAGAATCAGATAGACGATGACCCAGAACACTGCCCACAGCGTAGGACGCGGCTCGACTATGCGATACCCCATCACCTGCTCGGCCCGGCCTCGTCTGAAAATACTCAACCATCCTAGTTTCATGGTCGGGAGATTGTAGGCAGATGAAAATCCTCTGGGACAGCTTTGCGCAGTCCGACTGGGACGCAGCCCATGGTAGGACAAGCGGCGCCTTGCAGCAGGACTGGGCCTACGGCGCCACCATGCGCCTACTGGGCGTGCCGGTGCTGCGCGCCTTGATCGAGCAGGACGGCAGCCCAATCGGGCTGGCCCAGTTCATCGTGCGCAGCTTCGGACCTCTGGGCAGCCTGTCGCTGTGCTCGCGCGGGCCCATCTGGCTGCAAGATGTGTCAGCCGCCGACAAGGCCAGCGCCAGCCGCGCCCTGCGCCAGAGCCTGCCACGCAGCGGTCTGAAGTTTGTCCTGATCACACCGGAAGAAGCCGGCCAGAGCGGCGAGCATGGCTTGCGCGCCTGGCGCCGGGTCATGAGCGGCTACGCAACGGTGCTGATCGACCTGCAGGCCCAGGCCGAAACACTGCGAGCGGCCCTGGACGGCAAATGGCGCAACCGCCTGGTCTCGGCCGAAGCCAGCGAACTGCAAGTCCACCGCATCGGCACCAACCCAGGCCAATACCGCTGGCTGCTCGACCAAGAAGAAGCACAGCGACAGACCAAGGGCCTGGCTGGCCTGCCCTTGGGCTTTTATGAGCCCTACATCGGCTCGCGCCAGCAGCCCGCCCAATGCGTGCTCAGCCTGCGCGCCGATGTCGGTCGCGAGCGGGTGGCGGCCATGATGTTCCTCATCCACGGCCAGGCCGCCACCTACCAGGTGGGCTGGTCCAATGATCAAGGGCGCGAGCTCAACGCCCACAACCTGCTGCTGTGGCGCGCCATGCTGGAGCTGCAATCACGCGGGGTGCGGCGGCTGGACCTGGGCGGCGTCAACACCGTGCGCAGCGCCGGCCTGGCTCGCTTCAAGATAGGCACAGGCGGGCAGGTGCTGCAATTGGCCGGCACCTATCTGGCCTGAAATCGGTGTCTGACCCCGATTAAATTAATCGGGGTCAGACACCGATAATTGCAGGTTTCCGCAACCGCTTACCCGACCATGCGCCCACACCACCTTGAGCTCCTCGCGCCGGCCCGCAGTGCCGACATCGGCATGGAGGCCTTCAATCACGGCGCTGATGCTGTCTACATAGGCGGTCCCTCCTTTGGCGCGCGCACCGCAGCCGACAACAGCGTGAGCGATCTGGCCCGCCTGGCCGAGCACGCCCACCGCTTTCATGGCCGTGTGTTCGCCACCGTCAACACCATCTTGCGCGACGAGGAGCTCGAGCCTTGCCGGCAGCTGATCTGGCAGCTTTATGACGCCGGGGTAGACGCACTCATCATCCAGGACATGGGCATCTTGCAGATGGACCTGCCGCCCATGCAGCTGCACGCATCGACCCAGACCGACATCCGTACGCCCGAAAAAGCCAAATTTCTCCAGGACGCAGGCCTGTCGCAGCTGGTGCTGGCGCGTGAACTGACGCTGCCGCAAATTGCCGCCATCCGCGACGTAATTGATACCGACCGCTGCCTGCTCGAATTTTTCATACACGGCGCGCTGTGCGTGGCCTACAGCGGTCAGTGCTACATCAGCCATGCCCACACCGGGCGCAGCGCCAACCGCGGCGACTGCTCGCAGGCCTGCCGCCTGCCCTATGAGGTCAAAGACAGCCAGGGCCGCATCGTCGCGCATGAAAAACACGTGCTGTCCATGAAGGACAACAACCAGAGCGAGAACCTGCGCGCCCTCATCGACGTGGGCCTGCGCAGCTTCAAGATCGAAGGCCGCTACAAAGACATGGCCTACGTCAAGAACATCACCGCGCACTATCGGCGCCTGTTCGACGAGATTCTGGAGGAGCGCCCCGAGCTGGCTGCCGCCTCGCACGGCCGCACCAGCTTCAGCTTCACGCCCGACCCGAACCAGAACTTCAACCGCGAGTTCACCGACTACTTCGTGCAGGGCCGCAAGGAAGACATCGGCGCCTTCGACACCCCCAAGAACCCCGGCCAGCCCATAGGCTGGGTGGCCAAGGTGGCCGCCGACCATATCGAGCTCGTCACCGACGAGGCCGCCACTGAGCTGCACAACGGCGACGGCCTGTGCTACTACGACCTGCACAAGGAATTGATCGGTCTGCAGATCAACCGGGCCGAGCGCACGCCGGCCGGCAGCTGGAAGCTATTTCCCAAGGATCCTTTGGCTGGCTTCAAGGACCTGCGCAAAGGCACCATCGTCAACCGCAACCGGGACATGAGCTGGGTGCGCACGCTGGAGAAGAAATCCTCCGACCGCCGCATCGGCGTGTGGATGAAGCTCAGCGAAAACGCTCAGGGCTTGTTGTTGCAACTGACCGACGAGGCAGGCTTTGAAGGCCAGGCCCAGTTGGCCCTGCCCTGGCAGGCACCCAAGGAGCAGGCCGGCGCCGATGGCAAGCTTCAGAGCGCCCTGGCCAAGCTGGGCGAAACGATCTTTTCGCTCATCGACGTTCAGCTGGCTCTGGCCCGCCCCTGGTTCGTGCCAGCCTCGCAGCTCAATGCCCTGCGCAGGCAGGCCATTGAAACCCTGGAGGCGGCTCGCCTGGCGGGCTTTGAAAGGCTAGCGCCGGGGCAAGCGGTGCAGCCCCCGGTGCCCTACCCGGAAGAACACCTGACTTATCTGGCCAATGTCTTTAACCAGAAGGCGCGTGAGTTTTATGCGCTGCACGGCGTCAAAGTCATCGAGCCAGCCTACGAGGGGCATCAGGAAGAAGGCGAAGTCAGCCTGATGATCACCAAGCACTGTGTGCGCTTTTCACTGAGCTTGTGCCCCAAACAGGCCAAGGGCGTGACCGGGGTGCAAGGCACGGTCAAGGCCGAGCCATTACAGCTGATCAACGGCAAAGAAAAACTCACCCTGCGCTTTGACTGCAAGCCCTGCGAGATGCATGTGGTCGGCAAAATCAAGCCATCCGTGCTCAAGGCCGCAGCGCACAGCCCGCTGACCTTCTACAAAAAACGGCCGACGGCGACAGGGGTGCACTGAGCTTGCACATTCGTGTGGGAGCCGCGCCCTCGCGGCGATAGAGACCTCAATCGGAGGCTTTGCTCTGTTGATGGCCGCATCGCGCCGGGGGCGGCGCTCCCACAGGGGGGGCGCTGCTCCATTTTGTGGGAGCCGTGCCCTCGCGGCGATGCAGCGCTAGTTCAAGCAGCACCGCCGACTTGGCTGCGCATCAATCGATGGTCGCGCCCGAGTCCTTGACGGCCTTGGCCCAGCGCGGCAGATCCGATCGAATCAGCGCCATGAACTGTTCGCCACTGAGCTTGTAAGCCTCGGCACCCACATTGGCCAGTTTCTCTCGCACATCCGGCGCATCCAGCGCCTGCCCTATGCTTGCCTGCAGCTGCGTGATCACATTCTTGGGCGTACCGGCCGGGGCAAATACGCCATACCAGGGTGTGACCGCCAGGCCTTTGACCGTCTCTTGAATCGGCGCCGCATTGGGCAGGGCGGCCAGGCGCTTTTCATTGACCACGCCCAGCACCTTGATGCGGTTGCTGCGGATAAAGCCGATCGACGAGGGCAGACTTTGCACCGACACCTGCACCTGTCCACCGGCCAAGTCGGTGACGGCAGCGGCTGCCCCTTTGTAAGGCACATGCACGAGCTCAATGCCAGCCGCCTTGTTGAGCATCTCACCGACCAGATGATTGACGGTGCCATTGCCGGCCGAGCCGATCATGATCTTGCCTGGCTGGGTCTTGGCCAGCGCAATCAAATCGGCCGTGGTGTTAGCCGGAAAGTTGTTGTTGGCCACCAGCACATAGCCGGCAGTGGCCACCGGCGCGACCGGCTCGAAGTCCTTGATCGGATCGAAGCCGGGGTTTTTGTAAAGCGACGGATTGATGACGTAGGAACTGTCGGCAGTCAACATCACGGTGTAGCCATCCGGCTTGGCCTTAGCCACAAGGGCGGTACCAATGTTGCCGCCGGCACCCGGCCGGTTCTCGACCACAAAGGACTGGCCGGTCAGGTCGGTGAGCTTTTGCGCCACGATGCGTGCGATGGCATCGTTGGCGCCACCAGCGGCTTGCGGCACCACCACCGTCACCGGTTTGCTGGGGTATTTGTCTTGAGCCAGCGCCGAAGCACTGCAGAGAGAAAAAACGCTCAAGGCCAGCAAGGTGCGGCGAGCGGCGGTCAGAGGCAAGGTCATGGGTCGTCTCCTTCAAATAATGGGATGGATTATTGTGTGTCGCAATGCCTATCGCAGCGCAGGGGTTTGTACGCATGCTGCGGGGCCCAGGCCGCAGCCCCGCCGACGCCATCAGCAGGTCTGCAACAATCATCGCTTTTGACGCAGCAACTCCCATGTCCGACACCGACCGCCCCGCCCTGCCCGACCGCCTGGCCATTGCACCCCGCAGCCCGCATTACAACGCCCAGGTACTTGCGCACAGCATAGGCATACGCTTTAACGGCAAGGAGCGCAGCGATGTGGAGGAGTACTGCATCAGCGAAGGCTGGATCCGGGTACCGGCCGGCAAAACCGTGGACAGGCGGGGCCAGCCGCTCTTGATCAAGGTCAAGGGGCAGGTGGAGGTGTTTTACAAGGCCTGAGGCCCTTACTAGCCCAACCAGCGCCTCGCGTTGTGCCAGATCTGCAGCCAGGGGCTGTGCGCGCTGATGTCGCCCGAGGTCCAGCTCATTTGGACATTGCGAAACACCCGCTCGGGGTGGGGCATCAAGGCGGTAAAGCGCCCGTCGGCGGTGGTCACCGCGGTAAGGCCGCCCGGGCTTCCGTTGGGATTGAAAGGGTAGGCCTCGGTGGGCTGACCGAAGGAATCGACAAAGCGCATGGCTGCAATGGCCTGCCCGGCATCGCCGCGGCGAGAGAAATTGGCGTAGCCCTCGCCGTGAGCCACGGCGATCGGCAAGCGCGCGCCGGCCATGCCCTGGAAAAACAGGCTGGGTGAATCCAGCACCTCGACTTGGCTCAGGCGAGCCTCGAAGCGCTCGCTCTTGTTAGTGGTAAAGCGCGGCCAGGCAGCAGCGCCTGGGATGATGTCGGCCAACTCGGCGAACATCTGGCAGCCATTGCACACGCCCAGGCCGAAGGTGTCGCTGCGGCCGAAGAAGGCCTGGAATTGGTCGGACAGACGCGCGTTAAAGAGGATGGAACGCGCCCAGCCTATGCCCGCGCCCAGGGTGTCGCCGTAACTAAAACCGCCGCAAGCGACCACGCCAGCAAAGTCAGCCAGCGCAAGGCGACCGGATTGCAGGTCGGTCATGTGAACATCGACCGCTTCAAAGTCGGCCAGGGTGAAGGCATAGGCCATTTCCACATGTGAGTTGACGCCTTGCTCGCGCAAGATGGCTACCCGCGGCTTGGCGCCACCGGCCAGGGGGATGCCCTCACCCCTGCCCTGCGGCAAATACACATGCAGTCCCAGGTTGGCAGGGTCACCAATCGCCGCATGCTCGGCATCGGCGCAAGCCGGGTTGTCGCGCTGCTGGCAAATCTTCCAGCTCACCGCGTCCCAAACCTGCTGCAGATCTTGCAGCGTGGCGCTGAACACGCAGCGGGTGTCGCGCCAGATTTCCAGCTTGCCCTTGCCCACTTCCATCGGGGCATGGGCGGGACGGGTCTTGCCGACAAAGTGGCTGTGCCGTGACAGACCGTGCTCACGCAGCAGCTGCATCACCTCATTGCGGACAGCGGTGCGCACCTGAATCAGCACGCCGATTTCTTCATTGAACAGGGCCTTGAGCGTGGCCTCCTGGCGGCGGGCCTGAATTTGTGTCGCCCAGTTCTTGCTGTCGCCCGTGTCCATGCGGCTGTCGCTGATACCGTCGCCTTCGACCAGCAGCATGTCTACATTGAGCGAAACGCCTACCTGTCCTGCAAAAGCCATCTCGGCTGCGGCGGCGAGCAGGCCGCCGTCACTGCGGTCGTGGTAGGCAAGGATGTCGCCACGGGCGCGCAGCGCGTTGATCGCAGCCACCAGCCGCACCAGGTCCTGCGCATCGTCCAGATCGGGCACCGCGCCCTGCTCTTTCTCGAAGGCCTGGCATAGCACCGAGCCGCCCATGCGGGCCTGGCCGCGACCGAGGTCGATGAGGATCAAGGTGGTATCGGCTTCCTTGCGGTCGAGCTGCGGGGTGAGCGTGCCCCGCACATCATCCAGGCTGGCAAAAGCGCTCACGATCAGAGAGACCGGCGAGGTGACCTTCTTGGCGGCATCGCCGTCCTTCCAGACGGTGCGCATCGACAGCGAATCCTTGCCCACCGGAATCGATATGCCCAGGGCCGGACACAGCTCCATGCCCACAGCATGCACCGTGTCATACAGGGCTGCGTCCTGGCCCGGCTCGCCGCAGGCCGCCATCCAATTGGCCGACAACTTGACGCGGCTAAGCTCTATCGGTGCGGCCAGCAAATTGGTGAGGCTTTCCGCTACTGCCATTCGGCCCGAGGCCGGCGCATTGGTGGCCGCCAGCGGCGTGCGCTCGCCCATGCTCATGGCCTCACCGGCAAAACCCTGGTAGTCGGCCAAGGTCACCGCGCAGTCGGCCACGGGCACCTGCCAAGGGCCGACCATCTGGTCGCGGTGGGTCAGGCCGCCCACGGTACGGTCGCCTATGGTGATGAGGAAACGCTTGGAGGCCACCGTGGGATGCGCGAGCACCTTGATCACACAGTCCTGCAAGTCCAGGCCGTCAAGAACCAAGGGCTTAATCTCTGGCCTGATGCGCTGCACGTCGCGCTGCATCTTGGGCGGCTTGCCCAGCAGCACATTCATGGGCATATCGACCGGCTTAGCCAACTCGCCATCGACCAGCTGCAACTGCTTGTGTTCGGTGGCCACACCGATCACCGCAAAGGGGCAGCGCTCGCGCTCGCAAAAAGCCTGGAAGGTCGCCAGCGACTCGGGCGCAATAGCCAGCACATAGCGCTCCTGGCTTTCATTGCTCCAGATTTCTTTGGGGCTCAAGCCGCTTTCTTCCAGCGGCACAGCGCGCAGGTCGAAGCGGGCGCCCTGCCCGGCATCATTGACCAATTCCGGGAAGGCGTTGGACAGGCCACCGGCGCCCACGTCGTGAATGGCGAGAATCGGGTTGGCTGCGCCGAGCTCGGCGCAGCGGTTAATGACTTCCTGCGCCCGCCGTTCGATCTCAGGGTTGCCGCGCTGCACCGAGTCGAAGTCGAGCTCAGCGGCATTGGCGCCCGAGGCCATGGAGCTGGCGGCACTGCCCCCCATGCCGATGCGCATGCCGGGGCCGCCGAGCTGGATCAGCAAGCTGCCCGGACCGAAGCGCACCTTCTGGGTGAGCTGAGCGTCGATGGAGCCCAGGCCGCCAGCGATCATGATGGGCTTGTGATAACCCCAGCGCTGGCCGGCCACCGTCTGCTCATATTCACGGAAGTAACCCGCCAAATTTGGCCGGCCGAATTCGTTGTTGAAGGCCGCGCCACCAAGCGGGCCTTCGGTCATGATTTGCAAGGCGCTGGCCATGTGCTCGGGCTTACCGAAACCTGGGTCAAACAGCCGCGAGACGGTAAAACCGGTCAGCCCCGCCTTGGGCTTGGAACCGCGGCCGGTGGCGCCCTCGTCGCGAATCTCGCCGCCAGCGCCGGTCGACGCCCCCGGGAAGGGCGAAATGGCCGTGGGGTGGTTGTGCGTCTCTACCTTCATCAGCACATGGGTCAGTTGCTCTAGCGCCTGATACACCGGCAGACCTTGCGCATGGACCGCCGCAAACCGCTGCTGCACCCGCCCTTCCATGATGGAAGCGTTGTCGGCATAGGCCACGACCGTGCGCTGCGGGTTGAGCTGCTCGGTGTTGCGGATCATGGCAAACAGGCTTTTGTCCTGCTTGAGGCCATCGATCAGGAAGTTGGCATTGAAAATTTTGTGACGGCAGTGCTCGCTATTGGCCTGCGCGAACATCATCAACTCGACGTCGGTGGGATTGCGCCCCAGGGTGGTAAAGGCATCCACCAGGTAGTCGATCTCGTCATCGGCCAGGGCCAAGCCAAACTGCCGGTTGGCTGACTGCAGCGCTGCCTTGCCCCCGCCTCGCACGTCGACCTCCTGCATGGGCTGAGCTTGCAGCTCAGTGAACAGGGCTTGCGCTTGCTCGCGCGCGCCAAGCACGCTCTCAGTCATACGGTCGTGCAGCAAGGCCGCCACCTGCTCGCGCTGCTCGGCGCTCAGGCTGGGCTTGCTCAGCAAGCCGCTTTTAAGGCTCACCCGGTATTCGGTGATGCGCTCCACACGCCGAATACCCAGACCGCAGTTGTGGGCGATGTCTGTGGCCTTGGACGCCCAGGGCGAGACCGTGCCCAGGCGGGGCGTCACCACAAACAGAGCGCCGTCGGCATCAGGCAGTGGCGGGCAAGGCTCACCGTAGTTCAGGAGCTGAGCCAATTGCGTCTGTTCAGCCGGTTTGAGCGCCTCTGCCGAAGCCACCAGATGCACGAAGCGCGCGTGGATGCCGGTGATGCGCTCATGGATGACCTGCAAGCGCGGCAGCAATTGCTGGATGCGAAATTCGCTCAGGGCCTTGATGCCAGGCGCATCGCCCTCAAAAAAAGTCAGGTGCAAGGTCACGGGTGACGGCGTATAGCGCCCAGGGGGCGGGCCGGCAGACACCATCGCACGGGGCCGGCCAAGCGTTGAAACTGAAGATTGTAGCCACGCACCGCTCGCGCAAGCCTGCAGGCCAGACCGGCGGGAAGATCAGCTTCGACCGAGTGCAGGGTCTGGGTCCGCACTGGGTAGAATGTGTGGTCAGTTTGCGACCGCCGGCACCTGGTCCGGCCATCTCTTGAGGCCCTTCCTCCCATGTCCATGATCACCGGCAGCATCGTTGCACTGGCCACGCCCTTTCACGAAGACGGCAGCGTCGACTACTCCACGCTGCGCAAGCTGGTGGACTGGCACAGCGAACAAGGCACCGACTGCATCGGCGTTGTCGGCACCACAGGCGAGTCGCCGACGGTCAATGTGGAGGAGCACTGCGAAATCATCCGCGTCTCGGTCGAGCAGGCCGCCAAACATGCGCGCCGGGTTCCCATCATGGCAGGCTGCGGCGCCAATTCCACTTCAGAGGCCATTGAGCTCGCCCGGTTCGCCGAAAAGGTCGGTGCCAACTGCCAATTGCAGGTGGTGCCCTATTACAACAAGCCGACCCAGGAGGGACAGTACCGGCACTTCAAGGCCATCGCCGAGGCGGTCGATCTGCCCATGGTGCTCTACAACGTGCCCGGCCGCACCGTGGCCGACATGGCCCATGCGACAGTCATGAGGCTCGCTCAGGTGCCTGGCATCGTCGGCATCAAGGAAGCGACCGGCAATATCGAGCGCGCGCAGTGGCTGATCAAGGACAAGCCGGCCGACTTCGCGGTCTATTCTGGTGACGACGCCACCGCGGTGGCGCTGATGCTCTGCGGCGGCCAGGGCAATGTCAGCGTCACCGCCAATCTGGCACCGCGCCAGATGCACGAGCTGTGCATGGCAGCACTGGCAGGCGACGCTAGACGCGCGATGCAAATTCAGCTGGAGCTGCTGCCCCTGCACAAGCATTTGTTCGTTGAGGCCAATCCGATACCCCTCAAGTGGGCCATGGCCCGCCTGCAGCTGTGCGGCCCCACGATGCGCTTGCCTATGACCGATCTGGACTCGGCCCAACAGCCGGTGGTCGAAGGCGCGCTGCGCGCCAGCGGCCTGCTCTGACCCTCTGAACCCGCCTCCGAATTGCAAGGACTTCAAGTGACCCTCCCATTGCGCACCAGCAGCGTACCCAGCGGTAAATCTTTCCTGGCCTTGGCGCTGCTGCTCGCGCTGAGCGCTTGCTCTAGCGTGGGCGAACTCATCAAAGGCGACCGCGTTGACTACAAGTCTGCTGGCCAAAGCAAGTCGCCCTCGCTCGACGTACCCCCCGACCTGACCCAGCTCAGCCGCGATGCCCGTTACGCGGTGCCCGGCGGAACCGTCACGGCCAGCGGCTACCAAGCAGGCCAGGCCACTGGCGCCTCTGCTGTCGCCGCCAGCACGGCCCCGAACCAACTTGGCGACGTGCGCATTGAGCGCGCCGGCAATCAGCGTTGGCTGGTGGTCAAGCGTCCGCCCGAGGCTTTGTGGGACACGGTGCGTGAGTTTTGGCAGGAAAACGGCTTCCTGCTAACCATCGAGCAGGCTAACACTGGCATCATCGAGACCGACTTCGCCGAGAACCGTGCCAAACTGCCGCAAGACATCATCCGCCGCACCCTCGGACGGGTGTTCGACGGCATGTACTCCACCGGCGAGCGCGACAAATTCCGCACCCGGCTTGAGCGGGGCAGCGATGGCACCGAGATCTACATCAGCCACCGAGGCATGGTCGAGACCGTACCTAATGCCAGCACCGGCAGCACCATCTGGCAGCCACGGCCAGCCGACCCGGAGCTGGAAACAGAGTTCCTGCGCCGCCTGATGATCAAGCTCGGCGTGCCCGGCGAGCGAGCCCGCTCAGTGGCTACCGTCACGCAGCAGCCAGTGGCCCAGGTCGCGGCCGGCAGCCAGCCGACCCTGAAAATCAATGAGGGTTTTGACCGAGCTTGGCGCCGCGTCGGCCTGTCGCTCGACAGGACCAGCTTTACGGTGGAAGACCGTGATCGCGCCCAAGGTCTGTATTTCGTGCGCTATGTGGAGCCCACCGCAGACAAGAAGGACCCAGGATTCTTCGGACGTATGTTCAGCAGCACACCCACCGCCGCGCCTTTGAAATTGCGCATCTCGGTACGCGGCGAAGGCCAAACCAGCACAGTCGCGGTGCTCAATGCTGAAGGCGCACCGGACACATCGGCCAGTGCCAAGCGCATTTTGCAACTGATCGCCGAAGACTTGAGATAAGCGATCCGTGCTCAGACTGCGCAGCCTGGGCAGCGGCAGCACCGGCAACGCCACCCTGGTTGAGGCCGGTAACAAGCGCCTGTTGATCGATTGCGGCCTGGGCCCGCGCGTCCTGAGGCAGCGCCTGGCTGTGGCTGGGCTGGAGCTGGCGCAAATCGACGGCCTGTTCATCACCCATGAACACAGCGATCACGTCGGCTGCGCGCACCACATCGCTTGCGAGTACCGCATCCCAGTCTGGATGAGCGAAGGCACTTGGCGGGCCAGCGGCGCATTGGATTACCAGGGCTTGCTGCGCCTGACCGGCCACGACCAAACCATTGACTGGGGCGATCTAGAGCTGCGGGCCTTTGCCGTTCCCCACGACGCGCGGGAGCCGCTGCAACTGCACTGCACGGATGGTGCGCACGCCCTGGGGGTGCTCACAGACCTGGGCCATGTTCCGCCGTCGGTGCGCGAGCGACTCAGTGACTGCCACACCCTGCTGCTCGAATGCAACCACGACCGGCAGTTGCTGGCCGAATCAGCCTACCCTGCCTTCCTCAAGCATCGGGTGGGCGGTGAGCTCGGCCACCTGGCCAATGAGCAGGCTGCCGAGCTGGCCAGCCAGTTGCGAGGCGGCCCCTTGCGCCAGGTGATAGCGGCCCACCTCAGTCTGAAAAACAATCGACCCGATCTGGCCAGGGCGGCATTAATTGCTGGTCTAGGCGATGCGGTGGCGATCGAGGTGGCCGATGCACGCAGCGGTACGCCCTGGATCTCCGTGGGCTAGCCAAAGAAAAAGCCGCCCGAGGGCGGCTTTTTCGTCCGGAGGCAGAAGATTACTTCTTGTCCGAAGCTGCGGGAGCAGCAGCAGGAGCAGCGGCAGGAGCCGATGCGTCAGCTGCAGGTGCGGGAGCGGGAGCAGCGGCAGGAGCCGGTGCGGGAGCGGGAGCCGGTGCCGGCTCTTTTTTGCCGCAAGCAGCCAGGGCGGCGGCGGCGATAACGGCTGCCAGAACGAGAGACTTGTTCATTTTTTGATTCCTTGATGAATGAGAAAAATATTTTCCACTTCGCCGAAAACCTAGAACGTGAAGCTCCAGGCCTTCGCCAGGCTGAGCAACTCGAGCTCACCCAACCCAGCCTCCTAGTATAAGCCCTAGGGTTGTGCTTTGTCCAAGTCGGTGCACGACGCCCTCAAGATGGCCGGCAAGGGGCCAAGGGCTGGGCAGTTGCTGTCCCCGGGCGCACTGAATTTAGCCCGCCAAATCAGCCAGCAGCCAGCCGTCCTCCAGCCAGTGACCGAGCAGCTGACGCGCAGAAGGGCTCAGGCGGGCCAGGGTTGCCGCGGGCAGACGGCGCTCATCGGCCAGCTGGCGCATCAAGCGGGCATCGGTGCCCCGGGCCACAAAAGCTTCCCCATTGATGAAGATCCGCTGCTCGTCGTAAAGCATGCGCGAGCGCGGATGCAGGCGAACCCCCTGCCCTTTTTGCAGACCCTCAGCGGCTTGATCCCCGGACTCAAACCAGACATTGGGCTTGGGCTCCGACAAATATTCCCCCAAGGCAGACGCCAAAGCCTGCGGCTCGCGCAGAGCCCGCGCCAGCGCCTGCTCGGCAAAGCGCAGCAAAGCCGGCGGCACCTGCGCTGGGTTGAAACTGGCTGGCTGGCTGGGGTCCCGATAGAGTTTCGGCCTTGCCTCGCCGTCTTCGTCCTGCGTCATTTCAGCCAGGCGAGTCAGCAAGGCAGCCGCCAATTCGCGCTGCGCCGGCGCCCGAAAACCGATGGAATAAGTCATGCAGGCCTGCGGCCTACCGTCAGCGCCGGTGCCAGGCTGCGCGACGCCATCGTGTGCATAGCCAGGCGGCAGGTAGAGCATGTCGCCCGCGTGAAGCACAAATTCCTGCTGCGGTGCAAAGCGGCTCAGGATTTTGAGCGGCGCATCGGCTTGCAGGCTCAGGTCCGTCTGGGCACTGATCTGCCAGCGCCGGCTGCCGCTGGCTTGGAGCAAAAACACGTCATAGCTGTCGAAATGCGGCCCGACCCCGCCGCCTTCGCTGGCGTATGAAATCATCAAATCGTCGAGCCGGGCATCGGGGATGAAGCGAAAGCGCTGCATCAATTCATGAGCAGCCTCTGAATGCAGATCCACCCCCTGCACCAACAAGGTCCAACCAGGTTGGGCCAGCGGTGGCAGGGCCCGGCGCGCAAATGGGCCCCGCTGAAGCCTCCAGGCAGCCTGGCCACGACGCGCCGGGCTGTGGGTGATCAGGCGCGACTCCACCTCGTCCCGGCCGGCCAGCGCAAACAGTTGCGCGGCGCTGAGTACGGGCTTGATGCCGGGGATGGCCTGGCGCACCAGCAAAGGCTTTTTTTGCCAATGCCGGCGCATGAATTGAGTGGGGCTGAGGCCGCCCAGGAGGCTTAAAACTTGCGTGGGTTCCATGGGACAATTGTCGGATGAAAATTTCCGAGTCTTGTGTGGTCGGCCTGACCTGGGTGATGAAAGACAGCCTGGGCGAGGTGCTCGATGAATTGGATGAGCCGGTCGAATTCCTGCTCGGTGGCCGCGACCTGCTTGCAGCGGTCGAACTGGGTCTGCTGGGCAAAGAGGCGGGCGACAAGGTCGAACTGCACCTGGAGCCTGAACACGCCTTTGGCGACTACGACGAGCAGCGCGTGTTCCTCGAAGCGCGCAGCCTTTTTCCGGCAGAGCTCGAAGAAGGCATGATTTACGAGGGCAGCGCCCTGCCCCCCGGCGTCGGCCGCGAGGCGCCCCAGGACCTGATGTACACCGTCACCGACATCTATCCCGAGCATGTGGTGATCGACGGCAATCATCCGCTGGCCGGCATGGCCATACGGCTGCAGGTCCGTATCGCATCGGTACGTGCTGCGAGTCTGGAAGAAGTCGGCGCGGGCACCTTGGGCACCGGATTTTTCCAGCTCGAATCCTCGCCTCTGACCGGCGAGCCGCGTCTGCACTGAATCGAATCAGCGAGCAAGCCGCTGAAGTACTTCAGCGCTTGCCCGTTGAGCCGTAGCCGCCTTCACCACGCTCACTGGCGGCAAATTCAGTCACCAAATTGAACTGGGCCTGCACCACAGGCACGATCACCAACTGCGCAATGCGCTCCATGGGTTCTATGGTGAAGGCCTGGGTGCTGCGGTTCCAGGCGCTGACCATGAGTTGGCCCTGATAGTCGCTGTCAATCAGGCCGACCAGATTGCCCAGCACGATGCCGTGCTTGTGCCCCAGGCCTGAGCGCGGCAGGATCAGCGCTGCAAAGCCTGGGTCTTGCAAATGCATGGCCATGCCGGTCGGCACCAACTGCCAGGCACCGGGCTGCAGGGTCAGGGGCGCATCCAGACAAGCCCGCAGATCGAGGCCGGCGCTGCCCGGGGTGGCATAGGCCGGCATGGCTTGGTGCAGCCGTTCGTCGAGTATCTTGACATCCACTTTCATGAGCTTGTCTTTCTGAGGTCCTGGGCGATGCGTTCAATCAGGCGGCAGGCCAATTGCAGCTTGGGCGCGCGCGGCAGCTCTTCGCAGCCGTGGGCATCGACCAAGAGCAGCGCGTTGTCGTCCAGGCCAAAGGTCTGCGGCCCGATATTGCCGACCAAAAGCGGCACCCCTTTGCGCTCACGCTTGGCCTGGGCATGGGCCAGCAGGTCCTGACTTTCGGCGGCAAAGCCCACGCAGTAAAGCTGCCCGCTGCGCGCCCGCTCAGAGCGGGCCAAGCTGGCCAGGATGTCGGTGTTTTCGGTAAAGCTCAAGGCCGGCGCTGCCCCGCCCTCGGTCTTCTTAATTTTTTGATCGGCGGCGCTGACCGGCCGCCAGTCGGCCACGGCAGCCGTCGCGACAAAAACGCTGGCCTGCTCAGCGCAAGGCTGCACCGCCTGCCACATCTGCTCGGCCGAGCGAACATCAATGCGACGCACGCCCCGGGGCGTGGCCAGACTCACCGGCCCCGCGACCAAAGTCACCTCGGCGCCAGCACGCCAGGCGGCCTGCGCGATGGCAAAACCCATCTTGCCACTGGACAGGTTGGTGATGCCGCGCACCGGATCTATCGCTTCATAGGTCGGCCCGGCCGTCACTAAAACACGCTCTCCAGCCAGGCGCTTGGGGGTGAAAAATGCCTGAAGCTCTTCGAGCAGTTCCTCGGGCTCGAGCATGCGTCCGTCGCCCACCTCGCCGCAGGCCTGCTCGCCTGCGCCCACGCCCAGCACATGGGCGCCGTCTGAGCGCAGTTGGGTCAGGTTGCGCTGCGTCGCCGGGTGCCCATACATCTCGCGGTTCATGGCCGGCGCCAATATCAGGGGCACCTTATCGATCGGCCGGGCCAGGCACATCAGGCTGAGCAGTTCATCGGCGCCGCCGTGCAAGAGCTTGGCCATGAAGTCGGCGCTGGCCGGCGCCACCACAATGGCACCGGCCTGACGCGACAGATTGATGTGCGCCATGTTGTTCCCCTCGCGGGCGTCCCACTGGCTGGTGTAGACCGGACGGCCGCTAAGGGCCTGCATCGTCACCGGGGTGATGAACTGCGCAGCCGCATCGGTCATGAGCACCTGCACCGTCGCCCCGGCCTTGACCAGGGCGCGGCACAACTCGGCTGCCTTGTAACAGGCAATGCCGCCCGAAAGGCCAAGCACCAGATGCTTGCCGGCCAGGGCTTGGGATGGGTCCATCGGTTGCATGGCGAGACTGTAACGGATGCGGCCGAGCCGCCGACCGGACAGTTTGCAATGGTTCGCAGCCGCAGAGGCACGCCTATAATCCACCTTTACCACCTCAAGGAACTCGCGGTTCCTTCCTGACATGACCAAATTTGTCTTCGTCACCGGCGGTGTGGTGTCCTCCCTGGGCAAGGGAATCGCCTCAGCCTCCCTCGCTGCGATTTTGGAATCGCGAGGCCTCAAAGTCACTCTGATCAAGCTCGATCCCTACATCAACGTCGATCCGGGCACCATGTCGCCCTTCCAGCACGGCGAAGTGTTTGTGACCGAGGATGGCGCCGAGACCGACCTGGACCTGGGCCATTACGAACGCTTCATCACGACGCGTATGCGTCGCACCAACAACTTCACCACCGGCCAGATCTATAAGAGCGTGCTGGAAAAAGAGCGCCGCGGGGACTACCTGGGCAAGACGGTGCAGGTGATTCCGCACATCACCAATGAAATCCAGGAATTCGTCAAACGCGGCGCCGGCATGGACTCTGGCGACGCGGTCGACGTGGCCATCGTCGAGATTGGCGGCACCGTGGGCGACATCGAATCGCTGCCTTTCCTTGAGGCGGTGCGCCAGATGAGCTTGAAGATGGGGCCCAACAACTCGGCCTTCGTCCACCTGAGCTATGTGCCCTGGATCGCGGCTGCCGGAGAACTCAAAACCAAACCGACCCAGCACACCGCCCAAAAACTGCGCGAAATCGGCATACAGGCCGATGTACTGCTGTGCCGCGCTGACCGGCCCATCCCTGACGAAGAGCGGGCCAAGATCTCACTGTTTTCCAACGTGCCGGAATGGGGCGTGATCTCGATGTGGGATGTCGACACCATTTACAAGGTGCCGCGCATGCTGCATGAGCAGGGACTCGACGGCCTGATTTGCGACAAGCTGCGCCTGAACACCCCGCCGGCTAACCTCAGCCGCTGGGACGACCTGGTGCATGCGGTTGAGCATCCGACAGCCGAGATCAGGATCGCCATGGTCGGCAAGTATGTGGACCTGTCGGACAGCTACAAATCGCTCAATGAAGCGATCCGCCACGCCGGCATGAAGAACCATGCGCGGGTCAACATCGAATACGTGGACTCCGAGACCCTGACGACCGATAACGTCTCGCAGCTGGCCCGCTTCGATGCGATTTTGGTGCCCGGCGGCTTTGGCAAAAGAGGCATTGAAGGAAAGATCTGTGCGGCCCGCTTTGCCCGCGAAAACAAGGTGCCCTACCTGGGCATCTGCCTGGGCATGCAAGTGGCCACCATCGAATTTGCGCGCCATGTGGCCGGCCTGGCCGGGGCCAATTCCACCGAGTTTGAGCCCGACAGCCCGCATCCGGTGATCGCACTGATCGCCGAGTGGAAGGATGCTGACGGCACCATCAAGACGCGCAATGAAAAATCCGACCTGGGCGGAACCATGCGTTTGGGCGCGCAAAGTTCGGACGTGAGCGCCGGCACCCTGGCCCACCAGATTTACGGCGATGTGGTGACCGAGCGGCACCGCCACCGCTATGAAGCCAATGTGAACTACCTTGAGAGCCTGCGTGCCAACGGGCTGGTGATTTCAGCCCTGACACAGCGCGAGCACCTGACCGAAATTATCGAACTGCCGCAGGCGGCACACCCCTGGTACATGGGGGTGCAGTTCCACCCGGAATTCAAATCCACCCCTTGGGATGGTCACCCGCTGTTCAACTCTTTTATCAAGGCGGCCTTGGATCACCACGGTTCGGGTAAGTCTTTGAAGGTGGCGGCATGATGGCAGCGCAGCGCACGAAGGTCTGCGCATGAAGCTCTGTGGCTTCGAGGCCGGGCTGGACCAGCCTTTCTTTCTGATCGCCGGCACCTGCTCCATCGAAGGCCTGGAGATGTCGATCGACGTCGCCGGCCGGCTCAAGGACATCTGCGAGCCGCTGGGCATCCCCCTGATCTACAAGGGCTCCTTCGACAAAGCCAATCGCTCATCGGGTGCCAGCCAGCGCGGCGTGGGCATCGATGCCGGCCTGAAGATCCTGGACGAAGTGCGCCGCCAGCTCAAGCTACCGGTGCTCACCGACGTACACGACGAGTCACAGGTCGCCACCGTCGCCAGCGTGGTCGATGTACTGCAGACGCCCGCCTTTTTGTGCCGGCAAACCGACTTCATACGCGCGGTGGCGCAGTCGGGCAAGCCCGTCAACATCAAGAAGGGGCAATTTCTCGCGCCCTGGGACATGAAGAACGTGATCGAAAAAGCTAGAAGCGCAGCACGGGAGGCCGGCCTGAGCGAAGACCGTTTCCTGGCCTGCGAGCGCGGGGTCAGCTTTGGCTATAACAATTTGGTGGCCGACATGACGAGCCTGGCCGAAATGCGCAACACGGGCGCACCGGTGGTGTTCGACGTCACCCACTCGGTGCAAAAGCCTGGCGGTCTTGGGCAGGTCAGTGGCGGCGCCCGCGAGATGGTGCCTGTGCTGGCCCGCGCTGGCGTGGCCGCCGGTGTGGCGGGACTGTTCATGGAAACCCATCCACGGCCTCAGGAGGCCTGGTCGGACGGACCGAATGCCGTGCCGCTCCAGCATATGCAGGCCCTGCTCGAAACCCTGGTCGTGCTCGATCGCGCCACCAAGCAAAACGGCTTTCTGGAAAACAATTTCACCGCCTGAACACCATGCCCAGTGCCTACATCATTGCCAATGTCAGCGTCACCAACCCCGCCCAGTACGAGCAATACAAGAAGCTCTCGACGCTGGCCATGCAGGCCTATGGCGCCGAGGTTTGTGTGCGCGGCGGCGCCATCGAGGTCATCGAAGGCGACTGGCAGCCCGAGCGGCTGGTCATTTTGAAGTTCCCCTCCACCGAGCAAGCCCGGCAATTCGAGGCATCGCCAGAATACGCCAGCGCCCGCGCTGCCCGCCAGGGTGCGGCAGTGATGCGCATGCTGCTGGTTGAAGGTACCTGAGTCCCTATTTTTTTAATTTTTTGCTCCCAAGAAAGAAGAAAGTTCAATGAGTGCCATAGTTGACATCGTCGGTCGCGAAATCCTGGACAGCCGCGGCAACCCCACCGTGGAATGCGACGTACTGCTGGAGTCCGGCGTCATGGGCCGCGCCGCCGTGCCTTCGGGCGCCTCCACCGGTTCGCGCGAAGCCATCGAACTGCGCGACGGCGACAGTGCCCGCTATCTCGGCAAGGGCGTGCTCAAAGCCGTTGAGCACATCAACACCGAGATATCGGAGTCTGTGCTTGGGCTCGATGCTTCCGAGCAAGCCTTTCTGGACAAGACCCTGATCGATCTGGACGGCACCGACAACAAGAGCCGCTTGGGCGCCAACGCCATGCTGGCGGTCTCCATGGCCGTGGCGCGGGCCGCTGCCGAGGAAGCGGGCTTGCCTCTGTATCGCTACTTCGGGGGGTCGGGCGGCATGCAGATGCCCGTGCCCATGATGAACGTGGTCAATGGCGGCGCGCACGCCAACAACAACCTGGACCTGCAGGAGTTCATGATCATTCCGGTGGGCGCGCCTAGTTTCCGTGAGGCCGTGCGCTACGGCGCTGAAGTTTTTCATGCGCTCAAGAAGATCCTGCACGACAAGGGCATGAGCGTGGCCGTGGGCGACGAGGGCGGCTTCGCGCCCAATGTACCCAGCCACGAGGCTGCGATACAGATGATCCTGGAAGCGATCGACAAGGCCGGCTACGTGGCCGGCGAGCAGATCGCCTTGGGCCTGGACTGCGCCGCCAGTGAGTTCTGGCGTGCAGGCAAGTACCACCTGATTGGCGAAGGCTTGGTGCTCTCGGCCGAGGAATGGACGAATATGCTGGCCACCTGGGTCGACAAATACCCCATCATCAGCATTGAAGACGGCATGCACGAGGGCGACTGGGACGGCTGGAAGCTGCTCACAGAACGCCTGGGCAAGAAGGTGCAATTGGTGGGTGACGACCTGTTCGTCACCAACACCAAGATCCTCAAGGAAGGGATCGACAAAGGCATTGCCAACTCGATCCTGATCAAGATCAACCAGATCGGCACGCTCACCGAAACCTTTGCCGCCATCGAGATGGCCAAGCGCGCCGGCTACACCGCCGTCATCAGCCACCGCTCGGGCGAGACCGAGGACTCCACGATTGCCGACATCGCCGTGGGCTTGAATGCCGCGCAAATCAAGACCGGCTCGCTCAGCCGTTCGGACCGCATGGCCAAGTACAACCAGCTGCTGCGCATCGAGGAAGACCTGGGCGACATCGCCAGCTACCCTGGCCGCGCAGCCTTCTACAACCTGCGCTGAAAGACTCTTGATCTTGGGAAAACGCCTCGTCACCGGCCTCTTGCTGGCCCTGCTGCTGGTGCTGCAGGCGCAGATCTGGTTTGGCCGCGGCAGCGTGCCCAATGTCAGACAGATGCAGCTCAGGCTTGACGAGATGAGCCGTCAGAACCAGCAAGCTCAAGGCGAAAACGAACGCTTGGCATCCGAGGTGCGCGACCTCAAAGAAGGGCTGGACATGGTCGAAGAAAAGGCCCGCAGCGAGCTCGGCATGGTCAAGCCCAACGAGATCTTCGTGCAATTTAGTAACGCCAAATAAGGCGTGGCGATGGCGTCGCCCGCTCAGACCGCAGCAGTTGCTGCCATCAAAGTCCTGGTGCTGAGCCACGATGCCAGCGCAGCGCGCAACTTCAGTGCGGCATTGGGTGCGGCAGTGGCAAGGCAGGCCAGCGCGGGCCCGCAGGCTTGGCAGTTCGCAGACCGGACTGAGACCGCGGACATCGGCTCTATCGACTTTTGCCTGCTGCTGCCCTGGGACGAGGGCAACACCGATGGCCAAGAGCCCGAGCTGAGCGCGCTACAGGCCCACAGGGCGCTGCGGCAATCGCTGCTGGCACAGCAGCAAAGTTTCCAGGCCCTCAGAGGTTCGCAGGCCCAGCAACTGCAGCAGGCTCTGGCCGCCCTGGCCGTGCGTGACCGGGCCCTGATGCCCGCCGGCGCGCAAACCCTGGGCCGCCCCGGCTGGCGCCTGGCCTGCGAAAAATGCGATGACCCGGTTTGCGAACACATCCTGCTGGGGCAGATACAAGCCGAGCGGCAAGCCAGGCCGCCCAGCCTCTAGTGAACGCCGCCAGGGGCCGGCGGCTTGCTGCCTTCGGTGAAGATCTGCGCGGCGTCAACCGCGTCAAAGTGATAGAGCACGCCGCAAAACTCGCAGCCGACCTCTACCCGTCCCTGCTCGGCCAAAATTTGCTCGACTTCGGCAGCGCCTAGACCGCGCAGCATACCGCTGACCCGCTGGCGTGAGCAGCTGCAGGCAAAACGCGGCCGCAGGGGCTCGTAGCGGGTCAGACTCTCCTGCCAGAACAGGCGGTGCAAGATCTCGTCGGCCCCCAGGCTCAGCAACTCCTGCGGCTTGAGGGTGGCCGCCAGCATGGCAATGCGCTGATAGTCCTCGCTGCGACCAATCTGATCTTCATTGGCGTCGCGGTCCAGTTGCCCAGCCAGATTGCCCTGCCCCATCACCGGCAGGCGCTGGATCAGCAGGCCCGCAGCCACCTCAGCGTTGGCCGCCAGCACCAGGCAGGTATCGAGCTGCTCGCTTTGCAGCATGTAATGCTCGAGTACCTCGCTGAGCTTGTCCAGCTTCTCGTGGTGGTCGCCAAACAGCGGCACCACGCCCTGATAAGGCTGCTGACCGGGCAGCCTGTCCTTGGGGTCCAGCGTGATCGCGCAGCGTCCCTGGTTGTCCACATTGACCATCTGGCTCAGGCTGGCGCCTGCGGGCACTGCACCGGCTCCAGCCGGGCCGAAGGTGGCCGTGGCGCGAAAGCTCAGGTCCGACTGCACCTCTGCCACTGCCAGCTTGAGCGGCCCGTCGCCAAAGATCTGCAGCACCAGGGCGCCATTGAACTTGATGTTGCCCTGCATCAGCACACCGGCAGCCAACATCTGCCCGAGCAGGTCTTGCACCTCGGACGGATAGCCGCCGGCCACACGTCGGCGGGCAAGCACTTCCCGCCAGCCCTCGGTCAGACGAACCAGCATGCCGCGTACCGGCAGGCCCTCAAAAATGAATTTATGCAACTCGGACATGGCCGGGCAGCGCCCCTTTCAGGCTGAAGAAATTTCAGAAAACCGACCCACAGACGGCCAGCGCGCTTGGGCTCACCCGATCTGTTGCAGACCCGTCTTGAAGCGGCGGGCGTTGTCCACATAGCCCAGCACATTGCGGCGGATGTTCTCGATCTGCTCGGGCGTGAGCTGCCGCACCACTTTGGCGGGACTGCCCAGGATCATCGAGCCCTCTGGGAACTCCTTGCCCTCAGTCACCAGCGCGCCAGCGCCGACCAGGCAGTTGCGCCCGATGCGCGCACCGTTGAGAATGACCGCCTGAATGCCGATCAGGCAGCCGTCGCCGATGGTGCAGCCGTGCAGCATGGCCTGATGCCCCACCGTCACATACTCGCCCACCGTCATCGGCTGACCGAGGTCAGAATGCAGCACGCTGCCGTCTTGCACATTGCTGCCCTTGCCTATGCGGATCGGGTCGTTGTCGCCGCGCAGCACCGCGCCAAACCAGACGCTGCTGTCTTGCTCCAGCACCACCCGGCCCATCACCTGCGCGCTAGGCGCCACCCAGGCACTGTCATGAATCTGGGGGATGACATCGCCGATCTGATAAACCGCCATGGGCGCCCTCTCGCTGGAAAATCGAAGATTGTAGGAGCCTGGTGTCACTTTGCGTCCCAGACATCATGGGCGGCTCTTACAAAGCCGGATTAACCCGGTTAGATGGACTACCCGTATCATCGTCTGATGACCTGTCTACGCAGTCACGCGCTGGCGCTGATCGTCCTGCGCGATGCCGATGAAAAGGCGCTCGCTTTAAGCCAGTGGCCTGAGCATCTGCCCCTGGATGCCCAAGCCCACTGGAGCGAGCCCGAAGGCCTGCCCGGCCGCTCTGAGCGGCCGCGCCTGTTGCCACCCCGAGAGGTGCCTCAGCGGGCTGTGGGCAGCCCCGAGGGTCGCGCCGGCCTGATCCATGCCCTGGCCCATATCGAATGCAATGCGATGGACCTGGCGCTCGATGTGATCTGGCGCTTTCCTGCCATGCCTGAGAATTTTTACCGCGACTGGCTCAAGGTGGCGCGCGAGGAGGCGCTGCACTTTTCGCTGCTGCACGAACATCTGCAGGCCATGGGCTACCGCTACGGAGACTTTGACGCCCACGAGGGACTGTGGGACATGGCCAGACGCACACAAGATGATCTGCTGGCCAGGCTGGCGGTGGTGCCGCGCATTCTGGAGGCACGCGGGCTCGACGCTTCCCCGGCCATCGCCCACAAGCTGCGCTCAGCCGGCGACCGGCGGGGGGCAGAAATTGTCGAGCTGATCCTGCGCGATGAGATCGACCATGTGGCCATCGGCAACCACTGGTTCGGCTGGCTGTGCGAGCAGGGCGGGCTGGACCCGCTGGCACAGCAAGTGAGCTTGTCTGAGCACTATGGCGCGCCCCGCCCTCGGGGCCCCTTCAACCTGAGCGCCCGCAGCGCTGCGGGCTTCACACCGCAGGAGCTGGCTCAGCTCGGGCCTTGATGCTGCAGCCGGCAGCGGCCGGCGCCCGCCCATCGGACAAGAGCCTGCTGCTCAGCCAGCGGCCACGCCGGGTCGGCGTAGGCCAGCGGCTAAAGAAGGCCAAGTTCAGACGGTAGCGCTTGTCTGCAGACCAGCCACCCCCTTAGCATTTCTGAGCGGCGGCCCATGAGGCCGCAGCGCATGCAAAAACGCCGCATGCAAAACGATTGAGAGGTAGCCTGATGCTCCTGCGCCCTAACCAGCCGGTGGCCACGCTTTGGCCGGCCCTGCAACTGCAGCTACCTTCGGGCCAATTGATTGGTCCGCAAGAAGCGCCCGTGCGGGTACAGCTGCACCACTGGTCCAGCCTGGGCCGCCTGCGGGCCGCGCAAGTGGGCGCGCTGGCGGAGGACTATGTCGAGGGGCGCCTGAAACTCGAAGGCAGCATGCGCCAGATCATGGCGGCTACCGCAGCCATGGTGCCAAGCCATGCGGTCCAGCCCAAATCGGCCCTGGGCAGCGCCTGGCTGCAAGGGCTGCGCTCGCTGCTCATGCACACCCGCCAGCGCGATGCGGCGCAAATCCAGCACCACTACGACGTCGGCGACGACTTCTATGCCCTCTGGCTGGACCCCCGGCGCGTCTACTCCTGCGCCTACTTCCGGCAAGCCGAGATGAGCCTGGCCCAGGCTCAGGAAGCCAAGCTCGAACTCATCTGCCGCAAGCTCATGCTCAAACCCGGTGAGCGCTTTCTCGATATCGGCGCGGGCTGGGGCGCACTCTTGCTGTGGGCGGCTGAGCGGCATGGGGCCCACGCCACTGGCATCACGCTGTCGCGCCAACAACATGCTCATGTCCAGGGATTGATCAGGAAACGGGGCTTGCAAGACCAGGTGCAAATGCTGCTCCTGGACTACCGCGACCTCGACGAAAGCCTGCCCTACGACAAGATCGCCTCGGTCGGCATGTTCGAGCATGTCGGCCGGGCCAGGCTACCCGAGTACTTTGAAAAGGTCCGGCGCTTGCTCCGGCCGGGCGGCTTGCTGATGAACCACGGCATCACCGCTGGCGGCACCCAGCACTACCAGCTTGGCGCCGGCATGGGCCACTTCATTGAAAAGTACATCTTCCCCGGCGGCGAACTGCTGCACACCAGCAGCGTGCTGGCAGCCATGGCCGATGCCGGCCTGGAGATGGTCGATACCGAGAACCTGCGCCCCCACTATGCCCGTACCCTGTGGGCTTGGTCAGACGCCCTGGAAGCTCAGCTCGGGCCCGCCCAACAGGTCCTCAGCGCCCGACTCGGCAACGAGCAAGGCGGCAAAGTCCTGCGGGCCTACCGCATCTACCTGGCGGGCTGCGCCATGGGTTTTGAACAAGGCTGGATGGCATTGCACCAGATGCTGGCCGCCAAGCCCTCAGGACAGATCGATACCCATGAACTGCCAGGCTGCCAGAGCGACTACCCCTTTAGCCGTGAACATATGTACCTGCCATCGTCCTAAGCGCCGCGCGGATGGTGGGCCGCATGCACCTGGCGCAAACGCTCGCGCGCCACGTGGGTGTAGATGGTCGTTGTAGAAATATCGCTGTGGCCCAGCAGCATCTGCACTGCGCGAAGGTCAGCGCCGTGGTTGAGCAAATGGGTGGCAAAAGCATGGCGCAGGGTGTGTGGCGACAGCGGCACGCTGATGCCGGCCAGCAGCGCGTACTTTTTAATGATCATCCAGAACATCACCCGACTCATGCCCTGGCCGCGGGCAGTCACGAAGAGGTCTTCGGTCTGCTGACCGGCCAAAATCATGGCCCGCGCTTGGCTGAGGTAGGCCTGCAGATGCTCGCGCGCGACCGCTCCGAACGGTACCAGCCGCTCCTTGCTGCCCTTGCCCATCACGCGCAGCACGCCCTCGTTCATGCCCAGGTGAAAGGTTTTCAGTCCGACCAGCTCGCTGACCCGCAAGCCGCTGGCGTAGAGCAATTCCAGCATGGCCTTGTCGCGCAGGCCCAGCGGCGTCTGCAGATCGGGCGCACCAAGCAGACGATCGACCATGTCCTCGCTCAAACTTTTGGGCACCCTCAGCGGCTGGCGCGCAGCCTGCAGACGCAGGGTCGGGTCCTCCCGGATGCGGCCTTCGCGCAGGGCCCAGCGGAAGTAGCGCTTGAATACCGTCAAGCGCCTATTGGCCGAGGTGGCGCGGGAGCTGGCGTGGCGCTCAGCGAAATAGGCATGCAGGTCGGCCTCGCCGGTGGCGTCGAGCGCTTTGGCGCGCTGAGCCAGCCACAGGCCGTAGTGGCTCAGGTCGCGGCGGTAGGCGGCCAGGGTGTTGGGCGCCAGACCATCTTCCAGCCAGACGGCGTCGAGAAAGGCGCCAAGCTCATCAATACCGCTGGCCGTCACACGAACTCCCAAGCTGGGCGCATAAAAAAACCGCCGCAGCACCTTAGGCGCAGCGGCGGCTGGTGCCTCAGACTCGTCACTCCAGCCGCAGCTTGGCGCTTTCGACCACCTTTTTGTAGACCTCAAACTCGGCCTTCATCTGGGCTGCAAACTGATCGGGCGTGTTACCGATGATGTCCGAGCCGGTGTCTTCAATGCGCTTGCGAGTGGCGGGATCCTCCAAAGCCTTTTTGACACCGGCGTGGATCTTGTCGACCACATCCTTGGGCAAGCCTTTGGGCCCGACGATGCCGTAATAAGCCGGGCGGTTGACCGGCTCGAGCCCGACTTCCTTGAAGGTCGGCACATTGGGCAGGGCCGCCAGTCGCTTGGGCGCAGCTATTACGATGGGAATCAGGCGCCCCTGCTGAATAAAGGGCAGGGCCGAAGGCAGGTTGTCAAAAATGATCTGCACCTGGCCGGCTACGGTGTCATTCAGAGCTGGCCCGGCGCCCCGATAGGGGATGTGGGTGATGAAGGTGCCGGTCAGGCTCTTGAACAACTCCGTCTGCAGGTGGCCTATGCCGCCGGTGCCGGATGATGAATAGGAGTACTTGCCGGGGTTGCGCTTGATCTCTTCGAGAAAGCCCTTGTAGTCCTTGGCCGGGAAGCTCGGATGCACCGCGATGATGTTGGGTGTGGCCGCGATGTTGATGATGGGGGTGAAGTCGGTCAGGACGTTGTAGGGCATCTTGGGGTTGATGGCCGGATTGGCCGCCGTCGTCGAGACGGTGGCCACGCCCAAGGTATAACCATCAGGCGCAGATTTAGCGGTTTCATTGGCACCCACCACGCCCCCGCCACCGGCGCGGTTCTCTACCACCACGCTCTGGCCCAAGGCCTTGCCCAGCGGCTCTGAAATCACCCGCCCAATGATATCGGTCGTACCGCCCGGCGCAAACGGCACCTGCAGCTTGATGGATTTGCTGGGATAGGCCTGTGCCAGAACCAGCCCGGGCAGGGCGGTCAAGGCAAGGGCCAGGAGAGCTGAGCGGCGGATCATCATGGCTATAGGGTCCTTTTTGTACGTGCGCATGAGGGAAGCATATTAGACCCTTGAATGTTAGTCCAGGCGGGGCCGACCCGCATCAGGAGAACCCGCAAGCGCAGCGGTTATTCTTGGACGGTGAATTATCTAAGTTTGTTATTTCCAGACTTTTGTCTGATCGCCTGCGGCTTCCTAATTTGTCGCTACACAGCGCTCAACAGGCCGGTGTGGGATCAGGTCGAGAAGCTGGTCTATTTCTTCCTGTTCCCCGTCCTGCTGTTTCATTCCATCGTCAAAAGCCCGCTGCAATTGCAGGCCGCCTCGGGCTTAGTTGCAGGCGGATTGATGCTGGCCGCTGCAGCCATTGCCCTGAGCTACGCCCTGCCCTATCTGCCCTTGCTGGGCCGACACATCGACAGGCGGGCCCATGCAGCGGCCGCGCAGGTCGGCTTTCGCTTCAATTCCTTCATCGGGCTGGCCCTGGCCGAACGTCTGGCCGGAGCCCAGGGGCTGCTGCTGATTGCGGTGCTGATCGGCATTTGTGTGCCGGTGTTTAACACGGCCGCGGTCTGGCCTATGGCCAGACAGTCACAGCGCCATTTTGGGCGCGAACTCCTGAGCAACCCGCTGATTCTGGCCACTGCCAGTGCTCTGGTAGCCAACCTGCTGGGCTTTCGCATGCCTGTCTGGCTCGAGCCAGCCGTGGGCCGCATCGGCGCGGCCTCTCTGGCCCTGGGCCTGATGGCCGCAGGCGCCGGCATGCAACTGGCAGCTTTGGCACGGACCAAACTGTTGGGCCTGAGCCTTATTGGCATCAAGCACCTGCTGCTGCCCCTGATCGCCTATGGCCTGTCGCGCGCGCTCAAGCTGGAGCCGACCCAAGCCCTGGTGCTGCTGGCGTTTTCGGCCTTGCCGACTGCTTCGAGCGCCTATGTGCTGGCCGCCCGCATGGGCTATGACGGCGCCATGGTGGCGGCGCTGGTCACGACCTCCACCGTGATGGGCTTGCTGAGCTTGCCGCTGGCTATGCACCTGGCCGGTCACTGAGCAGGCGCCGAAACGAGGCGCGTCGGAGGGCAAGGGCCTGACCGCTTTTGACGCCTGGGCTTGCATTGACGGCTAAGCCGGGGCTTTTGCACCTGCGCCCAAAGCCCAGCTCACATGCTCGCGCACAAGAACGCTCGGATGCTCCATGCGCATTTGCAGCGCGGCCCGAATGTCGGCGGGATCACCCGCCCCCTGGCTCAGCGCATTGCCCAGAGCCACCGCGATATTGCGCAGCCAGCGCTCGTGGCCTATGCGCCGGATCGGGCTGCCTTCGGTATGGCGCAGAAAGTCCTCTTCGCTCCAGGCCCAGAGTTCCAGGAGTTGCCTGCCGGTTAGCGAAGGTCTGGCATCGAAATCAGGCAGCGGACTGCGGCGGGCGTATTTGTTCCAGGGGCAGACCAGTTGGCAATCGTCGCAACCATAGATGCGGTTGCCCATGAGCGCGCGCAGGTCCTCCGGAATGGAGCCCGCATGCTCGATCGTCAGGTAGGAAATGCAGCGCCTGGCGTCGAGCCGGTGCGGCGCCACGATGGCCTGGGTGGGACAAACATCCAGGCAGGCGCTGCAAGTGCCGCAATGGGGCTCGGCAGCCTCCGTGGGCGGCAGGGCCATATCCACAAACACCTCGCCGAGGAAGAACATCGAGCCGGCGTCGCGGCTGAGGACCAGCGTGTGTTTGCCACGCCAGCCCAGGCCGCTGCGGCCTGCCAATTCCGCTTCAAGCACCGGCGCCGAATCGGTGAAAGCCCGGTGACCCAGGCCCAGAACCTCCTGGGCAATACGCTGGCCGAGTTGGGCCAGGCGCGCGCGCAGCACCCGGTGGTAATCGCGGCCCCTCGCATAGACCGAAACCACCGCCTCACCAGGCCGCTGCAGGCGCTCCAATTCCTGGCTGCTCCAGTCGCCAGCTGTGTCTCTAGGCAGGTAATCCATGCGGGCGGTGATGACGCTGACCGTGCCGGGCAGCAGTTCGGCGGGCCGGGCCCGCTTCATGCCATGGCTGGCCATGTAATCCATCTGCCCATGAAAGCCGGCGGCCAGCCAGGCCGCAAGCCCGGGCTCGGCCGAGGCCAAATCCACACCCGCCACGCCGATTTGCGAGAATCCCAGCTCACGGGCCCAGTCCCGGATCAGAGACACAAGGTGATGAGCATCAGGGACCATTGCGGTATTTTAGAAAGCAGCGTGTGGGCCAGCGAGGCCGATACCGAGGCTTTTGCCAAAAAACTGGCCCGGGCGCTACTCGCCCTGCCCGATCCCGGCCATGCCTTGATCGAATTGCACGGAGATTTGGGCGCCGGTAAGACCACCCTCGCCCGCCATCTGCTGAGGGCCCTGGGCGTACAGGGCCGCATCAAAAGCCCTACCTACGGCATTTTGGAAAGCTATCAGCTCGGTGCGATCCCTCTCTCGCACCTGGACTTTTACCGCTTCAACACCCCCGAGGAATGGGAGGAAGCGGGCCTGCGCGATCTATTTGCCGGCCCGGGCCTGAAATTGGTGGAGTGGCCCGAGCGGGCAGCCGGCCACCTGCCGCCGGCCGACCTCAAGCTCTTCATCAGCAGTCTGCCAGGCCGCGAAGATGAAGCCGCGCCGCGCCAACTGCGCCTTCAGCCGGGCAGCCCCACCGGTTGGCAACTGGCCGCTAGCCTGGCATGAGCGATCAAGGCTCTAACCGCAGGCAATGGCTGCAGGCCAGCAGCCTGGTGCTGTGGCTGGGCGCGGGCCAAGTTGCCAGCGCAGCGCAAATCCTGGCGGTGCGCCTGTGGCCTGCCAAGGACTACACCCGGCTGACGCTGGAGTCCGACGAACTGCTCAAGGCCAGCCCCAGCCCATCGGCCGATCCCAGCCGCTTGCTGCTGGACATCGAGGGCTTGCAACTGCAAGCGGGCCTGGAGGAGCTAGTGGGCAAGGTCCGCAGCGACGACCCCAACATCGCCGCCATCCGCATCAGCCCCTACAGCTTACAAGGCGCGCAGGGCCTGCGGCTGGTGATTGAACTCAAGCAGGCGGTGTCGCCCCAGGTGTTCAGCCTCAGGCCTATCGCTGGCTACCGCCACCGGCTGGTACTGGACCTCTACCCCAGCAAACCCCCAGACCCTCTGGAGGCGCTGATCGCCGATCTGCAGCAGCGCCAGGGCCCAGCCGCCAGCAGCGCCAGGCCCGGGACCGCCGTCCCGGCCGATCCCCTGGGCGAGTTGATCGCCGAACGCGATCGCCGCGCCAGTGGTTCAGCGGCGTCGACCCCACCACAAGCTGCACCTGAGGCTGCGCCCAAAGCGGCCTCGGCGCGGCCACAGGCCAGCGACAGATTGATCATCGTCGCGCTCGACCCGGGTCACGGCGGTGAAGACCCGGGAGCCATCGGTCCGGGCGGCACCCGAGAAAAAGATGTGGTGCTGCAAATCGCCCTGCTGCTGCGCGAGCGCATCAATGCCCGGCCTCATATGCGGGCGGTGCTGACCCGTGACGCCGATTACTTTGTGCCCCTGCAGGTGCGGGTGCAAAAGGCGCGCCGGGTGCAGGCCGACCTGCTGATCAGCATCCATGCCGATGCGTTTTTTACCCCCCGGCCGCAAGGCGCGAGCGTGTTTGTGCTTAGCGAGCGGGGGGCCAGCAGCAGCGCCGCACGCTGGCTGGCCGACAAGGAGAATTCGGCCGATGCGGTCGGCGGGGTCAACCTCAGGGTGCGCGACCAGGGCGTACGCCAAACCCTGCTAGACATGAGCACCACTGCGCAGATCAACGACAGCCTGCAGCTCGGCGGCGCCATGCTCGGCGAACTCTCGAGGGTGGGCAAGTTGCACAAACCCAGGGTAGAGCAAGCCGGATTTGCCGTGCTCAAGGCGCCCGACATTCCCAGTGTTTTGGTGGAGACCGCCTTTATCAGCAACCCCGATGAAGAATTGCGACTGCGCGAGCCCGACTACCAACAGCAACTGGCCGAGGCCTTGATGCGCGGCATCGAACGCTACTTTGCGAAAAACCCGCCGCTGGCGCGCAACCGGCCGCTCTAGCCCGCTGGGTGCATGGCCGCGCCGCGCCTCAGGCCGCCTTGCGACCCGCCCGCCAGGCGCCGAACATCGCGATCAAGCCCGGCACGATGATCAAAGCCCAAATGATCTTGCTCAGGTTTTGCTGTACCCAGGCCATATTGCCAAAAATATAGCCAGCGCTGCACAGACCCACCACCCAGAGCAAGGCTCCGATCAGGTTGTAGGCAGAAAAGCGTGACCGGTTCATCTCGGCCACGCCCGCCACAAAGGGCGCGAAGGTACGAACAAAAGGCATGAAACGCGCAATGATGATGGTGATGCCACCGTAGCGCTCGTAAAACATATGCGCCTGATTGAAGGCAGCGCGATTGAATAAGCGCGAATCGGGCCAGGCAAAAACCCGCGGTCCCACCCAGCGCCCCACCATGTAATTGCACTGGTCACCCAACACCGCCGCCACCAAAAGCAAAGTCATGACCAGGGGCAGGCTGAGCAATTGAGCTCCGCACAAGGTACCCACGATGAACAGCAGCGAATCGCCCGGCAAAAACGGCATCAGCACGACACCCGTCTCGACGAAGATGATCAGAAACAGCAGGGCATAGACCCAGGCCCCATAGTCGCGGGTGAACGCCGCCAAGTAGCGGTCCACATGCAAGATGAAATCGATGAGAAAAGTTACCAGCTCCATGGGAGCGGATTCTGGCACGCCGGCCTAGGCCCTGCGCATGCGCCGCTTGGAAGGAGGTCGCCCTGGCCCCACAAGCCCAGACCTACAATCCGCGCGTGCCAGACACCGCCCTCCCTCCTCGCCGCCCCATTCGTGAACTGCCCGATGAGCTGATCAGCCAGATCGCCGCTGGCGAGGTGGTCGAACGGCCCGCCTCCGTGGTGCGCGAGTTGCTCGACAACGCGCTCGACGCAGGCGCCAGCGAGATCGTGCTTCGCTTATCGGCAGCCGGGGTGCGCATGATCCGGGTCGAAGACAACGGCCTGGGCATTGCGCCCGAGGAGTTGCCGGTGGCCCTCAAGCGCCACGCCACCAGCAAAATAAGCTCACTGAACGACCTGGAGTCGGTCAGCACCATGGGTTTTCGCGGCGAAGCGCTGGCCGCCATTGCCTCGATTTCCGACATGAGCGTGCTCTCGCGCACCGCCGATGCCGAGCACGCCTGGCAGCTCGACGCCCGCACGGGCGAGCTCAAGCCGGCAGCCCGCGCCATTGGCACCACGGTCGAGGTGCGCGAGATCTTTTTTGCAACCCCAGCCCGCCGCAAATTCCTCAAGGCCGACGCCACCGAGCTGGCGCACTGCATAGACGCAGTCCGCCGGCACGCGCTGGCCCGGCCCGATGTGGGCTTTGCGATCTGGCATGAGGGCAAGATGATCGAGCAGTGGCGCGCTGCGCCCGCCGATGGGCCAGCGCGCCGGCTGGCCGACGTGCTGGGTGACGAATTCGGCCAGCAGTCACTGGAGGTCGACTACGCCTCCAGCGGCCCCGGGCCGGTGGTGCGTGTGCGCGGCCGGGTCGGGCTGCCCGAGCTGGCCCGCGCCCGCGCCGACCAGCAGTTTGCCTATGTCAACGGCCGCTTCGTGCGTGACAAGATCATCAGCCACGCAGCCCGCAGCGCCTATGAGGATGTGCTGCACGGCCACCGGCAGCCGGTCTATGCCCTGTATGTGCAGATCGACCCGATGCGGGTCGATGTCAATGTCCACCCCACCAAGATCGAGGTGCGCTTTCGCGACAGCCGCGAGGTCCATCAGGCGGTGCTGCACGCGGTTGAAAATGCGCTGGCCGCGCCACGCGCAGCGCTGACCGCTGGCAGCGAAGCGGCTGCCGGCACCCAAGCCGGGCCCGCAATTGCAGGAACGGCAGCGGAGCGCGGCTGGCCACCGGCCAGCATCAACAGACCCCCCGCCTGGCAGCAAGGTGGCCTGCCCCTGCGGCAGGACGCGCGCATCAACGACATGTCGGCCATGTGGCCAGGCACCCCACCCCCGAGCACATCCCCGAGCTCATCGCCGGCTTCATCAGCTCTAGCTTCGCCCTCCTCCTGGCCCACTGCCCCTGCGACGACTCTCTTCGCAGCCGAGCCGCCCGCCCCTGCCTGGTCCGCAGCAAGCACCAACCAGGCTAATGCGCCCGCACTGCCTGAGGGCGACTGGCCGCTGGGGCGGGCCATCGCGCAACTGCAAGGCATCTACATCTTGGCTGAAAACAACCAGGGCCTGGTGGTGGTGGACATGCATGCCGCGCATGAGCGCATCGTCTACGAAGGCCTCAAGGGTCAGCTCGAACACAGCGGCATCACCAGCCAACCGCTGCTGATCGCCGCCAGCTTTGCCGCCACGCCACAGGAAATTGCCACTGCCCAAGAAGCGCAGGACACCTTGCTGGCCCTGGGCCTGGAGGTGAGCGCCCTCTCGCCCAAAACCCTGGCGGTGCGGGCCGTCCCCAGCCATCTGGCCGACAGCGATGCGGTCGAGCTAGCGCGCAGCGTGCTGGCCGAATTGGCCCAACACGAAGGCCAGCAGGTGCTGACCCGCGCCCGCAATGAGCTGCTCTCCACCCTGGCCTGCCACAGCGCGGTGCGGGCCAACCGGCGCCTTAGCCTGGAAGAAATGAACGCCTTGCTGCGTCAGATGGAACAAACCGAGCGCTCAGACCAATGCAACCACGGCCGCCCCACTTGGCGCCAGATCACCGTGCGCGAGCTCGACGCCCTGTTCATGCGCGGGCGCTGACTGCGGCACCGCCGCAGGACCGGCGAGCCAAACATGGGCTCAGTGCAGCGCCAAATTGAGCCGGTCAATCACCACAACCCAGTCGCTGTCGGCCAGCCATTGCTCCTGCAAGAAACTGCGCTGGAAGGGACTCCAAAACCTTGCCTCTTCCAGGCGCAGCGAGTCACTCCGCAGGCTGTGCTGCGTCATGAACAAGTCCATGCTGTGCACATCGCTGGCCAAGCCCAGCTGGGCGAAAAGATCCATCAAGGTGTAATGATTCGGCCCCATAGCTGACGTCACATTCGGAATGGCTGAGCTGCGCGGAACAGGACGTTCTCGCACACAGAAGGTAGCACGACTGGGGCATCAGTGCGAGGCAGACGCGAGGACATTCGGTGTCGGATACCAGCGCCAAAGGGCGTCATCGGCCTGCGCTTTTGCGGCTACCCATCAAATCATCCAATAAGCAGCCGCCCCCGCCACAAGAGCTATCGCGGCAATCAGCGTGAGCACAGCGCGCAGCGCCAGCCAGGCGTCCAGACCCAGCTCACGGTAAACCGTCCGGTCCACCGCAAAGCAAGCCAGCAAGCTCAGCGCCAATACTAGATGGCCCCAGGGGCTGTCGAGCAGCACGGCCAGCCAGCCCAGCAGGCTGGGCAGCACCCCCCATACCAGCCTGGCCACCGGCACCGGGCTGGCCCGCATGGCCAGGCCCCAATGAATGCCGCCCAGGAAACTCACGATCACCGCCCCGTAGCTGAGCAGGGCCATGCCGGCCAGCATGCGCCAGCCTGGCGGCCCATACCACTGCAAGGCAGCGCCCAGCACAAAGGGGATAAGTCCGGCCAGGCCCAGGGCCCAGGCCAAGGTGGGCGGCTGCGAAGCCCAGGCCAGGTTTGGCGTGGAAGAAGAATCAGAGGGTGAAATAGGGCTGTTCATGGCAAAGCGCTTGAGCCCACCAGTGTAGAAGAGCCCGGCTCGGCATCGGCCCCGCCAATCACACGCCACATGGCATCTGCTAACCTCGCGCGCTGCCGCTGTGAGGCTCAACTCCTGATCTGCGACACCCCGAGCACCAGCGCACCCGCCCCTCGCCATGCCAGAAGCCACCCTGATCGCCTTGACCGGCCCGACCGCCAGCGGCAAGACCGCTGCCGCGCTGGCGCTGGCCGCGCGCTGGCCGGTAGAAATCATCAGCGTCGATTCAGCCCTGGTTTACCGGGGCATGGACCTAGGCACCGCCAAACCTTCGGCGCCGGAATTGGCCAGTGTGACGCACCACCTGATCGATATCCGCGACCCGCTGCAGCCCTACAGCGCGGCCGATTTTCGGCGCGACGCACTGCGCCTGATCGAAGAGATTCGCGCCCGCGGCCGGCGCCCCCTGTTGGTGGGCGGAACCATGCTCTACCTGAAGGCGCTGATGGACGGACTCGACGACATGCCACCGGCCACGCCCGCGGTGCGCGAGCTGATCGCCCAAGAGGCCGCGGCCCGCGGCTGGCCGGCCCTGCATGCCGAGCTGACCCAAGTCGATCCCGCCACCGCCGCCCGGCTGCCGCCGGGAGATGCCCAGCGCATCGCCCGCGCGCTAGAGGTCTGGCGGGTCACGGGGCGCACGCTCTCATCTTTCCACCAGCAAGCGTCGAAGCAGGACAGCCTGCCGATCGCACTGATTTCACTGGAGCCCGGCGACCGCGCCTGGCTGCATGAGCGCATCGTCGTCCGTTTTGACCAGATGCTGGCACAAGGCCTGCTGGAGGAAGTCTGGGCCCTGATGCAGCGCAGCGACTTGCACCCCGACCTGCCCGCCATGCGCTGCGTCGGCTACCGCCAATGCTGGCAGGCGCTGCAAGCAGTCAACGCCGGTACGGGCGGCAAGCCCCCCACGCTCAGCCCCGCACAGTTCCAAGCCCTGCGCAGCAGTGGGATTGCCGCCACCCGCCAATTGGCCAAGCGCCAGATCACCTGGCTGCGCAGCATGGCACACAGACAGGTCGTGGCCTGCGACGCGCCCGACGCGCAAGACCGGGTGCTGGCCCGGGTGCTAGCCCTGTGGGGGCCGGCGTGAACATGGCCGCATCCTCACCGCTGCAGATCCAGGGACTGGCCAAGCGCTACGGGCAAGCCAGGATCTTCGAAGGGGTGAACCTTGAACTGGCCGCCGGCGAGTTTGTGGCCATCGTGGGCGACTCGGGCGTGGGCAAGTCCACCTTGCTCAACTGCATGGCCGGCCTGGACTCCTGGGACGCGGGCCAGGTGCTCTTGTGCGGCCAAACGCTCGATGGCCTGGTGGACGACGCACGCGCCTTGCTGCGGCGTCAGCATGTGGGCTTTGTGTTCCAGGCCTTCCATGTGCTGCCGCACCTGGACGTGAACCAGAACATCGCCCTGCCCCTGATGCTGCTGGGCCGCAAGGAGCCCGAGCGGGTGAGCCAACTGCTCGACGCCCTGGGCCTGAGCGGCCTGGGCGAGCGTTTGCCGCAGCAGCTTTCGGGCGGCCAGCTGCAGCGGGTGGCCATTGCCAGGGCGCTGGTCCACCGCCCGGCCCTGCTGCTGGCCGATGAGCCTACCGGCAACCTGGATCCAGGCACCGCCGCCCAGGTCATGGACGCGCTGAGCGCCCAAACCCGCAGCCAGGGCTCGGCCCTGGTGCTGGTGACCCATTCAGAGCCGGCCGCAGCGCGCGCCGACCGGGTGCTGCGCCTGACCGCGCAAGGGCTGCAGCCGGCCTGAGCGGTTCGGGCCCGGCCCGCCTGCGGCCGGGCTTTGCAGCGCTGGCCATCCGCTGTCCAACATCGGACTACCAGCGCCGCCTGAACAGCAGCTTCATCTCTTCATCCAACGGGACTCAAGCGAGAACGAATCGCGGCGGCGAGATGGCGGGGCGGCTCTGCCTCGGCCAGGACGCGCCTAAGGATGTCTCTGGCTTCTTCCTCCATGGATCGCCCGTGCAAGGCAGCGCGTACCCTCAGGCGCTGCTTGATATCGTCTTCCAGGTTGCGGATCGTGATGCTGGTCATGGACGACCACTCCAAGGTGAACTATTTGGTGAGCAATCGATGATTTTGCTGAAATCGATTTAGGGTCACAAAAACCACTTGAATTCAAACCTGGACCGCAAACCCGCGAAACTACGCACCCCATGATCATCCTTCAGCTCCTACGCACCTGCTCCTGGCAGGAACTGCGCCACCACCCCTGGCGCCATGGCGCAGCCGTGCTGGCGGTGATGCTCGGGGTGGCACTGGCTTTTGCGGTGCATCTGATCAATGCTTCGGCGCTGAGCGAATTCGCCCAGGCCAGCCGATCCATAGCCGGGCAAAGCGATCTGGAGCTGCGTGCAGCCCAGGGGCCATTTGACGAGGAGGTCTATGGCCTGGTGATGCAGGCGCCTGCGGTGGCGGCAGCCAGCCCGGTGCTGGAATTGGCGACCTCGGCCATCGTCGGCGGCAAAGCCGTCAAACTCAGGCTGCTGGGCTTGGACGCGCTGCGGGTGGCGCCTATCACGCCCGCCCTGCTGCCGCGACCAGACAGCGCGGCAGGCCCACAAGACCAAGGGCAAAGCGACACGGTCCAGCGCTGGTCGGTCTTCGCGCCGGCCACCGTGTTTCTCAATGCCAGCGCGCGCCAGCAGCTCGGTGCCGGGCCTTTGCAATTGCAAAGCGGCAGCCAGGTGCTTGAGGTGCGGGTGGCTGGCAGCGTGAGTGCTGGCGGGCCACCGCTGGCGGTGATGGACTTGGGCGCGGCGCAAGACCTGTTTGGCCGTGGCGGCGAACTCACCCGCATTGATGTGCGCTTGGTCGCGGGCGCCGAGCGCGCGGCGGCACAGACGCAGTGGCAGGCGCTGCCCAACTGGCCGGCTCGCCTGCTGGTGGTCGAGCCGGCCGAAGCGACATCGCGGATCAGCCAGCTGTCGCGGGCCTACCGGGTCAATCTGACCGTGCTTGCCCTGGTGGCCTTGTTCACCGGCGCCTTCCTGGTGTTTTCTGTGCTGTGGCTGAGCGTGGCCAAGCGATCAGGCCAACTGGCCCTGCTGGGCGTGCTCGGCCTGAGCGCCCGCCAGCGCCAGCAATGGGTGTTGGCCGAATCGCTGATTTTGGGAGCGCTGGGCAGCGCCGCCGGCCTTGCGCTCGGCACGACGCTGGCAGCCCTCGGCCTACACGCGCTGGGCGGCGATCTGGGGGGCGGCTATTTCCCGGGCACCGAGCCGCGCCTGCAGTGGAACTCGGCTGCCGCCCTGGTCTACGGCAGCCTGGGTGTAGTAGCCGCCGCCCTGGGCGGATGGTGGCCTGCGCGGGCCGCCGGGCAATTGCCGCCGGCGCAAACCCTCAAGGGCTTAGGCCTACAAGCAGCGGGCAAGCACCGTCTGGGCTGGAGCCTGGGCCTGCTGCTGGCCAGCGGCCTGCTGGCCCTTATGCCGCCGATTGCCGGCATGGCCCTGGCCGCTTATGCGGCGGTGGCGCTGATGCTGGTGGGCGGTATTGGCGCTCTACCCGGCCTGATCGCGCTGCTCTACCCCGCGGGCAAGCGCTTGCTCGGTCACAGGCTCTTGCCACTGCTAGCCATTGAGCGCGCCGGCCGCATGCGAGAAAGCGCGGCGGTAGCGGTCAGCGGCGTGGTCGCGGCCCTGAGCTTGGCGGTGGCGCTGACGGTGATGGTCAGCAGCTTTCGGCTCTCGGTCGATCAATGGTTGGGAACGATACTGCCTGCCGATCTCTACCTGCGCAGCAGCAGCAATGCGGCGGCTGCCGATACCGTCTACTTTGAACCGGCACTGGTGGCCAAGCTGCGCAGCCTGCCCGGTATCGAGCGCATCGATACCCTGCGGGTACGCTCCCTCACCCTGGAGGCCGGCCAGCCGCCGGTGAGCCTGATCGCCCGCGATCTCAGCCAGCCCCGCCTGAGCCTGCCGCTGCTCGACGACCCCCTGCCGGTGCCGCAGGGGCAGATTCCGATCTACGTCAGCGAGGCCATGGTCGATCTTTACGGAGCGCGCGCCGGGCAGCCCTTCATGCGCTGGCAGACAGCCTTGGGCGAGGCCGGCGCCCAAGCACCCACCTACTTTGTGGCTGGCATCTGGCGCGACTATGCACGCCAGTTTGGCGCTGTCATGATGGACGAGCGCGACTACCGGCGCCTGAGCGGCGATATCCGCATCAATGACCTGGCGCTCTGGCTCAAGCCCGGGCAGGACGCAGCCGCCGTGCAGCAGGCCATCACCCTGACCCTGCAGCAGGCACAGCCGGCCTGGCCCAGCCTGGAGATGGCCTCCAGCGGCGAAATCCGCGCCATGTCGCTGCGCATTTTTGACCGCAGCTTCGCGGTGACCTACTGGTTACAGGCTGTGGCCATAGGCATAGGCTTGTTCGGGGTTGCCGCCAGCTTCAGCGCGCAGGTTTTGGCGCGCCGCAAGGAGTTTGGCTTGCTAGCGCATCTGGGGCTGACACGCGCTCAGGTGCTGGCGGTGGTCGCCGGCGAGGGCCTGGCCTGGACTGCCGCAGGCGCCGCTGCCGGCCTGCTGCTGGGCCTGGGGGTCTCGCTGGTGCTGGTGCATGTGATCAACCCCCAAAGCTTTCGCTGGACCATGGACCTGCACATCCCCACCCTGAGCCTGCTCGCCCTGGCGCTGGCGGTGATGGCCGCCGGCACCCTGACCGCCTGGCTGGCCGGCCGCGCTGCCGCCAGCGCACAGGCGGTGCTGGCGGTCAAGGAGGACTGGTGATGCCCAGCCCGCTACACCGCCGCGCCCTGATGCAGGCCCTGGCCGGCACCTTGCTGCCCGCCGCGAGCCCGGACGCGCTGGCCCTGCCGGCGCAGGCACTCGTCTTTCCGCGCGACTTTGGCGCCCACCCGCAGCTGCGCACCGAGTGGTGGTACATCACTGGCTACGGACTGCAGCCCAAGGGCGGACCGCTGGGCTTTCAGCTCACCTTCTTTCGCAGCCGGGTGGATGTGACCCAAGGCATGCGCTCGCGCTTTGCCGCACGCCAGCTCATCTTCGCCCATGTGGCGGTGAGCGATGTGCAAGGCGGGCGGCTCTGGCACGACCAGGCCATAGCCCGCGAAGGCTTTGGGCTGGCGCAGGCGTCCACCGAAGACACCGCGCTGCGCCTGGAGCGCTGGCAGCTCAGGCGCGAAGGCCCGCCTCAGGCCAGCACCTACCGCGCCAGCCTGCCGGCCCGCGATATCGGGCTGGAGCTGGTGTTCAAAACCACCCAGCCACTGCTGCTTCAAGGCCAGCAGGGCCTGTCGCGCAAGGGGCCCCAGGAAAGGCAGGCCAGCTACTACTACAGCCAGCCGCAGCTGGACGCCCAAGGAACCATCAGTGTGCAGGGCCGGCGCATGGCCGTTGAAGGCCGGGCCTGGCTGGACCATGAATGGAGCGAAGAAATCCTGCATCCCGATGCGGTAGGCTGGGACTGGATAGGCATGAACCTGGACGACGGCAGCGCGCTCACCGCCTTCAACCTGCGCCGTGCCGACGGCAGCGCCCTGTGGGCCGGCGGCTCGTTTCGCAAGGCCGGTGGCGCGAGCATCAGCTTTGCCCCCGAACAGGTGCGCATGCAGCCCATGCGCCATTGGGTCAGCCCCAACTCTCGGGCGCGCTATCCGGTGCAGTGGCAAATCGACAGCCCGGCCGGCAGCCATACCGTCGCCGCCCTGCTCGACAACCAGGAACTCGACAGCCGCAACTCGACAGGCGGCATTTATTGGGAAGGACTGAGCGAACTGCGCGACGGACAGGGGCGCCGCGTCGGCCTGGGCTACCTCGAAATGACGGGCTACGCCGCGCCGCTCAAGCTGGGCTGAATCTGAAAACGGCTTTTGCCCTGCCCGATAGAAAAAGTCCGCGCAGAGCAATGGGCGGACGCGAGGAGCGCTCAGACCAGCCGACAAGAAGTGCCCAAAGGCACCATCAGTGTGGCCATAAAGTGAAGGCACCAAACCACCCCATTCATCCCGAAAAGCATGACCCCAGAAATCCGGCCTCCAGAAAGAAAACGGTCATGACCTGATTGCTATTCGTTCACGCTTGCCAATACCGCAGAGACGATAGACGGCCCAATGAAATAGCCAGACGCCACCATCTGCTCCAACAATGGGCGTGCAGCAGGGACTAAGCCTTCCGTCTTCGCCAGACCGATCACCGCCGCCGAGCCGATGAGGGCAAGTCCATGACTCTTGGCTTCCAGCCGACCCGCGCGATCGTCCATCACGACGAGCACAGCGTCTCCCGCCTCCCGCCAATGCTTGGCCACCTGTAGGGTGCTGGCTTCACCTGCGTCGATACCCGGGTTGAGCAGCTTGTCATCAGAAGTCGGCACTTCGACCACATTGATCCAGCCTTCGGATAAGGCGCTTACCAGTAAGCAGTAAGTCGGCGTCAGCGAAGGCAGCCCTGACAGGCAAGATTTCATTGCAGACTGTGGTGGTGATGAACACGCGGCCGAACAACTGGCGCAGGAGGTCAAGCGCCTCTGTACCTGCCAGCGCAATCAGCGGCCCTGCATCGGCGATAACGACGCGCCGATTCACGCAGCGGACTTGACCAACCAATCTCGGGCGTCACGCATTTCGGCGCGGGCTTCATCGGCAGCGGCTTTGTCGTTGCCAGTAAGCGGTATACCCTGGCTGGAGAACAGCGTCAGCATTTCGGCCAATGGTTTGCCTGCCATTCGGGCAGCAAATCCCGCCGACACAGCAGCGCTGCGAAACAAGGACACAGCCAATGCCACGCGCACAGCCGGCAGGTCGGGCAGCCCGAGCTTTTCCAGATCAACCAGCAGGGCCTGTGGGTGGTCCCGGTTCATGACAACGACCATATCGTCGGCGCGCGCGGCAGCCAGCGCAGTACTGGGATTGGTCTTAAGTTGCCGAATGTTGACGGTCTGCATATTGAGCGCTCGTGATGTGGTACATCGTGTAGGAACATTGAGAGTTTAGCATCGCCCCCCGCAGTGGCGCATGAATGCTCAAAGCACCTCGCTCAGCCTCATGTCCTGCCAGCCGCTGCCCTGCCAAAAGCGCTCGGTGCTCGGGCCGCGCTCAAGCAGCAGCACTTCGGCCAGCGGAGCCAGCAAGGTTTGCTCAGGGTCGGCCAGCAGGACCCAGACCGGCTCTGCCCCGTCCGCCAAATCGACAGCGGCGATCCACTGGATTCGCCTGAGGGTCTGTAGCAGGGGCTCGAGCTGCAGCAGGTCCACGTTCAGGGCCCGGGCCAGGGCTTGCGCACTCAGGCCGTGCGGCGGGGTACTGCGCATGCGGTGCAGTTGCTGCACGCAGGCCAGCGCCAGCTCGAAAGGCCAGCCCACCCGGCCCAGGAGCCGGGCATGGCCGGAGAGCAGGCTGGGCAGATAGGCAGTAACCACGGCGCCCATGAGCACGATCAACCAGGCGAGGTATATCCAGACCAGCAAGATGGGCACGGTGGCAAAGGCGCCGTAGACTACAGAGTAGGTCGGTACGCTCTTGAGATAGAGCGCCAGCACCTCCTTGGCCAGGGCCAGGCCGGCGGCGACGAACACGCCGCCACTCCAGGCATGGCCCCAGGCGACATGGGTGTTGGGCATGTAGCGAAACAGCGCAGCCATCGCGCCGGCGTGCATCACGAATTCCAGAGCGTCGAGCAGCCAGGCACTCAAGCCCGACAGGGCCTTGCTGCCGGCCAGCAGTGGCATGAACTGCGAGGTGGCGGCCAGGCTTGCGGCCAGCAGCAGTGGGCCCAGGGTGATCACCCCCCAATAGATAAAAAGCCGCTGGACCAGCGGCCGCACCCGCTGCACCCGCCAAATGCCATTGAGGGTGCGCTCTATCGTCATCACCAGCGTCAGCACGGACAGGACCAATACCGCCAGTCCGACAGCACCCAGGCGGCTGGCTTGCCGGGTGAACTGGCTCAGGTATCCGAGCACCTGCCTGGCAATGTGTTCAGGCACCAGGCTTTCCACAAGCCAAGTTTGCACCACCCCCTGCAATTTGGCGAACATGGGAAAGGCGGTGAAGATGGCCAGCGCCACCGTCAAAAACGGCACCAAGGCGATCGAGGTGGTGAAGGTCAGGCTGCTGGCGCTCAGCCCCAACCGGTCTTCACTAAAGCGCTCGCGCAGGGTGCGCGCAGTATCCCTCCAGGGAAAGTGCATCAGGGCGTGCTTGAGGGCTGAAAACCGCATGCCCGGTATCATGCCATCCCCATGAACAATCCCTCTGTCGACTTCACCCGCTGGCTGGCCGTCGGCAGCCTGGCCGGCCTGATCATCCTGGGGCTCGCATGGGAACTGTGGCTGGCCCCGATTCGGCCAGGCGGCTCACTGCTGGCACTCAAGGTGCTGCCGCTGTGCTTGCCGCTGGCGGGCTTGCTCAAAAGGAAGCTCTATACCTACCGCTGGGTCAGCCTGATGGTCTGGCTCTACTTCACTGAGGGGGTAGTGCGCGCCTGGAGCGACAAGCCTCCGGGCAATATCCTGGGGCTGATCGAGGTCGTCCTGTGCCTGAGCTTGTTCACCGCCTGCGCCCTGCATGTGCGGGTCAGGCTGGCAGCGCCGCGCGTGGAGGAGCCGCAGCCGTGAGCCAGCCCGCTTCTGCGCTGCTGCAAGAACTGGCGCAGATCTGCGGGCCTGCCCATGTGCTCAAAGGCGGCGATCTGAGCGCCTGGGAGTCCGACTGGCGCAAGAGGAGCCGCGGTAAGGCGCTGGCGGTGGTGCGACCCGACTCAGCCACTCAGGTGGCGCAGGTGGTGCAAGCGTGTGCAAGGCATGGGGTGAGCATGGTGCCACAAGGAGGCAACACCGGGCTGGTGGTGGGCTCCACCCCTGACGATTCTGGCCGCCAGGTGGTGCTCAGCCTGCAACGCATGAACCGGGTGCTGGCCATCGACAAGGCTAACCTCACCGTGACGGTCGAAGCCGGCTGCATCCTGCAGGCCTTGCAGGAACGCGCACAGCAAGAGGGCCTGCTGTTTCCCCTGAGCTTGGCTGCCGAAGGCAGTTGCACCATAGGCGGCAACCTGGCCACCAACGCCGGCGGCACGCAGGTGCTGCGCTACGGCAACGCCCGCGAACTTTGCTTAGGCCTGCAAGTGGTGACGGCCCAGGGCGAGGTCTGGGAGGGCCTCTCGGGCCTGCGCAAGGACAACACCGGTTATGACCTGCGCGACCTTTTCATCGGCAGCGAAGGCACGCTGGGCGTGATCACCGCAGCCACTCTCAAGCTCTACCCCCTGCCGACGGCGCAATTGACCGCCTGGGCGGCAGTCGAATCGATGGAAAAGGCGGTCGCCCTGCTCGGCCTGGCACAGCAGCAGCTCAGTGCCTGCCTGACCGGCTTTGAGGTGATGAGCCAGTTTGCGCTGAGCCTGGTGGTCAAGCACTTTCCGCCATTGCGCGTGCCGTTCCATGACACCAGCGCTTATGGCGTACTGCTCGAACACTCCGACCACGAGTCGCCCGAGCACGCCCGGGCCATGCTCGAGCGCTTGCTGGAGCAAGCTTTGGAGCAAGGCCTGGTCAGCGATGCGGTGGTGGCCGAAAACATCAGCCAGGCGCAGCAGCTGTGGCATGTCCGTGAGTCCATCCCGCTGGCCCAGGCCGAAGAGGGGCTGAACATCAAGCACGACATATCGGTACCGATCTCGCGCATCCCGGAATTTGTGCGCCATGCCCAGGCCCTGCTCGAAGGCGAGATCGCCGGCGTGCGTGTGGTCAATTTCGGGCATTTGGGCGATGGCAATCTGCACTACAACGTGCAGGCACCTGCGGGCGGGGATGCCAAACTATTTCTGAAAACACAGGAAGCGCGGGTCAACAGCCTGGTCTACGAAGCGGTGCGCGCCTTCGGCGGCTCGATCTCGGCCGAGCACGGCGTGGGCGGCCTCAAGGTGGGCGAGCTCGAACACCACAAGAGCCCGGTGGCCCTCGAGATGATGCGCAGCATCAAGCGCGCCTTGGATCCGCAGGGGATCCTCAATCCGGGTCGGGTACTGAGGGTCTAAGCAGCCGCTTGGACTTTGGGGCGCGGCGTTTCCTGTGAAATAGACCGGGTAGCGGCCAGCGCATGAATCCTCTACGCAGCGAGCGGAGCACTTGAAAGACCAAAGGGCGTGCGGGTGGGCGCTGCGCGGCGAGGTAGAGGAGGAGCCGAGGCGCTAGCCGAGGCGGGGGACACGAGCAGCGCAGTGCCTACCCGTGCGCCCTTCTTCAATACGCCCTGAAGCGTTGGGCGCTTCACCAAAGACCGCTGCAAAATCACTTAGCGGAGCTAGTCGTACAAGCGCCTGGGTAACGACCGCCACATCGGGCCTGCCTGCGCGGCTGTCCCCCGCCTCGGCTGGCGCCTCGGCTCCTCCTTTATGCCGCTCCGCCAGGCCCGACGCACCGGCCGTAGGTTAAGGTTGCAGGCTGCGGCCAAACCCGGGCTGCTGGAATTTCTAAACAGAGGGCGCGTCGCTCGTACTGCCGAAGGGCGTGCGGGTGGGCGCTGCGCGGCGAGGTAGAGGAGGAGCCGAGGCGCTAGCCGAGGCGGGGGACACGAGCAGCGCAGTGCCCATCCGTGCGCCCTTCTCGAAAGCGCCTCTGAAAAATGCTGCGCTTGATCAGCAGCCGCATCGCGCCGAGGGCGGCGCTCCTACAATGACCCTTCTCATCCGTCCCCATCTCCCTAGCCCCACCATGACCAGCCCCAGCCCGTTCTCGCAGTACGAGGACTTCATGCGCCATGTCAACACCCATGGCGTGTTCAAGCCCGACCGCACCGGCACCGGCACCAAGAGCGTGTTTGGCCACCAAATGCGCTTCGATCTGCGGCAAGGCTTTCCGCTGGTGACCACCAAGAAGGTGCACCTCAAGAGCATCATTTATGAGCTGCTGTGGTTCCTCCAGGGTTCGAGCAACAACAATTGGCTGCATGAGCGGGGCGTGAGCATATGGGACGAATGGGCGCGAGAAGACGGTGACCTCGGTCCGGTCTATGGGGTGCAGTGGCGCAGCTGGCCCACGCCCGATGGCGGGCACATCGACCAGATTGCCGACGTCATCAAGACCCTCAAGAGCAACCCAGATTCGCGCCGCATCATCGTCAGTGCCTGGAATGTGGCTGAGCTGTCCAAGATGGCCCTCATGCCCTGCCATGCCTTTTTCCAGTTCTATGTGGCACCGGCCCAAGGCAGCGAGCGGGCCCGCCTGAGCTGCCAGCTCTACCAAAGGAGCGCCGACATTTTTCTGGGGGTGCCCTTCAATATTGCCAGCTACGCGCTGCTCACCCACATGGTGGCCCAGCAATGCGACTTGGATGTGGGCGATTTCATCTGGACGGGTGGCGACTGCCACATCTACAGCAACCACCAGGAGCAGGTTGAGTTGCAGCTCTCGCGCACGCCCCTGCCCTACCCGCAGCTGGTGATCCGGCGCACGCCGGCCAGCATCTTCGAATACGAGTTCGCAGATTTCGAGGTGGTGGGCTACGAGCACCACCCGGCCATCAAGGCGCCGGTGGCCGTCTGATGCCTGCGGATAAGACGGGGCCACGCATCGCGCTGATCTATGCCCGCGCCGCCAACGGCGTGATTGGCAAGGACGGCACCATGCCCTGGCACCTGCCGGAAGACCTGGCGCATTTCCGCACACTCACCCAGGGCCATCCGGTGATCATGGGTCGCAAGACCTGGGACTCACTGCCCGAGCGCTTTCGGCCCCTACCTGGCAGGCGCAACATCGTGCTGACGCGTCAAGCCGACTGGCAGGCGCCTGGCGCCGAGCGGGCGGACGGCCTTGCGCAGGCACTTGCGCTATGCGAGCAGGCCCAGGAGGTCTGGGTCATCGGGGGGGCGCAGATCTACGCCCAGGCCGAGCCCCTGGCTGATCGGATTGAAGTCACGGAAATCGAGCAGAGCTTTGAAGGCGATGCCTATGCGCCCCTGTTGGGCGCGCAGTGGCTGGAGGCGAGCCGCAGCAGCGGCGTCTCCAAAACCGGGCTGGGCTACAGCTTCGTATCGCTGGCGCGGCGATAAAAGCCGCAAAATCAGACGCACAAGCCTGGGCTTAAACGCCCTTGTGCTTGTGCAAGGCCTGGTGAATGCGCCGCGTCGTGCGCCAAACGGCCCACAAAACCACCGGCACCGCTGCACCGACCACGATCTCAGGGTGAAGAGGCAGCCCAAGGCCATATAAAGCCTTGGCCAGGTAGAGCAGCAGACCAATCACGTAGTAGCTGATGGCCGCAATCGACAAGCCCTCAACGGTGATCTGCAGCCGCAGTTGTAACTCCTGGCCGCGGGTGAGCTTTTCCAGCAGCTGGTGGTTTTGCTCTTCGGTGGCAATATCGACCCGGGTGCGCAGCAAGGCGCTGGCACGAGAGATACGTTCGGCCAGCGAGCCCAGTCTCTGCGAGCTGGCCACCACCGTGGCCATGGCCGGAGACAGGCGCCGCTGAAGGAATTCGCCTATCGTCTGCGTGCCCGCCAAGGGCCGCTCGCGCAACTCGGTCAATCGCTGCTGCACCAGGCTGTCATAAGCCTGGGTGGCCGAGAAGCGATAGGCGTGCTCGGCGGTAGCCCGCTCGATGCGAGTGGCCACCCCCACCAATTGCTCCAGCAGCTCACGCGCCGAAGCCTTCTTGCGCTCGAGCTGGGCGGTAATGTCCAACAACTGCGTCTCCGCCTGCGCCAGCACTGGGCTCAACTCCTTGGCCACCGGCAGACCGCGCAAGGCCATCAGGCGGTAGGTTTCAATTTCCAGCAAGCGCTGGGAGAGCCGGCCGGCCCGCGCGGGCGAGGTGTTTGATGGGGTCAACACCAGAATGCGCTCAAAACCACTCGGGCCCACCATAAAGTCGGTCACAGCCCAGGAATGGCCGGTGTTGCCAACCACCGAGGCGACCACGGGAGCATCGCCGAACCAGTGACGGGCCAGGGCCAGGGTCTGTTCGGGCGTGGACAAATCACCGTGGGTCATGACCAGCTTGATGGCAGTAATCGTGCGTCCAGGTATGCCGGCCAGCCAGTCGGGCGAGACCACCAACTCCGACAGCAACTCGGGCTGGCTTGCACCCAGGTAGGCATGCTCGGGCAGGTGCTGTACGATGGAATAACGGGTAAATTCGGTATGCCGCTCCCATTTAACGGTATGGGTGGCAAAGCGTAGGCGCAAAAAATTACCGGTCAACTGCTCGGCCTGGAGGTGCCCCTGACCAGGCAGTCGACGCAGGTGCTCGCTCTCTTGCTGGCGGCTGATGCCTTCATTGAGCACCGCCACATAAACCACCAGAGCCGGTAAACGGATGCGGGCGGTGGGCCGTGCATGGATCTCGTTGTGCAGCAGCTCGCGCTGGGCGTCGTCGGCAGGCAGTAGGATCACGGTCGATAGTAGTTAAAAGAAATTATCAGATTATCGTCACCGAGCCTTAATTAATATAAATTGTTGCAATAGCTGCGTGAAACAATAAGCATTGGCCAAATTGGGCCTGAATGCGGGAGCATGTCATGGGAATCTGGCTGGAGTTGGGAATTTTTGTGGTGGTGCTGATCTTCGGCATCTGGCAGATCCGCGACGCCAAGCGTGCGCATGCCCGCAGCGTGGCCGAACGCCTGGCCCGCGAGGCCGACAAAGCCCGCGGCGAAAAGCCTGGCCAGTCTGCCTAAGGCCGCGCCGCCCGCCCACCGGCGGATTTGCAAGGCAAAGATGCAGCGAGTCTGTCCGCGAAAACCCTAATGTGTCACATAAATTAGACATGTGATGCTGTTGCAATATGTCATACTTGCCGACCATGGCGTATACCTTCCCCTTCGCAGCCATCGTCGGGCAGGACGAGATGAAGCTGGCAATCCTAATGGCCGCAGTCGATCCTTCCATGGGCGGTGTCCTGGTACTCGGTGACCGCGGCACGGGCAAGTCCACCGCGGTGCGGGCGCTGGCGGCGCTGCTGCCCCCGATGAAAGTTGTCACCGGGTGTCCCTACGGCTGCGACCCCGGCCAGCCCGGCCGCTGCTGCGATACCTGCCGCAGCGCGCTGCAGGAGGGCAAGACGCTCAAAACCCACACGCAAGCGGTCCCCGTGATCGACCTGCCTTTGGGCGCCACCGAAGACCGGGTGGTCGGTGCGCTCGATCTGGAACGTGCGCTGTCACAAGGCATCAAGGCCTTCGAGCCCGGCCTGCTGGCGCGAGCCAACCGGGGCTTTCTCTATATCGACGAGGTCAACCTGCTGGAAGACCACCTGGTCGACCTGCTGATTGATGTGGCCGCCTCGGGTGAGAACGTGGTCGAACGCGAGGGCCTGTCGGTGCGGCACCCCGCCCGCTTTGTCCTCGTGGGCAGCGGCAACCCCGAAGAAGGTGAACTGCGCCCGCAGCTGCTCGACCGCTTTGGCCTGTCGGTCGAAGTCAAGACCCCGGCCGACCTGGCCAGCCGGGTCGAAGTGGTACGCCGCCGCGAAGAATTCGAGCGCGACCCGGCCGCTTTCTGTGCGCACTGGGACAAGCCGGCCGAAAAAATCCGCAAAAAAGTCCAAGCTGCACGCAAGCGCCTGCACGATACCGCCGTGCCGGACAGCGCCCGCCAACGCGCCTCTGAGCTGTGCATGGCGCTGGGCACCGACGGCCTGCGCGGCGACATGACGCTGATGCGGGCGGCCCGCGCCAGCGCGGCCCTGCAAGGTGACCCTGAAGTCACCGACGCCCATCTGCGGCAGGTGGCCCCAGCTGCGCTACGCCACCGCCTGCGCCGCCATGTGCTCGACGATACCGGTTCGACCGCACGGGTCGAGCGCGCCCTGGCCGAACTGCTGCCGCGCTAGGACGTGCGCAGACCACCTAAGCCTAGGCCCGCCGTGCTGACAGGCCGCCCCATGCAAAGCTTGCCCGATGCCGCCGACCCCTTGCAAGCACAAGGCCTGAGTCTGCAGGCCGATGCCGCTTGGGCCGCCGCCTTGCTGGCCGTTGATCCGGTCGGGCTGGGTGGGGCCTGCCTGCGCTCTGCGCCCGGTCCCTGGCGCGATGCCTGGCTCGATCGGCTCCGGGCGCTGATGCCGGTGGGCAGCCCCTGGCGACGCCTGCCGGCGGGCATCAGCGACAGCGCCTTGCTCGGCGGCCTGGACCTGGCAGCCACCCTCAGCCGCGGCCAGCCTGTGTTGCAGCCCGGCCTGCTCAGCCAGGCCCACGGCGGCGTGCTGCTGCTGACCATGGCCGAGCGCTTAGGCGCAGACCTGGCCGGCAAGCTGGCGTCTGCACTGGATACCCGGCAGCTGCAAGTGCAGCGCGACGGCCTGGCCCAGCAGCTCGACCTGAGCTTGACCCTGATCGCCTTGGATGAAGGCCAGGACGATGATGAAGGCGCGCCCCAAGCCCTGCAGGACAGGCTGGGCTTTTGGCTGGAGCCCCCGCAGCCGCAGGACGAGCAGCAGGCGCTGTTGCAAGCAGCCGAGCTTGAGCCCGAGGCCGGCCTGAATGCAGCCGATGTGCTGGCCGCACGCGAACGTCTGCCCAGCCTCAGCCTGGGCGAGCGGCAGTTGCAGGCCTTGTGCGGTACCGCCTTGATGCTGGGCATCGATTCCCTGCGCCCGCCCCTGCTGGCGGCCAAGGCGGCCCGGGCAGCAGCCGCCCTGGAAGGTTCTGGGGAAGTCAGCGACGCCCATGCCGCCCTGGCCGCCCGCCTGATCTTGGCCCCACGGGCTACCCGGCTGCCCCTGCCGCCCGAGCAGACCGAGGACGATGCTCAGGAGCAAGCAGCCAATGAGCAGGACGCCGAACCGGCGCAGGACCCACCGCCACCCCCGCCGCAGAATCCGCCGCACAAGGAAGAGCCGCAGCAAGATGAAGATGGCAGCGATAAGCAGTTCGAGCTGCCCTCGGCCGAGGAACTGCAGGAAGTGATGATTACCGCCGCCAAAGCCAGCCTGTCGCCCGGGCTGCTGGCGGCGCTGCGGGCCGGCAAGATCGCCCGCCAGACCTCTGCCGGCGCGGGCCGCTCTGGCGCCGCGCAAAAAAATCTGCGGCGCGGCCGGCCGCTGGGCGCGGTGCGCGGTGCCTTGCGCGACGGCGCGCGCCTGAACGTGCTGGCCACCCTGCGCGCGGCAGCGCCCTGGCAGGCCCTGCGCAAGCAGGGTCGGCCGATCGAGCCGGCGAAAGCGGCTGTGCGCCGCATTGAGGTGCGCCGCGACGACTTTCACATCATGCGCTTTAAGCAGCAGCGCTCGACCACCACCGTCTTCGTGGTCGACGCATCAGGATCCTCGGCCCTGCACCGCCTGGCCGAGGCCAAGGGCGCGGTCGAGCTGCTGCTGGCCGACTGCTATGTGCGCCGCGACCGGGTGGCGGTCATTTCCTTTCGGGGCAGCGGGGCTGAAGTCCTGCTGCCCCCGACCCGCTCCCTGGCCCGCGCCAAGCGCTCGCTGGCCGGCCTGCCCGGCGGCGGCGGCACGCCGCTGGCCAGCGCACTGGAGACGGCGCACAAGCTGGCCGGGCAGATCGCGCGCAGCGGCGACGCGCCCGTGGTGGTGCTGCTCACCGACGGCCGCGCCAACATCGCCCGCGACGGCAGCCCCGGACGCGGCAAGGCCGGTGAAGACGCCCTGGCCGCCGCACGGGCCCTGGCTCTGGAGCAGTTCTCCTGCCTGTTGATCGACACCTCGGCCCAGCCCCAGCCCACCGCACAGGTACTGGCCCAGACCATGCGGGCCCACTACCTGCCCCTGCCCTACGCCGATGCGCAAGGCATGTCCAAGGCGGTGCGGCTGGCTCGGCCGGTGGCCGGTTGACTGTGAACTGAAGCACGATGAACGATCTGGCCGCCCTGGACTGGGAGCGCGAGGGACTGCGCTGGCCACACCGCGAGCGCAGCCGCTTCGTGCAGGCCGCCGGCCTGCGCTGGCATGTGCAGCACTGGCCCGCGCCCTCGGCCACAGCGCCCACCGCGCTGCTGCTGCACGGCACCGGCGCGTCCACCCATTCCTGGCGCCAGGTCGCACCGCTGCTGGCCGGGCATATGCAGGTGATCAGCGTCGACCTGCCCGGCCACGCCTTCACCCAGTTGCCGGCCGAAGGCTCCAGTTCACCCCAGCTCTCCCTGCCGGGCATGGCCCAGGGCGTGCAGGCCCTGCTCAAGGCCATGGAGGCGCACGTTCATCTCATGGTGGGCCACTCGGCAGGTGCGGCGGTGGCGGTGCGCATGGCCCTGGACGGTATGGCCGGCCCCCGGCTGATCGTGAGCATCAACGGCGCGCTGCTGCCGCTGCATGGCCTGGCCGGTCAACTGTTCGCGCCAGCGGCGCGGCTGATGGCGGGCATGAGCTGGATCCCGCGCCTGTTTGCCTACCAAGCCCGCGATCGTGCAGTCACCGAGCGCCTGCTGCAAAGCACAGGCTCGCGCATCGACGAAGAAGGCACCGCGCTCTATGCCTTGCTGGTGGCCAGCCCCAGCCACGCCGCCGCCGCCCTGGGCATGATGGCCCAATGGGACTTACACGCCCTGGCCGAACGCCTGCCACGCCTGCGCGTACCGCTCGATCTGATCGTGGCCACCGGCGACAAAACGGTACGCCCCGAACAGGCCGAACAGGTGCTGCCCAGGCTAGACCCCAGCTTGCAGGCCAGCATCTCCAAGTTCGAGGGCTTAGGGCATCTGTCGCACGAAGAACAACCGGCACGCACCACCGAGCTGCTGCTCGAGCTCTACCACCGGCGATTGAACGGCTGACGACGGTCAGCCAGAAAGTGGACGCACTAGGTCTATAGCCCAATTCGCCGCCCGGCCACAATGAAGCGGCACCAAACAGGGCTTTGTTTGATACCGGCTGAAGGCTGGAACCTACGTCAAAAAAGCTCTCTTTCGGGGCGCCTGCCTACAATGCGACACCACTTCGCCGCCAAGCCCTGAACCAACCCATGAGCCTGATCCTTGCCTGCCCGCCGGCCGAGTTGCGAGAGCCCTGGTCTTCCTGGCTGATCACCAGCGGCCTCGACAGGCCGGAGGGCTTGAGGCCGTCGGATGCCCGGCGTCTCGAAGGCCTGCCCGAACAATGGCCGGCTGCGCGGGAACTGGTTATGGTGGTGCCAGCTGCCATGCTGTCTTGGCACCAGGCGACGCTGCCGCGCTTGCCCCGGCAGCGCTGGCAGCAAGCTCTGGCCGGCTTGCTGGAAGACCAGCTGCTGAGCGAGCCTTCGCAGCTGCACATGGCCCTGGCCCCAGGCGCACAAGTTGGCACGACCAGCTGGGTAGCGGTATGCCAAAAAACCTGGCTGCAAGAGGCTCTGGCCGTGCTGAACGCAGCCGGACGCAGTGTGCAAAAGATCGTCCCCGAATTTGAGCCCGGGGCGACCGCCACCTACCTTATCGGTCAGGCCGAGCAGGCGCAACTGGTGCACGTCGATGAGCAAGGGGTGCTGGTGGCCCACCTGCGCCAGCCCCTGCGCGAAGTCCTGCACAGCTGGGCCGCGACACTGGCCAACGCCAAATCTGCGCCCCTGTGGGCCGAACCCGCATTGGCCGAGGCGGCGCAGGAAGGGCTGCATCGGCCAGCTCAATTGATCAGTCCCGCCCAGCGCCTATGGCAGGCGGCGCAGTCCGATTGGAATCTGGCGCAGTTCGATCTGGCAGCCAAGGCCGGCGGCCAAGGGCGCCAAAAGGTGTTGCGGGCCTGGTCACAAGTATGGCGGTCTGCTCAGTGGCGTCCCTTGCGCTGGGGCCTGCTGGCGCTGGTTCTGGTGCAGGGGCTGGGGCTGATGGGCTGGGCCTGGCAGGAGTCGAGCCAGCAAAAATCGCGGCAGCAAGAGATACAGGCCATCCTGCGCAGCAGCTTCCCGCAGGTCAAGCTCATCATCGAGCCGGTGCAGCAAATGCAGCGCGAGGTGCAGGCGCTGGCCCTGGCCAGCGGCAGCCCGCAGGCCGGCGACCTGGGGGTGATGCTTTCCGTGCTGGCGCAAGCCGGCGCGCCGCCGATCAAGCGCCTTGACTACAGCAACGGGCAGTTGGCGCTGGGCGACTGGCCCTTGCCAGCGGCTCAGGTGGCGACGCTTCAATCGGCCCTGGCCCTGCGCGGCTACCAGTTGCAAGGCCAAGGCCAACAGTGGCAAATGATGGTGCGTACGCCATGAATCCAGTCCTGATCAGGGCCCGGCAACTGTGGCAGTCACGCCTGCCGCGTGAGCGGCTGCTGATGTCGGCTGCGGCCGCAGTGGTGCTGGTCGCGCTGCTCTGGACTTTCGCACTGGGGCCGGCCTGGCGGCTGTGGCAGCAGGCACCAAGCAGCCGCCTACAAGCCGAGCAGCAGCGCAGCATCATGCTGGCGCTGCAAGCGCGTGCACAAGACCTGCAAAAACAGGCCCGCATCGATCCGGCGCAAAGCAGAGTCGCCCTCACAAAATCGGTCAAAGAATTGGGCGCACAGCTCGGTGGCGAAGGCCAACGGGTGACCGTCGAGCTGCCGCGCGTTCCCATCGCCGCCTTGGCGGCCTGGCTGCAAGCGCTCGGCCCGCAGATCGGTGCCCGGGTGCTGCAAGCCAATTTGCAGGAGAGCGAGCCTGGTTTCTGGACGGGCCGCATGACCTTGGAATTGCCCTGACCATGGCCAGACGCGAAGCTGCTGTCACCGACCGACAAGCCCGAGTCAGACCGGGCGTGCGGGCCGGATCCTGGCTTGCGGCCTGCTTCGGATTACTGCTGGGCTTAAGCCTGGCGCTGCTCGCCCTGGCGCCGGCGCGCTGGCTCGCTGCCGGGGTGGCCGTTAGCGGCCATCTGCAACTGCTGGACGCACAGGGCACCGTCTGGCGGGGATCGGGGCGGCTGCTGCTCACCGGCGGACCGGGCAGCCGCGATCGGGCCCTGCTGCCCGAACGCATCGAGTGGCGGCTGGGCCTGAACTGGAACGCTGTGGACCTGGACCTCAAGGCCCTGTGCTGCATGAGCCAGCCGCTGCGCATCAGCCTGGGCTGGGAGGGCGGCGCTGCGCGCCTGAGCCTGGCCGACCAACAATCGCTCTGGCCGGCCGACATCCTCAGCGGCCTGGGCACGCCCTGGAACACCCTCAAGCCCAGCGGCACGCTGCAATTGCAGACGCAGGGCCTGCATTGGCGATGGAACGCGGGTCAGGCCCAGTTGCGGGGTGCAGCCATGCTGGATCTGCAAAACCTGGGTTCGGCCCTGTCCACCGTCAGTCCTATGGGCAATTACCGCTTGAACCTGCAAGCGGCCCAACAGGTTCAGGTCACACTCACCACCGTCGAAGGCGCCCTGCAACTGCAGGGGCAGGGGCAATGGCTGGCCGGGCGCTGGCGCTTTCAAGGCCAGGCCAGCACCGAGCCGGCGCTGGAGCCGGCGCTGGGCAATGTGCTCAATATCATCGGACGGCGCGAGGGCGCGCGCTCCAACATCACCATCGGTTGAGGGTCTCCCCATGAATCGCAACACCGTCCCGACCGCAGCCGCGCTCAGCTTGGCTGTGTCGGCCATCGCCTGGGCCCAAAGCCCAACATTGCCGCCGCGTACCGCAGCGGCCAATCCGCCCGGGCCGCCCCCGGCAAGCGCAGCAGGTCCGGCGGTGGCCAGTCCACCGCCAGCATCGGCCCGGCCGGCTGCCAGCGATATGGTTTCGCTGAGCTTTAGCAACACCGATATTGGCGAAGTCGCCCGTGCCATGGCCTTGATTACCGGCCGCAGCGTGGTGCTCGACCCGCGGGTCAAAGGCACGGTGACCCTCAACACCGACCGCCCCGTAAGTAAGGCCACCGCCTACAACCAGTTCCTGGCGGCGCTGCGACTACAAGGTTTTGCCGTGGTGGAGACTGCAGGCCTTTACAAGGTGGTGCCCGAGGCCGAGGCCAAGCTGCAGGGCGGCAGCGTCACCGAAAAGACGCCCACCACCGTGGGTAACCAAATCGTCACCCAGATCTTCCGGCTCAGCCATGAAAGTGCCAACAACCTGGTGCCGGTGCTGCGTCCGCTGATCAGCCCCAACAACACCATCAACGTCAACCCAGGCAACAACTCGCTGGTGGTCACCGACTATGCCGACAACCTGGCGCGGGTCGGACGCATCATTGCCGCGCTGGACGTGCCCAACGCCAGCGACCTGGAAATTGTGGTGCTCAAGCACGCGATTGCAGCGGATCTGGTGCCACTGGTCAGCCGGCTGATCGAATCCCAAGGTGCTGCCACTGGCGCGCCGCAGGGCCAAGCCGACACCAGCTACCGCACCACGCTGCTGGCCGAGCCCAGGGCCAACGCGGTCGTCATCCGGGCGGCCAACCCGGCCCGCCTGGCACTGGCCCGCAGTCTGGTCGAGCGCCTGGACCAGCCCAGCAGCCAGGCTGGCCCCAGCGGCAATATCCATGTGGTCTATCTCAAGAACGCCGACGCCACCAAGCTGGCAGTCACGCTGCGCGCAGCCATCGCGGCAGCCGACGGCCGCACATCCGGTACTGCTCAGCCAGGCGCAGCTGCGCAGCAGACACCGGCCGGCAGTCCGGCAGGCAGCAGCACCGCCACTGCGCCCTCGACCGGCGGTCAGATTCAGGCCGACCCGGCCACCAATGCGCTGATCATCAGTGCGCCCGAGCCGTTGTACCGGCAATTGCGCTCAGTGATTGATCAGCTCGACACCCGCCGGGCGCAGGTGCTGGTCGAGAGCCTGATCGTTGAGGTAAGGGCTGACAAGGCCGAGGAATTCGGCATTCAATGGCAGGGCCCGCTGGGCAGCAAGGGCGACGGCACCATCGGCTTTTTGGGCACCAATTTCGGCACCGGCGGCAACAACATCATCACCCTGCAAACCCAGGGCGCCAGCGGCAGCGTCGCGCCAGGGCGCGGCATCAATTTCGGGTTTTTCAACCGCACCGGCGGCGTCTACACCCTGGGCATGCTGGGCCGCTTCCTGCAAGAAAGCGGCGATGGCAACATCCTGTCTACGCCCACCTTGCTCACCCTGGACAACGAAGAGGCCAAGATCGTGGTCGGCCAGAACGTGCCCTTCATCACCGGCCAGTACACCAGCGCCAACTCCGGCTCGGGCGGCTCGGTCAATCCTTTCCAGACCATCGAACGGCGCGATGTTGGCCTGACGCTGAGGGTCAAGCCGCAGATCAGTGAGAACGGTACCGTCAAGCTGCAAATCTTCCAGGAAGTCTCCAGCATCTCGCCGACCATCAACTCCAGCGGCCTGATCACCAACAAGCGATCGATCGAATCGAATGTGCTGGTCGACGACGGCAGCGTAGTCGTGCTTGGTGGTTTGCTGCAGGACGAGTTTTCAGGCAACGAAGACAAGGTACCCGGACTGGGCAACATTCCCCTGCTGGGCGTCCTGTTTCGCAACGAGTCGCGCAAACGCAGCAAGAGCAATCTGATGGTCTTTCTTCGGCCGGTGGTGGTGCGCGATGCGGCCGCCAGCCAAGCCCTGTCCATAGACCGCTACGACATGATGCGCGGCCTGCAGCTAGGTGCGCAGCCACCGGCCAGTCCGACCATGCGCTTACAAAGTGCGCCGATGCTGGCGCCAGTGGGCACAGGCAGCCCGCCTTCGGGCCTGGCCCCCGCATTGATACCGGGCACCGCGCCCGCCCCTTCGGCGCCAGCCAAGCCCTGAGGCCATGCGTTACCTCTTGCCCTATGCCTTTGCCCGCAGCGCGGAGCTGCTGCTGGGCGAAAGCGGCGGCCGCCTGACCTTGTGGGTCAGCGGGCGCAGCCAGCGCCAGGCCCTGGCCGAGGTGATGCGCTGCCACGGCAGCGGGGCCATGCCGCTGGAGCTGGAACACCTGCCGGCCGAAGAATTGGTGCAACGCATCAGCAGCGTTTACGCGCAGGGGGAGTCGAGCGCGGCGGCGGTGGTCAACCAAGTGCAGTCCGATGTGGACCTGTCGCGCATGATGCAAGAGTTGCCGGCGGTCGAAGACCTGCTGGAGATGGCCGACGACGCACCCATCATCCGCATGCTCAACGCCCTGCTCACCCAGGCCGCCCGCGACGGCGCCAGCGACATCCACATCGAGCCCTATGAGCAGCATTCCTCGGTGCGTTTTCGCATCGACGGCACCTTGCGCGAGGTGGTGCAGCCGCACCGCGCGCTGCACGCGGCGCTGATCTCGCGCCTGAAGATCATGGCCGAGCTCGACATCGCCGAAAAAAGATTGCCGCAAGACGGCCGCATCTCGCTGCGCATAGGCACGCGGGCGGTCGATGTGCGCGTCTCCACCTTGTCCAGCGCGCATGGTGAGCGGGCGGTGCTGCGCCTGCTCGACAAGTCTGGGCAGCGCCTGCGCCTGCGCGATGTGGGTATGCAGGGCCAGACCCTGGCCCGCTTTGAAACCCTGGTGCAGCAGCCGCACGGTCTGGTTCTGGTCACCGGACCAACCGGCTCGGGCAAGACCACCACGCTGTACGCGGCCCTCGGTGAGCTCGACGCCACCCGCAGCAATATCATGACCGTGGAAGACCCCATCGAGTACGAGCTGCACGGTATCGGCCAGACCCAGGTCAATGCGCGCATCGAGCTGGACTTTGCGCGCGCGCTGCGGGCCATCTTGCGGCAGGACCCGGACATCATCATGATCGGTGAGATCCGCGACTTTGAAACCGCGCAGATTGCCATCCAGGCCTCGCTGACCGGCCACCTGGTGCTGGCCACCTTGCACACCAACGACGCGGTCAGTGCGGTCACCCGGCTCACCGACATGGGCATCGAGCCGTTTTTGCTGAGCTCCTCCCTGCTGGGCGTACTGGCCCAACGTCTGGTGCGCAAGCTGTGCAGCCATTGCCATGGCGCCGGCTGCACGCACTGTGGGCACAGCGGATTTAGCGGACGCACCGGGATTTTTGAACTGCTGGCCACCGACGAAGCCATCCGTGGCCTGATCCACGAGCGCGCCCCCGAAGCCGACATCCGCAGCGCTGCGCTGCAGGGGGGCATGCAATTCATGCGCGACGACGGCCAGCGCCTGGTCGCCAGCGGCGTCACCTCCCTGCAAGAACTCGTCCGCATCACCCGCGACTGAAGCTGCTGCACCCGCGCACTCTGCTCCCGCCTTACCCACCATGCCCGCCTACGCCTACAAAGCCATCGACAGCCAGGGCAAGGACCAAAGCGGGATGATCGAAGCCGACTCCCCACGGGCTGCGCGCACCGCCCTGCGCGCTCGCGCTTTACTGCCCATGCAGGTCGAAGCGGCGACCGAGCAGCCCAAGCAAGGCGCTCACTGGCTGCAGCGCGATCTCTGGACGGCACGGGCCTACACCCCGGCTGGCTTGGCTATCTTTACCCGCCAGCTCGCCGGCCTGGTCGCAGCAGGCCTGCCCATTGAGCGGGCGCTGACCGTGATGACCGAAGAGGCTGAAAACCCGCGCCAGCAGCGCGTCATCGCGGCGCTGCGTGCCGAGGTCAACGCCGGCACCAGCCTGGCCAAAGCCTTGGAGCAGGCGCCCCGTGAGTTTGGCGACACCTACCGCGCGGTGATTGCCGCCGGGGAACAAGGCGGCGAGTTCGATCGGGTCCTGGAGAGCCTGGCCAGCGACCTTGAGGAAGGCCTGGCCCTGCGCGCCAAACTACTGGGCGCGGCCCTGTACCCGGCCATCGTCAGTGCGGTGGCATTGGCCATCGTGATTTTTCTGCTCGGCTATGTGGTGCCGCAGGTGGCCGAGGTGTTTACCGGCAGTCGGCGAGCCCTGCCGGCCCTGACCGTGATCATGCTGGCCTTGAGCGAGGCGGTGCGCAACTACGGCGTCTGGGCCCTGCTGGCCTTGCTGGCCCTGGCTCTGGTGCTGCGGCAGGCCCTGCAAAACGAAGCGATGCGCATCTCCTTTGATGGCCTGTGGCTGCGCCTACCCCTGGTGGGCCGGCTCTCGCGCGGCTATAACGCGGCCCGATTTGCCGCCACCCTGGCTATGCTGGCGCAGTCGGGCGTGCCCATCTTGCGCGCCTTGCAGGCGGCCACCGATACCTTGCACAACCGGGCCATGCGGCGCGATGCACAAGAGGCCCTGGTTCAGGTGCGCGAAGGCGCGCCCCTGGCCGCCGCGCTGGCGGCCCACCGGCGCTTTCCCACCTTGCTGACCATGTTTGCCCGCCTGGGCGAGCAGACCGGCACCCTGCCGGTGATGCTGCAACGCGCAGCCGTGCAGCTTGGCGGTGAGGTGCAGCGCCGGGCCATGCAAATGGCCACCATCCTCGAACCCCTGCTGATTGTGGCCATGGGCGGGATCGTCATGCTCATTGTGCTGGCGGTGCTGCTGCCCATCATCGAACTCAACCAGCTGGCCCGCTAAAAAGCCGGCAGCGATTCCCAGCCCATGCGATCGGACCGACTCGACGCCCTGCGCGGCCTGGCCATGGTCTGGATGACCGCCTTTCACTTGAGCTTTGACCTGAGCTACTTTGGCCTGTGGCCTCAGGACTTCTACAACGACCCCCGCTGGACGCTGCAGCGCAGCTGCATCGTCAGCCTGTTTCTGCTGTGCGCCGGTGCCAGCCTGGCGCTGGCCCTGCACCAGGGTCAGCGCCTACAAGCCTTCGGCCGCCGCTGGCTGCAGATCGCCGGCTGCGCCCTGCTGGTCAGCCTGGGTTCCTGGTGGATGTTTCCGGGTAGCTTCATCTACTTTGGTGTGCTCCATGGCATGGCGGTGATGCTGTTGCTCCTGCGCCTGAGCGCTGCGCGCTGGCGCGGCAGCGACGCGCTATGGTGGCTGCTCGGCGCAGCAGCGCTGACCCTGGCTTGGCTGGGCCCGGGCATCGTGCGCTCGCACGCCAGCCTGGATGTGCTCAACCAGCCCTGGCTCAACTGGCTGGGGCTGATCTCGCGCAAGCCCGTCACCGAGGACTATGTGCCCCTGCTGCCCTGGCTGGGCATCATGCTCTGGGGCTTTGCCGGCATGCGCTGGCTGCTGCGCCACCGGCCGCAATGGCTGGGCGGCCCCTTGCCAACAGGTACCAGAGCCCTGGCCGTACTGGGCCGCTGGAGCCTGACTTACTACATGCTGCACCAGCCGGTGATGATCGGGCTGCTCAGCGCGGCGCGCTGGTTTTTGTAGCCTTGCCTACCCGTCGACCCAGGGTAAGCGCAGCCCCTAAAGCGACAAGCCCAGTTCCTGCAAGATGGCCTGCGTGTGCTCGCCCACCTGGGGCACTGGGCCCATAAAGGGCTCGAAGCCGCTCTGGCTGGCCGGTGGCCACAGGGCAGGCAGGGTTCCACCGGGCGACCCGATGCGGGTCCAACGATCACGGGCACGCAACTGCGGATGATCCCAAACCTCGGCCATGGTGTTCATGCGCGAATTGGCGATCTGGGCCTGGTCTAGGCGCTGCATGACCTGCTCACTGCTCATGCATGCAAAAACCGCCAGGATCACAGCCTCAAGCGCCTGCCGGTTCTCACTTCTGCGGGCCACACTGTCAAAACGCGGATCGGCCGCCAGTTCGGGCTGACCCAGTACCACCTCGCAAAAACGGTGCCATTCGCGCTCGTTTTGTACGCCCAAAATCACCGCCCCACCATTGCCGGTTTGGTAGGGGCCGTAGGGTTGAATCGCCGCGTGCGAGGCGCCGGCTCGCGCGGGAGGCGCTGCACCATCGAAGCTGTAGTAAAGAGGGTAGCCCATCCATTCCACCAGGGACTCGAGCATGGACACATCAATGTGCGAGCCCTCGCCTGTCTTGCCCCGCTGAATAATCGCCGCCAAGATGGCCGAATAGGCATACATGCCGGCCGCAATATCCGCAATGGAGTTGCCGGTTTTTGAGGGGTTTTCTGGCGTGCCGGTCACACTGATCAACCCGGCTTCACCCTGAATCAGCAGGTCATAAGCCTTGCGATCGCGGTAGGGGCCGTCTTGCCCGTAGCCCGAGATGTCGCAGACGATGAGTCCGGGCTGCGCGGCGCGCAGCGTCGCAGCGTCGAGCCCCAGCCTGGCGGTGGCGCCCGGCGCCAGGTTCTGCACCAGCACATCCGCCCGGGCAATCAGCGCCCGCAACGCCGCCAAATGGGTCGGCTGCTTGATGTCCAGCGCCAGACTTTCCTTGGACCGGTTGACCCACACAAAATGCGAAGCCTGACCGCGAGCTCGCTGGTCGTAGTCGCGTGCAAAGTCACCCGAGCCAGGGCGCTCGACCTTGATCACCCGCGCGCCCAGGTCGGCCAGGTGCCGGGTACACAAGGGAGCGGCAATCGCCTGCTCCAGGGAGACGACGGTGATGTGATCGAGCGGACGGGGGGCAGACATGGCTCAGCCCTCGTACCTCTTACCCAATTCCAGCAACTCGGGGGTACCGATCAGGGCGTTGAGCTGGTCGAAGTCCAGCATCTCGTCCTTGAAAGGCGCGGTGGTCTGGTGCTGGTGCAAGCTGGCGTAGTAGCGGCGCAGCAGGTGCGAGACAGCACGGGCGGTACCGCCCGGGAAAATCACGATGCGGTAGCCCAGCTCGCCCAGCGCAGCCGCGCTGTGCACCGGGGTCTTGCCGCCTTCGACCATATTGGCCAGCATGGGAATGCGCGCTGCAAAACGCCCGCAAGCGGCCTTCATTTGCTCCGGGCTGCGCACCGCTTCGATGAAGAGCGCGTCGACACCACAGGCCAGGTATTGCTCGGCGCGCTCCATCGCCGCGTCAAAGCCTTCGACCGCCACCGCGTCGGTGCGCGCCAGAATCAGGGTGTCTTTGGAGTGCCGGGCATCGAGTGCAGCGCGCAGCTTGCCGCACATCTCGGCCACCGGCACCACGCCCTTGCCGTCGAGGTGGCCGCAGCGCTTGGGAAAGGTCTGGTCTTCCAGCTGAATCATGGCCGCGCCGGCGCGCTCAAAGGCACGCACGGTGCGCTGGGTATTGAGGGCATTGCCAAATCCGGTATCGGCATCGACGATCACCGGCAGACTGACCCGCTCGGTGATGCGCGCCAGGCTGTCGGCCACCTCGGTGGCGGTGGTCAGGCCCACATCGGAGCGGCCCAAGCGGGTGTAGGCAATCGAGGCGCCCGACAGGTAGAGCGCCTCAAAGCCGGCCTGCTCGGCCACCAGGGCAGTCAGGGCGTCGTAGATGCCGGGGGCCAGCAAGGCTTTGGGCTGCTGCAGTCTTTGTGCAAGGGTCATGAGGAAAATCTTTCAAGAATGCAGGCTCAGGCCTGCTGCAACTGATGGGCGATCACGCCGGCAGCCAGCCAGCCGCCACCGACCGCGCTAAGCAGACCATTGCCCGCCATATAGCCGTCGGCACCCCGACCCGAGACGCCACGGGCCGCGCCGCCAGCGGCAAACAGATTGGGCATGGGCCTGCCGTCGCTGCGCAGCACGCGTGCTTCGGTGTCGATGTCCAGTCCGCCCTGGGTGTGAAACAGCGCACCGGTCACCTTGACCGCATAGTAGGGGGCTGTGAGCGAGCGTTTGAAGCTTCGGCCCAGGCTGTCGGTTTGGCCGGGCGCGATCTCATCGAGCGTGGCTTGCAGGGTGCTGCGATCGCAGCCAATCAGGGCGGCCAGGCCGGCCACGTCAGAGGCTGTGCGCAGCGCGCCGGCCGCTTCAGCGTCGCGAAAATCAGGAAAGCCGCGCAGCAATTCGAGCAGGGCTTGGTCAAATACATTCCAAGCAATGGAGCCGGGCTGGGCCAACACATGCACCGCCGCCTCGGAATAGCCGCCAGTCTCGTCATTGAAACGCTTGCCCAGGGCATTGATCTGCACACCGCCTTCCATGATGAAGGCCCAGGTCACCAGTGCGTTGTGGGGAATGGCCCAGGAGCCGTGGCCCTGGTAGGCGTCCAGATCGGCCATGCGCAGGCCCAGCTTTTGGCCCCAGACGATGGCAGTGCCGTCATTGCCCTGATGGCCAGCAAACACTGCCCGCACCATCTCGGGCAGCAGCTCGCTGACCATCTGCGTGTTGCCGCCAAAGCCATTGCAGGCCAGCAGCAGGCATTGGCAGCCCAGGTGCTCAAGCCGGCCGTCCGGCCTTTGATAGCCCACGCCCAAAATACGGTCCTGCGCGTCCACCCACAGCTCGGTCACCAGGGCCTCGGTGAGGATGTCCACCCCCTCCTGCTGAGCCAGCTGCTCAAGCCGGGTCATGAAGGTGGCGCCGGTTTTTTCGGGCATGGTGTGCATGCGCAGCACGCTATGGCCGGGGTAGAGAAAGCCATCGACGATCTCAAAGGGCAGGCCCTTGGCTTCGAGCACATCAATGGCCTCGGTGACGGCGTGAACATAGGCCTGAACCAGTGGCCGGGGCGCCTGGCCATGGGCCTTGTTCATCACGTCCTCAATGAGCAGCTCGTAGGTATCGGCAATGCCCAAGGATTTTTGCAAGCGTGTCTGCGCCGCCGGGATGAAGCCCGATGACAGCGCGGTCGAGCCGGTGGGCGTAGCGTCGCGCTCCAGCACCACCACATCGAGGCCAAAGCGGCGCAGGGCGATGCCGGCCGTCAAACCGCAGGAGCCGCCACCGACGATGACTGCCGGCACCACCAGACAGCCTTCGGGCATGGCCTGGGCACGCACCACGCTGGGCGAATTCGATGCTTTGCTCATAGGGACTCCTTGCGCTCTTGCAGCGTTTTCTTCAGTTGGGGCAAGAGACCGCCGGCACGCACCATCTCAAGCAGGAAGTCCGGAATCGGCGCGCAGGCCAGGCGCTCGCCGTTGCCAAGGACCACAGCGCGGCCGGGCAGATCGAGCGTGATGGCCTCGCCCTCCTCCAGCCGTTCGGCCTCGGAGCAGGTCAGCAGCAACAGGCCCAAATTGAAGGCGTTACGAAAATACAGGCCGCTGTAGGACGGCGCGATCACCGCCTTGACGCCCAATTGCACCAGCGCGCCGGCCGCCTGCTCGCGCGATGAGCCTATGCCGAAGTTGGCACCAGCGGCTATCACATCACCCGGCCGCACCTGGGCCGCAAACTCAGGCCGCACCCCTTCGAGGCAGTGGGTGGCAATATCGGCAATGCCCAGCTTCATATAGGCCCCGGGCGCGAGCTGGTCGGTGTCGATGTCGGCGCCGAGCTTCCAGACTTTATGAGGGCCGCTCATGCCAGCACCTCGCGGGGGTCGGTGATGCGTCCGCGCAGCGCCGAGGCAGCCACGGTATAGGGCGAGGCCAGGTAAACCTGGGCGGTGGCCGAACCCATGCGCCCTTTGAAGTTGCGCGCGGTGGTGGCGATCACATTGGCACCATCGGGAATGCTGCCGCCGTAGCCTGAGCAAGCGCCGCAGGCGGTGGGCAACACCTCGGCGCCCGAGCCGCGCAGGGCCGCCATCACGCCCTCGGCTTCGGCCTGAGCCTGGTCCTGCACACTGGCCGGTGCGACCATCAGCCGCACACCGGCCGGCAGGCTTTGACCGCGCAGCACGCTGGCCGCAGCGCGCAGATCGTCGAGCTTGGCACCGGTACAGGCGCCCACATAAGCCACCTGGATGGCAGTGGCAGCAAATTCACCAACCGGCCGTGTATTGGCCGGGCTGTGGGGCGCGGCGACCTGGGGCGCCAAGCTGGCCGCGTCGAAATCGTAGGTGGTGGCATCGGCGCCCTCGTCGGTCTGCCAGCCCTCCATCTCAACATCAGGCACGCCAACGCCGGCCAACCATTGCTGGGTCACCGCATCGGGCGCAATCAGGCCGACTTGCGAGCCCATCTCGGCGCTCATGTTCGACATCGTCATGCGCTCTTGCATGGACAGGGCCTGGACCGCCTCACCGCAAAATTCCACCGCCTGGTACTGGCCGCCATTCATGCCGAAGCGGCCGATCATGTGCAGCATCATGTCCTTGGCGGTCACGCCCGGCGCCAGGCGCTGGTTCCAGCGCATGCGGTAGGTGCGCGGCACCTGCACCCAGATCTGCCCGGTCACCACCACGCCCAGCATCTCGGTACTCCCGATGCCAAACATATAGGTGCCAAAGGCGCCGCCGGTGGGCGAATGCGAATCGCCGCCGACGCAGAACATGCCGGGCTTGAGGTGGCCTTTTTGCGGCAGCACCACATGGCAGATGCCCTGGCTGTCGTAAACATGCGGCAGTTGCTGGTCCACCGCCCACTGACGGGCGATGCGCACGATGCGGCGCGAATCGTCGTCCTGCTCGGGCACATAGTGGTCCATCACCAGCACCACCTTAGCCTTGTCCCAGACCTGCGCGCCCAGTTCCTCCAGCATGGGCTTGAGCCGCCGCGGGCCGGAGGAGTCATGGAACATGGCCAGGTCGACCTGGCAGTTGACGATCTCGCCAACGGCCACCTGCGAGCGGCCCGCCGCCTTGGCAATCAGCTTTTGGGCCAGCGTCTGCGCGGCCCCAGACTGTGTACTCACCTGTGTAACTCCTTGATCCGCAGCACCCTCATGCCGCACTGCCCTGGTCCTTGACCGAAATGCGCGCATCGACACTGCCGATGCGTGAGACTTCCATCAGATATTCATAGCGGTCGGGCCGGTACAGACCTTCGAGCCATTGCACCGGCCTGTCCTGCGCGTCAAACACCCGCCGGCGCACCGCCAGCAGCGCCGAGCCTATGGCCACGCCCAGTTCATGGGCTACCACCGCGTCGGCCTGGCGGGCAGAAATCGTCTGCTGCGCCCGCCCTAATTCGACGCCGGCTTCTTCCAGTAATTGCAGGACGGGCTTGCTGGCCAGATCACGCCGGGACATGCCCGCCACCAAGTGCAAGGGCATATAGGTGGTGATGTAAGACAGCGGGCCCTCGCGCGAGCTGCGTCGGCGCACCGCCTTCTTGACCGGCTCGCCCAGGGGCAGCAGCAAGGCGCTGGCCACCGCCTCTGGCGCAGCCACGGTGCGCCAGTCCAGCACCTTGACGGTGGTCGAGCGGCTGGCGCTGACGATGTTTTCCATCAAACCGGCCAAGCGGGTGGGCTGGGCCTGCACCGCCGCATCGCGCATCAAGCCTGCGGCCGGCGCAGCCTTGGGGAAAGTGCCGCGGCCGACGACTCGCACGATCAGTCCATCGGCCACCAACTGCTCCATCGCATGGCGCACCGTGACCCGGCCCACGCCAAACTGGCGGGCCAACTCCATTTCGGCCGGCATGCCCTGGGCAAATCGGCCTTCCTGTAATTGCTCGCGCAGCACCAGGTAGATCTGGTGGTATTTGGTCAAGGGCAGGCGCGCGGTCATGCCGCCTCTTCCTGCCAGGACCAGTCCTGCGCATCAACCACGAACACCTGATCCGGATCCACTCCCTCGAGCAGGTGATAAAGCACGAAGCGGTAGCTGTCGTGGGCATCACATTCGCTGGGGGTGAAGGCAAAAGCGAGGTTGCCGCCAGTGCTCAGACGCCCGGGGTAGCCAAAGTGCAGCAGGTTCTGCTTGAAGACAGCCGCCGCGGTGCGGGCCAGCTCCATCTCGGGGGCCAGAAATTCGAGCACCAGCCCCACCTCATGCGAGCTGCGTTGCGCCGCGGGCAGCGGCCGCACCGCGCCTTGACCGTAGAGGTGCGGCACCATCTGCCAGGCGCCGGGCAGAAGCCGGTGGGCGCGCGCATCAACCTCGAGCAGGGCCTGGGGCAGCAGCGCAATCAGACCAGGGTCGGCCACGCCAGCCATCAACACCGCCCGGGCACCCACACGCGCCGCGCCCTCGACCTTGAGGGTCGGCGCTGGGCGCGGACTAAAGCGCGCGCCGCTGACCCGGGTGCGTCGCTCGTCGAGCGCCTCATAGCGGGCCTGCCGCAGGTCCAGCGTACCCTCAGGCTCATCGACCTGCCAAGGATCGGCCTGCTCATACAGTGCGTGGGCAGCCACAGACGCAGGAGTGGCCCGCAGGGCGGGGTTCATGCTCTCGAGCACGAAATCGCTCTCGCCCAATTGAGCCAGCATGGCATCGCGCCCGCCCGGCTCGCAGCACAGCGAGGTGCATTCAATGATTTTGGCCATGTGCAAGGCCAGGCCAGGCTCATAGCCGAGCATCATGGGCAATGCCGCAAAAATCGCGGTGTCGCAGGAGCGCCCGGCGATCAGCACATCGGGCCTGAGGCTCAGCGCCTGTATGAATGTATGGCTGCCGCACTGGGCCACGATATGGCTGCAAGAACGCACCGCCTGGGCATCGGGCAGGCCTGCCCCCGGCGTGGCTTCATCGAGCGCATGCAGGCGCCCGTCCTGCAAGGCCTGCACCACCAGATCGGACGGCAGGTCGCTGCTCACCGTCGCCACCCGCAATGACAGCTGGTGCGCCTGCGCCACCTCGCGCAGCAGCGCCAAGGTCGCTTGCAGATGCGGGCCAGCGCCGGCGGTGCCTGCACTGCCGATGAGCAGCGGCACGTCCAGCGCCCGGGCGGCGCACAGAACCCGCTCGAGGTCGCGCCTGACCATGGCCTGCGGCGCCGCGATCTGGCCCGAGCCCAGGTAATACGGCCCAGGGTCAATGGAGCCCATGTCGCAACCAATGACATGAGGACGACGCTCAAGCCCGCGCTCGAAGGACTCGGCTGCAATGCCATAACCGAGCTGGCCGGAAGCCGACAAGACCCGCAGGCGCTCTGTCCCCGGCTTGTGGCTGCTCAGCAGACGCGCCACCGCGCTCACAGCAGCACCTCCAGCAAGGGCGCATGCTGCTGCGCGCCATACACGTCCCCATCGCCCGGATCGCCCGCGCACAGCGCGCGCGGCATCGCCAGTTTGATGGCCAGGATCTCAGGCAGGTCAAAGCGCCGAACCTGCGCGGCCTGCACGCCGTAGAGCCCAGCAACGCCTTGTGCGCTCAAGGCAGAGCTGGCGATAGCGCGCTCATAAGCGGGCCGATCGCGGAAAAACAGGTCGACCGTCAAGCACAGCGGGCCGGCGTTCTTGCTGCGCACCACGCTGGCCAGGTGTTTCAAGGCCGTGGGGGTGGGCGCGCCCGGGCTGCTCATGCCATCACCGTGCGGTAAAGCCGCCGTCTACACAAAGAATTTGCCCGGTGATGAAAGACGCCCTTTGCGACAGCAAAAAGCTCACCACCTCGCCGATTTCCTCGGGCTGGCCCAGCCGACCCATGGGGATGGTGGCCTGCATCGCCGCCAGGGCTTGCGGGTCGGCGGCAGCGGCTGCCACCATGGGCGTATCGACCGGCCCGGGTCCGACAGCATTGACGCGCAAGGCCTCGGGGGCCCATTCCAGCGCCAGCGAGCGCACCATGCCATTGAGCGCCGCCTTGGAGGCCGCATAGGCCGCGCCGCGCACATGGCCGACCAGGCCAATCTGGCTGCTGATCACCGCCACGGCGGCATCGCCCCGCCGCTGGGCCCGCATACAGGCAATCGCTGCGCGGGTCAGGATGAAAGTGGCGTCCAGATTGAGCGCCAGGGTGTGGCGCCATTCCTCCAGACGGGTATCGTCCGAACCCTTTTTGTAGAAGATGCCGGCGCAGCAGGCCAGCGCATCAAGCCCGCCCAGGCGCTCACTGGCCAGGGCCGGCAAGGCGGCGCAGGCCGCGTCGTCAAGCAGGTCTTGCACCAAGATGCGCTCAGCGGGCAACAGCCCAGTCAGAGCCCCACGCTGCGCCTCGTTTTGCACCACCGCCGCCACCTTAGCGCCATGACCCAGCAAGGCACGGACTGTGGCCAGGCCTATGCCTGATCCCGCGCCAGTCACCAACGCATGCCGGCCGCTCAATTCAGGACTGCCAGCATCCATGGCTCAGAGCCCCAGGTAGTTTTTACGCAATTGCGGGTCACGCACCAGATTACTGGCCTTGCCCTGCATTGCGATCACACCGTTTTCGATGATGTAGGCACGGTGTGCAATGGCCAGGGTCTGCACCGCGTTTTGCTCCATCAGCAAAATAGGCATACCGTCCTGGTTGATGCGCTGTATCAGCTCGAACATCTGCTCGACCAGCAAGGGCGCCAGACCCAAAGAGGGCTCGTCCATGATGAGCAGGCGTGGCTCGGACATCAAGCCGCGGCCTATGGCCAGCATCTGCTGCTCGCCACCCGAGAGCGTACCGGCCTGCTGGTCAAAGCGCTCTTTCAGCCTTGGGAAAATGCCCACCACGCGCTCGATGTTCTGCGAGCGCCGCTCCTTGCCGCGCACCAGGCTGCCCAACTCGAGGTTCTCGCGCACATTAAGGTTAGGGAAAATCCGCCGGCCCTCGGGCACATGAATCAAGCCGCGGCGCACCACCTCGCTCGAAGACAGCCCCACCATCTCCTGGCCTTCAAAGCGGATTGAGCCTGAGAAGGGACGGTAAAGCGCCGAAATATTGTTATTGAGGGTGGACTTGCCCACGCCGTTGCTGCCCAGGACAGCCACGATCTCGCCGGCACCCACCTCCAGATCGACGCCGCGCAGAATCTCTATGCTGCCGTAGCCGGCGTGCAGTTGACGGATCTCAAGCATGTTGACCCTCCGCCGCCGCCATCTGCTCAGCAGCACCCCGCCCCAGATAGGCTTCCACCACATCGCGGTTGTTCACGATGTCTTTCGGCGCGCCCTGCGCGATGATCTTGCCGTAGGACAGCACATAAATATGCTCGGACAAGCTCATGACCGCGTGCATCACATGTTCGATCAGCAAAATGGTGACGCCGCCGTCGCGGATCTTGCGGATGATGCCGATGATTTCGACGATCTCCTGCGGATTGAGGCCCGCCATGACCTCGTCGAGCAGCAAAAGCTTGGGCTCGGTAGCCAAGGCGCGCGCCAATTCCAGGCGCTTGCGCCCAGCCACGGTCAGTTCGGCCGCCGGCTGATCGAGCATGGCCGCGGGCATGCCCACCCGCTCGGCCACGGTGCGTGCGTGAGCCAGCGCGTCGGCACGGCGGGCGTGCAACTGGTGAGAACCGACGGCGATGTTCTCCAGCACCGTCAGCTTGGCAAAGGGCTGGGTGATCTGAAAAGTGCGCACCATGCCCAGCCGGGCGATGTCATGCACCTTCATGCCGGTGATGTCCTGACCGAGTAACTCCACACGGCCTTGGTTGATGGGCAGGAAGCCAGCGATGCAGGCAAACAAGGTCGTCTTGCCGGCGCCATTGGGGCCGATCAAGGCCACGATGCGGCCCTGGCCCACCTCCAGGCTGGCGCCATCGACCGCCTTGAGACCGCCGAAGATCTTGGTCAGGTTGGTGACCTTGAGCATCATGGACTCCCAGGGCGCTGACTGCGCCGCTTGAACAAATCAATCAAGCCATTGGGCAGGTAGGCGATGATCACCACCAACAAAGCCCCATAGAGCACCAGCGACAGGCCCTGAATGGTGAACCAGGCGCGGGTCACTTCGCTGATGGCCGCCAGTAGCACCGCGCCAATCAGCGGCCCGTAGACCGTGCCAGCGCCGCCAATCATGCTAACCAGCAGCATCTCGACCGACTTGTCGACGCCAAACGCAATCGTCGGATCGATGTAGAGAAAATATTGCGCAAAAAAGCAGCCGCCGATGCCAGCAATGGCGCCCGAGATCATCATGATCTTGGTCTTCTCTGCGAAGGTATTGATGCCCAGAGCCCGCGCCGAGTCTTCGTTCTCACGGATCGCAGCCAAGCGGGCGCCAAAGCGCGAGGCCTTGAGCCACAGGGCCAGCAGCACCGAGGCCACCGTCAAGGCCAGGATGATGAAGTAAAACACCCGGCGGTCGCCAAACTGGAAGTTGGCAGCGGTCTGCTTCATGGGAATGAGCATGCCCAGGCCGCCGCCGGTCACCTCCACCGAGTTGACGACGATGCGAAACACCTCTGCAAAGGCCAGCGTGATCAGCGCGAAATACGAGCCCTTCAGACCTGCCCTGAAAGACAGCACCGCGATCAGCCAGCCGGCTGCCGCACCAGCCAGTGCAGAGACCGGCAGGCCCATCCAGGGGTTCCAGCCCAGGCGCATCTGCACCATGGTCGAGGCGTAGGCGCCTACGCCGAAAAACGCCACATGGCCGAAGGAAAGCTGGCCGGCAAAGCCGCCTGCGATGTTCCAGGATTGGCCTATGAAGGCGTAAAACAGCGCCAGCACGCCAAAATTGACCATGAAGGGCGAACTAAAGAGCAGGGGAAAGGCCAATGCAATGAGCAGCAACAGGCCATGACCCAGCCAGGATGGACGGGCGGCGCTCATCGCTTGTCTCCAAACAGGCCCGAGGGCCGGAACAGCAAGATGAGGATGAAGATCAGCGAAATGCCGATCTGCCCCAAGCTCTCGCCCAGGAAAAGGCCACCAAACGATTCGGTCAGGCCGACGATCAGGCCACCGAGCACCGCACCTAGGAAGCTGCCCATGCCGCCGAGCACCACCACGGTGAAGGCGACGATGACGAACACATGCCCGCTAGAAGGTGAGACATAAAAGATCGGCATCAACAAGCAGGCAGCCGCGCCCAATGTGGCCAGACCTATGCCAAAAGACACCGCAAAGATGCGCTCGACATCGATACCCACCAGGCGCGCGCCCATGCGCTCCTTGGCCACCGCTCGTATGGCTTTGCCCGTGTCAGTGCGGGTGATGAACAAGCCCAGCATCGCACACAGCACCATGGCGGCGACGAAGGAAATCACCTTGGGCATGCCCAGCAGCAGCGGCCCGAGCTCGAACATCTTGTCGCTGTAGGAAAGCGACACCGTGCGCGAATCACCCTTGAAAAACAGCAAGGCCAGGTTCTCGATCAGGATGGACAGCCCCAAGGTGATGAGCAAAATGTTCTCATCGCGCCCAAGCGAAAGGCGCCCGATCATGTGGCGGTAAAGCAGGTAGCCCAGCGCGTACATGGCGGGCACCATGACCAGCAGCGCCAAATAGGGATCAATACCCAGCTTGGTCAGCAGGAAATAGACGCCGAACATGGCCAGCATCAACATGCTGCCGTGGGCGAAGTTGATGATGTGCAACACCCCATAGATCAGCGTCAGGCCCGACGCGACCAGGGTATAGATGCCGCCCATCAGCAAGCCGTTGATGGCCGCTGCGGCCAGGATAGTGGGATCCACTTGGACTTGTCCTGATTCGGTAAATAAAGCCGAAAACCGCGCACCCCGCCGATGCGGCGGGCGGTGCGCACAAGCCGCTGTCCGAGGGGACAGCGGCCCTCAGCGTTCGATCAGCTGAATTTGGGCTTGGGGAAGATGGGCTTGGCAGCCGCAAACTCATTGGGCCAGACCACCTCGATGTCGGTCTTGCTCGCTTGCAGCAGCACGGCCTTGCCGCCCTGGTTCTGCCCATTGACGAACTTGGTCGCGCCGTAAGGCATGAAGTGATCGGCCCAGGTGCTGGCCTCCAGGGCAGCGATGACCTTTTCCTTGTCGGCAGTGCCGGCACGCTGCAGCGCGTCGGCATAGAGCTTGACCGAGTTGTAGCCGCAGTAGACCTCGAAGGTGAACAGTGCGCCTTTGTCGGCTGCGCGCTTGCGCAGATCGGCCGCTTTGGGATTGCGGGGGTTGAACCAATGGTTGAAGTCCATCATGTGCTGAGCCACATCCGGCTGCTCCTGCACCAGCTTGTAGTTGAAGCCGCCGCCGAGTACGCTGAACATCGCCGCCAGATCAACTTTCTGCTGATGCAGAGTGCGCGCCAACAAAACATACTCGTTCTGGTAGTTGCTCATGATCACCACATCGGGGCGCAGGCTGCGGATGCGCAGGGCCACATTGGTGAAGTCGCGGGTCGGGTTGGCATGCTTGATGACCTCGGCCACCTCGACACCGATGCCGGGGAGTTTGCCGGCCAGCAACTTGGCAGTGCCGGTGCCGAACTCGGACTCCTCATGCACCAGCACGGCCTTCTTGGCGATGCCGCCGGCGGCCTTGTTGACCTGACCCAGGCCTTCGATGGCGTCGTCGACGCACTTGCCAAAGCCAGGGGCGAGGCGAAAGACGTTCTTCAGGCCGCGATTGACGATGTTGTCGGACACGCCCACATCGATCATGAAGGGCGTGTTGTACTTGGCCGCTGCCTGGGTGGCCGGCAGCGCGATGGCGCTGGAAAAGCATCCGACATAGGCGGCCACACCCTCCTGATGCAGGCGCTCGACTTCGGAGACGCCAACCTCGGGCCGCGACTGTGAATCGCCCAGGGCTGCCTCAAGGCGGGCGCCGCCCATGGCCTTGATACCGCCGGCAGCGTTGATCTCTTCAATGGCCAACTGGCAGCCCAGACGCCCCTGCCCGCCGCTGTAGGCCAGGCCGCCGCTGACCGGATGCACCAGACCGATCTTGACCGACCGGGCCTGGGCCAACAGCAGACCGGGCGCGCCAAGCGCGGAGGCGGCCGCACCGGCCTGCAAAATCAAACGACGAGACACGCGGGATTGAGACGTCATGGTCAGTCCTCGAAAAATGGGTTTAGGGGAAAGGCTAAAGGGTTTCCAAATTGTCCTATAAATAGGACAATTACCCCCGACTGTGCAATCATCAGGTCCGGAAGTCAAGTGACCGACAAATTCAGGGGTTTTCCAGCGCCTATCCTACCGGTCTTGGGCGCTACCCTTCGCACCACCATGGACCACCCCCACTACCTTTACAGCGCCCTGCCCCTGCGGCCCGCCGGCCCTTTGGCGCCGGGCCTGCACCTGTTCGTGGTGCTGTACCTCGAACACTGGGATTTTGAGGCGCCGGCGGGCAGCTTGCGTGACCCCCGTTTTGTGGGCGAGTTCGGCAGCTTCAATCCCGACTATCGCAGTTGGTCTCAGCGCGAATACGGCCTGCGCATCGGCGTGTTTCGCCTGCTCGAGGCGCTGAGCGAAGCGGGCCTGGAGCCTGCGGTGGCGGCCAACGCGCTGTTACTGCCCCGCATCCCCGAGGTGCTTGAGCGGCTGAGCGATGCGCAGTGGCTGGGCCACGGTCTGGCCGCGACGCGGATGATGCACTCCAACATGCCCGAGCCAGAACAGGCGCTGCATATTGCGGACAGCCTGCAAGCCCTGCAAAAGCACACCGGCCGCCTGCCCCTGGGCTGGCTCAGCCAGGATTGGGGGACGACCGCGCAGACCTACGGCCTGCTGGCCGATGCCGGCCTGCACTACACCCTGGACTGGGGCAATGATGACCAGCCCTACTGGCTGGAACCCGCCGGCACATCGGCGCGGCGCCTGCTGGCCCTGCCCCTGTCGAGCGAGTGGGACGATGTGCAAGGCCAATGGCTGCGCCATGTGGAGGCTCCTGCGCACGCAGCTCTGATCCTGGCCGGCGCACAGCGCATGGCCAGGGAATGCCTTGCGCAGGGGCGCAGCGCGGTCATGGGCCTGGGCCTGCACCCCTGGGTCTGGGGCATGCCCAGCCGCATCAGTCACCTGCGCCGCCTGCTGGCCGATCTTCAAAATATTGAGGGTCTGCTGACCACCAGTCCTGACGACCTGTACGCGCCCCACGGCTGCGCACCCTAAAGAACCCCCCAAAGAAAGCATCCCTCATGGACTACCTCGACCGCCTAAGCCAGTTTGCCGCCGAGCTCGACTACCGCAGCCTGCCCGCTGATATACAGGAGCAGGTGGGCTGGATCCTGGCCGACACCCTGGCAGCGGTGGCCGCAGGCTCGGCCGAGCCCGAGCTGCGGGCTCTGGCCGAGCGCCAGGGTGCCAGCGAAGCGGCCAGCCTGATTGGCCTGGGCCGGCGCAGCAGCTGTGAGGCGGCGGCCTTCATCAACGGCACTGCCGGCACTTTCCTGGAAATGGACGAGGGCAACCGCTACTCGCGCGGCCACCCAGCCGTGCACGTGATTCCGGCAGCAGTGGCACTGAGCCAGGAGCGCGCTCCGGATGCGGCCGACTTTTTGGCCGGCCTGGTGGTCGGCTATGAAGTCGGCTCGCGCCTGGGCGCGGCCTCGCAGTTGCGCGGCGCCATGCACCCGCACGGCACCTGGGGCACGATAGGGGCGGCAGCGGCCTGTGCCCGCATTGCCCACCTGAGCACCAGCGCCATGCGCGAGGCACTCAACATCGCCTCCTCGCTGACCACCGCCACCTCCAAGCGCACCATGCTCGAAGGCGGGCTGGTACGCAACACCTATGCGGGTCTGAGCAATCGCAACGGCCTGCTGGCCCTGGACCTGACCGAATGCGGCTTCAGCGGCGAGCGCGACGGCCCGGCTTCGCTGCTGGGCCAGATCGTCTCCGAGCACTTCGACCCCGAGGCGGTGGTGCGCGAGCTGGGGCAGGACTGGCATCTGATGCACAACTACTTCAAGATGCATTCCTGCTGCCGCTACAACCACGGCACGCTCGATGCGATCGATCAGCTGGCCGCCAGCCAGAGCCTGCCGCAACCCGATGAGATTGAGTCCATCGAGGTGCAGACCTACCACCTGGCTGCCGAGCTCGACGACCCGGCACCAGCCAACACCCTGGCGGCCAAGTTTTCCGTGCCCTTTGCGGTCGCCACCCGCATCGTCCACGGCACCAGCGCCCTGTCCAGTTTCACCTGGGAAGCGGTGCGCAGGCCCGATGTGCTGGCCCTGGCGCAAAAGGTGCGCGTCAACCACGACCCAGCGATGAGCCAGCGCCTGCCCGCAGAAAGGCCGGCGCGGGTGCTGATGCGGCTCAAAGACGGCCGCCAACTTTTGGCCGAGGCCGGCGTCAACCGGGGCGATGACGCATCGCCCTATACCCGTGAAGAACTGCGTGCCAAGTTCATGGACCTGAGCGGCCGCATTTGGCCAGCCGCTCATTGCCGCGACCTGCTCGAAGCCACCTTGGGCCTGGCCCGACTGCAGGTGCCACTAGGGCGCTGGCTGGGCCTGGTATCGCGCTCGCCGATGGCAAGCCAAAGCTGAAGTGCCGGCGGCTTCGTAGCCGGAAAGCCGACTTCAGGTCAGCGAGTTTTCGCCGCTCATATAAACAAACACCTGTACGAACAGGCCGTCCTGCACCTCGAAAAAGTTGCAGTTGTTCTTACGCAGCAACTCGCCCGCATGGGTGGTGTTTTCCACCCTGAAGCGGCTGGCCACCCGCTGATGGGGCACGTCGATGACGTGGTCAAAGTCGCCGTGCCAGACCCGGGCATAACGTGCAGCCAAGCGCTCGTACATCCCGCGCACCTCGGTATCGCGGCCCTGGTAGTACAGCTCGTGGTTGGCGATGCCAAAACGCGCCGTCGGTGCAAAGCAAGCCAGCGTGGCAGCCAGGTCCCCACGGTCGACCGCCGAAAAATAGCGCTCGACCAGCGCCTGCAACTGCGAGGCGTCCAGCCGGCTTGGCGAAGTATTCATGCTGTCTCCTGGGCCGGCGCTTGAAAGCCGGCGTCTTGCAAGGATCGAAAAAGCGCCAAGGCGCGGCTGTGGCTGTCTTGAGCCTGGCTTGAGAGCGGCTCACGCAAACGCTCTTCCTCCACAAAATGACCGTGACTGCGCCCGCGCACGCACAAGGCCGAGGGCCGCACCGCGCCCACCGGCCGCACATGAGCGGGGATGTAGCTGATGGCATAGCCGATGCGCCGGTCGTCGCTGTCATTGCCACCGGAGGCATGCACCAAGTCGGTATGGTGCAGCGACATCTGGCCAGCGCCCACCGGCATGAACTGGCCCTGGACCTGGTCAAAGCGGCTGCTGATGCCCTGCCCGCGCCGGATCATATTCATAGCCTCGGGCTTGTCGTCATGCTCGAACGCACCCCAGCGGTGGCTGCCCGGCAGTGCCTGCATGCAGCCGGCCTGCACGCTGGCCTCGGACAGCGCCACCCAGGCGGTGACATGCAGGTGCGGCTGCAGATAAAAGTAGGTGCTGTCCTGGTGCCAGCGCACAAAGGCAGGGGTATGGGCTTCCTTGAGGAAAAGCGTGGAGTGGTAGACCAGGATGTCCGGACCGATCAGGTCTTCGACCGCGTCCAGGATGCGCGGGTGATGCACCAGCTGGTCGGCCCAGTTGAAGAGCAGATAGCTCTTGGACTTTTCCGGAAAGTCGATGGCTGCGCCGCGCGCGTGCTCCCAGGCTTGGAGCTCCTGCCGGTACGCACACACCTCTGCGGCACTCAGCACATCGACCGGAAAGACGAAGCCATCGCGCTCGTAAGCCTGTACCTGCGCCTCACTCAGCAGTTTGGGCATGGGGGTCTCCTCCATCGTCTACACCGATGTGTTTAGCGCACCGCTTGCTGGGCCGCGCTCATCATGGCCTGCAGCATATCGAGCCGCGGATGCATGGGCTTGGGGTAGCCCTGTCGGCTATGGCTCAGGCCCAGACCCAGGGCAGCCTCGGCCATTTTGTAGCTCAAGGGACCGGGGTTGATCACCGGCACCGGCAGGCGCTGGCTGAGCCAGGCATGCGACTGGTGCATGGTGGTCGAGCCCAAGATGATCACTTCAGCGCCGTCTTCGTCTATGGCGCGCCGCGCCGCGGCCTCGAGCAGGGGAAATACATCTTCTTCCTTGCCCGAGAGCAGGGCTTGGTTGTCGGGCGCCACTTCGATGGCGCGCACCGAGGCGCATTTGTGGTGCAGGCCGAGTTCGTCGAGTGCCTTTTTGTACAAGGGCTTCCAGCGGCTGGCCATGGTGAGCACCGAAAAACGATCGCCCAGCATCAGCGCGGCCAGCATGGAGACCTTACCCGGCCCGAAAACCGGAATGTCGAGCACCGAGCGCAGTGCGGCCACGCCCGAGTCGCTCATGGTGTCTATGCACACCGCCGCAAAGCCCTCTTCCTGCGCCCGGCAGCCGGCCTCGAAGTTGGCGGCATCGGCCAGCACAAAGTCATGGTGGCTGGAATAGTTGAGCGGGCCGGCCTTGACCGGCCGGAATTCAAACTGCAGCTGCGGCGAAAGGTCTATGCCCTTGAGCTGCTCCTGACGCAGCGCCAGATTCTCGGGCGACATCGCAAAAGGAACGACCACCAGCACCCGCTTCATCATGTGGCCTCCTGGAGCTCGGCTACCGCCTGATCGGTCGATGCAACCCGGCCAAACAGGCGCTGGAAGTTGCGCATGGTCACCTGGTGCAGCTCTTCAAAGGTGGTGCCGCAGGCGTCTTCCACCAGGGTCACCTGATAGCCGCGATCGGCCGCTTCGCGGGCGGTGGTCTCCACGCACATATTGGTCGACACGCCCACCATATAGAGCTGATCGACCCGCAGCGAGCGCAGCAGGCTGTCGATCGGGGTGGAGGCGAAGGCGCCCACGGTGGTCTTGCGCAGCACATGCTCGCCCGCGACCGGCTTGAGCTCGTCGAGGATTTCATGCTCGCGGCTGCCCACATGGTTGGCGCAACTGGCCAGCAGCTTGCGCATATGGCGCGGCGCGTCGCTGGCATCGGGCAGGGCCGCACCCAGGGTCACATGCAGCACCGGCTGCCCGATCTGCTGGAAATGCGCACGTAGCCGCAAGATGCTGGGCAGCACCGTGCCTTCAATGCGGGCAAAGCGGTAGTCGCCCACCGAGGAGCCCTGGGCCTTGAGGGTGCGTCCGAGCGCGCCCTGGCGCGAGCCGGTGGCGTACTGCATGTCGATGATGACCAGCGCCGCACTGCGCGCATCAATCACCGGCTCGCTCATATAGTCGCGGATGTAATCTTGGTTGGCACTCATGGGCTGTCCTTGGCTTGTTGCTGACGGTAGCAGTCAACGATCTGCGCGCCGGTAGCAAACCAGACGCCCTCGTGACTGCGGATGTATTGCAGGGCATGGTCCAGCGCATCAATGCGGTGGGGCTGGCCCATGATGAAAGGATGGACGGCGATGTTCATCACCCGGCCGTGCTCCGCGCCCTCCGCATAGAGCACGTCGAACTCGTCGCGAATCTTGCGTGCAAAGGCCTCGGCTTCCTGGCCGCGCCGCCAGGCGATGCTATCGTTGATTTCCATGGAATAAGGCAGCGAGGTCAGCTCGCCGCTGCGCACCCGAATCGGCGTGGGCTGGTCGTCATGGTAGAGGTCGCACAAATAGCTGATGCCGCTTTCGGCCACCAGATCGGGCGTGCGCAGGGTGTTGGAGGCGGCCGGCGAAAACCAGCCCTTCAGCCGCTGGCCAGTATGGCGCAGGTGTATCTCCTGGCACTGGGCGATTGCCTCGCGCTCTTCATCCTCGCTCATATTCCAGTGGTAACGCGTGTTGTAGAGGCCGTGGGACATGAACTCCCACTGCCGCTCCATCATGGCCTGAGCCAGGTCGGGGTACATATCGAGCACCGCCATGGACAGCGAGACCGTCACCGGCAATTCGAGCCGGTCGAACAATTCCATCAGGCGCCAGACGCCCACCCGGTTGCCGTAGTCGCGCAGGCCATAGCCCAGGATGTCGGGATGCGGCAGCCGCGGCCAGGGGTTGCGCACCCGAACCTGCTCGGGCAGGTATTCATAGTGCTCGATGTTGGGCGCCACCCAAACCGCCAGCCGCGCGCCACCCGGCCAGCGCAGCGCGCTGCGGCTGGGCAGGGCCGAATAGGCGATGCGATCTTGGCCGGCGATCAGTTCCATCTCATGCCCAACCTAAGTCCGCCTTATGTTCGCCTTGTGTCCGCCTTGAGTCCAACTTAGGCCCAAGCATGGCCTTTGCGGCGGCACTATCATGCACAGACCAAGGAGTGATCCCATGCCTGTTGTCTCTATTACCCTCTTGCCCGGCTACAGCGCGCAGACGCGCGAACGCCTGGTCGAGCGCACCGCGCGCACCGTGCGCTCGGTCATTGCCGCGTCCAACGCGGGCACCACCGTCTTTGTGAACGAAGCAGCCACCTACCAGCGCGACGGAAAACGCATGAGCCAGGGCGGGCCGGACCTGCCCGAAGCCAGCGTGGTGGTTCGCCAGTTTCTGGAGCGCATGCAGGCGCGCGAACTGGATGCGGCGCGGCATTTGCTGGCCCCCGGCTTTGTGATGACCTTCCCGGGTGCGGCGCCGATGCGGGAGTTCAGCGAATTGATGGACTGGGCCAAGACCCGCTACAGCCGCATCGCTAAACGCTTCGAACGCTTCGACGAATCCTGGCAGGAAGACTGCACGGTGGTCTATTGCAGCGGCACGCTCGAAGGCGTTTGGCTCGACGGCAGCGCCTTCAGCGGCATACGCTTCATTGACCGCTTCGAACTTGCCGACGGTTTGATCCGCCGCCAGGACGTCTGGAACGATCTGGCCGAGATGAAGGCGACGCTCTAGCCGGCGCTCTAGCCGACGCTCTAGGCGAAGCATGAGGCGACCCTCTAAACGGAACGCCGCACCCGCCCCAGTACAAGGCCAACTTGCCATCTAGGCTTGCTGAGCCTGCCAGGCATCGAGGATCTGCGAGCCGGTGGCGGCCCATACGCCCCGGTGACGCATGATGTGCGCCAGCGCTTCCTCCAGCGCCCGGATCCGGTAAGGCTGGCCGACCACCCAAGGGTGCAGCGAGATCGCCATCACCCGGCCGCTATCGACGCTGGATTCGCGGTAAAGCACGTCAAAGTGATCGATGAGCTGGTCCCGGAAATCATCCTCGGTGTGGTGGTTGTTGACCAAAATGGTGTAGTCATCGATGTCAATCGGATGCGGCATGGCCACCAAGGGGCCGCCGGTGGTCCGCATGGCATAGGGCATGTCGTCATTGACCCAGTCGCAGACATAGTCCACGCCCGCCTGAGCCAGCAGGTCCAGGGTCTGGAAGGACTCTGACTTGGCCGGCGAGAGCCAGCCGCGCACCGCTTGGCCGCTGGTCTGACGCAGCAGTTCCAGACTTTGCGCCACCCAGCGTTTTTCTTCAGCCGGATCCAGACCGCCATGGTGCAGGTGGTCCATGTCCAGGCCATTGGCCATGATCTCCCAGCCCAGGCTGTTGCACTGCTTAATGAGCGAGGGATAGCGCACCGCCACCGCTGCATTGAGCGCCACCGTGGCCGGTATGCCATGGCGTCCCAGGGCCTGCATGATGCGAAAGATGCCGACCCTGTTGCCGTAGTCGCGCAGGGTGTAATGGCGCAGGTCTGGGTAGGCGGTCTGCATCGCGCCCGGCGGCTTGAAGGGTTGGCCCGCCATATTGAGCGGGAACCACTCCAGCGCCGGCACCACCCACAGCGCAATGCGCGCGCCGCCTGGCCAGGCCACCGGCTTGCGCCGGGGCAGCATGGACCAGTCATAGCGGTCATGGTCCATGCCATAGCGGCGCAGCGGGTAGGACAAATAATCGTCGGGCAAGGGCTTGCTGCTCATGATGCTGCCCCCACGCGGGTCACTGGCGTGTACCCGCTGCCCCCCGAGGGGGCGCTCGCTTGCTTGAGACGGCTCGGCGCTGCGCTCATGGTGCCTCCCCTACGGCCTGCCCCGCCGCCATGAAGGCGGCGTGGTAGTTTTCATTGAAATACTGCGCGATCTCGCGGCCGGTGGCCAGCCAGACCTTGTCATGGCTGGTGATGTAAGACAGCGCCTCCTCAAAGGCAGCCAACCTGTAGGGCTGGCCAATCAGGTAGGGGTGCAGAGGGATGCACATCACCGTGCCCGAGCGCTCGCCTTCTTCATAGAGCCTGTCGAACTGGCGCTTGAGGATGTCGCCATAGCGGCGCGGCGAGACCAGATTGACGTTGTAAACGATGGTGTCGTTCATCTCCAGCGAATACGGAATGCTGGTGAGCTTGCCCTGCCGGACCTTCACCGGGCCGGGCTGGTCGTCATGGAACAGGTCGCAGACATAGGTCAGGCCCATTTCTGCCACCAGATCCATGGTGCGCTCGGTATAGGTCAGTGCCGGCGCCAACCAGCCATCGAGCTTTTGGCCGGTGTGCTTTTTGATGGTGTCGATCGAGTCCTGGATGACCTGCCGCTCCTGCTCCTCATTCATGCCCATCAGGTAGCGGGTGTTGTAGGTGCCGTGGGAGTAAAACTCCCAATCTTCCTTGGCGCAGGCTTCGATCACCTCTGGATGGTGCTCGCACATGGCCACATTGAGCGAGACGCTGCCGCGCATATTGCAGCGCTTCATCGCGTCAAGCATGCGCCAAAAACCGGTGCGGTTGCCGTAGTCGCGGTAGGAGTAGTTCAGCACATCGGGTGCCGACCGGGCCCAGGGCGCGCGGGCCGGATTGCGCGGCGGATTGAGCTCATAAAACTCCACATTGGGCGCCACCCAGAAAGCCACCCTTGCGCCACCCGGCCAGCGTATGACCGGACGATCGTTGTACGGCAGGTAGTCATAAAAGCCCGGGTCACGCCGGGTCGCCGCCCCGCTCAAGACGCAGCCCCATGGGCCTGCACGCGAGCAAGCTGCTCAAGCGTTTCATCGATGGACAACACATCGGCGTACTTGAGCATCATGTCGTAGAGGTTGGCGAAGTGCGGCGACTCGTGCTTGTCGGCCACGCACTGCTCGGGCACGATGGTGCGAAAACTCCTTTGCAGGCTGTCGACCACGGTGGCGCGCACGCAGCCCGAGGTCGAGCCACCCGTGATCACACAGGTATCCACCCCGTGGAAGGTGAAGATGGAGCCGAGGTTGGTCTCAAAAAACGCTGAGGCCATGCGCTTGTTGATGATGATGTCCCGCTTGCGGTCGATATCCAAGCCGTCGTCAAATTCAGCCCGCCGGCTACCGACCTTGATGTTTTGCAGCGAGTCGGGTGTATTGGTGCGCGTACCCCAGACGCCGCAGTCCTCGCCCGAATCCATATAGGCTACATAGGTCCAGACCACCGGGAAGCCCTTGGCCCGAAAAGCCTGGGCCAGTCGATTAACGTGCTCGAGCTGGCGCGGATCGGTCTCGTAGGCGGTGGCAAACTCGCCCACGCAGGTATAGGCTTTTTGCAGATCGATGTTGATCAGCGCCGGCATCTTGCCAAAGCCAAAGCGCTTGCGGGTGGGATTGGCCTTGACCTGTTCGAAGAGCTGGCGGGCGCTTTTGTCGGAGAGTTCCATGACGTTGGTGCGGTGGGTAGGTTAGAGACAGACCTTTGCGATCTTCTCTTGGGGGATTTGTCCTGTCAATAGAACATTTAGCCCCCACTCGGGCATGGCCGCGGCTGCAGCAAAGCAGCAGCAATCAGTGCAGGGGGAAACGCAACTGCAGCCACTGCGCGCCGGCCGGACCGGCCTGCCAGCGGCTGGGCGCCTCATCGGGACCGAAGTAGATGCAGGCATCGGCCAGATGAGCTCGGCCGGTCGCATCGACCAGGCTGCCAGCCAGCAGGTACCAAAACTGACCGGCGCTGCCGGCCGCATCGGCCGCGACGATTTCAGCCGCTGCGGCCAGGCCGCAGCTCGCGCCACCGATATGCGCCTCCTGGGCGCGTAGTTCGGTGACACACACGCCAGGGGCGCCGTCGAGCCCGACCGAAATCGGCTCGGTGGTGTAGGCCAGGTGGCGCCTGGACGGCAGGTCTCTGAGCACCTGCGCGGCGCCCGGCATCCATTGCGCGCCGCGGTCCCAGCGGCAGCGCAGGGTGATGTAGTTAACCCCCGCAGGCCCAGCGGCGATCGGGCCGTAAGGCGTATGGGCGCCCGCATAGTGAACCGCCACCCCTTCGAGCTTGTGGGTGCCTATGCGGCCCCCGCCGGCAATAAAGAGCTGAAACTGGTCGACCTCGTGAAAGTGCGGATCGACCAGTGCATCGGGCGCCTGCTCGACCAGATAGGCCATGGGCTTATCAGCCAATTCGAGCGCCACCTGTTCGGCCGTCTTGCCCTGCGCCAGCAGCTCCATTTTGTTGGTGCCGATATAGGTGCTCACATGGGTGAGCGCGCCGCCGGGGGTCACATAGCGCTGGCGGCGGGCCAGAGCCTGCTCAAGACTGGCCTGCATCATGGTCTTGGGCTCACTCAGGCTGGATGTTGGCCTCACGGGCCAGTCGCACCCATTTGACCGTTTCGTCGGCAATGGCGGTCTTGAACTGATCGGGGCTCATCAACATCGGGGCCATGCCTATGGTGCCTAGGCGGCTGGATACATCCGGATGACGTACCGCTTGAGCGACCGCCGCATTGAGCTTGTCGACCAACTCGCGGGGCATGCCAGCGGGTCCGACCAGGCCCACCCAGGACGGAAAGTCAAAACCAGGCAGGGTCTCCGAAATCGCCGGCCAATCTGGCACCAGCGGGTTACGCTGCAGCGAGGTGACCGCGATCGGCACCAGCTTGCCGGCCTTGGCCTGGGCCTGCGCATTGGCCAGGTCGACGATGGTGGCATCCAAGGTACCGCCGATCACATCGGTGATGGTCGCAGGAATCCCCTTGTAGGGAACCACCAGCAGGTCAATGCCGGCCAGCTTGTTCATGGTGGCGATTTGGGTCTGCACCGAGGTGGTGGTCGAGCCCACGCTCACCTTGCCCGGCCGCTGCTTGGCATAGGCGATGAACTCGGGCATGGTCTTGGCGGGGAAGCCGGGCTTGACCATCAGCACATGCATGGTCAGGCCAAAGCCGTTGATCGGCGAAAAATCCTTGCGCGGGTCATAAGCCAAGTTCTTGACCAGGGCCACATTGGTGGCCAGCGGCGACTGAGAGCCCAGCAGCAGGGTCTGGCCATCAGGCGCTGATCGAACCATTTCCATCACGCCGATGGTGCCGTTGGCGCCAGGTTTGTTGTCGACCACGATGGTTTGGCCGAGGATGCTGCCCATCTGCTGACTCAAGACCCGTGCCGCCAGGTCGGTGGCGGTGCCAGCTGGCAGCGGCACGATCATGCGTATCGGCCGGCTGGAACCGGTCTGCGCCCAGGCAGCTGCGGCCACCAACACACCCGAGGCCAGGGCCAAGGTACGGATCCAGGAAATTGCACGCATGTAAAACCCCCTGCTTTTAATAGATGCTCACGATTTGGACCGACGAGCGCCAGCTTGGCAATGGGGGTATCACCCAGCCCCGGTCATGCGGGCGACAGATCTCCGGCCCCTGACTGAGCCGGTCCGCTCAGCGGTTGCGCCATCTTGGCGGGCGCCGCTCGTTGAAAGCCTGCACCCCTTCGAGCCGGTCCTGCGAGGACACGAGCACGTTATAGGCCGCCAAGTCCAGCATATAGCCGGTATGAAAGTCCACCTCGCCGCCGCGGGCCGCAGCGAGCTTGACATAGCGCACCGACATCGGGGCAGCAGCCACGATCTCATGGGCAATTTCTATCGCCCGGGCGACGCTAGCCCCTGCCTCGACGGTTTCGTTGACCATACCCCAGGCCAGCGCCTGCTCGGCCTTAAAACTGCCGCCAGTAAACAGCCGCTGCTTGGCCCGGCGCATGCCAGCGGCACGCACCAGGTTTTGCACCCCGCCCCCGCCGGGAAGGATGCCACGCTTGACCTCAGGCAACGAAAACTGAGCGCTGTGTGAGGCAATGATGAAGTCGCACATCAGCGCCAGCTCGAGCCCGCCGCCATGGGCATGGCCTTCGACGGCAGCAATCACCGGCAGCGCGAAATCCTTGACCGCCAGGAAGGCTTCCTCGATGAGCTGGTGCTGCGCCCGCCAGGTCTCGTCGGACATGCCATTGCGCTCCTTGAGGTCGCCGCCCACGCTGAAGGCCCGCTCGCCAGCGCCGGTGATGACCAGCACCCGTGCATCGCTGCGCACCGCAAGCTCACGCATCGCGGCGCGCAAGTCGATGAACATCTGGGTGTTCATCGCGTTCATCGCCTCGGGGCGGTTCAAGGTCAACAGCCACAGGCCTGCGGCCGCATCGCCGACTGGCTCGAGCCGAATGGTTTCGTAAGTCATGAGCGTCTCCACAGCTTCAGGCCGGGCCGCCCGAACCCACCCAGTTGGTCGCGCTCCAGCCACCGTCAATCACCAGCACATGGCCGTTGATGAAAGAGGCATCTTCGGAGCATAAAAAAGCCACCGCAGCAGCCACATCGCTGGGTTTTCCCAATCTCGGAAACGGGATGGTGTCGACCATCAAGCGCCTGAAGGCCGGCTGGTCGAGCCGGTCAGAGATCAACTCGGTGTGGATCAGTCCCGGCGCCACCGCGTTGATGCGCAGGCCCTTGGGACCGTAGTCAACCGCCATTTGCCGAGTCAGACCGATCAGCGCCGCTTTGGTGGCGGCGTAGGCCGAAGCGCCGGGGTTGCCCATCAGGCCAAAGGTCGACGCCACATGCACCATGCAGCCGCCCTCGCCGATCAGACCCAGGGCCTGCCGCGAGAAACGGAACACACTGCGCAAATTGACATTGAGGAATCGGTCGAGCTCGGCATCGTCGGTCAGGTGCATGGGCTTGGGCCGCCCGATGCCGGCATTGTTGATGAGCGCATCCAAGCGGCCAAAGCGCGAGCGTGCCAGGGCCATGGCCTGCTCGGGCGCGTCATCGGCCGTCACATCCAAAAGCGCCGTGGCCACCCGTTCAGGCGCCAGGGCCTGCAGACTTTGCAAGCCCTCGGCCTGCCGGTCTATGGCCACCAGGGACCAGCCCGAATTCAATAAACGCTCTGCAATGGCCCGGCCTATGCCCTGGGCCGGACCGGTGACCATCGCCACCTTGCTGGTATGCATGAAGCCTCCTTGTGTTTTGACTGCGCGACAATCGGGTTTATACCCTGCGGTCCCGGCCCCTCACCCAGGCCCAGCCGCTACAGCCGAGCCGCCACCTCATGCCAGACACCGCCCACCCGACCCGCTTGCCCACCTACTTTGTTTCCCACGGTGGCGGCCCCTGGCCCTGGGTTGAGGGCATGCGCGAGATATTCGCCCTGACCGAGCGCGAACTGGCCGCTCTGCCCGCTCGCCTGCCCACCCAGCCCAAGGCAGTGCTGATGATTAGCGGCCACTGGGAGGCCGCCGAGTTTTCCGTCTCCAGCGCTGCCCACCCAGGCATGGAATACGACTACTTCGGCTTTCCACCCCACACCTATCAGATCCGCTACCCGGCCCCCGGCTCGCCGGCATTGGCAGCGCGGGTGCAGGAACTGCTAGGCGCCGCCGGCTTGCCCTGCCGCGCTGATGCTGGCCGCGGCCTGGACCACGGCGCCTTCGTGCCCATGCACTGCATGTATCCGCAGGCTGACATGCCGCTGGTGCTGCTGTCCCTCAAGCACGGGTATGACCCTGGAGAACACTTTCGGGCCGGCCAGGCCTTGAGCGCACTGCGCGACGAAGGGGTGCTGATCATGGGCAGCGGCCTGACCTATCACGATATGCGCGGTTTCGGCAGTGATGCGGCCACCGCCGTGGCGCACACCTTCGAGCAATTCCTAGCCCGCGTGGTGGCCGACCCGGCTCACAGGCGCGCGCAATTGCTGGCCTGGGCCCAGGCGCCGCAGGCCCGGCGCGCCCATCCGCGCGAGGACCACCTCATCCCGCTGATGGTGGCCGCCGGCGCGGCCCAGGACGACCCGGGCCGGCGCCTGTTCCTGGACCATGCGCTCAAGGTGGACATGGGCTCCTACGAATTCGGCTGAGCCCGCCGCTATAGTCTTCGCTTGTCCCGATCTCCTCGACCCACCATGTCTCCTCTCGATCTGACCGCTCCCCAGGTCTATCTGCGCAACTGCTGGTATGTGGCTTGCCTCTCGCGCGAGGTGGGCCGGCAGCCCAAGGCGGTGCGCCTGCTGGAAGAGGCCATCGTGCTCTACCGGCGCGAAGACGGCTCGCCGGTGGCGCTGGAAGACGCCTGCCCGCACCGCAAGCTGCCCCTGTCCATGGGCCGCCTGATGGGCGATGCGATCGAATGCGGCTACCACGGCCTGACCTTCGACGGCTGCGGCCGCTGCATCGCTGCGCCCACCCAGGAGCGCATTCCGCACGGAGCGCGGGTGCGCAGCTACCCGGTACAGGAGCGCTACGGCCTGCTGTGGATCTGGATGGGCGAGTCCGAGAAGGCCGCACAGCATCCGGTCATCGACATTGAGCACCACGACAGCCCCGACTGGCACCTGACCACCGGCGACAGCCTGCGTTGCAATTGCCATTACCTGTGGCTGGTCGACAACCTGCTCGACCCCTCGCATGTGGCCTGGGTCCACCGCGGCACCTTTGCGGCTGCGGGCACCGAAGACACGCCGCTGCAGATCCATGCCGATGACAGCAGCGTGGTCTGCAGCCGCTGGATGTACAGCCGACCGCCACCGGCGTTTTATGCGCCACTGGTCCAGTTCAGCGGACCGGCCGACCGGCTGCAGCACTATGAGGTCAGGCTGCCCTCAATGGCGATCAACCGCAGCATCTTTGCCCCAGCCGGCATGGGCGGGCCGCAGGTACCGCAGGACCCGCTGGTCTACCGCATGGTGTCCTACAACTTCCTCACCCCGGTCGATGCCGACACCACGCTCTATTTCTGGCTGCAGCACCGCAACACCGACCCGAACAACGATGCGCTGACCGAGCGCATCGCCGCCGGCGCCAAAGCCGCATTCGAGGAAGATCGGCTGATACTTGAAGCGGTGCACCAGGGCATGAAGCACCAGCGCACACCCCACATCGGCCTACTGCTCGACGCCGGAGCAGCCCGTTTTCGCAAGGCGCTGGCCGAGCGCATCCGCGCGGAAGATATCCAACCCGACGCTCATACACCCTGAGTCCTGCAAGTCGGTCATCGCGCCGAGGCGGCGCTCCTACACAGCGCTCCCACCCAGCAATTCCACAGCTTGAGCGCGGCCCACAAATCCAAGTGGGAGCTGCGCCCTCGCAGCGATGCGGCGCTAAAGCAGTCTCAGCGCTTGATCACAGGCCGCATCGCGCCGAGGCGGCGCTCCTACAAAAGAATAAGCAGCCTGGGCAAGAGGTGTGGGAGCTGGACGCTTATTCGCTCACAGCGACAGCGGCACGCCTGAGCCATTGCTGCAGGCTCAGACTCAGACTGGCTTCGACCCACAGCAGCATGCCCTGGTCCGCAGTGGCGGCCAGCACCACCGGGAAGGACGCCAGCCGGGTGCGGGTGGCCAAATCTCCGGGCAGACGCTCAAAATCCAGATCACAGCCCAATCGCAGCAGCGGCCGCGCCGGCGCCGCAAGCAGCAAGGCTTGCTGACCGTCGCTCAAATCCACGCAGGCATGGAAAATACCTTGTAGCGTCTGCGCCACCGACTGCATCAGGGGCTGAGCCTGCCGCCCCTGCGCCCACCAGCACCACCATTCATCCGGGCCCAGGCGCAGCCAGAGCAGCGGCTCGCCCGACCAGATCACAGACCTCTGCCGGCCTATGTCCAGTTGCGCCAGTTGCGCCAAGCCAGGGGCTAGGGGCTCCAAAGCAGCAGCGTCGCTGGCGCGCAAGCGCAGGCTGAGCAAGCGGCCCGCCTGTGGCCTCAGCAAGGGCCCATCAGTGCCAATACGGGCATCCATAGGAGCATCGGCAGAATTATCAATAGGAGCATCAGCCACGCATGCGCCCTCCCTCAGGATCGAAGAACACCGGCGCCACCACCTGCGCAGGTCTGCGGGCCAGACGCCCAAGACTGGTCGCTGTGACCCAGACCGTCTCGCCATGGCGCGCCGCGCCGTCTTCCAGCAGGGCCAAGGCCACCGCCCGCCCCAGAGCGTGGCTGAACACGCTGGCCGTCACAAAGCCAGCGCTGGCCTGCGCCAGCGCCAGCGCGCGGGCCGGCTCCAATTCGGCGGCCTGCTCGCCTCGCAGGATCTGAGCGCCCTCTTCCAGCGGCAGCTCACCCTCAGGAACCAGCAGGCCCACCAGCTGCGCCCGGCCTTGCGGCCGGGCGAGGTCGCGCTGCAAGGAACGCTTACCGACAAAGTCGGGCTTGTCCATGCGCACCGCCCAGGCCAGGCCCAGATCCAGGGGGTTGACACATCCGTCGACTTCATGGCCGACCGAGATAAAGCCTTTTTCCACCCGCAGCACATGGTTGGCTTCTGAGCCCATGACGGTCAGGCCCAAGCGCTGCCCCTCATGGACCAGCTGCTGCCACAGGGCCAGGGCATGACTGGCTGGCAAATGAATCTCATAGCTGAGTTCGCCGGTGAAGCTGACCCGAAACAGCCGCACTGCCTGCCCGCCCAATTCGGCGCTTTGCATGGACATAAAGGGAAATGCGCTGCGCGCTAAGTCAATGCTGCAGCCACAGGCCGCCAGCAGCTCGCGCGAGCGCGGCCCGCACACCACCAGGGCTGCCCACTGGTCGGTCACCGGGGTGACGAAGGCCTGGAGTCGACCCTGAAAATGAATCTGCAGCACCGCCTCCAGCCAGGCATGGACCGCCTGGGCCTGGCCGCTGGTGGTGGTGATCCACCAGCGGTCTTCGGCCAGCCTGAAGACGGTGCCGTCGTCAAAGATGCGGCCGTCCTCACGCAGCATCACCGCATAGCGACCCCGGCCGTCCTTGAGGTCGGCCAGCCGGCATGCATAAACCTGTTCGAGCAGTTGCAGGGCCTGAGGACCGGTGACTTCAAACTTGCCCAGCGGCGAGCTGTCGTACAAGCCCACCGCCTCGCGGCAGGCCCGGCATTCACGCTCGAGCGCCTGCGCCAGGGTCTCGCCAGGCCGCGGGTAATAGCCGGGCCTGCGCCAGTTCTGGCCCGACTCGTACATCACCGCACCGGCGGCCTCGTGCCAGGCGGTGATCGGCGTGCGCCGAACCGGACGGATCAGCTCGCCCGGCTCGAACCCGGCCACCGCGGCTAAGGGCAGCGGCGTATAGGGCGGCCGTAAGCGGGTCGGTCCGAGCTGGCCAGGGGGCAGGCCCCGCAGCTGCGCCATCAACAAAGCGCCATTAAGGCTAGAAGTTCTGCCCTGGTCCGGCCCCATGCCCAAGGCGGTGTAACGCTTGAGGTGCTCGGGCGCTTCATAGCCTTCGCGCTGAGCCAGTGCCACATCGTCCAGGGTGACATCGCTGGCCAGGTCCACAAACACCCGGCCCTGGCCCGGCGCGGGCCAGGCGATGGCGCTGCACCCATCGCTCTGGCTGGCCAACTCAGGTAACAGCAGGGGCGGCAGCTTCAATCCCAAGGCCTGCGCCACCTGCTGCGCGCCCTGGCGGGCCGAGGCTAAAACCCGGGTGCTGTCCTGGTGGCCAGCCGCAGCGCCTATGGGCACACCCGCTGGCCCAGCCACCGGCACCATACCGTGCAGCTGCGGGTCATAGGCGCTGGCGCCGCCGGCCTGGGCCTGCAGGGCCAGGGCGCTGCTCCAGCCACCGGAGACGGCCAGCAAATCCGCGGCATGCCATTGGGTGCGACCATCGGCATCGCGCAGTGCCACCGAATGCACGCGCATGCGACCCCGGCAAGCCGCCACGCTGCTGCCCAATTGCACCCGCAAGCCGCGCTGCTCGGCTTGGTGCAGCAGCTGCGGATGCACCTCGAGGCGCTGGTCGGCCAGCACCCGCACAGGCAGTCCCGCGTCGTGGGCCTGAAAAGCCGCAGTCCAGGCTGCGTCGTTGTTCGCGGCCAGCACCATCTGCCGGCCCGGCGCAACCGCCCAGCGGCCCAGGAAGCTGCTGACGGCGCCGGCGAGCATGACGCCCGGGCGGTCGTTGTCAGGAAACAGCAGCCCGCGCTCGATCTGCCCGCTGGCCAGCAGCATGTGCGGAGCGCGCACCTTCCACAAGCGCTCCCGGCCAGGGCGGCTGCGGTCGATGGCCACGAACAGGCCGTGATCGTGCTGGGCCACCACCTGGGTGTTGGCCCAGCGCTGCACGCTGGGGCAGGCATCGAGGGCCTGCACCGTCTCGGCGATCCAGTCGTCCACCTCGCCGCCCGCAGGCCGGTCCAGCCAGCGCCCGCCCGGCTGCGGCGCATCGTCGGCCAGGACCACCCGTGCACCGGCTTCGGCCAGGGCCCTGGCCGCCCACAAGCCGGCCAGACCCGCCCCCACCACCAGGACATCGGCATGGGCAAAGCGGCGCTCATGGGCCACCGGCTCGGCAGAGCGATCGGGCATGCGGCCCAGACCGGCCGCATGGCGCAAAGCGCGCTCGAACCAGGGCCAGGCCCAGGCCGGCGACTTGAAAGCCTTGTAGTAAAACCCCGCCGGCAGCCAGCGATGCAGCCAATCAGCCCAGGCCATGGGGTCGAAGGCCGGCCAACCCTGCTGACCAACAGCACGCAGGCCCTGCACCAAAGGCTCGGTGGTGGCCAGCACATTGGGCTCGATGCGCGGGGCCTGCAAGCCCACAAAGGCACAGGGCTCCTCCCAGCCCGCAGCGAAGACGCCGCGGGGCCGGTGGTATTTGAAGCTGCGCGAGAGCACATCCACCCCCTGGGCAAGCAAGGCCGAGGCCAGGGTGTCGCCCGCCAGGCCCTGCAAGGGCCGGCCGTTGAAGCTGAAGTCCAGGGGCTGCGAGCGGTCGATCAGACGCCCACCGCTGCTCAAGCGCCAGCCGCTCATGCGCCCTGCCCCGCCGCCCGGGCCTCTAAAACAGCCTGGGTGTGCGGATCGCGCCGCACTACAAGCCAGCTGCGGCAGCCCTGCACATGCCACCAGTGTTCAAGCACCGGTGCGTCCGGGTTGTCGCGCTGATAAAGGTGATCGGCCCAGGCCGCGTCATCGAGAGCCTCGGGCTGCGCCGGTCGTGGATTGAACTCGCCGGTCGCAATGAATTCATGCTCGCTGCGCAGACCGCAATGAGGACAGGGAATTTGCAGCATGGTCGGGGCTCTAAAACCGGTTGGAGGCGCTGGCCGTCTCAAAGAGCAGCCGGCCGCTGGTAAACCGCTCCAAAGAGAACGGGGCACAGTGCCGATCGGCCTGGCTGCGGGCCAGCAGCCCGGCCAGGCTACGGCCGCCAGCCGGAATCGACTTGAAGCCCCCCGAGCCCCAGCCAGCGCTCACGCACAGGCCCTCGACCTCGGTGGTCGACAGAATGGGCGAGGTATCGGCCGACAGGTCGATGGCCCCGCCCCAACTGCGCATCAGCTTGACCCGGGCCAGGGCCGGAAAGAGCTCAAGCAGGCTGGCCACGCAGTCTTCGATCACGCTGAACTGGCCGCGCTGCGTCCAGGACATGCCGGCATCGGGACCGCCGCCAATCACCAGCTCGCCCTTATCCGACTGACTGAAGTAAATCCCCAAGGCCGGGCAGGAGACGATCACATCGAGCATGGGCTTGAGCGGCTCGGACACAAAAGCCTGCAGGGTCAATGTTTCCAAAGGCAGCCGCAGGCCGGCCATGCGCGCCAGCCGGCTGGTCGAGCCGGCCACCGCCAGCCCCAGACGCTCGGTGGCGATGCGTCCGCGGCTGGTCTGCACCGCCTGCACCCGACCCGCATGGAGCTCAATGCCAAGGACCTCGCAGTTTTCGATGATATCGACCCCCACCGAGCTGGCGGCGCGGGCATAGGCCCAAGCCACCGCATCATGGCGCACCGTACCCGCCCGGCCCTGCCAGGCCCCGGCCAGCACCGGCAGTCGCTGGCCCGCATCACGGCGCAGCAGCGGAAGCAGGCGATAGACCGCGTCGGCGTCGAGCAGCTCATAGTCAGCGCCGACCAGACGCATCGCATGCATGCGCCGGCGCGCGTCGCGCAGCTTGGCCCAGGTCTGGATGATCTCGATCTGCCCGCGCTGGCTGACCATGAGGTTGAAGTCCAGCCGCTGGCTCAGGTCTTCCCACAAACGCAGGTTCTCGTCTTGAAAGCGGATGCCGGGTTCGCGCAAGTAGTTAGAACGGATCACCGTGGTGTTGCGCCCGGTGTTGCCGCCGCCCAGCCAGCCACGTTCTATCACCGCCACCCGACTCAGGCCCTCATCGCGCACCAAGTGCCAGGCCGTCGCCAGTCCATGGCCGCCGCCGCCGACCACCACCGCGTCGTAACTGGCCGCCGGCTCAGCCGAGCGCCAGGCCCGCGGCCAGCCCCGGTGATCGCTCAAGCCTTGACGCAGTAATTGAAGGAAGCTGTATCTCACATTGAACAGGTCGGGCGTGTAGGCCAGCCCAGGCTCGCATCGGCTGAAACTGCTACCATTGTCAATCTTTTTCGCCCACGGGCGAGAGGGCAATGTAGCTTCCGACGGGTACATCTGCCTGCCAATTCCACGACTCTTTTTTGCGAGAAGCCGCCATCATGAAATTTCTCAAGTCCCTGCTGGCCATGACCTTGCTGGCCTTCGCTGCGCTGAGCCAGCCGGCCCTGGCCCAAACCGCCCCAGGCAAGAACCGCCTGCAAGTCATCCTCGAGCGCGGCACCTTGCGCGTGGGCACCACCGGTGACTTCAACCCCATGTCCATCCGTGATGCGGCCACCAACAGCTATCGTGGCTTTGACGTCGAGGCCATGGAACAACTGGCCAAGGACATGGGCGTTAAGGTCGAATGGGTTCCGGCTGAATGGGCCACGCTGGTGACCGGCATCACCTCCAACCGCTACGACATCTTCTCTGGCGCCTCCCTGAGCATGGCCCGGGCCAGAACAGTCGCCTTCTCCGACCCTTACATTGAAGCAGGCACCGTGCCGGTGATCCGCCGGGCTGATGCCGCCAAGCTGGCCAGCTGGTCCGACCTCAACCGCAGCGGCACACAGATCGCCGTTTCGCTGGGCACCGTGTTTGAAGAACAGGCCAAAGCCCATTTCCCGCAGGCAGCGGTCAAGTCCATTGAAAAGCCGGCCACTGGCTATCAAGAAGTGCTCGCTGGCCGTGCCGTGGCCACCATCACCAGCAATGTGGAAGCGGCCACTCTGGTCAAGACCTACCCGAACCTGACGGTGATCTCCAAGGCCGAGCTGCGCAACAAGCGTCCGTTTGCCTATCCGCTGCCGCAGGGCGAGCCGGTCTGGACCACCTTCGTCAACAACTGGATTGCACTGAAGAAGTCTGAGGGCTACTTCGACGCGCTCGAAGCCAAGTGGCTGGGCCGCTGAGCCTACACACTGAAGCGCCGAGATGACGCGCCTTGCGGCCGCGCTAGCGGCGCTGGCCTTGCTGCTGGCCGGCTGCTCCAGCACTGGTGACACCAGCGCCTACACCTGGGGCTGGTACATCCTCAATCCCTTGAGCGATAAGGGAGCGTCCAACCTCTCTTTTCTGTTCGCCGGCATAGGTCTGACGGTTGGCCTTTCGGTAGCCGCCATTTTGGTCTCGGTTCTGCTCGGGGTGTTTCTGGCGCTGTCGGCCCTGTCGAACTCCCGGACGCTGCGCATGGTCTCGCGCGGCTATGTGGAAGTGTTTCGCGCCATTCCGCTGCTGGTGCTGCTGCTGTGGGTCTACTACGGCCTGCCCATGCTGACCGGGCTGCAGTTCGGCGCCTTTGCCGCCGGTGTGATTTCACTGGCCCTGTCAGACGCGGCCTTCGAGGCAGAGATTTTCCGTGCCGGCATACAGGCGGTAGCCAGGGGCCAGCGCGAAGCAGCGCAGACCTTGGGCCTGTCGAGCCGCGACACCTTCCGCTTCGTGATTTTTCCGCAGGCCATACGCACCATCTTGCCGGCGCTGGGCAACCAGTTCGTCTATGTGCTCAAGATGAGTTCGCTGGTCTCAATCATTGGTCTGCAGGAATTGACCCGCCGGGCCAATGAGCTCAACGTGACCGAATACCGGCCGCTGGAGATCTACACCGCCCTGGTGCTGGAATACCTGCTGCTGATTTTGCTGACCTCCTGGGGCGTGCGGCGCCTGGAGCGGCGCATGGCGGCAGCGGCTCGGTAAGCCTAGAGGCGGCTTGGCACGCACCCAAGTGGTGAGCCTCAAAAAGCGCACGATAGCCCTTCAGAGCAAAGACTTAGCACCAAAACCAGCGGTCACAGCCGTTTCTAAGCTCAGCGCAAGGCGCGGTAGATCTGCTCAGCCAGCGTTTTTGAGATGCCCTCAACGGTGGCCAGGTCTTCGGCACTGGCCGAGCCCACCCCCGTGATACCGCCAAAGCGACGCAGCAGGGCTGCGCGCTTGCGCGGGCCTATGCCCGGAATGTCCTCTAAGCGACTGGTCACGCGCACCTTGTCACGCTTGGCGCGCATGCCAGTAATGGCATAGCGGTGCGCCTCGTCGCGGATCTGGGCCACCAGCATCAGGGCGGCCGAGTCGCTGCCCAGGTACACCTTCTCTCGCCCGTCGGCAAACACCAACTCCTCCAGGCCGACCTTGCGGCCTTGCCCTTTTTCAACGCCGACGATCAGGCCCAGGTCCAGGCCCAGTTGTTCAAACACCTCGCGCGCCACCCCAACCTGGCCCTTGCCGCCGTCGATCAGCACCAGATCGGGCATGCGCAGCCGCTCGTCGGTAGGCTCGCCCTCGCGCTGGGCCTCGGCCAGAGGGCCGTAGCGGCGCAGCAGTACCTGGCGCATGGCGGCGTAATCATCGCCGGGGATCACCCCTTCGATGCTAAATCGCTTGTACTGCGCCGCCTGCATGCGGTGCTGGGCAAACACCACGCAAGAGGCCTGGGTGGCCTCACCGGCGGTGTGCGAGACGTCAAAACATTCAATGCGCAGGGCCTGCAGATCGGTTTGCGGCAGATCGAGCGCCAGCGCCAGCGCGCGGGTGCGCGCCTGTTGCGAGCCCTCTTCGGCCAACAATCGGGCCAATTGCAGATCGGCGTTTTTTTGCGCCATTTCCAACCAGATGCGCCTTTGCTCGCGCGGCTTGTGCACCGCGTTGATCTTGACGCCAGACTGTTCAGAGAGCAGCGCAATCAGTTGCTTATCAACCGCATGACTGAGCAAGAGGGCCGGCGGCGGGCTCAGGTCGATGTAATGCTGGGCGATAAAAGCTTCAAGCACCAGGGTTTCGATCTGTGCGTTCGGATCACCAGGCGCCTGGCCCTCGGGCAGGACTTCGTCGAGTGCAACCAGATCGACCGCGCTTTCCAGGTGGGTCGGGAAATAGGCCCGATCGCCGAGGTGGCGGCCACCGCGCACCATGGCCAGGTTGACGCAGGCCCGCCCGCCCTGCACCCGCACCGCCAGGATGTCGGCGTCTTTGTCAGCCTGCACCTCCATGGTTTGTTGGTGCAGCACCCGCGAGATGGCGCGCATCTGGTTGCGCACCTCGGCGGCCTGCTCAAACTCGAGCTGTTCGGCATGGACCAGCATTCGCGCCTCGAGCGACTGCAAAATCTCCTGGGTCTGGCCGTGCAAGAACTGCTGCGCATGCTCGGTATCGCTGGCATAGGCGGCCTGCGAGATCAGCCCGACACAGGGGCCGGAGCAGCGCTTGATCTGGTAGAGCAGGCAGGGCCGGGTTCGATTCTGAAACACCGTGTCCTCGCAGGTGCGCAGCCGAAAGACTTTTTGCAGCAGCGCAATGGTGTCTTTGACCGCCCAGGCGCTGGGATAGGGCCCGAAGTAATGGTGCTTGCGATCGACCGCACCGCGGTAATAGGCCATGCGCGGATAGACCTGGGCCTGCGCGCCCTGGCCATCGGCACGCGGGGCCTGCACCGCAGTGATCTTCAGATAGGGGTAGCTCTTGTCGTCGCGAAACAGGATATTGAACTTAGGGTTCAGCGTCTTGATGAGGTTGTTTTCCAGCAGCAGGGCCTCGGCCTCGGAGCGCACCACCGTGGTCTGCATGCGCGCGATGCGGCCCACCATATGCGCGATGCGGGTGCCGCCATGGTCCTTTTGGAAATAGCTGCTGACGCGCTTTTTCAGGTTGCGGGCCTTGCCCACATAAAGCACGCCGCCGTCGGCGTCAAAGTAGCGGTAGACCCCGGGCAGGGCCGGCAGCGCGGCCACCTCGGCCAGCAAGGCATGGCGGGCCGCATCGGCCGGCGGCAGTGCTTCAGACTCGGGTTGGCTCATCGCTGACGATCTTGCAGGTGCTCACGCAGCCACTGGGCAAACTCTTCTTCGCTCAGGTCGCCAGCGGCCAGGGCGAGCATGGTCATGACGCATTGCGCGTCATCGGCCACCAGATCCCAACCATTAAGGGCGAGGAACAACTCCACCGCCACAAAGGCGGTGCGCTTGTTACCGTCCACGAAGGGGTGGTTACGGGCTAGGCCAAATCCGTAGGCGGCCGCCAGAGCGGCTGCGTCGGGGTCACCATAGTGGGCCAGATGCAGCGGCCGATTCATGGCCGATTCGAACAGTCCCTCGTCACGCACACCGCTACCGCCGCCATGCTCCGCCAGTTGCTCTTCGTGAACCGCCCGCATGACCTGAGCATCCAGCCAGACCCAAGTGCTGGGCGCCGAGCTCATTTGGCCAGTTCCCGCAGCACCTGCCGCCGGTTCTTCATGATTTTGCGCGCCGCATCCATCTGGACCTCGAAGTCGGCGTCGTAGGGGGTCATCATGACCGCACCATTGGCCGCCTCGGTCACAAACACTGTGTCGCCCTTTTCCAGCTTTAGGCGCGCCAGCAGCTCCTTGGGCAGGATCACTCCGACAGAATTGCCGATTTGGGTGAGTTTGAGAGCGGTCATGGCGAACTCCTTGTTTTAACACTTGTTATATTAACGGATTCTGCACCCTCCCCACAACCATGCGCCCCGCCCTGCTCTGGGACCTCTTTTGCACTGTGATCGACAACCATGGCGACCTGGGCGTGTGCTGGCGCCTGTCGGGCCAGTTGCGCGATGCCGGACAGCGGGTGCGGCTGTGGGTCGACGAGGCCTCAGCACTGGGCTGGATGGCGCCGCACGCCGGCGAGGAACGCGCCATCGAGCTGAGGCACTGGCATGAGGCCAGCGATGCGGCCGCACTTGAAGGCCTGGAGCCGGCCGATGTCTGGATCGAGGCCTTCGGCTGCCAGATTCCTGAAGCTTTTGTCGCCCACGGCGTACAAAGTCACCCGCGAGCGCCGGCCTGGATCAATCTGGAATACCTCAGCGCCGAGGACTGGGTGCCGCGTTTTCACGGCCTGCGCTCACCCGTGATGAGCGGGCCGGCCCGAGGCTGGAGCAAGCGGTTTTTCTACCCCGGCTTCAGCGAGCAGACGGCCGGGCTGCTGCGCGAGGCCGATCTGCTGGAGCGGCAGCGCCTCTTTGACCGCAGCGCCTGGCGAGCCGCCCACGGCTGGGCTGAAGGCGCGCGCCTGGTCAGCTTGTTTTGCTACGAGCCGCCTGCGCTAAAGGCCCTGCTCGCTGAACTGGCCGGCTGCCAACTGCTGGTTGCGCCCGGCCGGCCGCTGGCCGCCGTGCAGCAGGCACTGGCTGAGTCGGGCGCAGCGCCGCGCTGGAGCGCCCTGCCCTACACCAGCCAGGACGGCTTTGACGAGATGCTCTGGGCCTGCGACCTGAACTTTGTGCGCGGCGAAGACTCGCTGGTGCGCGCACTCTGGGCCGGCCAGCCCCTGGTCTGGCAGATCTACCCGCAGGCCGATCAGGCCCACCATGCCAAGCTTCATGCGTTTTTGGACTGGCTGGACGCCCCGAGCAGTCTGCGGCAATACCACCTGATCTGGAACGGACTGAGCGATAGTCCTTTGCCCAGGATAGAGGCGTCCACCCTGATGGACTGGGCCAACTGTGTGCAGGCCGCGCGCAGGCGACTGCTGGGTCAAGCCGACCTGCTCACCCGGCTGTTCGATCAGGTCTTGAACGAGAGTGCCTGAGCCTGATCGCTTGAACCTGATCGCTTAAACCGGCGGGGCCCAGCGGTGACTGCTTCAGGCCAGATAGCTCGCAAGCTGAGCGATGTCGATATTGCCGCCGGAGATGATCACCCCGACCCGCAGGCCCCGAATCTCTACCTTGGACTGCAGGGCAGCGGCCATGGCCAGTGCGCCGGTGGGCTCGACCACGATCTTCATGCGCGCTGCCGCAAATCGCATGGCGTCGATCAGCTCTGCGTCGCTGACCGTCACAATGTCCGAGACCAGCGCGTCGATGATGGGAAAAGTCAGCTGGCCCAGCGCCTGGGTCTGCGCGCCATCGGCTATGGTGCGGGGCGTATCAATGCGCACGATACGGCCCAAACGCTTGCTTTGCTGAGCATCGTTGCCCGCCTTCGGCTCAACGCCGATCACCCGGCAGCCTGGGCTGAGCGCGGCTGCAGCCACCGCACAGCCAGAAATCAGGCCGCCGCCGCCGAGGCACACCAGCAGCAGGTCCAGCGGGCCGGTCTCCTCGAACAGCTCCTTGGCAGCGGTACCTTGACCGGCCATGACATCGGCATGGTCGTAGGGCGGGATCAGGGTCATGCCCTGCTCATGGGCCAGTTGGCGACTGATGGCCTCCCGGTCGTCGCGATAACGGTCGTAGCTGATCACCTGCGCACCATAAGCCCGAGTCGCTGCCATCTTGATGGCGGGCGAGTCCTGGGGCATGACGATGGTGGCGTTCATGCCCAGAATTTGGGCCGAAAGCGCGATGCCTTGCGCATGATTGCCCGAGCTGAAAGCGCAGACACCGAGGCGCTTTTGCGCGTCCGTCAACTTCACGAGCGCGTTGTAGGCGCCACGGAATTTGAAAGCGCCCATGCGCTGAAAATTCTCGCACTTGAAAAACACGCTGGCGCCGGTCAAACCATTGACCGTCTGCGAACGGATCACCGGCGTGCGATGCGCCACCCCCTGCAAGCGTCGGTGCGCAGCAGCGATGTCCTCGTAGGAAATGGCCAGGGCCATCGCCGCCTCTTATTTGGCGAACAGAGAATCGAGCGACTTGAAGGCCTTGAACTCGATGGCATTGCCAAAGGGATCAAGGAAGAACATGGTGGCCTGCTCGCCAGGCTCGCCCTTGAAGCGAATGTAGGGCTCGATGATGAACTTCGTGCCGATATCCTTGAGCCGGGCCGCCAGAGCCTCCCAATCGGGAAGGTTCATCACCAGCCCAAAATGCCGCACCGGCACGCCATGCCCGTCCACCTCGCTGCGCGAGACCTCAGAGTTCATCGTGGGGCACAGGTGCGCGACGATCTGATGCCCGTGAAAATTGAAATCCACCCATTCAGGGCTGCTGCGCCCCTCAGGACAGCCCAGGATACCGCCGTAAAAGGCGCGGGCCTGTTCTAAGTTGGTAACGGGAAAAGCAAGGTGAAAAGGTTGCATGTCTGAGCTCCGTGGGAGCCCGATGCTAACAAAGGCCAGACCGACCACCACAGCAGCCCACTAGCTGCATTTGGCCACCAGCTAGCGGCCAAACACCTTGCGCAGAATGTCGCTGCCCGTGCCTACCGGGTCGCGGCGGATTTTCTTTTCTTCCTCACCGATCATCAGATAGAGCCCGTCGAGCGCCTTGCGGGTCACGTAGGACTGGATGTTGGCGTCCTCCTTCTTGACCAGACCCAGGCCGGTGGCCTTGCCAGCTACCGAGTTGTATTTTTCAGCCAGCGAGACCCGCTCGGTAGCCTGGGTCACGATCGGCAAAAAGCGCTCACTCAAAGGGCTACGAGTGCGGCCTGCAAAGAAATCGGTCACCGATGTATCGCCACCTTTGACGATACGCACCGCATCCTGAACCGACAAGTTCCGCACCGTGCTGACCAGCAGGTCCTGAGCCTGCGGCACCGCCGATTCGGCAGCCCTGTTCATGGCGGTGAGCAATTCATCAACCCGCTTTTGCTGGCCCAGAGCCTTGAGCACCCTGACGCCGTCGTTCAGATAGCCGGGCAAGGCAATGCGAACCAGGGCATTGCCAAGAAAGCCGTCAGTACGCCCGAGCAGCGCGACCGCCGCCACCGCACCGCGCTCCAAAGCCGCCTTGACACCGGCAGATGCATCAGCGTCCCCCAGCGAAAATGCCTGAACCATAGGGCTGCCCAGGCTCAGACCCAGCCCGGCCAGGGTGACTGAAGAAAACCGGCGTCTTTGCATAGCAGCTCCTTGAATGGTCGTTCTCGATCTTGCCAGTCACCCCCCCCACCCAGCAAGCGGGGCTAGAAGCTCGAAACAAAAAATGACAGAATCACATCACACCCAAATAATTGGTATCTGACCCCAATTAATCTTTAATTGGGGTCAGATACCAATTAAAGAGGGCCGAGCAGCTGGCTCATCCGACGCATGTCCGGCTGGTTAGAATAGCCGGTTTGGCGCTCCGTCCCGAAGCGCCAGTTGACCTTTCACAGACCTATGAAAATCGCCCAAGAAATCCGCGCAGGCAATGTGATCATGCACGGCAAGGACCCGATGGTGGTCCTCAAGACCGAATACAGCCGTGGCGGGCGCAATGCGGCCACCGTGCGCATGAAGCTCAAAAGCCTGCTCAACAACTTCGGCACCGAGGTGGTGTTCAAGGCCGACGACAAGATGGACCAGATCATTCTGGACAAGAAGGAGTGCACCTACTCCTACTTTGCCGACCCGATGTACATCTGCATGGATGCCGAGTACAACCAGTACGAGGTTGAGGCCGAGAACATGGGCGATGCGCTCAACTACCTGGAAGACGGCATGTCGCTGGAAGTCGTCTTTTATGACGGTAAGGCGATTTCGGTGGAACTGCCCACCAGCGTCGAGCGCGAAATCACCTGGACCGAACCGGCCGTCAAGGGCGATACCTCGGGCAAGGTGCTCAAGCCGGCCAAAATCGCCACCGGTTTTGACGTGCCCGTGCCGATCTTCGTCGCTCAGGGCGATCGCATTGAGATCGATACCCGCACTGGCGAGTACCGCAAGCGCGTCTGATCGGCGCATGCACACCACAAAGGCTCCGGTTTCGGGGCCTTTTTTCTTCCACCTGGCCCGAACGTGATTGCACCGCAAGCTCCTTCCCCGCTGCTGGATCTGAGCGATCTGCCCCTGCCCATGCGCATGCAGCCAGGCCTGCGTCGCTGCGAGCGGGTCGACCTGCACCCCTTGCAGCCAGGCAGCGCCTTACGGCAGGAAAAGCAGGCCCTGGTCGCTGCCGGCTGGCAGCCGCTGTCGGTGCCCGGCTTTGACGCCGGACCGGTTGAGCAAACAGTGCGCGCTGTGGCGGGTCTACCGGCCGATGAGCCCGGTCCACTGGCTCTTCTAATCGAGGAAGACCTGGCGGTGCTCGACGGTAGCAGCGGCACCCTGCCCTGGCTGGCCATCTGCACGCCCTCTCATTGGGCACCCGAAGACAAGCTGGGTCTGCACTGGTCGGCGGTGCATGCGCCGGTGGCTGACAACACCGCGCTCATGGCTGCCCAGCGCCAATTGATTGCGCTGTCGACCAATGGGCAGTGCTGGCAGCGATCGGTCTACACCCTGGCCAGCAGCCCGCGCCACGACCAACACCCCCGAAGGGCCCATCGCCAGCCCTGGTCTGAGCAGCTCGCCGGCCTGGCACTGGCCGAGCAGTGCTGGCTGCGGGTCGAGCGTCAGGGCTTTTTCCCTGTGCAGGGCAGACCCGGGCAGGCTGTTTTCAGCATCCGCCTGCAGCTTGAAAGGCTGGACCGCAGTGCCAGCGAACCGGCACGAGCAGCCCGGCTCCATGAATGGCTGGCCACCATGAGTCATGCGGTGGCCGACTACAAGGGCCTGAGTCCGGCACGCGAACGCCTGTTGCGGTTTCTGGCCGAGCGAGCCCACTGAATCGATTTAAAGCAGAACACCGAGATACCGAACATGCCCATCCTGGAGCGAATGCTCGAGATCATCATTCCGGTCTTCATGATCGTGAGCGTGGGCTATTTCTATGCGCGGCGCTACCGGCCCGACATGGGCATGTTCAACCGCATCGCGCTGGAGGTCTGCACACCGATGCTGACCTACTCGGCGCTGGCCTCGCGCACCTTCGAGATTGAGCGCTATCTGCCGCTGCTGGCTGGCGGCGCCTTGCTGATCTTTGGCGCCGGCCTGCTGGCCTGGCCGCTGGCCCTGCTGACCCGGCAGTCGCCGCGCACCCTGGTGCCGGTGGTGATGTTCAACAACTGCGGCAACATGGGCTTGCCGCTGGCACTGCTGGCTTTTGGGCCAGAGCACATCGGCGCGGCGGTGGCTTTGTTTTCCATGAGCAACCTGATTCATTTTTCCATCGGCTCGCGCATCACCAGCGCCCATGCACGCACGCTGGACCTGCTGCGCAGCCCGATGATGCTAGCCGCCTTTCTCGGCTTTGTCAGCGCATGGACCGAGGTGCGGCCGCCGCAGGTTCTGCTGACCGGCATGAAGCTGATGGGCGATGCGGCGCTGCCGATGATGCTGTTTGCTTTGGGCGCCCGCTTGTCAGCGTTTGAGTTGCGGGGATTTCACAGCGGCCTGCTCGGTGCGCTGGCCCGGCCCATCGTCGGCCTGGTGGTAGCCTGGCCCCTGGTCATCTGGCTGGGCCTGGAAGGCACAGCGCGCGCCCAGTTGCTCTTGTTCGCAGCACTGCCGCCGGCGGTACTGCAATTCATGCTGGCCGATCGCTACCAGCAGGAGCCCGAAAAGGTGGCCGCCATGGTCATGCTGGGCAATGTGATGGCCCTGATTTTTGTGCCCTTGGGGCTCATCCTGGGCGCAAGCTGAACGTGTGCCGGCTCACACCGGGTGGCCCGCAGCCCTGGCGGCCGCGCAGCCAGTCGAGCACATCGCGCAGCCGAAGGTGCCGCAAAGAAAGGCGCGTCGTGGGCCTGCTCGAGCTGCTTGAGCAGCCCATCCAGTGGGGTCTGACCTACTCTCATCGAGCTAGCTTAACCCATGCCACCGGCCGATCAGTTCGCCGTTGGCGCCTGCCGTGCTACACAATCGGGCTCATGGAGAATATGCAAAATCTGTCCACCACCCGACTGGCCGACGCCTGGGCCGAATTGCAGGCCCACGCAGATAGCGGCACGCTGCTGCAAGCCGACGCCTATCGCCTGGCCTTTGCCGACCCGGAGTTTCTGCTCAGGCGCGAAACCCGCGGACTGCGCATGCAACTGGAAATGCTCAAACCCGACCTGGAGCAGCAGCGCCTGGGCATCGAACACACCATTGTGGTTTTTGGCAGCGCCCGCTTTGTGTCGACCGAACAGGCCGAACGCGATCTGCAGCAGGCTTTGGCTCATGGAGCCGATGTTGATCGCCAGCGAGCCGAACGCCAGCTGCGCAATTCAATTTACTACGAGCAGGCCCGGCAGTTTGCCCAACTGGTGGCGCGGCACAGCAAGGCCTGTGCGGCGGAGCAACAGATCTTCATCTGCACCGGCGGCGGGCCCGGCATCATGGAGGCGGCCAATCGGGGGGCGCACGATGAGGGCATGCCCAATGTAGGCCTGAACATCGCCTTGCCCCATGAGCAAGGCGCCAACCCCTACATCACGCCCACGCTGAACTTCAAGTTCCATTACTTCGCGCTGCGCAAGATGCACTTCATGATGCGCGCCAAGGCGCTGGTGGCCTTTCCTGGCGGCTTTGGCACGCTTGACGAACTGTTTGAAGTGCTCACCCTGGTACAGACCCGCAAGGCCAAACCAGTGCCCATCTTGCTCTACGGCAGCAGCTATTGGAAGCGACTGTTTAACGTTGAGGTGCTGCTCGAAGAAGGCGCGATCTCGGCAGGTGACCTGGACTTGTTCCACTATGTCGACAGTCCACAACAGGCCTGGGAGCAAATCAAAAACTTTTACCGACTTTGAGCGTCTGAACCGGGCGAATCGCCCGGGCCGTGTTTGCCCTTGCCCACTGCGCGCAGCCCCCATGCAACCCGCGAGCCACTGCCAACCACCGCAGCAGCCATCCACAGCACACCGGACAGGCCGATCAGCGAACTGGCCGTGCCCAGCAGCAAAGGCACCAGAACCCCGGTGGCGGTCACCGCCATCAGGCGCAGGCCCAGCGCCTCACCGTGTCGGTCAGGTGGCGTCACCTGATGCAAGATGCTCATCACCATGGGCTGCACCACGCCGAGAACCAGACCCATGCAAAAGGAACAGGCCCCCATGGCCAGAGCCGAAGGCAGGAGCGGATAGACGGCAAACAGCAATCCGGCGCTGATCATGGCGGTGACCATGACCGCCCACTCGCTGATGTGATCGGCCAGCAAGGGCAGCAGCAGACGCACCACGCCGGTGGCCACCGCGAAGGCGCCCAGGATCATGCCGATCTGCGAAGCGCTCAGACCGCGCTCGACGCCCAGCAGCGGCACCACCAGGCTGTGCACATCCCAGCTGGAAGACACAAACCAGTTGACCATCATCAGGCGGGCAATGCCGGGCTCGCGCAAGAGCTGCCAGGCCCGCCAAGCGGAGGGGCGCTCGCCCGCCGGCTGATCGTCCAAGACCTCGCGCACCGGCCGCAGCAGCAGCCAGGTGATCAGCGGCACCACCGCCATCAAGGCAAAGGCGGCCTGAAAGCCCTGCACACTGCCGGGGCTGGGGCCGGCATGGTCGATCAGTAAGCCCACCGCCAGTGCGCCGCCCAGGTTAGACACCGATGGGCCTATGGCCAACCAGCTGAAGGAGCGCCGCAGCTGAGCGCCCCCTTCGGCCAGGCGCCCTACTTGTCTCTGCACCGTGATGACCGCGGCGCCTGCTGCACCACCGGTCAGGAAAGCGGTGACACACAGGACGCTGAACACCGGCCAAATTGCCGCCAGAGCGCCCCCAACGCTGGCAGCGATGACCGCAAACGCCATCGGCCGCTTCAATCCGTGCCGATCGGCATAGCGCCCTACCGGAATGGCCAGCAACACCTGCGCCAGCCCGAACAAGGCCAGCAGCAAACCAATCGCCGCCGCGCTATACCCTTCGTGCAGCGCCAGCAGCGGCGCAGCCATGCGGTTACCCGCCAAGGTCGAATGCAGGAAGATCTGGGCGCAGATCAGGCGCAGCAGTTCTAAGCTCACCGAGTCACCGCCCTGGGCATGGCTGCAGCGCTCACCGGATCATGCTTCCTGTCCACCGGCCGGCTCTAGCGGCCCTAGCGGCTCGGTCGGATCTGCGGGGAGCAAGAGATTGGCCTCGGCCTGCGGCAGGGCCTGCACCTGCTTGAGCGCCCGGCCCATCACCCGGCTGCGCTGCTCGGCGCTGTCCAGGGTGTTGAGCACCGTCTGAGTCTGGGCCTTGACCCGGGCCAGCACATCGCCGAACTTGCCGAACTCGGTCTTAACCGCGCCCAGCACCTGCCAGACTTCGCTCGAGCGTTTTTCCAGCGCCAGGGTGCGAAAGCCCATTTGCAGGGAATTGAGCATGGCCAGCAAGGTGGTCGGCCCGGCAATCACCACCCGGCATTCGCGCTGCAAAGACTCGACCAGCCCGGGCCGGCGCAGCACCTCGGCATACAAGCCCTCGCTAGGCAGAAACACGATGGCAAAGTCGGTGGTGTGCGGTGGGCTGATGTATTTCTCGCTGACCGAGCGGGCCTGCAGCCGCACGCTGGCCTCCAGGGCGCGGCCGGCCGCCTCGACGCCGCCCACATCGGCCAGTTGCTGCGCGGCCAGCAGGCGCTCGTAGTCTTCGCTGGGAAACTTGGCATCGATAGGCAGCCACAAACCGGGCCCGGCGTCCTGGCGGCCTGGCAGGCGCACCGCAAAGTCCACCGCATGGCGGCTGCCGGGCACCACGCTGGCCTGGGCCTGGTATTGATCGACGGTGAAGACCTGCTCGAGCAGGCCGGCCAGTTGCGTCTCGCCGAAAATGCCGCGGGTCTTGACATTGCTGAGCAGGTGCTTGAGGTCACCCACGCCCTGCGCCAGGGTCTGCATCTCGCCCAAGCCGCGATGCACCTGCTCGAGCCGCTGGGCCACATGGGCAAAGCTGGCGTCCAACCGGGCCTGCAAGGTGCTTTGCAGCTTCTCATCGACGGTGGCGCGCATCTGCTCGAGCTTGCGTTCATTGCCCTCTTGCAGCAGCGTCAAGCGCTGCTCTATGGCTAGGCGAATATCGGCCAGCAATTGCTCCTGGCGCTGGCTCATCTGCTGCAGCTGGCCCTGCATGTCTTGTGCAAAGCGCCTGAGCACCAGGTCTTGGGCCTCGCGGGTCTGCACCATCGCTTGCATCAGGGCCTGGCTGCTGGCCAGAGACTGCTGGTTCAGCGATTGCGCACTGGCCTGTAGGCTTTGCGCCAGTTGCTGTTGCATGGCCGCCAGTTGCACCCGAAAGGAGTCGATCTGCTCGTTCTGGGTGCGCGCCACGTCGCCGGCCTGGGCCAGCAAGGTTTGCTGAAACAGTGCCAGCGACTGCTGCAACTCCGATCGAGTGTCGCGGGCGCTGCCCTGGACCTGCTCACGCAGCTCGCGCTCCAAGCGCTCGCCGGAAACCCGCAATTGCTGGACCTCGGCCAGCAGCGCCGCGCCGGCCTGGGCCTGGCCACGACCCGGCAGGCGAGCCAATACCAGAGCCAGCAGCAGCACGATCAGGGCCAGCAATGCCAGGGCCAACCAGAAAAGGGGTTCGGTCATGCCTCTATTGTCGCGCCCTGCCGCCGCCGGGGAGCGGCCAAGCTGTCAAGCCGGCGGCAGCAGCCGCCCGGCCATGGGTCAGCGCGGATCGGGGTTGAGCGCCGTGGGCAGCGGCTGGCCGCTGAAAAATGCCAGCAGGTTATCCGCTGCCAAGTGCGCCATGGCCTTGCGGGCGGGAATGCTGGCGCTGCCGATGTGCGGGGTCAGCACCACATTGGGCACCTCCAGCAGGCCCGGGTGCACGCTGGGCTCGCCCTCGAAGACATCGAGCCCGGCAGCGGCAATCGTTCGGTTCTTCAGAGCCAAGGCCAGGGCCGCGTCGTCGACGATGCCGCCACGCGCGATATTGACCAGGGTGGCGCTAGGCTTCATGCGGGCAAGCTCAGCCGCGCCGATGGCATGGTGCGATTGCGCGCTGTAAGGCAGCACCAGAATCAGGTGATCGGCCTGGGCCAGCAAGTCGTCTTTGCTCACATAGCGGGCACGCATTTCCTGCTCAATGGCCGGCTCCAGGCGCGAGCGGTTGTGATAAATCACCTGCATACCAAAGCCGAGGGCGCCGCGGCGGGCAATGGCCTGGCCGATGCGGCCCATGCCTAAAATGCCCAGGGTCGAACCATGAATATCGGAGCCGGCAAACATGTCGTAGCTCCACTTGGTCCACAGGCCGGCACGCAGAAAATGTTCGCTCTCGGCCATGCGCCGTGCGGTGGCCATGATCAAGGCAAAGCCCAGATCGGCGGTTGTTTCGGTCAGCACATCCGGGGTGTTGGTGGCCACCACCTTGGCCGCCGTCATGGCCGCAAGATCGAAGTTGTTGTAGCCCACCGCCATGTTGGCGCAGATGCGCAGATCAGGGCAGGCCTGGAGCACCGCCGCATCAATGCGGTCGCTGCCGGTGGTAAACACCCCCTGCTTGCCTTGCAGCCGCTCGATCAGCTCGGCCTGGCTCCAAACCCGATCGTCCGGATTGATCTCGACCTCGGCGACCTGCTCTAGCTTGGCCACCACCTCGGGGAAAACCGCGCGGGCCATCAAAATACGGGGCTTGATCACAAAACCTCTCCTGCAAGTAGGTCCAGCTTCAGCGGAACCAAATAAAACCCATGATGATGAACAGCGGAATCAAAATGCCGCCCGACCACAGCATGTAGCCAAAAAAGCTGGGCATCTTGACGCCGCGGTCTTCCGCAATGGCCTTGACCATCAGATTGGGCGCATTGCCGATATAGCTGTTGGCGCCCATAAAGACCGCGCCGGCAGAAATTGCTGCCAGGGTCGGCGCCAGAGCGTTCATCAGCACCTGTGGATCACCGCCGGCGGTGTTGAAAAACACCAAATAGGTCGGCGCATTGTCCAAAAATGAACTTAAGGCGCCGGTGATCCAGAAGTACATCAGCACATCCGGGCTGCCGTCGGGCTGGGTGACCGCCGAGACCACCGCGCCAAAAGGCCCGTTAACGCCCGCCTTGAGCATGGCGATGACCGGAATGATGGTCAGGAAAATACCCGCGAACAGTTTGGCCACCTCCTGCATAGGCGCCCAACCGAATTGATTGTCGGCATGCACCTGGACCGGCGTCAGGCGCAAGGAAATCAGAGTGACCAGCACCAGACCGAGATCGCGCAGCAGGCCGGGCAAGCCCACCTCGGTGCCCCAGACATCAAAGACCACGCTGCTCTTCCAGGCACCACTCATCAGCACCAGCGCAACGATCACGGCCAATAGACCAAAGTTGGCGCCACCGTCAAAGCCGATCGATCGGGTTTCGGGCTTCGGGTCTAGCGGCAGCACCTCCTCACGGCGGTGGAACAGCCAGGCATCGAGGACGTAAAAAATGGCCAACAGACTACCGACCAGAAACAGGGTCTCGGGCAACAGGGCCTTGAGCGTCCAGAAAAACTCCACCCCCTTAAGGAAGCCCAGGAACAGGGGCGGATCACCCAGGGGCGTGAGGGAGCCGCCGGCGTTGGAGACGATAAAAATAAAGAAGATGACCACATGGGCCACATGCTTGCGACCGTCATTGGCGCGAATCAATGGCCGGATCAGCAGCATTGAGGCACCGGTGGTGCCCATCAGGCTGGCCAGCACCGCACCGATGCCCAAGATGGCGGTGTTGAGCCCCGGGCTGCCGCGCAAATTGCCCCGGATGTAAATGCCGCCTGAGACGGTGTAGAGCGCCGTCAACAAAATGATGAAGGGGATGTACTCCACCAGCAGCGCATGCACCAGGTTCGAGGCGGCCAAAGCCGGGCCATACAAGGCGGCAAAGGGCAGCAAAAAGGCCAGCGCCCAAAGCGCCGCGATTTTGCCGTAATGGTGGTGCCAGACGCTGGGCGCCAGCAGGGGAAACAGGGCGATCGACAGCAAGATGCCCGCAAAAGGCAGGCCCCACCAGGCGCTCAGTGCAGCGCCGTCGATGCTGGCCGCACTGGCAAGTCCGGGCCAGAACAGAAAGGATACAAGCAGCACGAGGCCGCGCGGCAGGGCTCTTGGGCTCATCAGCGGTTCACTCCGCAGTCTTGATGTCAAAGACCTGGCGCAGATAAGCCAGGTATTTTTCGTCGTCACACATGTTCTTGGACGGCGTATCGGAGAGCTTGGCCACGGGCTGGCCGTTGCAGCGCACCATCTTGATGACGATCTGCAGCGGCTCGCAGCCCAGATCGTTGGTCAGGTTGGTGCCTATGCCAAAGGCCAATTGGCAGCGGCCATTGAACCGGCGGTAAAGCTCTATGGTGCGCGGCACCGTCAGCGCATCACTGAAAATCAGCGTCTTGGTGCGGGGATCAACCCGGTTGTTGCGGTAATGCTCGAGCAGACGCTCGCCCCAGGCAAAAGGGTCGCCGCTGTCATGACGGGCGCCGTCGAACAGCTTGCAAAAATACATATCGAAGTCGCGCAGAAAGGCGTCCATGCCATAGACGTCCGACAGGGCAATGCCCAGGTCGCCGCGGTATTCCCGCGCCCAGGACTCGAAGGCAAACACCTGGCTGTCGCGAAGACGCGGGCCGAGCGCCTGGCAGGCCTGCAGGTATTCATGGGCCATGGTCCCCAGCGGGGTCAGGCCCAGCTTCATGGCAAACAGCACATTGCTGGTGCCGGCCAACTGCCCCTGGAGGCCGGAGCCCAAACGGGCGTTGAGGGTACGCAGCACCTCCTCGTGCCAGGCCACAGAAAAGCGCCTGCGGGTGCCGTAGTCAGCAATCTTGAGCGCACGCAAGTCACTTTGCTGCAGCAGCCCGATTTTCTCATCCAGGCGCCTACGCCCTTCCAGAAAATCGGGCAACTGGTGGGTGTTGCGGAAGAAGACTTCGTTGACGATGGCCAGCACCGGGATCTCAAACAAAATGGTGTGCAGCCAGGGGCCCTTGATGGAGATCTCGATCTGTCCGTCGGGCAGCGGCTGCACATCGATGTACTTCTCGTTGAGCCGAAACAGGCCGAGGAAGTCGACGAAGTCGCTCTTGATGAAGCGCATCGAGCGCAGATAGGCCAGTTCCGCATCCTTGAATTTGAGGTCGCACAGCGCTCGGATCTCGTCGCGGATCTGCGCCACATAAGGCGCCAGCGGCCCGACACCGGCCGAGCCAGCGTTGCGACAGACAAAGCGGTACTCGACCTGCGCACCCGGAAACTGATGCAGGACCACCTGCATCATGGTGAACTTGTACAGGTCGGTATCGAGCAGGCTGGTGATGACCATGGCAGGCGCCGATCAGGGCCTCAGGCAGCGCCGAGGAAGTCGACTTCGAACAGCAAGGTGGCGTTGGGGGGAATCACCCCGCCGGCGCCGCGCGCGCCGTAGCCCAGTTCGGCCGGAATGATCAAACGCCGGGTGCCGCCGGCGGCCATGCCCTGCACGCCCTCGTCCCAACCGCGGATCACATGGCCTGCGCCCAGGGAAAACTCAAAGGGTTCACCGCGGTCCTTGCTCGAATCGAACTTGGCGCCGGCTTGGCCGTCTTCATAGAGCCAGCCGGTGTAATGCACCCGCACATACTGGCCGGCCTTGGCGCTAGCTCCGGTGCCCAGCACCGTGTCTTCATACTGCAGGCCCGAGGCCGTGGTGGTGATGCTCATGGTTCGTCCTTCTTCAAGTAGGGGCTGCGCCTGAGCGCCGACCCCGCACTGTACCCGCAACCAGCTCCAGCACCTGATCTGCCGCCTGCGCCAGCTCCCGGTTCTGCTCGGCCACCAGCAAGCCCAGGCCCTCGCGGCGCAGATCGAGCAGCACCTGCACCATGGCTTGCACCAGCACCGGCGAGATGCCTTCACAGGGCTCGTCGAGCAGCAGCAGGCGCGGGCGGGTCATCAGGGTACGGGCCAGCGCCAGCATCTGCTGCTCGCCGCCGCTCATCAGCGCCGCCGGACGCTTGAGCATGGGTTTGAGCAGGCCAAAGCGCTCTAGCACCCAGTCCAGGCGGCTTGCACTGCCGCGCCCACCGGCCACCTGCAGGTTCTCCAGCACAGTCAGTTCGCCAAAAAGCCGCCGGTCTTCGGCCACATAACCCAGACCCGCGCTGGCGCGGCGGTGGGTAGGCCAGCCGCTGATGTCCTGCGCCGATGCCGGCCCTGGTCCGCCCAAGAGCAGCTGCCCGTGGCTCGATACCTCCAGACCCATGACCGCCTTAAGCAAGGTGGACTTGCCCGCGCCATTGAGTCCCTGCAGCACCAACAACTGGCCGGCCTGCAGCTGCAGGTCCACCCCAAAGAGGGCCTGCGCCGGGCCGTAAAAAGCCTGCAACTGGCGGATCTCAAGCATGAGCGCGCCCCAGGTAACGGGCCTGCACAAAAGGATCGGCCGCCACCGTCTCAAACGAGCCTTCGGCTGCGATCCGCCCTTCGATCAGCACCAGCACCCGGTCGGCCACACCGGCCACCGCGTCCATGTTGTGCTCGGTGTACATCACGGCCAAGCCGCCAGCGGCCAGCGCCCGCACCCAGACCATCAAGGACGCCCGCTCCTGCTCGGCCAGGCCGGCGGCCGGCTCATCGAGCAGCAGCAGACCGGGCTTGCCAGCCAGCACCAGCGCCAGCTCCAGCCGCTTCTTGGCGCCGTAAGGCAGGCTGCCAGCCAGATGATGAGCCTGCCCGGCCAGCCCCGCCTGTTCCAGCAGGGCCATCGCGTCCTCGCGCTGCCACAGCGCCAAAGCCTGCCAGTGGCTCAAGCGCCTCTGGCGGGCCTGCAAGGCCAGCTGCACATTGCCGAGCACACTCAAGGCCTCGAACACCTGGGCCACCTGAAAACTGCGGCCTACACCCTGATCCAGCCGCTGGGCTGGGCTCAAGCCCAACAAAGAGCAGCCCTGCCACAGCACCTGGCCCGCGTCAGGCTGCTGCTGGCCGGCGATGCAGGCAAAGGTGGTGGACTTGCCGGCACCGTTGGGGCCAATCAGCGCCACGCACTGCCCGGCAGCCACCTCCAGGCTGACCCCGTCGACCGCGCGCACCCCGGAAAAATGCCGCACCAGCGACTGCACCTGCAAGAGCGGCTGACTCATGCGCCTGCCCCCCCTGGGCGGCGTCGCAACGCGCCTGCCAGCGACAACAAGCCCGAAGGCGAGGCCACCATCACCAGCATGATGACCAAGCCCAGCAAACCCCGCCAGTAAGGCAGGTCCCGCCCGAGTTCGGCCGCCGCGTAATGCAGCAGTCCGCTGCCCACCAGTGCACCCCACAGGTGGTGAACCCCGCCCAAGAGCACCACCAGCAAGGCGTCCACCGAGGTCGCCACACTGGCCACCGATGGGAACACCGCGCCCTTGTGCGCCGCAAACAGGGCACCCGCCAGCCCAGCCAAGCCCGCGCTGTACAAAAACACCTGGTACTTCAGCCGCGCCACAGGCAGGCCCGAGGCCGCTGCGCGCTGCGGCACATCGCGCAGCGCCTGCAAGGCCGCGCCCTGCCCCGACAAGGCCAGTTGCCGCAAGGCCAAGGTCGCGCCCAACACCAACAACACCATGAAAAGGTAAAAAGCCCAGCGGGCCTCGTCAGAAATCAAACGCAGGCCAATCAAGCCGTTGTCACCGCCGGTCCAGGCCACCGCCTGGGTGGCTACGGCCCACAGCACCTGGGCCAGGGCCAGCGACAACATGGCCAGGTAAACCCCGCTGCTGCGGATCAGCGCCGCGCCAAATACGGCGGCAAGTACCAAGGCACAGACCACCCCCACCGCACAGGCCAGCAGCAGCCCCGCCCCCCATTGGAGGTGAGCCATTGCCGCGCCGTAGGCCCCCACTGCGAAGTAAGCCGCATGGCCAAAGCTGACCAGGCCGGCCAGCCCCATCATGGCCTGCAGGCTGATGCCAAACACCACAAAGATCATGGCGTCGAGCGCCAGCGTCTGCCAATAGGGCCCACCTAGCCAGGCCAGAGCCGCCAAGGCCAAGGTGGGCACGGCCCAGGCCAGGGCCGTGCGCAGCCGCAGCCCGTGAAAGACCTGAGCCGGCTCGCGCATGCCGTGTACTGCCGCCACCTGTCGACCGGCCAGGCCCTGCGGCCGGATCACCAGCACCAGGGCCATGGTCAAAAACACCAGCACCAAGCTGGCCTGTGGAAACCAGGCGATGCCCAGAGCATGCACCATACCGATCAGAATGGCCGCCACAAAAGCGCCGCCTATGCTGCCCAGGCCGCCGGTGACCACCACCACGAAGGTCTCCACAATGACAGCCATGTCCATCTGCAAATGGGCCGGCTCGCGCGGCAACTGCAAGGCCCCGCCCAAACCCGCCAGTGCGCAGCCGAGCATGACCGCGCCCATCATGAGAGGCCTGGGGTTGACGCCCAGCGCCGCCAGCATCTCACGGTCGGCGGTGGCCGCGCGCAGGCGCTGGCCAAACAGGCTGCGGGTCAGCAGCAGGTGCAAACCGAGCCAGACCAGAGGGCCAACGGCCATCAGCGCCAATTGATACACCGGGAACATCTCGCCGGCAATCTCCACCGAACCCTTGAGCCCCGGAAAGCGCGGCGCAAACACTTCCTCGTTGCCAAAGCCCCAACGCATCAGATCATGCAGGAACAAGGTCAAGCCAAAGGTGGCCACCAGTTGATACAGCTCGGGCGCGCCCGCCATGCGGCGCAGCAGCAGCAGATCGGTCAGCGCGCCTACGGCAGCAGCCAGCGCCGCCGCCATCAGCATCGCCGCCGCATACAGCCATGCGCTGTCAGCCCAATGCGGGAACCAATGGGTCAGCCAGTGCGCGCAAAACAGCGCACCCAGCATGAAAAAACTGCCGTGGGCGAAGTTGACGATGCGGGTAACGCCGAAGATCAGCGTCAAGCCCGCGGCCATCAAAAACAAGGTGGTCGCATAAGACAGACCACCGAGCAACTGGACGACCGTCATCGCTGGCTCGAGGAAAGGCGGTCAGATCCAGCCACTGGCTCAATCGAGCCAGGTGGTGAACTTCTCGGCCGCATCACGCGGGGTGTAGAAGCGGTTAATCAGGGCCTCAGGATCGGCATAGCCCATGGCCATGCCGCAGACCATCATCTGGTCGGCCGGTGCGCCGATGTGCGGCAAGATGATGCTGTGATAGTCGTTCCAGGCCGCCTGCGGGCAGGTGTGCAGCCCCTGACCCCGGGCACCCAGCATCACGTTTTGCACGAACATGCCGTAGTCCAGCAGGCTGCCGCGCCCGAGCACTCGGTCGACGGTGAAGACCAGACCCACCGGCGCGTCAAAAAACCGGAAGTTGCACTGGTGTTGCTCATGCATCCGATCCTTCTGACCGCGCTCTATGCCGAGCAGGCCATACAGGCCCCAGCCGTTTTCGCGTCGGCGGCCAATGTAGGGCTCGGTCCAGTTGCTGGGGTAATAGTCGTACTCTTCCTTGTACTGGGCGGATACGGCCGGGTCAGCACGGATCGCGTCGTGCGCCGCGCAGACCTTGTCGGTCAGCGACTTTAAGCTGGCGCCCTGCAGCACATACACCCGCCAGGGCTGGGTATTGGTACCCGAAGGCGCCCGGCTGGCGACTTGCAAGATGTGCGCGATCTTCTCGCGCTCGACCGCCTGGGGCAAATAGGCCCGCACCGACATGCGGCTGAGGATGGCGCTGTCAACGTCGGTGGCGGGGCTGCTCAAAGGCAAAGGATTTTGCAGGGGGGCTTGACTCACTTCAGACTCTCCAGAACGGCAATGAAAGGCGGTGGCAAGGGCCGCGGGCGGCGACTTTGGCGATCGACATAGACATGCACAAAATGACCGCGTGCAGCACAAGGGGCATCGACTGGACCGTCGCCGGCAAACAGGCCCACCTCGTAGCGCACACTCGACGAACCCAGATGCCCAACCCGCAGGCCAGCGAGCACCGGTTGCGGAAAGGCCAGCGGCGCGAAGTAGTGGCATTGGGTCTGCACCACCAGGCCGATCAGCTCGCCAGCATGAATGTCGAGCACGCCGCGCTCAATCAGGTAGCTGTTCACGGCGGTATCGAACCAGCTGTAGTAGACGACATTGTTGACATGGCCATAGATGTCGTTGTCCGACCAGCGGGTGCCTATAGGGCGCAGCACCGGGTAGGCGCTGCGCGGCTCGGGGGTGGGGCGAAGGGTTTCGTTCATGGGCCAATCAGCTCAGGGCAGCGCAGCGCCTCGAGCCCTGTCGCGCACTGCGGCGTCGGGACAAAACCCGCGATTTTGCCAGCCCCGTCGTGCAGCGCCTTGATGGCCGGTTTAGCCGCGCTGCCAGCGCTGCCAATATTCATAGGCCACCTGCCAGGTGTTGAGCTGCACCTGCACCGTGGTTTCGATGTCATGCCCGTAGCCGCCGGCCATCACAAAGGCCAGTGGGATGCGGCGCTGCCAGCCCCAGTCAAACACCCGCCGGTCGCGCGCCAGCAGGCCGTCATGGCTGAGCTTGAGCCGGCCCAGCCGGTCGCCCTCATGCGGATCGGCCCCAGCCAGGTAAAACACCAAGCCGGGCTCAAAGCGCTGTCCCAACTCAGCCAGCGCCTGCTCCAGCGCCTCCAGGTAGGCCACATCACCGCAGCCGTCAGGCAGGTCCACGTCCAAGTCGCTGGGCTCCTTGCGGAACGGAAAATTCTTCTCGCCATGCAGCGACAGGGTAAAGACCGACTCGTCGCCGGCAAAGATGCTGGCCGTTCCGTTGCCCTGATGTACGTCCAGATCGATCACCGCCACCTGCAGCGGCCGCTGATGCAGCCGCGACCATTCGGCCTGCATCAGCCGAGCGGCTACCGCCACATCGTTGAAGACGCAAAAACCCGCCCCCTTGTCACGGCTGGCGTGGTGGGTGCCGCCGGCCAGATTGCCGGCCAGGCCCTGCGCCCTCAGCTCCCGGCTGCCCGGCAGGCCCAGGGCCAGCCGCGCAGCAGCAATCGTCGCTCCGGTCGATCGGCGTGAGCGCTCGACCATCTGCGGCGACCAGGGAAAGCCGATCTCCCGCTGCGCGGCCGCTGACAGGCTGCCGGTCTGCACGGCTTGCACATAAGCTGGGGCATGCACCAGGGCCAACTCACCGTCGGTGGCCGCTTGCGCGCTGGCCAGCCGCAGTTGCGGCAATTGCTCAGCAAGCGCCTGCCGCAGGCGAGCGTATTTGCCCATGGGAAAGCGATGGCCGTTCGGCAGCGGCAGAACGTATTGGTCGGCGTAAAAGGCGTACACAGGCTAAACAAAGGAAGGGGAATCAAATCGCGCGGCGAAGGGGCGATTTTCTCCCCGGACCGGAAACTAGAGCATGGAGTCTAAAAATGGTGCATTGCAGCAATAGCCGCTTGTTTTGGTGGTCTGGGACCTTATACTTTGCCCATGTTGCAGTGCAGCATAGGCCCCTAAAGACCTCAGCGACACCGCCCAAGTTTGTTGTTTCCCTCACTTAAGGAGATTGATTATGTTGACCGTTGATCAAGTTGTTGCTTCCCAGAAAGCTTCCATCGAAACCATGTTCGGCCTGACCCACAAGGCTTTCGAAGGCGTAGAGAAGCTGGTTGAACTCAATGTGCAGGCTTCCAAAGCTGCCCTGAGCGAGTCGTCCAACCACGCCAAGGCCGTGCTGAGCATCAAGGATGCCCAGGAACTGCTGGCCCTGCAAGCCAGCCTGATGCAGCCCCTGGCCGAGAAGGCCGCTGCCTACAGTCGCCACCTGTATGACATCGCCAGCGGCACCGCTTCGGAGTTCTCCAAGGCTGTGGAAGTTCACACCGCCGACGCCCAGTCCAAGTTTGTCGGCCTGGTCGATAGCGCTGCCAAAAACGCACCGGCCGGCTCCGAGACCGCCGTTGCCGTGATGAAGGGCGCCGTCTCTGCCGCCACCAACGCCTTTGAATCGGTGCAAAAGGCTGTCAAGCAGGCTGCCGATATGGCCGAAGCGAACTTTGCTGCTGTCAGCAACACCGCTGTCAACGCTACCAAGACCGCCAGCAAAAAACGCTGAACGGTCACTGCCCTGCCGGCCCGCTAGCCTAGCCTGCGGGGCAACCACTGGTTGTCTCCTCGGGTCCGCGTGGAATCGGTTTCAGGGACCCGTTCAAAGCCCGGCGCAAGCCGGGTTTTTTTTATGGGCTGCTGCTGCCTGACAGGTGCCCCGCCGCCAACCGCGCCTTGAGTTCGGGCAAGGCCGCCTGCATCGCCGCCCGCCCTGCGTCGATGGCCCGCTGCCGCGCCGAGAAATCCGCGCTGCGCAGCCCGGCCAGTGAGGGCCTGACCCAGACATCGGCCTGCTTGAGTTCATGCTGCTTGATCGCATGGCCCATGATGTTGAAGGTCTGCAGCAGGATCTGCAGGGTATCGCCGGCCGCTTGTCCCTCGGGCGGCTGTGAAATATCGACCGCAATCACCAATTCGGCGCCCATCTGCCGGGCAAACTGGGCTGGCACCGGCGCCACCAGGCCGCCGTCCACATAATCGCGCCCGCCGATGCGCACCGGCTGAAACACCGCCGGTACTGCGCTCGATGCGCGCACCGCGGTACCGGTATCGCCACGCCGAAACAGCACCGCCTGGCCGTTACCCAGGTCTGCAGCCACCACACCCAGCGGGATACGCATGTCTTCAATCAATCGGCCGGATACTGACTCGTTGACGTAGCGCGCTAGGGCCTCGCCACGAAACAGCCCCCGGTTGATGATGGGCACCATCCAGTCAGCAATGGCCACCTCCTCGATGCGCAGCGCAGTCTGCCGCAACTGACTGGCATTCATGCCGCTGGCATACAGGGCAGCCACCAAGCTGCCGGCCGATGTACCCACCACATAGTCAGGCACGATGCCGGCCTGCTCCAGCACCTCAATCACGCCCACATGGGCAAAGCCCTTGGCCGCGCCCCCGCCCAGGGCCAGGCCTATGCGCGGCGGCCTTTTGGGAGCTGCCTCCGGGGCTGGCTGGGCTGCCGGCACGGCCGCAGGTGGCGGCGCCGCGCAGCCAGCGAGCAAACCCGCCAAAAGCAGAGCCAGCGCGCCCAAGCAGGCCTTGCGCGCCTGCCGTCGCCCCGGAAAAAATTCATCAAAAACTCGCATCAAAACTCCAAAAATCCGGTCAATGAACCCGACCCCATTCAGCATCGCCGCCCGTTCCGTCGCCAAGGGCCACTGCTGGATAATCCCTGCTACCGAGCGCCTAGCGCCAAATCCACATATTCCCAGCATGAGCAAGGAAGCAGCATGAACATCAGCGGGCAGGAATTCATTGTGACCGGAGGTGCCTCCGGCCTGGGCGAGGGAACGGCGCGCATGTTGGTGGCCGCCGGCGCCCGGGTGGTGATCGCTGACATGCAGGAGGCCAAGGGCCAGGCCCTGGCCCAGGAATTGGGCGCTACCTTTATGCGCTGCGACGTCAGCCAGGAAGGCGACGCCAAGGCGGTGGTGGAGCGGGCCTGCACCCTCGGCCCCCTGATGGGCCTGATCAACTGCGCCGGCATTGCACCGGCCGAAAAGACCGTGGGCAAGAACGGGCCGCACTCGCTGGACGTATTCAGCCGGGTGGTGCAAGTCAATCTGATCGGTACCTTCAACATGACCCGCCTGGCCGCCCAGGCCATGAGCGCCAACGAGCCACAGGCCAGCGGCGAGCGCGGCGTGATCATCAACACCGCTTCGGTCGCTGCCTTTGACGGACAGATTGGCCAGGCGGCCTACAGCGCATCGAAGGCCGGCGTGGCCGGCATGACGCTGCCCCTGGCGCGCGACCTTTCCCGCCACGGCATCCGCGTGATGACCATCGCCCCCGGCATTTTTGCCACGCCCATGGTGGCCGGCATGCCCGAGCCAATCCAGGCCTCCTTGGCGGCGGCGGTGCCCTTCCCTTCGCGCCTGGGCCAGCCCTCGGACTTTGCCAAGCTGGTGCGCCAGATCATTGACAACGATATGCTCAACGGCGAGGTGATCCGCCTGGACGGCGCGATCCGCATGCCGCCGCGCTGAGCCCATGCGACGGGTCCGAGCCACGCTTTGCCTGCACGCGCTCGGCTGCGTGCTGTTGCTGGCTGGCTGCACCCCGCTTTTGCCCCATGCCGGCAAAGCCAGCGCTACCGCCGAAGCCCGCGCTCCGGAGGCGCCCAGCGACTGGAGCGCGCAGACCCCATGGCAGGGCCAGAGCCAGGCAGTGGCCAGTGCCCATGCGCTGGCCAGCCAGGCCGGCCTGGACATGCTGCGCGCCGGCGGCTCGGCCATCGATGCGGCGATAGCGGCGCAGGCGGTACTCGGCCTGGTCGAGCCGCAGTCCAGCGGCATCGGCGGCGGTGGATTTTTGCTTTACCACGACGGCCGGAGCACCCAGGCTTTTGACGGGCGCGAGGTGGCGCCAGCGGCCATCACCGAGAGCCTGTTCTTGCAGGCCGATGGCCGGCCCATGGACTTCCATGCGGCCGCCGTGGGCGGTCGGGCCGTGGGCGTGCCGGGCCTGATGCGCATGCTCGAGCAGGCCCACCGCCTGCACGGGCTGCTGCCCTGGGCTCGCCTATTTGAGCCGGCCATCGACTTGGCTGAGAGTGGCTTTCCGATCGGTGCCCGCCTGCACCAGTTGCTGACCATAGAGCCGCACCTCAAAAAAGACCCAACCGCCGCCGCCTATTTTTACGATGGCCAGGGCCGACCCTGGCCAGTCGGTCACCGCCTGCGCAACCCAGAATACGCCCGGGTGATGCGCGCCATCGCCCGAGACGGCGCCAGCGCCCTGCATCAGGGCCCGATCGCCCAGGCCATGGTCGCTGCGGTGCAGAGTCATTCTGGCAATCCAGGCCGACTCAGCCTGGCCGATTTGCAGGGCTACCAAAGTCGGCTGCGCGAACCGATCTGCTTTGACCATCGGGCCAGCGCTCGCCAATGGCGGGTCTGCGGCATGCCCCCGCCGAGCGCGGGCGCGCTGACAGTGGGCCAAATTTTGGGCCTGCTCGAACGCACGCCGGCCGGCCAGCGCCCTTTGCAACAGGGCCGGCCCGATGTGCCATGGCTGCACGCTTATTCAGAGGCGTCACGACTGGCCTTTGCGGACCGCGCCCAGTACATCGCCGATCCGGATTTTGTAGCGGCTCCTGCCGGCAACTGGCACAGCCTGCTCGCGACCGACTACCTCGACCAGCGGGCCCGGCTGATTGGTCCGCGCAGCCTGGGGCAGGCTGCGGCTGGTCAACCTGGACGCAAGCCCGCTGCTGAGCGCAGCCATGCACCCATGGCCGACCAGCCCGAGTACGGCACCACACATTTGAGCGTGGTCGATGCCCGGGGCCATGCGCTGACGCTGACCAGCAGCATCGAGGACGCTTTTGGCGCCCGCCTGATGGTCAATACCGGACAAGGCCTGGCGGGCGGCTTTTTGCTCAACAACCAGCTGACCGACTTCAGTTTTATGCCGCGTTCGCCTCAAGGCCTGCCAGTGGCGAACCGGCCCGAGCCGGGCAAGCGGCCGCGCTCGTCCATGTCGCCGACCTTGGTGTTTGAAGCGGGCAGCCCGCATGCGAGCATGAGCTTGGGCAGCCCTGGCGGCGCCTACATCATTCACTACACCGCCAAGTCCCTGTGGGCCAGCCTGCACTGGGGCCTGGCGCCGCAGGCGGCCATTGCCCTGCCACACCTGGCCAATATGAACGGCCCGCTGCTGCTGGAGCAGGGCCGCTATGAGGGCGCGACGGCCGACGCCCTGGCCGAGCGCGGCACCGCCGTACGACAAGTGCCTATGACCAGCGGCCTGCAAATCCTGCAGCGCAGCGCGCAAGGCTGGGCGGGCGCCTCAGACCCTCGCCGAGAAGGCCGGGTGCTCGGCGACTGAGCGACCCGCACCGCAGCCGGGGCGCTGCCTACAATGGCCGATTGCAACCGGACTGACATGGCCATCCCCACACCGTTTCTGCAGGAACTGCTGGCGAGAGCCGACATCGTGGACATCGTCGGCCGCCATGTGCAGCTCAAAAAAGGCGGCGCCAATTTTTCGGGGCTCTGCCCCTTCCACACCGAAAAATCGCCCTCTTTCACCGTCAGTCCCAGCAAGCAGTTCTACCACTGCTTTGGCTGCGGCAAGAGCGGCAACGCCATCGGCTTCCTGATGGAGCACCTGGGCATGAACTTCCCAGATGCGGTCAAGGACCTGGCCCAGCAGTATGGTCTGCAGGTGCCCGAAGAAGACATCTCGCCGGCGGAAAAACTGAGGCAATCACAGGCGCGCGAGCAGCAAAGCAGCCTCAATGATGTGCTGGAAAAAGCGGCAATGGCCTTTGCCGCCGAGCTCAAGGACGCGCCGCAAGCGGTCAATTACCTCAAAGGTCGGGGCCTGTCGGGCCAGATCGCCAAGGCCTTCGGCCTGGGCTATGCGCCAGCGGGCTGGCGGTTTCTCGCCGGGGTGTTCCCAGACTATGCCGACGCCAAGCTGGTCGACAGCGGCCTGGTGATCTCTGCCGAGGAAGATGGCGAGGAGCAGGGCAAACGCTACGACCGTTTTCGCGACCGGGTGATGTTCCCGATCCGCAATGTCAAAGGCCAATGCATAGGCTTTGGCGGTCGGGTGATGGGCGACGAAAAGCCCAAATACCTCAATTCGCCAGAGACCCCGGTGTTCAGCAAGGGGCGCGAGCTCTACGGCCTGTTTGAAGCCCGTGCGGCCCTGCGCGAGCACGGCTACGCGCTGGTCACCGAAGGCTATATGGATGTGGTGGCGCTGGCCCAGCACGGCTTTGCCAATGCGGTGGCCACCTTGGGCACGGCCTGCACCGCCGACCATGTGCAAAAGCTCTTTCGTTTCACCGAGGCGGTGGTGTTCAGCTTCGACGGCGACGCCGCCGGCCGACGGGCTGCGCGCAAGGCGCTGGATGCGGCCCTGCCCTATGCCAGCGACACCCGATCGATCAAGTTCCTGTTTCTGCCGGCTGAGCATGACCCGGACAGCTTCATCCGCGAACTTGGGGCCGAGGCCTTCGCTCAGCGGGTGCAGCAAGCCCTGCCGCTCAGCCGCTTCCTGATTGAGGCGGCCAGCCAGGACTGTGACATGGACAGTGCTGAAGGTCGCGCCCGCATGGGCAGCCAGGCCCGCCCCCTGTGGGAGGCCCTGCCAGACGGCGCGCTCAAGCGGCAGTTGCTGGCCGAAATCGCCGATCTGGTGCACATCGACAGCCGCGAGCTGCTCCAGGTCTGGCAGCCCGCCCGCGCCGGCAGCAGGCCGGGCGGCAAGAAGTGGAACGGGCCCTCGGCTGCGCCTGAGTCTGCCGAGCGCATGGGGGTGGGCATGGCCGCGCCCAGCGGGTCTCCAGGCGCGGCACCGATGCTGCCCGGCCAGGGGCAGGCCTCGGGCAAGCTCAGACGCCTGCCCGGGCGCATTCAGCCAGCCAGCCGGGAAGACCGGGTGCTGCGCATGCTGCTGACCGAGCCCGCCTGGTGGGACCGGCTCAGCGATGGCGAACACGCGCTCCTGTGCAGCCTGCCCCCACCCCACGGCCCGCTGTTTGCCTGGCTGGAAGCGCAGATCCATGAACACGGCGTGCAGCCCTGGGCGGCGCTGCGCGAGGGCCTGCGCGATCACCCACAGGAGCGCTACGCGATCGATCAACTGGGGCAGATACCTGAAGGCATAGAGCCGAGCTGGGAAGAAACTCGCCCGGTGCTTGACGAATTGGTCAAACGCGGCCGCCAGCAGGAAATGGACGATCTGGCGCGCCGCGCCGCCACCGACCCGCAGGCCCTGGCCCGCTTGCGCGAGCTCGCCGCGGCCATGCGTGCCAGCTGAGTGCGCTGGTATAATCCGACTCTTTCCAACGGTAAGCGCGACAGCAGCACCTCCGGCACCGGCTCCCCTGGCCCCAGGGTCCTCTTGGATACAAGAGCCACCGCACCCGCAAGGACTGCACCCCAAATGTTCGCCCATCTGCTTGCCGGCGGGCCCGCACTCGTCGCGCCACCAGCCCTAGGCTGAGTGAGCGGCTTTGCAGAGCCCCCAAAGCCACGCTGATTTTTTGCCCCCTGGTTGGCAGGGGATCCGCATGGTCTTTGCCTGGCCAACGTATTTTTTTGATCTGGAAAAGCACCATGCCCACCGCCAAGTCCTCCAGCAAGAGCGCCGCCAAGAGCAGCGCCAAGACCACCACCGCATCAGCCAAGCCGGCAGCCAAGCCGGCAGCCAAAGCCGGCGGCAAGCCGGTCGCCGCCAAGAAGGCAGCGGCCACGCCTGCTGTCTCCAAGCCAGCCGCCAAAACCAGCGCCAAGCCGGCAAGCAAAGCGCCTGCCAAGAGCATCAGCAAAGCAACGCCCATCAGCAAAGCCGCCAAGGCTGGCGACAAGTCTGAGCCAGTCAAAGCAGCCGCCAAACCTGTGAGCAAGCCAGCCGCCGAATCGGCAGGCAAAGTCCCGGCCAAAAAGCAGGCCGAACTCAAAGCCGGCAAGGCCGCCCAAGAGACGACGCTCAAAAAGCCGACGGCGCCCGCTCCTTCTAAGGAGCAAGTCGCCAAAAAAGGCAAAGGCAAGGAATTGCCCAAAGTGGCCGCTGAAGAGGACCTGTCAGACATCGAGGCCGAATTCGCAGAAGAGCCGGTGGCCGAGTCGACTGAAAAGGTCAAGCCCCTGCGCATGAAGATCAGCAAGGCCAAAGAGCGGGCCTTGATGAAGGAGTTCGGTCTGGACGAGGCGGTGCTGTCTGAAGAAGACATGCTCAAGCGCCGCCAGCGCCTGAAAACCCTGATCAAGCTGGGCAAGACCCGCGGCTACCTGACCCACGGCGAGATCTCCGACCACCTGCCCGACAAGCTGGTCGACGCTGAGACCATGGAAGTGGTGGTCAACATGCTCAACGACATGGGCGTGGCCGTGTACGAGCAGGCGCCCGACGCCGAGACCCTGCTGCTCAACAACACCGGCCCGACCGTGGCCACCGAAGAAGAGGCCGAGGAAGAGGCCGAAGCGGCCCTGTCCACAGTGGACAGCGAGTTCGGCCGCACCACCGACCCGGTTCGCATGTACATGCGCGAAATGGGCACGGTCGAGTTGCTGACCCGCGAGGGCGAGATCGAGATCGCCAAGCGCATCGAAGGCGGCTTGCAGCGCATGATGGAGGCCATCTCGGAAAGCCCGGCCACCATCGCTGAAATTCTCAAGCTGGCCCAGGACATCCGCGACGACAAGGTGGTCATCTCCAATGTGGTTGACGGCTTTTCCGACCCCAACGAAGCCGACGACTATGTGGCCGAGGAAGACTTCGACGAGTTCGACGAAGAAGACGATGACGACGGCAAGGGCGGGTCGAAAGCCCTGACCAAGAAGCTCGAGGAGATGAAGAAAGAGGCGCTGGTGCGGCTCGACCGCATCGCCACCCACTTCGAGGGCGTGCGCCGCATCTACGACAAAGAAGGCTACGGCTCGCCCACCTATACCCGCGCGCAAAAAGCCCTGAGCGACGAGCTGATGACCTTGCGCTTTACCGCCAAGACCATCGAGCGCCTGTGCGACATGCTGCGCGAGCAGGTCAACACCGTGCGCAAGGTCGAGCGCGAGCTGCGCCGCATCATCGTCGACAAGTGCGGCATGCCGCAGGAAATGTTCATCAAGGAATTTCCGCCCAATCTGCTCAATGCCAAATGGGTGGAAAAGCAGGCTGCTGCGGGCAAGCCCTGGTCGGCCATCCTGGGTCGCAACATCCCAGCGGTGCAGGAGTTGCAGGCCAAGCTGGGACAACTGCAAGCCAGCGTGGTGGTACCGCTCGAGCAGCTCAAGGACATCAACAAACGCATGAACGAGGGCGAGCGCTCCTCGCGCGATGCCAAGAAGGAGATGATCGAGGCCAATCTGCGCCTGGTGATCTCCATCGCTAAGAAGTACACCAACCGCGGCCTGCAGTTCCTGGACCTGATCCAGGAAGGCAACATCGGCCTGATGAAGGCGGTCGACAAGTTCGAATACCGGCGCGGCTACAAGTTCTCCACCTATGCCACCTGGTGGATCCGTCAGGCCATCACCCGCTCGATTGCCGATCAGGCCCGCACCATCCGCATCCCGGTGCACATGATCGAGACCATCAACAAGATGAATCGCTTGTCGCGCCAGCACCTGCAGGAGTTCGGCTACGAGCCCGATGCGAGCATCCTGGCGGCCAAGATGGAGATCCCTGAAGACAAGATCCGCAAGATCATGAAGATCGCCAAGGAGCCTATCTCGATGGAAACCCCCATCGGAGACGATGACGACAGCCACTTGGGCGATTTCATCGAGGACAGCACCAACACCGCGCCGCTGGATGCCGCCATGCAAGCCGGCCTGCGCGATGTGGTCAAGGACATCCTCGACAGCCTCACCCCGCGCGAAGCCAAGGTGCTGCGCATGCGTTTTGGCATCGAAATGTCGACCGACCACACCCTCGAAGAGGTGGGCAAGCAGTTCGACGTGACCCGCGAGCGCATTCGCCAGATCGAGGCCAAGGCCCTGCGCAAGCTCAAGCACCCGAGCCGCTCGGACAAGCTGCGCAGCTTCATCGACTCCATCTGACAGGGCCACAAGCCCCCAAAAAGCCGGGCCCTGCCCGGCTTTTTTTATCGCCCTCCTCCGACCCCTCTCAGGGAAAACCATGATTTTTCATCACCCAACAGGGGTGAAATTAGTTATTGGAGATAACTACAATGATCCCAAAGCTAGGCAATAGGCACCCGCGAGCACGCCCCGACAAAGCCCAAAGGCTCAGCGCCCATCTCAGGCTTTTAAGCCGCGCCGCCGCCTTGAGACCGAAGCAGGAGATCCCATGACCGCCAAATTTCGCCCCCTGCGCTTCGGCGTGACCCGCGTGCAAATGCGCGAGGGCGCTGCGGGCAGCCGCTATATGTTGGCCGCTCAGGATCTGCAGCCCTATCCTGAGCGCCTGAGCGACAGGCTGGCCCATTGGGCCCGCGTCAAACCCGAGCAAAGCTTCATCGCAAGGCGCGCCAAGGCGGCCGATGGCAGCCTGGGCGACTGGCAGCACCTGAGCTACGCACAAACCTGGCAGGCCGCGCGCAGCCTTGCCCAAGCCCTGATCGACCGCGGCCTGAGCGTGGAAAGACCGGTGGCCATCCTCAGCGAAAACAGCCTGGAACATGCCCTGCTGGCCCTGGCATGCATGATCGCCGGTATTCCCTACACCCCGGTCTCACCGCCTTACAGCCTGGTCAGCGTGGACTACGACAAGCTGCGGCATGTGCTGCGCACCGTCACCCCGGGGCTGCTGTTCGCGCAGGACGAGCGCTATGCCAAGGCGATCACCGCCACGGCCACCGAAGACATGAGCGTCGTGATGGCCAGCGGCAGCGTGCCGGGGCGCCAGTGCCTGCGTTTTGAAGACCTGTGCGCCACACCGGCAACCGATGCGGTGGACAAGGCCCAGGCCGCCACCGGCGCCGACACCATCGTCAAGTTTTTGTTCACCAGCGGCTCGACCAAGCTGCCCAAGGCGGTGATCAACACCAACCGCATGTGCTGCGCCAACCAGCAGCAGATGAGTCAGTCCATGCCGGTGCTGGCCGAGCGCGAACTGGTGCTGGTCGACTGGCTGCCCTGGAACCACACCTTTGGCGGCAACCACAACTTTGGCATGGTGGTCTTCCACGGCGGCACGCTCTACATCGACGACGGCAAGCCCACCCCGGCCCTGATGCACGAGACCTTGCGCAATCTGCGCGAGATCTCGCCCACGGTGTATTTCAATGTACCCACCGGCTTCGAGGCGATCGCCAACGCCATGAAGACCGACGCACAGCTGCGCAAGACCCTGCTGGCCAAGGTGCAGATGTTTTTTTACGCGGGCGCGGCCCTGGCCCAGCCGATCTGGGACAGCCTCTACGAAAGCCAGGAACGCGAGATCGGCGAGCGCATCGTGATGGGCACCGGCCTGGGCATGACCGAGTCCAGCCCCTTTGGCATTTTTGTGACCAACCCCCATGTGCGCGCTGGCGACCTGGGCGTGCCCACGCCGGGGCTGGAGCTCAAGCTCGTGCCGGTCGATGGCAAGACCGAGGTGCGCTACCGCGGCCCCAACATCACCCCCGGCTACTGGCGCGCCCCGCAAGAAACGGCCGATAGCTTTGACGAGGAAGGCTTTTTCAGAACCGGCGACGCGGTGCAGTGGATAGCCGAGCTCAACCTGCACCTGGGCCTGAAGTTCGACGGCCGCATTGCCGAAGACTTCAAGCTGGCCACCGGCACCTTCGTCAGCGTCGGGCCGCTGCGGGCGCGCATCATCGCCGCCGGTGCGCCCTTCATTCAGGACGTGGTCATCACCGGCCTGAACATGAAGGAGGTCGGCGCCATGGTCTTTCCTACGGCGGCGGTGCGCGGCCTGAGCGGATTGCCGGCCGAGGCGCCGCTGGCCCAAGTTCTGGCCAGCGCCCCGGTACTCAGCCACTTTCAGGGCGTGGTCGACGCACTGGCCAAAACCGCCACCGGCAGCGCCAACCGCGTCGCCCGCCTGTGTTTGCTGGCCGAGGCACCGACCATCGACAAGGGCGAAATCACCGACAAGGGCTCGATCAACCAGCGCGCGGTACTCAGCCACCGCGCCGCCACCGTGGCTGCGCTGCACGAAGGCAGCCTGCCCCACACCCTCACGCCCCAAGCTTGAACATGACCCCCAAGGAGTACCCATGAAGATCGAAGGAACAGCCGCTCTGGTCACCGGCGGCGGCTCGGGCCTGGGTGAGGCCACCGCCCGTGAACTCGCCCGCCAGGGCGCCAAGGTCGCGGTGCTCGACCTCAACCTCGAGCAGGCCCAACGCGTGGCCCAAGACATCGGCGGCATCGCACTGGCCTGCAATGTGTGCGATGAAGACAGCATGGAGCAAGCCATCGCGGCGGCCGCAGCCGCGCACGGCCCGGCCCGCATCCTGATGCAGATCGCGGGCATAGGCACTGCCAAGCGGGTGGTCGGCAAAGATGGCCGAGCCGCGCCGCTGGCCGACTTTGCCAAAGTGGTGCAGGTCAACCTGATCGGCACCTACAACGCGGCCCGCCTGTTTGCCGCCGCCTGCGCGGCGCTCGAGCCACTCGAAGATGGCGCCCGTGGCGTGATGGTCTTTACCGCCTCGGTGGCCGCCTACGACGGGCAGGTGGGTCAGCAGGCTTACAGCGCCTCCAAGGCCGGCGTGGTGGGCATGACGCTACCGATGGCGCGCGATCTGGCTCAGCACGGCATCCGGGTGTGCACCATCGCGCCCGGCCTGTTTGCCACCCCGCTGCTCAAAACCCTGCCCGAGCCCATCCAGGCCTCGCTGGCCTCCAGCATCCCCTTCCCACAGCGCCTGGGCAAGCCCGAGGAATTTGCCGAACTGGCGGCCCACATCGTGCGCAACGACCACCTCAATGGCGAGACCATACGTCTCGATGGCGCGCTGCGCATGGCGCCGCGCTGAGCAAAGGCTGCCATGAGCAAGACCGTGGTTTACGAGGTGGAGGTGATGTTCGGCGATTGCGACCCGGCCGGCATCGTGTTTTTCCCAAACTTTTCCAAGTGGATGGATGCCTCCTCGCTGAACTTTTTCATGCAGTGTGGTGTGCCGCCCTGGCGCGAGCTCATCAAGACCCGCGGCATCATCGGCACCCCGCTGCTGGAAATACACACCCGCTTCATACGCCCGGCCACCTATGGCGAGCGGCTGCAGGTCTATACCAGCGTGCAGGAGTGGCGCAGCAAGGTCTTCCTGCACAAGCATGTGGTACAGCGGGGCGACACCGTGCTGTGCGAAGGCAGCGAAACCCGCGCGTTTTGCATCAAGCACCCAGAGGATCCCAGCCGCATCCAGGCCATCCCAGTGCCCGAGGACATCAAGGCCAAATGCCTGTGATCGGCACCCCTTTCATCCACCTCCATCCCTTTTCATCCGATTTCCGTTTTTCAACCCCTGGCTCAAAGAGGAGACAACCATGACCCAAAGACGTGCCTTTCTTCAATCCACCGCTGCCGGCGCGCTGCTGACCAGCGCAGTATTTCGCCAAGCCCTTGCGCAAGGCGGACTGCCTGTTGAGCAGGTCAAGGTGCTTTACGGCTTTCCGCCCGGCAGTGCCGGCGACATCTGCGCCCGCCGCGTGGCCGAAAAGTTTGCCGGCAGCAGCTACAGCCGCAACCAGGGCGTGATCGACAGCCGCCCGGGCGCTGGCGGTCAAATCGCACTCAATGTGCTCAAAAGCGCGCCGGCCGACGGCTCGGTGCTGGCCATGACGCCCTTTTCCGCCATCTCTCTGTACCCGCACATCTTCCGCAACCTGCAGTACAAGCCCTTCGAGGACTTCACGCCGGTGGGCACCAGCTCCATGATCCACCACGGCTTTGCGGTCGGCCCCATGGTGCCCGAGAGCGTCAAGAACGTGCGTGACTTCATCGCCTGGGCTAAGGCCAACCCGGCCCAGGCCAGCTACGGCTCGCCCGCCGCCGGCTCGACGCCGCACTTCATCGGCGCCCTGCTCGGCCTGAACAACAGCTTCGACTTCAAGCATGTGCCTTACCGCGGCTCGGTGCCTGGCGTGACCGATGTGGTCGGCGGCCAGATCGCCAGCATGTTCACCCCGCATGGCGACTTCATTGCCAACCACAAGGCCGGCAAGATGCGCATCATCGCCACCTCGGGCCGCACCCGCTCGCCCTTCGTGCCCGATGTGGCCACCTTCGCCGAGCAAGGCTTCCCCGAGCTCACGGTGGAGGAATGGTTCGGCTTTTACGCGCCGGCCAAAACCCCGACTGCAGTGGTGCAGGCGGCCAATGCCGCCATCAATGCGGCCCTGCGCGACAAGGCCCTGCAAGACGCCTTCACCGTGGTCGGCCTGATTCCCTTTGGGGGCTCGGTCGCTGACCAGCAGCGCAGCGCTCAGGCTGAATTCGAGCGCTGGGGCCCGCTGATCAAGCGCATTGGCTTTACCGTCGACTCCTGATCTGCAAGCCCCCTGCGGCCCGCGCCACAACGCGCGCCGCAGGCCCCTCCCCCCTTCTGAGTAGATAGCCCATGGCCGATTACCAGCCCGACGTGCAAGACGCCTTGTTCCTGCTGCAGCAAGTCGCCGGCGCCGGCACGACGCTGCGCGCCCTGCCGGCATTTGCAGAGCTTGATGAGGCACTGACCGAACAACTCTTGACCGAGGCTGGCAAATTCGTCGCCGAGGTGGTCGCGCCCCTGCAGCAGGTCGGCGACCGGGTAGGCGCGCAGTGGAAAAACGGAAAAGTCACCATGCCGCCGGGCTTTCGCGATGCCTACCAGGCCTTCTGGCAGGCCGGTTGGCCCGCCCTGGCCGCAGCCCCCGAAGACGGCGGACAGGGCCTGCCCTGCGTGCTGGAGGCCATGCTCTACGACTGGCTGAGCGCGGCCAACCATGGCTGGACCATGGCGCCGGGCCTGCTGCACGGCGCTTACGAGTGCATCAAGCACCATGCCAGCCAGGCGCTCAAGGAGGAGTACCTGAGCAAGGTGGCCACCGGCCAGTGGCTGGCCACCATGTGCCTGACCGAGCCGCATGCCGGCAGCGACCTGGGCTTGGCCGCCACCAAGGCCGTGCCGCAGGCCGATGGCAGCTACGCGCTCAGCGGCACCAAGATTTTTATTTCCGGCGGCGAACACGACCTCACCGACAACATCGTTCATCTGGTGCTGGCCCGCCTGCCCGACGCCCCGCCCGGCCCCAAAGGCCTGTCGCTCTTTCTTTGCCCCAAGTTCTACCCCGACGGCAGCCGCAGCGCGGCGCACTGTGAGCGCATCGAAGAGAAGATGGGCCTGCACGGCAGCCCCACCTGCGTGATGCGCTTTGACGCGGCAAAAGCATGGATCGTGGGCGAGCCCGGCAAGGGCCTGAACGCCATGTTCATCATGATGAACTCGGCCCGCTTGCATGTGGCCATGCAGGGCATGGGCCTGCTCGATGCCGCCTGGCAAAAGGCCCATGCCTATTCGCTCGAGCGCCGGCAAATGCGCGCCCCCGGCGGCGCCAAGGCTGCGGGCCAGGCCGACCTGATTGCCGAGCACCCGGCGGTGCGGCGCATCCTCGATACCCAGCGCGCCTGGATCGATGGCGGTCGAATCCTGGCCTACCGCACCGCGCTCGAATTGGACCTGGCCCACCACCACGGCGATGCCCAGCGCCGCGCAGCCGCCAACCGCTGGTGCAGCCTGATCACCCCGGTGCTCAAGTCGGCCTGGAGCGAACAGGGCTTTGCAGGGGCCAGCGCCTGCCTGCAGGTCTTTGGCGGCCACGGCTATGTGAGCGAATGGGGCGTCGAGCAGATCGTGCGCGACGCGCGGGTGGCCATGATTTACGAAGGCACCAATGAAATTCAGGCCATAGACCTGCTGGTGCGCAAGGTGCTCAGTGATGGCGGCCAGGCCCTGGGCGCGCTGCTGGACGAACTCGAGCCGGGCCTGAGCGAGGCCGGCCGCAGCCGCTCTGAGCAGTTGCGCCAGATCACCCAGTCTTTGGTGCAGGCCAGCCGACAGGACGCCGCCCTGCCCTATGCCGTGGCCGACGACTACCTGCGCGCCGTGGCCCTGGTGCTGATGGACTGGGGCTGGGCGCAGATTGCCGCAGCCCCAGGAGGCCAGAGCCCACGCTGGCAACAGCCAGCGCTGGCCCTGCACCGCCATGTGCTGCCCGAGTTCGGCATGCGCCTGGCCATCATGCAAGAGCGCTGCCGCGAACTGCAGGGCAGCGCCCCGACGGTAGCGGCCTGATGCCCAAGTCCCCCAAGCCCGACAAGCCCAGGGGAGCCGCCGAGGCCGAGTTAGCGCCGCGGCCCGCCCGGCGGCCGAACCCGGCGCCTGCCAAATCCAGTTCAGCAAAAAGCGCTGTGGCGCCAGGCCCGGCGGTCGACCAAGTAGACGCCAGCTACCTGGAAGGTCTGATTGGCTACAACGCCCGGCGCGCAGCGCTATCGGTGATCGGGGTGTTCCTGGAGCGCATGGCGCCCTATGGCCTGCGGCCGGTGGACTTTTCCATCCTTTCGCTGATCACGCACAACCCCGGCATCACCGCCCGCCAGCTCTGCCACGCCCTGGGCATCCTGCCGCCCAATATGGTGGGCATGGTCAGCGGCTTCGAGCGACGCGGCCTGATCGAACGCCGCCCCCACCCCACGGACCGCCGAGCCCAGGGCCTGCACCTCACAGCCCCAGGCCTGAGCCTCATGGACCAGGCCGAGCGCACAGCCATGCAGCTGGAGCAGGACGTGGCGCATCGCCTGAGCGCGCAGGAGCAGAAGACGCTGATGGGTTTGCTGCAGAAGATCTACCTCTGAAGCGCGGAGGCGCCGCAGGCAAGGGCACTGCCGTCAAGCAAGGGTGGATATGGTCTTAATCCCCTTTTGGGGCTATGGTGCATCCTTGCGGCTCAGCGCGCTGTTGCTTGCAGAACCGAGGACTAGACATGCAAATCAAACCCATACACTGCCAAGCAGATCACAAAGCGGTACTTCGCGAGATTTCCGTCCTGATGGAGTCAGACCCTGAGCCAGGGAGCCCGGAAGGTGACCGCTTGGACGTGCTAACGATCCTGGTCGAGGCCTACGAGGCTAAGCACTTCGGCATTGGCCCACCAGACCCAGTGGAGGCCATCAAGTTCCGCATGGAGCAAAGTGGCCTGACGGTCAAGGACCTTGAGCCCATGATCGGCAAAAGCAACCGAGTCTACGAAGTACTCAACCGCAAACGGCCCCTGACCCTGGCCATGATCCGGCGTCTTCATGCGCAACTGGGCATTCTCGCGCAAGTGTTGATCGGCAGCACGAAATAGTCGGCCAGCGCCTGATCAGGAATGCTCCTCTTGATGCCTACTTTTTGACGATCTCAAGGACATCCAACCAAGGGGCTCTAAATCGAGGAGGGGCGAAGCTGCCCCGCCGAGCAGCCCCAGCACGCATCCAAGATGAAAGGTGACACCTTGAAATGGGCCAAACCGCCCCAAGGTCTTAGGCCGATCAGTCATCACTTTTGCGCCTTCAGCATGTCCGACACCGAAAAAAACCAATCTAATCAAGAACTTAAACCAGAGCAGGCAGCTGCCGAGGCAGCGCCTGCAGCAGCCGAGGTTTTGAGCCCCGAGGCAGAAATTGCTGGCCTCAAGGCCAAGAACGCGGAGCTGGCCGAAAGCTATCTGCGCGCCAAAGCCGAGGCTGAGAATGCCCGCCGGCGTGCCGAAGATGAAATCGCCAAGGCCCGCAAGTTTGCGGTCGAAGCCTTCGCCGAGAGCCTGCTGCCCGTGACCGACAGCCTCGAAGCCGGCCTGCAGATCAAGGATGCAACGGTCGAGCAGATCCGTACCGGTACCGAGGCCACGCTCAAGCAGCTCAAAAGCGCTCTGGAGCGCAACAAAGTGCTGGAGATCGCCCCAGCCGCAGGCGCTAAATTCGACCCCCATCATCACCAGGCCATCAGTGTGGTGCCGGCCGAGCAGGAGCCCAACACCGTGGTCAGCGTACTGCAAAAAGGTTATTCCATCGCTGATCGGGTGCTGCGCCCGGCCCTGGTGACCGTCAGCGCCCCCAAGTGAGACAGCCAGCCCCTTGAAGACTGGCGACTTATCCACACATTCCACACAAGATCATCCACACGGTCCATTCAAGCCGACCGTACGAATTGCATAACCTTCGGAGTAAGACATCATGGGAAAAATCATCGGCATCGACCTGGGCACCACCAACAGCTGCGTGGCCATCATGGAAGGCAACAACACCAAGGTGATTGAGAACGCCGAAGGCGCGCGCACCACCCCGTCCATCATTGCTTATCAGGAAGACGGCGAAATTCTGGTGGGCGCTTCGGCCAAGCGCCAGGCCGTCACCAACCCGCGCAACACCCTGTACGCGGTCAAGCGTTTGATCGGCCGCAAGTTCACCGAGAAAGAAGTCCAAAAAGACACCGACCTCATGCCCTACACCATCAGCAAGGCTGACAACGGTGACGCCTGGGTCGAGGTGCGCGGCAACAAACTAGCCCCGCCGCAGATCAGCGCCGAGGTGCTGCGCAAGATGAAGAAAACCGCCGAGGACTACCTGGGCGAAGCCGTCACCGAGGCCGTGATCACGGTGCCGGCCTACTTCAACGACGCTCAGCGCCAGGCCACCAAGGACGCCGGCCGCATCGCCGGCCTGGACGTCAAGCGCATCATCAACGAGCCCACGGCTGCGGCCCTGGCCTTTGGCCTGGACAAGCAGAGCAAGGGCGACCGCAAGATCGCGGTGTATGACCTCGGCGGCGGGACCTTCGACATCTCGATCATCGAGATCGC
>JAIXOM010000047.1 GCA_027486755.1 Comamonadaceae bacterium | reverse complement strand
GCGAGACGGCGCTCATCACCTTCACCTTCAGCGAAGACCCGGGCAGCAGCTTCAGCTGGAGTGGCACCAGCGGCGATGTGCAGCTCAGCGGCGGCTCGCTCGGGCTCCTCAGCGGCAGCGGCTTGACGCGAACTGCCACCTTCACGCCCACCCCGGGCCTGGCCTCGGGCAGCGCCAGCATCACGGTCGCAGCCGGGCTTTACACCGATGCGGCGGGCAACAGCGGCAGCGCGGGCAATACCCTGGCCATTGCCCTCGACACCTTGGCGCCCACCATCAGCATCAGCAGCGACAAGGGTGCGCTCAAGGCGGGCGAGACGGCGCTCATCACTTTCACCTTCAGCGACGACCCGGGCAGCAGCTTCAGCTGGAACGGTACCAGCGGCGATGTGCAACTCAGCGGCGGCTCGCTCGGCCCCCTCAGCGGCAGCGGTTTGACGCGAACCGCCACCTTCACGCCCACCCCGGGTCTGGCCTCGGGCAACGCCAGCATCACGGTCGCTGCCGGGCTTTACACCGATGCGGCGGGCAACGCCAGCGCAGCCGCTAGCACCCCCGTCATCGCCCTCGACACCCTGGCGCCGAGCACCAAAATAAGCAATCTCTTCTTGAGTGAAGACACCGGCATCTCAAACACTGACTTCTACACCCGGATCGCAGTCCAGACCCTTTCGGGGACACTCGGCGCCAACCTGCAAACCGATGAGGCGGTCTTCGTGTCCACCGACGATGGGCTTAGCTGGACTCAGGCTGTGGCGGAGTTTGGCCAGAACACCTGGAGCCTGGCCGATTTAACACTTTCCGGCAGCAACACCCTGCGGCTCAAAATCACCGATGCGGCCGGTAACGACGGGCCGGTCGCTATGTTGAACTATGTCATTGACACCAGCCCCCCGAACCTGACTTTCGATGCGGTGACCGGTGACGATTTCATCACCGCGAGCGAAGGGTCCCAGGGTGTAACGCTTAGCGGCAGCACAAACGCGCAAGACGGGGACATCATCACCGTCGCCTGGGCAGAATCGACCCGAGAGGCCCTTATCAACCAGGGCACCTGGTTCCTGACCTATCCAGCAGGGAATCTTCCACCAGCGGGCACCACCACCTTCTCCGTCCAAGCCATTGACCTTGCGGGAAACACCGCCACAGCGAGCGCCAGGAATGTCACGATCGAGGCTCAGGAGACGCTGACCCTAGACTTTGACAAGATTGCCCTGGACAAAATGGTCAATCTGGCCGAGAAAAACGCGAACGTCACCGTCAGCGGCACCACGAATGCGCCGGATGATTCACGGGTTGAGGTCCGCTGGATCAAGGCCCAAACCGGACAAGAAGCGGACCTGACGCAAACTGCCGTCGTGAGCGGCCAAAGATGGAGCGTCGTCTTCACAGCCGAGACCATTCCCGACGACGGCGAGTATCTGCTGAGCGCGACGCTCTTTGTAACCAAGGGGCAGAAAGCGGCGCTGAACACCAGCGGGGTCACGGTCGACACCCTGGCGCCCCTGACTGGGATCGCCAGCGCAGCTTTCAGTGCCGACACCGGCATCTCAAACGGGGACTTCTACACTCAAACTGCGAGCCAGACCATTACCGGGAAGCTGAGCACCAGCCTGGCGCTGGGCGAGATGGTCTTCGTTTCCACCGACGACGGACTTAACTGGACCCAGGCTGTGGCAGAGTTTGGCCAAGACACCTGGAGCCTGGCCGATTTAACGCTTTCCGGCAGCAACACCCTGCGGGTCAAAGTCACCGATGCGGCCGGCAACAACGGGCCGGTCTCCAGCCAAGCCTACGTGCTTGACACCGAAGCGCCCAGCCTTGCGATTGACACGGTGGCCGGGGACGACCTCATCAGCCCCACAGAGGCGGCTGCGGGGGTGAGCATCGAGGGCAGCAGCTCAGCGAAGGATGGGGACACAGTGACGGTGAGCTGGGGGTCTGTGCTCAAGGAAGCCCAGGTCAGCCAAGGGCTCTGGTCGGTGCTTTTCGAGCCGCAAGAGCTTCCGGCCGCGGGCCTATCGACTGTCTTGGCCAAGGTGACCGATCGGGCAGGCAATTTCTTTGTCGCCATCGACAGAAACGTCGAGCTCGAAGTCGTGCAGCCTCCTGAGCCACTGGCCCTGTACTTTGATGACCCCGTCGCAGACGACAACACCGTCAACGACACTGAAAAAACCGCGGGCGTCACCGTCAGCGGCACCACGAATGCGCCGGAGGGCTCGCAGGTTCAGGTCTACTGGGTCCATGAACAAAATGGACTAGAACCGACCACCTATTTCGCCGACGTCAACGATGGCGCCTGGTCAGTCACATTCTTGCCTGAGCATGTGCCGTCCGATGGACAGCACCTGCTCTACGCCAAGATTTTGGATGAGCAAAACAATCCGGTCGTACTCAATACCCTCCAGGTCACGGTCGATACCTCTGCGCCCGCAGCTCTTCTGTCCTTTCAGGCGCATGTGACGCTCGAGGAGCCCGCCGAAGGTTACCCCCCGCCACAAATCCTCGGCCTGCCGGGGGGTGGATTCCTGCTGTGCTGGTCGGGCGAGGGAGGGGAAGTCGCCTTCGCCCAACTCTTTGACGCGGATGGAGACCCCTCGCCAGACCCTCTGGTCTTCACTGCCCTACCCGAGGCTGCCTCACAGCTGAGCCTGGTCTCTTTGGGCACTGGTAAAGGCGTAGCGGTCAGCTGGCGGACTTACAGCTCGCAGTTTATTTGGCAGCCTTATGTTCAGGTCTTCAACGACCTTGGAGAGCCAACTTCAGCTCCTGTGCTTCTGACTGTCACAGATGCGCTCGATTCGGGTGCGCCTGCGCTGGCTGCAGTAGGCACCGACGGCGATTTCGTTGCTGTATGGGGCGCATTTCTCTTGGATGGGGGTATCGGGGTCGACAGGATTCTTCTGCAGCGCTTCAGCTTAAGCAACAGCGGCAACCCCAGCGCGGCGGGGGATCCGGTTGTCCTGGAGCGGCATTTAGATGCCAGCGGCCCTCAGGTAAACCCTAGCATTGCTGCTCTGGGTAGCGATGGCAGCTTCGTCGTGGTGTGGAGGGCCGACGATGGAGGTGACTACAGCCTGATCGCTCAACGTTTTGATCAAGATGGTGTCGCCTGGGGGGAGCCTGTCTTCATTGAGCCCGACCCCGTCACCGACCTCGACGAGGACGGCCACCGCATTGCCGCCTTGGGCAACGATGGCGCATTCGTTCTGGTCTATGAGTCTCACCCCCCGATGTACGAGGAAGGCCCGAGTCAGTCCTTCATGACCTACGTCAACTCTGCAGGCGTGGTCTCGAACGCCCTGCCCTTGCTGACCCCTGGCATGGAGGGCGTGAACGCCGCATTGCCTGTGGTCAGCGCATTGAGCGATACCAGTTTCGTCGTCGCCTGGGTCTTGGGTGAAAGCGGGCAAGAGCCCCAGCACGTTTGTGCGCAGCGCTTTGTCGTGGACCAAGGAAACATCTCCGCAGGGACGGTCCACAAGCTCCCCGCCCTGTCTGCATACGCTGAGGTCTGGGACCTCCAGGTGCTGCCTTGGGGCGATGGCTTTGCGATAAGCTGGCAAGCCTGGGACAGCGATACCGACCGTGTGCTGGTGCAGCTCTTTGACAGCGCGGGACTGCCGGTGGGCGGCGCGCACCAGCTGCGTGACCCATCCGCGCTTGGCGCTTATTCACCCGATATGGCGGCACTGACGGATGGCGACCTGGTTCTCAGCTGGGTCAGCCGGTTCGCCCAAGTCGAAGAAGAACAAGACTCCGTGCGCAAAGTGAGCGTGCAGCGTCTGTCGGCTGACCATCCCTTTGGCGACGGCGTGTCCTTCAGCAGCTCGGCCGACGAGGGCTCCGTCCGCGCCCCTTGGCTCAAGCTGGGCGATACGATTGACATCACCCTGAGTTTTAACGAAGCGGTTCAGGCGGTCGGTGAGCCGCGGCTGCGGCTGCATATAGGCAATGCGTTGGTCTGGGCCGACTATGCCAGCGGCAACGGATTGACCGACCTCGTGTTCAGCTACGCCTTGCAGGCCGGCCAGTCAGACCCGGACGGCATCATGCTCGGTGAACTGGACCTGAGCGGCGGCGCTATCACCGACGCAGCTGGCAATAACGCCGAACCGCCCTCCACCGGCGCTGTGCAACTCAACACCGGTTACCGGGTCGATACGCAGGCGCCTACTGCATGGGCTGGCTTGCAAGAGCCGGTGATGGTGCAGTTTGGCGAGACGGTACCCTTCACAGGCGCGGCCAAGCTTCTCGTGGGGATGGATGGCGAGGGGATGGATGACGTACTGCTGATGAGTCTGGTGGTCGACGGTTCCTTTCAGGTCGACGATTTCTTTGATTCACCTGTATCGTTCTTGGTGGCGATTGACCGGCAAGGCAGGGCGGAGAGCGGCTTTCCCGTCGGTCAGAGCCCATGGTCCATGGCCGCCGAGGACATGATGGTCTACGACGCCTGGCTAGATACGGCCTGGTTGGGGTTGGTCGTTGACCCCGTGCCGTCCGAAGAAGAAAGCGAGACTTTCCTGGCGATGGTTTGGCTGGACTCGGCTGATGATCTCAATCCAGATCTGGAGGGCGCCCAGCCGGGCAGTACGATCTTCTTGAGCCTCATGCCTTATTCGGACCCGGTGCCCTTGATGTCTCTGCCCGCAGCAGACGGCCAGTTGTCGGCGCCGCAGATCGAAATTCTCGGGACCAGCGGCGCCATGGTCATCACCTGGGCTGCCGTCAAGCCCAATGGCATGAGCGAAGTGTTTGTGCTGCCCTTTGAAGCCGGGGACCTGAGCGATCTGGACGCCCTGCCCGTGCCCCAGTCAGTCGAAGGGCCCTCTCCCTCTGGGATACCCACCAACAATTGGCCGGGCGACCTGTCGGTCGACCTGGTTCGGGTGACGGCTCTGGGCGATCAGGGTGCGTTCGTGGTGGCCTGTGTGGGGGCCGACGACGATGACGACGCGCAGACCTCCGACGACATCACCCCCGACGACAGCATCTACCTGCAGATCTTTGCCGCCGGAGGGATCCCCCTCCTGGGCGATCCGCTAAGAATTGAAGCGCCCGACGTCACCGACGGCACTGATGGTGCCCCGCAAGTGCTGGGCCTTAGCGACGACAGCTTTGTGCTGGCCTGGATGGGCGAGAACGCCTCGGGCGATATGCACTGGTTTGTGCAGCGCTTCGAGGTGAGCCCCCCGCCTGATGCTCTTTCCGAGCCGACGGTCATCCCACACGCCGCGATCGAGCTCAGCCCGGCCGTGCCCTCGACACAATGGAATCCGATGCAGCCGCGTCAATGGACGTCGCTGCCGGCCCAGTTGACCGCCCTGGGCAACGGGGATTTCGTCATCAGCTGGGTCGGGGTGAGCCAGAACACCGACCCGGGCGTGTTCGTACAGCGCTTCACTGGTGAATCGGACTCTAGCGAGGCGGTGCAATTGCAATCACCCTACGGCGCCGACGTTGGCGACGAGCCACCCCGTGTGGCGGTGCTGGGCACTACGGGCGCCTTCGCGGTGGCCTGGAGCGATTGGGATGGCAATATCTATGTTCAGCGCTTTGGGGCCAACGGCGAGATGGCCGGTCCGGCCGACCGCCTGGAGCTGCCGGATGACATGGGTATGGGGATGGGCTCGGACATTTCGATCAGCAATGTACAAATCGCCGCGATGGGCGACGATGGCTCCTATGCGGTGAGCTGGACCGCCCGCATGAACTGGGGTGAGGGGTTTACTCCAGGGGTGGTTTTCGTGCAGCGCTTCAACCCGGATGGCAGCACCAGCCGGGATGTCAGCGTCGAAGTCGGTGACGATGTGCGGGTCAGCAGCTCGGAGTCGGGCATGGCCTATCTGGTCAGCACCACTCTTGCCCAAGCGTTTGAGGATCAGGGTATCGCCGCGCTGACTGATAGCAACACGAATGACTGGAACAGCCTAGCGATCTACGACGACCACCGCAGCGTCGAGTTGTCTACCGAAGGGCTGGCCGTGGGCGAGTACAAGCTCTACACCCGCGACGCCAGTGGCCTATGGTCGGCGGCGTCTGAGCACGTCGTCACGGTCACCCCCAACATCACGCCGCCAGAGGTGTGGCTGGACGGCGGCTCCCACTACGTCTCCGCGCAGGCTTGGTTCGATAGCTCTGAAAAAGGCACGGCCTACCTGATACATAACGACCTGACCGCCACTTTGACCGATGTGCAAGATCTCACCTACTTGATCGACACGGCAGACCCGACCCTATGGAACCACACCGCTGTGACCCGGGTCGATTGGGAAACAGCCATGCCGCTGACGGGCCTGCAGCCTGGTGTCTACAGCCTGTACGTTTTGGACCGGGGCGGCCTTTGGTCAGCCGCTTCCGAGCAAGCGGTCACGGTCGGCTGGGACCCGGTGCAGCTGTCGAGTCTGGCCAGCAGCGTAGGCATAGAGGTTCTCGGTGCGAACACCGGCGATGCCAGCGGCACCACCGTCTCATCGGCCGGCGACTTCAATGGCGACGGCTTTGACGACCTGCTCATTGGCAGCCCGGAGCGTTCGTCGGGAGGGCTGGCCCACATCGTCTTCGGGGGTTCCGCGCTTGAAGATGTGAGCCTGTCGGCCAGCTCCTTCGGCGGCTGGGTGCTGCGCGGCGAAAGCGCGGGCGACGAGGCAGGCCTGAGCCTGGCTGCGGCAGGCGATGTCAATGGCGACGGGTTGGACGATGTCATTGTGGGCGCTCCCGGGGCCAATTTGAATGCCGGACGCAGCTACGTGGTGTTTGGCCGCACCGGCAGCGGCACCATTGATCTTTCGGATCTTCAGTCCGGTGGCTTTGTCATCGAAGGCGGGGCTGACGGCGACCGCAGCGGCTGGGGGGTGGGCGGCGGGGGCGACGTCAATGGCGACGGCCTGTCTGATCTGATTGTGGGGGCGCCGAGGGTGCCCAACGATTGGGTGCGCGGCAACAGCTACGTGGTCTACGGTCGAAGGGCTACGGCATCCGTTGAGCTGTCGCCCGCCCTCGATGCGTCGCAAGGCTTTGTTATCCAGGGCTTGGACAACGGCGATTTTGCGGGACGCAGCGTAGCCATCGCCGGTGACGTCAATGGTGACGGTCTGGCCGATGTGATCGTGGGCGCGCCCTTCAGCGATGCGGGCGGGGGCGATGCGGGCGCGGCGGTGGTGGTCTTTGGCAGCGCATCGGGCTCGGCAGTCGATACGACGAATCTGGGCCCGAAGGGCTTTGTGATCCGCGGCACAACGAGCAACCCGGTGAGCTGCGAATCAGTGATGGGTGTCGGCGATGTCAATGGAGACGGCCTGGCCGATCTGGGCTTGGGGGTGTGGGGCCCGAACTTCTTTGGCCGCCCGGTAGCAGCCGAGAGCTATGTGGTGTTCGGCCAGGCCGGAACGACAGATGTGAACCTGGGCAGCCTGGGGTCGCAGGGTCTCGTCATCCGGGCGCGTACGAACTCATCGCAGTTCGCCAGCAACATGCGCATCGGCCCGGCCGGCGACATCAATGGCGACGGCCTGGCCGACCTGATCGTGGGCACCCGCCTGGCCGACGGGGAGCGCGGCCTGAGTTACGTGGTGTTTGGCCAATCGCAAAGTGGCGTTGTAGAGCTCGACGATGTGGCCTACAGCATCGGCGGCTTTGTGATTTGGGGCGAAGAAAGTGGCTCGCAGTCCGGCGCCTATGTCAACACGGCAGGCGATATAGACGGAGACGGGCTTGCCGACCTGATCATCGGCTCGCCCGGCATCATCGACTTTGACACAGGCAGGAGTCACCTGGTTTTTGGCAGCGCCGCCAGCGCCTACGCACAGGTGGCCATCGATGAACTGGGTAACAGCATAGATAACAACTTGAACGATGCAGGTCAGCCCAAAACCCTGGTGGGCGGCGCTGGCAACGACAGCCTCACGGCCACCGCCGCCAGCGTGCTTTATGGCGGCAGCGGTAACGATCTCTTTGTGATCGGGCAGACCATGATCACAGCCTTGCAAAGTCCCATGGGCAGCGAAGTCAATGTGGATCGACTCGCCCGCATCGACGGCGGCAGCGGCACCGACACATTGGCGCTCAGCGGCTCAGGCTTGGTGCTCGACCTGACGGAAGCGGCCAACCCGGCGGCGGGTGCACCGCACGGCGGCAGCCGCCTGAGCAGCATCGAAATCGTCGATCTGACTGGCTCCGGGAACAACACACTGAAGCTCACCGCAAGGGACGTAATTGATTTGACCGACTTCAACGCCATCCTTACAAGCGGACCCGGGGACAACCGTCACCAGCTTTTAGTCGATGGCAATGTGGGAGACCGGATCGTGCTTACGGAATCAGGCTGGAACCACGCGGGGCAGCACACGGTGTACGGTCAGTCTTACCAGGTCTGGAACCATGATCAGACCTTGGCGGCGCTCTACCTCGCAGAAAACGTGATTCCCTATGACTCACTCGTGGGCGGCAACCCCCTGCTGATGCTTGCATAAGCCCATGCGACCCATGCCAACATGACCGCCCCGACTGCTCCCACCGTTACCCAAGATCGGCAGGCTGAAAGCGCCTACCGCTCAATACAAAGACCGCAGCGTCAGAGTGAGCGTCTGCACGGCCGTGCGGTTGGACACCGGCAGCGCGAGCGGCAGCTTTGCTGTGGGTACGGTGGTCAACTGCTGGCGGTGGTCAGCCACGCCAAAACTCAGACCCGCCCACAGGCCGGGCCGCACCTGACGGCTGGCCTCCAGGCCGGCAGACCAGCCTTGCGCCTCCTGCATGCGGGCGGCTGCGGTGGCATAAGCGCTGTACTGCGACACCCCCAGATTGCCCTGCAACAGCCATGGGCCTGCTGGCAGCTCCCACGCGCCGGTGGCGGTGATGACCGACATCCCCGTCTCAGGGTAGCGGCTGGCGCCCAGGGTGAGCGAGGCGGGGCCGCCAGGCGCAGCTGGGACCACGGCTGCAAGGGAGCCGCCCCACTGGTTCAGGCCCGAGTTGTTCCAGGGATTGATCTGCGCCATGCCCGCCAGGCGCCAGGACACAGCCTGATCTTTGCCCAATCTCTGTATGGCCGACACCGTGGGCGCACGCAGGCCCTGAGGGCCGACGTTGGGGTTGTAGGGGTCGACCTGGAAGCGGTGAGCCACCGGCTGACTGACTTCCAGCGCCAGGTTGTCCAGAATGCCCCAACGCAAACCGGGCGTGAGCAGCCCGGTGACGGTGGTGCCCTCGTGCCGCAGCAGCCGCGATTCGGTGCGGTAATCCGACGCCAGCACACCCAATCGCCCGCTCAACTCCCATTGGGAAGCCTGTGGGAAATAGGCGATAGAAAACGGCGAAACTGCGGGCTCGGCGGCAGCCCAGCTTGCGCTCAGGGCACCAGCGAAGGCAAACGCCAGGCAAATCTCGCGTCGGGAAAATGAACGAAGCATCACTGACCAGTCAAGCTCATCTTTAAGAGCTCATTGTGCAACAAGGTCATATTTATTGTCAGAGTGTGCAAGAAATCTCTGCTTCCTTCCCCCTGCCAGCGGCGGCGGCAAACCGCTGCGCTGATGCGGCCGCATTCAAGGCCGCTCGGCTGCTGGCGCGAGGCCTGGCGGTGCTGGTGCTCTGGCTGGGATGGATGCTATCTGCCGCAGCAGCACCGACCTGGCAGATTGAGCATTGCACCGACCCTAGGGTCAAGCAACTGCCTGAGGCGCTGAACTGCCAGTGGCAGGCCGAACCGCCCCCGCGCAAGGGCTGGGGCGAGGCCAGCCGATGGCTGCGCGTACGCATTGCCGCCCAGAGCGAGCCGACGCCCGAGCTTCTGGCGCTCCAGGTTCAACCGCATTTTCTGGGTCGCATCGATTTGCATCAGCAAAGCCCGGATGGTCTTTGGCAGCGCAAATCGGCCGGCAGCCAGTTGCCCGGCTCACAACCCTTCGCCGTCCTCGGCGGCTATGAGTTTCCCTTGTCGCCTCACCCTCAGGAACAGCTGCTGTACCTGGAGGTGCAGAGCCAAAACGTCCATGCCATTGGTCTGAAAGTCAAAACCCACTGGCGGGCTGACCAGGCCGTGCAGGGCCTGGGTCGGGTGGACATCGGTGTGCAGTTGGGCCTGCTGGCCATGGTGGCACTGCTGGGCGTGATCGGCTTCGCCCTGCACCCGCAAAGGGTGATGGGCCGCTTTGTGCTGTCGTCCCTGACCATTCTGGCGTGCATGGCCTCGGGCAGCGGCTTGCTGGCGCTGACCTGGCTCCAAGACCACCCCAAACTAGACCAAGTGCTCTTTGACTCACTGGTGTGCCTGCGCCTGAGTTTATGGGTCTGGGTCTCGCAAGCGCTGGTCGATGCCTACAAGCCACCGGCCTGGTTTGGCAGGGCCTGCCGCGCGCTGCATGGGACCGTGGTCGTGGCCGTGGCCCTGAACCTGCTGGGCTTTCGCGAGGCCACTTACGCACTGATGCTACCTGCCTTGCTGCTGACACCCGTGATGCTGGCCTGGGCGACCTGGCGCACCCAGGACGTGCCTGACGCCTTCAGACATATTCTGGTGGGGGGAGTTGCGCTCAGCGGTGGCCTGATCCTGCTGGTCGTCTCGCTGGCTCTGCTGCCGCCCTGGGCCTTTGACGCGGCGCGCTATGCCGCCTGGCTGAGCGATTTTGTCAACCCCCTGGTTTTGTTGGTGCTGGTGGTGTTGCAACAGCGCCCGCGCCTGGCCCAGCTGCAGGCTGTGCAGGATGAGTTGATGCGCGCACGCCTGCAGTCAGACTTCGAGCGGCGCCTGCTGGCCGAGCGCCAGGTGCTGATCGACATGCTGGTGCATGAATTGAAGAACCCGCTGGCTTCCATCCGACTGGCCCTGGCCTGACTGTTTTCGCCGTCGCAGGCGCAGGAGCAGGCAAGCGCCAGAAGGCTGCACAACATTCAACGCTCCATCCAGGACATGACGAGCGTGCTCGAACGCTGCGAGCTGATGAACGCTCTGGAGCAGGATAAGGCCGGCACTCAACTGTCAAAGGTAGAGCTGGACGCCTTGTTGCAGGATCTGGTGAACGACACCCCAGAGCCCCAGCGTTTTCGAGTAAGCCTGATGCCCGCCAGCGTCGAGGGCCAGCCTGATTTTTTAAGGCTTGTGGTCTCCAACTTGCTAGATAACGCACTCAAGCACTCGCCGCCGGGCTCAAGCATTGATGTCGATCTCCAGTCAGGAACCACCGTGCAGTTAAAGGTCAGGAACCGGGTCGACGTCGAGATGCAACCCGACCCTGAGAAAATCTTTGGCCGCTACTACCGCCACCCCTTGGCCCAGCGGGTGCGGGGCACCGGGCTGGGGCTGTTCCTGGTGCGCGAAATCTGCCAGAAGATGGGAGCAGGTATCCACTTCAAAGCGGCGCCAGGGCAAGTGCAGTTCACCTTGGAGTTACGTCGGTGAGCGTGACCCCCCGGATACGCGTGGCCATCGTCGAGGACGATGCCATCTTGCGCGAGGAGCTGGCGTGGTTTCTGAACATGCATGGATGTGAGGTGCTGGAGGCCAACAGCGGTCGCGGGCTTGACGACCTGCTGCCACTGTCGTCTGTGGATACAGTGGTGCTGGACCTGAACCTGCCGGGAGAAAACGGCTTCGATATTGCCGAGCGCCTCAAGCGCCACAGACCCTCTCTCGGGATCATCATGCTGACCGCCCGATCGGCCTTGCTCGACCGGGTCAAGGGCTATGCCAGCGGTGCAGACATTTACCTGGCCAAGCCCGTGCCCGGGGAAGAATTGCTCGCGGCCCTCATGAGCCTGCGCCGGCGCCTAGGTGGACAGGCTGAGCCGCAAATGTGGCTGCTGGATCGGGAACGGGCCCTTATCCGCCCACCCAGCGGGCAAGCGGACATTGCCCTGACGGCCAAGGAGCTGGCTTTCTTGTTGCTGTTTGCCCGCGCCGCCCAGGACACCCTGGAAAGCACCACCGTCTGCGACATGATGGAGTCAGGCGAATCCGTGGAGCCCTTGAGCAAGCGCGCCTTAGAAAACATCGTCAGCCGTCTTCGCAAAAAGCTGCAAACTGCAGTCCAGCCCGAGCAAGCGCTGATACGGTCTGTATGGGGCACAGGCTACCAGCTGTGTTTTGCCGTCAAGGAAGCCCGACTGGAATAAGGCTCAGGCCGGCACCAAAAACTCGCGGCTGATGTGCGCGCCAATCTCATTGATCCGGTCCAGAAACTGCGTCAAAAACGCATGCAGGCCAGTGGCCAAAATCTCGTCGATGCGGGCAAATTGCAGGTCGGCGCGCAGCTTGCCAGCGCGCCGCCGGGTCTCGCTGGCGGGGTCGGAGGTGACCATGGACAGGTTCGTCATCAGCTCATTCATGCAGCCCAGCAATGAACGCGGCATGTCGGGCCGCAGGATCAGCAGTTGGGCCACCCGCTCGGGCTTGATGACGTCGCGGTAGACCTTGCGATAGACCTCAAAGGCCGAGACGCTGCGCAAAATCGCGCTCCAGTGGTAGAAGTCGAGCTCCTGGTCCTTCTCAGTGCCCTGGCCATAAAAGTCGGTCTCCACCGCATGAAACTTGACGTCGATCAGGCGGGCGGTGTTGTCGGCGCGCTCTAAGAAGGTGCCCATGCGCAGGAAGTTGAAGGCCTCGTCCTGCAGCATGGTGCCTGAAGTCACCCCGCGCGAGAGGTGCGAGCGGAACTTGACCCACTCAAAAAATGAGGCCGGATCGCGCTCGAACGCACCCTGCGACAGCATGCGCACCAGCTCCAGATAGGTTTGGTTTTGCGTCTCCCAAACCTCTGTGGTCAGCGAGCCGCGCACCGCGCGGGCGTTCTCGCGGGCCGCCCGCAGGCAGGAAATGATGCTCGATGGGTTGTTCTCGTCCTTGACCATGAAGGCCATCACCGGTGCGGGCGCCAGGCTCTGGCCATGCTTGTCGGCGAAGGTCTGCTTGAGCTCGCTGATGGAGAGCATGCCGAGCCAACCGGCCTGGGCGGCGGCGGTTGACTGCGGCAGCAGCGAAGTCTGATAGTTGACGTCGAGCATGCGGGCGGTGTTTTCGGCCCGCTCGGTATAGCGGGACATCCAGAACAGGTGGTCGGCGGTGCGCGATAGCATGGTGATCCTCGGCGGCTTGGGCGATATCGGTCTAGTGTTGGCGGGGTTCAGCGCATGGTGGGCATCTGGGCCTGCATCATCGGGCCGCTGGCGGCCGCTGCGACGTCGCCCGCTTGCCCGCTATCTGCCGAGGCGTCCTCCAAAATCCAGGTGTCCTTGGTCCCGCCCCCCTGGGAGGAGTTGACCACCAGCGAGCCCTCCTTGAGCGCCACCCGGGTAAGGCCGCCGGGCACCATCTGCACCTGCTTGCCGCTGAGCACAAAGGGCCGCAGGTCGATGTGGCGGGGCGCGATGCCCTGCTCCACATAGGTCGGGCAGGTCGACAGGCTCAGTGTGGGCTGGGCGATGTAGCCCGAGGGGTTGGCCAAGAGCACCTTGCGAAACTCCTCGATCTCAGCCTGGGTCGCAGCAGGCCCGACCAACATGCCGTAGCCGCCAGCGCCATGGACCTCCTTGACCACCAGGTCCTTGAGGTGGGCCAGGGTGTACTGCAGGTCCTCGGAAATCCCGCACTGGTAAGTCGGTACATTGCTCAGGATCGGCTTTTCGCCGAGGTAGAACTCGATCATGGCCGGCACATAAGGGTAAATGGACTTGTCGTCGGCCACGCCCGTGCCGATGGCATTGCAGATGGCTACATTACCGGCCCGGTAGGCGCGCAGCAGGCCGGCGCAACCCAGGGTGGATGACGGCCGGAAGACCTCAGGGTCCAAAAAGTCGTCGTCGATGCGGCGGTAGATCACGTCGACCCGGCGCGGGCCCCGGGTGGTGCGCATGTAGACAAAATCATCTTTGACGAACAGGTCCTGCCCCTCGACCAGTTCCACCCCCATCTGCTGGGCGAGGAAGGCGTGTTCGAAGTAAGCGGAGTTGTACATGCCCGGCGTCAGCACCACCACCGTCGGCTCGCTCATGCCGCTGGGCGCCATGGCGCGCAGGGTCTCGAGCAGCAAATCCGGATAGTGGGCCACCGGTGCCACCCGGTTTTGGGCGAACAGCTCCGGAAAGAGCCGCATCATCATCTTGCGGTCTTCAATCATGTAGCTCACACCCGAGGGGACCCGCAGGTTGTCTTCGAGGACGTAATACTCACCCTGGCCTTGCGCATTGGGCGCGCGCACGATGTCGATGCCACTGATGTGCGAATAAACCTGTCCAGGCACCTGCACCCCGACCATCTCTGGCCGAAACTGGGCATTGCGCAGCACCTGCTCGACCGGGATCACACCGGCGCGCAAGATCTCCTGATCATGGTAGACGTCGTGAATGAAGCGATTGAGCGCGCAGACCCGCTGCACCAGGCCTGCCTCCATGGTTTGCCATTCATGGGACGGAATGATGCGGGGAATCAGGTCGAAGGGAATCAGGCGCTCGGTACCGGCGCCGTCCTCGTCTTTGGCACCATAGACGGCAAACGTAATGCCCACCCGACGGAAGATCATCTCCGCCTCCTCACGGCGGGCCTGCATCAAGGCGTCGGCCTGAGCCGACAACCAGCGCTCAAACGCCTGGTAATGGGGCCGCACGGCTTGAGCGCTGTCATGCATTTCGTCAAATTGGGCTCGGCTCATCGGCTTGCTCTCCATGGGGCGGCCTGCCCCGCGCTTGGGACAGATTCGAACGGCCGTAGCTTAGCAAGGAGCTTGCCAGACTGTGGCGATAGGGCCTTCAATCTGCTCCAGGGGCCCTCAGTCAAAAGCTGTCGGGCCTACCCGATGCTGCCAATAGCGTGGCGCCGCCTCGCGCTCACACTGAACCTTTTCAGGCCTTGCGCTGCGCCAAGTGGCTGCCCCGCAGTACGCCGATTGCATCACGCCAACGCCCCTTTGCGCATAGCGCGCCATCACTTCAGGCGCGGGGTGACCAAAGCGATTGCGGTAGCCGGCCTGCACCAGGGCCCAGCGCGGCTGCACGGCATCGAGCAGGGCATCGGAGGAGGAGGTGCGGCTGCCGTGGTGCGGCGCAAGCAAGACGTCGGCACGCAGCTGGGACTGCAAGACGAGCTCGGCCTCCTGCCGCGCCTCCAGATCACCGGCGAGCAGGGCAGCGCCCTGCCCTGCGGCGGCTGAAACACGCAGCACGCAACTCAGCTCGTTGGGCTTGCGTGTACCAGCGGCAAACTCGGCCGATGGGTGCAGCAGCTCGAAATCCACCCCATCCCACTGCCAACGCAGGCCGGCCCGGCAAGGCCGGTGGCGGGTCGCCGAGCGCAGCAAGGGGTGGTCGAAGGCCAATGAGCTCATCAGGGGCAGATCGGGCAACCAGGCCAGCACAGCTGCAGCGCCGCCGATGTGGTCGGTATCACTGTGGCTCAGCAGCAGCAGGTCGGGTCGCACGCCCAGGGCCCGCAGCGCGGGCACCAGCACGCGCGCCCCCGCATCGCTGCCAGGGCCGTAGCGCGGCCCGGCGTCATACAGCAGGCTGTGGCCAGCGGTGCGTACCAGCACCGCCGTGCCCTGGCCCACGTCAAAGGCCAGGAGCTCAAAGCTGCCGTGCCCAGGCTTGGGGTTTTGCCAGAACAGGACGGGCAGCATCAGGGGCAGACCCAGCAGCCGCAAGGACAAGGGCCAGCGCATGAACAGCAGCAAGCCGCCGAACAACCCCGCCGCAGCGTACCACCACGGTGCAGCGGGGCGCTCCAGCACCGCCCAAGGCCAATGAGACAAGGGGGTCAGCAGGGCCATCAGCCCCTCAAGAGCCAAGGCGCTCAGACTCCACAAGGGCGGCCAAAGCACGCCCAGCAAGGCCACGGGCGTGACCACCAGAGTCACCCAGGGAACGGCCAAAAGATTGGCCAGCAGCCCCACTACAGAGACCTGCTGGAACAGCAACAGAGTCAGAGGTGCCAGGGCCAGCGTCATCACCGACTGCTCACGCAGCAAATGCACCAAGGCAAGCCAGATGCGCACCAATGCAGGGCGCAAAACCCGATCGCCGGGAGGGCGCGCCTCGCTCTGGCCGACATCACTGGCAAACAGCAGAGCCACAGCGACAAAAGAAAGCCAGAAGCCCGCCTGCTGCAATGCCCAGGGGTCGATGAGCAAGATGGCTGCCATGGTCAGCAACCACACCTGCGGCCAGGGCCAGAGCCGGGCCGAGGTGCGCAGGCTGACCACGATCAGAAGCATCAGCACCGTGCGCTGGGCTGGCACCCCCCATCCTGAAAACAGAGCGTAGGCGGCGGCCAGCAACAGTCCGCCCCAGGCGCCAGCCACATGGGCGGGAATCGCCAGGCAGGCGGCCGGTCCATAGCGGGCAGAAGCGCGCCACAGCGCTGTGAGCAGCGCGCCGGCCAGCCAGGCGAACATGGTGATGTGCAGGCCGGAGATGCTCATCAAATGCGCCACACCCGTGGCCCGAAACACGTCCCAATCGGCCCGCTCGATAGCCCGCTGATCGCCCATGACCAGGGCGGCGATCACCCCGGCCTGGGGGCTCGATTCGAGCTGGCGCAAGATGGCGGCCCGGGTGGCCTGGCGGGCCCGCTCGACCCAGTGCCCGCGTGCCGCAGCTAGCCGCTGAGGCGGGGCATGACGGGCCACCGTGCGCACATAGCCCAGGGCCTGCACGCCCTGCTCCCACCAGTGCAACTCCTGGTCAAAGCCGTGGGGGTTGCGCAGGCCGTAGGGCGCCTTGAGCCGCACCGTCATGCGCCAGCGCTCACCAGCCTGCAGCGGCCGGCGCAAAGCTTCGTCGCTCAGACGCTGAGCCTCGAGCTCTTCCTCGGCGGCAGGCTCGTCGAGCCCTTGCAAGCGGCCTTGGGTAGGGCGCGGGGCGTACCAACTCAGCCCGAGCAAGGGCGGCAAGCGCACCCAGCGATCGCCCTGCCTGGCCTGCTCGAGCTCCAGCCGAAAACGCACTGCATGGCCGTCCAGCTGCGGGCTCGACGCAATCAGCCCCACCACCTCGAAGTCCTGTCCCTCCAGGGCAGGCGCCAGCGCCTGCGCCTGAAATGCTGCGGCGCGCCATCCAGCCTGGGCAAAGGCCAGCAAGAACGCAGCTGCGAAGACCGCCAGCAGGGACACCCCCAGCCGCCCTGCTCTCCTCGGCCAGCCTTGCCCGTGCCGGGCCAGTCCCGCCACCAACAGGGCCAAAACCAGCAAACCGCCATAGACCCCATCCGGCCAGAGCCTGGCTTGCTGCAATTGCACAGCTGTGCCTGCGACGATGCCCAGCGCCCAAGGGGCTGGCGATGGCATAGCGGCGCTTGGCGGAAAAGAGGGCTGCACATCCGCTCCTGGAGCGACAATGGTCGAAGCAAGGGTTCAAAGCCGTGGGCTTGCTCGGAACGGCCATGGCCTGCCTCTTGCTTGATGCCAGCTGGACTGGCGCGCAGAGCCTGAGCCCGCGGCTCGGCAACGAGTATGCGACCCGCCTTTGCCCCTGACCATTGCCAGACCCACTAGGCAACTTTTTTTAACCTTGAAAAGGCCGCCCCTGTGTCCCTCCATGTCGCACTGAGCCACATCACCCACTATCGGTACGACCGTCTGGTGAATCTGGGACCGCAGGTGGTACGCCTGCGGCCGGCGCCACACAGTCGCAGCCGGGTGTTGTCGTACTCGCTCAAGGTCGAGCCCCAAAAGCATTTCATCAACTGGCAGCAAGACCCCTTTGCCAACCACCAGGCGCGTCTGGTCTTTCCGGACCCCACCCGAGAGCTCAAGGTGACGGTTGACCTGATCGTCGAGATGGCGGTCTACAACCCCTTCGACTTTTTTCTTGAGCCGCATGCCGAACACATCCCCTTTCGCTACGAAGTGGCGCAGGCGCAGGAACTCGCACCTTACCTGGCCGCTCAGCCCCTGACCCCTCTGCTCAATACCTACTTAGAGGGAATCGACCGCAAGGCCCGCCCCGCGGTGCACTTTCTGGTCGCGCTGAACCAAAAGCTGCAGCAAGACATCACCTACCTGATCCGCATGGAGCCGGGCGTGCAAACCCCGGAGCAAACGCTGCAGCTGCGCTCGGGCTCATGCCGCGACAGTAGCTGGCTGCTGGTGCAGCTGCTGCGCCACCTGGGACTGGCCGCGCGCTTTGTATCGGGCTACCTGATTCAGCTCAAGGCTGACGTGAAAGCCCTGGACGGTCCGAGCGGCACCGATGTCGACTTCACCGATCTGCACGCCTGGTGCGAGGTCTTCCTGCCCGGTGCCGGCTGGGTCGGGCTCGATCCGACCTCGGGCCTGTTTGCCGGTGAAGGCCACATTCCCCTGGCCTGTACGCCCGAGCCTTCAAGCGCTGCGCCCATCGAAGGAGCGATCGAGCGCTGCGAGGTGGAGTTCTCACACCACATGGCCGTCACCCGGGTGCATGAGTCAGCGCGGGTCACCCAGCCCTATACCGATGCCCAATGGGCCGAAGTACTGGCCCTGGGCCAGGCGGTTGACCAGGACCTGAAGGACCACGATGTGCGGCTGACCATGGGCGGCGAGCCGACTTTCGTGGCCACTGAAAATCGGGACGCGCCGGAATGGAACGTCGACGCCTTAGGGCCAAGCAAGCGTCGCTATGCCACCGAGTTGGTGCACAAACTGCGGGCGCAGTATGGCGACGGCGGTTTTCTGCATTTTGGTCAAGGTAAGTGGTACCCGGGCGAGCCCTTGCCCCGCTGGGCTCTGTCCATTTACTGGCGCAAGGACGGCCAAAAAGCGTGGCAGGACCCCACTCTGTTTGCCAGCGAAAGCCAGGCTGAACACTGCAACTACAGCAGCGAGGACGCGCGCCGCTTCACCCAAACTTTGGCCAAGAACCTGGGGCTGGTCGGGCGCCACATCACCGCCGGCTACGAAGATACCTTCTACTACCTCTGGCGCGAACGCCGGCTGCCGGTCAATGTGGATCCCTTCGAATCCAAGCTCGACGACGCGATGGAGCGCGAGCGCCTGCGCCGCGTCTTCTCGCAAGGTCTGCAGGCCGAGATCGGCTATGTGCTGCCACTGCAGGCGCAAGACCCCTCCTTGCTGCAGGGCGGGCCGCGCTGGCTCAGCGGCCCCTGGTTCTTCCGTGACGAGCGCATGTACCTCCTGCCCGGCGATTCGCCCATGGGCTTTCGCCTGCCGCTCGATGCCCTGCCCTGGCTGTCTGCAACCGACCGACTGCAGTCCTTCGAGATCGACCCCTTCGCGCCCCGCGAGCCGCTGGCCAGTCCAGCAAAGCTGCTCACCCAGGTGCCGGCAGCAGGCTCGGGGCAGGCCACTGGCCTGGCTGGAGGCCAAGCTCCAGGCCAAGCGGACCCTGCACTCCATCGAGCGACGGGGATTACAGGCCTTACAGGCAGCTCCCATGCCGTCGAATCGGCGCGGCAAGCGGGCACAGCACCTGGTACGCAGGCTGGGGCCAGCGCAGGGGCGGCCACACAGGGTCCGAGCCAGGACGCAAACCAGGGCGACCCGGCCCATGCGGCATCGCTGGCCACCCGCACCGCGCTGTGCGTGGAGGTGCGTGACCCCGCGCGCGCGCACGGGCCCTCGGCCAAGGCGCAAGTCGAACAGCGCCAACGCCAGGGCGAGAGAGGTGCGCTGTATGTGTTCATGCCGCCGCTGAGCCGGCTGGAAGACTATCTGGCCCTGCTGGAGGCAGTCGAGGCGACTGCGCGCGAGCTCGACGTGCGCATCGTGCTCGAAGGCTATGCGCCGCCGCGCGATGCGCGCCTGCAGATGCTGCAGGTCACGCCCGACCCGGGTGTGATCGAGGTCAACATCCACCCGGCCCACAACTGGGGCGAGCTGGTCGAGCACACTGAATTCCTCTACCAGGCCGCCCACGAAACGCGGCTGGCAGCTGAAAAATTCATGACCGATGGCCGCCATACCGGCACCGGCGGCGGCAACCATTTTGTCTTGGGTGCAGCCACGCCGGCTGACAGCCCCTTTCTGCGCAAGCCCGAACTGCTGGGCAGCTTGATCGCCCATTGGCACAACCACCCTAGCCTCAGTTATCTGTTCTCAGGCCTGTTCATCGGTCCGACCAGCCAGGCCCCCAGGGTCGACGAGGCGCGCAAGGACCAGTTGCGCGAACTCGAGATCGCGCTGCAACAGATCGCCCAGCAGCGCCAGCAGCACGGCCAGCGGATGCCGCCCTGGCTGGTCGACCGCACCCTGCGCAACATCCTGGTCGACGTCACCGGCAACACCCACCGCAGCGAGTTTTGCATCGACAAGCTCTACTCGCCCGACTCCAGCACCGGCCGCCTGGGCTTGCTCGAGCTGCGTGCCTTTGAAATGCCGCCGCATGCCCGCATGAGCATCGTGCAGCAGTTGCTCTTGCGGGCCCTGGTCAGCCGCTTCTGGCAAAAGCCGACACAGCCGCGCCTGAGCCGCTGGGGCACTGCCTTGCACGACCGTTTCATGCTCCCGACCTTTGTGCGCATGGACCTGGAAGACGTGTTGCACGAGCTGGCTGAGTTTGGCTACCGCTTCCCCATGGCGTGGTTCGAACCGCATCTGGAGTTCCGTTTCCCCCTGATCGGGCAGATTCACCACCGCGGTATCACGCTGAGCCTGCGCACCGCGCTCGAGCCCTGGCATGTGATGGGCGAGGAAGGCTCGGCCGGCGGTACGGTGCGCTATGTCGACTCCTCGCTCGAACGCATTGAGGTGCGCCTGCAAGGCCTCAACCGCGAGCGCTATGTGATCACGGTCAATGGCAGGCCGCTGCCGCTGCAAAACACCGGCACCGTCGGCGACTATGTGGCCGGCGTGCGCTTCAAGGCCTGGAACCCGCCGTCTGCACTGCACCCGTCCATCGGCGTGCATGCGCCATTGACCTTCGACATCATCGACACCTGGAACCAACGCTCTCTCGGCGGCTGCCAGTACCACGTGGCTCATCCAGGGGGCCGCAACTACGACACCCTGCCGGTCAACAGCTACGAGGCCGAAGCCAGGCGCCTGATGCGGTTTTTCCAGACCGGTCACACCCCCGGGCCCATGGTCTTACCGCCGCAGCAACTCAGCCAGGAGTACCCGCTTACCCTGGACCTGCGCGCGCAGCGCTGAGATTCAAAACAAACGCAACAATCGGACTCTGACCCCAATTAATTTGACCCCAATTAATTAATCGTGGATTCCAGCACTTCTCTCCTTACCGGCTCGGTCATGAGCTCGCAGCAAGCGCCGCAGGCGTCGGCGGGGCATTTTGACGAGTTCAGGGGTCGGGTGGCTGGCGCAGCGGCTGCTGATGGGCTTGCCCCGGCCTGGCGCAGCTTCATGCGCCATCTGGGCGCGCAGACTGCGCAGGATCTGAATCTGCGGCGCGACCATCTGCAGCGCCTGATTCGCGACAACGGCGTGACCTACAACGTCTATGCCGATGCCGATGGCCCGCAGCGGCCCTGGTCTGTGGATCTGTTTCCGATGCTCGTCGCTGAGTCTGACTGGGCGCAAATCGAGTCGGGGGTGCGCCAGCGCGCCCAGCTGCTCGAGGCCATCATGGCCGATGTCTATGGCGCGCAGCGCCTGACCCGCCAAGCCTTGCTGCCCGAAGCCTTGGTCAGAGGTCACCCCGGCTACCTGCGACCGCTCCACGGCATGACGCCCGCTCTGGGCTCACATCTGCACATTGCCGCCTTCGACCTGGCCCGCAGCCCCGAGGGCCGATGGTGGGTGGTCTCGCAGCGCACGCAAGCCCCCTCCGGCCTGGGCTACTTGCTGGAAAACCGCAACAGTGTCGCGCTGCAGTTTCCGCAGGCCTTTGAGGCTATGGGGGTGCGCAGCCTGGCGGGCTCCTACAAGGCACTGATCGACGGCATGCGCGCCGCCTGCCCGGCCTTAGATGGTGGTGGGCCCAAGCGCATCGTGCTGCTCACGCCCGGCCCCTTCAATGAAACCTATTTCGAGCATGCCTACCTGGCCCGCTACCTGGGCTTGACCCTGGTGGAAGGCAACGACCTGCTGGTGCGCGACGAGCGCCTTTACCTCAAGACCATCGCCGGCCTGGAGCCTGTGCATGGCGTGCTCAAGCGCCTGGATGACGAGTTTCTCGACCCGCTGGAGTTGCGCTCTGACTCCAGCCTGGGCGTACCCGGCCTGCTGCAGGTATTGCGTGCAGGTCATGTGCTGATCGCCAACGCGCCGGGCTCGGCCTTCCTGGAGTCACCGGCGCTGCTGGGCTTTCTGCCGGCACTGAGCGAGGAACTGCTGGGCCAGCCGCTACAACTGCCGTCGCTGGCCACATGGTGGTGCGGTGAACAGGCGGCCATGCAGGCCATGCTGCCTCAGCTCCAAGGCTGCGTGATCAAGCCCAGCCACGGCCAGGACAGCCCGGTGATCGCCCGCGAACTCCCGCGCAAGCGCCTGGACGAATGGGCGGGCCGCATCATGCGCGCCGGCGAAGACTACACCGTGCAGGCCTATATGCCTCTGTCCCAGACGCCCATCTGGCACCAGGGGGTGATGGCCATGCGCTCTGTGCTGCTGCGGGTTTTTGCACTGTCCGACGGCAAAGGCGCCTGGCATGTCTTGCCCGGGGGACTGGCCCGCTTGGCCAGCCGCAGCCAGAACATTGCCTCCATGCAGCAAGGCGGCAGCAGCGCTGATGTGTGGGTCTTGGGCAGCAGCGCTGCACAGACCAAGGCAGTGACAGCCCAAACCCAAACCCAAACCCAAACCCAAAGCGTGGCCGCCGCCCCGCACAAGCGCCAAAGTGCCATCAGCAGCCGCTCGGCCGAAAACCTCTTCTGGCTGGGCCGCTATACCGAGCGGGCCGAAAACGCTGTGCGGCTGGCCCAACTCACGCTGCAAGGCCTCAACGGCGAAGACCAAAATGCACCGGCGCTGCTGGCCTGGCTCAGCCAAGTGGCTGTCGACAACGCCCTGGTGCTGCCCAGCGTACCGCCGGCCAGTCAATCGCGGCGGGTGTTTGAGCGCGCGCTGATGGCCAGCCTCACCGATACCTCGCATTCGGCCAGCCTGGGCTTTACCCTGCTGGCCCTGAAAAATGCGGCCGCTGGCGTGCGCGAGCGGCTCTCGCAAAGCCAATGGCAGACCATCGTGCAGGCGCAGCAGGACTTTGCGCTGCTCAGCGCGCAGTCGCTTGGTCCGCGCCAGCGCGACCTGCCTGGGCCGGGCTACTCGGTCAGCGAAACCTTGCGCACGCTGGAGGCGACCAGCCAGAGGCTGGCGGCCATCACCGGCGCCCAGTCCGATCGCATGATGCGTGACGACGGCTGGCGCCTGCTGACCATAGGCCGTGATGTTGAACGTCTGGGCACCCTGTGCTCGGCCATGGCCCGGGGTCTGTCCACTGCAGCGGTCCATGACAACGGCGGCTACCGGGCCTTGCTGGCGCTCTTTGACAGCACCATCACCTTTCAGTCGCGTTTTCAGCAGCGGCGCGACCTGAGCGCGCTGCTGGACCTGCTGGTACTTGACACCGATAACCCCCGCTCGCTGGCCTGGGTAATGCAACGCCTGGGCCGGCGCTTGCGTCAATTGCACGAGCAGCACCAGGATCTGGCGCAGTCGCTGGCCGATACACCCCTGTGGGCCCTGGCCGCGGTAGCGCCGGGTAAGCCCGGCCCCGATACGGTCGCTCTGACGCAGGCCTTGCAAGCGCTGGCTCAGCGCGCCTGGGCGATGTCCGAGCAAATCGGCCGCCGCCACTTCAGCCACGCGAGCGAAAACCGCAGCGTCGGTGCTTGAGGACTCCTGATGCTGCTGCAGGTCTTGCATGAAACCCGCTACGACTACAGCGCGCCGGTAGAAAACGCCCAGCATGTCAGCTGCCTGCGCCCCTTGGACGATGCAGGCCAGCAGGTGCTCAGCCACGAGTTGCAGATCAGCCCGGAGCCAGCACACCTGCGCAGCCTGCTTGATGTCTACGGCAACAGCCGGAGCTATTTTTCGCTGCGCAGCAGCCATGCAAGCCTGAAGGTCAGCGCCCGATCGCTGGTCCGCACGCAAGCCCAGCCTGAGCTCAGCACGCGGGCCAGCGGCGCCTGGGAGTTGCTGCGCCAGCACTGCCGGTATCAGGCCGGGGCGGACTGGGACGCGGCCATCGAATTCGCTTTTGCCTCGCCCTGCGCCCCCCGCGACGAGGCCTTCGCCGAATTTGCGCGTCCGAGTTTTCCGGCCGGCCGCCCCGTGGCCGAAGCGGCCTGGGACCTGATGACGCGCATCCACACCCATATGCGCTACGAAAGCCAAAGCACCGAGGTCAATACGCCGGCCCTGCGGGCGCTGCAGCAGGGCAAGGGGGTGTGCCAGGACTTTGCCCATATTTTGGTGGCCTGCTGCCGCTCATTGGGTTTGCCGGCCCGCTATGTCAGCGGCTACATGCTGACCACACCACCGCCGGGCCAGCCCCGCCTGGTGGGCAGCGACGCCTCCCACGCCTGGGCCTCGGTGTACTGCCTGGCGGCAGAAACGGCACGCAAACCCGAGGCCGGCAGCGCAGGCTCACGCCCGCCCGGCTTTTGGCTGGATCTGGACCCCACCAACAATCGCATGCCGGGCCAGGACTACGTCAGGGTGGCCACCGGCCGCGATTTTCTGGACGTTTCGCCCTTGCGCGGTGTCATTCAAGGCGGCAGCAGCCACAGCTTGAGCGTGGCGGTGACGGTCTCACCGGTGGAACAGGAATCTGCACCCTGAAGACCATGGGCCGGCCTGTTTCCGTGACTGGCCCCGCCCGCTACGGACCTGAATGTCCGGGTGAACTTTGAGCCCTCATGGACAGTCCTAGGACGATTCATTGCCAACTTGTAGTAAAAACTCGCACCCGCATCGATTTGCGTGTCGCGCCGCCTGGCGCGCCCATTCACAAAAATGAAGCCCTAGAAGGAGATGCTCCATGAGTCGTCGTGAATTCCTCACCAAGGGTGGCGCAGCCGCCGTCGCAGCCGGTGCTGCCAGCCTGTCAGCCCCCGCCATCGCCCAGCAAACCGATGTCATCCGTTGGCGCTGTGCATCGAGCTTTCCCAAAGCGATCGAAGTGCTGTTTGGCACCGCCGAGATGATCGCCCGCCGCGTCGGCCAAATCACGGGCGGCAAGTTCCAGATCAGCGTGCACGGTGCCGGCGAGATCGTGCCGCCGCTGCAGGTACTCGACGCGGTGGAAAAAGGCACCATCGAGTGCAACCACACCGCCCCCTACTATTTCATCGGCAAGGACCCGGCCTGGGCCATTGGCACCTGCGTGCCTTTTGGCCTGAACAGCCGCCAGCACAACGCCTGGTGGGTCCACGGCGGTGGCGAGAAGATGTTCAACGACTTCAGCCGTGAAGTGGGTGTGATCAACATGCTGGCCGGCAACACCGGCTCGCAAATGGGCGGCTGGTTCAAAAAGGAGCTCAAGAGCCCCGCCGACCTCAAGGGCCTGAAGTTCCGCACCGGCGGCATGGGCGGACAGGTCTTGACCAAGCTGGGCGTGGTCGCGCAGCAGTTGCCGGCCGGCGAGATTTATTCCGCCCTGGAAAAAGGCACCATCGATGCCGGTGAATTCACCGTGCCGGCCGATGACGAAAGGCTGAACCTGCAAAAAGTGGCCAAGTTCTACTACTACCCCGGCTGGAATGAGGGCGGCGCGGCACTGGGCTTTCAGGTCAACCTCAAGGCCTATGATGCCCTGCCCGAAGCCTATCGGTATGCTCTGCACGCGGCTACGGCCGAGGCTAACACCTGGTGTCAAGCGCGCTACGACGCACTGAACCCCGTGGCCCTCAAAAGACTGGTTCAGGGTGGCGCGATGCTGCGGGCCTTCCCGCAATCCATTCTGGAGGCCTGCTACAAGGCCAATGCAGAACTCATGGCCGAAGCCTCAGCCAAGAGTGCGCCGTTCAAGCGCATGTACGAGAGCATGATGGCCTTCCAGCGCGACCAGGTGGCCTGGTTCAAGGTGGCCGAGGCCGGCTTCGACAACTTCATGAGCCGCCAAAAGCTCTGAACGCTCACCGAGCGCTTGACGGGGGCCTCCAAAGCGGGGCCCTTTTTCATGGCCGTCTCAGAAGTCGAGCAAGCTCAGTCCGACGCTCAGCACGGTGCGCCGGAAGTTGTAGTCGCTCAGGCTGTCGCCATAACCGCTGAACAGTTGGGTGTGCAGACGCAGCTCGCTTTGGCCGGCGCCCGAACCCAGGGCCCTGAACCATTCCAGTCGCACCGAGCCGCGCCCACCCGTATGCAGGGCATGGCGCACCGTCAAACTCAGGCCATGGTCACGGTTGACGGCCCAGCCCAGGCGCACCTCGCCGCGGCCCATGCCTTCGCTGGCGCCCGGGTTGTCGTCATCTTCGGCCCGCTCGGGCAGACGCTGCCAGAGCCGGGTGGTGAGCAACCAGCGCTCGTTCATGTCAGCCCCTGCCATCAGGTAGGCCCGGTTCAAACTTCGGGAAAGAGGCAGGCTCTGGCCGTTGGACTGATGCACCAGCCCCAAACCGGCGTAGCGCAAGCGCCAAGAACCGGGCAGACTCAGCTCCAAGGGGTGAACGTAGATGAGCTCGGGCTCATGGTCTGTGGCCCGAAATGGCCGCGACAGTTGGTCACTGAAAAGCTGCCAGTAGGACTGCTGGCTGTAGGCAAACCAGAGGGAGTCGACCCGCGCGGGATCCCCGGGGGTGAGCAGCCCCGACGCGATCTTGGTGCGCACCGACAGTTGCAGCCGCATTTCATGGTTGTTGTAGTCGGCGCTGCGGCTGGCACTGCGACCGGCCGCCTGAGAGCTGGGCGCGCGGTTGACCCGATCGGATTGAACCAAAGAGACATTCAGGGGGCGGTAGCCGCGCAAACGAAAGGTGCCGCAATCGGTCTGCGGCTCCAACTCCCAAAACCGCGACCAGGCTCCACTGCGGCGGTCTCGGCAGGCAGCGTCACGAGAAAACAGCCCAGGCTCGGGCTTGGCCTGGGCAATGCTACTTTCCAGCGCAGGCCGCTCAGTAGCCACTGATGAGGCCACCGAGGCCACTGAGCCCGGCCCCGGGGCAGTCCCAGCAGCCGGCTGGCGGCCCGCCAGGCGGTCATAGCATGCCAGGCGCTGGCCGTCGTCGGCCACCGCCGTGCAAGCACTCAGATCGGCTTGCGCGCTCGCCAGGCCACAGGCCATAAGCAACACGCTGCAAGCCAGGCTGACAGGCGCTTTTGCCGTCCTTAAAAAGCGCTGCGGCAAGGCCGGCTCACTTGCTCTTGAAGTAGTCGGCCGGGTCGGGCGCTGGCGGCAGCGCAGGCGCGCCGCCGGCCTCCCCGGAAGCGCCAGGCGTTGGGGTGTCGGCACTGGGCACCGGCGGCATTTCCTCGACCTGGATCTCCACCGCATTGACGTCGCCTGTCGGCCCTTTGTCGAGCATGCCGGTGACGATCTCGGGGAAGAAAATCAGCACCGCCACCAGCAGCAATTGCAGCAGCACCCAGGGAATGGCGCCTATGTAAATGTCGCTGCTCTTGATTGAAGGCGGCGCAATGCCGCGCAGGTAAAACAGGGCGAAGCCAAAAGGCGGATGCATGAAGGAGGTCTGCATGTTCACGCAGATCAGCACCCCGAACCAGATCAGATCGATGCCCAACTTGTTGGCCATGGGCACCAAGAGCGGCACCACGATGAAGGCAATCTCGAAAAAGTCGAGAAAGAAGGCCAGCACAAAGATCATGATGTTCACCACGATCAGGAAGGTCACCGCATCGTCGGCGCCGACAGCGGTAAACAGATGCTCGACCCAGATTGCGCCGTCGACGCCCTGGAACACCAGGGTAAAGACGGTCGCACCGATCAGGATAAAGATCACCATCACGGTGATCTCCATGGTCGACTCCATGCCCTGACGTACCATGGCCCAATTCAGGCGCCGTTGCAGGCCGGCCAGCACAATGGCGCCGACCACCCCCATCGCACCGGCCTCGGTGGGCGTGGCCAGACCCACAAAAATCGTTCCCAGCACCACAAAGATCAGGACCGACGAAGGCAACACCCCCATCGCCACCTTGCGAGCCAGCACCCAGCCGCGCAAGGTACGGGCCTCAGGTGGCATAGGCGGCATGGACTTGGGCTGAAGCAGCGACATCACGAAGATGAAGGCCACAAAAATCAGCACCTGGGCCACCGAGGGGCCGACTGCCCCCAGGTACATATCGCCTACCGACTTGCCCAATTGATCGGCCAGCACAATCAGAACCAGCGAGGGCGGGATCACCTGGGTGATGGTGCCCGAGGCAGCGATCACCCCGGTGGCCAAACGCGGGCTGTAACCGTAGCGCTGCATCACCGGCAAGGCGATCACCCCCATGGCGATCACTGAAGCGGCCACCGTGCCTGTGATCGCCCCCAAAATCGCGCCGACCATGATGACCGCATAGGCCAGGCCGCCGGGCAGGCCGCCGAACAGCTGAGCAAAACCTTCGAGCAGCTCCTCGGCCAGCCCACTGCGCTCAAGAATCGCACCCATCAGGGTGAAAAAGGGAATAGACAGCAGCAGCTCATTGGCCAGGATGCCAAACACCCGGTAGGGCAGATTGGCCATGAACTGGTTCGGAAACAGCCCCAGTTCAATCGCCACCAGCCCCGAGCTCAAGCCCAGAGCCGCCAGGGAAAATGCCACCGGCAGGCCCAGTAGCAAAAACACCACCAGGGCGGCAAACATCGCAGGCGCCATGAAGTCAATCGGGTTCATGGCTACTGCAGGGGTCTTTCGTAGTGGCTGTCCAGGGCGATGTCGCCGCGCAGGGCCGCCACCCTTTTGATGATCTCGGACAGGCCCTGCAGGCTGAGCAGGGCAAAGCCCACCGGCAGCAGCAACTTCACAGGCCAGCGGATCAGGCCACCCGCATTGGCCGAAACCTCGTTGATCCGCCAGGCCTCGACGAACCAGGGCCAGGAATAAATCACCATGAAATAGCAAAAAGGCAGCAGGAAAAGCAGTAGGCCAGCCAGGTCCAGCCAGGCACGCTGGCGGTCGTTGAGCTTGGCGTAGATGATGTCGACACGGATATGGCCGTTCTTATTGAGCAGGTGCGGCGCCCCCAGAAGCACGGTGCCACCGAACATATACCACTGCAACTCCAGCCAGGCGTTGGACGACAAGTCCAGTGCATAGCGCGACATCGCATTGCCCGCCGAAACCAAGGCGCAAATCAGTACCAGCCACAAAGCCACCACCGAAGCGAAGCGGCTGAGGCTATCAATCTGTCGGGCCAGGGCTAGGAGGGTTTTCACGAACGATAAGCGCAGCCCATGCTGCGGGAAATGCCATCAAGAGGCGGCTGCAAGCCGGGGACCGCAGCAGTGAACGCCCAACTCACGGGCACAATGCAAAGCGAGATTTTAGCGAGGCAGGCGGGCACCTCGGACGAAATTTTCTCCAAGCCTGGCCCTGCTGTTTTCAACCATCAAGTCTTAGAGATCACCATGCACCCTGTTTACGAAAAAATCCAGGCCCTCGACATCACGCTGCCAGCCCTGGCGGTACCAGCGGCGGCCTATGTGCCCTTTGTGCAGACGGGCTCGCTGATTTTCATCAGCGGTCACATCGCCAAAAAGGACGGCAAGGCCTGGGTTGGGCAGTTGGGCAAGACCATGGGCACCGACGAGGGTAAGCTGGCCGCGCGTTCAATCGCCATCGACCTCTTGGGCACCTTGCATGCTGCGCTGCAAGCCCAGGGCAAAGACCTGGGCAGCGTCAAACGCATCGTCAAGGTCATGAGCCTGGTCAATTCCACCGCCGACTTCACTGAGCAGCACTTGGTCACCAATGGCTGCAGCGAGTTGCTGGGCGCCGTCTTCGGGCCGGCCGGCGCCCATGCCCGCAGCGCTTTTGGCGTCGCACAGATTCCCATGGGCGCTTGCGTCGAAATCGAGATGATCGTCGAGGTCTCCTAAGGCGAAGCCATGGAGCTGGCCTGATGGTCGCGGCATGGAAAGCGGTGCGGTCTCGACCTGGACGGCACCCTGATCGAGACCGCACCGGAAATCACCGACGCGGTCAAGGACACCCTGGCACACCTCGGGCTGGCGCCTGTTTCCTAGTCGCTGGTCGACGGCTGGATAAGCTGCGGCACCGGCATGGATAGCAGGGCCCTAGGTAGCCAGCGCGGCGCAAGGGGGCACACAAGTCACAGCCAAGACCCATGGCGAGGACAGCAGAGATAATTCAAAAGGATTAATCTTTTTCTCTCTGCCGGTCGCCATGCGGCCTTAAAAGCCTGATGCTCATCATCCACGCCCACCCCAGACCCTCTCAGTCACGCGTGATCAAGCACCTTCTTGAAGTCCTGTCAGCCCAGCCAGGGGCAGAGCTGCGTTCACTCTATGAGCTTTACCCCGACTTCGACATTGACGTCGATGCCGAACAGCAGGCCTTGCTGCGCTGGCAAAAAATCGTCTGGCTGACCCCGGTCTACTGGTACAGCGTGCCCTCCCTGATGAAGCACTGGATCGACCAGGTACTGGCCCTGGGCTGGGCCTATGGCCATGGCGGCGATGCACTGCGGGGCAAAACCTGCTGGTGGGTCTGCAGCGCCGGCGGCGCTGACCCGGCCTATGCACCACGGGAGATGCACCGCCGACCCTTCCGCGACTACGTGGCCCCGATCGAGCAAACCGCTCGCTTTTGCGGCATGCATTGGTGGAGGCCCTTTGTGGTGCACGGTGCCCACGACATCACCGAGCAAGAGTTGCTGCAAGCCAGTACCACCCTTGAACAAGGGTGCGATGAATTTTTGAGTGCACCCTCCCCCGAAGGGCCAGCGCCATGAACCAAGCCATCTTGTTCTTGCTAGCGGCCTTGATCGTCGTACCCTTGGCGGTGCGCCTGGGCCTGGGCTCGGTGCTGGGTTACCTGCTGGCCGGCGTGGTGATTGGCCCCATGGCGCTCGAGCTGGTGAGCGACCCCGCCGCCTTGCTGCATGTTTCTGAATTGGGCGTGGTGCTCATGCTCTTTGTCATCGGGCTGGAGCTCGAGCCCAAGCGCCTGTGGGCCATGCGCGGCATGGTCTTTGGCGGCGGCACGGCGCAAATGGGGGTGTGCGCCGCAGCACTTGGCGCCTTGGGCTGGGCGCTGGGCTGGACCTGGCAGGCCAGCTTGATAGGCGCTCTCGCCTTGGCGCTGTCGTCCACCGCCATCGTGGTGGCCCTGCTGCAGGAGCGCAACCTGATGCCCGCACCGCTGGGCCGCCATGGCTTTTCCATGCTGCTCTATCAGGACATAGCTGCCATCCCCCTGTTGGCTCTGGCCGCCCTGCTGGGCCAGGCCGCGCCGCCCTCGGCGTCGCCCGCCGCTGCGGCATCGGTCGCCTGGTGGTGGCAGCTGGGTGCGGTGGTGGCCGTGGTGCTGCTGGGCCGCTATGTGGCCTACCCGGTGATGCACTTTGTGGCCCGCATGCAGGTACGCGAACTCTTCACCGGCTTTGCGCTGCTCTTGGTGTTGGGCGTGGCCGCGCTCATGGGGCAGGTGGGGCTGTCCATGGGCTTGGGCGCATTCCTGGCCGGCGTGCTGCTGGCCAGCAGCGAGTACCGCCACGCGCTGGAGAGCGACATCCTGCCCTTCAAGGGCCTGCTGCTGGGTTTGTTTTTCATCGCCGTGGGCATGGGCATGGACTTGGGCCTGTTGGTCAGCATGCCGGTGCAGGTGATCGCAGGCTTGCTGCTGGTGGTGGGGCTCAAGACCCTGGCCATCTGGACTCTGGCGCAATGGCTGGGCCTGCGCGGGCGCGACAAGCTGCTTTTGGCCCTGCTGCTGTCCCAGGTCGGCGAATTTGCCTTTGTGGTCCTGTCGGCTGCCAAGCTATCGGGGGCCTTGAGTGCTGGCCAGGCGGACCTGCTGACCCTGGTGGCCGCCCTGTCCATGGCCAGCACACCCCTGCTGCTCAAAGTGTTCGACTGGGCCTGCCGCGAAAAATCACCCGAGCGTCCGGCCGACAGCTTTGAAGACGCGCACCCGCCGGTCATCGTGGCCGGCTTTGGCCGCTACGGCCAGACGGTGGCGCGCCTGTTGATGGCCGCGGGCATCAAGCCCACCGTCATCGACCACGATGCCAACACCGTCGACAGCGCCCGGCGCTACGGCTTCAAGGTGTACTTTGGCGATGCCACGCAGAGTGACTTGCTGCGCGCCGCAGGCATTGAACATGCCCAGGCCATGGTGGTGGCCATCGACGACGTGACCCAATGCAATCGCCTGGTCCAGACCTTGCAGCACGACCATGGTCATGTGCGCATCGTGGCCAGAGCCCGCGATGCCAGGCACGCCATGGAACTGGCCGAAATGCAGGTGCCGCACGTGGAGCGCGAACTGTTCGAGTCCTCACTGCGCAGCGGCCGCTCCGTGCTCGAGGTGCTGGGCATGGATCGCACGCAAAGCAAGCAACTGGCCGACAACTTCAGGCGCCACTCCCTGGAATTTTTGCGCCATGCGCAAAGCGACAGGCATGTCGCTGAAAGCTTCATCGAGCGCTTGCGCCAAACCCGCGAACAGTTCGAGCGCGAGATGCAGGCCGACCTGGAGCGCCAAGCCCGCCATGAGAGCAAGGCCGGCTGGCATGTTCAGGGGCCGGGCCGATGAGCGTATGGCCCGTACCAGCCGTATTGGCGGTACGGCCCATTTTAAGCCTGCCGCCCGCGCTTGACTAGATCGAGAGCTTAGCCATCGACAAGGCGGTCGTACTCGGCATGTGTGCCGATCCAGAACCAGTGAATGCCACCCTCACGGGGCAGGCCGAGCGTCCGATAGTGCAGCCCGACTCTCGCGCTATACATTTTGCCGCCGCCTAGCAACTTGAACTGCAGTGACGGATACGATGGATCAGCCTTGAGTAACTCGAAATTCTTGTCCGCAAGCGCACGGACTTCGGCGGGCATCGCGTCGTAGCAGCGCCAGAACCTTGCAGACGCTGTGTGGTTCACAAGGAGCGGTGAGGCTGACTCTTGTAGTCTTCCTCAGCTTCGGCAAACAGCGCATCAAGTTTTCCGGTGGAAGCATCCGTCTCCAACTGAAGGTCCCAGGCGGCAGAGTCGAATTCGGCAAACCAACGACGGAATTGCGCCAGTGCTGAGGGAGGGAGAGCTTGTACAGCTTGTTCTAGGGCTTTGACATCGGGCATGGCGGTGCTCCAAGGTTCTGCAGGGCTTCATTCTGCCGCAAGCTCACCACAATGCCCAATTTCGAAGTCAGACTTTGACCAGTTCCTGCCCCCTCACCGGGAGCCGCGCCTATCTGTTTTTAGGAGCTCCCATGAAACGACGCAATTTGATCGCCACCGCGCTGAGCGCACCGGCTGTGCTTTCCGCAAGCTGCAACAGCTTGAGCCAGACCGCAGCAGTGGCCAGCCCATCGCAGCCGCGCATCACCGCCATGAGAGCAAGGCCGGCTGGCATGTGCAGGGGTCGGGCCGATGAGCGTCTGCGGCGCACCAGCCCTAGCGGCAGCAAGGCCAGATCGCAGCTTCGAGGCCTGACCTTACAAGCTAGACCGCACCGTGCCGCCGCGGCTTGCGTTTTTCGGGCTGCGACGCAAGCCATTGCTTCAGCGCAGCATTGACACGGGTTTGCCAACCGGGGCCGCTTGCCCTGAGTGCGCCAACGAGTTCAGGGTCAAGTCGAATCGCGACCTGCACCTTTGCAGGCTTCTTGTTCGGACCGCGAGTACGACCCAGCGCAGCGATGGTGGCAGTGACGCCACCACCCGGGGTGACAACACCTTGGCTCCAGTTGACCCTAGAGGCATTGCCATGGCCAGATTCCGCAGCAGCCGCCTTGGCCGAAGCGATGGCGGCTGCACTAAACGGTTTGGAAGTAGTCATCGGTTTCTTGACGGTCGGCATAACGGCATGAAATGAGATGCGCGGTGTCTTCACCACGCGGTGTCCAGACCAGGAAGACCACCCGCCCCTGCCACATGCCAAGGCTCTGCAGCCTCAACTCGCCGTAGCTCTCGCGAGAGTCTTCCACCGTGACCATCGGGTAGTCGAAGAGAGGTTCCAAATCCGCAAGATCGATCTTGTGCTTGCGAATGTTCTCCAGACGCTTTGGTTCGTCCCAGGTGATCAGGCTCAAAATGTATATGCAGGTTGATGTCTGGTCAAGCAGACCGTATATGCAAAATAGCCGATGACTCGGAGCTTGCCAGTACGGTCTGAGCCTTGAAATAAGGGGGTGCCACTGGCTTGGCGCCAGAGCCGGGTTGGTGAGGATGCACCGCTTGCTCAATCGGTCGATGGTTGTACTGTCGAAAACAACTGTAGTTCAGCCACTGGAGTTAATCGCCTTCTGTTTGTGAATCTTTGCCCTGTTTTTTCCAGGCTGGTGCGCCACCCTCTACGAATGGATACATGCCTTGCCCGTGAGAATGAGCGGTGCAAAGGCCTCCGAGCCGGGACTATTTGGGGCCTCCACATCGCAGGCCTTGCACGGCATGAACGCGTTCCCGTTCGCGATAGCCAGACAGCAGGTCTTGGCTTGTAAAACATCGTAATTTCCCTGGGCGCAGAGGCCGAGTCCAGGGTTAGAACCGAGTACGCGATTACGTAAAGGGCGTCAGACTTTGACCAGTCCCTGCCCCTCACCGGCAGCCGTGCCTATCTGTTTTTTTGGAGCCACCATGAAACGACGCAATTTGATCGCCACCGCGCTGAGCGCGCCGGCTGTACTTTCCGCAGGCTGCAGCAGCATGGGCCAGACCACAGCAGCGGCCGCCCCATCGCAGCCGCGCATCACCATCTTGTTCGACGCCCTGTGCAGCGAAACCCATCTGATCAAGGACTGGGGCTACGCGGCCTTGATCGAGATTGATGGGCGGCGCATACTCTTTGACACGGGCAACAACGGCCAGACCCTGGCGCACAACGCCCGCGCCCTGGGCGCGGACCTCAGTCGGCTCGACATGGTGGTGATGTCGCACCGCCACGGCGATCACATGGGCGGCATGGCGCATCTGCTCAGCGTCAATCCCAAGGTTGTCATTTATGCGCCCAAGGAAGGATTCGGCGTGTATGGCGGCGACCTGCCCGGCAGCTTCTACCGCCGCAGCGAATCCCTGCCGCCCCAGATGCGTTACTACGACGGCAAACCACCGGAGGTGATGCGCTTTGGCGCAGCCTGGCCCGAGGCCAACATCCGGCTCATTGATAAAACCACCGAACTGGCCCCGGGCGTGCATGTCATCAGCCTGGTGTCGGACAAGCCCGGCACGCTGGAGTTGCGCGAGTTGTCGCTGGCCTTGCAAACACCGCAAGGGCTGGTTCTGGTGGTGGGCTGCTCGCACCCCGGGATCGACCGCATCCTGGAGGCAGCGGTCAAAATCGATCCGCGTATACAAATGATCTCGGGCGGCATGCACATGGTGGTCAGTAAAGACGACGAGATTGCAAAAACCATCAACGTCATGCAGAACACCTACAAGGTGGCCTATGTGGCCCCAGGCCATTGCACCGGCGAGCCTGCCTTTGAGGCCATGAGCAAGGCCTTCGGCGACCGCTACCTCTACGCGGGCGTGGGCGCGCGCCTGATGCTGGGCGCCAAGCCCCAAGCGCTGGTCTCAGACGGCACCCGGCCGATTGAGCAAATCGGTCTGAGCGGTGAGGATTTGGAAAGCTACCGCGTATTGGCGGACGCCAACGACCAAAAGCGTCGCGGCTTGTTTGCGAATTTGAAATACTCTGATATGCCCGGCGGGGCCTATCTGGGGCAGCTGCAGCGCAGCATGATGGCCTGCTGCTGAGGCTAAGCCCTGCAGCCACCGCCTCGTGCGGTGGCTTTGCACTGCCACGGCCTGGCCAAGGCAGGCGGCCCCAAGCGGCCCCAAGCGGCCCCAAGCGGCACTAGGCGGCCCCAGGCCACCCCGGGCCAGGGCAAGCCGCAGCGCCTTACTCCACCCGCGTCACCCGGTTGGGCTTGAAGCCTAGGTCGGCCACTTTGCCCTTTTTTGCACGAGCCGTGCGCGCATTGTTCAGGCTGCGGATTTCCAGGGTTTCTTCGCGCTCTTTGCCGCCTCGGCCTATGCCCTGGATTTTTACGCTGCGGGTATAAGCCGCCGCGCCGGCCAAGCTGTCTTTGGCCTCAAGGTCGATCAGCATCAGACCGCGGCCGCCTTTTTCCATGAGTTTGAGCTCGTCAATGGCAAAGGTCAGGATGCGCCCTGCGGTACTGGCGCAGGCCACATGGGTGGCTGCGGGCATGGCGGCATTGTCAGGCGCCGGACTGGCGTTGCTGCCGCTGACATGCGAGGGCGCGCACAGGGTTTCGCCCTCGCCCAGGCTGACAAAGGCCTTGCCGCTCTTGTTGCGCGAGACCATGCTCTCCACCGTGGCCAGAAAACCATAGCCGCCTGAACCCGACAACAAGAGCGTGGCCTGCGCGGGGCCGGCAAAGTAGTGCAGCAGCTGGCTGCCCGTTTCGAGCTCGACCAAGGTGGTCAGCGGCTGCCCGTCGCCGCGCGCGCCCGGCAGCACCGATACAGGCACCGAATAGACCCGGCCGTTGCCGCCAAAGGCCAGCAGGGTATCGACGGTGCGGCACTCGAAGGTGCCGTAAAGCCCGTCGCCAGCCTTGAAGGCAAAGCCGGCGCTGTCGTGGCCGTGGCCCTGTCGGGCCCGTACCCAGCCCTTGGAGGAGACCACCACGGTGACCGGCTCGTCGATGACCTTGACCTCGACCACCGCCTTCTTTTCGGCCTGAATCAGGGTGCGGCGCGCATCGGCAAAGAGCTTGGCATCGGCCTCGATCTCGCGCACCATCAAGCGACGAAGCGCGTTGGGGCTGCCCAGAATTTCTTCAAGCTTGCCCTGCTCCTCGCGCAATTCCTTGAGCTCCTGCTCGATCTTGATGGCCTCCAGGCGGGCCAGCTGACGCAGACGGATTTCCAGAATGTCTTCGGCCTGCCGGTCGCTGAGGCTAAAGCGCTCAATCAGCGCCTGCTTGGGCTCGTCAGAATGGCGGATGATGCGAATCACCTCGTCAATATTGAGCAGCACCAGTTGCCGGCCTTCCAGGATGTGGATACGCGCCAGCACCTTGTCCAGCCTGTGCTGCGAGCGGCGCTGCACGGTCTGCTGGCGAAAGCCTATCCACTCCTCGATCATCTTGCGCAGCGACTTTTGCATGGGCCTGCCATCCAGACCAATCTGCGTCAGGTTGATCGGCGCCGAGGTCTCCAGGCTGGTGTGGGCCAGCAAGGTATTGATCAACTCACTTTGTTCAATGCGGCTGGTCTTGGGCTCGAAAACCAGCCTGACCGCTGCATCCTTGCTCGACTCATCGCGCACCACGTCGAGCACGGCCAGCACGGTCTGCTTGAGCAGCATCTGGTCGGCGCTCAGGGCCTTCTTGCCGGCCTTGACCTTGGGGTTGGTCAGCTCCTCGATTTCTTCCAGCACTTTTTGACTGCTCACGCCCGGCGGCAATTCATTGACCACCAGCTGCCATTGGCCGCGCGCCAGCTCTTCGATCTTCCAGACCGCGCGCACCTTGAGCGAACCACGGCCGCTGGCATAGGCCGAAGCGATGTCGGCCGGGCTGGAGATGATTTGCCCGCCGCCAGGGTAGTCGGGGCCGGGGATGATGCCCAGCAACTCCTCGTCGCTGAGCTTGGGGTTCTTGATCAGGGCCACGCAGGCGTCGGCCACCTCGCGCAGGTTGTGGCTGGGGATCTCGGTGGCCAAGCCCACCGCAATGCCGCTGGCGCCGTTGAGCAGCACAAAGGGCAGGCGCGCCGGCAACTGCGATGGCTCTTCGGTCGAGCCGTCGTAGTTGGCCACGAAATCGACCGTGCCCTCGTCTATCTCGTCGAGCAGCAAATTGGTGATGCGTGCCAGCCGCGCCTCGGTGTAGCGCATGGCCGCCGCGCCGTCACCGTCGCGCGAGCCGAAATTGCCCTGCCCATCGATCAGCGGGTAGCGCTGCGAGAAATCCTGCGCCATGCGCACCAGCGCGTCGTAAGCTGCCTGATCGCCGTGGGGATGAAAACGGCCCAGCACATCGCCCACCACCCGCGCGCTCTTGACCGGCTTGGCACCGGTGGCGCCATTGGGCCCGCCAAAACCCAGGCCCATGCGCGACATGCTGTAGAGGATGCGCCTTTGCACTGGCTTCTGGCCGTCACAAACGTCGGGCAGAGCTCTGCCCTTGACCACGCTCAGGGCGTATTCCAGGTAGGCGCGCTGGGCGTAGGCGGCCAGGCTGTCTCCATCGGCGGCGGGCTCGGCAGGGGCTGGGGTGAACAAATCCATGGCTTTTCTATTTCAAATCAATCAATCGCGGCTGGCCGGCAGGCTCAGGGGTATGCCCGGTGGCGCGAGCAAGATGCCGCGCGAGACCGCATCAGCGGCCTGGGGCGACAGCCAGGTGGCAGCAGGCGCAGGGGCAGCCGGAGCCTGGACAGGCGGCGGCAGGGCCGCCACCTCGACTTTCGGGGCCGGCGCGGCCGGGCGCAGGTAGGCAAACAACTCGGTCACGGTACGCACATAGTTCTGCGTCTCGGGGTAGTCGGGAATGCGCAGACCGGCGCGCATGACCGCGCCAGGGCCCGCGTTGTAGGCGGCCAGCACCAGGTCGATACGGCCCGGGAACATCAGCAAGAGGTCACGCAGAAACAAGGCACCGGCGCGGACATTGGTCTCGGGCTGCATCAGCCGCTCGCGCTGGCTGGTGCTGCTGTCGGCCCGCACGCCATAACGCTCGGCGGTGCCCGGCATCAGCTGCATCAAGCCAACCGCGCCCTTGGGCGAAACCGCACGCGGGTCAAAGCCTGATTCGGCAGCGATCAATGCCACCATCAGCTGTGCATCCAAGCCCAGTTGACGCGCCACATCCTGCACCAAGGGCAAGACGCGCTTGTAGCCCGGCGAGTTCTCCAGCAGGCCCAAAAGCCGCGGCCGCGGGGAGGCAGCGGCGGCCGTCAATGCCCCGGCTCTAGGGCCGGAAGGCGAGACGGGCACCAAGGTTCCCAGCGCTGTGGCCGGCTGCGCCGAGCTTGAAAGCGTCGGCGCAGGCGTTGCCATGGGCTTGACCAGCAGCTCGGGCGCAGAGCCCTTGAAGAAGAGCTGGTAACGCGCATCGACTTGATGGCTGGCAAAGTGCGGCACCCCGCGCTCGTCAACCCAGGCCCAGACCTCGGCACGCGCCGCCCCGCCCAAGGTCAGGGCGCACAGCAAGACGGCCAGGCCGGGCAGGCGCATATCAGATGTCCACTTCCACGCTGTCACCGTGCAGCTCCATCAGCTCGCGGCGGGCTCCGGCCTCGCCCTTGCCCATGAGCTTGGTGATCAGCTGTTCGGTTTGTGCAAAGTCCAGCTGGCCTAAATGGACCGGCAGCAGGCGGCGGGTATCGGGGTTGAGGGTGGTGTCCCAGAGCTGCTCGGCGCTCATCTCGCCCAAGCCCTTGAAGCGGCTGATGGCCCAGGCGCCTTCACGCACTCCGTCCTTGCGCAGCTTGTCCAGGATGGCAGTGAGCTCGCCTTCGTCGAGCGCGTAGACCTTGGCCGCCGGCTTCTTGCCGCGCGCCGGCGCATCCACCCTGAACAGCGGCGGGCGGGCCACATACACATGGCCGCGCTCGATCAGCTTGGGGAAGTGGCGGAAGAACAAGGTCAGCAGCAAGACCTGTATGTGCGAGCCGTCAACGTCGGCATCCGAGAGGATGCAGACCTTGCCATAACGCAGCCCGCTTAAATCGGGCTCGTCGTTTGGGCCATGGGGATCGACGCCAATGGCCACCGAAATATCGTGGATCTCGGTGTTGGCAAACAGGCGATCGCGCTCAACCTCCCAGGTATTGAGTACCTTGCCGCGCAAGGGCAAGATGGCCTGGGTTTCCTTGTCGCGGCCCATCTTGGCGCTGCCGCCGGCTGAATCGCCCTCGACCAAAAACACCTCGTTGAGCGACAAATCCTTGCTCTCGCAGTCGGTGAGCTTGCCCGGCAGCACCGCCACGCCCGAGCCCTTGCGCTTTTCCACCTTCTGGCCCGCTCTTTGGCGGGTCTGTGCGGCGCGGATGGCCAGTTCGGCCAGCTTTTTGCCGTAGTCCACGTGCTGGTTGAGCCAGAGCTCGAGCGTGGGCCGCACAAAGCTCGAGACCAGGCGCACCGCATCGCGCGAATTGAGCCTTTCCTTGACCTGCCCTTGAAACTGCGGGTCCAGCACCTTGGCCGAGAGCACATAGCTGGCCCGAGCAAACACGTCTTCGGGCATCAGCTTGACGCCCTTGGGCAGCAGGCTGTGCAGGTCGATGAAGCTCTTGATGGCCTGAAACAGGCCTTCGCGCAAGCCGCTGTCATGGGTGCCACCAGCGGTGGTCGGGATCAGATTGACATAGCTTTCGCGCACCGGCTGTCCGTCTTCGGTAAAGGCCACGCACCACTGCACGCCCTCGCCCTCGGCAAAGCTCTCATGGGCGGCGTCGGCATAGCCCTCGCCCTCGAACATGGGAATGACCGGGTCGGCACTGAGGGTCTGCTGCAGGTAGTCGTGCAGCCCGCCCTTGTAGAGCCAGGTCTGGGTTTCGCGGGTTTTCTCATGGCTGAGGCTGACGCTCACGCCGGGCATCAGCACCGCCTTGCTGCGCAGCAGGTGCACCAGCTCATTTGGAGGGATAGCGGCACTGTCGAAGTACTTGGGGTCGGGCCAGACACGCACCGTAGTGCCTTGGCGCCGGTCACCTTCGCCGGCCTTGCGCAGCTGCAGCGGCTCGATCACATCGCCAGCAGAAAACACCAGACGCGCCACCTGGCCCTCGCGGTAGCTGCTGACCTCCAGCCGTTTGGCCAGTGCGTTGGTGACGCTCACGCCCACCCCATGCAGGCCGCCTGAAAAGCTGTAGGCCCCGCCCTGCCCCTTGTCGAACTTGCCGCCGGCATGCAAGCGGGTGAAGACCAGCTCGATGACCGGCGCCTTCTCCTGGGGGTGCAAGCCATAGGGGATGCCCCGGCCTTCGTCTTCGATGCTGACCGAGCCGTCGCTGTGCAGCATCAGGCGTATCTTCTTGCCGTGGCCGGCCAGCGCCTCGTCGGCGGCGTTGTCGATCACCTCTTGCAAGATGTGCAGCGGGTTGTCGGTGCGGGTGTACATGCCCGGCCGCTGCTTGACAGGCTCGAGCCCCTTGAGGACTCGGATGGAACTTTCGGAATAGTCTGTGCTGGGCTTGGCTGTCATGGTCGGTACGCGAAAGTGGGCGATTGTAGTGGGCCGCTACAGCTTTACTGGATAAATATACAGTTTACCGGGTCTACGACCCCAGCCCTAGGTGACAGACAAGGCCCGGGGGCATGGCTACATTTCACACATGACCAACGCCTCCCGCCCCGATGCCCTGCCCATGGTCCAGCTCATGGTCTGTGGCGCCCTGATCGTCACCCTGTCCATGGGCGTACGGCACGGTTTTGGTCTGTGGCTGCTGCCCATCACCCAGACCCACGGCTGGCAGCGCGAAACCTTTTCGGTGGCCATTGGCGTTCAAAACCTGGTTTGGGGCCTGTTGGGGATCGTGGCGGGCATGGCGGCCGACCGCTATGGCGCGATGCGGGTCGTCATGGTCGGCAGCCTGCTCTACCTGCTGGGGCTGAGCGGCATGGCGCTGGCCACCGAGGGCTGGCAATTTACCCTGGCCGCCGGCTTGCTGGTCGGTGCGGCCCAGTCCGGCACCACGTATTCGGTGGTCTACGGGGTCATAGGCCGCAATATCGCCCCAGAAAAACGCGCCTGGGCCATGGGGGTGGTGGGCGCGGCCGGCTCCTTTGGCCAATTTGCCTTGGTTCCGATCGAAGCCTGGCTGATCGGGCACTGGGGTTGGCAGCAAACCCTGCTGCTGATGGCGGTCAGCTGCCTGCTGATGCTGCCGCTGGCCCGCGGGCTCAACGAAAAGGTAGGTCCGCCGGCTGGGCTGGGCGAACAGACGGTCAGGCAGGCGCTCAAGGAGGCCTTGCGCTACCCCAGCTTTCAGCTGCTCACAGCGGGCTACTTCGTCTGCGGCTTTCAGGTGGTCTTCATCGGCATTCACATGCCCAGCTACCTGCGCGACGCGGGCCTGGAGCCTGGCGTGGCCGGCATGGCCTTGGCGCTGATCGGGCTGTTCAACATCTTCGGCACCTACCTGGCGGGCTCGCTGGCGCAAAAGCACTCCAAGCGCCTGATCCTGGCCTTTATTTATCTGGCCCGCGCGGTGGCCATTTCGGTCTTCCTGCTGGTGCCGCTGAGCCCCTGGAGCGTCTATGTGTTTGCCTCGGTCATGGGCCTGCTGTGGCTGTCGACGGTGCCGGTGACCAATGCTGCCGTAGCCCATATCTTTGGCGTCAAGTACCTGTCCATGCTCAGCGGCTCGGTCTTCTTCAGCCACCAGCTCGGCTCTTTTGCGGGCGTCTGGCTCGGCGGCTACCTGTACGACCTGACCGGCAGCTACAACATGGTCTGGTACATCGCCATCGCCCTGGGCATCTTTGCGGCCCTGGTCAACCTGCCTGTGCGGGAAGCGCCTATTGTGCGCAAGCCGGTGCCAGCCTGACCCCCATCAAATCCCCTACAAGCCGCATGAACCGCACGCAACGCATCGCCCTGTGGAGCGCCCTGCTCGTGCTCAGTGCCGGCGTTTTCATGCTGTATCTGCAGCCGGCCTTTCTGGTGATGTTGGCCGAGCAGGTCTGGGCCTGCTTCTAAAACCATGAACCTGCCTGACCCTGACGCCGCTGCACTGGCCGCCAGAGCCAGTGCCTGGGTTCGGCGCTGGTCGCACTTGGTGCCCAGCCAGGGCCGGGTGCTGGACATCGCCTGCGGCTCGGGCCGCCATCTGGCCTGGTTTGTCCAGCAAGGCCATCCCGTTGTAGGCATAGACCGTGACGCAGCTGCGCTGGCCGTCATCGCCCTGCCGCCGGAGCACTGCCAGACCATGGTGGCCGATATAGAAGGCAGCAGCTGGCCCCTGAACGGCCAGCGCTTTGCCGGTGTGGTGGTGACCAACTACCTTTGGCGCGCTCTGCTGCCCACCGTGATCGAGAGCGTGGACGCGGGCGGCGTGCTGATTTACGAAACCTTTGCCGCCGGACAGGAAACCATAGGCCGCCCCTCAAGGCCGGAGTTCTTGCTCCAGCCCGGTGAGCTGCTGCGCGCCTGTTCGACGCTGCGGGTGGTGGCTTTTGAAGACGGCTTCGAGCCGGACGCAGCCGGCGGTGCGGGGCGCTTTGTGCAGCGCATTGCCGCCGTGCGTGAAATACCGGCCTCGCAGCCAGCGCGCTACGTTCTGCCCTGAGCCCGGCTTGAGCGGTGGGGTCAGCGAAGCAGTCGCTGGGCGGCGATAATCCTCGCTTATGAGCATCACCATCAAAGACGAGGCAGGCGCGGCTGGTATGCGCCTGGCCGGCCGACTGGCCTCCGAAGTGCTGGACTACCTGACCCCCTTCGTCAAGCCCGGCATCACCACCAACGAGATCGACCGCCTGGCGCATGACTACATGACCCAGGTGCAAGGCACGGTACCGGCACCCCTGGGCTACCAGCCGCCTGGCTATGCGCCCTACCCCAAGAGCTTATGCACCTCGGTCAATCATGTGGTTTGCCACGGCATTCCCAATGACAAGGCGCTGAAAAAAGGCGACATCGTCAACATCGACGTGACCACCATCAAGGACGGCTGGCATGGCGATACCTCGCGCATGTTCCTGGTGGGCGAGTGCTCGATCGCGGCCAAGCGCCTGTGCCAGGTCACCTACGAGGCGATGTGGCATGGCATTGCCAAGGTCAAGCCCGGCGTGAGACTGGGCGACATCGGCCACGCCATTCAAGTCTTTGCCGAGCGTCAGGGCTACACCATCGTGCGCGAGTTCTGCGGTCACGGCATCGGCAAGAAGTTCCACGAAGAGCCGCAGGTGCTGCATTACGGCCGCCCCGGCACGCTCGAAGAGCTGCGCGCCGGGATGGTCTTCACCATCGAGCCCATGATCAATCTGGGCAAGCGCGACATCAAGGACGGCCCAGAAAAAGACGGCTGGACCATCGTCACACGCGACCATTCCCTGTCGGCCCAATGGGAGCACACGGTGCTGGTCACCCCCACTGGCTATGAGGTGCTCACCGTCTCTAGCGGCAGCCCGGCGGTGCCCGACTTCGTCTCGGCCCCAGCACTGGCCGGCGCCTGAGTTAGACCGGTCAGGCCCAAGACCATGGCGCTGGCCCATCCCGAGCGGCAAGCCCAATGGCGCGAGCGCTATCGGCGGGGCAAGACCGAGCTGCTGGCTGAAGCCGGCACCGGCGCGTCGCCGCGCGGCGTGCGCAAACTGCTGCAAAAACTGGCCCTGCACACCGACCAAACGCTCAGGCAACTTTGGCAGCAAGCTGGCTTTGAAGCAGGCTGCAGCCTGATTGCGGTGGGCGGCTACGGCCGTGGGGAGCTGTTTCCCCATTCCGACATCGACGTGCTCCTGCTCCTGCCCGAGGGGGCCGAGCTCAGTGCCACCGGTGCCGACGGGCAGAGCCTGCAGCAGCGCCTGGAAGGCTTTATCAGCCTGTGCTGGGACTGCGGCCTAGAGATCGGCTCCAGCGTTCGCAGCCCCAGCGAATGCCTGCAAGAAGCAGCGCGCGACATCACCATCCAGACCTCGCTGCTCGAAGCCCGTCTCGTGGCCGGCTCGCGCAGCCAATATGCGGCCCTGCTCGAGCAACTGACACAGCAACTCGATCCGCAGGCCTTTTTTGTCGCCAAGACGCTGGAGATGCGCCAGCGGCACACCAAATACGAAGACACGCCCTACTCGCTCGAACCCAATTGCAAGGAGTCACCCGGTGGCCTGCGCGATCTGCAGATCATCCTATGGGTGGCGCGGGCGGCAGGACTGGGCCGCAACTGGGACGAGATGGCCGAGCAAGGCCTGCTCACCGAATTTGAAGTGCGCCGCATCAAGGCCAACGAGGCCCTGCTCAGCCTGATTCGGCTGCGCCTGCACCTGCTGGCCGGCCGCCGCGAAGACCGCTTGGTGTTCGACTTGCAAACCAGCGTGGCACAGTCCTTCGGTTACCAGGCTGAGCTCGATGCCGATGGCCGGCCGCGCAAAGGCAGCATGCGGGTCAGCGAGATGCTCATGCGCCGCTACTACTGGGCGGCCAAAGCGGTGGCCCAGCTCAACCAGATTTTGCTGCTGGGCATTGAGGAGCGACTGGCGCCGAGCGACTACCCGCTGCGGCGCATCAACGATGACTTCTGGGACAAAGCCGGTCAGCTTGAGGTGGCCAGCGACGACCTGTACCTGAAAAATCCCTGTGCCATTCTCCAGACCTTCCTGGTCTATCAAACCGAGCCCGGCATCAAAGCCCTGTCGGCCCGTACCCTGCGCGCGCTCTACAACGCCCGCGGCACCATGAACGGCAGCTTCAGGCGCGACCCGGTCAACCGCGACACCTTTCGCCAGATCCTGTTGCAGCCCGAAGGCATCACCCACGCGATCAGGCTGATGAACCAGACCTCGGTGCTCGGGCGCTACCTCTGGGTGTTTCGCCGCATCGTCGGGCAAATGCAGCACGACCTGTTTCATGTGTACACCGTCGATCAGCACATCCTGATGGTGCTGCGCAATGTACGGCGCTTCTTTATGGCCGAGCATTCCCACGAGTACCCGGCCTGCTCCCAGCTGGCTGCCGGCTGGGACAAGCCTTGGATTCTCTACATCGCCGCCCTGTTTCATGACATTGCCAAAGGCCGGGGTGGCGACCATTCCGAGCTCGGCGGGCGCGAAGTGCGCCTTTTTTGCCGCCAACATGGCATTGCCCGCGAAGACGCCCGCCTGATCGAGTTCCTGGTGACCGAGCACTTGAGCATGAGCCGCATCGCCCAAAAGGAAGACCTGAGCGACCCGGACGTGATCGCCAGCTTTGCCAAGCGCGTGGGCAAGGAGCGCTACCTGACGGCGCTCTACCTCCTGACGGTGGCCGATATCCGCGGCACCAGCCCCAAGGTCTGGAATGCCTGGAAGGGCAAGCTGCTGGCCGACCTGTACCGCTATACCCTGCGGGTCTTGGGCGGCCGGGCGCCCGATGCCGATGCCGAGGTTGAATCGCGCAAGCGCGAAGCGCTGACCATGCTGGCCCTGCACAGCCAGCCCTTTGAATCGCACAAGGCGCTGTGGGACACGCTCGACGTCGGTTACTTCATGCGCCACGACGCAGCCGACATCGCTTGGCATGCGCGCCAACTCTCGCGCCATGTGGGCCAGCCCAGCCCTATGGTGCGCGCCCGGGCCTCAGCCACCGGCGAGGGCCTGCAGGTGCTGGTCTACACCCCCGACCAAAACGACCTTTTCGCCCGCATTTGTGGCTATTTCGACCAAGCTGGTTTTTCCATCCTCGACGCCCGCATCCACACCGCCAACAACGGCTTCGCTCTCGACACCTTCCAGGTGGTCAGCCCCGACCTGGCTGAGCATTACCGCGAGCTGGCCGGCATGATCGAGGTCGAGCTGGCCCGCACCCTGGCCCAGCCCGGCGCCCTGCCCGACCCCAGCCGAGGCCGGGTCTCGCGGCGGGTCAAGAGCTTTCCGGTGGCCCCCCGGGTGGAACTGCGGCCCGACGAAAAAGCCCAGCGCTGGCTGCTCAGCGTCTCGGCCAGCGACCGCGCCGGCCTGCTGTACTCGATCGCCCGCGTGCTGGCCGGCCACCGCATCAACGTGATGCTGGCCAAGATCAGCACCCTGGGCGAACGGGTGGAAGACACCTTTCTGATTGACGGGGTGGAACTGCAGCAGAACAAGGCGCAGATCGCGATTGAGACGGAGTTGCTGGAGGCGCTGCGGGCTTGAGCTTGATGCTTCTTCGGTGAGAGCGGACCGGGAGTGGGGCCGGGCCGGCCACCTCATGCGTCCCTAAATTGGCCGCCGGCCCGGCCCCACTCCCGGTCCTTGTGGCGGCGCGGCACAGGTATTACCGGTTGCGTTGACTCAATCGTCCTCGGTGGCGTCCAGCCCCGGAAACAGTACCTCAGTGAACCCAAACCTCGTGAAGTCCCGCACCCGCATGGGGTAGAGCTTGCCGATCAGGTGGTCGCACTCGTGCTGCACCACGCGGGCATGAAAGCCCTCGACCGTGCGGTCTATGGGGTCGCCATAAGGGTCCAGGCCCTGGTAGCGGATGCGCGCAAAGCGCGGCACCACGCCGCGCAGGCCGGGCACAGAAAGGCACCCTTCCCAGCCCTCTTCTTCCTCGCTGCCCAAGGGCGTGATCACCGGGTTGAGCAGCACGGTCACGGGCACGATGGGCGCCTCAGGGTAGCGGGGATTGGGCTGGCCGCTGCCGAAGATCACCAACTGCAAGTCGACGCCAATCTGCGGCGCTGCCAGGCCCGCGCCATTGACCGCATGCATGGTCTCAAACAGGTCGGCCACCAGCAGGTGCAGCGCGTCGCTGTCCAGCATGTCAGGCGGCACCGGCGGAGCCACGCGCAGCAGGCGCGCATCGCCCATCTTCAGAATCTCACGCACTGCCATTGAGGAGCTCCATCAGTTGGGCTTCATCCAGGATGCTGATGCCCAGTTCCTGCGCTTTGGTCAGCTTGCTGCCGGCCTCGCTGCCGGCCACCAGGTAATCGGTCTTCTTGCTGACCGAGCCGGCCACCTTGCCGCCGGCCGCTTCGATCTTGTCCTTGGCCTCGTCGCGGCTCAGGCTGGGGAGCGTGCCGGTGATGACCAAGGTCTTGCCCGTGAGCGGCAGCACTTCGCGGGCCGCTGGCTCGCCTTCGGGCCAAACAAGTCCCAGGGCGCGCATCTGCTCGACCACCTCGCGGTTGTGCGGCTGCGCAAAGAAGGTGCGTATGCTTTGCGCGACCACCGGGCCGACATCGGCCACCTCCAGCAGTTGATTTTCGCTGGCGTCCATCACTGCATCGAGCTTGCCAAAGTGGCGGGCCAGCTCCTTGGCAGTGGCTTCGCCCACATGACGTATGCCCAGGCCAAAGATAAAGCGCGCCAGCGTCGTTTGCTTGGACTTTTCAATCGCCGCGACCAGGTTGTTGGCCGATTTGTCGCCCATGCGCTCCAGGCTGGCCAGCGCCGCAAAGCCCAGGCGATACAGGTCGGCCAGATTACGCACCAGGTTGGCGTCGACCAGTTGCTCAACCAGCTTGTCGCCCAGGCCCTCGATTTCGACCGCGCGCCGGTGGGCAAAGTGCACGATCGCTTCCTTGCGCTGGGCCGGGCAGAAGATGCCGCCGGTGCAGCGGTAGTCGGCCTCGCCTTCTTCGCGCACCGCGGCCGAACCGCAGATCGGGCACTGGCGCGGCATGGTGAAGAGCAAGCCATCGTGCGCGCGCTTGTCCAGTACTACGCTGACCACTTCGGGGATCACGTCGCCAGCGCGGCGGACCACCACGGTGTCGCCCACGCGCACGTCCTTGCGCCGGGCTTCGTCTTCGTTGTGCAGCGTGGCATTGGTCACGGTCACGCCGCCGACAAACACCGGCGCGAGCTTGGCCACGGGCGTGAGCTTGCCGGTGCGGCCGACCTGCACGTCGATGGCCAGCACCATGGTCAGTTGCTCCTGCGCCGGGTATTTGTGGGCCACGGCCCAGCGCGGCTCGCGGGTGACAAAGCCCAGGCGTTTTTGCAGGGCCAGGCTGTTGACCTTGTAGACCACCCCGTCGATGTCATAGGGCAGCGCGTCTCTGCCCTGCCCCATGTCGCGGTGAAAGGCCACCAGTTCCTCAGCGCCTTGCGCCAGCCGAGTCTGCGAGGCCACCGGAAAACCCCAATCGCGCAGCTGCATCAGCCAGCCGTGGTGGGTTTCGGGCGGACTCTGGCCCTCGGGCAGGACGACCTCACCCAGGCCATAGGCAAAAAAGCTCAGGGGGCGCCGGGCGGCAATGGCCGGGTCCAACTGGCGCACCGCGCCCGCTGCGGCATTGCGCGGGTTGACGAAGGTTTTTTCGTTTTTGGCGCCCTGGGCGATTTTTCCGCGCTGGCGCTCGTTGAGCGCTTCGAAGTCATCGCGGCGCATGTAGACCTCGCCGCGCACCTCCAGCACCGGTGGCGGGGCTGCCCCCACCCCGGCCCTTCCCGACAAGGGGAGGGAGTTTGTGCCTGTTTGCAGGCGCAGCGGAATCTGGCCGATGGTGCGGATGTTCTGCGTCACGTCCTCGCCCACCTCGCCGTCGCCGCGGGTGGCGGCGCACACCAAGGTGCCGTGTTCATAGCGCAGGTTGATGGCCAGGCCGTCGAACTTGAGCTCGGCCACGTACTGCACCTGCGCATCACCTTCGGCCAGGCCCAGCTCGCGGCGGATGCGGGCGTCAAAGGCCTGGGCACCGGTGGCCTCGGTGTCGGTCTCGGTGCGGATGCTGAGCATGGGCACGGCGTGGCGCACCGGCGCGAAATGGTCCAGCACCGCGCCGACCACGCGTTGGGTAGGCGAGTCGGCGCTGGCCAGCTCAGGGTGCGCGGCCTCCAGCGCCTGCAACTCTTGGAAGAGCTTGTCGTACTCGGCGTCCGGAATTTCCGGCTCGTCGAGCACGTAGTAGCGGTGGGCGTGGTGGTGCAGTTGCTGGCGCAACTGAAGGGCCCGGACAGCCGGCTCGGCAGGCCTTGCCGATGACCGATGGGGGTCGCTCATGAGCTGCGCTGGTTCACAAAGCCGGGCACTAGCCGCCAAGACTCAGGAAAACAGGCGCCGGCACAGCGCCGAGCCGACCGGCAGATCGCGCGCCTGCAGCGTGTCGTAGAGCTTTTGCAGATCGGCATGGATGGTTTCCATGGTGTCGGCGCGAATCGCATTACCCTTGGCGTCGGTGATCGCCCCCTCCATGCTGGCAGCCAAGCTCAAAGCCGCCTCGCACATGCGCTCAAATGGTTTGTCCTCGCGCTCAACCTGGGGCACATCCAGCGTCAGGGTGACCTCGCGCAGGGCCGACTTGTCAGGCTCGTCGGCCAGGGCCGCCTGCGGATCGAAGGAAAGGTCCAGGATGGGCGGCTGACCGTCGACCTCACCGGGCAAGACCATGCGCCCGGGAATCACGCCCGCCACAAAACCAAGCCGCGCTGCATGCTGCTGCACATAACCGGGGCTCCAGGCGGCGTTGCGGGCGCGCAGGGTGAAGCTCAGCTGCGCATCGTGCTCGCCGGCGAACTGATCGAGCTCGCGGGCACGCGCCACCTCTTCGAGCATGTCGGGGAACTGGGGCTCGCCGCCGACCGCGTCGGCAAAATGCCTGGCTTTGGTGACAAATTCAGAAAACTCGATTTGGTTCATCGGCCCCATGCGATTGGCCAGTTGTATGCCGGCCTGGAAGGCGCTGTAGCGCTGACCGGCCGCAGGCGGCTCCCACAAACCCGTCTCGGCACTCAGGCCCTCGACTGCAAAGGGCTTGGTGCCGACCCGCCGGGTGCTGGGCAAAGCTGCGAGCGCCGCCTCACCCGAGACGACGCCATCAATCGATATCGGCGCAATGACGTCGATCAGGCTGTCAAGCTCGGCCTCGCGTCTGGGCGCTGGGAGAGAGCCGAATCCGTCGGCGGTCTCCGCCCCGCCCTCGAGCACTGGCTCACGGCGCTCCTGGCCGATGCCGGTTTCGAGGGCTGGATCGACGGTGCCGGCCTGCTTGGGTTCAGCGTCGGCCTGCTTGGGCCGGTTTTTGCGCGATGTCCAGGCGCCGTGGGCGACCACCGCGGCCAGCACCACCGCGCCGAGTATCGCCAATGCAAGATGCAGGTTGTTCATGCGAGCGCTGCCTCCGCCAGGTTAAGGGCCGATTCCATATCCACTGCCACGATGCGCGAGACCCCTTGCTCCTGCATGGTCACGCCGATGAGCTGCTGAGCCATCTCCATGGCAATCTTGTTGTGCGAAATAAACAGGAACTGGGTTTCACTGGACATGGTAGTGACCAGCTTGGCATAGCGCTCGGTGTTAGAGTCATCCAGCGGCGCATCGACCGCGTCGAGCAAGCAAAACGGCGCCGGATTGAGCTGGAAGATGGCGAACACCAGGGCAATCGCGGTCAGGGCTTTCTCGCCGCCAGACAGCAGGTGTATGGTCTGGTTCTTCTTGCCCGGCGGCTGGGCCATGACCTGCACGCCGGCGTCGAGGATCTCGCCGCCGGTCATGATCAGACGGGCATTACCGCCGCCAAACAACTGCGGGAACATACGGCCAAAATGGCCGTTGACGGTCTCGAAGGTGCTCGAGAGCAGCTCGCGGGTCTCCATATCAATTTTGTGGATCGCGTCTTCCAGCGTGGTCATGGCGTCGGTCAAATCGCGCATTTGCGCATCGAGGAAGCCCTTGCGCTCGCGCGCCGAGCTGAGCTCGTCCAGCGCTGCCAGATTGACCGGACCCAGCGCCGTGATCTCACGCTGCAGGCCATCGATTTCGCTTTGCAGGCCATGCAGACGCACGCCGCCGTCCTCAATGCTGGCCTGCAGCGCCACCAGGTCGGCCTGAGCGTCAGCCAGCAACTGCTCGTACTGCTCAAAGCCGAGCCGGCTAGCCTGCTGTTTGAGCTGCAAGTCGGTGATGCGTTGACGCAAGGGTTCGAGCTCACGCTCGATCTGCAGGCGCCGCTCGTCGCTGGCGCGCAGCTTGGCGGTCAGATCGTCATACTGGCTGCGCTTGGCGCCCAGCTCGGCTTCACGCTCGAGCTTGAGGGCCAGGGCGTCCTGCAGACCGGCTTGCGCTGCGGCGTCCGACAGACGGGCCAGCTCCTCCCGTGCCCGCGCCTCCTCGTCCACCAAAGCTGCCGCCTGCTGGGCCGCCATGTCTATGCTGCGGCTGAGCTCATCGCGCCGGGCCGACAAGGCGCGCAGCGAGAACTGGGCCTCCTGCGCTTGCCGCTCCAGGGTGCGCTGCTGCTCGCGCGCCTGGCTAAGCTTGCGCTCGGCGTCAATCACCCTGTCGTCAATTTGGGCCGCACGTTCCTGGCTATCGGCCAGTTGCAGGTCCAGCTCCTCGAATCGGCCCTCAGCGCTCAGTCGGCGCTCCTGCAATTGCTCGAGTTGGTCATCGAGGTCCTGCAGCTCACCAACCAGTTGCTGGCTACGCTGGCGGGCCTGCTCGGCCAGTTGCTCCAGGCGCAGCGTCTCCACCTGCAGGGCGTGCACCTGTTCCTGCCCCGAGGCGGTGTCGCGGCGCACGCTGGCCAGGCGCTGCGAGGCGTCGGCATAGGCCGACTCGGCACGGGCCAGGTCGCTGCGCGATTGCTCGACGATGAGCGACTGGCCTCGCAATTGTTTGTCCAGGTTTTCGATTTCCTGCGCCCGCGCCAGCAGGCCGGCCTGCTCCGAGTCTTGGGCGAAAAAGCTCACGCCGTAGCGGCTCACCGCATGGCCGGCACGCACATACAAGACCTGGCCAGGCTGCAGTTGCTCGCGCTGGGCCAGCGCCTGCTCAAGGCTGTCAGCCGCAAAAGCGCCGTGCAGCCAGTCGCCCAGCAGAGCGGCCTGGGCGGCATCATGCTGGCGCAGCAAGCCGGCCAGGGGCTTGAGGCTGCCGCTCTCGCGCGCATCCGCAGCGCCAGCCGGCGGGCTGTAGAAGGCCAGCTTGGCCGGCGGCGCATCGCGGCCGTCGGCACCGGCAAAACCGCGCACCATGTCCAGACGGCTGACCTCCAGGGCGCCCAAGCGCTCGCGCAGCGCCGCTTCCAGGGCCGCCTCCCAGCCGGGCTCCACATGCAAACGGCTCCACAAGCCTTGCAGGCTGTCCAGCCCGTGCTTGGCCAGCCAGGGGCTGAGCCGGCCGTCGGTCTTGACCTTGTCCTGCAAGGCCCGCAGGGCCTGCAAACGGGCCGACAGATCGGCTTGGCGGGCCAATTCCGCGTTGTTCGACTGCTGCATGTCGCGCCGCTGTTGGTCGAACTCCGGCACGCTTGCCCCCAGCTCCTCAAGCTGCGCCTGCCAGCGGGCTTGCTGCTCGCTGGCTGCCTGCAATTGCTGCTGCAAGTTGAGCAAGCGGGCCTCATCGGGCGCATTCAAGGCATTGCGGTCCAGCGTCAAACGCTCGCGGCGACTCTCCAGGCTGCGTGAGAGTTCTTCAATATTGCGCTGCTCAGCGGCCAGCACCTGAATTTGCTGCTGTACCTGAGCCACCGCCTGGCGCTGCTGGCCGGCTTGGGCCTGAGCGCTGCGCAGCGCCTCTTCCAAGGTGGGCACCTGGGCGCCCTGCTCCTCGCTCTGGGCGCTCAAAAGCTCGGCGTTTTCCTGCGCCTGCTCGCTTTGAGCCGCCAGAGACTCAAGTTCGGCGTCAGCATCTTCCTTGCGGGTGGCCCATTGTGTGGCTTGCTCGCGCAGCTGATTCAAGCGCTGTTCCACCCGCTGTCGGCCTTCAAGCACATAGCGGATCTCTGCCTCCAGCTTGGCGACTTCGGCGCTGGCCTCATACATGCGCCCCTGGGCCTGGTTGACCTGATCGCCTGCCGCATAGTGCGCCTGACGCACCGTCTCAAGCTCGGCCTCGATCTGGCGCAGATCGGCCATTTTGCTTTGCAAGGCGTTGCTGGCCTGGTCCACCTCGGTTTGCAGGCGCTGCTGGTCGGACTGGCTCTCGGCGCGCTTGATGAACCACAGTTGTTGCTGCTTGAGGGTGACCCGGGCCTGCCAGTCCTTGTAGCGCACCGCCACCTCGGCCTGGGCCTCCAGCCGCTCGAGCTGATGGTTAAGCTCGCGCAGGATGTCGTCGACCCGGGTCAGGTTTTCCCGGGTGTCCTGCAGTCGGTTGGCTGTTTCCCGGCGACGCTCTTTGTATTTGGAAACGCCGGCCGCCTCTTCCAGAAACAGGCGCAGCTCTTCCGGTTTGGATTCGATGATGCGGCTGATGGTGCCCTGACCAATGATGGCGTAGGCGCGCGGGCCCAGGCCTGTGCCCAGAAACACATCTTGCACGTCGCGCCGGCGCACCGGCTGGTTGTTGATGTAGTAGCTCGAGCTACCGTCGCGGCTGAGCACCCGTTTGACCGCGATCTCGCCATACTGCCCCCATTGGCCGCCGGCACGGTGATCGCTGTTGTCAAAGATCAGCTCGACGCTGGCCCGGCCGGCCGCCTTGCGGCTGGTGGTTCCGTTGAAGATGACGTCCTGCATGGACTCGCCGCGCAGCTCGCTGGCTCGGCTCTCGCCCAGCACCCAGCGCACCGCGTCCATGATGTTGGACTTGCCGCAGCCATTGGGGCCCACCACGCCCACCAGCTGGCCGGGCAGCATGAAATGGGTCGGTTCAGCGAAGGATTTGAAACCGGAAAGCTTGATGGAATTAAGACGCACAGACAGCTCTATCGATAGGAGGCAGCGCTTGAGCGCATGGTCAGCCCCCGTTAAAACCCAGAATCAAGCGCCCGGCTCCAGCCCGGCCAAGCACTCAGCAGGGGCAATTATGGCCCGAGAGCCCCCAGGGTTAGAGCACCCACCGACGCATCAGACATAATGCTTTACCGTTACATTTTGGACCCAGCCATGCAGATCGAGCACCACACCGTCCTTAACGCCGTGTCGCGGGCCATCATCCTGTGCGACAGTGATACCGAGCAGGCCAAAGACGGGCTCTATGCCCTGGGCGACTATCTGAAGCATTACTTTTTTGCCACCGCCCGCCGCCAGACCGAGCCCAGCGAGATGGAGCTAGAGCGGGTGGCTGAAAGCTTGCGCGCCTTGCGTCAGTTTCTGGGCAAGGAATGAGGCTGAGGGCTCCTCAGCCTGAAACTCAGCCCGGCTTAACAGCCTGAGGACTCTGGCCGGGCTCCGGCGATTGGGCCGCCGGTTCGATCAAGGCCAAGACCTGCGCCCGCAACACTGGGGGCCGCACCGGCTTGTGGACCACGCGCACATCCTGCAACTGCGCCTGGGCCTCCAACTGGGCCGACACATCGCCAGTCATCAACAGTGCAGGTATGGCTCTGACGGCGCGCGAACGCATGGTCTGAATCAGCTGCAAGCCGTTGGGCTCAAAGTCGCCCAGATGGTAATCGCTGATCAGCAGATCGATCTCCAGGTTACCGGTGGCGTCTATGGCCTCCACCAGATTGCGCGCAGCGCACACCTGACAGCCCCAGGCGCTCAGGGTTTTGACCATGCTGCTGAGCAGCAGATCAACGTTGTCCACCACCAGCACCCGCAGGCCCCGCAGTTGTTCCTGCGAAGCTTGCGGCGCGGCCCGCGCCTGATCCCGCCCCGGCTCGCACAGGGGCAGCCACAGCGAAAACCGGGAGCCCCGCTCCGGCGTGGACTCCGCCGACAGGCGGTGCCCCAGTAAGAGTGCATAGCGCCTGACGATGGACAGGCCCAGGCCCAAGCCTTCTCTGCCGGAGTCGCGAGCGTCCAGACGCACGAATTCATTGAAGATCTGATCCAACCGGTCTTGATGTATCCCTATACCGGTATCGGACACGGAAAGGCAGATCTGCCGGTCAGCCGGGCTGAGCGTCAACTCAACCGCCCCATGGGCGGTGTACTTGATGGCGTTGGCAACCAAATTGGCCAAAAGACCATACAGCAGGACCGGGTCCGAGTTCACCCAGGCCACAGACGGGCGCACCAGCAGGCGCAAGCCCTTGCTGCGGGCTACGGGTTCGAATTCGCCCTGTAAGCGGGCCAGCAGGTTGACCAAAGCCACCGGCACGGAGCGAGGCTCGACCAGTCCGGCATCAAGCCGGGTCAGGTCCATCAAGGTGGTGAGTGAGGCACTGAGCGACTGACTCAATTCATTGAGGTCGCGCAGGCTCTGCCTGATCGAAGCGGTCGATGAGTCGACCAGGGCCCGTTCAGCCAGCAAGCCGATGGCATGGGCCGGCTGGCGCAAGTCGTGACTGACCGTAGCCAGCAGGCGGCTGCGGCCGGCGGCCACCTCGCGCAACTCCAGGTTCTTGCTTTGCAACTCAGCGGCCAACTCGCCATTGCGTTTGGCCAACTCAAAACCTTTGTGCAGACTCTTGCGCTGATTGCTGGCGAAAACCAGATACAGGACAAACATGCCCAGGGTAAACAAGGCAAAGCCTTGGGCGTATTCGTGCTTTTGCTGCCAGGTCATCCAGGCAAAACTCAGATAGACCGTGGGCGCATAAGCCCAGACGGCCAGCCAGCGCCCGGCCAGGCTAAATGCAGTGGCGCCGACCAGCACCAAGCTGGCAGCCAGCACCGCCGACTGGGCCAGGGGATCAAATTGGGGGTAGATGAACAGGGCCAGTGCGGCAATAAAAAGGCCATCGACCAACTGGATGAACAGCGACAGCCGACTCCAGGTCACCAGCGAATATCGGCCCTCCTCTTTTTGCATGGAATAAGTCCAGCCGGCCCAAAAACGCAGCGCCATGTAGACCATCCAGAACGAAAACCAGATTTGCAGCAAGGTCCAGGGCCGGGGTCCGTCCCAGGCCATGTACAGATAGATGCTGATGGCACAGACCAGCGGACTGTTGAAGGCGTAGTCACGGTAGATGGCCCGCAGGTGCGCGGCGAGGGCGGCCGGGTCTTCGTTTCGGGCCCAAGCCATTGCTCGGGACGCAAGTCCCGCCGTGGCTGGGGCGGATCCGATGGAGGGCATGGGCTCAGGTCAGGCCGATAGGGCCGGCCCTTAAATTATCGTATGAATAACGATCTAAGTGTGAGAGCGCTCAGAAGGTTTCTCGCCCGCATCGAGCTGCTCGAGCATGCATCGCTGCAATACGCCAGGGCGAACCGGCTTGTGCAGCACCACAACGCCCGCACGCCCGGCCGCCGCCTCCAATTCCGGCGCCACATCTCCGGTGAGCAAGATCGCAGGCAGCGCCCGCCCCGGCGTATGGGACGCGCGCAGGGCCTCGATGACGGCCAGACCATCGGGCTCCCGATCGCCCAAATGAAAGTCACTGATGACCAAATCCAGCGGCCGCTCCAACTGGCGGGCGCGAGCCTGCGTCAAGCACTCGGCGGTGCTGACTGCGCAGCCCCAGGCGCTGAGCGTGCGCTCCATGCTCTTGAGCAGCAGATCAACATTGTCGACCGCCAGCACCCTCAGCCCTTGCAAACGAGCGTCCTGGGCCGCAGCAGCGCCGGTCTGCGCTGATAGCCGCGCCGGGGCTGGGGCCCGCTGCATGTGCACCTCAAAGCGCGAGCCCTGCTGCGGCTGCGACTGCACCTCAAGCTGGTGGGAAAGCAGACCGGCATAGCGCCGCACGATGGACAGGCCCAAGCCCAGCCCTTCGGTGCCCGGCAGCGAGCCATCGAGCCTGACAAACTCCCGAAAAATACGCTCAAGCTGATCGGCCGGTATGCCTATGCCGGTGTCTTGCACCACCAGGCGGAGGTCGGACTCGGCCTCCTCGACCGTCACCTGCACCTGGCCTTGGCGGGTGTACTTCAAGGCATTGGCCAGCAAATTACCCATCAGGGCGTGCAGCAGCACCGGATCGGACTGCACCCAGGCGCTGCTGCTGCCCACCGTCAGCGTCAAGCCCTTGTGACGGGCGCTCGGCCCGTACTCGGCCCGCAGCCTATCGAGCAGGGGCTCCAGCGGGGTCGGAGCGATGCGCGCCTGCACCAGTCCAGCATCGAGCCGGGTCAGGTCCATCAGGGTCGCCAGCGAGGCACTGAGGGACTGACTCAAGCCGTGCAGGTCGCGCAGGGTGTCCTTGATAGGCTCGCAGACCGGATCGTTGAGCGCCTGCTCGGTCATCAGGCCAATCGCATGGGCGGGCTGGCGTAAATCGTGACTGACTGTGGCCAACAGACGCCCACGGCCGGTCGCCAGCTCCTGCAATTCGGCGTTCTTGGCCTGCAACTGGCTGGCCAGTTCGCCATTGAGCCTGGCCAGCTCAAAGCCCTTGTTCATGGTGCGGTGCTGATTGCTCGCATAAAAAACATAAAGCCCGAACATGGCCAGCGTGAAAAGCGCAAACACCTGGGCATATGCATGCTCCTGCTGCCAGCTGACCCAGGCCAGGCTGGCATAAATCGGCGGCGCGTACACCGCCATGGCCAGCCAATGCCCCGCCAGGCTGAAGGCGGTCGAGCCGACCATGACCAAAATCGAGGCCATCAGCGCCATCTGCGTCACTTCATCGAGCCTCGGGTAAATGAACAGGCACAGCAGGGACAGCATGACGCCATCGATGGCCTGAAACAGGATGGGCAGCCGGGCCCAGCGCAGCATGGTTTGGGCTGGCATGGCGCCAGCGGGCAGGGAGGTACGCCGCGCGTAGATCAAGCCCAGCCCCAAGCGAGCCGTCAGGTAGACCGTCCACACCACCATGAAGGCCTGCAGGAAGAGCCAGGGCTGCCCCGGCCAGGACAGGTAAATGGCCAGGCTGATGAACAGCCCCACCGCACTGTTGAAGATGTAGTCGAGGTAGATCGCCCGGGTGTACCAGGCACGCGAGTCAGGGTCTGCGATGCGCCATTTGTCGAGCAGCCAGCGGCCGGCGCGGCTGCTCAAGGCATGCAAGGACAAGGGCACGAGGGGTAGCTTCATGACTGAGCGGGGTTCGGGCAAAAGGCGCAGGCCGTACCGAAGGAATCGATGGCCTCAGTTCACGCCGCGTCCAGCAGTTGCAGCATGCGGCGCTGCAACTGCGCCGGCCGCACCGGCTTGTGCATGATTTGCGCACCCGCTTGAGCGGCCCGCGCTTCGAGTTCAGGCGCCACGTCACCGGTCAGCAAAATGGCAGGTAAAGGCTCCGGGCCGGCATGCAGGGAGCGCAGCGTTTCAATCACCGTCAGACCATCGGGCTCCCGGTCACCCAGGTGAAAGTCGCTGATGATGAAGTCCAGCGGCCGCTCGGCCTGCCGGGCCATGGCCTGGGTCAGGCACTCGGCGGTGCTGACCGTGCAACCCCAGGCCGAGAGCGTGCGCTCCATGCTGGTCAGCAGGAGGTCGACGTTATCGACCACCAGGACCCGCAAGCCCTGCAGGCGGGAGTGGTTGGCCTGGGCCACAGGCAGCTGCGGCTGCGCGCGCACATCGGGCTGCGCCCGCTCCAGAATCACCACAAAACGCGAGCCTTCGTCGGGGCGCGACTGCACCTCAAGCCGGTGCGAGAGCAAGGCCGCATAACGGCGAACAATGGACAAACCCAGGCCCAGCCCCTCGGTGCCGGGCTGAGAGCTGTCGAGCCGCACGAACTCCCGAAAAATGCGTTCAAGCTGTTCGGGGGCGATGCCAATACCGCTGTCCTTGACCACCACCCGGATCTGCGCATCCCCCTCCTCGATCAGCACCTGCACCTGACCCTGGCGGGTGTACTTGATCGCATTGGCCAGCAAATTGCCCAAGATGGCATGCAGCAGGACCGGATCAGACTTCACCCATGCCTTGCTGGCAGCGACGCTCAATTGCAGAGCCTTGTGCCGGGCACTGGGCCCGTACTCGACCTGCAGGCGTTCGAGTATGGGCGCCAGCGCAAGGGGTGCAATGCGCGCTTGCACCAGGCCGGCATCCAGACGGGTCAAGTCCATCAAGGTCGCCAAGGAGGCGCTCAGGGATTGGCTCAAGCCGTGCAAATCGCGCAGCGTCTGCCGACTGGCGACATGGGCGGGATCGAGCAGGGCCTGCTCGGTCAGCAGCCCGATGGCATGGGCAGGCTGGCGCAAGTCGTGGCTGACCGTGGCCAGCAGGCGCGAGCGACCCGCAGCCACTTCCTGCAACTCCTCGTTCTTGGTCTGCAGCTGTTGGGCCAACTCGCCGATTTGCCCGGCCAGGGCGAAGCCCCGGTGCAGGCTGCGCCGGTGCTTGAGGGCGTACATCACATACAGGCCCAGCAGAGCCACGATGACCACACTCAGGCCCAGCGCGTAAGGGTTGTTCAGTTGCGCTGCCGACCAGGCAAACGCCAGATAAGGCGGGGGACCGGTCAGGGCCAGCGCCTTGAGATGGCCCGACAGGCTAAAGGCAGTCGAGCCCACCAAGAGCAAGGCACCGGTCATCACCACCACTTGCGCATCGCTGTCGAGCTCAGGGTAGATGCCCAAGGCCAGGGCCACCACCATGACGCTGTAAAAAGCCTGGTTGGCCAGCAGCAGCCACTCCCAGCGCCAGAGTGCCGAGCCTTTAGGCTGCGCCAAGCTTCCGTAGATCAGGCCCGAGAGCATGCGCACGACCAAGTAAGCGCAAAACACCGCCACCCACATATGAATCAAGCGGCCCGGGGGCAGGCGGACCGCCGTGAAATACAAATACAGCACGATGAACAAAGACACCGCGCTGTTAAAGACATAGTTACTGAAATTAACGCTCAGCTGCTCGGCCAGCACACTGGGGTCGGCGCGCCGCAGCCAGCCGCGCCAGCCCGAACGCAGCTCATCCACAGCCTTTGCCGGGGGACTGCTGGAGAGCGGGTTGTCAGCCATGAGCGCGGCGGACAGGCACAGCCCCGGCTTGAGCGGAGCGGCGCATCAACTCAGCCAGGCTGGCGCGCAGCACCTTGGGGCGTACGGGCTTGTGCAAAATGCGCACCCCCGCCTCTCGGGCCTGTGCCTCCAACTGAGGGGAGACATCGCCCGTCATGAGTAGCGCTGGCAGCCGCGTGCGCCCTTCGCGCGCGCCCTGCTCGCGCAATCCTTTGATCAGCTCCAAGCCGTTGGGCTCGCGATCGCCCAGGTGGTGGTCGCTGACCACCAAATCAGGCCACTGCTGACTGGCGCATTGCAGGGCCTCGGTCATATTGCGTGCCGAGCGCACCTGGCAACCCCAGCCGCTGAGGGTTTTGCTCATGCTCACCAACAGCAGCTCGACGTTATCGATCACCAGCACATGCAAGCCCGCTAGGCCGTGATCGTCGGCCAATTCGGTAGGTTCACTGGCCAAGGATTCGACCACCCGCTCTGGCGTTTGTGCCCGCGCCAGGGTCACGGTAAAAATCGAGCCTTGGCCTGGCACTGACTGCACATGGAGCGCATGAGACATCAGGCTGGCATAGCGACGCACAATGGACAAGCCCAGGCCCAAACCCTCGGTGCCCGAGTCCGAGGCATCGAGCCGAACGAACTCTTTGAAGATCAACTCGAGCTTGTCGACACTGATGCCTTGTCCGGTGTCGATCACCTCAATCTGAAGCTGGGCGCCCTTGTCAATCACCCGCACATCCACCCGCCCTTGGCGGGTGTACTTGATGGCGTTTGAAATCAGGTTGGACAAGATGCCCTGGAGCAAGACGGGGTCGGACTGCACCCAGGCTTGCGAACGCTCCACCTCCAGCACCAAGCCCTTGGCGCGGGCCGATGCACCAAACTCGGCGTCGAGCCGCAACAAGACCTGCGCCAGCGAAACCGCTGCCATGCGCGGCTTGACCAAGCCTGCGTCCAGCCGGGTCAGGTCCATCAAGGTGATGAGCGAGGCGCTCAGGGACTGACTCAATTCATTGAGATCGCGCAAGGTCGCCTTGACACTTGCAAAGGAGTTGTCGGCCAGGGCCCGCTCCGACAGCAGGCCAATGGCGTGGGCCGGCTGACGCAGGTCATGGCTGACGGTGGCCAGCAGACGGCTGCGGGCACTGGCCAGCTCCTGATATTCAATGTTCTTGAACTGCAATTCCCGCGCCAGATCGGCGCTGCGCCTGGCCACCTCAAAGCCCTTGAGAATCGACTTGCGGTGATTGCTGGCATAGACCAGATGCAGCACAAACAAGGCCAGGGGCAAGGCGCTCACGCCGTGGGCATAGGGATGGTCTTGCCCAAAGATATGCCATGCAAAACTCAGATAAATGGGCGGGGCAAATACCAAGGTGTCGACCCAGCGGCCCGACAAGCTGAAGGCAGTGGCGCCCACCAAAATCAGCACCACCATGCAGGCCACGATCTGGGCGTACAAATCCAGGGTGGGCAACACAAACAGGGCCAGTATCGCCACCAAGAATCCGCTGGTCCCTTGAATGATCACGGCCAGGATGGACCATCGCCGCAACTCCTGCGGCTCTGGCTCGCGCTGGCGCGGATACAGCAAGCTGGCCGCCCAGCGCAGGCAGATGTAGATACTGTAGAGAGCAGCCCAGATACGAACCAGGGAAGCCGCATCGGGTTCGGCCTGCGCCGCCAGATAGACCACCATCGCCAGCGAGATGGGACTGCCGGCAGCCAAATTGCGGTAGATCTGCCGCAAATATTCAGCCTCAATCGCTGGCGGTACTGCGCTGCCTGACTTGAAGCTGCGCAGCAGCGCTCGCAGACGCAAAGCCAAGCCCCGCAGCAGCGCATTCATCCCCAAGGGCAGGCGTGCGCTCATGGGGGCACTAATCTAGGATGGGCTTTGAGCGCCCCGCAGGCAACGCCACAGGCCAAGCCGCCTTAGCGCTGTCAATTTTTCCCGGGGGATGAAGCTTGAAAAACAGTGTTCTTGGCACGCGCCTGGGACCTGCAAGCTGCTGTCATGCGCACAACACAAGGTGTTAGGCAGACGGTAAAGCTGTTAAAAACATTTGCCTAAAGGAATTATAAAACAGTGTTGGTTAGGGATCTTCGATAATCCGGGCATGAACCCCTTGCTCCGGCTGCTGCAGCCCTACCCTTTTGAGCGGCTGCGACAGTTGCACGCCGGCGTCACACCCAGCCCAGCGCATCGCCCCATCAGCCTGGGCATCGGCGAGCCGCGCCATGCCACGCCGGCACTGATTGAGCAAGCGCTGAGCGCAAACCTGGCCGGGCTGTCCAGCTACCCTGCCACCGCTGGCGAGCCGGCTCTCAAAGCAGCTGTGGCGGGCTGGCTGCAGCGCCGTTACGGCATCAGCGTCGACGCGGCGCGGCAGGTCCTGCCGGTCAACGGCTCGCGCGAGGCGCTGTTTGCTCTGGCGCAAACAGTGATCGACCCCAGCCGCCCGGCCACCGTGGTCGCACCCAACCCGTTTTATCAAATCTACGAGGGCGCAGCCTTGCTGGCCGGCGCGCGCCTGCACTACGCGCCCAGCGAGCCGGCACGCAACTTCGGCATCGATTGGCAGGCGGTGCCCGAGCAGGTCTGGCAAAGCACCCAACTGGTGTATGTTTGCTCACCGGGCAATCCAGCCGGAGCGGTCATGGCCTTAAGCGAATGGCAGCAATTGTTCGAGCTGAGCGACCGCTACGGTTTTGTCATCGCCTCCGACGAGTGCTACAGCGAAATCTATTTCCGCGACGAGGCGCCCCTGGGCGGCTTGCAGGCGGCCTGGCAATTGGGGCGCCAGGACTTTCGGCGTTTGATCATGCTCACCAGCTTGTCCAAGCGCAGCAATGTGCCGGGCCTGCGTTCAGGCTTTGTGGCGGGCGATGCCGACATCCTCAAGGACTTTTTGCTCTATCGCACCTACCACGGCGGCGCCATGAGTCCGGTGGTGCAGGCGGCCAGCCGCGCCGCCTGGGACGACGAGGCGCATGTGGTGGCCAACCGGGCGCTGTACCGCACCAAGTTCGAGCAGATCACACCGCTGCTGGCCTCGGTGATGGATGTCAAGCTGCCCGACGCGGGCTTTTATTTGTGGGCCGGCGTGCCAGCGGCCTTTGGGGGCTCAGACACCGAGTTCTCGCGCCAACTGCTGGCTCAATACAATGTGGTGGTTTTGCCCGGCAGCTACCTGGCGCGCGAAGCCCCCGGGCCCGACGGCCGGCCGCACAATCCCGGTGCCGGTCGGGTACGCATGGCGCTGGTGGCCGAGCCCGCTGAGTGCCTAGAAGCCGCCCAGCGCATCGTTCAATTCATCCAATCTAAGACCTGACACCATGAGCCAAGCCTCTCTGCAAGCCATCATCGAAGCCGCCTGGGAAGACCGCGCCAAGCTCTCGCCCGCCAGCGCTCCGCAAGACATCCGCGACGCGGTCGAGAACGTGACCGGGCAGCTCAACAACGGCAGCCTGCGGGTCGCCACCCGGCAAGGGATTGGCCAGTGGACCACCCACCAGTGGATCAAGAAGGCGGTGCTGCTGTCCTTCCGGCTGCACGACAACGAGATCATGCGTGCCGGTGATCTGGGCTTTTTTGACAAGGTCAAAACCAAGTTCTCCCACCTCGACGCCGAGCAGATGCGCGCCACCGGCGTGCGGGTGGTGCCGCCGGCCGTGGCCCGCCGCGGCAGCTTCATCGCCAAGGGCGCCATCCTCATGCCCAGCTACGTAAACATCGGCGCCTGGGTCGGCGAAGGCACCATGGTCGACACCTGGGCCACGGTGGGCAGCTGCGCCCAGGTCGGCAACAACGTCCACCTGTCGGGCGGCGTGGGTCTGGGCGGCGTGCTCGAGCCGCTGCAAGCCAACCCCACCATCATTGAAGACAACTGCTTTATCGGCGCCCGCTCCGAGGTGGTCGAGGGCGTGATCGTCGAAGAAAACTCGGTCATCTCCATGGGCGTCTACATCGGCCAGAGCACGCCGATTTATGACCGCGAGAACGACACCGTCACCTATGGCCGCGTCCCGGCTGGCTCGGTGGTGGTCTCGGGCAACCTGCCCAAGGCCGGCGGCAAGTACAGCTTATATTGCGCGGTCATCGTCAAGCGGGTGGACGCCAAGACCCGCGCCACCACCAGCCTGAACGATCTGCTGCGCGACTGATTCAAGCCGCGCCCGCCCGCATGAACCCCACCCTGGAGCTGACCGAGGAGCTGATCAGCCGCGCCTCGGTCACCCCCGAAGACGGCGGCTGCCTGGAGCTGATCGCCGCGCGCCTGGGCGCCCTGGGCTTTGCCTGCGAGCGCATGGACAGCGGACCGGCCGACTTTCGGGTGAGCAACCTCTGGGCCCGTAAGGCGGGACGCCCCGGCTCGCGCACCCTGGTGTTTGCCGGCCACACGGACGTGGTGCCCACCGGGCCGCTCGAGCAGTGGAGCAGCGCGCCCTTTGTGCCCAGCCACCGCGATGGCCGGCTCTACGGCCGAGGCGCGGCCGACATGAAAACCTCGCTGGCGGCCATGGTGGTGGCCTGCGAGGAGTTTCTGGCCCAGCATCCCGAGCCAGACCTGTCGATTGCCTTCTTGCTCACCAGCGACGAGGAAGGCCCCTCCAAAGATGGCACCCTGGTGGTGGTGCAACAACTGCAGGCCCGGGGTGAGCCGCTGCATTACTGCATCGTCGGCGAGCCCACCAGCGTCGACCAACTCGGCGACATGATCAAGAACGGCCGCCGCGGCACCCTCAGCGGCAAGCTCAAGGTCAAGGGCGTGCAGGGCCACATCGCCTACCCCCACCTGGCGCGTAACCCCATCCATCAGTTTGCGCCGGCCCTGGCGGAACTGGCGACCACCGAATGGGACCGCGGCAACCAACACTTTCTGCCCACCAGCTGGCAGGCCTCCAACATCCATGGCGGCACCGGCGCGGGCAATGTCATCCCGGGCGAACTGGTGGTGGATTTCAACTTCCGCTTTTCGACCGAGTCGAGCGCCGAGGGCCTCAAGCAGCGGCTGGTCTCCGTGCTGCAGCGCCACGGCCTGGAGCACGAGCTGAGCTGGACCCTGGGGGGTGAGCCCTTTCTCACGCCTCAGGGCAATCTGGTTCAAGCCATGCGCGCCGCCATTGAGGCGCGCACAGGCGTCCATGCTGAACTCTCGACCACGGGCGGTACCAGCGACGGCCGCTTTATTGCGCGCATCTGCGAGCAGGTGGTGGAGTTCGGCCCGATCAATGCCAGCATCCACAAGATCGACGAACATGTAAACCAGGCCGACATCGAGCCGCTCAAGGACATCTACAAAGGCGTCCTTGAACGCTTGGCCGGCGCATGAGCGCCAGTCAACTGCTGTCGCTGGTCGAAGTTGTGACCGCCGAGCTGCGCGAAGCTGGCATCGATGCCCGCAACGGCCTGGGCCAGGGCACGCTAGAGCCCTTTGACGAAGCCGCCTGGCTGGTGCTGTGGGCGCTACAGCTACCGCTTTCCACCGATCTGAACCTTGCCGCTTCGCGTCCGGTCAGCGCCGAGGAGCAGGCCCGGGTGCAAGCCTTGGTGCGTCGGCGCATCCAGGAGCGCCAGCCCACCGCCTACCTCACCGGCCAGGCCTGGCTGTGCGGCCTGCCGTTTTATGTGGACAAGCGCAGCATCATCCCGCGCTCCTTCATTGCCGAGCTGATGAGCGATGCCTCGCTCGACGTCTGGCTGAGCGAGCAAACCTGCCGGGTGCTCGATCTGTGCACCGGCAACGGCAGCCTGGCCATCATCGCCGCCCTCACCTACCCGCAGGTGCAGGTCGATGCGGCCGACATCTGCGAGCAGGCGCTGCAGGTGGCGCGCATCAACGTTGACCAGCACGAAGTGCAAGAGCGGGTGCGGCTGATTCAATCGGACGGCCTGAGCGCCTGCCCCGGCCCTTATGACCTGATTGTTTGCAACCCGCCTTATGTCAATGCCCAGAGCATGGCCGCCCTGCCCGCTGAATTTCGGGCAGAGCCGGCGCTGGCGCTGGCCGGTGGCGAAGACGGCATGGACTTCATCCGTCAACTGCTGCCCCAGGTGGCCAGCCGCATGAGCGAGCAGGCGGTGCTGGTGCTGGAGATCGGCCACGAGCGGGCCCACTTCGAGCGCGCCTTCCCCCATTTGGCGCCGGTCTGGCTGAGCACCAGCGCCGGTGGCGATCAGGTGCTGCTGCTCGAGCGCGATCAACTGAGCTAAGTTCCCGCCCATGATTATTCTCAAGAACGTGGTGCTGCGCCGCGGCGCCAAGGTGCTGCTCAATGGCGCCAGCACCACCATCAACCCGGGCGAAAAAGTCGGCCTGGTCGGCCGCAATGGCGCGGGCAAATCCACCGTATTTGCCCTGCTCAACCGCAGCTTGCACGAGGACGGCGGCGACCTGAGCATGCCCTCTGCCTGGCGCCTGGCCCAGGTGGCCCAGGACATGCCCGAAACCAGCCAGGGCGCGACCGACTTTGTCATCGAAGGCGATACCCACTTGGTGGCGGCGCAGGCCGAGGTGCAGGCCGCCAACGACAGCAACGACGGCGAGCGCATGGCCCATGCCTATATGGCGCTGTACGACGCCGGCGAGCACGACGCTCGCTCCAGAGCGCAGGCCTTGATCCTTGGCCTGGGCTTTGCCGTGGCCGATCTCGATCAGCCGGTCAACAGCTTTTCTGGTGGCTGGCGCATGCGACTACAACTGGCACGGGCACTGATGTGCCCCTCCGACCTGCTGCTGCTCGACGAGCCCACCAACCACTTGGACCTCGACGCCCTGGTCTGGCTCGAAGCCTGGCTGCAGCGCTATGCCGGCACCATGATCGTCATCAGCCATGACCGCGAATTCTTGGATTCGGTGACCGGCGTCACCCTGCACATCGACGGTGCCCAGCTCAACCGCTACAGCGGCAACTATTCCAGCTTCGAAGAGCAGCGCGCCGAAAAAATGAGCCTGCAACAGGCCGCGTTTTCCAAGCAGCAAGACAAAATCGCGCACCTGCAAAAGTTCATCAGCCGCTTCAAAGCCCAAGCCAGCAAGGCCAAGCAGGCGCAAAGTCGGGTCAAGGCGCTGGAGCGCATGGAAAAAATTGCGCCGCTGCTGGCCGAGGCCGATTTCAGCTTCGAGTTCCGACCACCGGCCAGCCTGCCCAACCCCATGCTCAGCCTGCAAGATGTCAGCGTAGGCTATCCATCGCCCGAGGGCGACCCCACGGTGATCGTGCGCGGCATCAACCGCTCGGTGCTCGCTGGCCAGCGCATCGGCATTTTGGGCGCCAACGGTCAGGGCAAATCCACCCTGGTCAAGACCATTGCCGGCACACTGGCCCCCACCAGCGGCGAGCTCATCGAGGGCAAAGGCCTGAACATCGGCTACTTTGCCCAGCAGGAGCTCGACGTGCTCAAGCCGGCCGACAACCCGCTCGAGCACATGATCGCCCTGGCCAAAGCCGTCAGCGCCAGCGGCAAGCTGTCGGGACAAGAAACCCGCGAGCAGGAGCTGCGCAATTTCCTGGGCATGTTCAACTTCAGCGGCGACATGGTCAAACAGGCTGTGGGCAGCATGAGCGGCGGCGAGAAAGCCCGCCTGGTGCTGTGCATGCTGGTCTGGCAGCGCCCCAACCTCTTGCTGCTTGACGAGCCGACCAACCAGCTGGATCTGGCCACCCGCGAGGCCTTGTCGGTCGCGCTCAATGAATTTGAAGGCACGGTCATGTTGGTCAGCCATGATCGCGCCCTGCTGCGTGCGGTCTGCGACGAATTCTGGCTGGTCTCGCGCGGCGGCGTCGCCCCCTTCGACGGCGACCTCGACGACTACCAGCGCTACCTGCTCGAAGAAGCCAAACGCCAGCGCGAGCAGGCCCGTGCTGCAGGCGCTGCAAGTGCCGCCAGCGCTGCCAGTACAGCCAGCGCACAGGCCGCGCCGGTCTCCGCTGCCCCAGCGCCCAGCCCTACCAGCGCCCCGGCCAAGCTGGATAAGCAGGCGCAGCAGCAGCAACAGGCCCTGCTGCGCCCCTTAAAAAAGGAACTGCAGCAGATCGAGGCTGAGATCAACGCGCAGCAGAGCGAGCAGACCCAGTTGCATGAGCAGCTGGCCGCCAGCGCCGACCCGGCGGTCCTGGCCCAGGCGGGCAAGCGCCTGAAAACTGTGGAGCAGGCCTTGCAAGAACTGGAAGAGCGCTGGCTGCAACTGAGCGAACAGATCGAGCAGGCCACGGCCGCCTGAGCCCGCTGGGGCATGCCCCCAGCCCAGATCGGCGACATCCGTATGAACCACAGCGACCACAGCGTGCAGGGCACGGGCGAGTGGCTGGTGATGGTGGGCGGCTATGCCAGCTGAGCGCCTGGTTTGCGCAGGCTCAGCGCGGCGGCAGGAATTTAAGCGGATCGACCGGCTTGCCCTGACGCCGAATTTCAAAGTGCAGCTTGACGCGGTCGGCGTCGGTGCTGCCCATCTCGGCGATCTTCTGGCCCTGGCGCACCTGCTGTTCTTCCTTGACCAGCAGGTTCTGGTTGTGGGCGTAGGCCGTCAAAAACGTGTTGTTGTGCTTGACGATGATGAGCTTGCCGTAGCCGCGCAGGCCCGAATCGGCGTACACCACCCGGCCGTCGGCGGCGGCCAGCACCGCATCGCCGGCCTTGCCCGCGATGTCTATGCCCTTGTTCTTGGCCTCGTCAAACAGGCCCACCGTCTGACCCTGCGCCGGCCAGGCCCAGGGCAGATCGTCGGCCGAAGCGGCCACCGGCGGGTTGACCGCAGCAGGCGTAGATGCTGCAGCACTCGGTGGCGTCACCACCGCCGCCGGGCCGACGGGCCGACCCAGAGGCGGCAAGGGCTGGGCTTGTACGGTACCGGGTCCCACAGCAATGGGCCTGGCCACCACCGCCTCGCCGGGCGGCACCACCCGCAAGACTTCACCCACCTCGATCAGATTCGGGTTGTCGATCTGGTTCCAACGCGCCAGGTCGCGCCAGTTCTGTCCATGGTCCAGGGCAATGCGCACCAGCGTGTCACCGCGCTGCACCGTGTAGTGCCCCGGCTTGCCGGCGTTCTCCAGGCCGCGCAGGGGTTTGCCCAGCTCGGCCGTAGGCGCGGGGCGCCCAGCCCCCGGGGGCTGCACCGCCGCAGGTGGTGTTGTGGCTGCGGAAGGGCCGGCTGCCGGCATGGGCACCGTCGCAGAACGAGGGCTGCGATCTTCCACAGGTGCGCGCTGCAAGGAGCGCGATGAGCAGGCCGCCAACGCGAGCACAGCCAGCAGCAAAAGCAGACGTGATGACTTGTTCAAACCCAGTTCCTCGGCATCAATCGACGCCGGATTTTAGGGGGACGAAGTGCACAGCCTCGAGCACAATTTGTCGCAATCCGTCGGCCTGTTTATCGATCACAAGCAGGGCCTGCGTACCGGCTGCGGTGACCACCGGCGCGACCAGCCGACCGCCGACCGCCAGCTGATCCGTCCAGGCCACAGGCACCGCCTGTCCACCGGCAGCGGCAATGATGGCCGAATACGGCGCGCCCTTGGGATAGCCCAGCATGCCGTCACCCAGGAGCAGATGCAAATTGGGCAAACGCAGTTGCCGCAGATTCTCGCGCGCCTTCTCGTGCAGGCCCCGCAAGCGCTCCATGCTGTAGACCTCGTTGGCCAATTGCGCCAGCACCGCCGCCTGATAGCCACAGCCGGTACCGATCTCCAGCACCCGGCCGGCCAGTTGCGTGCGGCCCTGCATCAGCAGATCGAGCATGCGCGCCACCACGCTGGGCTTGGAAATAGTCTGCTCCAGACCGATGGGCAAGGCCGTGTCTTCATAAGCCTGGCCGGCCAAGGCTGAATCAACGAAACGGTGGCGCTCCACCTGCCCCATCGCCGCCAGCACCTGCGGATGACTGATGCCTTGCGCGGCCAGCTTGCGCACCATAGACGCGCGCACCGCTTGCGAATCCATGCCCAGGCCGGCGGTCGGTGATGTTGTTTTGACAGCCCGCGCCGGGCTGAGCGGCTTGGGCTGCGGCGTTGCTGTCTGAAGACGCGCCGGAAAACCCGGCCGCACCGGCGGCTTACCGTCAACCGGCCCACCGCCGGGCTTGGCAGAACGCGTCATGCGCCGGTCCGCTGCTGCCACCAACTCAGGCGCTCATGCTCCGTCAAGTCCACCTGCAAGGGGGTGAGTGAAACATGGCCATGGCGCGTGGCATGAAAGTCTGTGCCCTCGCCTTCGTCTTTGGCCGGGCCGGCACTGCCTATCCAGTACATGGTCTCGCCGCGCGGGCTGGTCTGGGTGATCACCCGCTCGGCCGCATGTCTGCGCCCCAGGCGTACCACCTGCACGCCTTTGATCTGATCGGCCGGCAAAGTTGGAATGTTCACATTGAGCAACCAGGGCGCCTGGGTGCGGGCCGCGGTATCCACATCGGCTCGCAGATGCTCGACCAAGGCGCGCGCCTGGGCAGCGGCCACGTCCAAATGGGCCCAGCCCTTTTCCGTTTGCGAGAACGCAATCGCCGGAATGCCGAACAGATAGGCCTCCATCGCCGCGCCCACCGTGCCTGAATAAATCGTATCGTCGCCCATATTGGCGCCGTTGTTGATGCCCGAGACCACCAGATCGGGCCGATAACCCAGCAAGCCGGTCAGGGCGATGTGTACGCAGTCGGCGGGCGTGCCGTTCACATAGCGAAAGCCATTGGCGGCGGTGTTCACGTACAGGGGCGAATGCAGGGTCAGCGCATTGGACTTGGCGCTGTTGTTGTGCTCGGGCGCCACCACATCCACATCGGCAATCTGGCTCAGCGCCTGATGCAGGGCCACGATGCCCGGGGCCTGATAGCCATCGTCATTGCTGATGAGAATTTTCATGCGGTGATTCTACGGCGCGGGCTCGGGCGGCCATGGTGCCTGTGATCGACTGCGCCCTCGCAGCGATGCAGCGCCTAACCCAAGGCCGCATCGCGCCGGGGCGGCGCTCCCACACCCACCATGCTCACCAGCCATTGACGGGGCAGCTGCGCCCTTACACGACGATTGAAGGGTGGGTGGGAGCTGCGCCCTCGCAGCGATGCAGCGCCTGACCCAAGGGCCGCATCGCGCCGGGGCGGCGCTCCCACACCCACAATGCT
>JAIXOM010000016.1 GCA_027486755.1 Comamonadaceae bacterium | reverse complement strand
TGCTAAAACCTGTGACCGCCTCGCTGAAGGTGATGGTGACCAACGAAGTCTCGTCGATGCTCAGCGCGTTGTCGGCCACCACCAAGGTCGCAGTCGGCCTGGCGGTGTCGATCGCGTAATTGTTGGAATTGGTGCTGCCCGCACCCATATTGCCGGCCGCGTCGGCGACGCCGGTGTTGTTCAGGGTGATCAGGTTCGCCGCAGCCGTCACTCCGGCCGTCGGGGTGAGGGTCGCCGTCCAGGTGGTGCCGCCATCGCTGCTGCTCAATGCGCTGAGCGTGCCATTGCTGACCGTCAAGTCGGCACTGGTGAGACCGCTGACCGCTTCGCTGAAAGTGATGGTCACCAGCGAGGTTTCGCCTGCGATCAAATCAGAATCGGCCAGGTCGATGCTGGCCATCGGCCGAGCGGTGTCAATCGCGTAGTTGTTGGAATTGGTGCTGCCAGCACCCGTATTGCCCGCTGCGTCGGCGACGCCGGCGTTGTCCAGGGTGATGAGATTGGTGGCATCGGCGATGGCCGCCGTCGGGGTGAAGGCCGCCGTCCAAGTAATGCCACCGTCGCTGCTGCTGACCGCACTGAGCGTGCCGTTGGCCACCGCTAGGTCGGCGTTGGTGAAACCAGTGACCGCCTCGCTGAAGGTGATGGTGACCAATGAGGTCTCGCCAGCGGACAAAGCCGTATCGGCCAGCACGACGCTGGCGGTCGGCCGTTGGGTGTCGATGCCAAAGACATTGGAGCCGGTGGTGCCGGTGCCGGCATTGCCGGACGCGTTCAGGATGCCGGTGTTGTCCAGGGTGATGACGTTGTTGGCTTGCGTGACGCCGACCGTCGGCGTGAAGGTGGCCGTCCAGGTGAGGCCACCGTCGTTGGAACTGACAGCGCTGAGGGTTCCGTTGCTGACTGTCAGGTCGGCATTGCTGAAACTGCTCACCGCTTCGCTGAATGTGAAGGTGACCGTGCTGGTCTCGCCGACCTGAAGGGCATTGTCGGCCACGCTGATGGAGGACGCGGGCCGCAGCGTCGCGACGGTGTAGTTGCCGGAATCGGTGCTGCCCGAGCCGGCATTACCCGCCGCATCAACCACGCCGGTGTTGTCCAGGGTGATCACATTGGTTGCGTCCGTCACACCGGCCGTAGGGGTGAAGGTGGCCGTCCAGGTGATGCCACCATCGTTGGAAATGACAGGGGTGAGCGCGCCATTGGCGAGCGTGAGGTCGGCATTGGTAAAGCCTGTGACAGCCTCGCTGAACGTGATGGTCACCAGCGAGGTTTCGCCGGCCTGCAAGGCGCTGTCAGCCAACACCACGGTGGCGGTGGGCCGCGCGGTGTCTACCGCGTAGTTGCCGCTGGTGGCGGTGCCGACACCGGAATTGCCAGAAAAATCGGTGATGCCGGTGTAGTCCAGCGTGATGACATTGCTGGCGTCGGTGGTGCTGGCACTGGGCGTTAGCGTCGCCGTCCAGGTGATGCCGCCGTCGCCGGTGGTCAGGTTAGACAGCACAGCATTGGGGACGGTCAGGTCGGCCGTGGTGAAACCCGTGACCGCCTCGGTCAAGACAATCGTCACGGTCGCGCTATCGCCGATACGCAAAGCTGTGTCGCTGATCGAGATGGTGGCAGCCAAGCTGGGTCGCTCGGTATCCACCGCATAGTTGCCACTGTTGGCACTGCCCAAGCCCGCGTTGCCGGCCGCGTCGGCGACGCCTGTGTAGTCCAGCGTGATGATGTTGCTGACGTCGGTGGCGCCATCGATGGGGGTGAGCGTGGCGGTCCAAGTAAGGCCGCCGTCGCCGGACGCCAGGTTCGAGAGCGCGGCATTCGGCGCGCTCAGGTCGGCCGTGGTAAAGCCAGTCACCGCTTCGGTGAAGGTGAAGGTGACCGTGGCGGTATCGCCGATGCGCAAGGCGGTGTCGCTGACGGTGATGCCCGCGGCCAGGATGGGCCGCACCGTGTCGATGGCGTAGTTGCCACTGGTCGCCGTGCTGGTGCCGGCATTGCCAGCGGCGTCCATGATGCCGGTGTAGTCCAGCGTGATGAAGTTACCCGTGGCGGTGATGCTGGCGTTGGTCGCCAGCGTGGCGGTCCAGGTGATGCCGCCATCGCTGCTGCTGAGGCTGGATAGCACGGCATTGGGGGCCGTCAGGTCGGCCGTGGTGAAGCCGCTCACCGCCTCGGTAAAGGTGAAGGTAACGGTCGCCGTATCGCCGATGCGCAGGGCGGTGTCGCTGATGGTGATGGCCGAGGCCAAGGTGGGCCGGGCCGTATCCACCGCGTAATTGCCGCTGGTGGCGGTGCCGACACCGGAATTGCCAGAAAAATCGGTGATGCCGGTGAAGTCCAGCGTGATCAGGTTGCTGGCGTCGGTGGTGCTGGCGCTGGGCGTCAGCGTCGCCGTCCAGGTGATGCCGCCGTCGCCGGTGGTCAGGTTGGAAAGTGACGCATTGGGAGCAGCGAGGTCGTTGAGAGCGAAGCCGGTCACCGCCTCGGAAAAGACGAAGGTCACGGTGGCGCTATCGCCGATGCGCAGGGCGGTGTCGCTGACGGTGATGGCCGAGGCCAAGGTCGGCCGCTCCGTATCGATCGCGTAGTTGTTGGAGGTGGAGGTGCCGATGCCCGGATCGGTGTTGCCATTGATGACGCCGGTGTTGTCCAGCGTGATCAGGTTGGTGGCGTCAGCGAGGCTGGCGGTCGGCGTGAAGGTGGCCGTCCAGGTGACGCCGCCGTCGCTGGAACTGACCGTACTCAGCGTGCCGCCTTCTACCGTCAGGTCGCTGTTGTCGAAGCCAGTCACCGCTTCGCTGAAAGTGATGGTCACCAGCGAGGTTTCGCCCGCGCTCAGCGAGTTATCGGCCACCACCAGCGTAGCGGTCGGGCCGGCGGTGGCCACGTCGTAGCTGTTGGAATTGGTGGTGCCGCTACCGGCGTTACCGGCAGCATCGGTAACGCCGGTGTTGTCCAGGGTGATGAGGTTGCCAGCGGCGGACGTAGTGGCTGCAGGCGTCAGCGTGGCGGTCCAGGTGATGCCGCCGTCGCTGGAGCTGACGCTGCCGAGCGTGCCGCCGCCCACCGTCAAGTCGGCATTGGTGAAGCCGATCACCGCCTCGCTGAAGGTGAAGGTCACCAACGAGGTCTCGCCGATGGTCAGCCGGTTATCGGCCACAACGATGGCGGCGGTGGGGCGCGCGGTATCGACCGCATAGTTGCCGGTGGTGGCTGTGCTCAGGCCCGCGTTGCCGGCGCTGTCCGCAATGCCGGTGTAGTCCAGCGTGATCACATTGGTAGCGTCGGTCGTGCTGGCGCTGGGCGTCAGCGTGGCGGTCCAGGTGATGCCGCCGTCGCTGCTGCTCAGGCTCGATAGCGTGGCGTTGGGTGCAGCCAGGTCAGCGGTCGTGAAGCCGGTCACCGCCTCAGTGAAGGTGAAAGTGACCGTCGCCGTGTCACCCACACGCAGTGCGGTATCGCTGATGTTGATGCTTGAAGTCAAGGTAGGCCGCACTGTGTCGACCGCATAGTTGCCACTGGTGGCGGTGCTGGTGCCAGCATTGCCGGCGCTGTCTGCAATGCCGGTGTAGTCCAGCGTGATCACGTTGCTGGCCGCGGTGGTGCTGGCACTGGGCGTCAGCGTCGCGGTCCAGGTCATGCCACCGTCGCTGCTGCTCAGGCTGGAGAGCGTGGCATTGGGGGCAGCCAGATCGGCGATCGTGAAGCCGGCTACCGCCTCGGTGAAGGTGAAGGTGACGGTAGCCGTGTCGCCGACGCGCAGCGCGGTGTCGCTGATCGTGATGCTTGAAGCCAGCGTGG
>JAIXOM010000017.1 GCA_027486755.1 Comamonadaceae bacterium | reverse complement strand
GGCGCGATCAGCAGCAGCGGCAGCCAGACCTATGTCGGCGCGGTGACACTGGGCAATGACACGGCTTTGACCGGCAGCACCATCAGCACGCAAGGCGTGGTGGTGGGCGCGGGCAAGTCTCTGAGCATCACCGGCGCTGCGGTGCTGGGCAATGGTGCCAGCGACACGTTGACCGGCCTGAACAACCTTAGCGTCAGCGGTGCGACCACGCTGAACACCGACACGGTGGCAAGCACCGGTACCCAGACCTACGGCGGTGCGCTCAGCCTGGCCGAGAACACGACGCTGACGGGCAGCACGGTGGCCACCCAGGGCACGGTGACCGGCACGGGCAGCAACTCGCTGGCGATTGCCGGTAACGCGGTACTGGGCAACAGCAGCGGCGACACGGTCAGCAACTTGACCAGCCTGACGGTCGGCGGCACGACGACGGTCAATACCAGCGGGGTCACCACCAGTGGCGCGCAGACCTATACCGGCGCAGCCACCTTGGGCGCCGACACCACGCTGACTGGCGCGGGCATCACCCTGGGCAGCACGCTCAAGTCGGACGGCACAGCGCGCAACTTGACCATCAACGACAGCGGCACCACCACCTTCACTGGCGCGGTGGGCGGCAGCGGCGCAACAGGGGCTGAGGGCGAGAAACTCGCAAGCATCACCACTGACGCGACGGGCACCACGGCGATCAATGGCGGCGGCGTGCGGACCAGCGGCGCGCAGACCTATGGCGATGCGGTGACGCTGGGTGCGAACACCACGCTGGCAGGCAGCACCATCACGACGCAAAGCACGTTGGCAGGCAACGGCAAGTCGCTGACGATTGCCGGCGATGCGGACTTGGGAGATGGCCCATCAGATGCGGTAACTGGTTTAAGCAGCCTCAGCGTTGGTGGGACGGCCCGCATTTCTACGGGGAACGTCACCACCAGCGGCACTCAGACTTACAACGGCGCGGTGACTCTGGGTGATGACACCACCCTCACGGCCAGCACGGTCACCACCCGAGACCTCGTCAGCGGTGCCGGCAAGTCCCTGTCCATCACTGGAAATGCGGTGCTGGGCAACAGCGTGGACGATGCGGTCACTGGGCTGGCCTCGCTGTCGGTCAGCGGAACCAGCACGGTGAACACCGATACGGTGTCCACGACCGGAGCGCAGATCTACACCGGAGCGCTGAACCTGGGCGCCGACGCCACCCTGACGGCCAGCGCGGTGAGCACCCGCGGCTCGGTAGCCGGCCGTGGCTATTCCCTGGCCATTGCTGGTGATGCAGTCCTAGGTGATGCAGCGGCTGATACGGTGTCGGGGCTCAGTCAGCTGGCGGTCAGTGGCGCGACCACGATCAACGGCCGAGCGATCTCGACCGACGGCGCGCAGACCTACTCCGGCGCGGTGACGCTCGGCGCCGATGTCACCCTCCTGGGTGTGGACATCGGCTTTGGCAGCACCATCAAATCCAGTGGCACTCATCGCAGGCTCAGCATCAGTGATGGCGGTACCACCGTGCTGGCCGGTCCGGTTGGCGGTTCGGGTGCGACTGCCGACAAACTCGCAAGCCTGACGACTGATGCAGCGGGAACAACGGCCATCAACGGCGGCACTGTGATGACCACTGGGGCGCAGACCTATAGTGCTGCAGTCACCCTGGGCGCCGACACCACGCTCAGCGGTGTGGGCATCACCCTGGGCAGCGACGTGAGGTCAGCCGGCAGCAACCGCAGCCTGAGCATCAACGACAGCGGCACGACCACCTTGGCCGGTGCTGTCGGCGGGACAGGCCTGGCATCAGAGCGACTGGCCAGCCTGAGCACCGATGCAGCCGGTAGCACCTTGATCAGCGGCGGCAGCATTCGTACCGTGGGTGCGCAAACCTACGGCGACGCGCTCACCCTGGGCGCCGATACCACTCTGGCCGGTGTCGGGCTGACGGTCGCAAAAACCCTTAACTCTGACGGCACTGCACGTCGCTTGACCCTCAATGACAGCGGCACGACCACCTTGCTCGGCGCTGTCGGTGGATCGGGCGCGGCAGGTACCGAGGGCGAGATGTTGGCCAGCTTGAGCACGGATGCGGCTGGCAGCACGCTCGTCAGCGGCGGCAGTGTGTCGACCGTCGGCGCGCAAACCTTTGGAGATGCGGTGACCCTGGGCGCCAATACGACGCTCATGGGTGTGGACATCACCTTGGGCGGCACCGTCAAATCCAGTGGTGCCAACCGCAGCTTGAGCATCAAGGACAGCGGCGTTACCACCTTGGCCGGGGCGCTGGGGGGTGTGGGCTCGGCAGGCGATAAGTTGGCCAGCCTGGGCACGGATGCGGCTGGTAGCACGCTCATCAGCGGTGGCAGTGTGTCGACCGTCGGCGCGCAAATCTACGGGGATGCTGTGGGCCTGGGCGCCGATACCACGCTATCGGGTGTGGATATCACGCTGGGCGGCACCGTCAAGTCCAGCGGCGTCAACCGCAGCTTGAGCATCAATGACAGCGGCGTCACCACCCTGGCCGGGGCGGTGGGGGGTGTAGGCTCGGCAGGCGATAAGTTGGCCAGCCTGAGCACCGACACGGCAGGCCGCACGCTCATCAGCGGCGGCAGTGTGTCGACGGTCGGTGCGCAAACCTTTGGCGATGCGGTGACTCTGGGAGCCGATACGACGCTCACCGGGGTGGATGTCACCTTGGCCAATACGCTCGGCTCTGACAGCAGAGCACGCGGATTGACCATCAACGACGGCGGCACCACCACCCTGGCTGCTGCGGTGGGCGGTGCCGGTTCGGATCTGGCGGGCCTGAGCGTGCGAGCCGATGCGCTCAGTGCCCAGGCGCTGGCGGTGTCCGGACCGATCGATTTGGCGCTGGCCAGTGCCAGCGCGGTCGATGGGGTGATATCCGGGATTGGCACCGGTCTGAGCAAGTCGGGTGCGGGCCGCTTGGTTCTGAGCGGCAGCAATACCTACACCGGTACCACCACGGTCTCGGGCGGTACGCTGGCTTTGGCCAACGATCAGGCCTTGGGCATAGGCGGCGCAGTTTCTGTGGCACCAGGTGCCAGCCTGGAGCTGCAGAACGTGCAGGTCGCAGGCCATGCTTTGACGCTCGATGGTGCCACCTTGCTGGTCTCGCGTGGACAAGGCACGGTGTCCGGCCCGGTGCAATTGGCCGGCGACAGCGTGCTGGAAGTCAACGCCGACAAGCTCACCGTCTCGGGCGCGATCACCGCCCCAGGCAAGGGCTTGCTGCTCCAAGGTGCGGGCGCCTTCGAGCTTGGCAACAGTGCCAATGCCTTGTCCTCGCTGGCCACCAGCGGCGCCATTGGCTCGCTCGATCTGGTCAACAGCAGTGCGCTGCAGCTTGCACCGGTCCAGGTCGGTACAAAGACCGGCGGTGGCATACAGGTTTCCGGTGCGATCAGCCTGCGCAACACAGGCGACTTGACGCTCGCTCAGGGCTCGGCTGTTCAGTCCAGCGCGGGGGCCATAGACCTGCGCAACACGGGCACGCTCACGCTGGCCAGTGGTTCCGCGATACAGGCCAGTAAAGGCGCCTTGGTCTTGCAGGCCGGCCGTTTTGTCAATCAGGCCGGTGCCAATGCGCTGGCCGATGGCGGTGCCAATGCCTGGCAGGTCTGGAGCACCAACCCGGCGCCATTTGACGCGAGCACCGGCGACCAGCCTGGCGCTTTGCCGCACGACTTTGTTCAGTACAAGGCCAGCTTGGGCCAGACGGCGCTGATCGGCACCGGTCGCGGTCTGCTCCATCAGTACGCGCCCGAGCTGAGCATCAACCTGCTCGGCCCGGTGAGCAAGATCTACGATGCCAACACCGACTCCGCTTTGGTGCGCGCCAACTACAAGGTGGCGTTCCAGAACCAGGCCGACGGCGTGGGTGTCAACCGCGATGTGCTGACCTTGAATAATTTCACGCAGGGCGTCTACTCCAGCAATGGCACGGGCGCCACACCGGCCAACGCAGGTACGGGCAAGCTGGTGATTGCCAGCGGCCTGGGGCTCACCGCTGAAAACAACGGTCGGCCGGTGTATGGCTACACGGTGCCAACGAGCACCAGCGCAGCCATCGGCGAGATCCTGCCCAAAGTGTTGGACCTGAAGATCACCAAGGTCTACGACGGTAAGCTCGGCTTTGACAACACGTCCAAAGACATCGTCTTTACCGGCATGGTCGGCACCGAGAAGCAGCCCCGGATCACCGCCGGCACCGCCGACATCAGCGCCACTCCGGTGGCTCAGAGCATCGCCCCGGTGGGCGTTTACCAAGGCTTTGTGAATCCGCAGGTCTTGCAGCTGAGCGACCCGAACTATGTGCTGGTGCGCGGCCCTACCATAGGCAAGGTCGTGGCCACCATCGTCAAAGCACCTTTGGGCGTGACGGTGGAGGGTAATTACAGCGGCACCACCGAAATCATCAAGCCCACAGCTTTCACCACCACCGGCCTGGTCAATGGCGAGACACTCACGGCACTGAGTAAATTCACCGTGGAATACCGAGAGGTCTCGCGCAATGACGACAACTACGTCACCGAGCTGTTCTCTGCAGGCGGCACGGCCGTCTTGTCCAACTACGTTCTGACGCAAGCTCCCAATAAGTTGACTGGCGATACCCAGAACATGGTCAAGATCAAGGCCCTGTCGGATGTGATCGTGGACCTGCCCAAATGGGCTCCTGCGTCAAGCCCTGCCGCCAATGTGCCTATTCAGGTTGCGCCGGCGGCGGCACCGGCCCCCGCACCTGTGGCAGCACCCGCGGCAGCAGCACCTGCGGCAGCAGCAGCACCTGCGCCAGCGGTAACGCGGGCACCGGTCGGGGTCACAGTGGCGGTGGTCAACCAGCCCACAGCCCAGACGACCGGTCTGGTCAATGTGGTGGTGCCACAGGCCACGGTGCGCAGCGGCGCAACCTTGGTGGTGACGCTGCCCGAGTCGGTCACCCGGCCGATTGGCGCCAATGACAGTGGCAATGCCAACGTCAATGCGACGCTCTCCGATGACAGACCGCTGCCAACCTGGATCAAGTACGACGCTGTGCAAAGTGCCTTGGTGGTCGAATCCACTCCGGCTACCACCTTGCCGGTTACGGTGATTCTCAATGTCGGCGGTCAGCGCACCAGCATCGTCGTGTCCGAATCGACGCAGATTGATCAATGAACCGGCAAATCAGCACCCCATTTCGCGCCCACCATTTTTTTGAGCAGGCCTTCTCCTTGAACCCCAATCTCCTTCCATTTCGTACAGCCCGGCGGCTATGGCTTGCCGGTGGCTTGACCCTGATCGCACTGGGTGCGCAAGCGCAGATCGACGCCGGCAGTTTGCAGCAGCAGATCGACCGCAACCAGGTCATGCGTCTGCCGCGCCTGCTGGCGCCAGCGCCCGGCCCGGCACCGAGGGTGCAACGCGCCCCGGGCGGTCCGCGGGTCACGCTCTCCCGCTTTGTGATTCGTGGCCATACCTTGCTGCCTGAGGCCGAGTTGCAGGCGGCGCTGGCCGCCTATCTGGGCCGGCCCCTGTCTTTCTCGGAGCTGGAAGACGCCGCCGCCGAGGTGGGCCAGCGCTTTCGGGAGCAGGGCTGGACGGTGCGGGTGTTTCTGCCCGAGCAAGACATTGTTCAGGGCGTGGCCACCATCGAAGTGGTGGAGGCTACCCTGGGCGAGATCCGCAGCGACGGCGAGGTGGTCAAGCCCAGTTCCTTGCCGGCTTTGAGGCAGATCATTGAGGCCAGCCAGCCCGCGGGCAGTTTCATCAACAGCAGCCAGCTCGACCGGGGGCTGCTGATCGCCAACGATATTTCGGGCGTCAACGTGGCTGGTAATCTGATGGAAGGCGATGCCCAGGCCCAGACCGACCTGATTCTCAAGACTCTGGCCAAGCCCTTCATCGAGGTCAATCTCAGCCGCGACAACACCGGCTCCTATGGCACGGGTCCGGGCCGCGTCGCGGCCATGATCAACTTCAACAACTTCATCCATCCCGGCGGCGCCCTGAGCACCCAGATGGCACAGACCGACGGCAGCAAGTACGCTCGCCTGGGCCTGAGTCAGACCCTGGGCCATGAGGGCTGGCGCTGGAGCGTGAGCGTCTCCCGGCTGGACTACAAGGTGGTCAATTTGCCGGTCGAGGTCAGGGGCAGCGGCAACTCCGACACCTATGGCGCCGAACTCACCTATCCCCTGGTGCGCGCACGCAACCGCAACCTCTACATCAGCCTGTCTGCCGATGAAAAGCAGTTCAACAACTACGACCCACTGGGTCTGCTCGCGTCCAACTATTCGACCCGCGCCTATTCGCTGGGTCTGCAGGGCAATCGCGAAACCGATTGGATGGGGCTGCCCGGTGTACTCAGCGGCAATCTGACGCCCTCCATTGGTCTGCTGGATCTGCGCGGCTCGCGCAACGAGGACACCCAGGCCAAAGACGCCAACCCGGCCGGTCATTTCACCAAGCTGCGCTGGACCATTAGCCAGGAGCAGTCGCTGGGCAGCAACTTTTCTCTGTACGGTTCCTTTTCGGGGCAGTGGGCCAGCAAGAACCTCGACTCATCAGAGAAGTTTTCCCTCGGCGGCGCCTCTGGCGTACGCGCCTATGGCAGCGGGGAGGCGGCGGGCTCACAAGGTCGCATGCTCAACCTGGAGTTGCGTTGGCGCTGGAGTCCGGCCCTAACGCTTGCCAGCTTCTACGACATAGGCTGGATACGCACCAACATCAGCAACGGCTACCCCGGTGCTCCTGAGCTCAATGAGTACAGCTTGCGCGGCAGCGGCCTGTCCGTCAGCTGGCTGCTCATGGACGCGGTGAACATCCGGGCGGTGTGGGCGCGCCGGGCAGGTGTGAACCCCAAGCCCAACGATGTCACCGGAAGTGATCAGGACGGCAGTCTGGTCAAGAACCGCTTCTGGCTGACCGTCAGTACGGCCTTCTAGGGGCGATGTTCAGGGCGTCTTGGGATTCAGCGGCGCGGTCAATGTGATCGCAAAAACCTGCTCCGGCCTGCGTTCGACGCTGAGGCTGGCGGCATGCACCTTGGCAATTTCCAGACACAGGCTCAGTCCCAGGCCATGCCCATCTATGGCACGGCCATGGGCGGCGTCGGCGCGGTAAAAGCGCTCGAAGGCGCGCTCGAGCAACTCGTCGCTCACCTGCGCTGTCGGGTTTTCTACCGTCAGACTCAGGCTGTCGCCCTGGCGGCTGAGGCTGATGCCGACCCAGCCACCGGGCCGGTTGTAGTTGATTGCATTGGCATAGAGGTTGTGCAGCATCTGCAGGACCAGGGAGCGGTCGCAATGCCAGACGATGCCCGGCGCAATCTGCGCGCGCACCTGCAGTCCCGATTGCGCGGGATCGCTGTCGCCGATCATCTGCTCGAGCGTCTCGCTCAAGTTCAGGGGCTGCATCTGCGGCCTGATGCTGTTGGCGTCGGCGCGCGAGAGCAGCAGCAGCTTTTCCACAATGGTGATCAGCCGCTCGACTTCGTCGCTAATCACCCGCGCCTGGACCTGGGTGTCCGAGCCGACCGGCAGGCGCCGGATCAATTGCTCGCAATGGCCGCGCAAGATGGTCAGTGGCGTACGTAACTCATGCGAGGCATCGCCCGCGAAGCGCCGCGCGCGGCTCAGGCTGTCGTTCAGGCGAGCCCGCAGGTCCTGAAAAATCGATAGGAAGCGCCGAAATTCGATGAACTCGGGCTTGGGCTGATCCGCACCCTGCAGATTGCTCGAGTCCAGGGTGAGCATGTACTGCTCGAGTTGGCGCAGTGGCCGCAATGCCAAAAACGCCAAAAACAAAGTCAGAACGCACAGCGCGGCAATGATGAAGGGCAACACATAAATCAGATTGCGATCGCGCAGAGCCCAAATCTGGTTTTGAAAATATTCGGCGTCGGCCTGCCTGAGCATGAGGACATCACCGAGGCTCTGGCCTGTTCGGCGTACCGAATACCAGCGCTGCCCGTCGACCGTGACCTCGGCCCTCTCGATGGGCAATGCCCAGACAGGGTTGGTAGGCGTCCAGGGCGCAGCCTCTTCGCGCAGCACCCGGCACGGGCCACTGGCCTCCTGGCTGGACAGTACGGGTGGGCAGTGGCGGTGGTCATTGGCCACCAATGCGGTCAGGTTTTTGGCTTCGATGCGGTCAAAGCATTGCAGATAGCGCTCGCGGCCTTCCAGTTCCTGACCACAGTGGTGCAGCCCCTGCGCCAGCTCAAGCTGTAGCCGCTCTTTGAGCTGTTCGCTCAGGAAATGCTGGGCCAGCAAGCGGTTGGCGAAGATCACCACGCTGGTTCCTATGAACAGGTAGACCAGCAGCCGCAGCTTGAAGGACCTAACCATCGGCGAGCTGTACCTTCAGCCGGTAGCCCACGCCCCGGACCGACTCGATGAGCACGCCATGGGCGCCGTCGGCCGCTTCGATCTTGCGCTTCATGCGCTGGATGCAGACGTCGACCACATTAGTTTGGGGGTCGAAGTTGATGTCCCAGACCTGCTGCAGGATCTGTTGCCGTGAAAAAAGATGGCCGGGCGAGCGCATCAGCAACTCGAGCAGGCGGTATTCGCGCGAGCTCAGGACGACCGAGCCATCGCGCCAGGACACTTCGCGCTTGAGCCGGTCGAGCTTGATGCCGCCGGCTTGCAAGCTGGCTTCGGTCGCACCGCCGCGCCGCGCCACCAGCAGCTGCGCGCGGGCGATCAGCTCCTCGATGTAAAACGGCTTGGGCACATAGTCGTCCGCGCCGAGCTCGAAGCCCTTGAGCCGGTCTTCAAGCTCGACCTTGGCACTGAGGATCAGCACAGGCATGGTGTGCCCGCCAGCGCGGACATGGCGCAGCACTTCGACGCCGTCCTTGACCGGCAGCATCAGGTCCAAAATCATGATGTCGTAGCCACCGCCGGCCAGTTGCTCCAGGGCCTGCGCGCCGTCGCCCGCATGGGCGACACTGTGCCCGGCTGCCGAGAAGCCCTGGGCCACAAACTCAGCGATACGGTTCTCATCTTCTACCAACAGGACATTCATCGCGCATCCGGCTCAAGGAGCAAATGTCCTTGCTAGCGATTGAGTTTAAGACGCTGTTTCTGGCACTCGGCATCAAAACCGGCTTCGTTGCAAAACTGTCATGGAACAGGCCGCCTCGTCAAAGCCGATCACGCCGCCACCGTTTTCAGCCACGGCAATGTCGGCGCCTTGGGCCTGACGCGGTCCGCAGTTGCCGCGCAGCTGCTCGCTGAGCTCATAAATCATCGACAGGCCGGTGGCGCCGACCGGGTGGCCCTTGGAGACCAGCCCACCCGAGAGGTTGACCGGCACCTGTCCGCCCAAGGCGGTGGCGCCGCTGGCCACGAAGGCACCGCCCTGGCCGCGTTCGCACAGGCCCAGCATCTCGACCTGGTAAATCTCGCAAAACGAGGTGGCGTCATGGACCTCGGCCAGGTCGATCTGCGCTGGCGTGATGCCGGCGCGCGCATAGGCGCGTCGCGCCGCCTCCTGCGACAGGCCCGGCTCGTTCAGATCGCGGTACTTGCCGCCGGTCAATACGCTGGCCAGCACCCGCACCGCGCGCTCCTGCACGGCCTTGGGCTGGGTCTTGAGGAAGCGGCCGGAGCAGACCAGGGCGGCGGCCGCGCCGTCGCCAATCGGTGCGCACATGGCCCGCGTCAGCGGCCAGCTGATCTCGCGGTCGGCCAGCACCTGCTCAGGCGTGAGGGTAAAGCGGTATTGGGCCTTGGGGTTGAGCGCGCCCATGGCGTGGTTCTTGGACGAGGCGAAGGCAATTTGCTCGCGGGTGGTGCCCCAGGTCTTCATATGGTGGGCCGCCTGCATCGCATAGGTGTCCATGAAGACGGTGCCGCTGCCGGGCACAAAAGGCTTGCCCGAGACCTCGCCGGCACGGCGGTAGTAGTCCATCCATTCCTGCGGGTCGAGTTGGTCGATGCCGCCTTCAAAGATTTCTTGGGTCTTGGCCGCATCGCCTGGGTAGAAGGTTTTTTCGACCCCGATGGCCAGCGAGAGCTCACTCTGGCCGGACAGGATGTCTTTGACCGCGCCGTGCAGCGCCATCGAGGCGGTGGCACAGCCGCCTTCGACATTGATCATGGGTACCCGTTCGGGAAACAGGCGCTCTTGCACCAGCGGGGTAAAGCAGACCTGGCCGCGAATGTTGCGCTGACCGAAGGTGCCCATGCCGCAATTGCCGAACCAGGCTTGCTCGATTTGCTCACCGCTGTCCAGCCCGGCGTCGGCCAGCACCTCCAGGTAGGCCTGCCGACTCAGGTCCTTGAAACTCGCTTCGGGCTGCTTGCCAAAGGGCGTGCATGACACGCCGATCAGATACACCTCATCCATGGGCAACTCCAGGCTGGCCGCCGCCTGCCAGGTGAGCAGCCGCGCGGAGTTCCTATCATCGCATCGAACCGGGCTGGCCCGACCGGGCCCGAGACAGGCTCAGGCCAGCGAGAACACCACTTCCTGCGCGCCTTCCCAGAGTACCTTGCGGCCGATCTCGGGCAGTTGCTCGCGGCCGTCGACCACGGTCAGGAAGTGGTTGCCAGCCAGTTGCCCCAGCTTACTGGAAAAGCTGCAGGGCCCGTAGGCCATGATGATTTCGGTCTCGCTGTAGCCGCCAGGGTAGAACAGGATGTCGCCCACCGAAGGGTGGCTGGTGTGGTTTTCAAAATCCACGCCCAGCGACCACTCTCCCAGCGGAACCCACACGCCTTCGCCGCTCCAGCGCACGTGAATGAACTTCTGGCGGTAGGGCAGCAGCTTATGGAAGGCGGCCACGGTTTTGGGGGCTTGCGGATGGGTGCGGGCGAGCAGGCGATGGCCCGCCACGTCAATGGCGATCAAAGAGTTCATGGTGTTTACAGGTAGGGGGGCAGGTCTGGGTTCAGACCATGGCCATTTCAGATTTGCGCTGGCTCCAGCCGGTCATGCGCCGCTCGATCAAGGACGAGACGGCATACAGGGAGATGCCCAGGCCGGCCAGGATGAAGAGGCCGGCAAAGACCATGGGCACGTCAAAGTTGCCGCTGGCGATCATCATCACGTTGCCGATGCCGCGGTTGGCCGCAACGGTTTCTGACAGCACGGTACCGACAAAGGCCAGGGTAATGGCGATCTTGAGCGAGGCAAACAGGTAGGGCAAGGCGCGCGGCAGGCCCACGTTCCAAAGCACGTCGCGCTTGTTGGCGCCCAGCACCTTGAGCACATCTTCGAGCTCGGGCTCGGTCGAGGCCAGGCCAGTAGCCACGTTGACCACCACCGGGAAGATGCTAATCACCGCCGAGGTCAGGATGGCCGGCACCGTGCCAGCGCCGAACCAGACCACGAAGATCGGCACCACCGCCACCTTGGGGATGCTGGAAAAACCCACCAGCAGTGGATAGGCCACGTTGTAGGCCAGCTTTGACGAGCCGATCAACATGCCCAGCACAATGCCGACTGCCACGCCGATGCCAAAGCCGACCAAGGTGGTGTAGAGCGTCTGCGCGGTGTGCGGCCACAGCAGCGGCATCTTGGTGATCAGCACCGTGGCGATCTGGCTGGGCTTGGGCAGGATCAGGCTGGAGACATTAAAGACGATACAGGCCAGCTCCCACAGCGCAAAAAAGCCGATCAGGGCCATCACGCTCAGCAGGTTCTGCTGGGCCTGGGCAGACAGTTTGTTCATGCTGTAACTCCTTCGGAGCGCGCGTGCGCGATGCGCATGCGCAGTTGTTGAACCAGTTCGCTGAACTCGGGCGCGTAGCTCATGGCCACGGTGCGTGGTCGCTCGAAAGGCACCGGGCAGTCTTCGATGATGCGGCCAGGCCGCGAGGACATGACGCAGATGCGGGTGGCCAGATAGGCCGACTCTCGCAGGTCATGGGTGACCAGCAGCACGGTGGGCCGGGTCTTGATCCACAGATCCTGCATGATGGCCCAGAGCTCCTCCCTGGTGAACTGGTCGAGCGCGCCAAAGGGCTCGTCGAGCAGCAGCAGCTGCGGCTCGTGGATCAGCGCGCGGCACAGCGAGGCCCGCTGCAGCATGCCGCCCGAGAGCTGCCAGGGCCGCTTGTCGGCAAAGCCCTTGAGCCCGACCTGGGCCAGCAAGGCGTCGGCGCGGTCGGCGAACTCGCCTTTTTTCTTGCGCGCATAGTCCTGCCTGAAGGGCTCGACGATCTTGAGCGGGATCATGACGTTCTCGCGGATGCTCAGCCAGGGCAGCATGGTCGGGTTCTGAAACGCCAGGCCCAGGCGTATGCCCGAGGCAAAAGCATCGCGCTGACCGGCTGCGCCCACCTCGCGCCCGCCCACCACCACCGCGCCGGCGCTGGGCCGCAAGAGGCCAGCCACCAGCTTGAGGATGGTGGACTTGCCGCAGCCGCTGGGGCCGACCAGAGCGACAAAGTCACCCTGGTCTATGCTCAAGTCGGTGCTTTCCAGCGCCACCGTGCCGTTGGCATACTGCAGGCGCACGCTGGTCAGTTCAATCAGCGGTGTGCTCATGGCTGGCTTTCGTGGGCGCTGGCCTGGACGATGGCCCGGCTGTAGTGCTGCATATTGCGCGGCTTTGGGGCAGGCATCTTCTGGATGGGCTTGATGTTGCGGCCCCAACCGGCGGCATCGCTCACCAACTGGCCGTCGCGCATCACAAAGCGGCCGCGCAGCAGGGTGTGGATCGGGTATCCCTGGACGCTGCGGCCGTGCCAGGGCGAGATCTTGCTGATGCTCTGCAGCTTGCCCTGCGACAGGGTGCCTGAGCGGGCCATGTCCACAAAGGCGATGTCGGCATGCGCGCCCACCGCGATCACGCCCTTGGTGCCATACAGACCCCAGGCCTTGGCCGGGTTGACCGAGCTCCACTTGACGTAGTCCATGAGGCTGGCGAGGCCCTTGTTGATTTCGGTCAGCATCAAGGGCATTTGCGTTTCCACACCTGGGAAGCCGCAGTCGCACTCCCAGATGTTGGCGCGGGTCTTCTCTTCGGGGGTGTGGGGTGCGTGGTCGGTGGCGATCATGTCAAGCACGCCTTCGACCAGCGCGTCCCACAGGGGCTGGTTGTGGCGCGGCTCGCGAATCGGCGGGTTGACCCGCATCACGCCGGCGAGCTTGCGCATGTGCTCGGTGTTGAGCAGCACGTACTGGGGGCAGGTTTCAGCGGTGACATCGACCCCGCGGGCCTTGGCCTGGCGCAGCAAAAACAGCGAGTCGGCCGCGCTGTGGTGGGCGATGTGCACCCGGGCGCCGGTCCACTCTGCCAGGGTCAGCACCCGACCGATGGCTTCGATTTCTGCCACTGCCGGCCGCGCGTCAAGGTGGGCCAGCGGATCGATGCGGCCAGCGGCCTGCAACTGGGCCTGCCTGCGCGCCATGATGGAGGAATTTTCGGCATGGACCACGGTGCGTATGCCCAGCGGCGCCAGGATCTCAAAGCCTTCGAGCAGAGCGCCATCGGTGGGCGCAGGCAGGTTGCCGAAGGTGTTGCCGACAAAGGCCTTGAAGCTGCTCACGCCGCCTTCAAGCAATTGCTCCAGGTTGGCGATGGTATCGTCGCCCAGCAGGCCATGAATGCCGTAGTCCACATAGGACGACTCCGCCGCCTTGAGCTTGAGCGCCAGCGCCTCGAGCGTGCCGGTGGGCGGGTTGGTGTTGGGCATCTCAAAGACGGTGGTCACGCCGCCGCAGGCGGCGGCGGCTGAGCCAGTCTTCCAGGTCTCCTTGTGTGGGTAACCGGGGTCGCGAAAGTGCACATGGCTGTCTATGGCACCGGGCAGCAGGTACAGCCCGTCGGCGCGCATCTCCTGTCGCGCCGGCGGCATGCAGTCGTCATGGCCGACGGCCACGATGCGCTCGCCGGCAATCGCCACGCTGGCCGGGATGATCTGCTCGGGGGAGACGACCTGTGCGCCTCGGATGACCAGATCGACTTCTTTGGGGGCTTGTGTCATGGGTGTTTCTTTCAGAGCATGGCCCAGCCGCCGTCGACCGGCAGGTCAACGCCGGTGATCTGGCGCGAGACATCGCTGGCCAGAAACAGGCAGGCATTGGCGACATCGGTGTCTGTGGAGACCCGGCGCAGCGCGTAGTCGGCGGCGTGGCGGGTCATGGCTTCTTCGAGGCTGATGCCCAGTTTTTCGGCCATGTTGGCGCACACCTTCTCGCGAAAGCGCGGGCCGTCGACCATGCCGGGAGCGACGCAGTTGATGTTGATGTTGTGCGGGCCCGCCTCCAGCGCAAAGCTCTTGGTGATGCCGCGCAGCCCCCATTTGGAGGCCGAGTAAGCCATGCGCCCGGCGCGACCGCGCATACCAAAGGTGCCGCCCACATTGACCACCTTGCCGTAGCGCTGCGCAATCATGGACGGCAGCACGGCGTGCATGGTGTTGAAGCAGCCGGTCATGTTGAGTTCGACGATCTCCTGGAATTCGGCATGGCTGGTCTCCCAGCCGGTCTTGCCGATAGGGCCTGAGCCGCCGGCCACATTGACGAGGATGTCGATGCGGCCGTAGGCGGCCAGCGCTGCTTGGCCCATGGCTTCGGTCTGGGCCGGGTCGGTCAGGTCGCAGCGCAGCACCTGGGTCGCCACGCCCATGGCGCGGGTCTTGGTGGCCACTTCCTCAATGGCTGCGGTGTCACGCCCTGTGAGCACCAGCTTGGCGCCTTGCTCGGCAAAGGCCAGGCTGATGGCCTGACCCATGCCCTTGGCAGGGCCGGTGATGACGACGACTTTGTCTTGGAGTTCGAGCTTCATAGTGGGGCTGTGTTCGGGGCTTTTAGAGCTTGGAGGCGCGCTCGGCGCGGGCCGGCAGGAAGCTGCGGTCAAAGATTTCGTTGTTGGCCGGCGTGCGGGGCAACTGCGCCGACTCGACCACGATGCCAATGGCGCGCTTGAGGCGGTTGTCGTCCACATCGCCCAGGCCAATGCGGGCGATTTCCGGATGACTCATCTCTTGCGCGATGGTGGCCACCAAACGTTCCTTTTCCACAGCGCGGTTGAGCAAGGGTTCGCGCTTCATGACCGCGTCCATGCCCGCTTCGGGGTTGGCCACCACCTCGTTGAGGGCCTTGTTCAGCGCCTTCAGAAAGCCTCGCACGGCGGCCGGGTTCTCACGGGCAAAGTTGCGCGAGAACATGACGGTGTTGGAGTACAGGTCCATGCCGTGGTCCACATACTTGATGAAGCGCAGCTGTTTTTCCGGATCGACGCCGGTGAGCTTGGCGCTGAACCAAATGGTGTTGATGAAGCCGAAGGCCGCATCGACCTGGCCGCGCATGAGCATTTGCTCGCGCAAATTGGGCGCCATATTGGTCAGGTTGACCTTGGTGGCGTCAATCTTGGCGGCCTTGGCAAAGGCCGGAAAGAGCTTGAGCGCGCCGTCGTTGCCAGGCCCGCCGATGGTCTTGCCTTCCAGGTCCTTGGGCGTGCGGATGGGGCTATCGGCCTTGACCACGATGGTGAAGGGCGGGGTGTTGTAGAGCATGGCCACGGCAATGGGCGCTTCGTTGCCGCGCTTGGCCGCCAGATCGATCAGCGCATTGATGTCGCCAAAGCCGGCGGTGTAGGCGCCGGTGGCGACCTTGCCGACGGGCGCTGCCGAGCCTTCGCCCTGATCGATCTCCACGTCCAGGCCTTCGGCCTTGAAGTAACCTTTGTCCTGGGCCACAAAGAACCAGGCCTGCGGGCCCTGGTATTTCCAGTTCAGAACAAACTTGATTTTGGTTTGGGCCTGTGCTGCAGCGGGCAGCAGCAGGGCCGACAGGCACAGGGTCCAGAGGGTGCGTTTCATGGTCAGGGTCTCCAGGGTCAGGGTTGTAAGAGGCAAATCAGTGAAGGGCGAGTGGACCGGCCACCTGCACGCCGGCTTTGAAAACGGCCAGGCGCGGTGACTGCTCCAAGATGGCTTGAGCCGCGCTGTGCGCGTCAATCACCATCAGGTCGGCGGCGCAGCCAGGGGCCAGGCCGTAGTCGCTCAGGCGCAGCATGCGGGCGGCGTTGGTGGTGGCGCAGGCCCACAGCCGCTCCAGGGCGGCGTCACTCAGGCTGAAGGTCAGCTGAGCCAGCAGCAGCAAGGCCTTGAGGGGGTCTGCGTCGCCAAAGCGCACAAAGGGGTCGCGCAGGTTGTCGGTGCCGCAGGCCAAATTCACGCCAGCTTCCATCAACTCCATCACCCGCGTCAGGCGGATGCGGGTGGGCAGCACGCAGACGCTGATGTCGGCTTCGCGCACCCGGTCTATGGTCTGCGCGGCCTGCGCATCGCTGACCTGTGCGAGCGACGCAATGTGCGAGACCGCCACCCGGCCTTGCCAGCCCTGGGCGATGACCTTGTCGGCCACATAGGGCAGGGTGAAGGCCTGGGGGACATCGGCGTTGTCCAAGTGGTAGTCGATGTCGCAGTCATGGATCAGCGCCAGGGCAAAAGTGGCATCGACCTGGTCCTGCGGCTTGGACGGCCAGAGCGCGCCATTGACATTGCCGCCGATCACCTTCACACCGCGGCTGAGCGACTGGGCAACGAACTGGCCGGCGCCGTCTTCGAGCGTGCCCGGGGTGTCGAACCAGCCCTCCTGCGGGAAGGCGATCAGCTGCAGTTCGACTTGCGCGGCCATCTCGCGGCTGGCTTGCTGCAAGCCCTCCAACGCGCGAAAGCCGGCCGAGCGGTCGATCTCGCAATTGCTGCGCGCCCAGACCGTGCCGTGTTGCACGCCCATGCGCAGCGCGCGCCGGCCGCGCTCGGCCACAGCGGCCGCGGTAAAGCCGGCCTTGATGGCGCGCACCGCCCGGATGGCCTCATCCAGGTTGCGGGCGGTGCCCGGGCTGCGCCGGCTGGTCAGGCATTTGTCCAGGTGCAGATGCGGATCGACAAAGCCGGGCGAGACTAGGCGGGCGGCCGCGTCCCAGGCCGGGCCTAGGTCGCGCGCGCCGGCGTCGTCCTGGGGCTGCACACTGGCAATGTGCGCACCGGCGATGCCGATGCGCCACAAGCCGGCGCGGCCAGGCAGGCGGGCGTTGCAGATGAACCAGGGTTCGGTCATGTGGGGCTCGGTCGCTCTCATGCGCAGCTCAGTTGCCAGCCATCTTGATCATGCGATCGGCCTTGGGCGGCAGCGCAGCGCGGCTGAACACCTCGCTGACGGCAGGCAGGCGCTGGAGGTTGTAGCTTTGCGCGATTTGCGCAATGGCGTTGCTCATGCGCGCGTCCTTGATATCGCCTACCCCCAATTCGGCCGCTTCAGGGGTGAGCACCGAGCTCTTGAGCACATAGGTCAGCCTGCGCTTTTCGATGTCCTTGTTGATCAAGGGCTCGTTGACCGCCAGGTTGTCGATGCAGGCGTCGACGCGGGCCACGCACTCTTTGAAGGCGTTGTTGATGGCCTTGACCAGGCTGCTGACGGCTTTGGGGTTTTCTTTGAGCAGCTTGCTCGAGACCAGCACACCGTTGCTGTAGAGGTCCAGACCGTGGTCGTTGTAGAAGATCCAGCGGATGTCCTTGTCGGGGTCGACGTTTTGCGACACCAGGTTCATGTAGCTGGTGGCCGAGAACACCGCCGAGGCGGCAACCTGGCCCTGCAGCATCATCTGCTCTTGCAGATTGGGCGCCATATTGATCCAGTTGATCTTTTTCTCGTCCAGGCCGTTTTTCTTGGCCAGGGCCGGGAAGATGGCCAGCGCTGCGCTGCCGGCCGGCGAGCCCAGGGTCTTGCCTTCGAGGTCCTTGAGGGTTTTGATGTCGCTGCCGGCCTTGGTGATCAGCGCAAACGGCGCGCGGTTGTAGACCATGTAGACCATCACCGGCGCCTCGCCTGGCTTGAGCGAGGCGTTTTGGATGATGGCGTTCATATCGCCGATGCCAGCCTGGTAGGTGCCCGACATCACGCGGGTGACGGCAGCGGCCGAGCCGTTGCCCTGGTCGATCTCCACATCCAGGCCTTCGGCCTTGAATAGGCCCTTGTCCTTGGCCCAGTAGAACCAGGCATGCACGCCCTGGATCTTCCAGTCCAGGGTGAACTTGATCTTGGTCGGCGCTTGTGCCGAGGCACTGGCGCAGGCCAGGCTCAGCAAGGCGCCAGCACTGCACAGGCTGACGAGTCGGCGCAGCGAAAACATGGGATTTGCAGCAGTCATGAACGAGCTCCTTTTGGGGTCAATGAAACGGTGAGGGCCTGGGCGCTGGCGACAAAGCCGTGCAGCTTTTCGACCAGAAACAAGATGGCCCGGCTGACATAAGCCGGGGAGGGGGTCGAGCAAGCGTCTTCGAGCAAGATGCAGTCGTAGCCGAGAAAACCAGCGTCTTGCAGGCTGGAGAAGACGCAGCGATCGGTGTTGATGCCGGCAAACAGCAAGGTTTGCACGCCTTGCTGGCGCAGCAGGCTGTCGAGTTCGTTGTCATGAAAACCGCTGAGGCGGTGCTTGAACACGGTGATGTCGGTGGCAGCTACCGGCAGCTCGTCGACCACCTGCGCGCCCCAGTGGCCGGGCACCAGGCTGGGGCCCCGGTCCAGAGGTGATGATTCGGCATAGCCAACGCCGCTGAGTTGGCCTTGGGCGTCGACCTTGGCCTTGAACAGCACACCGGCCGGCAGGTTGAGGCGGTCGGAGCGCACGCCCCAGTTCAGCCAGACTACCCGCCCGCCGGCGGCGCGCCACAGCGGCAGCAGCTTTTGCAGCATGGGGATGGGCTTGCGGGTGGCGCGCATGCTCACGCCCTTTTGCCCGAACCAGCCTTCGGTATGGCAAAAGTCGTTTTGCATATCGACCACCACCAACGCGCTGGCGTGCAGGTCGATCTCCAGCTTTTGCGGACGCGCCTGCAGCCATACCGGCTTGGGCTTGCGGGCCGGGCGCAGCAAGCTCACCCCTTGCGCCTTGGCCTGCCAGCCGGTGCCCGTGCTCGTGGCGCCCTTGTTTGGTGCTATCTGTGCATTTGCGGGCGTGCTCTGCCTGGCTTTGGTGCGCTGGGAGGCTTTCGGGGCGTTCATGCCATGCACTTACGCACCCCTGATGCCAGAGTGCGTTGTCTGAAGATGCCGAATAACGGGTGTTGCGTTGCTTTTTAGGCATCAATCCTGCATGGGTCGGCTTTCATGAACCATTTGAGATTTCTGCGCTACATCGACGAGATCGCCCGTTCGGGCTCGATCCGGGCCGCGGCCGAGCGCCTGCACGTGGCGCCTTCGGCGGTCAACCGGCGCTTGCAGGACATCGAGCAGGAGCTCGACGCGCCGCTGTTCGAGCGATTGCCGCGCGGCATGCGGCTGACCGCCGCTGGCGAGATGTTCATCACCTACGTGCGCGCCCGCCAGGCCGAGCTCGAGCAGGTGCGCTCGAACATCGAGGAGCTCAAGGGCCTGCGACGCGGTACCGTCAAGCTGATCTGCAGCCAGGGTCTGGCGCCGAGCTTCGTGCCGCAGGCGATCTCATCGTTTCGCCGGCAGCATCCGCTGGTCGAGTTTCGGGTGCAGGTGGGCGACCATGTGCAGGCCCTGAGCGCCTTGCGGGCGATGGAGACGGATTTGATTCTGGTCTTCAACCTCGACTCTGAGCCCGATCTGCACCCCATCGTGTTTCACGACCAGAAGTTGTTGGCGGTGATGCACAAGGACCACCCGCTGGCGCAGCGCAGCCCGTCGATCCGGTTGGCCGATTGCGCGGGCTATCCGCTGGCCCTGCCCAACCGCGATACCGCCGGGCGGCAGATGCTCGAACGATTTGTGCTGCGCCGCTCGATCGATCTCAAGCCCCTGGTCGAGAGCAACAGCTTCGAGTTGCTGCGCGGCTGTCTTTATCACCAGGCGGCGGTGACGTTCCAATTTGAAAGCGGCGCGGTCACCGATGGCGGGCAACTGGTCACCCGCGAGATTGAGGACAGGGGATTCCCGGTCGGCCACATCCTGATGGCCCGCCTGGCCAAGCGCCAACTGCCAGTGATCGCCCACGCCTTTGCCCAGCATGTGCTGGGCTTGTTGGGGCAGGAGGAGCCGTAGAGGGCGCTTTTGCTGGGCAGACCATTGAGGGGCATCATCGGTCAATGAGAAGGCCGACTTCGGCCCTTGAAGCGAAAACCGGCGGCCGGTGCGTCGGGCCTGGCGCAGCGGCATAAAGGAGGAGCCGAGGCGCTAGCCGAGGCGGGGGACAGCCGCGGAGCCGGGCCCGATGCGCCGGCCGCTTCCCTGGCCCTTGCACGATTCGCCCTGGGCAAGGCCGATGTGGCGGTCTTTGATCAGGCCTCGCAATTTTCAGGGCGCATCGGAGCAGGGCGCACGGGTAGGCACTGCGCCGCTCGTATCCCCCGCCTCGGCTCCTCCTTACCTCGCCGCGCAGCGCCCACCCGCACGCCCTCTGGTCTTTCAAGGGCTCCGCCCGCTGCGCAGAGGTCGCCCCCCCGGAGCGATTGCCGAAGGGCCCGCGCGATCAACCGCAGCGCCCTCGCCTTCATGTATCGTTAATAGCTGGTAAGCCTGCGATAGGCCCACCCCTTTGACAAGGAAGTCATTCATGAGCGATATCCTGCCGCAGATCACCCTGGCCGCCGTGCAGGCCTCGTCGGTCCATTTGGATCGGACGGCCACGGTGGCCAAAGCCTGTGCCTTGATTGCCGAGGCGGGCGCAAAGGGGGCCGACCTGATTGCCTTTCCGGAAGGCTTCATCCCGGCCCATCCCTGCTGGTTTACTGTGCGGCCGGCCACCGACAAGATCAGCCTGGGCCTGTCGCGCCAGTTGTTTCAAAACGCGGTGGTCATCCCCAGTGCCGATACCGATGCACTGGCCCAAGCCTGCAGCGATGCGGGCATCACCGCGGTGGTGGGGGTGTGCGAAAAGCGGGCGGGCACCACCGGCACCCTATTCAACACCCAGCTCTTCATTGGGCCAGACAGCCAGTTGCTGGGCAAGCACCGCAAGCTCATGCCCACGCTGGCCGAGAAACTGGTGCATACCGGCGGGCACGGCGATACCTTGAGCACCTTTGAGACCTCCTTCGGTCGCATCAGCGGCTTGGTCTGCGGCGAGAACGGCAATCCGCTGGCGGCCTACGCGCTGCTCTCGCAATACCCCTTGGTGCATGTGGCGTCCTGGCCGGCCTTTGTTTCGCCCACCGTCAGCCTGGCCGAGGTGATCCCGACGATCACGCGCGGTCTGGCGGTCAGCATGGGCTGCTTTGTGGTCAATTCAACCGGGGTGCTCACGCAAGAGGCGATCGACGCCTATCAGGCCGGTGAGACCGAGCAGGGGTTTATGGCGGCGCTCAAAGGGCAGGGCCATGCTTCGGTGATCGGTCCGTCCGGGCAGGTCCTGACTGCGCCCTTGGCCGGCGAGGGCATCGTCTATGCGTCGGTTGACCTCAATGAGATTGTGCTGCGCAAGGTGGCCATGGATTTTGCCGGCCACTACAACCGCTCCGATGTGTTCGAATTTCGGGTGCGAACGGATGGAGCGCCGACCGACAAAGGTTAAGGGTTCTGCGCCTGAAAAGAAAAAGCCGGCAAGGCCTCAGGACCTTGCCGGCTTGGGTGCTGTGGATGGAGCTTAGCCTTGCAGCTTAGCGCCGGGGAAGGCGGACTCCTTGGGGTGGACCACTATCCACTTGCCGTTTTGGATCTGTTTGACCCTGTTCATGTCGTCGCCATAGTTGTTGGGGCCGTCAAAGCGCAGGCGTCCGACGATGGTGTCAACCCGGTTTTTGCGCAGCCAGTCTGCGATGCGCTTGTCGTCCAGGCTGTTGGTGCCTTTGACGCCAGCTTCGAGCACCTGCCAGCCGGCATAGGCATTGGCCGCCTGCAATTCGAAGGCGGTATCAGGCAGGTTGGCTTTGGCGGCGCGGTCGTTGAAGGTCTTGAAGACGTCGGCATAAGCCGGGTTGCTGGTAAAGGGGGCGTGCTGCTCAAAGGTGGTGAAGGACAGCGCGTTGGCACCCAGCGGTGACTGCGACATCGGGCCGGGTGTGGGATAGAGGTGAAAGTGCAGCTTGGGCCGGTAGTCGATCTTGGCCAGGGCTTCAAGCAGCTGGATGCTCTCCGGGCCAATGGAGCCGACCCACAGAAAGTCGGGGTTGGCGTCTTTGATGCGTGCAGCGATCGAGCCAAAGTCGCGGTTGCCGAATTCCCACTCCAGCCATAGCAATTCGCGCATGCCCCGCTTGCGAAATACCTCGCGCGCGCCGACCGACATGAAGGCCACCGAGGGGAATTTGCTGGTCACCAGGGCCACCGTCTGAGGCTTCAGGCCATTGGCCTGGAAGGCGTCGAGCAGGGTGGTGGGCGATGTGGTGCCTGGTTCGTGGCCCATCGCATAGGCCGGGAAGTGCATGTCGTACTTGGCCAGCGAGGGGACACCGAAGGAATTGGTGATGATGAACTTGCTGTAGCGCTGGGCCACGCCCATGGCGGCCAAGGAGTTGGCAGTGGCATAGGGGCCCATCAGCAGGTCCACCTTGTCGACCGTGACCAGTTGCTCGTACTGGGTGCGGGCCAGGTCGGGCCTAGACTGGTCGTCCTTCATCAGCCATTCGATGGGCCGACCCAGCAGGCCACCGCGCTTGTTGAGGTTTTCGATGAAGATCTCGGTCGAGATCTTGTGGATGATGGCGGTGGCCGCCAGTGGGCCCGTCATCGACATGGTGCTGCCCACCCGGATGGGCTGGCCCTGGGCCCGTGTCAGTGTGGGCAGGGCGGCCAAGGCCACCGATGAGCCCAGTGCTTTGAGAAAGGGGCGCTTTTGCATGCTTGTCTCCTGAGTATTGCCAGCCGGAGCGGTTTGGCGTTGGGGGGATTATTCGGGCGCCGGCGCTGACGCTGATCAGGGCTATCCCGTAGCCGTGCTGCCCAGTCCCCTGCTTGGACTTCTTATCTCGCGATGGGCCGTACAGCGCTATTGCTCTGTACGCTCCGTCTGAAAGCCGCTACATTGGACAGGTGTTGCCATGCGGGGCCTTGCTCTGTTGGTACTCTTTTCTTACTTATTTCATCCCACCAGGAGAGATCAACATGAACGCACCGACCGAAAGCGGTCTCAAGAGCCGCTACGACGCTACCGACCTGATCACCCAGGAGGTGCTCAAACGCTATGAAGCCACGCCGGACCCTCGCCTGCGCGAGATCATGCTGTCCTTCATTCGCCACCTGCACTCCTTCGCCAAGGAGGTCAAGCTGACGTCCAATGAGTGGCTGTATGCGATGAACCTGCTCGAGGAAACCGGCAAGTGGTGCGGGCCCGGGCGCAATGAGTTCATCATCTTCTCCGACGCCATGGGTCTTTCCATGCTGACCGTCACGCAAGACTATCCGCGCCCAGAGCACACCACCGAGCCGACACTGGTGGGCCCCTTCTTGCTAGAGAACGCACCTGAATTTGCTTTGGGCACCGACATCAGTGGCGGTGCGCAGGGCACGCCCATGTACGCGCAGGGTACGGTCCGCGATGTCGATGGCAAGCCTCTGGCTAACGCCAAAATCGACGTCTGGCATTCGGACGACCGGGGTCTGTACGACGTGCAGCAAGATCTGGAGACCAACGGGCCCTGGGCGCGCGCAGTGCTCACCACCGATGCCAATGGCCAGTACCGCTTCTGGTCGGTCATGCCGGTGGACTATCCGGTACCCCAGGAAGGCACGGCCATCATCATGCTGAGCAACACCACTGGACGCAGCTGGCGGCCGGCGCATTTGCACTTCCGCATCCAGGCCGAAGGCCAGCGCGCCTTGGTGACCCATATCTTTGACCGCAACAGCAAGAACCTCGATGCCGACGCCGTCTTTGGTGTGCGCCCCTCGCTGATTGCCGATTTTGTACACCACGCGTCCGGCACTGCGCCGGACGGCAAGGTCATGGAGCGGGACTTCTACACCCTCGACTACGACTTCGTCATGGTGCCCGCCCAAGCCTGAGCCACGGCCTAGCGCCGTAGGTGCTTGTCCGACCGCTGCAAGTCCAGAATCAGGCCATGCCTGACCTGGGCCTGCAGCGGTTTTTCATGGCCTGATGCTGGGGAGGGTTTTCAGCGAGGTGTTGGGAAAGAGTGTTTTGGTATATTGCAATTTCGAATTTAGGCATATGTTTTCGAAATTTCGAAATAACCGAGGTCTGACCATGAAATTTTTCAGTTCTTCTAAGCGCCGAAGCCTGCTGGCGGTCGGCCTGACCGTGGCGGCTGCCCTGTCGTCTACCGTGCAGGCTCAAAGCAACTATCCCGATCGGTCGGTGCGTCTGGTGGTCGGCTTTGCCCCGGGCGGCTCCGATATTTCCGGCCGCATCATTGCGCAAAAACTCTCGGGGCTCTGGGGCCAGAGCGTCGTGGTGGACAACAAGCCGGGCGCAGGGGGCAATATCGGCGCCGACATCGTCGCTAAAGCGGCCCCCGACGGCTACACCCTGCTGCTGACGGTCAATTCCTACACCATCAACACCGTGGTCTACCGTAACCTGAGCTGGGATCTGCAGCGCGATTTCGAGCCGCTGGGTCGCTACGCCATCTCGCCGATGGTGGTGGTGGTCAATGAGCAATTGCCGGTCAAGACCATGGGCGAATTGCTGGCCTATGCCAAGGCCAACCCGGGCAAGCTCAACTACGGTACCGCCGGCCCGGGGTCAGCGCCTCACCTGTCGACCGAGCAGTTTGCCCACCAGTTGGGCCTGTCGATGACGCACATCCCCTACAAAGGCTCGGCGCCCTCGGTGCAGGCCTTGCTGGCCAACGAGGTGCAGCTGTCGTTCGGCGCGCAGTCGGCCTTTGATGCCTTCATCAAGTCTGGCAAGCTGCGTCCGCTGGCGGTCACTACCGCCAAGCGCCAGGATGCTCTGCCGGGTTTGCCCACCATCAAGGAGTCGCTGGGCATCGATTTCGATACCGACATCTGGTATGGGCTGATGGCACCGGCCAAAACGCCTGCGGCCATCGTCAGGAAAATCAGCGAAGACCTACAAAAAGTGCTCGCCGATCCGGATACCCTAAACCGGCTGCGCAATGCGGGTGTGGTGCCAGACTATATGAACGCACAGGACATGGGCCGCTTGATTCAGCGCGATGTAGCGCGCTGGCGCGAAGTGTCGCAGCGCATCAAGCTGACGCTCGATTGAGCGGGGGGCCCCTGCGGCCCTTTCCCGCTTAAGCCACCGAAACCCGCAATTCCTGTGCGCCGCTGATGCGCCAGCTCACTTCGCTGGGGCTGCATGGGAACTGTGTCTTGACCAGGCTGCCGGTGGTGATGATGTCGCCTTTGCGCAGGCCATGGCCGCGAGCTTGCAGATGGTTGGCCAGCCAGGCCAGGGCGTCCAGTGGATGCCCCAGCACATCGCTGCCGGCACCGCGCCCGACTTCTTTGCCGTCGATCAGGGCCACGCCGGTGATCTTGTCGAGCCGCTGTATGTCCATGCCCGCCAGTGGCTCGCCCAGGACCAGGCCTGCATTCCAGGCGTTGTCTGCGATCAGCGTCAGGATGTGCTGGCTCAGCGTGCTGTAGTCGGCCTTGCGGTCGTCAACCACCTCCAGCGCCGGCAGCGCCTGCAGCACATGGTCGGCAATGCGGCGGTCCCAGGGCACACTGGGCGCCGGCAGGTCGTCTGCCATGACAAAGGCAATTTCGAACTCAAGCGCCAGGCGCCCGTAGTCTTGCGCACGCAGCACGCTGGGGCCGCGCTGCACCTGCGCGCCCAGTAAGCGGCCGCTGATGCTGTCGCCATAGCCAACCATGGTCTGCATGGCCGCTGTGGTCAGGGCGATTTTGTAGCCTGAGCAGGTCGTGGACAGCGCCTTGCATTGGAGCTCGACAAAAGCAGCTTGGACGGCATAAGCGGTGTGGGCGTCGGGCAAGGTGGCCGGCTGTCTTAAGCCGTCGAAGCCTTCGCCTTGGTGGTGCTGGCGCTGCAGCTCGGCAGCAGCATGGCGCAACTGGTCTTCGGTCCAGGCCACGACCATCAGCCGGCCTCGGCGATTTGCCGCAGCGCCCGCTCAAAAACTGCGCTGGGCTGACCGCCTGAGATCAGGTGGCGGTCGTTGATGATGACGGCCGGCACGGAATGGATGCCGGCGGCGTGGTAGCGGGCCTGGCTGTCGCGCACCTCCTGGGCGTAGGCGCCGCTGCTGAGGACCTGCTCGGCAGCAGCGCGGTCTAGCCCGGCTTGGTCGGCCGCTGTCAGCAAAGTGTCGGGCTGGTCCATGGCGGCCCGCTCGCCGTGGCAGGCCTCGAGCAGGGCCCGCTTCAGGGCTGCTTGTTGCGCGGGGTGTTCAAGCCCGGCCCACATCAGCAGGCGGTGTGCGTCAAAGGTGTTGTAGATGCGGGCCCGGCCCTGGGTGTTGAATTCAAAGCCGACTTCCACTCCCCGCAGACGTATGTTCTCGCGGATCTGGGCCTGCTGCTCGGGCGTCGATCCATACTTTTCGGTGAGGTGCTCGCCCAGGTCCTGGCCGCCTGGTCCCATCTGAGGGTTCAATTCAAAGGGCAGGAAGTTCAGGCTGGCGCTGATATCGGGCTGTACTCTTGCCAGCGCCTGCTGCAGTGCGCCCAGGCCCACGGCGCACCAGGGGCAAGAAACGTCAGAGACGAAGTCGATTTTCAGTTCAGTGGTCATGGTGCTTGGTGTCTAAGGGCCGGGCAGGCCTTGATGGTAGCGCCTGCGCCGCCACCGCCTGATTAGCTGCCCTGGCGCCTGGGCAAGCCCCCGGATTCTGGGCCTAATCAAGTCGGGCTTGCTCGACCTGCATTAAGCTGTCGGCCATGGACCAGAAAACCCGATCCTCGCTCAGGCGCTGGCTGCTCGGCGCTCTGGCCTGCGTACTTGTTCAGCCGGCGCTGTGGGCTCAGGAGAGTTACAAGCTCTCGCAGCTGCCCGAGCCGCTCAAAGGCGTTTGGCACCGCAGCGCACCAGAGATGACGGCCACCAGCCGCTGCGCGGCGGCTTTTGACGCCAACGAGGGCAGCAAGATGACGCTGCAGTGCTCGATTTACATCCGCATGGCCGCCGAAGGCGAGCGTCGCGCGCTGCAGCTGTGCGCGGCTAAGCGGCGCGAGCTGGGGATACGGTCGACCTGCCGACTGGTCCAGCCCTGAGGGCGGCCGCCCCTCCGCGTAACTGGCGTTTGCCTTCTTACAGCGAGAGGATGTCGCGTGTTTCGCGCAGGTAGAGCCGGCCGTCGGCCACGTCGGTAACATGGACCTCGTGGCGGACGTAGCGCCGTTCGCGCTTGACGAATTTATCGATCGCCCGGGTGGTGATACGCACGGTGGCACCCACGGGAATCGGCTCGATGATCTCCGAATCGTGGAAGGTGTGGATGGAGCCAATCGCAAAGGGCTTGGTGTGGTCAAACTGCACCGACAGCACAAAATGTGAGACCAGCAGCGGCGGCACGATGGCTGGACCGAAGGGCGACTCGCCTTCGATCTTCCAGGTGTTCATGCGCCAGCCTTCGTACCAGGGGTTGTAGTCCTCCACCGCATCGGCGTAGAGGATGACCAACTCGGGTGTGATGTGCAGATCTCGGGAGAGCTCGTCGCCGATGCCCACCATGTCCCAGTAGGTCTGCGACTTCGAATCCAGCGTGCCGACAAAATCGCGCACCTGCTGGATCTGGATCTCGGTCATCGGCATCAGTTCGTCGGTACAGACGGTGCTTGTGCTCATGGACTTTCCTGTTTGAGGGTGTACTTGGGGATGCCGATCAAACGCCGACGTCGACTTCGATCCAGCCCACCGTTTTCTTGTCGCCGGCTTCGTTGTCGGCCCAGACCTCGACTTTGAAGCGGTAGCCCTTGCCCTTGGGCGTCTTCTCGCTGACCACGCCGTGGGTGGTGATCACCTCATTGGCCAGGGTTGAGGCCACGTATTTGCAGACGATGCGGGCGTTCCTGAACACATGGGCGCCAAAGTGGTTGACGCACATTTCGGCAATGTAGGCGCTGGACATCTCGCCGGTCTGTATCGGTGCCTTCAGCCCGGTTTGCGCCGCATACACCGGGTCCCAATGGTTGGGGTTAAAGCGGCCCCACAGGCGCGAGCCCATGAGTTGAATCGCGGCTTTTTTCTTGACGCCGATCAGACGGTGCCCGACTGGGGTGTCGATGGTGATCAGCCCTTGTGCGGGTCGGCCTTGGATGAGGCTGTGAGTCTGTGTCATGGCTTGTGGGTAGGTCGGGTGATTCGCGCTGGGCAGCGCTGCAGTTGGGTTGGATCAGGCCGCGCGCTCGAGTGCTTGCGCAGCAATTTGCGCGAGCAGGAATTTGCGAGCCCGGCCCGAAGGTGTCGCGGGGATGTCCTGGGCCTGGATGCGCAGCACATGGCGTGGCACTTTGAAGCGGGCTACGCGTGCACTGCAAAAGGCTATGAGTTCCTGGTCGGTCACCGGGACGCCATCGCGCAGCACCACGAACACCACGCCGATCTCGCCCATGCGCTCATCGGGCAGGGGCACCACATGGGCCTGCAGCACCGCCGGGTGTGTGACCAGCAGGTCTTCCACTTCGGTGGGCATGACCAGCTCGCCCCCGCAGCGGTAGGACTCTTTGCGCCGACCGACCAGCAGCAGGTAGTCGTCGGCGTCGATGCGCCCGAGGTCACCGGTGCGCAGCCAGCCGTCGGCCGTGAAGGCCTCGGCGGTGGCCTCGGGCTTGTTGTAGTAGCCACGGGTCACGCCCGGGCCTTTGGCGAGCAATTCGCCGACCTCGCCGCGCGGCAGGTCCTGCCCGCTTTCCGGGTCCACCACCCGATACGCCACCAGCCGGCCGCCCAGAGCCGGATCGCCGGCGGGTCCGACATCTCGCAGCCGGCCATTGGTGTTGAGCAGGCGCTCGAAGGGGTCGTCAGGCCGGGTCACGGTGCTCGAGGCGGTGACTTCGGTCATGCCGTAGCCGGTGGTCAGCTCCTGGGGCGCAAATTGTTCGTAGATCTCTTTCCAGATGTAGGCCGGTGATCGGCCCCCTGAGGAGATCATGGAATGCAAGCTGGGCAGGGCGCGCCTGCGCTTTTTTTGCTCGTCGATCAGCGCCAGCGTCATGGTCGGAATCAGCAGCACGTCGGTGGCCTGGTGGCGCTCGATGCCGTCGAGCGTATCGGCCGCATCAAACTTGAGCTGAGGCACGATGGAGCCGGCGACAAACAGCGCCGCCAGCATGCCTTCCACATAGCCGTAGACGTGGTACATCGGCAGTGAAAACAAGATGCGCCGGCCGTCTTCAAAGGCGCGGGCCCAGGTGCTGCCGAAGGCCGTGCGCAGCATCATGTCGTGGCTGATGATCACGCCCTTGGGCGAGCCGGTGGTGCCCGAGGTGTAGATGATGTCGCAGGGGCTTTGAGGTCCGGGGTGATTGAAGGCCGGCACAGCCGGAGCATCCCGGCCGAAGTCGGCCAGCGCGGTGGCCTGCGCCGGCAGGCTCTGGCCATCGGTGGGTAGCACCACCACCTGTTTAAGCCGTGGGAAGGCCGAGCCGCCGCCGTGCTCGGCCCATCCGGGCGCCAACTCGTCCAAGCTCTGCAGATAGTCCAGCCCGCGAAAGCGGTTCATGGTGATCAGCAGCACCGCGTCGGACTGCTTGAGCACATAGCCGATTTCGTCGCGGCGGTTTAGAAAGTTGATCGGCACGGTGACCGCGCCGACGCGGGCAATCGCGATCTTGCAGGCCACGAATTCGCATTGATTGCCCAGCAGCAGCGCCACATGGTCGCCGGGCTTGACGCCTGCAGCCCACAGACCCGCAGCCAGGCGCTCGGACCAGGCTTTGATGTCGCTGTAAGTCCAGCTGCGCTCGTCGGTGACCACGAAGGGGCGCTCTGGGAATTGGGCGCAGATGTGGTCGAACAACTGATCGAGGCTGCGCTCTTGCCAGGGCGCGAAGCGCTGCTGCAGGAAGGCCTGCCGCTGGCCCACGCTGGGCAAGCCTGCAGGGCGCTGCGGTGGGGTATCGGGCGACGTCATGGCAGGGTGATGTGGGCTGGCTGGAGTTGTTGGAGCTCAGTATACTACTGGTCAGTAGCAACAGCTACTTGCCTGTAAGATCGCCGGTTTTCCGGGGCCACAGTTCCTGCTGGTGTAGGCGGTCGCTGGCGCAGGTGGGCATAAAATTGCGCAGGGTCAGTTGGAGTGTTAACAGCGGCCATGCCCTTGCTGGGGGTGCTTGTGCCGCCGCTGCGCTTGTGTTTGTGCGCTCGTTTGGGCGCCTTTTCATTTTTGTGGGTCGTTAAAGGAGGCCAGGGATGGCAATCAATCGTGTGGGGGTGATCGGTTCAGGCACCATGGGCAATGGCATCGCGCAAATTTGCGCGGCAGCAGGCCTGGGTGTGGTGATGGTCGATGTGTCCCAGGCTGCGCTCGAGCGCGGTGTCAAAACCATCAGCGGCAGTCTGGACCGGCAGGTGCGCAAGGGCACCTTGGACGAACTGGGCAAGAAGGCGGTTCTCGATCGCATCAACAGCACCACCGCTTATGAGGATCTGCGGGGCGTGGACCTGGTCATCGAGGCGGCTACCGAGCGCCGAGAGCTCAAGCTGAGCATCCTCAAGCAGATTGAGGCCTTGGTCGGCCCGGAGGTGGTCATTGCCACCAACACCTCGTCCATTTCCATCACCGAGTTGGCTGCAGCGCTGGGCAAGTCCGATCGCTTCATCGGCACCCATTTCTTCAATCCAGTGCCGGTCATGGGCTTGCTGGAACTGATCCGCGGCCTGCAGACCTCCGATGAGACCCATCAGGCCATGCTGGCTTTCGCCACCCAGGTGGGCAAGACTGCAGTGACCGCCCGCAATGCGCCTGGCTTTGTGGTCAACCGCATTTTGGTGCCGATGATCAACGAGGCGATTTTTGTCTTGCAGGAGGGCCTGGCCTCGGCCGAGGACATCGATGCGGGCATGAAGCTGGGCTGCAATCATCCGATCGGCCCGCTGGCCCTGGCCGACATGATCGGGCTGGACACCCTGCTGGCGGTGATGGATGTGTTCTACGAGGGCTTTAACGACTCCAAGTACCGGCCGGCGCCTCTGCTCAAGGAGATGGTGGCTGCGGGCTGGCTGGGTCGCAAGAGCGGCCGCGGCTTCTACCACTACTGAGACCGATCGACCTGCCTCCGCGCTGCGGGGAGCAGGTCTTTTTTGGCTGACGAGTTACTCGTGCGTATGCTATTCTACTGACTAGGAAATTCAGATAAATTTTGCAGCTGCGACTCGCTGCAGCCTTGGGGGGCGTATCTTGAACAGTGTCGATGTGGTCGTTATCGGCGCGGGCTTTGCCGGCTTGCGCGCGCTTCATACTTTGCGGGGCATGGGCAAGGAGGTGCTGGTGCTCGAGGCCAGCGCGGATGTCGGCGGCGTCTGGCATCACAACGGCTATCCTGGGGCTCGCTGCGATGTGGAGAGTTACGACTATTCCTACAGCTTCTCGCCCGAGCTTGAGCAGGAGTGGCGATGGAGCGAGCGCTATGCCACCCAGCCGGAAATCCTGCGTTACATCCACCATGTGGTCGAACGCTTTGACCTGCGGCGCGACATCCGCTTCAACACCCGCATGCGCAGCGCTCGCTATGACGAGGAGCAGGCGCTGTGGCTGATCACGGCCGAGGACGGGGCGCAGTGGCAGGCGCGCTACCTGCTGATGTGCGTGGGTCAGTTGTCGACCACCAAGGCACCGAGTTTTGCGGGTCAGGAAAAATTCACCGGGCGCATCATTCACAGCGGCCTGTGGCCCAAGGAGCCGGTGTCGTTCGCCGGCAAGCGCGTGGGCATCATAGGCACGGGATCGTCGGGCATGCAGATGACGCCGATCATTGCGCAGCAGGCCGAGCATCTCACGGTGTTTCAGCGCACGCCCAACTACAGCATCGCATCGGCCAATGCGCCGGTGTCTGACGAAGAAGATCAGCGCGTCAAGGCCAGCTATCGGGCCCGTCGCGAACAGGCCTGGAATTCGCCCAGCGGCCTGGGCTTCATGCCGAACAAGCAGTCGGCGCTGCAGGCCACACCTCAGGAGCGTGAGCAGGTCTATGAGGCCGCATGGAACCGGCTGGGCTTTGGCTTTGCGCTGGCTTATTACGACATCCTGCTCGATCAGGCCGCCAATGACACCGCAGCCGACTTCATTCGGCGCAAGATTGCCGCGTTGGTTAAGGACCCGGTGGTGCGCGACAAGCTCACGCCCAGAGGCCATCCCTTTGGCGCCCGCAGACCGTCGGTGGACAGCGGCTACTTTCAGGCCTTCAACCGAGCCAATGTGGAATTGGCCGATGTGCGGGAGGCGCCGATTGTTGAGTTCACCGCTACCGGCCTGCGCACCCAGGCCAAGCACCATGAACTGGACATGGTGATTTTCGCCACCGGCTTCGATGCCTTCACCGGCTCCTTGCTCAAGCCCGAGATCGTGGGCCGGGGCGGCATGGCGCTCAGGGAAAAGTGGGCGCAGGGGCCGGTCACGCAGCTGGGTGTGGCCGTGGCCGATTTCCCGAATCTGTTCATTGTGGTCGGCCCGGGCAGCCCTTCGCTGCTGAGCAATGTGCTGGTCTCGACCGAAGAGCAGATCGACTGGTTGGCACAGCTGCTGCGGCACATGGACGACAGCGGTGCGCTGGAGTTTGAGGCGACGCACGCGGCCGAACGTGATTGGGTGGCGCATGTGAATCAGCGAGCGCGGGAAACGCTCTACCTGAGCACCGACTCTTACTACAACGGCGCCGAGGTCGCAGGCAAGCCCCGGGTCTTCATGCCGTATTCGGGCGGCGTGCGCGGCTACCGGCGCTTGTTGCAAAACTGCGTGGCCCGAGGCTACGAGGGATTCGAATTGAGGAACCAGCCCTTGGGCACGAGGAGTACACCATGAAAATCGATTTTTCGGGCCAGGTGGCGGTGGTGACGGGCGCCGGCGGTGGCATCGGTCTGGCGGTGTCGCTGCTGCTGGCAGAACTCGGTGCCAAGGTGCTGGCGGTCGACCGCAGCCAGGAGATGGCCGATTCGGCTTTGGCGCAGCTGCGGGCAGCCGGCGCTGTGGCCGAAGCGGCGGTGGCCGATGTGCGTCAGGCGCAGGATGTACTAGCTTATGTGGCGCAGGCGCTCGATGCCTGGGGCCGGATCGACATCCTGATGAACAACGCGGGCTGGCAAGGCCAGGTCAGGCCCCTGATCGATTACCCCGAGGAGGTGTTCGACGAAGTAATGGCGGTCAACGTCAAGGGCGTCTTTCTCGGCCTCAAGCATGTGCTGCCGGTGATGGTGGCCCAAGGCAAGGGCGCGGTGGTCAATACCGCCTCGCTGGCCGCGCACATTGGCACCCGCCATCTGGCACCTTACACCGCGAGCAAGCATGCGGTGCTGGGCCTGACCAAGACGGCGGCGCTGGAGGTGGCGCGCAAGGGCGTGCGGGTCAACGCGGTATGTCCTGGCCCGGTGGACACGCCCATGATTCGCGCCGTGGAGGAGGGGCAGGCGGGCGGCGATCCGCAGGCGCTGCAGGCGCTCAAGGCTCAGCGTCTGGCCATGGTGCCCGATGGACGCTATGCCAGCGCCCGCGAGGTGGCACAACTGATGGTCTATCTGGCCAGCGATTGGTCCAGCCACATCACCGGCGAGGGCGTACACATCAATGGCGGGCAGTATTCCTGATGTGAGGATCCGGCCTGTGTCTTGATCGCGTTCCAGGCGCTGCCGGGCCCCGAGGGTAGACTTATGAGCATGCTGAAGTTCCAAAAACCCAGGCCACCTTCGCGCAGCGCCAGTGCGCGCTCTGGCCGGCGCAGTGCGGTCGATGCGACGGTGCCCGAAGACATCCGCGACGCCGTCTGGCGCCTCAAGAGTGAGCGCATCGTCGCTGCGGCGGTCGAGCTGTTTTACAAGCAAGGCTATACCAAGACCACACTCGATCAGGTGGCCGAGGCGATCAGCGTCACCAAGCCCTTTATCTACTCGCACTTCAAGTCCAAGAATGATTTGCTGGCCGAGATCTGCTCGCGCGCGATCCGTGTTTCTCACGAGGCCCTCAACCGGGTGTTTGCTGCCGATATCTCGCCGACCGAAAAGCTCTACACGATCGCCCGCGACTTCATGCTCACGGTATTGCAGCACCAGGCGCATGCGGTGATCTACAGCCGCGAGGAAAAGGAGTTGGCTCCCGAAGACCGTGATGCGATCAACGCCTTGCGCCGTGGCTTCGACCGCCGCTTTGCCGCCCTGCTCGAAGAAGGCGTGGCCAGCGGTGAATTCACGGTCGATGATGTGCCCTTGACCGCCCTGGCCATCGGCGGCATCGTGGGCTGGGCGCCAGTGTGGTACCGGCCCGGCGGGCGCCTGACTCAGATCGAGGCGTCGGAGAGGGTCGCGGTGCTGGTGCTGGCCATGGTGCAAGCCAAGAGTCTCAAAAAGCGCAAGCCCAAGGGCCTGCTTCCTGTTCCGGCAGAGTTGCGCGCCTGAGCGCTTGATCGTTTGAGCGCCTGAACGCCCAAGCCGCTGGGCTGATCAGCTGCCCAGATAGGCAGCGATCACCGTCGGGTCGTTTTGCACCTGCGCCGGCGTGCCTTCGGCGATCTTGCGGCCGAAATCAAGGACCACGATCTTGTCGGAGATGTCCATGATCACCGGCACGTCATGCTCGACCAGCAAGAAGGTGACCCCCATTTCTGCACGTACCCGTTTGATCAGCTCGGTCATGACGTCTTTTTCAGCGCTGCTCATGCCGGCCATGGGCTCGTCGAGCAGTACCAGCTTGGCTTTTTGCATCAGCGCCCGGCCAAACTCGAGCTGCTTCTGGCGTCCGTAGGACAGCTCGCCGGGGAGCTGGTCGGCGGTATCGGTCAAGCCCAGGTAATCGAGTACGGTATAGGCTGCCTCCAGGCCTTCGCGCTTTTCCCGCCGCGCCTGTGGGCTCATGAAGGCGCCCTGCAACACACCAGAGCGGCCTTGCAGATAGGTCCCCACCAGCAAGTTGTCGATCACGCTCAAGCCGCCGAACAAGGCCAGATTTTGAAAGGTGCGGGCGATGCCGTGCCGCGCCACGACATGGGCCGCACGTGCGGTGATGTCTTGCCCGTCAAAATGCACCTGCCCGCCGGTGGGCGTGTACATCCCGGTGACGCAGTTGAACAAGGTGGTCTTGCCCGCGCCGTTGGGCCCCATCAACGAGGTGATGGAGCCAGCAGCCATATCAAAGCTGACCCGGTCCAATGCGGTCAGGCCCTGGAACTGCATCAGCAGATCCCGGACCTCCAGCAGATTCTGGCTCATGCCGCGCCTCCTTCCTTGGCCGCACCCAGGTAGGACTCGCGCACCAGATCGCTGTTAGCTACCTCCTGGGCGCTGCCCGACAGGGTGATGCGGCCGCGTTCGAGCACATAGGCGGTGGCGGCAAAGTCCAGCGCCAGTCTGGCGTTTTGCTCGACCACCAGGATGGATGCGCCCAGGGTCTCACCGACCAGCTTGAGTTGCTTGTAGATGGCTCTGACGATCAGCGGCGCCAGCCCCAATGAGAGTTCATCGACCAGCAGCAGGCGTGGCCGGGTCACCAGCGCCCGGCCGAGTGCCAGCATCTGCTGCTCGCCACCCGAGAGCCAGCCGGCGGCCTGGCTGCGCCGCTCTTGCAGCCTCGGAAACAACTCGTACACCGCGTCCATGCGTTCCTTCTCGGTGGATTTGGGCAGCACTGCCGCGCCCACCCGCAGGTTTTCCTCGACTGTCAGCTGCTTGAAGACCAGCCGGCCTTCCGGCACCTGGCCCATGCCCATGCGTACCAGCTTGTGCGAAGGCAGGCCCAGGATTGATTGCCCATCCATGGCGATACTGCCGCCGGTGATCTGACCGTTGTGCAGGGGCAGCAGGCCCGAGATGGCTCGGATCATGGTCGTCTTGCCTGCCCCGTTGGCGCCCAGCAGGGCAACAACCCCTCCTTTGGGGATGGTCAGGTTCACACCGTCGAGGGCAAAGCCCTTGCGGGCATAGCGCACAGACAGGTCGCGCAATTCCAGTGCGTGGCTCATGAGCGGCTCCACCAGGCGGTCAGGCGGGCCTTGAGCCGTGTCGCCATGCCCGCAATGCCCCAGGGCGCAAAGATCAGCAGCACGATGACCAGCATGCCGAAGATGGCCTGAACCAATTGCGGCTTGTGATCGACCAGCACGCTGCGCAGCAGACCTGTGGTGTCGCCCGCCTGTGCGGTCAGGCCGGTGATGATGGAGGGCAGCAGCAGCCAGACCGCCGCGCCCACCACCGCGCCGGGCAGCGAGCCCATGCCGCCGATGATGATCATGGCGATGAACTGGATGGCAAATTGAATGCCGAAAAATTCCGAGGTCACGTTACTCAGGTAGTAGGCGTAGAGCGCCCCACCCACTGCAGCGATGGCCGAGCTAAATGCAAAGGCCTTGAGCCTGAGAAAACGTACGTCAATGCCGTTGGCGGTGGCCGCCAGTTCATGGTCGCGCATGGCCTGCATGGCGCGGCCCTCGCGGGTGCGTAGGCTGTTGCGCAGAAGCAAGTAGACCACGATCACCAGGGGCAACAAGAAGAAATACCAGCGCATGGGTGTGCTCAATGTCCAGGAACCCAGCGTAGCGTTTTTGTAAGGCACACCCACCACATCGAAGAACTTGAACTGGTATTCCATGAAGGCAAAAACCACCAAGTAATGCACTGCAAAAGTCGACAGTACGAAGTACAGGCCACGTACCCGCAGCGAGGGCAGGCCGGCCAGCAGTCCGGCCAGGGCGCCACCCAGGCCGGCAGCGATCAAGACCAAAGGAAAAGGCCAGCCCCACTGCGAGCCGGTGATGGCCGCCGTCATGGCGCCAACCGCATAAAAGGCGGCGTGGCCGATGGAAATGAGCCCGGCAGAACCGGTCAGGTAATTGAGCGACAGGGCGCCCAGCATGGTGATCAGCATCAGATTGACCTGGCTCAGGCCGATGTTGAGCAGCATCATGTTGGACAAGCGAACGCCTAAGATCTGCCGCTCGGTCAGCAAGATGGGCAGGTAGATCAGTACGGCTGCCGCCAGCGCCAGCCAGAGCCAGCGCCAGGGTGAAGGGGCGGCCGCGCGCGGCGCGCCGGAACGAAGGACGGTGGCGGTCATGGATAGTTGGACTTGAGGGATAGGTCAAACGCGGCCAAGTTCACGCTGGCCGAAGAGGCCCCAGGGGCGGACCATGAGGATCGCCAGCAGCAGCACGTAGACCAGGATGTCGCTGGACTTCGGTGAGATGTAGGTGGCTGACAGTTGTTCGATCAGGCCTACCAGCAGCCCGCCGATGATGGCGCCCGGGATGCTCTGCATGCCGCCGATCACCACTGCAGGTAGAGCCAGCAGACCGATGTGCTCAAGTTCGGGCGAGACGATCTGCAGTTGCCCCAGAAAAAGGCCGCCGATGGCCGCCAGGCCGGCGCCGATCGCCCAGGCGAGTCGGTTCATGACTTTGACATTGACGCCCGAGACCAGCGCCGCTTCGTGGCCGTCGGCGGTGGCCCGCATCAGCAGGCCGATGGATGTGAACTTGAAGAAGGCGCCGAAAGCGGCCATGCACAGCCAGCTGACACCCGCTGCCACCAGATGCAGCTGCGAGATCCGCACATCCCCCACGAGGAAGATGCCGGTGGGCATGGGCGTACTCAGTGTGCGGGACTGGACACCGTACAGGATTTCGATGACCGCCCGCATTACGATGGACAGGGCAATGGTCAGCATGATCACCGACAGCATGGGCCGGCCCGACAGGGGCTGAATCAGGACAATGTGGATGACCACTCCCAATGCGGCAGAGGCGGCGATGATGGCGGCCACTGCCAGCGGAAAAGGCAGGCCCAGAAGATTGATCGTGGTGACGGCGAAATAGGCGCCGAAAGCCACGAACATCCCCTGGGCAAAGTTGAAGACATCAGTGGCTTTAAAAACCACCGCGAAGCCCAGGGCCACCAGCCCATAGATGCTGCCGAGCGCGATGCCGCTGAGTAGGACTTGAATGAGCATGATGGGTGACCTGGGTGAAGGGGCTTACTTCATGTACTTTTCGTAGTCGGCGAATTCGCCGAACGAAACATACTTCTTGGCGGCATAGTCATAGCCGATCATGCGAAAGCGCGAGGGGCCATCGTGGTCGGTCGGCGTGAAGACGATCGGCGCGGACAGTCCGTTGGTGTTGACGGTGAAGCCTTTGCTCATGGCCTCAACCAGTCTGGCGCGCGTTGGCTGGGGTCCGGCCAGTTGCAGGGCTTGGACGGCCATCTGTCCAACCACCCAGCCAGCCACGTAGTTGACGTCTTCCTTCATGGCACTGTGGTTGTACTTGTCAGCCGCTGCCATCATCTCCTTGTTGCCCGGTGACTGGTCGGCGCCGCCCGGCGTGAAGCAGCTGATGACGTTGTAGTTGGGGCCAGCCTCGGGACCGATGGCCGCGTAGATCTGCGGCGACATCAGGTAGGAGATGCCGAAGGCCGGGATCTTCAAGCCGTACTGGTGCATGGCCTTCATGGTCAGGATGGCGGTGTTGCCTACGCCGTAGATCGTGATGAAGTCAGGCTTTTGCTTGATGATCTCCAGCACCTGTGGCGTGACGTCAGCGGCGGTGATCTTCATAGTCACCAAGGAGGAGCTACCGCCGTACTTCTTGACCGCGTCGGCGATGAACTGGGCGTATTCCACGCCGCCCGCGCTCTCGATCGAGACCACCATGACTTTCGGGCTCTTGACCTTGAGTTTTTCGGTCATGTAGCCGACGCCGGCCTTGGCCATTTCAGGGTAGGTGCAAAAGCCGCCATAGACCAGGGGGGAGGTGGGCTCGGACAGTGGCTTGGTGTGGGTGTAGGTGCCCACGATCGGAATCTTGCCGCCACGGATGGTGGGCGCCAGCGAAACCTGCGAGCTCGACGAGCCCATGCCTGAGATGGCGAGCACCGGTGTCTGGGTACTCAGCTTCTCATAGTTGATCTTGTCTTGCGCTGGGTTGAAGCGGCTGTCTTCGGCCAGCACATTGATGCGTCGGCCGTTGACGCCGCCCTTTTCGTTGATGCTGCGCACATAGGCTTGAAAGCCGTTGGTCCAGATGCCCTGGGAGCCCGAAGCCGGGCCGCTCAAGTCCATCATCACGCCCCAGTCGATGCGGTCTTTGTAGACGCCTTCAGAGGGCGATTCGAATTGGGCCTGTGCGCTCAGGGCCAGGGTGCCGGCGGCCAGCGCTGCCAGCAGGCGTTTGCGCAGCAGTCCGCGCTGTTCGGCTTTTTTGTCTTGCATGAGATCTCCTCTCGGGTTGATAAAGTGGCGTGAATCGTCGGACGGCTGTGGGGTCACATCCTGTCCAAGCGTGAGAACCCCTTAGCGGCCAGCCACGGCCTGGGGGCGGGAAAAATCGAAGCCTTCATAGCCTTTTTTGACCACTTCCTGACAATGCGAAGCGTAGGTGGAAAAGCCGCCGATATAAGGCAGGAAAACCCGGGGTTTGCCGGGAATATTGGCCCCCATGTACCAGGAATTGGCGCTGACAAACAAAGTGCCGTTGGCCACTTCCTGCACATGCTTGACCCATTGGTCCTGAGCCGCCTGCTGAGGGTCGATTCGGGTATGGCCATGCTGGTCCATATAGTCCAGACAGTTGGCGATCCACTCGACATGCTGCTCGATCGAGACAATCACATTGGTCAGGATCGATGGGCTGCCCGGCCCGGTGATGGTGAACAGGTTGGGAAAGCCCGCCGTCATCAGGCCCAGGTAGGAGGTGGGGCCCGATTGCCACAGCTGTTTGAAGGTCTTGCCCTGTTCGCCGACCAGGTTTAGGCGCTCAAGGGCGCCGGTGACCGCGTCATAGCCGGTGGCAAACACCATGGCGTCGAGTTCGTAGCGGCCCTCGCGGGTGATGGCGGCGCTGTCGTCGAAGCGTTCGATCGGCGTGCTGCGAAGATCGACCAGCTTGACGTGGGGCAGGTTGTAGGTTTGGTAGTAGCCGGTATCCACGCAGATGCGCTTGGTGCCTATGCCGTGGTCATGCGGCAGCAGCTTCTCCGCCACCGCCGGGTCCTGCACCATCTGCTTGATCTTGCCGCGCACGAAATCACTCAGCAATTCGTTGGACTGGCGGTTGATGAAGGTGTCGTTGAAGGAGTGCGCGAAGTTGGTGCCGCCTTTGCGCCAGCGGCGCTCCATTTCTTCGGCGCGGGCTTCGTCGCTCATCTCCAGCGCCGACTGCGTGCCGTATTCGTACATGATGCCCGAGCGGGTGTTGCGCGCCTGCTCGCGGTACTGGGGGTAATTGCTCAGCCAGTCCTGCTGGTGAGCGGGATCAATCGGGCCGTTCCAGGCCGGTACGCTGAAATTGGGGGTGCGCTGGAACACATAGAGTTCCTTGGCCTGCTTGGCGAGCTGCGGAATCGCCTGTATGCCTGAGGATCCGGTGCCCATGATGCCCACCCGCAAGCCGGTGAAGTCCACCGGCTCCTTGGGCCAGCGGCCGGTGTGGTAGGTCCGGCCTTTGTAGCCGTCGAGTCCTTCGATGTTGGGCAGGCGCGATTCGGACAGGCAGCCGGTGGCGGTGATCAGAATGTCGCAGGTGGCCTCCTGGCCCTGCTCGGTGCGCACCAGCCAGCGCTGTTCATCGGCCAGCCACTGGCCGGCGCTGACCTTGGCATTGAGGCTGATGTCGCGGCGCAGGTCGAAGCGGTCGGCCACATGATTGATGTAGCGCAGGATTTCTGCCTGTGCGGGATAGCGTTCGGTCCACTTCCACTCCTGCTGCAACTCGGGCGACCAGGAGTAGGAGTACTGCATGCTGTCGACGTCGCAGCGGGCGCCGGGATAGCAGTTCCAGTACCAGGTGCCGCCGACGCCGTCACCAGCTTCGAACACATGGGCGCGACGACCCAGCAGGCGCAGGCGGTGCAGCATGTACAGGCCGGCAAAACCGGCGCCGATGACCACGGCATCAAAGTGCAGTCGTTGTGAGGTGCTAGCGTTCATAGGTGTAGGCAGAAAAGTGCTCAGGCTCAGCCCTGGCTCAGGGCCAGCGCGATCCACTGGCAGACAAAGCCGGACATCAGCACGCCGGCCTTGACCAGCTTGCCATGGGTGAGCATGCCGTGCATGTGGTCGGCCAGGTGCAGGCTGGTAACGGCGACATCGGCTGCCTCCAGGCGGCGGGCGTATTCCCGGCCTTCTTCGCACAGGGGGTCATGCGCGGCAGTCAGCACCAGGGTCTTGGGCAGGCCGGCTAGGCTGGCCGCAAACGCCGGCGAGGCGTGCCAATGACGGCGGTCTTCGGCGCGTGGCGTGTAGTGCTCGATAAAGTAGTGCATGGTCTTGTCGGTCAGTGGCACACCGGCTTGGACCCGCTGATACCCCGGCGACGAGGCGGTCAGGTCGGTGACCGGGTAGACCAGAGCCTGCATCTTGCAAGTTGGCAGATCGCCGTCGCGGGCCATCAGGGCCAGCACTGCTGCCAGATTGCCGCCGGCGCTGTCGCCGGCCACACCTAGGCGGCCTGGATCGACCTGCAGCTCAGCCGCTTGGCTGTGCAGCCAGCGCCAGGCGTGCGCGCAGTCCTCGACCGCAGCAGGGTAGGGGTGCTCAGGCGCCAGCCGATAGTCCACCGAGACCACGCAGATCTGAGCCTCATTGGCCAGCTGGCGGCACAGGCGGTCGTGGCTGTCCAGGTTGCCGATGACCCAGCCCCCGCCGTGCATGTAAAGCACCGCAGGCAGTGCAGCGTCGGCAGTGGTACCGGCGCCGCGGTAGATGCGCAGCTTGAGATCGCCTGCGGGTGTGGCAATGCTTTGGTCGCGCACCGACGCCACCTCTTGGGCCGGCGGCTGCAGGATGTCCCAGGTGGCCGCATAGGCCTGGCGGGCCTGATCGGGGGTCAGCGCTTCAAACGGCGGGCGGCCGGCTTGACGGCCCAGTTCGAGCAGGCGGGCCAGATCGGGATCGTAGGCGGGCATGATGGTCTCCTGGGTGTTCAGCGGCGCTCGTAACCGGGGCGCGGAATGGTGGCCATGATCGAACGCACAAAGCCGCCATCGACCGTGATTTCTTGCCCAGTGATGTACTGCGCCATGTCGCTGCTGAGAAACATGACGGCCTGCGCAATGTCCAGCGGCTGGCCTATGCGGCCCAGCGGAATCGCCGCGCCGCGCCGGCGTACCACGTCGGCGTCGGTGTGAAAGGGCGCCGTCATGCCGGTTTCGGTCAGGCCAGGGCTGACCACATTGCTGCGGATGCCGTGCGGCGCCCATTCGATGGCCAGTTGGCGCGACAGCATGACCACGCCAGCCTTGGCCACGCTGTAAGCACCGCTAAAAGGGGTGGCGTGATCGGCTGCGATGGAGGCGATGTGCACCAGGGCGCCGTGTTTGGCCTGGCGCATTTGGCGGCCAAAGGTTTGGGCGCAAATGAAATACGCGCTCAGGTTGACCGACAGCAGTTTGTTCCATTCGGCCAGAGGCAATTCATCGAGAGCGCCCGGCCGCAAAATACCCGCTGCGTTGACGAGAACCGCGCAGGGCCCCAGTTCGCGCTCGCAGGTAGCCGCAGCCAGGGCTACCTGCTCGGGGTCGGAAGTGTCACAGCGCTGTAGCAGGCTGCGTCCGCCCTGCTCAGCGATCTGCTTGTGGGTGGCCTGCAGGCCTTCTTCGTTGAGATCGAGCATCAGCACTTTGGCGCCCGCACCGGACAGGGCCAGCGCGCAGGCGCGGCCTATGCCGCTGCCGGCGCCGGTGACCACGGCGCTCTGGTCTTGCAAGCCAAAATAATCGGAGGCAGTCATGCTCATGAACAGTCCTTGGTGAGAGATCGCGGCCTACTGGCGCATGGCCTTGGCCAGCGAGCGGCGGTAATCCAGCGGATCGAGTTCGAGGCCGTAGCGGGGGCTGTCGGGGTAGCGCTTTTGCACCAGGGCACGGTCGGCCAGAATTTCTTTGCGCATGGCTTGGGGCGAGGGCAGTCGGGCTTTACCAGTGAGCAAGTCGGCGACCCAACGCGACTGGTCGTCCATCATGCGGATGTTGCCCCCGCCGCTGACGTTGAAAAAGCCGACAAAGTACAGGCCCTCTTCTTGCGGATGAACCACCCGCTGGTAGAGGTTAATCCAGTGCTCTTCCATGGGGGAGCAGTTTGCCGGCAGAAAGGGAAGTTCCACCAGATAGCCGGTGGCGGCAATCAAGGTGTCGAACTCTTCGGTGCTGCCGTCTTCAAAACTGACTTGGCGGCCCTGAATCTTGGCGATGCCGGGCTTGGCGCGCAGGCGGCCCCAAACGAAATGACCCATGAGCAGGTGGTGCCCGGCAGGATGGGTGCGGGTTTGTGGTGTGCGAAAGCCCCACTGTTCCATGGTGCCGAAGGCCAGGCGCGAGAGGGTGGTGCGGATCAGGCGCCGCAGCGGCCAGGGCATCCAGGGCTTTTCCAGCTTGGCCAGCACCCGGGAAGTCGGCACGCCTAGGAACATGCGGGGCATCAGCAGCACCGGCGAGCGGGCCGCCACCACCGCATCGCGGGTGTGGGGCGCGATGTCGGAGGCGATGTCGCAGGCACTGTTGCCTATGCCCACCACCAGCACCTTTTTGCCCTTGAAGGGTTCGGGCAGCCGGTAGTCATGGGCATGCAGATACTGCCCTTCGAACTGTTGTGCAAACGGCGGGTGGCGCGGCACGTTCTGGTGCCCGCTGGCCACCACCACCGCGTCAAACAGACCCGCCGACTCGCCTTTGACCTCGATGCGCCATTTGCGCTGGCCGTTCTCGTCCAAGGGTTGAACCGCTGTGACCGGCGCGTGCAGGCGGATATGAGGCATCAGCCCGAAATGCTCGGCATAGGCGCGCAAATAGGCGGTGACCTGGGCATGGTCGGGGTAGAGCGGGGAGCCTGGCGGGAAGGGGAAGTCTTCGTAGGCGGTAACTTTATGCTCAGAGTTCAGGTGCAGCGACTGGTAGGCCGGGCTCATGCCGTTGTCGTTGTCGTAGACCCACAGGCCCCCGATATAACCGCCGTATTCGAAGACGGTCACTTTCTGGCCGCGGGCGAGCAGGTGCTTGGCCGCGCACAGGCCAGCCGCTCCGGCGCCGATCACGGCCACATGCCGAGCGGTGCTCATAGGCCCAGCCCGGTCACGGCTGACCGGCATCCGGCCTTGGCGGCTTGTCCCGGGCGCGGGCATCTGCTGGTCATGAAAATCCTCCCTCGGCCCCGGCGATACCAGGCTGGCTGTCATTAAGTTACTTGCCAGTATCTTAAATTGCCTAAGAGATTGAATCAATGATTTGGTCTGACCGTTTATGGGGGGTTTCCCTGATGTGGCAGCCCGTCCACCTACAATGCAGGGGTTCAGGGCGGCCGTCCCGCCGCTCTGGCGACTCCTTTTCCATTCGGGGCCATGTCGAGGCACACCATGTATAAAAACCTCCTGGCCGCCTGCGCGGCCGTTTTTTCCGTTTTTTCGGCTCAGGCACAGCCTGGCGCTGCTTCCAAACCGCCTCTGAAGGTGGCCGTGGTGCATGTGGCGCCGGTCACTGAAGCTGGCTGGGTCCGCCAGCATGAGGATGCCCGCCTGGCCCTGGAAAAGGCTCTGGGCCCGCGGGTACAGACCCGCGCTGTCGAGAACGTGGCCGAAGGCGCTGACGCTGAAAGGGTGATCCGCGATTTGGCGCAGCAGGGTTACGGCCTGATCTTCACCCCCAGTTTTGGTTATATGGAGCCCACCCTCAAGGTGGCGCGCGACCATCCCGAGATCAAGTTCGAGTCGCTCACCGGCTACAAGACGGCGGCCAATGTGGCCGTGGCCAACGCCCGTTACTACGAGGGGCGTTACCTGGCAGGCATTGCTGCCGGCCGCATGAGCCGCAGCGGCGTGGCCGGCTATGTGGCTGGTTTTCCAATTCCTGAGGTGCTGCAGGGCATCAACGCTTTCACGCTGGGCATGCGCTCGGTGCGCCCTGATGCGCTGGTCAAGGTGGTCTGGCTGCAGACCTGGTTCGATCCGGTGCGCGAGCGCGAGGCGGCCATCACGCTGCTCAATCAGGACGTGGATCTGCTGGCCTTCCACACCGCATCGACGGCGGTCATGCGGGCAGCGCAGGAGCGCGGCAAGCTGGCCATTGCTTACCATTCAGACATGCGCCATGTCGCTCCCGAGGCGCAGGTGCTGGCCGTCACCCATCAGTGGGGCGATTACTACATTGCGCGCGCCAAGGCGGTGCTGGACGGCCAATGGCAGAGCCAATCGCTGTGGGGCGGGGTGCGTCAGGGCATGGTGCGGGTCGGTGAATTCGGGCCACAAGTGCCGCAGGCGGTGCGCCAAGAGGTGCTGGCTCGGCAGGCCGATATTGCTGCCGGCCGCCTACTTCCTTTTGCGGCGTTCGATAAGCCGGTGCTCGATGCCAGCGGCGCTGTATTGATTCCAGCGCGGACGATGCTCAGCGATGAGCAGATTCTGGGGATGAAGGTGCTGGTGCAGGGCGTGCAGGGCGGTTTGCCCCGCTGATGCCGAAGCTGCGGCCCGAAGGCGGTGACCGAAGTGCTCGCACAGGATGGTCGCCATCTGTGGCAGCATATATCGGTGTGTTCCTAATCCGCTACCCTCGCTTCCATGCCTGCTTACCGCGCCGCCCTGCTTTATTTTTCAGCCGACCATCAGCTGGTTTATGAGTCTGATGGTTTACTGGTCACGCGCTCTGGAGAGGACGGGGTGCAACGGGTCAGCGCGGTGGGGGCTTGGTCGGCTCTGGCGCATGCGCACAGGGATGAAGCGCTAACGCATTGGCCTGGCCGCATCATCGCGCCGGGCTTCGTCGACCTGCATATTCATTACCCCCAGGTCGATGTGATCGCTTCGCCGGCCGAAGGCCTGCTGCCCTGGCTGGAAAACTACACCTTTGTCCAGGAGGCCCGCTTTACCGATCCGGCCCATGCGGCTGCCGCCGCCTCCTTCTTTCTGGACGAGCTGCAGCGCCATGGCGTGACGACCGCGCTGACGTTTTGCTCCTCCCACCCCGAATCGGTCGATGCCCTGATGACTGCAGCGCAGGCGCGCCGCCTGCGGTTGATTGCGGGCAAATGCCTGATGGACAGGAATGCCCCCGATGGTGTGCGCGATGAGACCGAGCGCAGCCTGCTCGATACCGAGGCTTTGATCGGCCGCTGGCACGGCCGCGACCGGCTGGGCTATGCCATCACCCCGCGTTTTGTACCCAGCTGCAGCGATGCGCAATTGGCCGGCGCCGGCGAACTGGCCCGGCGTTACAGCAATGTCTGGGTGCAGTCGCATGTGGCTGAAAATTTAGACGAGATCGCCTGGGTGCGCGAGCTCCATCCCGAAGCGCGCAGCTACCTGGAGGTCTATGAGCAGTTTGGCCTTTTGCGCCCGCGCAGCGTGTATGCACACTGCATCCATTTTGACGACCAGGATCGCAGCCTGATGTGCGCCAGCGGCGCTGCAGCGGCTGTTTGTCCCACCAGCAATTTGTTTTTGGGCAGTGGCATGTTCGACCACGCCGCCGCCCGTGAGGCGGGCCTGCTGCATGGGCTGGCCAGCGATGTGGGCGGTGGCACGAGCTTTAGCCCGTTTCGCACCATGATGGCCGCCTACCAGGTGGGGCGGGACAGCCGGGGCAAGGCGGGTTTATCGCTGTCGGCGCATGAACTGTGGTTTTCGCACACCGCCGGCGCCGCCCGGGCCTTGGGACTTGAAGGCGTGGTGGGCAATTTGCTGCCGGGCTGTGAAGCCGATTTTGTGCTGCTCAACCCTGGCGCCACCCCTTTGCTGGCGCGTCGCGGCGCTCAGGCTGGCAGCATCGAGGAACTGCTTTTCGGCCTGATTGTTCTGGGCGATGAGCGGGTGATCGAGCGCACGGTGATTGCCGGCCGCACGCCTGCCTGAAACTCCATCCGGCGCGTCCCGGGTGCGAGCCTGTGCGCTCCCTACAATGGGGGTCTACAGGGGAAGCGCGATGAGCATCAAGAGCGATAGGTGGATACGGCGCATGGCCGAGCAGCATGGGATGATCGAGCCTTTTGAACCTGCCCAAGTCAGGCAGGCCGAGGGTGGTCGCAAGATCATCAGCTACGGTACCAGCAGCTACGGCTACGACATTCGCTGCGCCCCTGAGTTCAAGGTCTTTACAAATATTCATTCGACCGTGGTCGACCCCAAGAATTTCGATGAAAAAAGCTTCGTCGACTTTCACGGTGACAGTTGCATCATTCCGCCCAATAGTTTCGCCCTGGCCCGTACCCTGGAATACTTCAGAATTCCGCGCAATGTGCTGACCATCTGCCTGGGCAAGAGCACCTATGCCCGCTGCGGCATCATCGTCAACGTCACTCCTTTTGAGCCCGAATGGGAGGGCTATGTGACCCTGGAGTTCTCCAATACAACCCCGCTGCCGGCGCGCATCTACGCCGGCGAGGGTTGCGCACAGGTGCTGTTTTTTGAGAGCGACGAGGTCTGCGAAACTTCCTACAAAGACCGGGGCGGCAAATACCAGGGCCAAGTTGGCGTGACCCTGCCCAAGGCTTGAACGCTCTGGTCAATGCGTACGCACAAATACTTTCACATTTGGCAAGGCTTAAAATGCATGTTTTTCGCTGGAAAAATCTCTGGCAGGGCTAAAGGAATCAGGCTTGAACGATCCGACTATTCACTGGCCGCCGTCCGATGCGCTTGTGCCGCGGCATGTGGCCATCATCATGGATGGCAATGGCCGTTGGGCCAAGCAGCGCGGTCTGCCGCGAACTTTTGGGCACAGCAGCGGTGCGCGGCAAGTCAAAGACTTGATCAACCACTGCGCAGACAGCGGCGTTGCCTTTTTGACCCTGTTTGCCTTCAGTTCGGAAAATTGGAAGCGGCCGGCCGAAGAGGTTTCCAGTCTGATGAGCCTTTTTGTGCTCTATCTGGAAAAAGAGATACGCGCCATGCGCATGGAGGGGGTGCGTCTGCGGGTGATTGGCGATATTTCCCGTTTTGACAGTCGTCTTCGTAATCTGATTGCCGACGCGCAGCGCGAGACCGCCGATAACAAACGCATCACCGTGACGGTGGCGGCCAATTACGGCGGGCGCTGGGATATGGTCGAAGCGGTCCGTCGCTGGCAGCAGGCCCACCCCGGGCAGTCGGCCCTGGACCTGAGCGAGGACGATCTTGCCCCTTATTTGAGCACCGCCCATGCGCCTGATCCTGACCTGCTGATACGCACAGGTGGGGAGTCGCGCATCAGTAATTTTCTCCTGTGGCAATTGGCGTATGCTGAGTTGTACTTTAGCGATGTACTTTGGCCGGATTTCTCCATCCAGGAGATGAATAAGGCTATGGCCTGGTTTGCCGACAAGGACAGGCGCTTCGGCGCTGTGAGCGATCGCGTCGCCAGTTAAGGCCGGCGCGCGGGTTCAGCCTTGCCGAACGCCTGGTGCGGCCGTGAATTTTCTGTTTGAGGTCTCATGCTGAAATATTTGTCTCGTTTCCTGCCGCTGCTGATGGTCGGCATGACTGCCAGTGCCCAAAACACCGGCTTGAATTTCGTGCCGGCCGGTGCTGCATCCTTGAACCGCGCTGCAAACGACCTTGCTATGCCCGGCTTGAATGCGCCCGGCTTGAATGCGCCCGGCTTGAATGCGCCCGGCTTGAATGCGCCCGGCTTGAATGCG
>JAIXOM010000063.1 GCA_027486755.1 Comamonadaceae bacterium | reverse complement strand
GCCAGCGCGATGCGCAGGCGGTAGGGTTTGAGAAAGGGCAGCAGGCCCGACAGGGACTTGGGCGAGCCCTTGGGCGCATCAATTAGGGGTTTGCTCACGGGGAGAGTGTAGGCGGGCGCCGCGCCGCAGCCTGGTCCTTTGAAGTTCCTCGACCCGTCAAGCTCCTTTTTTGCCGAGCATGCAGTGGGGATGCAGTTGGGATGCAGTGGGGCGGGCAAATTCCTTGCAAGCTATCGAGCGGTCAGTCAGCCCAGTTGGCCTCTTCCTCAATCACGGGACTGGCCCGGGGCAAATGGATCGAACACCTCGAGCCCCAGCGCCTGAAAGTCGGCCACATTCCGGCTGGCCACCTTCAGTCCGTGAACTTTCGCTGTGGCGGCGATCATGGCGTTTTCATACAGCGTGTCTGACTTTCTGTGCATCAAGCGCGCCCAAGACATGAACGCTGCTGCGTCCATGGGCAGGACGTTGTAGGCGCCGGCCACCAAGGCCAGCCAGATCTCGATCTCCTCGGCCTTTTGGGGGGTCTTGTTCTCGAGTCAGCTCGACGCCCGCTTGGATTTCCCCCAGCGTCACGGCAGACAGGTAGAGCTGGCTTTCATCCAGCGATTGCAGCCAAGCCACGACACCCCCGTGCGGGCGTGGCTTGCGCAGTTCAGACACCACATTCGTGTCCAGAAGATACCGCTGGGTCACAGGATCGGCTCTGCAGGTCGGCGCCTGGCTTGCCCTCGTGGCGCAGCGATCATGTCAGCGCGAGCTGGGTCGCACAGCAGCAGCTGTTTTAACGAGGGGCGCGCAGCCGACTGCAGCTGCCGCCACTCCTGCACGGGCACCAGCACGGCGGCTTCGGCGCCGCGTCGGGTGACCATTTGAGGCCCTTCATGCAGGCAAGCATCCAAAAATTCACTGAAGCGCGCATTCGCGTCTTGTACTGGCCATGAGTGCATCTGAACCTCACTAAACTAGTCATCTGCCTGGTCGGCTTGGAGTCCGCAAGTCTGTCAAACCGAATGCTGAAAACTGGGATCTGACCGGCATGGAGGCCGATAGGGGCACTCTGTGGCGCTTGTATGTGTGCGCCTGCAGATCGAGCAATTGCTTGCAGACGATTGACTAAAGTCCAAGATATTGGCGGACCGCAGCTTCGAGGCGGGCCATATCGGCCGGGGATACATCGCCGACATGCTTGACAGCGCGCGTCTTGTCAGCGGCTCGGTATTGATACACCAGAGCGACCGAGGCGTCACCGGCCGAAGGCAGGGCGATAGAAACGGGCTCGTAGACCTTGGCCGACGATGAAAGCGGAACAATTCCAATGGTGCGAAATTGCCTGTTGAAGGGGGTCAGTGAGAGGACGACGCAGGGGCGGGCCGTCCCCTGCTGCTCACTGCCGCGCGCAGGCTCTAAGTTGAATCGGTAGATTTGTCCGCGCTTAAATTCCATGGCGTGAAGGTCTTAGACCTTGGGGCCGCTCAGGCCATCGCCTATGGTCACATCCCAAGCCTTTTCGTCTGCAAGTGCTTGCGCATTGGCTGGGTCACTCATGAATGCGCTGGCAATCGCCTCGAGCTCCTGCTCACGGTTCACCAGGGCTTGTTGCATGTACTCTTCTATCACCCGGCTGCGCTCGCCGGCAGGAACCACCGCATTGAAGCGTTGAAGCGTTGAGGCTGAAATCGAATAAGAGGCGCGAAGCGTGTTTGCAGTCATGACGATCATTCTCAAACCAGTTTCAGTAATACTGTGCAGTATGAAAGCATATCCGGGTCAATGCCAAAGTCAAGCCGATTACTGACAGTTCCCCGAAGAGCGGTGGACCACGGCGTTCTCGGTTCAAAGAGCGGCGGTGGCGCAGCCTTCAGGTAGACAGAAACCCCCGCAGCGCCGCCAGCGTGCCCTCGGGTGCCTCGGTCATTTCATGGTGACCCACCGGGACGCTTACCACCTGAACTGATTGGCCTTGCGCTCGGGCCTGCTCGATCAGGCCCTGGGCTGCTTTGGGTGGGGTCATTTGGTCGACCTGGCCCAGCACAAACAGCAGCGGGCAGCTGAGCTTGGTGACTGCTTCGAGTCCGCCCGCGTAGCGGTCGCAGGCCGTAAAGCCGGTGTGCAGCAAATTGACCTGGCGGTTGCCGGCCTGGATGCGTTTGTTCAGTGCGATGCTGGCGCCGTCGACCCAGGTGCCTGGCCCCAGTGCTGAAGGCGGCGGGGCCAAGGTGCTGCGCGAGAACTGGTTGATCATGGCAATCGCCTTGAGCGGCTGCTCCAGGGCTGCCTGCAACAGCGCGGCCGAGACCCGCATCGGAAAAGCCGTTCCCACCAGTGCTGCATGGCTGATGCGCTCCCCCAGGCGGGCGGCAGCTTCCAGCGCGATCAGCGAGCCCCAGCTGTGGCCGATCAGCACGGTCACAAGGCTGAGGCCCCGTTCAGGTCGGCTGGAAATCCTAGGCCGAGGGATAGGTGTGTAGTGCCCTGGGCAACACCATGCCATAGGCAATGCCGCATCATCCGTCTCTAACAGCGTTCACTACGGCCAATCTTATTAAAAATATTAACTATGTAGGAGGCATTTCTTTGCACTTTGCAGGTGCATATCATCTGAGAGATTGATATCGTTGTATTAATTTGAAAGGACTCAATATGAATCTCTCCGCTATTACTATTCTTATCTCCTCGACTTTCTTGCTTTCTTCATGTGGAGGCGGTGGTGCTACAGCATCGAAAGTTGAGTACTCCGACAAGATTGCGGCAGGGACGGTGGCAGATTACACCAACGCAGATTGGATCTACCAGAATTATTTTGGAGATTATGGTTTGCCAGAAGAGGTAAAGCCAAATTTTATGCCTGCCTTAAAAATGTTGGCCAATGGTTTCGTGCTGCAGCTCAAAACGGGTAAAGATGTTAAAGAGAACATTGAGCAAGTTCACACCTTGTTTTTGCAATATGCAGCGTCAGGGGAGGCTGCGAAATTCTTCTCGCAGGTGCAACTGGATATCCAAAGTAGAAAAGATCAAATTATTAGTGAGGCGGAAGTCTCAAGTAGCACAGACTTTCGCGAGCCAACCATCTCAGCTGACGACAAAATTGCTATTGAAGAAGCAAAGCAGAGGGATCTGGCAGAGGAATCAGAGATTCGAAAATTAGCGGAAGAATACCAGTTACCATATAAAATCTCTGAGCACAAGGAGCAATGGTTTGTTTATTCCCCAACCATGAAAGGTGGTGGAAAAGGCCGTGGTACCAATCAAAGCAGAAATACAACCAAGCCCAAAAGTCATCAAAACATTACAAGCTGGGGCTGGCGTCCGGGAGATGTCATTTGGACAAATGGAGAAGGCTCGATTACGGGTGTGCCCGGGCATGTCGCTATTGTTTGGGCATTTGAAGGTGGTATTAACATAGTCGATGCAAATACAGGTGTAGGAGTCTCAAGGACAAACGATGCACAAAGGTGGATGGATAAATACACTGAGGTTAGGGCATTGACGCCTCGATTGAATTGGAGTTGGTCAGAGTACGACTGCTACGATTTGTATGGCGCATATTGTAAACCAGATTCCTGGATTAGGTCCAATGCATTTTGGTATTCTGATAGACAGACTGGCAAGCCATATAATTGGAATTTTACTAACTCAAGAGATACATCAAAGTTCTACTGCACCTCATTAATATGGAGCGCATACAATTCGTATAGATACAATATCATTGCCCCGCGGTCTCTTGGTGCGTATGGAATTATTACTCCAAGTCAGTTCCGCGATAGTTCAGCATTGACGACATTCAAGGTGTCGAACCTATGACCTTGAATATGCATAAATTGTGTATTTTGATTTGCTCAGTCCTTTTGATGGGGTGTGCTGAGAAACAGTCCTTGATAAAATTTGATGTTGCATGTCCTAAACATGCTGTGATTCATAGTTCATTCCGAGCAGAGTTATTGGAGATTGATGAGCAAAGCAAGATGGCATATTTTCTGCGCACAATTTCTCCGGAAAATGATGTTATTTTTCAGGCGATCTATAATTGTAACAATGGAGTTTTCTTGCTATATACACAGGAAAGGATGAAATCTGGAATTGATACAATCTTGCGTGCTGTTTTTAAAAACGGGGAAAAAAAACTGGATTTTAAGAACGGGATTAATTCAATAATTCCTTATACAGCAGATGAATATCTTGTTAGTGAGCAGATAATTCGAGGAAAAAGTGCTGATGCAGTGAGGAGTTCTGGGTTGCCTCACGTGCTCGGTTCTGTGGATACTGACTCATTGCTTCAAAAGTCCACGTACATAGATGACGTTGTTTTGGATGTTAAAAGATTCGAAGTTGTAAAAAAAATTCCAGGAACATTGGATCCGCATGAATATCAAGATAAACGATATATCACGTACACCAATGATAAAGTTGCGCTGGATTTTAATCCGGAGAACGGCGATAGAAGAGTAATTGTTGATTACAGAAAAAATACAACGGAAGGCAGGAACACGGTTGATGTTGATCAGTTCGGCGCCCAGCGCTTTTATCTCTCTAATCGTCTCTATTTGGTGAATGGCGAGACTCCGGCTTCCTTGCTTCAGTCTGGCGTAAAATACTTAACTAAAAATACCGTATTTTATTTTGATGAGGGCTCAAAAAAATGGATCAATATCTTTGATCTTGATGATAACCCTTTGCTCGTGATTCACAATGATTCTATGTTAATAATTCTGTGTAGGCAAACTGCATTTGAGTTTGATCATCGATCGCATGTCTTGAGAAAATTTCAAATCCCAATGCAAGGATATCATTGGCTTTCAATCGGTGAATTGCAGGATTCATATCTTATTGCTGGCGCCAATAAAGCCAATCAGATCTCGCTGTTCCTTACATCAAAGGACTTCATGGGTTTTCAGCTTCTCAAGTCTGATGTAGATTTTTCAAATATCAGAATATCAACTATGCTCACTCCTATTTCGCCCAAGCAGATTCTCCAATGAAAACGTGGGTCTTGTGGCTTGTATGTCTGCTTGCCGGATGTGGTGGTGGTGATGACTATAGATTGGACCCTCTTGAAAAGGAGCAATGGTATTTGAGGCAACTGGGTTCCGAATATCATTCGAATATAAACCTACCAAGTGATTTTCCTTACAAGGGTAGGGGTATAACTATCGCTATTGTCGATGACGGAGTGGATATTGAGCATGAGGATTTGAGTGACAATGTTGGATACGGCAATTTTAGCTATTTGCCAATTGAATATAATTTCTCTAATGCGAATCATGGAACCTCTGTGGCTGGAATCATAGCCGCCGTAGAAGGTAATGGCTTGGGTGGAAGGGGTGTTGCGCCGAAATCCACCATTATTTCTTTTAATGCCTTAAGGGCGCCTGCTACAAAAAATCTAGCTGATGCCTTGATAAGAAGGTTGGATTTGGTTGATGTATCAAATAATAGTTGGGGTGATTTTAATAGCTGGGGCGAGCCTCTCCATTTAAAAGCGGAGATAGAGGGTGCCCTTGAAATGGGGACGACGAGAGGCCGCTCCGGGAAAGGGGTAGTTTACGTATTTTCCGCTGGTAATGGCGCCATGATTGATGGTGATGGAGTGCCTTTTGATAATGTCAACTACAGTGGTCTCGTGAACAATAGATATACATTACCAGTATGTGCTGTTGATCATTTTGGGATGAGGACTGGCTATTCTGAGGCTGGGGCAACGTTACTTATCTGTGCGCCCTCTAAGGGTGGGTCGAACAACTTGGGTGTCGTGAGTACTGATGTAACAGGAGATTTTGGATACAACTCCAAGGACAAGATAAACGATTTTTCTAATACTAACTATACCAGGCTTTTTGGTGGAACATCAGCTGCAGCCCCCATGGTGACTGGCGTTGTCGCTCTAATTCTCGAAGCTAATCCAAGTTTATCGTGGAGAGACGTAAGAAAAATTTTAGCAATGTCAGCAAAGAAAAACGATCCGGCTAATATCGATTGGGTAAAAAATGGAGCTGGACTGTGGGTGAATCACAGTTATGGTTTTGGAGTTGTCGATGCTGCCGCTGCTGTTGGTTTGGCGCTCAATTGGAAGAATTTGCCTTCCTCTAAAAGTGTTTCGGTTGAAAAACTTGTTAGTATGCCTATACCGGATAATGATTTGGCGGGGTTGGTTAGTTCAATTACTGTCGATAAAAATATGCATACCGAATTTGTTGATATATATTTTGATGCCCCGGGGCATCCGAAAGTTGGTGATTTGGAGGTTGTGCTTGTGTCTCCATCCGGAACAAAAAGCATTTTGTCTGAAATTCATAATCAGGCATTCGGTGTGTTTAGGTATAGTAACTGGAGGTTTGGAAGCATTCGTCACCTTGGAGAGGGTGCGAGTGGTGAATGGAAGTTGATGGTTAGAGACATGCGGAGAGGTAATGTTGGCGTCTTTGTTAGGTGGAAATTAGAAATTCATGGATATTAATCTGTGGCGGGATAATCCCCCCCATGGGCAGATTAGTGGCTTCGACAAAAACCGCTGGTTTTTGATTGTTCGTACGGTATCCCACTGGCTGTTGTGTGCCGCTTCACGGGTGTCTTTGGCGTCGTCAGGTCGAGTTGAGAAACCCCCGCAGTGCCGCCAGCGTGCCCTCGGGCGCCTCGGTCATTTCGTGGTGACCCACCGGGACGCTCACCACCTGAACCGACTGGCCCTGCGCTCGGGCTTGCTCGATCAGGCCCTGGGCGGCTTTCGGCGGGGTCATTTGGTCGACCTGGCCCAGCACAAACAGAAGCGGGCAGCTGAGCTTGGTGACTGCTTCGAGTCCGCCCGCGTAGCGGTCGCAGGCTGTAAAGCCGGTGTGCAGCAGATTGACCTGGCGGTTGCCTGCCAGGATGCGTTTGTTCAGTGCGATGCTGGCGCCGTCGACCCAGGTGCCTGGCCCTAGCGCTGAAGGCGGCGGGGCCAGGGTGCTGCGCGAGAACTGGTTGATCATGGCAATCGCCTTGAGCGGCTCGTTTTGCGCGGCGTCCAGCAGAGCGGCTGAGACGCGCATCGGGAAGGCGGTGCCCACCAGCGCTGCATGGCTGATGCGATCTCTCAGACGTGAGGCAGCCTCCAGGGCGATGAGCGAGCCCCAGCTGTGACCGATCAGCGCGGCGCGCGCTATGCCGGCGGCGTCGAGCAGCGCGGCCACAAAGTCGGCGCCTTGCTCAACCGTCTCTGGCGGCTGGCCGGCGCTGCGCCCATGGCCGGGCAGATCGATGGCCAGCACATTCCAGCCGTGGTGGGCCAGGTAGCGGCTTTGCAAAATCCAGGCGCTGTGGTCGTTGAGCACGCCGTGAATGAAGACGGAGGTGGGCTGGCCGGTCTGCCAGCTGCGCCCGCCGCTGTAGCCGTAGATGCTGGCGCCGGCGACATTGAATTGCATGATCAGGCCCCCGCTTTCTCGGCCGCCTTCAGGGCCCGTTTGAGGTCTTCGACCAAATCGGCGGGGTCCTCCAGACCGATCGACAGGCGGATCGTGCCTTGCGCAATGCCCGCCCCAGCCAGGGCCGCGTCGTCCATGCGAAAGTGGGTGGTGCTGGCCGGGTGGATCACCAGGCTGCGGCAGTCGCCCACATTGGCCAGGTGGCTGAACACCTTGAGCGCGTCGACAAAGGCCGCGCCCTGGGCCCGGCTGCCTTTGAGGTCGAAACTGAACACCGAGCCGGCCCCGCGTGGCAGCAGGCGCTGTGCCAGCGCATGGCTGGGGTGCTCGGGCAGCATGGGATGGCCCACCCTTGTGACCAAGGGGTGGGCATGGAGAAACTCGACCACCTTTTCGGTATTGCTCATGTGGCGTGCCATGCGCAGCGGCAGGGTTTCCAGGCCTTGCAGGATCAGCCAGGCGGTGTGCGGGCTCATGCAGGCGCCGAAGTCGCGCAGGCCTTCGCGCCGCGCGCGCAGCAGAAAAGCGCCCACCGTGCTCTCTTCGGTGAACACCATGTCATGAAAGCCTGCATAAGGCTGGCTGAGCTGCGGGAACAGGCCGCTGGCCTGCCAGTCAAAGCTGCCGCCATCGACCACCAGGCCACCGATCACCGTGCCGTGGCCCGACAGGAATTTGGTGGCCGAGTGGTAGATCAGGTCGGCGCCATGCTCGAAAGGCTTGAGCAGCCAGGGTGAGGTGAGGGTGGAGTCGACCAGCAGCGGCACGCCCGCGGCGTGGGCGATCTCGGCCACAGCGGCAATGTCGAGCACGTCCAACCCCGGATTGCCCACCGTCTCGCCAAACAGCAGGCGAGTGTTGGGCCGCAGGGCGGCCCGCCAGGCATCCAAGTCGCCCGGCGCGACAAAGGTGGTCTCTATGCCGAAGCGGCTCAGGGTGTAGTGCAGTAAATTGTGTGAGCCGCCATAGATGGCCGAAGAGGCGACGATGTGTGAGCCGGCGTCGAGCAAGGTGGCTACCGCCAGGTGCAGCGCGGCCTGGCCACTGGCGGTGGCGATCGCGCCAATACCGCCTTCCAGGGCTGAGATCCTTTGCTCCAGCACCGCATTGGTGGGGTTGCTGATGCGTGAATACACATGGCCGGCCCGCTCCAGGTTGAACAGGCTGGCGGCCTGCTCGCTGGACTCGAAGACGAAGGATGTGCTCAGGTGTATGGGCACCGCCCGCGCGCCGGTGGCCGGGTCGGGGGCGGCGCCGGCATGCAGTACGAGGGTGTCAAAACCAGGGTCGAGGTAGCCGGGCATGGGATGTTGAGCTCCTTCGTTTGTGCAGTCCGTGACTGGCAAGAGGGCGATTGTGGGCTATATTGCCAGAACTGCCGGCCTCGCTGCCCGGCGCCATGCATCAGTCAAGGAGGAGCGCTCATGAAGGTCTCAGACATACTCAGAGTCAAGGGCGGTACCTTGTTTACCGTTCGGCCCGACCAGCCCCTGGCCGATGCCACCACCATCATGGCCGACAAAGACATCGGCTCGCTTGTCGTCATGGAGCATGGCGATCTGGTGGGTATGCTGACCTTTCGCGAGGTCATGCTCAGCTTGGTCAAAAATGGCGGCAGCCTGGGCAGCACCCTGGTGCGCAGCGCCATGGACGACCACCCACTGACCTGCACCCTGGAGACCGAGCTCGACGAGGTGCGGCGCATGATGCTTGAGCGCCACGCCCGCTATATGCCGGTGATGGACAGGCGCACCCTGATGGGCGTGATCAGCTTTTACGATGTGGCCAAGGCGGTGGTTGACAGCCAGAACTTCGAAAACAAGCTGCTCAAGGCCTATATTCGCGATTGGCCGGGCGAGGACCAAGCCAGCGCCCCTCAGTGATCCAGGCCCGGCAGCGCGGTTGCCGGCTCGGGGATAATCCCAGGCATGAGCGGCAATACTTTTGGACATCTTTTCGCGGTCACCAATTTCGGTGAGTCGCATGGGCCGGCCGTCGGCTGCGTGATCGACGGCTGCCCGCCGGGCCTCGCGCTCAGCGAAGCCGACATTCAACCTGACCTTGATCGCCGCCGCCCCGGCACCAGTCGCCATGTGACCCAGCGCAACGAGCCCGATGCGGTGGAGATCCTTTCGGGCGTCTATGAGGGCCAGACCACCGGCACCCCGATCGCGCTGCTGATCCGCAACACCGACCAGCGCAGCAAAGACTACGGCAACCTGCTCGATACCTTTCGCCCCGGCCACGCCGACTACACCTATGCCCATAAATACGGCGTGCGTGATCCGCGCGGCGGGGGGCGATCGTCTGCGCGCTTGACCGCGCCCATGGTGGCTGCCGGTGCGGTGGCCAAGAAATGGCTGCAGCTCAACCGGGGCATCGCCTTTAAGGGCTGCATGACTCAGATCGGCGAACTGCCAATAGCCTTCGAGTCCTGGGAGCATGTCGGCCACAACCCGTTTTTTGCGCCAGTCGCTGATGTGTCGGCGCTCGAGGCTTATATGGATGCGCTGCGCAAGTCGGGAGACTCCTGCGGCGCCCGTCTGCGGGTGGTGGCCACCGGCATGCCAGTGGGCCTGGGCCAACCTCTGTTTGACAAGCTCGATGCCGACATCGCCTACGCAATGATGGGTGTCAACGCGGTCAAGGGCGTGGAAATCGGCGCCGGCTTTGCCAGCGTGGGTCAGCGCGGCAGCGTGCATGGCGATGCGCTCACCCCCAGCGGCTTTGTGGGCAACAACGCGGGCGGTGTGCTCGGCGGCATTTCCACGGGGCAGGACCTGGAGGTGTCGGTGGCGATCAAGCCGACCTCGTCCATCCTCACGCCGCGCCCGTCCATCGACCAGCAGGGCCAGCCCACCGAGGTGGTGACCAAGGGCCGCCATGACCCCTGCGTCGGCATTCGCGCCACCCCCATCCTGGAGGCGATGCTGGCCCTGGTGGTGATGGAACATGTGCTGCAGCACCGGGCCCAGTGCGCTGATGTGCGCGCCAGCCTGCCGCGCATCGCTTAGGCGACCTCGGTCTTATCGCGGGGAGCTGACGGGACTCAAGCGCCTTCGCGCATCAAGGGCCACAGCGCCCACAGGCCCAGTGCCGGGCCCAAGGCCAGTCCTGTGAGCAGCCAGCCCAAAGGCAGGTGGGCAGTGAGCGCGACGAAGAGCAAGATGCTCACAATGCTGATGGCAAAGCCTAGGCTGTTGGTGAGGGTCAGCACGCTGCCTACCGCTTGCGGCGGCGCGTTGCGGGCGGTCAGGGTGGAAAACTGCGGCGAGTCGCCGGCCACGGTGATGCCCCACAGCAGCAACCAGCCGTAGAAAGCCGGTGCCGGCGCGCTCATCAGCCAAGGCGCGAGCAGGCAGCACAGGCCACTGATGCTCAGCTGCAAGCCGGCCACCCGGGCGCTGCCCCAGCGGCGCGCAGCGTAGCCGCCGATCACGCAGCCCAGCGCTCCGCTGCCCAGGATGAGGAACGCCGCCCACGACAGTTGCACGCCGCTCAAGCGGGTGGCCAGGATCAGCGGCATCAAAACCCAGAAGGTGTAGAGCTCCCACATATGCCCGAAATAGCCCAGCACCGAGCTGCGCACCCGCGCGTCGGTCCACAGTGTGGCCAGCGCCCGCCATTGCAGGGTGCTGGCGCGCACCGGCGCGCGCGGGGCTTCGCCCAGGGCCAAGATCAGCAGTCCGCCACCGGCGGCCAGGGCGGCCACGCCAAGCATCAGGGCGGGCCAGGGCAGGGCGTCGGCCAAAGCCCGCAGGCCGTGCGCACTGGCCGAACCCAGCACCAAGGCCCCGATCAGATAGCCCAGCGCTGAGCCCAGGCCTTGCTGGTACCACTGCGACGCGATCTTCATGCCCACCGGGTAGATGCCCGCCAGAAAAAACCCGGTCGCAAATCGCCAGAGCAGCAGCGCCTGGAAGTCGGCCACCATGGCCCAGGCGCCCACCGTGCAGGCTGAGCCTGCCAGCGCACACAGCAGGAACACGCGGGTGGCTTTGAAGCGGTCGGCAATGGCCAGCAATGCGAACACCAAGGTGCCCAAAATAAAACCCAGCTGCAGGGCCGAGGTGAGCGTGCCCACCGAGGTGGCCGGCCAGCCCAGGCTGCGCTGCAGATCGGGCATAACGGCATTGACCGCGAACCACAGCGAGGTGCCCGCCAGTTGCGCCAGCACCAAGATGGGCAAGACATGGGAGGGGACGGCATGCATGGTCTGACTTTAGCCGCGTTTTGCGCAGGCGCTAGCCCATTGCGGTGGTGCATCTGCGACCTTGGCGGGCCGCCTTGGCCGCAGTCGCCTCCGGGGCCAGCTTTTATACTGCCCTGATGCCTCTTGTTCGATCTGCGCGACGTTTCTTCCCGATTCTTGGCCCGTCCTTCCCATTCAGTGGCTACCTTCGCGCCCCGGCCTGCGGGTCTGAGCCCTGAGCGCCATGCCCCAAACACGATCGTTGGCCGCCCTGTCGGCTTTGGTGGCCACTTATTTCGCGCATATCGGCTTCTTCAATCCCTATCTGCCGCTGTGGCTCAAGGAGATGGGCCTGAGCCTGGTGGCCATCAGCGTGCTGGTGTCCTTGCAATCGGCCAGTCGCCTGGTTGCGCCCTATGGCTGGGGCTGGCTGAGCGACCACACCGGCCGCCGGACCTGGTTGCTGCGCTATGGCGCGGGCGCCTCGCTGGTGATCTCCTTGGGCTTGTGGTTCGATGGCGGCGTGGTCTGGCTGTTTGCGGTTTTACTGCTGCTGTTTATCCATACCAGCGGCATGATGCCCATGGCCGAGGCCCTGGTGATACAGAACGTCAGTCACGACGGCCAGTTTGATGCGCGGCGCTATGGCCATGTGCGGGTGTTCGGCTCGGTTGGATTTTTGCTGACCGTCATTGCCGCAGGCTGGTGGTTCGAGCGCCACGGCATGGTCCAGTTTCCGCTGCTGACCTTACTCACCATTTCTGCTCTTGCGGCCAGTGCCTGGGCCCTGCCTAGTGTGCGCGAGACCGTGCCGGCCCAGGAAGACAAAGAAAGCATCTGGCCCTTGCTGCGTCAGCGTTCGGTGCAACTGTTTTTTGCCTCGGCCTTCTTTCACGTGCTGGCACACATCAGCGTTTATGTGTTCTTTTCCCTCTACCTGGACGAACTGGGTTACAGCAAGACCACCATTGGACTGCTGTGGGCCTTGTCGGTGCTGGTCGAGGTGGTCTGGTTCTTCACGCAAGCGCGCTGGCTGCCGCGTTTTGGGCCCACCGTCTGGCTGATGATTTGCGCTGGGGTGGTGGTGGTGCGCATGCTCATCACAGCTGGCGCTGGCGAGCAACTCTGGGCCTTGATGTTGGCCCAGAGCATGCACGCCATCACCTTTGCCGCCCACCATACCGTCTGCGTCACCTGGCTGTCGCAACGTTTCTCAGGTCAGATGCGAGGGCGTGCTCAGGCGCTCTACACCATCGTCGCCTATGGCCTGCCCGGGGTGCTCGGGGGTGTGGCTGGCGGGGTGCTGTCTAGCCACTGGGGTCTGGTCAGCGTATTTTGGATCTCGGTGCCGGTGGCCTTGCTCAGCCTGCTGGCAGCCTGGGGTGCCTGGCGCTTGGATCGCAACTCGAGCTGAGCCTGGCCCGGTGCTTAAGGGGCCGCCGCCAAGGTACTTTGCATTACTTTTTTGCAATCTTTACACAAGCTCTACATCCGGGGCTGATACTGAAATTCTCTTGACTTTCGGTACCAGCGATGAACTCTTCCGCTACTTCTTGCTCTGCCCGTCGGCAGCGTCTGGTCGTGATTCTGAGCCTGCTGTCCTTGTGGCTGGCCGGCTGCGGCGGAGGGGGCGGGGACAAGTCCGATGCGACGATGGCGCCGGCCCTGGCGGCGGTCACACCGCAGTTGCTGGCCTCGGCCGATATGGCGGCGCTGGGCCAGCGGATCTTTACCGATCCCAATTTGTCCGAGCCGCGCGGTACGGCTTGTGTCAACTGCCACCAAGCCAATATGGGCTTTGCCGGCAATAACGGCTCCACTTTGGGCGTAGCGCGCGGCGGCACTCCAGCCGCTTTGGGGCTGCGCAATGCCATGACCAACAGCTACAGCGGCCTGATCCCTGCGTTTCATTTCAGCGTTGAAGACGGTAAAGCAGAGGCGGTGGGCGGGCTGCTGTGGGACGGCCGCGCCGATACCCTGACCCAGCAGGCGGCCGGACCCCTGCTGCACCCGCTGGAGATGAACAACAGCGACACGGCCTCCGTGGTGGCCAAGATCGCCGCGGCGCCCTACGCCGGAGAATTTCGGCGGCTTTTTGGCTCCAGGGTGTTTGACGACCCCGCCGCCGCCTTCACCCGCATCGGCAACGCCCTGGAGGGCTTCCAGCGCAGCCAGTTGCAGACCTTTAGCTCCAAGTACGACGATATGGTGCGGGGCACCGCCACGCTGACAGCCAGCGAAGCCCGGGGCATGGCGCTGTTTCGTGATCCGGCCCGAGCCAATTGCGCAGGCTGTCATCTGATGAATCCGGACACCGGCAAACCTGAGGATTCGCCCTTCACCGAGTTCAGCTTCTACGCCATTGGGGTGCCGCGTAACCGGGCTATTGCCCGCAATACGGATCCCACGTTTTTCGACCTGGGCCTGTGCGGGCCCGAACGCACAGCGCCGACGCTGCCCGCCGAGGTGCTGGCCACCGGCGTCACGCTGGATAACTTTTGTGGCATGTTCCGCATGCCGACGCTGCGCAATGTGGCAGAGCGACCGGCCTTCATGCACAACGGATTTTTCAAGGATCTGCGCGAGGTGGTGCGCTTTTATGCCACGCGTCATCGCAACCCGACCGAGTTTTACGGCGGCGACGGCACGCCCAATGACTTGCCCGCCAAGTACCTGGGCAATATCGAAAAGACCAAGGCACCCTTCAATTTGCCGGCTTCTGCACCGGCGGTGCTCAGCCCCTCCGAGATCGACGATGTGGTGGCGTTTTTGCGCACCCTGAGCGACTCCGCACGGCCGCGCTGATCCCGTCAGCTGCCCCGCCAGTCATTAGCTGCTCAGCAGACGCAGCATGTCCTTGAGGGAAAAGCGCCGGGAAGGGTCTGTGCTCTCGTTGAGGATGCCGGCCAGGCCTCGGCGCAGGCGCGGGCTCTTCTGCGCCCGCCAGAGCAGCAGCTCGGTTAGCCAAGGGCTGGCACTGGCCGCCTGGGCTCGCTCGTACAAGTGAAAGCGCGGGCGCAGTGCATCGACCTGCGCCTGGTAATGGTCACGCACCTGGGCCTCACTGAAGGCCGGTGCCTGCCCGCCCTGGGCGCTCTTGGCGCCCAGCGCAATGGCCTGGGCGGCCAGGATCCCGGTCTCCAGCGCTTTGCCTATGCCCTCGCCGGTCAGCGCGTAGGTACTGCCGGCAGCTTCGCCTGTCACCAACAGCCCCGGCCGACTCAGCGTCGCACCTTCAAGGCTGTAGCGCAGGGGCGCCCCCTTGAGCGGGCCCATTTGCTCGCCCCCTTCGAGCAGGCGGCGGGCCGTGTCAGACAGGCTGCCGAGCTTGTGGAACATCTCGCGCAGATTCATCTGGCCAGCTGCTTCTCGCTTGGCGCCAGCGGGCCGGACAATGCCCACGCCGACGTTGAACACACCCTGCCCGCAGGGGAAGATCCAGCCATAGCCGGGCGCCAGGCTGCGGTGAAACAGCACCTCCAGGCCTGTGATCTCTTGCGTCATGGCCGGATTGCGGATGTAGCAGCGCAGGGCCACGGCACTGGGCCGCTGGCGCAGGGCCATGCCAGCGTCCATCAAGGCCTGCGGCACTGCGCCGGTGGCCAACACCACCCAGCGGGCGCGCAGTTGCCGCTGCTCGCCGCCTTGCTGCAAATGCGCGCCGACCACCTGGCCGTCTTCTTCCATCAGCCGGTTCAGGCGCAGCGGCGCATACATGCGGGCACCGGCACGCACCGCCGCGCGGCAGATGATCTCGTCGAGTTGCTTGCGCGGCAGCACGGCCAGCGTGCCTTGCACATCGAGCTGACGTCCGCGCGGGCTGGTGCAGCGCACGAACTGGGCTGCTTGGGCCCGTTGCATCACTTCGTCCAGCACGCCCAGCTCTGCCAGGGCTCGGTGCGCATCGGGAATCAGGCCGTCGCCGCAGATCTTGTCGCGCGGAAAGCTATGCTGATCGACCAGCAACACGTCCAGGCCATTGCGCGCCAGGGTGATGGCCGCGGCCGAGCCGGCCGGGCCAGCACCGATGACCAGCACATCGCAGCTTTCGGGCAGGTTTTCCAAGGGGGTGTTCATGGGCAGCAGGCTGCTTTCGTTGCGAAGGGCGCGCTCATAGGGGTTTGGATGGGTCAGGCGCTGCCGCATGTAAGCGCCGGTTTCGGCGCCAGCCACCGGGTTCCGCTGGCGAGCCTACCCAGTGCTGTGGCGTAGGGATGTCGGTGGCTGCTGATCTGAGTTCGCGCGGCCCGTTTTAGGCCGCGTGGCGGTACTCTACCGGCAGCAGGCCTTCCTTTTTGGCGTCGAGCAGCACGATTTCAACGATGCTGCCGTCTTCTGCATAGCTGATGTTGGTGTGCCAGTCTTGAGATTCTTCGCGCACGATGAGTTTGTCTGACAGCCGAATCTGCAGGATGTCGTCGTTTTCGAAGTAGGTACTTTTCATGGCGTGAATTTCCAGTGATGCATCACGGTCTTGATCACCAGCACATTGTCAATGACCACCGCGACACAAAGCAAGTTGTCCTCTCTGCCCGCCCAAGCGCTTGCTTTGCAAGTTATTTCCCCCAGGAGTCCTTCAACCCCACCGCTCGGTTGAACACAGGCCGGCCCGGCGCATGGTCCTGGCGGTCGGCGACAAAATAGCCGTGGCGCTCAAACTGAAACTTCTGATCCGGCTGGGCGGCGGCCAGGGATGGCTCCAAGACGGCGGTGACGAGCTTGAGGCTTTCGGGGTTGAGGGCCTGTAAAAAGTCCTTGCCGCCCGCGTCCGGGTGGGCCTCTAAAAACAGGCGCTCGTACAGCCTTACCTCGGCCTGGACGCCGTCGGCTACACCGACCCAGGTGATGGCGGCCTTGGCCTTGACGCTGTCGGCCCCAGGCGTGCCGCTCTTGGTGCCAGGGATCACCTTGGCATGGACTTCGGTGATCTGGCCCGTTGCATCGCGCTGGCAGCCCGTGCATTCAATCACGTAGCCGCCCTTGAGGCGCACCACATTGCCGGGAAAGAGCCGCTTGTAGCCCTTGGGCGGCACTTCCTCGAAGTCCTCGCGCTCGATCCACACCTGCTTGCCGATCTTGAAGGCCCGATCGGGTGGCGGCGTCTGGCCCTCGGCCATGGCGCTGTGGGGCAGGGCGGGCTGGGTGCAGTCTTCGAGGTAGTCGTCCGAGCCAAAGACCTCGGCCCAATTGCTCAATACCAGCTTGACCGGATCCAGCACCGCCATGCCGCGGTGAGCCTTGTTTTCCAGGTCCTCGCGCAGGCAGCCTTCGAGCGTGCTGTAGTCTATCCAGCTGTCGCTTTTGGTCACGCCGATGCGCTCGGCAAACAGCTGCAGCGCCTCAGGCGTGTAGCCGCGTCGGCGCAGGCCCACGATGGTGGGCATGCGCGGGTCGTCCCAGCCGCTGACGCGCTTGTCGTTGACCAGTTGCGCCAGCTTGCGCTTGGAAGTCACCACATAGGTGAGGTTCAGGCGGGCAAATTCATACTGCTTGGGTGGCGGGCTGGTCAGCAGGCCGCCTTCGATCAAGCGCTCCATCAGCCAGTCGTAGAACGGACGCTGGTCTTCGAATTCGAGCGTGCAGATGCTGTGCGTGATCTGTTCCAGCGCATCTTCGATCGGATGCGCAAAGGTGTACATGGGGTAGACGCACCAGGCATTGCCGGTGTGGTGGTGCTCGGCGTGGCGGATGCGGTAGATGGCCGGGTCGCGCATATTGATGTTGGGCGAGGCCATGTCAATCTTGGCCCGCAGCACCATGGCGCCGTCGGGGTGCTGGCCCCCCTTCATTTCGCGAAAGCGCGCCAGGTTCTCTGCCGGGCTGCGGTCGCGGTAGGGGCTGTTGACGCCGGGCTTGCCAAAGTCGCCGCGGTTGGCGCGCATGTCTTCTGGGCTCTGCTCGTCCACATAGGCGTGGCCGGCCTCGATCAAGTATTCGGCGGCGTGGTACATGAAGCCGAAATAGTCGCTGGCCTGGTAGGGTGCGGTGCTGCCCGGGGTTTGGCCGATCTGCGCCCAGTCAAAGCCCAGCCACTGCACCGCATCGATGATGCTGCGCACATACTCCTGGTCTTCTTTTTCGGGGTTGGTGTCGTCAAAGCGCAGATGGCACACGCCGCCGTAGTCGCGCGCAAGGCCGAAGTTCAGGCAGATGCTCTTGGCATGGCCCACATGCAGGTAGCCGTTGGGCTCGGGCGGAAAGCGGGTGCGGATCTTGGCCGGGTCGGGTTCGCCCTGGGCCTGGTGGGCTGCGCCGCCTGGGCTGCCGGCCCAGCGGCGGCTGGCGTAGGTGCTTTGGGCCAGATCGTGCTCGATGATCTGGCGCAGAAAGTTACTGGGCTTGTCGGTCTCAGGAGCGGTGTGGGGCACGGTCATGCAGCGATTTTAGGCCCCCGCTTGGGCTTCAATGCGGCGAGCATGGGCACTAGCCAGACCCGCCAAGACGGCTGCATCTATCAGTTCCTGCCATCACCCTGCCATGCGTGCTTTGGTATCGGAATAGTGTGCCCAACTGGCTTCAGGCTGGTGGAAACACAGCCATGGCCAGTTGAGCTGGTGCATAAATAGTGACGCCAGCAAAAGTCTGGCCATAGCCTGGCCCGAAGTGGGTTTTGTCTCCGGTCAATAGTGCCTCGCAGTTCAGTGCTATTGCGGCCATCAGGACCGGGCGGTCTTTTTCAGGCAGCCAGATCACCGCAGCGTTGTCATTTGCAGGATAGTGCGTTGCACTGACTTCGATCTGCGAGAGCAAGGTGTGTAAATGCGCCTGACTGTCAGCCTGGGCCTTGCCAGCAATATTTCGACGGGCCTCTGAGGCGACGTATTCGTTCGCCACCAGGATGTGGCCACCGGCTTGCAATGCATGGACCAGCTGCCGGATAGCGCCCGCCGATTTGGACGCAGAAAACAGGACATTGGCATCCAGAAAAATGCGCATAGGCTGCTGCGGGCTCAGCGCGGCAGTTTGCGCTTGGGTAGCACGGCGGCAAGCTCGGCCTCTGCTGCGTCAAATTCTTTCAGGCGTTCGGGCGTGTAGAGCTCCAGCGCAAGCGTGACAGCAGGTCGCAGCAGCAGGCCTTGCGGCGTGGTTTCGGCGATCAATTGGTCGTCCGCTTTGAGGCCCATGGCCTGACGCAATTTGGCCGGCAGCGTGACCACGCCGCGGCTATTGATGGTGAGGGTGGCTTGCATAATCGCAGCATAGCTGAAATACTGTATTTCTGCAAAGAGGCGCTTTGCCTTTGCAATGAGCCCCGGTTTTGCGCTGATGAAGGCATAGGGGTTGGCGTCACTTGCAGTGCGACAATCTCGGAGATGCCGTGTAACCTGTGAACTTTTTTTAAAAGGGCGTGGAATGGAATTGGACAGTTTGCTTTTGATCAAAGCCGCCATCATGGGCGTGGTCGAAGGCCTGACCGAATTCCTGCCGATCTCTTCGACCGGCCATCTGATCCTGGCCGGCGCCTTACTCGGTTTTGACGACGAAAAGGCCAAGGTTTTCGACATCGCCATTCAGACCGGCGCGATCTTCGCGGTGATTTTGGTGTACTGGCAAAAGCTGCGTGAGACGCTGCTGGCCCTGCCGAGCAGCCAGCAGGCGCAGCGTTTCGCCTTCAATGTACTCATCGGGTTTTTGCCGGCAGCGGTATTGGGACTGCTCCTGGGCAAGGCGATCAAGGCCAACCTGTTCACCCCGACCGTGGTGGCCACCACATTCATCCTCGGCGGCTTCATCATTTTGTGGGCCGAGCGCAGGCCGGCCAGCAGGGTGCGTATTCAAACGGTTGACGATCTGGCTTGGCGCGACGCGCTCAAGGTCGGTCTGGTGCAATGCCTGGCCATGATTCCGGGTACCAGTCGCAGCGGCGCCACCATCATCGGCGGCATGCTCTTGGGCCTGTCGCGCCGGGCCGCGACCGACTTTTCCTTCTTCCTGGCCATCCCCACATTGATTGGCGCCGGCGCCTACAGCCTCTACAAGGAGCGGGCCTTGCTGTCGGTGGCCGATCTGCCGATGTTTGCTGTTGGCTTGGTGTTTGCGTTCGGCAGTGCCTGGCTGTGTATACGCTGGCTGCTGCGCTATGTGGCTACCCACAGCTTCGTGCCCTTTGCCTGGTACCGCATTATTTTTGGCGCGGTGGTCCTCATCACCGCACAGATGGGCTGGGTGCGCTGGGCTGCCTGAGCGCAGACTCAGCCTTTAAGGCTCAGCAGATTGAGCACAGCAGCCTCCACGGTGGCCGCACTGGCCTCGGGCCTCTCCATGGGAAACAGGTGGCCGCCGTCGAGCATCATGATGCGCCCGTGGGTGACGGTTTGGGTAAGCGCCATGCCAACCTGGCGCATCTCTAGCGAAGCGCGGCCACCGATGAAGGCTGCCGGGCACCGTAGCGGGTGTTTTTTCAGCAGGCCGTCGAGGTTGTCAGGCAGGGTGTTGTAGATCGCGGTTTCGACATCGCGGTCGAAGCTGAGCACGCGCGGGCCATCGTGGCCATCTGGGCCATCGCTTGGCTGGGTGCCCTGGGCGATGTAGTCCTGCAGCACCCGCTCGTCCCACGAGGCAAAGAGCTTTTTGCCCCGGAAATGCGCTTGCACCTCTTGCAAATTCGCCCAGGATTGCTTGCGTTTGCGGCTGACCGCGCCTGGTGAGATCGAGCCCACCAGGCGCGCCCGCTTGGCCACCGACAGGGCGGCTGCTTTCCAGCCACCGAGGATGGGTGAGTCGAGCAACACCACGCCACGGATCTTGTGACCCCCTAGCTGCGGATGCTGCGCTGCGCACATCAGGCTCAGGAAGCCGCCCAGTGAATGGCCCACCAAAATCGCACCTTGCCCTGCTTGGATGCATTGGGCGGTGGTGAAGTCGGCCAGCTCTTGCACCAGATGGGGCCAGTTGCTGCTGACTGGGTAGCGCGGGTCGTGGCCAAATTTCTCGATCGCAGCGACCTCGAAGCCCCTGCGTTCGAGCTCGCGCAGCATCACCCCGTAGGTGCTGGCCGGGAAGCTGTTGCCGTGCGAAAAAATCAGCAGGGGGCGGGTCATGGGCGCAATGGCGGGCAACTCAGATCAGCTTTTCGTCGGGCGTGGTGATCTTCTTGAGCGTGCCGTGGCGTGCGCTGGGCATCTTCAAGGGAACGGCGGTTTGGGTATCGTCCCAGACCGGGTCTTCGATGCTGTCAAACACCTGGCGCAGCTTGTCGCCCCAGTTGTTGTGCATCATGCGGTAGTAGGGGTTGTCCTGGTCGATGCAGACCACCTTGTCGCTTTGGAGGTGGTTGTTTTCATAGACCGCCAGGTCCAGCGGAAAGCCGACCGACAAGTTGGACTTCATGGTCGAGTCCATGGAGACCAGGGCGCATTTGGCAGCCTCTTGTAGCGGGGTCTGGGGCTTGATCACCCGATCAAGCACCGGCTTGCCGTATTTTGCCTCGCCAATTTGGAAGTAGGGCGTTTCTTGGGTGGCTTCAATGAAATTGCCGGCCGAGTACATCTGGAACAGGCGCATGCCTTCGCCCTGAATCTGCCCGCCAAACAGCAAGGACACATTGAAGTCCACATCGGCGCCGCGCAGAGCTACGCCGTCGCGCTCGTAGACCCGGCGCACCGTCGCGCCCAGTACCCGGGTGGCGTCGAACATGCTGCGCGCATTCCAGATGCTCAGCGGCTCTCCGCCGCTTGGGTCCTTGATGCTTTCGACCTGCAGCAACTCGCGCACTGACTGGGTGATCGAGAGGTTACCCGCCGACAGCAGCACCATGAAGCGGTCGCCGGGGCGCTCGTAGACGATCATCTTGCGAAAGGTCGAGATATGGTCGAGGCCGGCATTGGTGCGCGAGTCCGACAGGAAAACCAGGCCGGCATTGAGTTTGATGGCAACGCAATAAGTCATGATCAGGCAGCGGCACTGGGGCCGCTAGAGAGTTTTTTGAGTTGGTAAATCAGATCCAGCGCCTCGCGCGGGCTCAGGGTGTCGGGCTCTATGGCCTGAACGGCCTTGTCCAAGGGGCTGGGGCCCGCATCGCTGGCCACCGGCGGCGGCGCAAAAAGATCGACCTGGGCCTGGCGCTGTTCGGCCTCAAGGGCCTGCAGGGCGTGGCGGGCGTGTTGCACCACTGGCGCCGGCACGCCGGCCAGGCGGGCAACCGCAATGCCGTAGCTGCGGCTGGCCGGCCCGGGCTCGATCTGGTGCATGAAGACGATATCTCGGCCCGACTCAACCGCGCTGACATGCACATTGACCGCCCCCGGGTGCCGGGTGCTCAACTCGGTCAACTCGAAGTAGTGGGTTGCAAACAGGGTAAAGGCCTGTGTCTTGTTGTGCAGGTGGGTGGCGATGCCACCGGCCAGGGCCAGCCCATCGAAGGTCGATGTGCCGCGGCCGATCTCGTCCATCAGCACCAGGGACTGGGCGGTGGCGGTGTGGAGAATTTGCGCGGCTTCGGTCATCTCGAGCATGAAGGTCGACTGGGCGTTGGCCAGGTCGTCGGCCGAGCCGATGCGGGTGTGAATCGCATCGATCGGTCCGAGGCGGCATTGGCTGGCAGGTACGTAAGAGCCCATGCTGGCCAGAAGCACGATCAGTGCCACCTGCCGCATATAGGTGGACTTGCCGCCCATATTGGGCCCGGTGATGATCTGCATTCGAGTCTTGCCATCGAGCCGGCAGTCGTTGGCAATGAAAGGCCCGGCCCCGGTTTCGGCCAGCCGCGCCTCGACCACCGGATGGCGCCCGCCGCTGATGGCGATGCAGGGCTCGCGCACAAACACCGGCTCGCACCATTGCAGGGCGAGCGATCGCTCAGCCAGGGCGGCCAGGGCGTCTAGCGCCGCCAGCGCCTGGGCCAGTGAAGCCAGGTCAGGCACGAAGACCTGCAGTCCGTCCAGCAGCTGTTCGTAGAGAAACTTTTCTCGTGCCAGTGCCCGCTCCTGGGCTGACAAGGCCTTGTCCTCAAAGGCCTTGAGCTCGGGGGTGATGAAGCGCTCGGCGTTTTTGAGCGTCTGCCGGCGGCGGTAATCTTCGGGCACTTTGTCGAGCTGCCCCTGGGTGACCTCGATGTAAAAGCCGTGCACCCGGTTAAATTGCACCCGCAGATTGACTATGCCGGTGCGCTCGCGCTCGCGCACCTCCAGCTCGAGCAGGAAGGCGTCGCAGTTGTTTTCAATGGCGCGCAGTTCGTCGAGCTCGCTGTCGTGGCCATCCCGGATGACACCGCCCTCACGCAGCAGCGCAGCCGGTTCCTCGAGTAAGGTGCTGGCCAGTTGTTCGGCGCACTGCGGCGGCGTCTGCAGCGCTTGCAACAAGCGCTCGAGCAAGGGCGGCAGGCCGGTGGTTTGCACCAGCAGTGCGCGCAGAATCTGCGCACGCTGCAAGCTGTGGCCCAGAGCCACCAGTTCACGCGGACGCACCTGGCGCAGGCTCAGGCGCGCGCCGATGCGCTCCACATCCGCGCTGCCCTTGAGCTGATCGCGCAGCCTGGCCTGCAGGCCTTCGCGCAGGCAGGCAATGGCTTGTAGCCGCTCTTGGGCCATTTCGCGCTGGCGCGGCGGGGCCAACAGCCAGTGTTTGAGCTGGCGGCTGCCCATGCCGGTGATGCAGCTGTCGAGCAAGGACAGCAGGGTGGGCTCGCTCTCACCGCGCAGGGTCTGGGTCAGCTCCAGATTGCGCCGGGTGCTGGCCGGCAGGTCGATGTATTCGTCAGGCCGCACCACCTGCAGCCCATGCAGATGGCTCAAGGCCCGGCCCTGGGTATGTTCTGCATAGGCCAGCAGGGCGCTGGCCGCAGCATGGGCCTCGGGCAGGTCCTGGGCGTTCCAGGCCTGCAGCGATGCGGCGCCCAATTGCTCGAGCAGGCGTCGCTGGCCCAGGCCGGCATCAAAAGCCCAATGGGGCCGGGCGCTGACCGGGCAGCGGCCCATGCCAGCCAATGCCGCCTTGAGCTGGGCCTCAAATGCCGGCGTGATCTCGGCGCTGTGAATCAGTTCGCTCGGGCCTATCCGCGTAAGCCAAGGTGCGATCGCATCGGCGTCGCACTGGGCCAGATGAAGCTGCCCTTGCGTCACGCTCAGCCAGGCCAGGCCGCAGCGGTTGCGGGGCCCTTGGTGTACGGAGAGCAACAGGGCCTCAGCCTTGTCGCCCAGCAGTTCCGATTCGGTCAGGGTCCCCGGGGTGATTACCCGCACCACCTTGCGCTCGACCGGGCCTTTGGAGGCGCCCACATCGCCGACCTGCTCACAAATCGCCACCGACTCGCCGAGCTGTATCAGCCGGGCCAAATAGGCTTCGGCCGAGTGATAGGGCACGCCTGCCATGCGTATGGGCTGGCCCGCCGATTGGCCACGGCTCGTCAGGGTGATGTCCAGCAACTGCGCAGCCTTGATCGCGTCCTCATGGAACAACTCATAAAAGTCGCCCATGCGGTAGAACAGCAAGGTATCCGGATGGTCCTTTTTGATGGCCAGGTACTGCGCCATCATCGGCGTGTGCTTGTCGGCGCTCTCGACCTGGCTCGAGTCCTTGTCGTTTTCTGATGGTTTCAACAACTTGCGGTGTCCTGGGTCGGTGATGCGCCAGTGCGTGTCGGCCTGCGGTGCCAAGGCCGGAGTCTGTCTGCGGTTCGGGCTGAACTATAAGTTCATTCGGCTTAGGGGCTGATCGCTCAAGATTTTCCACTGAACCGCTGTTCAAGCAGGGGAGATCTTGATCGCAATGTGTTTGATTGACTTTTTGGCCTCCTTGTTCTTGCTCTCCCCGCCTGCCATCGCTTAAGCTTTTCGTAAACAGAGTCCGCCCTCGTCCAAGCCATGGTGTTTTTACTCCCGCTTTTGTTGCTGGTCCTGATGCTGAACGCGCAGCCGCAGGCCGGCGTCTTACCGCCCATCGCCCGTATGGACGTCACCGGCGTGCAGGCCCGGGCCTTTGAAGCCGCTTCGGTCAGGCGCCCGCTGGTCATCAGTTCTGCGCAGGAGGCAGCCATCTACCTGCCTGCGCAAGATCTGGCCCGGCTGAGTCAGGAAGTCGATTTTTCCCAGCAGGTGCTGCTGGTGTTTGCATGGAGGGGGTCGGGTCAGGACAGGCTGGAGTATCAGGTGCATTCATCGCCGCCCGGGGTGCTTGCATTTTTTTTCAGCCCCGGTCGAACCCGGGACTTGCGTGAGCACCAACAGGTGTTTGTTTTGCGCTCAGACTGGGCCTGGAGCGTGCGGTGAGCGGTGCGGCTGATGTGCCTGGTGGCGTCAGGCGAGCCAGCTCCTTGAGGCCCGGCGCCGGGTTCAGGCCCTGGGCTTGCGAACTGCAGTGCGCGGCCTGTCCTCGGGCCTGGTTGCCTGCTGCACCTCGCCAGCTGCGGGTTTGGGGGCCTTGAGCAGGGTTTTGGGTTTGGGGGCGGCGGCCGCGCTGGGGTCCTGATCGTTTGAAGCCGGCTGTGCTTGCGCCAGCTGCATCTTGTCGGCCACGCCAGCGAACTTGCTGTACTTGGCCAGCACAGTGACCAGCTGGGCGTAGATGCGGGGGTTGCCGGCCACGCATTCGCTTTGGTGCATGAAGTCGGCATCGCCGGTGTAATTGCCCACCAGGCCGCCCGCCTCGGTGACCAGCAGCGAGCCGGCGGCCACGTCCCAGGCCTTCAGACCGGTCTCAAAAAAACCGTCGCTGTAGCCCGCGGCCACATAAGCCAGGTCGAGCGCAGCGGCGCCTGGCCGGCGCACGCCAGCGCATTGGCTCATCACTTCGCCGAGCATGCTCAGGTAGGCCCGCAGCTTGTCGCCGGGCCGGTAAGGAAAGCCGGTGGAGATCAGGCATTCCTGCAGGCGGGTACGCTTGGAGACACGGATGCGCCGGTCATTGAGGAAGGCACCACGGCCGCGGGTCGCGCAAAACAGGTCATTGCGGGTCGGGTCGTACACCACGGCCTGCTCGACGCGGCCTTTGACGGCCAGCGCAATGCTCACGCAGTACACCGGGAAACCGTGGATAAAGTTAGTGGTGCCGTCCAGCGGGTCGATGATCCACTGGTAGTCCGAATGCCGGGCTCCGTGTTCACTGCCCGATTCCTCGGCCAAGATGCCATGTCCAGGATAGGCCTGCAGCAAGGTTTCGATGATGGCGGTTTCAGCGTTGTGATCGACTTCGGTGACGAAGTCGTTGGTTTGCTTGGCTGAAATCCGCACGGCCTCGACATCGAGTGCGGCGCGGTTGATGATGGCGCCAGCGGCGCGCGCAGCCTTGATGGCCACGTTGAGCATGGGGTGCAGGGTGCTGGACATAGCGAGAACCAAGGAGCGTTGGGGCTGCCAGAGCCGGGGACCGGTGGCAGAGCAAGGGCGCGATTTTACGGTTACAGCGCGGCCCTTCACGCCGCAGTGGGCGCAGACGCGACAATCTGCCTTGGCCATGAAGACCCGATTCGTCCTGATCCAAACCAGCCATGCCGGCAATGTGGGCGCGGTGGCACGCGCTATGAAGGTGATGGGTTTTGAGGACCTGGTGCTGGTGCAACCGCGCTGGGCCGATGTTTTGACGCGGTCGGAGGCGATCGAGCGCGCCAGCGGCGCTGCCGACGTGTTGGCGCGGGCCCGGGTGGTGCCGACGCTGGCCGAGGCGCTCGAAGGCATAGACCATGTTTGCGCCACCGCGATGACGCCGCGCGATTTTGGCCCGCCGACCTTAAGCCCGCGCACGCATTTTGAACAACTGCGCGCTCAGCCTGCGCCCAAGGGCGTGGCGTTCTTATTTGGCTCCGAGCGCTTTGGCATGAGCAATCAGGACGTTTGGCGCAGCCATGTCTGCCTGAGCATCCCCACGGCGCCGGGCTATGGATCGCTCAATATCGCGGCGGCAGTTCAGCTGATCGCCTATGAATGGCGCCAGCAATTGGGTGCGTTCCCGGTGGCGCCGGCCACCAACGCGGCCGATTTGGCCGATGCTGCCCAGGTCGAGGCCATGCTGGGGCATTGGGAGCAGGGGCTCAAGGACATCGGTTTTCTGGATCCGGCCGCGCCCAAAAAACTGATGCCGCGCCTGAACCAGATGTTCAACCGGGCAAAGTTGAGTTTGCAAGAAATTCACATTTTGCGCGGCATTGCCAATGCCATGAGCAAAGCCAAGGGCCCGGGTGCTGCGCCTTCGCCGTTAGACTGAGCACCTATGTTCAACCGTCTGCGATCAGATATTCGGTGCATCCTCGAGCGCGACCCGGCGGCGCGCTCTGCCTTCGAGGTGCTGACCTGCTACCCGGGCCTGCATGCGGTGATCTTGCACCGCCTGGCCCATTGGTGTTGGACCCATGGGCTGAAGTGGCTGGGGCGTTTTGTCTCGCACCTCTCGCGGTTTTTTACGGGCATTGAAATTCACCCCGGCGCGCGCATCGGCGAGCGGGTGTTTTTTGACCATGCCATGGGCGTGGTGGTGGGCGAGACCGCCGAGATCGGTGACGGCTGCACCATCTACCAGGGCGTGACCTTAGGCGGCACCTCGCTTTACAAGGGCGCCAAACGCCATCCGACGCTGGGGCGTAATGTGGTGGTGGGCGCCGGCGCTCAGGTGCTGGGCGGCTTTGAAGTGGGCGAGGGCGCCCGCATCGGCTCGAATGCGGTGGTGGTCAAGCCGGTGCCGGCCGGCGCCACAGCGGTCGGTAACCCGGCGCGCATCATTCAGGCCGACTCCGATCTGCGGCGCGAGCAGGCGGCCAGCCAGATGGGGTTTTCGGCCTACGGTGTGACGCAAAGTGACGATCCTCTGTCGCAGGCCATGCGCGGTCTGATCGACAATGCCTCGTCGCAGGAGCATCAGATTGCCCTGCTGTGGCAGGCCATCGAAAAGCTCTCCCAGCAGCAGCGTGACTGTGTTCCCGTCGATGCGGCCCGCCAGGAAAACTTCCAGGCCGACAAGCTCAGTCAGATGGTGGGCAAGTAGGCCGCAGCTTCAGCGCGGCGGTCGTACCGCGCTCTTGGGCCGAAAGGCCTTGCAGACCTCGTCGCGGGTTTCCAGATAGGGCCCGCCGATCAGGTCTATGCAGTAGGGCACGGCCGCAAAGATCCCCGGCACCAGGGCCTGGCCTTGGGCGTCTTTCAGACCCTCGAGCGTTTCCTGGATGGACTTGGGCTGCCCCGGCAGGTTGATGATCAGGCTGGTCCCGCGGATCACCGCCACTTGGCGCGACAAGATGGCGGTGGGAACGAACTTCAGGCTGATCTGCCGCATCTGTTCGCCAAAGCCCGGCATTTCCTTGTGTGCCACGGCCAGGGTGGCCTCTGGCGTTACGTCGCGCAGGGCTGGGCCGGTGCCGCCGGTGGTCAGTATCAGCGCGCAGCCGGCATCGACCAACTCGATCAGGGTCTGGCTGATGCGGTCCTTCTCGTCAGGGATCAGGCGTTCTTCAAAAGTCAGGGGGTTGTGCAGCGCGGCGCCCAGCCAGCCCTTGAGGGCCGGCAGGCCTTTGTCTTCATAGACGCCACTGGAGGCGCGGTCGCTCACCGAGACGATGCCTATGCGCACGGGATCGAAATCAGGCATGAATCAGCTCTTCCTTGACCAGTTGAAAAATCTCTCGGTAGGCCCGGCTGTGGCGCGGGGCCAGGCCGGGCTTTTCGGGTTGGGCGTCCTTGCGGGCCTGGCGCACCAGGGCGCGCAGCTGCTGAGAATCGGTGCTGGGGTGGGCGCTCAGCCACTGACCCACGGCGGTATCGTCGGCGATCAGCCGGTCGCGCCAGCCCTCAGCCTGATGTAGGGCCGCAGCCTCTTGCGCGCTGCCGTGCTGCTGCACCTGCAAGGCCTCGCGCACGGCCTGCAAACTGTCTTCGTCGAGCTGGCGCATGAGTTTGCCGATGAACTGCATCTGACGGCGTTTGCCCTCGAAATTGGTGATGCGCCTGGCCTCGGCCACGGCGTCGACGAGCTTGTCGGACAGACCCAGGGGTTCGAACAAAGCAGCGCGCAGTCCCAGCAATTGCTCGCCCAGGGCCTGAAGTTCGGCGCTCTCGCGCTTGAGGTCGGTTTTGCTGACTTCAACGCCACCTTTGAGTTCGCGCTTGAGTTCGAGGTCGAGCTCGCTGCCTTCAGCGACGAACTGGCCTCGGACAAAGTAGCCTTTTTGGAGTTTGCGGGGCATGGTGGGGCTATGGCAGCGTTCAATCGGCTCGGCGGTTGGGGCTGGGTATCATAGTTGTCCTCCTAAGGACTCTACTTTCGTGAAAAAAAACACCTCCCGTGCCGATAGCGGCTTTGCCTACAGCCGCAAATTTTTCGAACAACTGGTCGACAGCGCCCTGGGTCATGCGCGCAAGCTCGGTGCCAGCGACGCCGCTGCCGAAGCCTCAGAGGGCTGTGGGCTTTCGGTCAGCGTTCGCAAGGGCGAGCTAGAGAATGTGGAGCGCAACCGCGACAAGTCTCTGGGCATTACCGTTTATCTGGGCCAAAAGAGAGGCAATGCCTCGACCAGCGATTTTTCGGCGGCAGCCATTGAGGCGACCGTGCAGGCCGCCTACGACATCGCTCGCTTTACCGCCAGCGATCCGGCCGCTGGCCTGCCCGATCAGGACGACATTGCCAAAAATCCGCCCGAGCTCGATCTTTGCCATCCCTGGGCGATCACTGCAGAGCAGGCGGCTGAGCTGGCCCTGGAATGCGAGGCGGCAGCACTGGCCACCAGCAGCCTGATTACTAATAGCGAAGGCGCCGGCGTGTCGGCCCAGCAAAGCCATTTTTTCAGCGCCCACAGCCTTGGTTTCCGAGGCGGCTACGCCTCCTCGCGCCACAGCCTGTCGGTAGCGCCGATCGCCGGGGTGGGCGAGGGCATGCAGCGCGACGCCTGGTACAGCTCGATGCGCGATGCGCGTGAGCTGGCCAGCGCCCGCGTGGTCGGGCGCTATGCAGCTGAGCGGGCTTTGGCGCGCCTCAATGGGCGCAAGATTGCCACCACCGAATGCCCGGTGCTGTTCGAGTCGCCCCTGGCCGCTGGGCTGCTGGGCGCCTATGTACAGGCCACCAGCGGCGGCTCGCTCTACCGCAAGAGCAGCTTCTTGCTCGATAGTCTGGGTCAGGCGGTGCTGCCGTCCCATATCGACATCAGCGAGGACCCGCATGTGCGCAAGGGCAAGGGCAGCGCGCCCTTTGACGAAGAAGGGGTGAGCACCCGCGCCCGCAAGGTGGTCGACGCCGGTGTGGTTCAGGGCTATTTCCTAAGCACCTATTCGGCGCGCAAGCTGGACATGCGCACCACCGGCAATGCTGGGGGCTCGCACAATTTGGTGATGAGCAGTCGGCTGACTCGCCCGGGCGACGACCTGGACGCCATGCTGCGCAAGCTGGGCACCGGTTTGTTCGTGACCGAACTGATGGGTCAAGGCGTCAACCCTGTCACCGGCGACTATTCGCGCGGGGCCAGCGGCTTTTGGGTGGAGGGCGGTCGCATTGCCTATCCGGTTGAGGAGATCACCATTGCCGGCAACATGAAGGACATGTTCATGGGCATCGCGGCCATAGGTGCTGATGCCTACAACTACGGCGCCAAGACGGTAGGCTCGGTACTCATTGAGCGCATGAAGGTGGCCGGCAGCTGAGGCGCGGATGCGCGCTGAACTGCTCGCCGCTCTTGCGGCCCTGTGCTGGGCTGTGGGCAGTGTGTTGTCGGCCCAGGCCGCCAGCCGTATGGGCGCCTTCGCCTTTACCCGCTGGCGCCTTTTTTTCGCGCTTTGCCTGTTGTGGGCCGTGGCAACCTGGAGCGGGCAGTGGCGTAGCCTCGACCTGCACGCCACTGGCCTGCTGGTGCTCTCTGGCTTGGTCGGCATTTTTGTGGGCGATACCGCCTTGTTCGCCTGTATGAACCGGCTGGGGCCTCGGCGCTGTGGCATTCTTTTGCCACCCATGCGCTGTTTTCGGTGGTACTGGCCTGGCTTTTTTTGGGTGAGACACTTTGGGGCTGGACCTTGGCTGGCAGCGGCTTGTTGGTCTCTGGTGTGATGGTGGCCATTGCCTGGGGCAGGCGCGCAGACGAAAGTCACCAATGGGAGGACACCCGGGGTACGCTGGCTGTCGGCGTAGCGCTGGGTTTGCTGGCAGCCCTGTGTCAGGCGGTGGCTACCTTGATGATCAAGCCCCTGATGACGACCGGGGTCGACGCGGTGGCCGCCTCTGCCGTACGCACCAGTGCCGCCTTCCTGGCCCATCTGATCTTGCTGTGGGCCGGGCTGCGGCATTCGCGCCTGTTGCAGCCACTGACCGCCAAGGTGCTTGCGAACACCGGCGCCAGTGCAGCGGTGGCCATGGCCCTGGGCATGACCTTGATTCTGGCGGCGCTGCGCACCGGGCAGGCCAATTTGGTGGGCATCATGTCCTCGATTTCGCCGGTGCTGCTCTTGCCGCTGCTGTGGATGATCTACCGCCGCCGCCCCGCGCTGGGGGCCTGGGTAGGCTCTGCTATGGCGGTGATGGGCACCGCCCTGATCCTGGCCTGAGCGGCGCGCCGCTCGCTCCAGTTTCAGCCGGCCAGGGCGGCTTTGACGGCAGCTGAGACCTGGCCCATATCGGCCTGGCCGGCCAATTGCGCTTTGGCGGCAGCCATCACCTTGCCCATGTCCCCGGGACCACTTGCGCCCAGGCTGGCCACCAGGGCGCTTACCGCGTCGCTGACCTCCTGCGCGCTCATGCGCACGGGCAAATAGCCTTGCAGCACCTTCATCTCGGCCTCTTCCTTGTCGGCCAGGTCATGGCGCTCGGCCTTGCGAAAAGCTTCGATCGAGTCTTTGCGCTGCTTGATCAGCTTGTCGACGATGCCGATCACAGCAGCGTCGTCAAGCACGATGCGCTCGTCAACCTCTTTTTGCTTCAGCGCTGCCATCAGCAGGCGTATGGTGGCCAGTCGCTCGCTATCGCGGGCGCGCATGGCGGTTTTCATGTCGTCGTTGATCTGTTCTTTCAGGGCCATAGCGGATCTCCGGTGGGGAAAAAACAAAGCCCGCTAGAGCGTCCTCGAGCGGGCTGGATTAGCACCTTGCTTGGCGGCCGTGGCCGCCCACTGCATCAGTACATCTTCTTGGGCAGTTGCATCGAGCGGATGCGCTTGTAGTTGCGCTTGACTGCCGCTGCTTTCTTGCGCTTGCGCTCGGCCGTCGGCTTCTCATAGAACTCGCGGGCGCGCAGGTCGGTCAGCAGGCCGAGCTTTTCAATGGTGCGCTTGAAACGGCGCAGGGCCACGTCGAACGGCTCGTTGTCTTTTACACGAATGGTGGTCATTGATGGATCCCAAGGGTGCGCCGCGGGGGATCTGATCAGGATCCTTGTAGGCGCAGGTTTGCTAGCAAAGCCGGAGAGTATAGCAGGCACAGAGCCTGCTGCATGGGACCTGCAGCCTCTCAGGCCAGCGCCGCCCGGCGTTCGGCCATAGCCTGCGCGCAGGCGTAGGCACTGGCCCAGGCCCACTGAAAGTTGTAGCCGCCGAGCCAGCCGGTGACATCGACCACCTCGCCGATGAAATACAAGCCCGCTTGCCGGCTCTCCAGCGTCTGGGACGACAGGTCAAGGGTATCGACGCCGCCGGCGGTCACTTCGGCCTTGCGGTAGCCCTCGGTGCCGCTGGGCCGCAGCTCCCAGTGCGTCAGGGCCTGGGCCAGGGCGGCCAAGGCCTTGTCGGGCACGTCGCAGATGGGTTGCTGCAGCCGGCTATCGGCGCTGACCCAGGCCTCGGCCAGCCGGGCCGGCAGCAAGGTACTCAGCTCATTGCTGACCAGCTTGCGCGAGCGGGCCTTGGCCGCCAGCAGCTGCGCTTGCAATGCCTCGGCTTTGTCCCAGGCCGGTGCCAGGTGGACAGCGATCGGTGCGCCAGGGAGCCAGAAGCTAGAAATCTGCAGGACCGCCGGGCCGCTCAGGCCGCGGTGGGTAAAGAGCAGGTCCTCGTCAAACACCTGCCGGCCTTTTTTGCCCGCCACCGGGGTGCTGATGCGCACGGGCAGGGCCAGGCCCGCCAGGCTGCTGTAGGGCGCCCAGGGGCTGCCTTCGAACACCAGGGGCACCAGGGCAGGCCGTGGCTCGACCAGCCGCAGGTCGAACTGGCGCGCGATGCGGTAGCCCCAGTCGGTGGCGCCGATCTTTGGAATGGACAGGCCGCCGGTGGCGATCACCAGTTGCGCCGCTTCTACCGGTCCGCGCTCGGTCTGCAAGCGGTAGAGGCCCAGGCTGTGTTCGACCGCGCCAACCGCGCAGGGCTGCCAGCGCTCCACCTGGCCAGCCTCGCACAGGGCCAGCAGCATGGTGATGATGTCTTCGGCCGATCGGTCGCAAAACAGCTGGCCCTTGTGCTTTTCATGGAAGGCGATGCGGTGTTCACGCACCAGGTCGACGAAGTCTTGCGGCGTGTAGCGCGAAAGCGCCGAGCGGCAAAAGTGGGGGTTTTCGCCTAAAAACTGCTGGGCGCTGGTACCGGTATTGGTGAAGTTGCAGCGGCCGCCGCCGGAGATGCGGATTTTTTCGGCCACCTTGGCGCTGTGATCGATCAGCAGCACCCGCAGGCCGAGTCGGCCGGCCTGGCCGGCGCAAAACAGTCCGGCCGCGCCGGCGCCAACGATGACCACGTCAAAAGCATGCATGGCAGGCAGTGTAGGCGGCGGCTTTCGTGCCGCTGGCGCGCCCTGGAATTGTGGGCTGGTGAGGGACGGTGGGCCAGCCTCAGGCTGCTCATTCGTGGAATTACCTATGTGCGCTCCTGGGAAATCCCGGGGTGCGCCTCGCACGGACTTGATTGGCTGCTGTTACATTGCTAAGTTATTCAATTGTTGCCGGCGCAGTCTTTCTTCAGGAAGGGTGCCGGCCCAGCTCCAAGGCGTAGAGATGGCATCTAAATCCGTGGTACGGGCCCTGTCCTTGATCCTGATTGTTGTCGCAGGCGGTGGCGCCTGGTGGTACCAGAACCGTGGTCAACAAAGCCCTTCGGGTGCCGCGCCGGTGGCAGCGGGTCCGACAGGCGCGGCTTCAGGTCCGGCTGCTGCCGGTGGCCCTGGCGGGGGCGGTAAGCCTGCGGTCGAAGTGACCAAGGTGGAACAGGCCAAACTGGTCGATGAAGCGCAGGCCACCGGTAGTTTGCGCTCGCGCCAGAACATCATGGTCAGGCCCGAGGTGAGCGGGCGCATCACCCAGGTCAATTTTCGCGATGGTCAAAAGGTCAGTCGCGGGCAGTTGCTGATCCAACTCGACGACCAGCTCGCGCAGGCCCAGGTCAAGCAGGCCCAGGCGGAACTGTCGATCGCGCAAGTTAATTTCAACCGCAACAAGGAATTGGTGGAGCAAAACTTCATCAGCCGGCGGACCGTCGATGAAAGTGGTGCCAGCCTGGAAGTGGCTCAGGCTAAGCTGGCTCTGGCCAAGGCCACGGCCGACCGACTCAAGATTCTGGCGCCCTTCGATGGCACCGTGGGCATACGCTCCATTAACCTGGGTGACTACCTGAAAGACGGCGCCGATGTGGTGAATTTGGAAGACATGGACGCGGTCTATGTGGACTACCGGCTGCCCGAGCGTTTTCAGACGCGGCTTCGAGCCGGCCAGCGGGCCGAAGTGGAGGTCGATGCGGTGCCAGGGCGAAAATTTTCTGCGGTGGTGCAGGCCATCGACCCCCTGGTTGACGCCAATGGGCGCTCGCTGGGCGTGCGCGCCTGCATCGACAACCGTCGCATGCAACTGCGCCCGGGCATGTTTGCCCGGGTGGCCACCAATTTCAGTACCCGGGACAAGGCGCTGGTGGTGCCCGAGGAGGCCATCGTGCCCCAGGGGCCGCGGCTGTTTGTGATTCGCTTGGTTGACAGTCCGGAGGGCCTGGTATCCAAGCGGGTTGAGGTCAAGGTCGGCATGAGAACACCGGGCAAGGTCGAGTTGCTCGATGGCGTGGCTCTGGGCGATACCGTGGTGGTGGCCGGCCAACAGCGCTTACAGCGCGACGGTACGGTGGTGCGGGTGGTTGAAGGTGCCGGTCGCGGTGGTGCCCCGGGTGGTCCAGGTGGTGCCCCAGGCGGCCCAGGCGGCCCAGGTGGTGCTCCCGGTGCCCCGGGTGGTCCAGGGGCTGCTCCGGGGGCGGTGCCTTCGGGGGCCGGCCCGGCCGCTGGCGGTCCTGGTCGTCCACCGGCAGGTCGCCCAGCGGCCAATCTGCCGCCCTTGCAGGGTCCGGATCCCTGCCTGGTGGCCCTTGACGGCTCAGGTCGCGCAGCGGCTCGCCCGGCAGGCCCTGCCGCTCCTGCCAGCGCCGCTCCTGCCGCGGTTCCTGCACAACGCACTGGCCCCGGACCGACCTGAGTCGGGCGCTTCGGTCTTCAGTATTGAGCCACCTGCCGTAGCCTTCACCGTCTCAGCAATAGGAAACCTCCACCATGCTTTTGCCTGAAATTTCCATACGGCGGCCGGTTTTTGCGACGGTGTTGTCCCTGCTCGTCGTGCTGATCGGAGCGGTCTGCTTCGACAAGCTGTCGGTTCGTGAGTATCCGAAGATCGACGAGCCGGTGGTCACCGTCACCGTCAGATACCCGGGCGCGTCGGCCGAAGTGGTCGAGAGCCAGGTTTCCAAGCCGCTCGAAGACTCGATTGCAGGCATTGATGCGGTTGACGTGATCACCTCGATCAGCCGGGCCGAGCAGAGTCAGATTTCTGTGCGTTTTAGGCTGGAAAAGGACGCCGATGCGGCTGCCGCCGAGGTGCGTGACCGTACCGCGCGGGTGCGCAACCGTCTGCCACTGTCTATTGATGAGCCAGTCATTGCGAAGGTGGAGGCCGACGCCTTTCCGGTGATCTGGCTGGCCTTTAGCAGTGATGTGCTCAATCCGCTGCAGATCAACGACCTGGTCAACCGGGTGGTCAAGCCGCGCCTGCAGACCGTCACGGGTGTAGCGGATGTCCGTATTTTTGGCGAGCGCAAGTACGCGATGCGGGTCTGGTTGGACCCCGATCGCATGGCCGGCTACCGCCTGACCACGCAAGACATTGAAGACGCGGTGCGCCGCAATAACTTGGATGTGCCGGCTGGGCGCATCGAGTCTACGCAGCGTGAGTTCAGCGTCACCTCGCAGACCGACCTGAACCGGCCGGGGCAGTTTGGCGACATCGTGGTGCGCGTGGTCAACGGATTTCCGGTCAAGCTGCGTGATGTGGCCCGTATCGAGGAGGGTCCGGCCGATACCCGCAGCACCGCCCGTCTGAATGGACGGCTGGCGATCTCGGCGGGTGTGATCCGCCAGGCTACGGCCAATCCTTTGCAGTTGGCCCAGGGCGTTCGTGAAATGATTCCCAAGCTCAAGGCCGACCTGCCGGGTGACCTGAGCATCGAGGTGGCCAACGACAACTCGCTTTTCATCGACCGTTCCATCAAGAACGTCTACCAGACGATTGCGGAGGCGGTGGTTTTGGTTGCGCTGGTGATTTTTGTGTTCCTGCGTACCCTCCGGGCCTCTTTGATTCCCATCGTCACGATTCCGGTGTCGCTGATCGGCACCTTCGCGATGATGGCGCTCGCCGGCTTTACCATCAACACCTTGACGCTGCTGGCCCTGGTGTTGGCCATCGGCCTGGTGGTCGATGACGCGATCGTGATGCTGGAGAATATCTTTCGGCATATTGAAGAGGGCATGGATCCCTTTTCAGCATCGATCAAAGGCGCTCGGGAAATCTCCTTTGCGGTGATCTGCATGACCATTACGTTGGTGGCGGTGTATGCGCCCTTGGCGTTCACGCCGGGGCGAACCGGGCGTCTGTTCATCGAATTTGCGCTGGCCTTGGCGGGGGCGGTATTGGTATCGGGTTTTGTGGCGCTCACGCTCACGCCCATGATGTGTTCCAAGCTGCTCAAGCACAATCCCAAGCCGAATTTGTTCGACCGGAGCATGGAGCGCTTGTTGACCGGGCTGTCCAATGGCTACGGTGGCGTGCTGCGCTGGATCTTGCTGGCCCGTTGGCGACCGGCCGGCGGTGGCGCTGCGGGTGGCCTGCTTGGATTTTTCTTGCAGGCGCGGTGGTTAATTCTGGTGGTTATGGCTGTGGCCGGCTGGGGAATTTCGGCGGTATGGCCGACGATGAAGTCCGAGCTTGCGCCGCTAGAGGACCGCGGCACTATTTTGGCGACCATCAACGCGCCCGACGGATCGACCATAGATTACACCGACCGTTATGCACGAATTTTGGAGCGCATGGGCTCGCAATACCCTGAGTTTGACCGGATTTTTGCCAATCTGGGCAATCCGACCGTCTCGCAAGGCACGGTGGTCTACAGGGCCGTCGAGTGGGAAAAACGGGATCGCACTACGCTGCAGATTGCGCGGGAACTGGGCCCGAAGTTCAGCGGGCTGGCCGGTATCAACGCCTTCCCCATCACCCCGCCGTCGCTGGGCCAGGGCTTTCGCGAACGGCCGATCAACTTTGTGATTCAGACCTCGGACAGCTATGAGAACCTCAACCGGGTGGTCAGGCAGTTGCTTGACGAGATAGCCAAGAATCCCGGCATTGTTCAGCCCGATATTGACCTGCGCATGAACAAGCCCGAGCTGCGCATTGTCATTGACCGGGATAAGGCGGCCGACATGGGCGTGAGCGTCGATGTGGTGGCGCGAGCCCTGGAAACCACGCTGGGCGGCCGACAGGTGACCCGCTACAAGCGCGATGCCGAGCAATACGATGTGATCATTCAGAACCGCGCCAGCGGCCGCGACGTGCCCCAGGACATTGAAAACATCAATGTGCGGGGCCGCAATGATGTGATGGTGCCGCTGTCGGCCTTGGTCAAGACGCGCGAGAGCGTGAGTCCGCGCGAGCTTAATCACTTCGGTCAGCGCCGCTCGGTCACGATCACTGCCAACCTGTCGGCCGACTACGCCTTGGGCGAGGCTTTGGCTTTCATGGACGCGACCGCTTCCAAGGTGCTCAAGCCCGGCTACACCACCGACCTGAACGGTACCTCGCGCGAGTTCCGCAAATCCCAAGGCGCGCTGGCGCTAGTGTTTGTGATGGCCTTGCTGTTTATTTTTCTGGTGCTGGCTGCGCAGTTCGAAAGCTTTGTCGATCCGTTGGTGATCATGCTGTCGGTACCGCTGTCCATGATTGGTGCTCTGCTGGCACTCAAGTGGTCCGGCGGCTCGCTCAATGTGTATTCGCAGATTGGCCTGATCACCCTGGTGGGCCTGATCACCAAGCACGGTATCTTGATCGTTGAATTCGCCAACCAGCTGCGCGAGCAAGGCATGCAGACCATCGACGCAGTGGTCAAGGCATCGTCGCAGCGTCTGCGTCCGATTTTGATGACCACCGGCGCCATGGTGCTGGGCGCCATCCCGCTGGCCCTGTCCACCGGGGCCGGTGCTGAAAGTCGCACACAGATTGGCTGGGTGATCGTCGGCGGTATGTCTCTGGGCACCCTGCTGACCGTGTTCGTGGTGCCGACCATGTACTTGCTGTTCGCCCGCGATGCAGTGCCGGGTGCCGATGTGCGCGAGGTCAAGGACCAGGCCGGCCATGATCATGAGCTGATCGCCAAATAAATCGACAGAAGCTTTCAACCAACGGAGCCGTGATGCCCAAAGCCTACTGGATCAGTGAGTACCATGCCATTCATGATGAGGCGGCCTTGCAGGCCTATGCGCAGCTGGCAGGGCCGGCTCTGACGGCCTCTGGCGGACGCTTCCTGGCCCGCGGTTTGCCGGCCGCGGTCAAGGAGCACGGCAAGCAAATGCGCACCGTGCTGATTGAGTTTGACAGCCTGCAGGCGGCCCTGGATGCGTATCAGAGCCCGGGCTACAAGGCGGCTCTGGCGGCGCTGGGCACGAATGCCGCTGTGCGCGACATCCGCATCATTGAAGGCGCTTAAGGCGCGGCACGGGCCTGAGCTGCGCTAGGCGGCCTCAGATGACGCCGTCGAACATCATCACATCCACCAGTTCGCCGGCCTGCACCGTTGCCTGCTGGTGGTGCAGCACGATCAGGCCGTTGGCCTGGGTCATGGAGCTGAGCACGCCCGAGCCCTGGTTGCCGGTGGTGCGTACCTGTAACTGCCCCTGTGCGTTGCGGCTGACCCAGCCGCGCTGGTATTCGGTGCGGCCCGGTTTCTTGCGCAGCGTTTCCAGGCTGCGGGCCTGCAACAGTGGGTTGGGCGGCGCGCTGCAGCCCATCAGCTGTAGCAGGGCAGGGCGCACGAAGGCCAGGAAGGTGACCATCACCGCCACCGGATTGCCGGGCAGGCCAAACACGAGTGCCGGCCGGCTGCGCGCCAGGTGCGCGATGCGGCCGGTGGCCAGTGGCCGGCCTGGACGCATGGCCACCCGCCAGAACACCATCTCGCCCAGCCGCTGGAGCATGGCGCGGGTATGGTCAGCCTCGCCCACGCTCACGCCGCCGGAGCTGATGATGGCATCGGCCTGGCTGGCGGCGTGCTCGAAAGTCGCTTGCAAGCGGGCAGGGTCGTCCGGCACCAGGCCCAAGTCCAGCACGCTGCAGCCTAGGCGCTGGAGCAGGCCGATCAGGCTGTAGCGGTTGCTGTCGTAGACCGCACCTTCGCGCGGTGCCTGGCCAGCGCTGAGAATTTCGTCGCCGGTGGAAAAGCATGCCACCAGCGGGCGTCGCAAGACCTGCAGGCGCTCCAGGCCCAGGGAGGCGGCCAGCCCCAGTTGGGCCGGGCCCATGCGGGTGCCGCTGCGCAGGGCCGTCTCGCCCAGGTGCAGGTCTTCGCCCTGCAAGCGCCGGTTGTCGCCGGCGGCCAGACGGTCGGCCGGCACCGTCAGTTGTTGGCCGTCAGGGCTGAGTTGGGCCAGCTCTTGCGGCAAGACCGTGTCCAGTCCGGCTGGCATGATGGCGCCGGTCATGATGCGCACACACTGACCCGGCCCAGCCTGGCCGCGCCAGGCCCGACCAGCCCAGGCAGTGCCCACCACGCGCAAGCTGATGTCTTTGCCGGCTTGGATCTGCGCGCCGTCGAATGCATAGCCATCCATGGCTGAGTTGTCATGCGGTGGCACATTCAGGGGGCTGATGAGGTCACCGGCGAGGATGCGATCCAGTCCGTCTGCCAGGGCAATGTCTTCGGTATCGACAATGGGCTCGACCAGAGCGCGCAGGAAGGCCAGGGCTTGCTCGACCGGCAAGGACTGCGGGTCATAGCCTTGCAGGGCATCCGCGATTTCGGCCAGGCTCTTCATGGTTTTGCGGACGTGGCCAGGGTTTCGAGCTGCTGCAGCTCTTGCAGGGTATTGATATTAAAAAAAGCCCGCGGGTCGTCGCCCGGCTGGTCGAAGCGGACCACGGTGCTGCGCTGACTGGCTGTCCAGGCATCGATTTTTCGGCCGCCCTGTTGCATGAATTCCAGCAGCGCCGGGCGCAGCTCGGTTTTGATCAGGCAGAACACAGGTTGGTTTCGGACGCGGCCGTCGCCTTCCGGCCCGGCGGCCATGGCGATGTCGGCTTGTGCCTCTCGCAAGCCCTTCGCTAGCCGCGCAACCAGATCCTGCGGGAACAGCGGCGTATCGCAGGCTACCGTACACAGATAGTCGCTGGTGCAGTGGCTCAGCCCACTGAGAAAGCCGGCCAGCGGCCCGGCAAAAGCCTCTGGGTCAGCAGCGTCGGACCAGACTGGTGCGCCCCAGCTGCGATAGGTATCCAGATGCCGGTTGGCATTGATGGCGATGCTGCCGACCTGTGGGGCCAGGCGCTGCCAAGCCTGACTGGCCAGCGCCTGGCCTCGAAAAAGCTGCAGGCCTTTGTCGATGCCGCCCATGCGGGAGCCTTGCCCGCCGGCCAGCACCATGCCGGTGATGTCGGCTGCCTGCAGCATTTAGCCCCCGATGTAGCTCATCTCGACGCGCCGCTGCCCCGCTGGCAGCTCTGCGCCTTGGGCGGACCTCAGCTGGGAATAACGGTCGGAGCGGGCCTGCCAGATGTGGGCGATGGCGGCGCTGATCTGCTCGTCGCTGTAGGCGCCGCGCAGCAGGCCGCGCAGGTCTTGCCCCTGACTGGCGAACAGGCAAAGAAACAGCTGCCCCTCGGTGGACAGGCGGGCCCGGTTGCAGTCGCCACAAAAGGCCTGGGTCACGCTGCTGATGACGCCGATCTCGCCAGCGCCATCGACATAGCGCCAGCGCTCGGCCGTTTCGCCCGCTGCACTCGCTTCAAGCGCTTGCAGCGGAAAGTGCTCCGCAATGCGCCTGATGACCTGGGCCGAGGGCAGCACCTCGTCCATGCGCCAGCCGTTGGAGGCTCCCACGTCCATGTATTCGATGAAGCGCAGCACCGCGCCGCTGCCCCGGAAATGCCGGGCCATGGGCACGATCTCTTGGTCATTGGTGCCACGCTTGACCACCATATTGACCTTCAGCGGGGCCAGCCCCACTTTTTCTGCCGCCTCGATGCCGCGCAAGACGTCGGCCACCGGGTAGTCCACATCGTTCATGCGGCGAAACACGGCATCGTCCAGGCCGTCGAGGCTGACGGTGACACGGCGCAGACCGGCATCCTTGAGCGACTGTGCTTTTTTAGCCAGCAGCGAGCCATTGGTGGTCAAGGTGATGTCGAGCTCACGGCCTTGCGGCGTGCGAAGCTCGGCCAGCATGCCGATCAGGATCTCGATGTTTTTGCGCAGCAGCGGCTCGCCGCCGGTCAGCCTGAGCTTTTCCACGCCATGGGCGACGAACAGCCGCGCCAGACGGGTGATCTCCTCGAAGCTGAGCAGGGAGCTTTGCGGCAGGAAGGCATAGTCTTTGTCAAAGACTTCGCGCGGCATGCAGTAGCTGCAGCGGAAGTTACAGCGGTCGGTCACGCTGATACGCAAATCGCGCAAGGGCCGGTGCAGTCGGTCGCTCAGTTGCCCGCTAGGGGTCGACAACAAATCAGGAATGTGGGGCAGGGCGCCGCGGTAGCGCAGGTCAGCCACGGCGATGGTTCGGACAGGCTTGGGATCGTTCATAAGGCTTGTACTGGATTTTGCCGCAGTCGGCGGTCCTGCGCCGCGTGCGGTTTGCCCGCTCAGACGCAGCGCGCGCCGTCGACCTCGATACACACGCCCGAGATGAAGGCCGCCTCGTCGCTGGCCAGGTACAGCGCCGCATTGGCCACATCCAGCGCGGTGGAAAACCGCCCCAGGGGGATGGTGGCGCGAAAGCGCGCCAGTCGCTCTTCGGTGAGCTCGCCGCCGGCAAACGATTCGCCCAGGCCGGTAGAGGGGTTCATGACGGGGTTGATGCAGTTGACCCGGATGTTGTCAGGGCCGAACTCGGCGGCTAAAGATTTGCTGGTGATGATGGCTGCGCCTTTGGAGCCGTTGTACCAGGTCAGGCCAGGCCGCGGGCGTACGCCAGCGGTGGACGCGATGTTGATGAAACTGCCGCCGCCCTGGCTGCGAAACACCGGCACCGCATGCAAGGTGCTCAGATAAATGCTCTTGACGTTGACCGCGTAGCAACGGTCAAACTCGTCTTCACTGACGGTGAGCGCGCTTTGGTTGCGGTGGGTCCAGCCGGCGTTGTTGACCATCACATCCAGACGTCCGTGGTGTGCCACCGCCTCATCGATCAGGCGCTTCATGTCGGCGCTGCGGGTGACGTCGGCCTGCACGTAGCGGACCCGACCGCCCGCAGCGCGGATCTCGTCGGCCACCCGCTGGCCACCTTTGGCGTCGATGTCGTTGACGACGATGGCGGCGCCTTCTTCGGCCAGTCGCTTTGCAATGCCTTCGCCGATGCCATTGCCAGCGCCGGTGACGATGATGGTTTTACCTTGGAGACGCATGCGCTTGTCCTGTGAAAAATATTTCGGGCCCTGTCTGTGGGCGTCTCTGTATGTACTTGCGCAACCAGCCTAGTCCTTGCGAGGTGCCCTTGCGGGGTTTGTATTCGCAGCCTACGAACCCATCGTAACCCAGGGACTCGAGCAAGTGAAACAGATAGGGGTAGTTGACCTCACCCTCATCGGGTTCATGTCTATCGGGTACACCGGCAATCTGTATGTGGCCAATGCCAGCCCAGTGCGCCCGCAGACGGCTGGCCAGGTCACCCTCAACAATCTGGCAGTGGTAGAAGTCCATCTGCACCTTGATATTGGGCCTGGCCACTTCCGCACAGATGGCATGCGCCTGTGCTTGGTGGGTGAGGTAGTAGCCGGGCATATCTCGCGGATTGAGCGGTTCGATTGTGGCGGTGATGTTGTGTTCGGCCAAGCGGTCACAGGCCCAGCGCAGGTTGCTGACGTAGGTGTGATGCAGTAAGGCCGGATTGACCGCCTCGGGCCTGATTCCGGCCATGATGTGCAGGCGCCGCGCGCCAGTGGCCTGCGCATAGTGCAGTGCCGTGCTCACGGTCTGCTCAAATTCAGCGCGCCTTTGCGGCAGGCAGGCCATGCCCCGCTCGCCGGCACTCCACTGACCGGGCGGCAGGTTGAACAGGGCTTGTGTCAAACCGTAACGCCGCAACTGCGCGCTGATTTCTTCGGCATCGTATTCGTAGGGGAACAGGTACTCGACGGCAGAAAAACCGTCATCAGCGCTGGCAGCGAAGCGGTCCATAAAGGGGACTTCGTTGTACATCAGGTTCAGGTTGGCGGCGAAATGCAGCATGGTCGATGTTCAGTGCAGGGGCTTAGGGGTCAATAGTCGGCTTGCCGGAGCTGCCGCAGACCATACCGATTGGCCTGGGCTGTGGCTGCTAGGGTTTCTTCGTGGGCCGGGCCCGCGCTTAACTGGCCCCGCTGGGGCTCCGAAGTAAAAAAGCCCGCACGGGGCGGGCCTTTTTTGAGAGTCGCAGCGCAAGCGGCTTATTTGCTGGCAGAGGCGGCCGCAGCGGCCGGTGCTGATGCAGCATCAGCCGCCGGTGCCGAAGCTGCCACTGCAGCCGGCGCTACCACCGCTGCAGGAGCAGCGGGAGCCGGTGCGGGCGCGGCCTGGCTGTCACCATGGAACTTCATCATCAGCGGCACGATGAGCAGGGCCACGATGTTGATGATCTTGATCAAGGGGTTGACGGCCGGACCGGCGGTGTCCTTGTAGGGGTCACCCACGGTATCGCCGGTGACAGCAGCCTTGTGGGCTTCAGAGCCTTTGCCGCCGTGATGGCCGTCTTCGATGTACTTCTTGGCATTGTCCCAAGCGCCGCCGCCGGTACACATGGAGATCGCCACAAACAGGCCGGTGATGATGGTGCCCATCAGCAGACCACCCAGGGCTTTGGGGCCAAGAATCAGACCCACCAAAATCGGCACCACCACAGGCAGCAGCGAGGGGATCATCATCTCCTTGATGGCAGCGCTGGTGAGCATGTCGACGGCGCGGCCGTACTCGGGCTTGGCCGTGCCTTCCATGATGCCCTTGATCTCTTTGAACTGGCGACGCACCTCGACCACCACCGAACCGGCTGCACGGCCGACGGCTTCCATGGCCATGGCACCGAACAGGTAGGGAATCAGGCCACCGATGAACAGGCCCACGATCACCATGGGGTCGCTCAGGTCAAAACTGATGGCCTTGCCATAGCCTTCCAGCTTGTGGGTGTAGTCGGCAAACAAGACGAGCGCGGCCAGGCCGGCCGAGCCGATGGCATAGCCCTTGGTCACCGCCTTGGTGGTGTTGCCCACGGCGTCCAGCGGGTCGGTGATGTCGCGCACCGAGGCGGGCAGGTCCGACATTTCTGCAATGCCGCCGGCGTTGTCGGTGATCGGACCATAGGCGTCCAACGCAACGATGATGCCGGCCATGCTGAGCATGGACATGGCGGCAATCGCGATGCCGTACAGGCCGGCCAGCTTGTAGGCCACGATGATGGCGATGCAAACAAAGATCACAGGCCAGGCGGTCGAGCGCATGGACACGCCCAGGCCGGCAATGATGTTGGTGCCGTGACCGGTGGTCGAGGCCTGCGCGATGTGCTGCACGGGCGCGTACTGGGTGCCGGTGTAGAACTCGGTGATCCAGACCAGCAAGGCGGTCAGCACCAGGCCGACCACGCAGGCGCCGAAAAGCTTCATTTGGCTGCCGGCCGCGCCCAGGGCGTTGTCGGGGACCAGCCAGGTGGTGACGAAGTAAAACGCCACCAGGGAGAGCACGCCGGCAATGGCCAGGCCCTTGTACAGGGCGGGCATGACGTTTTTCATGCCGGGCGAGGCCTTGACGAAGAAGCATCCGATGATGGAGGCGATGATGGACACTGCGCCCAGGCCCAGCGGGTAAAGCACCGCGCTCAGGGGCGCTGCGGTCACCAGCAGGGCGCCCAGCACCATGGTGGCGATCAGGGTCACTGCGTAGGTCTCAAACAGGTCGGCGGCCATGCCGGCGCAGTCGCCCACGTTGTCGCCGACGTTGTCGGCGATCACGGCCGGGTTGCGCGGATCATCCTCAGGAATGCCGGCCTCAACCTTGCCCACCAGATCGGCGCCCACGTCAGCACCCTTGGTGAAGATGCCACCGCCCAGGCGGGCGAAGATGGAAATCAGCGAGGAACCGAAGGCAAAGCCGATCAGGGGGTTGAGCAGGCCAGCCAGGGTCTTGTCGGCCGCCGGATTGCTGCCTACGAGGAACCAATAAAAGCCGGTCACGCCCAGCAGGCCCAGACCGACCACCAGCATGCCGGTGATGGCGCCGCCGCGGAAGGCCACGTCCAGCGCCGGACCTATGCCTTTGGTGGCCGCCTGTGCGGTGCGCACATTGGCGCGCACCGACACATTCATGCCGATGAAGCCGCAGGCGCCGGAGAGCACGGCGCCCACCACAAAGCCCATGGCGGTTTTGCCATCGAGGAACAGGCCGATCAGCACGGCCAATACGATGCCGACCACCGAGATGGTTTTGTACTGTCTGGCCAGGTAGGCTGCAGCACCTGTCTGAATGGCGGCTGCAATTTCTTGCATGCGGGCGTTGCCCGCGTCTTGTGACAGGATCCAGCTACGAGCCCAAAAGCCGTAGGCGACCGCTATCAATCCACATACCAGCGCCAGGATAAGCGCGGAGTTGCCCGTCATATCGAATCTCCATTGTTAGACGTGAGGGTTTCGGTGCACCGCAGGGGTCACGCTACACCGCCTTGCGTTGCTTCCTCCACCCCCGCCTCCACACGGGGACTGATTGGCCAACCTCTGGAATTTAGCGCCAAACGCGACCTTTTCGTGGCCTGCGTCAGGCTGGCATCAGTAAAATGAGGGTAAATCCTAGGCAAACGAGACGATCTTTCCTACTTAGTAAGACGTTTTGAGCTGTCACTCCGTTTTTACAACTCTAGAAAATCCATCATGTCTCTGGACAACGTCACCCCTGGCAAGAAAGTTCCCGATGCGTTCAACGTGATCATCGAGATCCCGATGAACGCCGACCCGATCAAATACGAGGTCGACAAGGAAACCGGCGCGATCTTCGTCGATCGCTTCATGAGCACGGCCATGCACTACCCGACCAACTACGGCTATGTGCCCAAGACCATCTCGGGTGATGGCGATCCGGTCGACGTGCTGGTCATCACCCCGGTGCCGCTGATCCCCGGCGTGGTGGTGCCCTGCCGGGCCATTGGTATCTTGAAGATGCAGGACGAGGCCGGCGAAGACGGCAAGGTGCTGGCGGTGCCGATCGACAAGATCTTGTCGATCTACACCCAATGGCAAAAGCCCGAGGACCTCAATCCCATGCGCCTGAAGACCATCGCCCATTTCTTCGAGCATTACAAAGACCTCGAGCCGGGCAAATGGGTCAAGGTGCTGGGCTGGGAGGGCAAGGAGTCGGCCCACCAGGAAATCCTGCAGGGCATCGCCAACTACAACAAGGAGCATGCAGCCTAGAGGCACCGGCGGCCCTCGGGTTCAGGGCTGCTTGAAAGGCGTGCGGGCCTGCAGGTTCTCTAAGTAGCTCTGCACGCCCTGGCCCTCGCGCTCCAAAAACCGTTCAACCGCGTCGGCAAACGCCGGGTGCGCCAGCCAGTGCGCGCTGTGTGTGGGGGTGGGCATGAGTGCGCGGGCCATTTTGTGCTCGCCCTGGGCGCCACCTTCAAAGCGGCCGACCCCGTGCGCGATGCACCAGGCCAGGGGTTGGTAGTAGCAAGCTTCAAAGTGCAGGCAGTCGACCCGCTCAAGCGCGCCCCAGTAGCGGCCGTAGGCCACGCTGGCTCCGGCGGGGCCGTCCTGGCTCAGGCCGATCAGGCTGCTGGCCACCGGCCGGCCCTCGCGCTCGGCCACAAACAGCAACCAGTGCTCAGGGATCTGATCGGCGATCTGCGCGAAAAATTCGCGGCTGAGATAAGGCCGATTGCCGTGCTCCAGATAGGTGCGTTCATAGCAACGGTAAAAGAAATCCCAGTCAGCTTGTGAGATGTTGCTGCCACGGGACCAGCGAAACACCACACCCGCATCGCTCACCTTGCGCCTTTCCTGTCGGATTTTCTTGCGCTTGTCCTGACTCAAGGAGGCCAGAAAATCATCGAAATCAGCAAACCGTGCTGCGTCTGTGGGCCGACGGTTGAGCCAGTGAAATTGCACCGTCTGGCGCAGCATCAGGCCTGCATGCGTGCAGGCGGCCAGGTCGGCTTCGCTCAGGAAGAGCAGATGCAAGGACGACAACTGCTCCTGGCGGCACCAGGCGAGCAGCGCCTGCACCAGGGCCAGCCGAGCCGCATCATTTTTAGCCAGCAGGCGCGGGCCAGGCACCGGGGTAAAGGGCGAGGCCACCAGGGCCTTGGGGTAGTAGCTCAGGCCGTGCTGCTGATAGGCATTGGCCCAGGCCCAGTCAAACACATACTCCCCGTAGGAGTGGTCTTTCAGGTAAAGCGGACAGGCCGCGTGCAAGTCATCGCCCTGCCAGACGGTGAGGATGCGCAGGCCCCAACCGGTCTGCGCTGTGGCGCTGCCGCTACCCTGCATGGCCGCCAGGTATTCCTGGCGCATGAAGGGGCCGATAGGCTCAAGGCCCTGGACGCCGAGCAGGGCATTCCATGGGGCCGCTGGCATGTCGGACCATGTCTGCAGAACCCGGGTGACATAATCTTTTCCAAGCATGGGCCATTGTGTCCTTTCCGCTTGCGCCTTTATTTTTTCGGCCCAACACACACCAATGTCGCTCAAGATTTGCGTTGCCCAGCTCAACTACTGCGTGGGCGACATGGCGGGCAATGCCCGCAAGATCATCACAGCCGCCCGGCAGGCCTATGCCTCGGGTTGTCGGCTGCTGCTCACTCCCGAATTGGCCATCTGTGGCTATGCCGCTGAAGACCTGTATTTGCGTCCCGCCTTCCTGCAGGCCAGTGACGACGCGGTGGATCTGCTTGCGCGCGAGTTGGCGGATTTGGCGGGTCTGCATGTGGTGGTGGGCAGCCCGTCGCGGGTGGCTGGCGACGCTGGTTTGCGCACCCGCAGCGTGGCAGTGCCGCAGTTGTTCAATGCGGCCCATGTGATCAGCGAGGGCCGCAGGCTGCATACCTATGCCAAGCGCGAGCTACCCAACTACCAAGTGTTTGACGAGCGGCGTTATTTTGTGCCTGGGCATGAGCCCTGCGTTTTCACCGTGGGCGAGGGCGTCGACGCGGTGCGGGTGGGCCTGCTGATCTGCGAGGACGCCTGGTTCGAGGAGCCGGCCCGCCTGAGCCGGGCCGCCGGTGCCGAGCTGCTCGCCGTCATCAATGCCTCGCCTTTTCATGCGGGCAAGGCGCGCGAGCGCGAAGCGGCCATGGCGCTGCGCGCGAGCGCCAATGGCTTGCCGCTGGTCTTTGCCCACCTGGTCGGTGGGCAGGACGAGGTGGTGTTTGAGGGCGCCTCGTTTGCGCTGCAGGCCGACGGCAGCATCGCTGGGCGGGCACTGAGTTTTCATGAGCAGGTTTTTGATCTGGCCATCGAGCGCCGCAGCGCTGATGCCCTCTGGATCGTCGCTCAGACCGCGGCCCAGCGTGCGGTCGAGGCCGATCTGTGGGATGCGCTGGTGCTGGGTGCGCGCGATTACCTGGGCAAGAACGGCTTTCCCGGGGCCTTGCTGGGCTTGTCGGGCGGCATCGATTCGGCTCTGGTACTGGCCATTGCGGTCGATGCCCTGGGAGCCGATCAGGTGAGGGCGGTGATGATGCCTTCACCCTACACGGCTTCGATTTCGCTGGAGGACGCGCGCGAGATGGCACAGCGACTGGGTGTGCGCTACGACGAATACTCCATCGTGCCGCAGTTTGAGGCCTTCCTTTCCACCTTGGCTGGCGAATTTGCGGGCAAGCCGATCGACGCCACCGAGGAAAACATACAGGCGCGTATCCGCGGCGTGATCCTGATGGCCCTGTCCAACAAATTCGGCTCCATCGTGCTGACCACTGGCAACAAGAGCGAAATGGCCACCGGCTATTGCACGCTCTATGGCGACATGGCGGGCGGCTTTGCGGTGATCAAGGATCTGCTCAAGACCACGGTGTTCGAGCTGGCCCGCTGGCGCAATGCGAACGACCCCTACGGGCGTGGTGCCAATCCGATCCCCGAACGCATCATCACCCGGCCACCCTCGGCCGAGCTCAGGCCCGATCAGACCGACCAGGACAGCCTACCGCCCTATGAGGTGCTTGACGCTATCTTGTCGCGCTACATGGAAAACGACGAGAGCATCGAAGATATCGTCGCAGCCGGCTTCGATCGGCAGGTGGTCGAGCAGGTCACCCGGCTGATCAAACTCAATGAGTACAAGCGGCGCCAGGCGCCTGTGGGCATCAGGGTCAGCCACCGCAGCTTTGGCAAGGACTGGCGCTATCCGATCACCAGCCGCTTTCGGGCCTGATTTGCAGGTCCGTGATGCGTCACAATCGGCTCAAAACGTTCTGGAGTTCCCCATGAAGCAGATCACAGCTGTCATCAAACCCTTTAAGCTCGAAGAAGTGCGCGAGGCGCTGGCCGAGGTCGGCGTGACCGGCCTGACGGTGACCGAGGTCAAGGGTTTTGGTCGCCAGAAGGGGCATACTGAGCTCTACCGGGGCGCTGAATATGTGGTGGACTTCCTGCCCAAGGTCAAGGTGGAGGTAGTGGTTCAGTCCGGCGATGTCGACCGCTGCGTTGACGCCATCATCAAGGCCGCGCGCACCGGCAAAATCGGCGATGGCAAGATTTTCGTGACGGCTGTCGAGCGGGTGGTGCGCATACGCACCGGCGAGCAGGACGAGTCGGCAGTCTGAGTCGTTTCTAGGTTCAGATTTGATCGAGCCCGGCCGCGCTGCTCAATCCGGCCGATTGCACCAGGGACCTGAGCAGGCTCTCGGGCTCATCGCCCACCTCGATGAGGCTCATTTGCCAGGGACCCATGAATTCCTGGGCGACCGTGTACGCCATGAAGCGCAGCAGTCCGTCATAGTGGCCCTTGTGGTTGAGCAAGCCCACCGGCTTGTTGTGGTAGCCCAGTTGACGCCAGGTCCAGACTTCGAAAAACTCCTCCAGAGTACCGATCCCGCCGGGCAGGGCTAAAAATGCATCGGCCTCTTCGGCCATGATGCGCTTGCGCTCATGCATGGTCTGCACGATGCGCAGCTCGGTGCAGCCGTGGTGAGCGTATTCCTTCTCGACCAGAGCTTGAGGAATCACGCCGAGCACCTGAGCGCCGGCTTCCAGCGCTGCGTCGGCGACGATGCCCATCAGTCCGTTGTGGCCGCCGCCGTAGACCAGGCGGCCACCATGCAGTGCGATCCAGCGTCCCACGATCCGGGCTTGCTCAGCCCAGGCAGGGTCCAGCCCAGGGCGAGAGCCGCAATACACAGCCACTGAAAAGTTCATTTTTATCCCCAGCGCGTCCACAGGGCAGCGCCCCAGACGGCGATGCAAAAAAGCAGGCTGAGCAAGACGGCGGCGCTGCCCACATCTTTGGCTTGCTTGGACAGATCATGCCAGGACCGATCGATCCGATCTATTGCCGCTTCAAGGCCGGTGTTGAGCAATTCGACAATCAGCACCAGCATCACAGAACCGGCCAGCAGGCTGATCTCTACCCAACCCTGGCCGAGCCAGAAGGAGGCGGGCAGCGCGAGGGCGGCTATGAAGATCTCCGTCCTGAAGGCCGCCTGGGCCCAGGCTGTGCGAAGGCCCGCCAGGGAGTAGGTGAGGGCATGCCGCCATCTCTCCAGGCCCCTGCGGCGCTTGTGCTCCCGGGCAGCGTCTTCAATTTGTGACATTGGCGATCAGTGCTTGGGCGACCGTTGGCGCGGTCACATGATCTTGCGCACCGCAGCCTGATCTTGCACGGAGCTGATCAGGCGGGTGCGCGCTAGCACATCGTGCGGGAACTGTCTGTCCTTGTGCAGCCTTGCCGAGGCCGACCAGAAAATAACCCAGATGGTCATGACGAGCAGGGAAAACCGAGCGTCCAAGTCCAGCAGCCAGACCAGCCCCAAGGGAGGCAGAAACCACAGCCAGCTCAGCAGATAGCGCGCCAGTGCCTGTGTTTGGGTCAGCGGCCCGCCGTCGCGCCGGACCACCCGGATGTGCCAGGTTTTCATCGCCAGAGTTTGGCCCCGGGACCAAAACCAGACAAAGTAAATGCCCAGCACCAGGAAAAGGAAGGCTTGTTGCGGATGGCGGTTTTCCAGCGCATGCCGGGTCTGGCTCAGGGCGCTGAACAGGTAGTCGGCGATGAACACCACGCCGAAGAGCAATATGCCTTCGTAACACCAGCAGGCCAGGCGGCGCAGGATGGACGGAGTTGGTGCAGGTGCTGAGCTCACGGAGGGCGTGTTCGGGGTTGCCAAAGGGGCGGGTTTTTAATGGCGGCCGACCTTGGGGCTACCAGCGCGCGTGCGGTAAGAAGTCTACTGGCTGCTCGAGCCTTCAGCAGCTTCAGCAGACTCACCCTGGGTTTCGGCAGGTTTTGTCGCCTTGGCGGTGGTCAGCGCTGGCACAACAGCGAGTTTTTGCGCAGGCACCGGTTGTACGGCCGGTGCGGCGCCCTGAGGCTTGGCCTTGACTTGCTCGGCCAGCTTTTGGCGCTGCTCGGGTGACAAAGCTTGGTAAGCCTGCCATTTGGCCAGTTTTTCAGCCGGGCTAAGCTCTCGCGCAACTTCGGCCGTCTTGCCAAAAATCAGTCGGGCTTGCGCGCGCTCCTGTGGGCTCAGGGCGGCCCATTCGCGCATGCGCTGCTGCAGCTTGGCCTGCTCGGGCTGCGGCAAGGACGAAAAACTACGTGAAACCTCCAACCATTTGCGCTGTTGCGCCAGGTTCATGCTGGGCCAACTTGAGGCCAGAGGCGCCAAGGCCTGCTGTTCGGCAGGGCTGAGGCGACTCCAGCCAGAAGGTTTTGCATCGGATCTGTTGGCCGTCGCTGGGCTTTGCGGCGCAAGCGGCCCAGAAGACTGAGCCCAGGCGCCGAGGCTCAGCAAGGTGACCAGCAAACCAAGCCAGGGGCCTCGGGCGCTGACTTTGGATGGGCTGAAGGCGTGCAAGCTCATGGCCTTGGTTAGCTTCAAAGCTCGTCGGACTGCAGAAACTGCAGGAAGCCGGAGTCTGCAAAGGCTGCTGGCGGCAGCTCGTCGGTGAGCAAGGCCACATCGACCTCGGCCAGTTCGCGGGCGCGCATCTCGCTTTGGGCTTCGTTAATGCCCAGCATGCCAAACACCAGCAGACACAGTGCCAGGGTGGAACTCAGTCGCCCGAACCAGCCCATCTGCTCTTCGCCGCCCCAGCTTAGGCTGAGTTCACCACCGCGGCTTGCCACCGCGACGGGGCGGCTCACCTCGACCTTGCGGCTGGCCAGGGCACGCTCGCGGGCCGCCCGCAGGCGCTCGGTCACAGCATGGGGCAGCCCAGCGGCTCCTGCATTGAGCTGACCGGCCAAACGCATGCCCTGCCGGTCCATTAACAGCTCTAACTGTCGATTTTTCTGGTTCATCGCAAAAATCCTTTGGCCCTCAAGGCTTGGCTGAGCGCCTGTACTGCCCTGAAACAGTGCGTTTTGACACTGCCCTGGGAACAGCCCATGACCGCGGCTGTCTCAGCCAGGTCCATATCCTCCCAATAACGCATGAGGAAGGCTTCGCGTTGACGCGCCGGCAGTTCCATGATCGAGGATTCCAAGATTTTCAGGGTTTGTGATCTTTCCAGCGAGTCTTGGGCACTTTCCGTCCCTTCATGGCCCAGCAGGTCTTCCAGCATTTCCAGCGGATCGTCGTCCTCACTCCCAGCTGCGCCCAGATCGCTCAGATTGCTGACCAGGGCATGCTGGGTCTTTTGCCGCCTGAACCAATCCAAAATAGTATTGGTCAGGATACGCTGAAAAAGCATGGGCAGTTCGGCTGGGGGCTTGTCTCCGTAATGCTGACTCAATTTCATCATGCTGTCTTGCACGATATCTAGCGCCGATTCTTCGTTCCTGACCTGGTAGAAGCTGCGCTTGAAGGCGCGCCGCTCCACACTGCGAAGAAAGTCAGACAGTTCTTTTTCGGTGGCCAAGATAGGGTGTTTGCTAGCGCGCTGAATTTAAGCCAGCTTGCCTGGGGTGGCTGGCTCTTTTTGGGTGTAGGTGACGCTCGCTCGATTATCTCATTGAGCTCGCGTCGGCCCTGAATCTGCTGACCATGCTCAGAAAGTGGCAGTTTTTAGTGCCATAATCTACGGTTCTGTCAATCAGGCAAACGGGTCTGGATCCGGCCGATCATCAGATCGGGCCCATGGTCTCAGGCCTTAAGTTCCGAAGCCGCCCCACAAGGGTGTTCTGAGGGGCACCGAAGGTTTTTCGTCAGAGAAAATCGCAAAGGTTCATCATGGAAATCTCCAAGGCGGAACTGGCCAGCGCCGCTGCTGCCACCCCCAAAGACACCGAAATCATGGGCGCCGAAATCCTCGTGCGCTCGCTCATTGAGGAAAAGGTCGAGTTCATCTGGGGCTATCCCGGTGGCGCCGTCCTTTACATCTATGACGCCCTGTACAAGCAGGACAAGATGCAGCACGTGCTGGTACGCCACGAGCAGGCGGCGGTCCATGCAGCCGACGGCTATGCGCGCGCCACTGGCGAGGTGGGCGTAGCGCTTGTGACATCCGGCCCTGGCGTGACCAACGCGGTCACCGGAATTGCCACTGCTTACATGGACAGCATCCCCATGGTGATCATCACCGGGCAGGTGCCGACCGCTGCCATCGGCCTTGACGCCTTTCAGGAGTGTGACACGGTGGGCATCACCCGGCCCATCGTCAAGCACAACTTCCTGGTCAAGGATGTGCGCGAACTGGCCGGGGTCATGAAAAAGGCCTTCCACATCGCCCGCTCAGGCCGGCCCGGCCCTGTGGTGGTCGACGTTCCCAAGGACGTCTCCCTCAAGAAGTGTGTCTACGAATATCCCGAGACGGTCGATATGCGCAGCTACAACCCGGTGCGCAAGGGCCACGGTGGTCAGATCCGCAAGGCCTTGCAACTGCTCATGGGGGCCAAGCGCCCTTACATCTATAGCGGCGGCGGTGTGCTTTTGTCCAACGCTTCGCAAGAGCTGCGCACGCTGGTGGATATGCTGGGCTACCCCTGCACCAACACGCTGATGGGCTTGGGTGCATACCCTGCGACCGACCCCAAGTTCTTGGGCATGCTGGGCATGCACGGGACCATCGAGGCCAATAACGCGATGCAGAACTGCGATGTGCTGATAGCCATCGGCGCGCGTTTTGACGACCGGGTGATCGGCAATCCCAAGCATTTTGCGCAGAACGAGCGCAAGATCATCCATATCGACATTGATCCCTCGAGCATTTCCAAGCGCGTCAAGGTCGACGTGCCCATCGTCGGTGACGTCAAGGACGTGCTCACTGAGCTGCTCACCATGATCCGCGAGTCTGGCCTCAAGCCCGATGCGCAGGCGCTGCAGCAGTGGTGGCAGACCATCGAAGGCTGGCGCGGCCGCGACTGCCTCAAGTACGACCGCGGCAACAAGGATGTGATCAAGCCGCAGATGGTGATCGAGACCCTCTGGAACATGACCCATGATGTCGACGCCTATGTGACCTCCGACGTCGGTCAGCATCAGATGTGGGCTGCCCAGTTCTATAAGTTTGACCAGCCGCGCCGCTGGATCAACTCTGGCGGCCTTGGCACCATGGGCGTGGGTATTCCTTATGCCATGGGCATCAAGCTGGCCAAGCCAGACAGCGAGGTCTACTGCGTCACGGGCGAAGGCTCGGTGCAAATGTGCATACAGGAGCTCTCCACCTGCCTGCAGTACAACACGCCGATCAAGGTGATCTCGCTCAATAACCGCTACCTGGGCATGGTGCGCCAGTGGCAGGAGATCGAGTATTCCGGCCGCTACAGCCATAGCTACATGGATGCCCTGCCCAATTTCGTCAAACTCGCAGAAGCCTACGGCCATGTCGGGATGCTGATCGAGCGTCCTCAAGATGTGGAGCCGGCCCTGCGGGAGGCGCGCAAGCTCAAGGACCGCACCGTGTTCATGGACTTTCGCACCGACCCGACGGAAAACGTCTTCCCGATGGTGCAGGCCGGCAAGGGCATCACCGAAATGCTGCTGGGCAGCGAAGACCTCTAAGCCGCGGAGCCTGTCGCTGCATCTGAAGCCTGGCTAGGCTGAAAGCAGCCCTGGCCTATTTGATTGACGAATCTATGGCCTGCCAAGTCTGCGCATTACCGTGCGCGGGGGAGGGCAGGGCAAATGAGGAAGCTGATATGAAACACATCATTGCCGTTTTGCTTGAAAACGAGCCCGGCGCTCTTTCCCGGGTGGTCGGCCTTTTCTCGGCCCGCGGCTACAACATCGAATCGCTGACGGTGGCTCCCACCGAGGACCCGAGCCTGTCTCGCATGACCCTGCAGACCACGGGCTCGGACGACATCATTGAACAGATCACCAAGCACCTCAACCGCCTGATTGAAGTGGTCAAGGTGGTTGACCTGACCGAAGGCGCTTACACCGAGCGCGAGTTGATGATGGTCAAAGTCAGGGCGGTGGGCAAGGAGCGCGAGGAGATGAAGCGCATGGCCGATATCTTCCGTGGCCGCATCATCGATGTCACCGAAAAAAGCTACACCATTGAACTGACCGGCGACCAGGCCAAGAACGATGCCTTCCTGGAGGCCATTGACCGCAGCGCAATTTTGGAGACGGTGCGCACCGGCGCCAGCGGCATAGGCCGTGGTGAGAGAATCCTGCGCGTTTGAGATACAGCAAGGCTCGGCCACCCGTCCGTTCGGGCCGAGCCTGTCGAGGCCTTGCTGGCTTGAGCAAGGTGCTTGAGCCCTTCGACAGGCTCAGGACGAGCGGCAACTCACAACTGGAGATCAATATGAAAGTTTTTTACGACAAGGACTGTGACCTGAGCCTGATCAAAGGCAAGACGGTGGCCATCATCGGTTACGGCAGCCAGGGCCATGCCCATGCCCAGAACCTCAATGACAGCGGCGTCAAGGTGGTGGTGGGTCTGCGCAAAGGCGGCGCCTCCTGGGACAAGGTTGGCAAGGCCGGCCTGAATGTTTTGGAAGTCAATGACGCGGTCAAATCGGCCGATGTGGTCATGATCCTGCTGCCCGACGAGCAGATCTCCGAGGTCTACCGCAACAACGTCGAGCCCAACATCAAGCAAGGCGGCTCGCTGGCTTTCGCGCACGGCTTCAACATTCATTACAACCAGGTGGTGCCCCGCGCCGATCTGGACGTTTGGATGGTGGCGCCCAAGGCGCCCGGCCATACCGTGCGCAGCACCTACGCGCAAGGTGGCGGCGTGCCGCACCTGGTGGCAGTCCATCAGGACAAGAGCGGCAAGGCCCGTGACCTGGCGCTGTCCTATGCCATGGCCAATGGCGGCGGCAAGGCCGGCATCATTGAGACCAACTTCAGGGAAGAGACCGAGACCGATCTGTTCGGCGAGCAGGCCGTCCTGTGCGGCGGTGCGGTCGAGTTGATCAAGATGGGTTACGAGACCCTGGTCGAGGCCGGCTATGCCCCCGAGATGGCCTACTTCGAGTGCCTGCATGAGCTCAAGCTCATCGTCGACCTGATCTACGAGGGCGGCATTGCGAACATGAACTACTCGATCTCCAACAACGCCGAGTACGGCGAATATGTCACCGGCCCTGAGGTGATCAATGAGCAGTCGCGCGCCGCCATGCGCCGCGCGCTCAAGCGCATCCAGGAAGGCGACTATGCCAAGCAGTTCATCCTGGAGGGCCGCACCGGCTACCCGAGCATGACCGCACGCCGGCGCAACATGGCCGAGCACAGCATTGAGGTGGTCGGCGGCCAACTGCGGGCCATGATGCCCTGGATTGCCAAGAACAAGCTGGTCGATCAGACCCGCAACTGACGAGGTTGGCGCAGCCCAAGCAGGCTGCCTGTTCCTCTCGACAAGGCCGCCCCCACCCGGAGCGGCCTTGTTTTTTGTGCAAGCCTTACACTTGTGTCATGACAGACGGCTCTGAACCCAATACCAAACTGGAAGCGAGCGAGCCGAGGAAGCCGCGCAAGGGCATTTATGTCCTGCCCAACCTCTTCACGCTGGCGGCCTTATTCGGTGGCTTTTACTCCATCGTGATGGCCATGAACGGCCGTTTTGAGCAGGCGGCCATCGGCGTGTTTTGTGCCATGGTGCTTGACAGCCTGGATGGGCGCGTGGCCCGCATGACCAACACCCAAAGCGCTTTTGGCGAACAGATGGATTCGCTGGCTGACATGGTGTCTTTCGGTGCTGCACCTGCGCTGATTGCCTATGTGTGGGCACTCACCGGGCTGGGGCGTTGGGGCTGGATTGCCGCCTTCGTCTACTGTGCCTGCGCCGCGCTGCGCCTGGCGCGCTTTAACGTCAACACCTCGGTAGTGGACAAGCGTTTTTTCCAGGGTTTGCCATCGCCAGCAGCGGCGGCATTGGTCATAGGCTTTATCTGGCTGATGACCGAGGCGGGCGTCAAGGGCGCAGAGGTCAGCTGGCTGATGTTCGGCCTGACGCTCTATGCCGGCCTGACCATGGTCACCAACGTGCCCTTCTACAGCTTCAAGGATGTCAGCCTCAAGCGCAGCGTGCCCTTTGCTGTGATCGTCTCGATTGCTCTGGGCATTGCAGTCATCAACATCGACCCGCCCACCGTGATCTTCGGACTGTTTGTGCTCTATGGCACCTCAGGCTATGCGCTCTATGCGTGGCGCCGGTCCAAAGGCCTGCAGGCCAGCGTGATCTCCACCTCGACCGAGGAGCCGGACGAGCGCGATCTGCACAAATGAGCCGCTCGGCGCACACCGGCTGTGGGCGCGCGACCTTGTCGGCCGGTTTTTTCGCTGTGCTAGACTGCAAGCCATGAGCAAGCTACTGACGCTATCGCTATCTCCCTACGGGCGGAGACGCTAGCGCACACGCGTGTTCTAAGTCAACGGCCCGTTTGCCCTCAGCATCCGGGCCGTTTGTCTTTGTGCATTGCCCTGATCGCTGAAGCAGCGGATCGATTTTTCAGCCTAGCAGGAACTTTCAGCCATGACCGACAAACTGATTATTTTTGACACCACCTTGCGCGATGGCGAGCAGTCGCCTGGCGCATCCATGACGCGCGACGAGAAGCTGCGCATCGCGCGTCAGCTCGAGCGACTGAAGGTCGATGTGATCGAGGCTGGTTTTGCGGCCAGTTCCAATGGCGACTTTGAGGCGGTGCAGTCCATTGCCCAGGCGATCAAGGACTCCACCGTGTGCTCACTCTCGCGCGCCAATGACCGGGACATCTCCCGCGCAGCCGAGGCGCTGCAAGGCGCCAACCGGGCGCGCATTCACACCTTTATTGCCACCTCGCCGCTGCACATGGAAAAGAAGCTGCGCATGACGCCCGATGAGGTGTTTGAGCAGTCCAAGCTGTCGGTACGTTTTGCGCGCAATTTGATCGATGACATTGAGTTCAGCGCTGAAGACGGCTACCGCAGCGAGCCCGACTTTCTGTGCCGTGTCATTGAAGCGGTGATCAAGGAAGGCGCCACCACCATCAATGTGCCCGACACCGTAGGCTACGCGGTGCCAGAGCTGTATGGCGAGTTCATTCGCAGCCTGCGCGAGCGGGTCCCCAATTCTGACAAGGCAATCTGGTCGGTACATTGCCACAATGATCTGGGCATGGCGGTGGCCAATTCCCTGGCCGGGGTCAAGATCGGCGGAGCCCGTCAGGTGGAGTGCACCATCAACGGCTTGGGTGAGCGCGCAGGCAACTGCTCGCTGGAAGAAATCGTGATGGCGGTCAAGACGCGCCGCGACTATTTCGGGCTTGAGGTGGGCATAGATGCCCGGCAAATTGTTGCAGCCAGCCGCATGGTCAGCCAGACCACCGGCTTTGTGGTCCAGCCCAACAAGGCGGTGGTCGGAGCCAACGCATTTGCCCACGCGTCCGGTATTCACCAGGACGGCGTGCTCAAGGCGCGCGACACCTACGAGATCATGCGCGCTGAAGATGTCGGCTGGAGTGCCAATAAAATCGTCTTGGGCAAGCTCAGCGGCCGCAATGCCTTCAAGCAGCGCTTGCAAGACCTGGGGGTGGCGCTGGACAGTGAAACCGAAGTCAACAGCGCCTTCGCCCGCTTCAAGGAGCTGGCCGACCGCAAGAGTGAGATTTTTGATGAAGACATCCTGGCCCTGGTCAGCCAGGAGAGCGTGGCCGGCGACAAGGAGCAGTACGGCTTCGTTTCGCTGTCGCAGCGCAGCGAGACCGGTGAGACGCCGCAGGCGGCCATCGTTTTTACCGTCGCCGGTAAAGAGGTGCGCAGCCAAGCCCACGGTAACGGGCCGGTAGACGCTTCGCTCAAAGCCATTGAAGCGCAGGTTCAAAGTGGCGCCGAAATGGTGCTCTATTCGGTCAACGCTATCAGCGGATCGACTGAGAGCCAGGGCGAGGTGACGGTGCGCCTGCAAAACAGCGGCCGCGTGGTCAACGGGGTCGGTTCTGACCCCGACATCGTGGTGGCATCGGCCAAGGCCTACCTGAGTGCGCTCAACAAGCTCCAGAGCAAGGCTGAGCGGGTGGCGGCCCAGGGCTGAGTGACTGCGGCTTGGGCCGCGATCGGGTTTAAAAACAGGGGCTTGAGGCCCCTGTTTTCGTTTGTGCCGGGCCTGGGTCTTAGCGGGGGCCGCGAGCCATGTCGCGCTTTAGAAACATGACGCAAGTTTTTGATATTGCATAACTTTTTTACATTGGGTAAACTCATCAGATCTAGTTTTACAGCCGAAAGCGCGTCGCTTTATGACTGCATCCCTCAGTTTTGGCCTGCTGCCACGGTGGCTTGGTGTGACTTGTCTCCTGGCCCTGTCGCTGGCGGCGACGCCGGTGCTGGCGCAAAAATTGGACAAGCCGTCAGCCCAAGCCAAGAAGGGCAAGGATCAGAAAAAGCGCAAGGCGCTCAAGCCGGGGGGCAGCCCGGCCAAGGCGGCGGTGGTGCGCTCTTCCGGTGTCAAAGCCTCCAGATTGCAGCCCTCAAGCCAGCCGGTGCGGCCATCATTCGGCCAGATGGCGGGCCTGCATGCGGTCAGTGACCCTCTGGCCCTGCGCTCCAGCGTGGCGCTGGTGATCGACCAGGACACCCGGGAGGTGCTCTTTAGCAAGAACGACCTGGCGGTGTTGCCGATTGCCTCGCTGACCAAGCTGATGACGGGCATGGTGGTCAGCGAAGCCAAGCTGTCCCTGGACGAGCCGATCACCATTACCCAGGACGATGTGGATACCGAAAAAGGCAGCACCTCGCGACTGCGGGTAGGCACCACACTGAGCCGGGGCGAACTGCTGCACCTGGCTTTGATGTCCAGCGAAAACCGTGCAGCCCATGCCCTGGGCCGAACCTTCCCTGGCGGCCTGCCTGCTTTCGTGGGGGTCATGAATGCCAAGGCCCAGATGCTGGGCATGAAGGACACCCGCTTCGTCGAGCCTACGGGCCTATCCAGCCGCAATCAGGCCAGCGCTCAGGATCTGGCTTTGCTGGTCAGTGCGGCTTCGGCCGACCCGCTCCTGCGCGAGCTGTCGACTTCATTGGGTCACCAGGTGGTGCTTGGGCGACAGACTCTGCAGTTCAACAATACCAACCGCCTCGTCAGCAGCCCTCAGTGGGACATTGGCCTGCAAAAGACCGGCTACATCTCTGAGGCCGGCCAATGTCTGGTGATGCAGGCCAAGGTGGCAGGGCGCAAAGTCATCATGGTGTTTCTGGATTCGGCGGGTAAATTTAGCCGCATTGCCGATGCTGAGCGCGTCAAGCGTTGGGTAGAAAAAAGCCCTGTCTCACATTCTGGTCAAGCGGGCGCCTTGCCTTCTAAGGGCTGAGGTTTAGCGCCCCGCCTGCGACGAGCTATGGCCCAGTGCCGCTGAAATCTCGCGGGCTGTCAGTTGCAGCCTGGGCAGCCAGGCATCGTCGAGCCGGTCTGCAGGTGCCGAGATTGACAGGCCGGCCACCAAGCGGTTTTGATCGTCGTAAATGCCGGCGGCCATGCAGCGCACACCCATTTCAAGTTCTTCGTTATCTCGCGCCACCCCGTATTGACGCGCTTTGGACAATTCGCGTTCAAGGGTAGGCAGCTGGGTCAGGCTGTTATGGGTATGGCCGGGCAGACCGGTGCGGGTGGCATAAGCCCGTACCCGCACCGGATCGTCGGCCGCCAGGAATAATTTTCCGGTGGAGGTCAGGTGCAAGGGGGCGCGGCCGCCAATGGCGCGCACCACCTGCATGCCCGAGCGCTCGCTGTAGGCGCGCTCGATGTAGATGATTTCGTCGCCCTGCCGCACGCTGAGGTTGACGGGCTGCTGAATCAACTTGTGCAGCTCACGCATGGGTATCAAGGCCGCATCGCGCACGCTCAAGCGGGCCTTGACCAAATTGCCCAATTCCAGCAGCCGCATGCCCAGCCGATAACTGCCCGCCTGGGGCCGGTCGACGAAGCGCCCGCAGGCCAGGTCATTGAGGATGCGATGCGCGGTAGAAGGGTGCAGACCGGACTTCTCGCTGATCTCCTTGAGCGACACCGGCTCCTCACGGCTGGCCAGGATTTCCAGCAGGCTGAACATGCGCCCGAGCACTTGCACAGTAGGCTCGGCCGGCAGCGGGTTGTCGTCGCTTTTTTTCATGGGTTTGGAGATCTCATTTTACAGGATGAAAAATTCATCCTGAGGCATCTCCGGCTCAGGGCCAGTTCAGGGCCAGTTCAGGGCCAGCTCGGGGCCGACCTTTGCGTTCAGCCAGGCTGCTGCACTTGGCTGGCGGTCTGCGCATCTCCCCTGAGGTCTGCGTCGCCGACCCAGCGGCCGCCTATCAGTTTTTCGTGGGGAGCAAACCGGGTCTTGTAGTTCATCTTGTCGCTCGCCTCGATCCAGTAGCCCAGGTAAACATAGGCCAGCTTCAGCCGCCGGGCCTGCTCGATCTGCCAGAGGATGCCGAAGTTGCCGAAGCTGGCTTTTTCGTCCGGGTCGTAGAAGGTATAGACCGCCGATATGCCGTCTTCGAGCACGTCGAGGATGGCGACCATGCGCAGCGTGCCCGGCTGCGAGCCGGTGGCAGGCTCGCGAAATTCCACCAGCCGCGAATTGACCCGGCTTTGCAAGAGGAACTGGGTGTATTGGTCGATGCTGTCGTTGTCCATGCCGCCACCGGCGTGGCGACTGTTTTGGTAGCGCAGATACAGCTGGTAGTGCTCGGGCATGAAACACAGCCGCAGCGCCCGCCACTCGAGTCCCTGGTGCTGCTTCCAGGCGCGGCGCTGGCTGCGGTCAGCCTTGAACTGTTCCACCGGCACCCGCAAGGGCACGCAGGCCTGACAGTCGTGGCAGTGCGGCCGGTAGGTGAACATACCGCTGCGGCGAAAGCCCCTGGCAACCAGCTCGGAATAGGCCTGGTTGTGGATGAGATGGCTGGGGGTGGCGACCTGCGAGCGGGCCACCCGTCCCGGCAGGTAGCTGCAGGGGTAGGGAGCGGTGGCGTAGAACTGCAGGGTCTGCAGTGGCAGCTCTTTGAGATGCGTCAAGGCCGGTTCCTCACAGGATCTCGTTCCAGTATAAAGGGTCGAATTGCCATTGCGCCGCTGGGCGGTCGACGCGCTCAGACACCAGCGCCACAAAAGCCGAGCGGGCGATTTCGGCCGCCCCCAGCGAGGCCAGGTGAGCGGTGTTTTGCTGGCAGTCTATAGCGTCCAGCCCCTGGCTGCGGCACAGCGCAACCAGGCCGCTCAGTGCGATTTTGGAGGCGTCCCGGCGGTGAGCAAACATCGATTCACCGTAGACCATCTTCCCGATAGACACGCAGTACAGACCGCCCACCAACTGCCCGTCCCACCAAGTTTCGATGCTGTGAGCCAGTCCGAGCGCATGCAGGCGCTGGTAGGCCTCGATCATCTCCGGCACGATCCAGGTGCCGCCCTGGCCAGCGCGTGGCGTGCCGGCGCAGTGCCGGATCACCTGGGCGAAGTCGTGGTCTATGCGCAGCTCGCAATTCGGTGCTCGCGCGAACTGACGCAGCGTCTTGCGCAGGGAAGGGTGCAGCTTGAACTGCTCGGTGCGCAGCAGCATGCGCGGGTCTGGGCTCCACCACAGCACCGGCTGGCCCGGGCTGAACCAGGGAAAAATGCCGCGTCGGTAGGCGTCAACCAGGCGTTCAGGCGTGAGCGAGGCACCGGCAGCCAGCAGCCCTGGGGCTGGGGCCCTCGGCCCCCAGGCCTGCTCCAAAGGCGGGAAGGGCTCATCGTCGAGCAGCCAGGGAACAGGGTGGGGCGTGTGGCGCATGGGCAGTCGCGGCAGCGGTGAACTCAGGGGCCCATGGTAACGGTAGCGCAAGGCCAAGGTTTTGCCCGCAACAGGCTAGGCCGGTGCTGGCCCCCACCGCAGCCTGCGTGGGGGGGAGGGCTATGGCCTTCAGTTGGGAGTGGCGCCAGAAATTTGCACCAACTCGCGCCAGCGCCGGATCTCGCTTTGGAAGAAGGCGCTGAATTCTTGCGGGCTAGAGCCAACCGGATCTAGCCCCAGGTCGAGCAGGCGGCTGCGCACCGACGGCTCAGCCAAGGCTGCGGCCATGGCCTTGCTCATCGCCTCAACGATGGGCGCGGGCGTGGCCTTGGGCGCGAACAGCCCGTGCCAGGTACCAATGTCATAGCCGGGCACTGTCTCTGCGATCGGCGGCACATCGGGCATGGCCGACGAGCGCTTGGTCGAAGTCACGCCCAGCACCCGGATCGAGCCGGCCTTGTGAAAGCTGGCCAGCTCGACGATGGGGCCGAAGACCGCCTGTACCCGTCCTGCCACCAGGTCGGTGTTGGCTGGAGCGCCACCCGCGTAGGGCACGTGCACCATGCGCGCGCCTATGGATTTTTCAAACAGGGCTCCTGAGACATGCTGCAGCGAGCCGGCGCCCGCCGAGCCGTAATTGAGCTTGCCTGGATTGGCTTTGGCGTAGTCCACAAAGTCCTTGACGGTCTTGACCGGCAGCGAAGGGTGCACCGCCAGGATGCTGGCAATGCTGGTGATCTGCGTGACGGGCACGAAGTCTTGCGCGGGGTCGAAGGGCAGGCTCTTGTTCAGGCTGGGGCCCGAGGCCAGCGAGCCCGAGCCGAACAGGAAGGTCTGGCCGTCGGGCTTGGCGATGGCCACCGCATTGGCGCCCACCACGCCGGAGGCGCCAGGGCGGTTGACCACCACCACGTTCTGCCCGAGTTTTTTGCCCAGCTGTTCGGCCAGCACACGCGCAGCGATGTCGGTACTGCCCCCCGGCGCAAAGCCGACGAGCAGGGTAACCGGCGCGGTCGGCCAATTTTGCGCCAATACCGGAGCCGATAAGGCCACGGCGCAGGCGAGCATGAGGGATCGACGTTTCATCATGGTGTTCTCCTATCGAGGCGGGATGGTTGAGGTGGGCTAAAGATCGTCTTCAGGTGGAAAAACTGGTAAACGCTGCTGTGCTGGCGCGGGCCTGCCAGTCGGTCACTACGTTGACCACCGCCACTTGACCATTCTCCACCGCGCGGGCCGCGCGGGCCAGTGCCGGCCCAATGTCCTCGGCCCGCTCGACCTGCTCGCCGTAGCAGCCCAGGGCCTGGGCCATCAGGTCGAAACGGGTGTAGCCCAGGTCGCGGCCGGGCTTGATGCGGTCGGGGTCGGCGGTCCAGCCCCCGTTGAGACTGATGATCACCAACAGCGGCAAGCGGTGACGCACCGCCGTATCAAGCTCCATCGCATTGAGGCCAAACGAGCCGTCGCCGTGCAGCACCACCACCTGCTTGTCGGGGCGCGCCGCCTTGGCGCCGACCCCGAAGGGCAGGCCCACACCCATGGTGCCAAAGGGGCCGGAGTTCAGGCGATGGCCGGCATGAAAGCTCGGGATGGTCTGGCGGGCGAAGTTGAGGATCTCTTGCCCGTCCACGCACAAAATCGCATCGCGTGAAATCCAGTCGCGCACCTCTTTGCACAAGCGCAGCGGGTGAATCGGCTGCGCATCGGTGGCCAGCTTGGCCTCGGCCGCCGGCCCTTTGGCCAGCTCGATCGCCTGCAACTGCTCGCGCCAGGGGGCATACAGGCTGGCATGGACGCGGCCTTGCGCCGCGGTTATCAGTTGCTCGAGCACGGCGCGGGCGTCGCCCACCAGGGGCAGATCCGTGCGCTGGCAGGTTTGAACCTCGGTCGGGTCCACGTCTATGCGCGCAAATCGGGCCTGCGCTGAAAACCGGGGCGGCTTGCCGTGCGAGAAAACAAAGTTCAGCCGCGTGCCCACCACCAGCACAAAGTCGGCTTCCTTGAAGGCGGTCGAGCGGCCCTGCGGGAAGTTCAGGGGATGGTCTTCGGCAATCACGCCGCGGCCTTGCGGCGTGGTGTAAAACGCAATGCCGGTCTGCTCCACAAAGCGCTGCAAGGCCTGATCGGCCTGCGACCAAATCACGCCGCTGCCGCTGAGGATCAGCGGCCGCTTGGCTTTTGCCAGGCCTTCGATCACGCGCTCGACCATCTGGGCATCGGCCCGCGGCCGCGACAGCGGCATGGCACCGGCCGGCTCGGGCCAGTAGACCTTGTCTTCATCGACCTGCCGGTAAAGCACATCGCCGGGCAGGTCGAGGTAAACCGGGCCGGGCTTGCCCGACATGGCACGGCGGAAGGCCTCGTCCACCATCTGCGGTATGCGGGCGGTATCGAGCACCCGGTCGGCGTGTTTGGTGACCGGCTTCATCAAGGCCAGTTGATCGATTTCTTGGAATGCGCCGGTACCAAAGCTGTGCAAGGGGCTGGCGCCACCGAAGGCCACCACCGGGGCGCAGTCGATCAGTGCATTGGCCAAGCCAGTGGTCAGGTTGATCGTGCCCGGCCCCGAAGCACCAAAACACACCCCGGGGCGAGCGCGCACGCGGGCGTAGGCCTGCGCCATCATGGCCGCCGCCTGCTCGTGGCGAACATCAATGCCGCGGATGCCCTGGCCCATGGCCGCCAGCAGGGCGTCGTTGATCGGCCCGCCCATGATGAAAAACAGGGTGTCGACCCCTTGACGCTGCAGCGCCTTGCCCAGCAAAGCGTTGCCTGTGACCATGGCCATGGTGTGTCTCCTTGTGTGGCCCCATCTTGCGATGTTCTTTTGCCTTTCCAGCCAGTTTAGGCACGCCTGGCCGCCGGATCCACCTCGGCATTCAAACTGCACGCGCAGACCCTGCGCGGGGCCTGCGCGCCTCTGGGAAAGTGCCTTGCAAAGCACTGCACGTTGGCGTTTTGCAGAGAATTTTTTGTCGCTGCTGCGACATCGCATCGAGCCGGCTTGTCGCCAGCGTGACCACCTCAGCTGCCGCAGCCGAGGGCAATCAATCCGGTTTCGCCCCTTGGCCCTATTGCGGGTATCCCTGAGTTGTCGGCAGGCCGCCTTTGACAGATGCTTGAGGTTTGCAAATCCCGCGTCCTGCGAGGACGCTTACATAAGGAAAACGACATGACCACCCGCAGAGCCCTGTCCCTGGCTGTACTCAGCCTGCCCCTGGTGCTGGGCGCTCCTAGCGCCAGTGCGCAAGCCTTTCCCAGCAAACCGATCCGCATCATCATTCCCTATGCGCCCGGCGGCACCACCGACATCGTGGGCCGGCGCATGGGGCAGCGGCTGTCGGAGGTGCTGGGCCAGCCTGTGGTGGTGGAAAACCGGGCGGGTGGCAACACGGCCATCGGGGTGGATGTGGTGGCCAAGTCGCCGGCCGATGGGCACACACTGCTGTTCACCAATGACGCCACCTTTGTGGGCAACCCAGCCCTCTACCCCTCACTGCCCTACAACATGCAGCGCGACCTGGTGCCGGTGGCGCCGGTCACCTACGTGGCGCTGGCCCTGGCGGTCAATGCCAGCGTGCCGGTCAAGGACCTCAATGAGCTGGTGGCTTACATCAAGACGCAAAAAAGCCTGGGCTACGGCTCTTTCGGCGCCGGCAGCCAGCCGCACATCATGGGCGAGATGTTCAAGAAAATCGCCGGGGTCGACCTGGTCCATGTGCCCTACAAGGGCGCGGGCCCTGCGGTGACTGACGTACTGGGTGGGCAGATCCTGTTTACCTTCCCGGCCTTTCCCACCATCATGGGACACATGAGCGCAGGCAAAGTCAAACTGCTGGCTGTCAGCGGTGACAAGCGCGTGCCTGTGGCGCCTCAGGTACCGACCATGACCGAGGCCGGCTTCAAAGACATGGACCTGGGTGCTTGGTACGCCTTCTTCGCGCCGGCCGGAACGCCCCGCGATGTGGTGATGAAGATCAACGCCACGGTCGCGGGTATTTTGTCGGACCGCGATTTTGTCGAGAAGAACATGACCAGCCAGGGCATGGTGCCGATGACGGGCACACCCGAGCAGATGAACGCCATGATCAAGACCGACATTGATCGCATGGTGCAAATGGTCAAGCGTTCTGGCGCCAAGGTGGAGTAGGGCGGTTCTGGGCTCTCGGGGCGGCTGACTTTTGAGGCTATAATCTTTGGCTGCATTCCTCGATAGCTCAGTCGGTAGAGCGCCGGACTGTTAATCCGTAGGTCCCTGGTTCGAGCCCAGGTCGAGGAGCCAAAACCCCTTTAAAAACAACGACTTACCTCGTTGTTTTTATT
>JAIXOM010000010.1 GCA_027486755.1 Comamonadaceae bacterium | reverse complement strand
GCGCTGGGCCACATTGCCCGAGCCAAGGGCATGTCGCAAGTTGCTCGTGAGGCGGGACTGGGCCGGGAGAGTCTGTACAAGGCCTTGTCGGGGGAGGGCAACCCCAGCCTGGCGACCATTCTCAAGGTGACGGCCGCGCTGGGCATCCAACTTCACGCGCAGCCCTTGCAAGCCAGATCTGCCCCATGATGGTGGCAGAAATGAAAAGCGGCCCCCGCAGGGGCCGCGTTAGCTCAGCCTGCGCGCAGGCTCAGTGAGCCAGGGCGCTTTCCCGTATTTCTTTCTGGGCCACGGTCGGCAGCCGCATCAGGTGGTCAAAGGCCGCCGTTGATGAGCCAAGGCCTTGGGACTGCGCCGGCCTATCGCTAAGATGCGCCACCAGTATGTCCAACCTCACACTCGTCCCATCGCTCTTTCTGTTCTTCGGGATCATCTCCATCATTTATGCGGCAGCGCTGCATTATTCTTTGAAGATCAAGGACCAGCAGGCCGTCGACCACTGGAGCCTGGGCAGTCTGATTTGGGGCTGCGCCATTCTCTTGACCCTCTTTCGGCAAGAGCTGCCCTTGCTCTTGTCCTACTTCATTGCCAATGGCATCGCAGCCGTTGCTTATGTGGTGCTCAACCGCGCATTGAAGTCCCTCATCACCGTCTCTGCGCGTCCGGCAAGGCTCGAAGTCAGCGATGCGCTCATCTTTCTGGTCTACACCATTAGCCTGTATGCGCTGGACCGGTGGATGCCAAGCGAATTCAAGGATGTGGCCAAAACAAGCTTTGTCTCGGCCTGGGTGGTGCTGATGTCTTGTGTGGGGGCCAAGTACTGCCTGCAGATCCATGAACAACTCGGCATGAAACTGGCGAGGAATTTCGCTTACCTCTACATCACAGTGGCCTTGCTCTGGCTGGGACGCATCCTTGCCGCCTTGGGGGTGCAGGTGACCTATGCCTTTGACACGGCACTCATCAACACCTTGATCTGGGTGGCGATTTTCATCACCGGAATCGTCAAGTACATGGTTTTCCCCCTGCTGCTTTTGCAGAAGACCGAAAACGACAAACAGGAGCAACTCAGGAAGTCACTGGTCCGCGCCAACAAGACGGTGACATCCAGTGCGCTGTCAGCGTCGATTGCCCACGAGCTCAATCAGCCTCTGGCCGCCATGCGTATCAACAGTCAGGTCTTGCTCAAAGCGCTGGAGGCGCAGCAGAAAAACGCTCAAGCTGGCGGCGCCTCTTTGGAAATGACCTCTATCGTCAGGGATATCCTTCAAGACAACGAGCGCGCCTCCCAAATCATCGTGACCCTGCGCTCGATCTTTCGCCAGACTCCAGGGGCTACCGAGGCTGTGGATTCGGCGCTACTGATCCGAAAGACGCTGCAACTTCTCGGCAAGGAAATTGAAAGACGGCAGGTCCAGCTTGAGCTCCAATTGATCGACGGGGTCTACATCCAGATCCCTGAAGACGAGCTCCATCAGGTGCTGATGAACTTGATTTTCAACAGCCTGGAGGCTCTCGGCGAGCACCCTGGCAAGCAGCCCCGGCTCTTGATTCAATCCGCCCGTCGAGGCGCTCAGCTGGAAATCACCGTGGCCGACAACGGGCCCGGAGTGGCTGCCGAAATCAAAGACATGTTGTTTGAAATTCTGTCCAGCAACAAGACCTCCGGCATGGGGCTGGGTCTGTGGTTGTGCAAATTCATTGTGGAGCGTCATGGTGGCACCATCACTTACCAGAGCTCTGCCCTGGGCGGCGCCAATTTCAGCATCTTGCTGCCCTGCCATACATCCGGCTCACCTTCGCTGGCCTCTGGCCACTCGATTCGTCCAGATCATCCGATCGGATGACTCTTGCCGCAGCGTGTCCTTCGCATAATGGGCCCAGAACCCTCAAGCCTGGGCCTGCCGTGCAAATCAGCGATCGAAAACACCTGTACATCATCGACGACGACGGCTCTGTTCGTTCCGCGCTCAGCAGAGGCCTTGAGCACCTGGGTTACGACGTGCAGCCTTTTGAAGGCGCTCACGCTTTTTTTGAAAAAGCCGTCCTTTTCAGGCCTGCCGTCCTGCTGATCGATATGCAGATGCCGGGTGTCAATGGCCTTCAGATGCAGGCCAGCCTTCAGGAAAAGGGCTGGTGCGTGCCGGTCATTTTCATCAGTGGCGAGAGCACGGTCCAGCAAGGCATTACGGCCATGAAACAGGGTGCGCTCGACTTCCTGGTCAAGCCTTTCGATCTGGACAGGCTCGAGCGTGTGATCGAAAGCGCCATCGAGCTCGACACCCGGCAAATGCAGGCCTTGTCCAGGCAGCAAGAGTGTCGCCAGATGCTCAAGGGGCTCACACCGCGCGAGTTGGACGCCTACCAATGCCTGGCCCAAGGCCACGCCTACAGCGAGATGATGCAGGCGCTCGGTATTTCACTGCCGACGGCCAAGCAGTACCGAACCGCGGTCATGCGCAAGCTCAAGCTTGCCACCCTTGCTGAACTCATCGCCTTCGACAAGGAGCTCAATGGGGCAGAACCCGAGCTGGGCGAGCGGCCGAATCTGGGTTAAGTCAGCCGCGTTGAATTTCCGGATTTTCATGCTTGAAACCTCGGTCGGTCATCCGATCGGATGAGTTTCCGATGCTCGATTGTTTGCAGAATGTTTCCCTAGTTTCATTCTGTAAAAACGGTCGACCATGACAACACATTCCGGCAAAAAAGTACTCCTGATTGCACAACTCAAAGGGAAGGCTGGCCAGGGCAAAATCTTTGAGCTGACCGCGGGCATGGGGGATGCCGGTCAAGCGCTTCGCGTGCAGGCGCAGGCTGAGACCCTGTACGAGTTGCAGGACCTGGCCACGCGCAAAGGGCCCCAAGCGGTTCGTGCCAAGCGGGCTGGACGTGACCTGGAAATCTACCTCGAAGAGTCGACTCAGCCCGATGCCATCATCGAGCGCTATTACGACGAAGCGATCGTTGCGGCCCCTGGTGAAAGCCTGACCGGTATCGCGCCCAGCGGCAATATGGGCGTGTACGTGATCGACGAGGTCTTGCGGCCTGCTCTGTCGCAGCTCAGCTTGGCGCTCACGCCCATCGTCCTGACAGAGGCGGCGGCCTTTATTCCAGCCTGGGTGGGGGCTGCAGCGGCTGCGGGCGCGCTGGCCATCAGCATGGCTGCCGACGATAAATCCGTTGGTGACCTGCTGATCACCGGCAAGGTGACGGCCGGGCCTGTCAAGGCCGGTGTCAAGCTCGTGGCCTACGATCAAGACGGGAAACTGCTGGGAAGTGTCGACATTGCCGGCGATGGAAGCTATCGCATTACGGTGGCCGGCCGGGGTGATTACCGTGGCACGGTGTTGCTAAAGGCCCTGGATGTCAACGATGCGGTCCCCAATTTCCTGGACGAAGCCTCTGGCAGCCTCAAAAGCCTGGACACCGAGCTGCGCGCCCTGGGCCTGGCCCAGCCCGGCGCGGTTCAATTTGCCGTGACAGGCGACGACGCCCACCTGGTCATCAACATCAGCCCCCTGACCGAGCTGGCGGTGCGCCAGGCTGGTGTGGTGGGCAACGCGGCGGTCGCCCCTGCGGTGGCCCAGCAGGCCAATGACAATGTGGCCAATGCCTTTGGCTTGACGGATGCGTCTGGCAAGCCGATTGAAATCACCGGCGACGTGGTCCCGACCAACTCGCCTGAATTCAGTGCGGGTAATGGTTTGAGCGATGCAGAAAAGCAAGGCCTGGCCCTGGCCAAGCTTTCGGGGCTGGATGCGCTCAACAGCGGCAATATGGCCACATCGCTGGACCTGCTGGCCAGCAACCTCAATGGGGATACGCTCAATGCCACCGGTCTGAAGTTGGTCGACCAGGGCAGGGCGCAGGCGCTGACCGCGCTCAAGACGAGCAGCAGCACCTTTAACGCCGGCACTGGCGATGCCGATACCAACACCGCGCTGAACCGCCAACTGCTGGGCGATATCGTTGTTGGTAACCAGACGCTAGACAGCAGCGGCCGCCTGGTGGTCAGCGGCACAGCCTTGCCCAATAGCGTTGTTGCTGTTACTTTGCCCGACGGCAGCACACAAAACGCCCAGGTCGATGGCAGCGGCAATTTCAGCCTCACCTCAGCGGCCGTGCAGCCGCAGCTGAGCCAGCCGGTCAAAGTCAGCGGCAGTGACGCACTGGCCGCACCGGTGGCCGGTGCAGCGCCTAACGTGCCGGCCCTCAATGCGACCAACGGAAAGTTGCTCACCGGGCAAGGCGATCCGGGAACCACGGTCGAGATTTTTGCGGCGGGTGTGAGCCTGGGCACCACCGTGGTTGACGCGCTGGGCAACTGGAGCCTGACCCCGGACAGATACGTGCCCGTCGGCACCGAGCTCAAAGCCACCGCCAAGGACGCTTCCGGCAATGCCTCCGGGCCTGGGGCCGGTACCTCCACCGCCGATGCGGTCGTCATGAGCATCGCCGAAGCATCGGACGGCTACATCAATGCGGCGGAGAAGGCCTCCAACGGCGGGGTGCCCATCACCATCAGCCTGCCCACCAATGCCGCGGTGGGCGATGTTGTTCAATCCATCGTCAAATGGCCCAATGGCGACAGTCGGACCCTGAGCACGGTGCTGGGCGCGGCCGAGGTGGCTGCTGGCAGCCTCAGCCAGCTTATTTCAAGCGCAGATCTCGCGGTCGACGGCCTCTACCAGGTCAGCACCACGCTCAGCCGTGGTGGCAGCACCAGTGCGCCCAGCCAGCAAAACTTCCTGCTCGATGTTCACGCGCCGGCTGCGCCGACCATCGCGCCGACCAATGGTCAGGTGATCTACGGCAACGCCGAGCCCGGCAGCATCGTCAAGGTGTATGACGCCAGCAATCAGCTGGTGGGCACGGTCGGCCCGGTGGGCCCCGACGGTAACTGGACCCTGATTCCCGCCACCCCGCTGGCCAACAACGCCACAGTCACTGCCACCGCCACCGCGACGGCCACCGACACCGCGGGCAACACCAGTGCTCCCGGGACGGGGCAGGTCAGTGCCGGGGCTTTGCTGATCACTGGCGCTGTGGATAACGCTGGCTCTAGCCTGGGCCTGCTGCTCGATGGTGCCATCACCGACGACAGCAGCCCGCAGATCAGCGGCAGTCTGGGCGCGCCCCTGGCCGCGGGACAAGCCCTGGCCATCTACCGGCAGCTCGAGAACGGTCAGTTTGTCCTGGTGAGCAATGCCACGGTCAGCGGCACCACCTGGAAGCTGCAAGACGGCGGCCTCATCGACGGCAACTACACCTACCAGGCCCGCATCATGAGCAGCAGCACAGTGCTGCAAACCTCGGGCGATTTCAACCTCACCGTCTTGACTAAGCCGTTGGCGGCGCCCGCCACCACGGTGCCAGAGGCCAGTGACCATCTGATCAACGCAGCCGAGAAACTCTCCGACGCCGGGGTGCCTGTCATCACCCAGCTTCCTGCGCTGGCGCGGGTGGGCGACGTGGTCAGTACCACCGTCACCTTGCCCAATGGCTCGTCCTTGACGCTGAGCACCACACTCACTCTGGTGGACATCCAGGCCGGCGTGCTCAGCCAGCTGATCGCGCAATCCGTGCTGGGTACCGACGGCAGCTACGCGGTCAAAACCACCTACACCTCTTCCATCACCGGCTTGCCCAGCGCGCCCACGGACAACAGCTTCACGCTCGACACCTTGGCCCCCGCCGCCGGCACCGGCGCGCTGGCTGCGGCCAGCGACACCGGCATCCTGGGTGACAACAAGACCAACGACAACACCCCATCGCTGAGCGGCACGGCCGAGGCCAACGCCACGGTGCAAGTGGCGGTCAACGGCCAAACCTACATCGTCACCGCCAACGCCCAAGGGGCCTGGAGTCTGCCTGCCACGGCCACGCTGCCTGACGGCACTTACACCCCCGTCATCACCGTCACCGACGCAGCAGGCAACAGCAGCACCGCCAACGGCACGCCGTTCACGGTAGACGGCAGTGCTCCCGCCGCTGGCACAGGCGCACTGGCCACCGCCAGCGACACCGGCACCTTGGGCGACAACAAAACCAATGACAACACCCCAGCGCTGAGCGGCACGGCCGAGGCCAACGCCACGGTGCAAGTGGCGGTCAACGGCCAAACCTACACCGTCACCGCCAACGCCCAAGGGGCCTGGAGCCTGCCCGCCACGGCCACGCTGCCTGATGGCACTTACACCCCGGTGATCACCGTCATCGACGCAGCAGGCAACAGCAGCACCGCCAACGGCACGCCGTTCACGGTGGACGCCAGTGCTCCCGCCGTTGGCACAGGCGCACTGGCCACCGCCAGCGACACCGGCACCCTGGGCGACAACAAAACCAACGACAACACGCCTGCGCTCAGCGGCACCGCCGAGGCCAACGCCACGGTGCAGGTGGTGGTTAACGGCCAAACCTACACCGTCACCGCCAACGCCCAAGGGGCGTGGAGTCTGCCCGCCACGGCCACCTTGCCCGACGGCACTTACACGCCTGTCATCACCGTTACCGACGCAGCGGGCAACAGCAGCACCGCCAACGGCACCGCCTTCGCGGTCGATACCAGCCTGCCTGCTGCGGGTACAGGCGCACTGGCCAGTTCCAGCGACACCGGCACCCTGGGCGACAACAAGACCCATGACAACACCCCCGCGCTCAGCGGCACGGCCGAGGCCAACGCCACGGTGCAAGT
>JAIXOM010000003.1 GCA_027486755.1 Comamonadaceae bacterium | reverse complement strand
GCCCGGCCGGCTCATGCTGCGAGTACACAGAAATCGCCGGCCGGGCATACCCCTCTCACGCCGAGCGCTGCGTCAAGACTCCCCGAGGGCGCCGCCGAGCGCTGAACCTGAGCTCCTCATAATCCACCGGCGGACATCTCCAGCGTCCGCGGGGGCTTAGGGCCCGGGCCGATTTCTGTGTATGCCCGCAGCATGAGGCCCGGGCCCTAAGCCCCCGTGGGCGCCATCCCTGAGTTCTTTGCGAGAGGCGTCCTGGCCGGAGGCCCGATGGGTAGAAGACAAGGCCGAGTAAGGCCGGGCACGTTTGGGTTGCGGCTACCAGCGTGGAAGGGGCATGCCCCTCTCACGCCGAACGCTGCGTCAAGACTCCCCCAGGGCGCCGCCGAGCGCTGCGCCCAACGCTTCTCAGCGCGCTGCCTGCCAGACGCGCAGCGCGCCGACGGTTTCGCGCACATCATGAACCCGCACAATGCGCGCGCCGCGCTCGACCGCCAACAGGGCTGCGGCCAAGCTGGCTGGCAGGCGCTCGGTCACCGGCACAGGCTCAGCGCCTGCCGACATCACTGCGCCCAGGCTGGACTTGCGCGACCAGGCGGCCATCAGCGGATAGCCCAGTTCCAGCAGCGCCGCCTGGTGCTGCAGCATTTCCAGATTCTGGGCCACCGTCTTGCCAAAGCCGACGCCGGGGTCGAGCACGATGCGATCGGCCTCAAGGCCTGCGCTGCGCAGGCGCTGCGCCGCATCGTGCAAAAAAGTGCGCACCTGAGGCAGGGCCTGACCCAGCATGGGCTGAACCTGCATGGTCTGCGGCTCGCGGTGCATGTGCATCACACAGACGCCGCAAGAGCCGTGCGCGGCCACCACCTCCAGGGCGCCGGGCTGGCGCAGCGCCCAGATGTCATTGATGATGTCGACTCCCAGGCCAAGTGCGGCCTGCATCACGGCGGCCTTGTAGGTATCGACCGAGATCGGTACGCCCAGGCGCACCGCCTCACGCAGCACCGGCAGCAAGCGCTCGAGCTCCTGCTCCAGGCTCACCGGCGGCGCTCCTGGCCGGCTGGACTCAGCGCCGATGTCCAGCATATCCGCGCCCTCGCGCAGCAGCTGCTCGCAGTGGGCCAGGGCCGCAGCATGGCCGCCCGGCGAACCCAGTTGACCGTCGCCTGAAAAAGAATCGGGCGTCAGGTTGACGATGCCCATGACCTGCGGACGACTCAGGTCGATCCGGAAACGACTGGTCTGCCAGTGGCCCACAGTTAGAGTCCCACCATGAAAAAACCGGGGCAAGCCCCGGTTGTGGTTCTGCGCACGGCCTAGCCTCAGGCCGCGCTGGGGCTGGGGTCGGCGGTCACGGCAGTACCGCCACCGCTAGAGCCGCCGCCGTCGGCCGAGGGGTTGCGTGGCGTCCAGTCCTTGGGCGGACGGGGCTCACGGCCAGCCATGATGTCGTCAAGCTGCTCAACCTCGATGGTTTCCCACTCCATCAAAGCCTTGGCCATGGCGTGCATCTTGTCCTTGTTCTCTTCGATCAGGCGGCGCGCCAAGCCATACTGCTCGTCGATGATGCGGCGCACTTCCAGATCGACCTTTTGCATGGTCTGCTCGCTCATATTGGTGGTCTTGGTGACAGAGCGGCCGAGAAAGACTTCGCCTTCGTTTTCGGCATAGACCATAGGACCGAGCGCATCGCTCATGCCGTAGCGCATGACCATGTCGCGCGCGATCTGCGTGGCGCGCTCGAAGTCGTTGGATGCGCCAGTGGTCATTTGGTTCATGAACACCTCTTCCGCGATGCGGCCGCCAAACAGCATACTGATTTGGCTGAGCATGTACTCGCGGTCGTAGCTGTAACGGTCCTGCTCGGGCAGGCTCATGGTCACGCCCAGGGCGCGGCCACGCGGGATGATGGTGACCTTGTGCACCGGGTCGCACTTGGGCAGCAGCTTACCGATCAGCGCATGGCCAGACTCATGGTAGGCGGTGTTGCGCCGCTCATGCTCAGGCATGACCATACTCTTGCGCTCGGGGCCCATGAGGATCTTGTCCTTGGCCTTTTCGAAGTCCTGCATCTCGACCAGGCGGGCGTTGCGGCGGGCTGCCATCAGTGCGGCCTCATTGCACAGATTGGCCAGGTCGGCACCGGACATTCCGGGGGTGCCGCGGGCGATCACGCTGGCGCTGACGTCGGAACCCAAAGGCACCTTGCGCATATGCACATTAAGAATCTGCTCGCGACCACGGATGTCGGGCAGGGTCACATAGACCTGACGGTCGAAGCGGCCAGGGCGCAGCAAGGCGGCGTCCAAAATGTCCGGGCGGTTGGTGGCGGCCACCACGATCACACCAACATTGGTCTCAAAGCCGTCCATCTCGACCAGCATCTGGTTGAGGGTCTGCTCGCGCTCGTCATTGCCGCCGCCCAGACCCGCTCCGCGCTGGCGGCCGACCGCATCGATCTCATCGATGAAGATGATGCAAGGCGCGTTTTTCTTGGCGTTTTCAAACATGTCGCGCACCCGGGCGGCGCCGACACCGACGAACATCTCCACGAAGTCCGAGCCGGAAATGCTGAAAAACGGTACCTTGGCCTCGCCGGCAATGCCCTTGGCCAGCAGCGTCTTGCCGGTGCCCGGAGGGCCAACCAGCAGCAAGCCGCGCGGAATGCGTCCGCCGAGCTTTTGAAATTTCTGCGGATCCTTGAGGAAGTCGACCACCTCCTTGACCTCCTCCTTGGCCTCGTCGCAGCCAGCCACGTCGGCAAAGGTCACCGGGTTGGTCGACTCGTCGAGCATGCGTGCCTTGCTCTTGCCGAAGCTAAAGGCCCCGCCCTTGCCGCCGCCCTGCATCTGGCGCATGAAGTACACCCACACCCCAATCAGCAGCAGCATCGGCCCCCAGCTGACCAGCAAGGTCATGAGCAAAGAGCCTTCTTCGCGCGGCTTGACGTCGAACTTGACATCGTTGGCGATCAGATCGCCCACGAGACCGCGGTCCAGATAGGTGGCTGTTGTTCGAATGCGACGATCGTCCATGGTGACGGCAGCAATCTCAGTGCCGCCCTGGCCTTCGGCGATGGTGGCCGACTTGATACGGCGCCCGCGCACCTCTTCTAGAAAGTCGGAATAGCCGAGGTAATTGGCGCCGGAGCCCGTGCGCGTGTCGAATTGCTTGAAGACGGTGAACAGCACCATGCCGATCACCAACCACACCGCAATTTTTGAAAACCACTGATTGTTCAAGGAGGACTCCAGTCAGGAACAAGAGGCAAATGCGGCTGATTCTAGGCTTTTCAAGCGCCCCCCAAAGTAACAGGACAGTTACCCTGCCGGCGAGGCGGGAATGGGGGCCCGTCTGGTGACATTTAGGGGGCGGTCAAGCCGCCGAGTGGACGGTAAAGCGCAAGCGGATCGGTGACGGCGCCCTCGAGGGCGCAGGGGCCGGCCGGGCATACCCCTCACACGCAGTCAGCCGCGGCTCGAGCCAAAGCGGCCTGATGGGGCCGAAGCCTCAAACCCGAAATCCGTCATTGGCCCGGGGCGATACCGGCGCGGGCACCGACCTCGCACCCCAGGCTCAAGCCTGAACCTTCAGGCCCAGGCCGACCAAAAAGTTTTCGGCCGATTGCGGCCGAGATGCCTTGGGTTTGATCTTCTTGACCAGCTTGAAGTGCTGCTGAAACAGACGGGCTGACTCATCGTAGCTGGCGCCATGAAAAACCTTGGCCACCAGCGAGCCGCCGGGCTTGAGATGGCGTACCGCAAAATCGACAGCCAGCTCCACCAGATGGGCCATGCGGGCCGCATCGGCGCTGTCGATGCCCGACAAATTAGGCGCCATGTCCGACACCACCAGGTCGAGCTTGGAGTCCCCCCCCGCAGCCAGCAGCGCCTGCTCGAGTTGCTCGAGCACGGCCTGCTCGCGGAAGTCGCCCTGAATGAAGTGCACGCCCTCGACGGGCTCCATGGGCAGCAGATCGAGCGCAACGATGCGCCCGTGCAAGGCGCCGGTGGCCGCGCCGCCAGGCGACAGGCGCCGGCGCAGGTACTGGCTCCAGGCGCCGGGGGTGCTGCCCAGATCGACCACCTGATCACCAGGGCGCACCAGGCCCAGGGCCTCGTCGATCTCCTTGAGCTTGTAGGCCGCGCGTGCCCGGTAGCCCTCCTTTTGGGCCAGCTTGACATAGGTGTCGTTGACGTGGCGGTTGAGCCAGGCCTTGTCCACCTTCTTGCTTTGGGTACGCACTTTCATATCGCTATTGTCGTCGCCCGGCATGCTCCAGGCCCCAGGGCCGATAATCCGAGGCATGCCCCAGATTGAATTGACCCCTGCCCAGCGCAAGGAGCATCGCTCCGCCGCCCATCACTTGGATCCGGTCGTGATGATCGGTTCAGACGGCCTGACCCCGGCTGTGATGAAGGAAGCCGATGGCGCGCTGCGCTCGCACGGCCTGATCAAGATCCGCGTCTTTGTCGACGATCGCCATGCCCGCGACGAGATGCTCGGCCGCCTGGCCGATGAACTGTCGGCAGCGCCCATACAGCACATCGGCAAGCTGCTGGTGCTGTGGCGGCCGCTGCCACCGAAAGAGAAAAAAGCCGACGAAGACCGCAAGCCCGGCCCACGCGAGGTCAAGATCCTCAAACAAACCCGGCCCGGCCAGCGCCCGGAGGTCAAGATCCTCAAGGTGATGGGCAACCAGCGCCTGACCCCTGGCGGCAAGATCAAACGGGCCAAAAAACCCACCCAGCGCAGCGTCAAAAAAGGGCCGGTGCGCTAAGCGTCCCCTCAAGCTAGCACCAGCGCAGTCGACACCTTCTCTTTGGATTCGGATAGGCCATGAGCAACCCTCTTCTTGATTTTTCAGGACTGCCCCTGTTTGACCGCATCGAACCCAGCGATGTGGCGCCAGCGCTCGACCATTTGCTGGCGCGGGCGCAAGACGCGCTGGAGCAGGTCACCCAAGACGATTTCCCTGCCGACTGGCAGTCGATTTCAAAAGTGCTGGACGTAGCCACCGAGCGGCTCAGCCGCGCCTGGGGGGCGGTCAGCCACCTCAACAGCGTGGCCGACACCCCCGAGCTGCGCGCGGCCTACAACGCGGACCTACCGCGGGTGACCGACTTCTGGACCCGCCTGGGCGCCGACGAGCGCTTGTACGCCCGCTACAAGGCCATTGACGTGAGCCGGCTCGATGCGGAGCAGCGCCAGGCGCACAGCCATGCACTGCGCAACTTTGTGCTCTCGGGCGCTGAGCTGCAAGGCCAGGACAAGGTACGCTTTGCCCAGATCCAGGAACGGCAGGCCGAGCTGAGCCAAAAATTCAGCGAGAACGCGCTCGATGCGACCGAGGCCTTCGCCTACTACGCCAGCGCCGAAGAACTGCTGGGCGTGCCCCCCGATGTGGTGGCCGCCACCCGCGCGCAAGCCCAGGCCGAAGGCAAGGATGGGCACAAGCTCACGCTCAAGATGCCCTGCTACCTGCCGGTCATGCAGTTTGCGCACAGCAGCGCACTGCGCGAAAAGCTCTACAAGGCCTACACCACCCGCGCCAGCGAGCAGGCGCCGGCCGAGCAGCGCCAGTTCGATAACAGCGCCCTGATGGGTGAAATCCTGGCCCTGCGACAGGAAGAATCCAAGCTGCTGGGCTACAGCAACTTCGGCGAGGTCTCGGTGGTGCCCAAGATGGCCGAGTCGCCACATCAGGTCATCAGTTTCCTGCGCGACCTGGCCGCCAGAGCCCGCCCCTACGCCTTGCAGGACGTGGCCGACCTGCGCAGCTACGCCCGCGAGCACCTGGACCTGACCGAGCTGCGCGCCTGGGACCTGCCCTATGTGAGTGAAAAGCTCAAGGAGGCGCGCTACGCCTTTAGCGAACAGGAGGTCAAGCAGTACTTCACCGCCCCCAAGGTGCTGGGCGGCCTGTTCAAGATCGTCGAGACCCTGTTCGAAGTCGCCATCGTGCCCGACAAAGCCCCAGTCTGGACCGAGGGCGTAGAGTTTTTCCGCATCGAGCGCGCCGGCCAGTTGGTCGGCCAGTTCTACCTGGACCAGCCAGCCCGCACCGGCAAGCGCGGCGGCGCCTGGATGGACGATGTGCGCGCCCGCTGGCTGCGGCCCGATACCGCCAGCTTGCAAACCCCAGTGGCCCATCTGGTGTGCAACTTTGCCCAGGGCGTGGAGGGCAGGCCGGCCCTGCTGACCCATGACGACGTGACCACCTTGTTCCACGAATGCGGTCACGGCCTGCACCATCTGCTGACCCAGGTCAATGAACGTGACGTCTCGGGTATCAGCGGGGTGGAATGGGACGCGGTGGAATTGCCCAGTCAGTTCATGGAAAATTTTTGCTGGGAGTGGGATGTGTTGCGCCACATGACCGCCCATGTGGATACCGGCCAGCCCCTGCCCCGCGAGTTGTTCGACAAAATGCTGGCGGCCAAGAATTTCCAGAGCGGACTGCAGACGCTGCGGCAGGTGGAATTTGCCCTGTTCGACATGCTGCTGCATACCGAACACGACCCACAGGCTGATCTGATGGATTTGCTGACCCAAGTGCGCAAGGAGGTGGCGGTGATCGAGCCGCCGGCCTACAGCCGCACGCCGCACACCTTCAGCCATATTTTTTCGGGGGGTTACGCGGCCGGTTATTACAGCTACAAATGGGCCGAGGTGCTGTCGGCCGACGCCTATGCAGCCTTCGAGGAGGCCGCCGGTTCGGGCGGCGCCCCGCTGAGCACGGACATCGGCCGGCTGTACCGGCAGCATATCCTGGAAGTCGGCGGCAGCCGACCAGCCATGGCCAGCTTCAAGGCCTTCCGCGGCCGCGAGCCCAGCATCGATGCCTTGCTGCGGCATCAGGGCATGGCCTAAGCCGGTTTTTCGGCGCTAGCCCGGTGAGCTTCATCGGGTTTGGGGTTTAGGTTTTCGGCCGCTTGGGGCCGCTGCTAGGTGTAGGCCGCTGCGCGATGAACGCCGGTTTGGGCCGCTGTGCTTTGGCCGGCTATTGCCCGCGAGCCAGGGGTATGCCCGGCCGGCTCATGCTGCGAGTACACAGAAATCGCCGGCCGGGCATACCCCTGGCTCGCCGAGCGCTGCGACATGGGCTGCGACAAGGCTCCACTGAGTTACCTCTTTGGAATCCAGCCAAGGCATCCAGCGCCCTCGGGGGCTCAGGGGCCGGGCCGATTTCTGTGTACCCCCGCAGTATGAGGCCCGGCCCCTGAGCCCCCGAGGGCGCCGGTACAGCACTCCTTGAACAGCCGTCAAAACGTCAGCGTCCTGACCCCCTGCGCCGTCCCCAACAGACAAACCTGGGCTTTTTGCAAGGCAAAAACTCCCACCGTCACCACGCCAGGCCACTGGCTGACCTCGAGCTCAAAATTCACCGGGTCGGTGATCTGAAGGCCGCGTACATCCAGGATGTGCTGACCGTTATCGGTCACCAAGGGCTGGCCGTCCTTCAGGCGCACGCTGGCCTGGGCGCCCAGGGCGGCGAATTGGCGTATGAGTCTGGCCCTGGCCATGGGAATGATCTCCACCGGCAGCGGGAAGGCGCCCAGCGCCTGCACCAGCTTGCTCTCGTCGGCAATGCAGACAAAACGGCGCGACTGCGCGGCCACGATCTTCTCGCGGGTGAGCGCTGCGCCGCCGCCCTTGATCATGAAGCCCTTGTGGTCGATTTCATCAGCGCCGTCCACGTAGACCGCCAACTCGTCCACCTCATTGCAGTCCAGCACCGGGATACCGAGTGCCTGCAGACGCACGGTGGACGCTTGCGAGCTGGACACCGCGCCGGCGATGCGATCCTTCATGGTGGCCAGCGCGTCGATGAATTTATTGACCGTCGAGCCTGTGCCCACCCCCACGATGGTGCCAGGGCTCACCTGGCTGAGAGCGGCCTGGCCGACCAGGGTCTTGAGTTCATCTTGGGTCATGGGAAGAGCTTGTTGGGGTTTGCGACAATTGCCGAACGAGGCCCGCTGCCCGAGCCTGAAAACGATTATCCAATGCCCCTGCTGCCCTACGCTCTGGCCCGCCCCATGCTCTTTCGAATGGACCCGGAAGATGCCCATGAACTGATGATGAAAATGCTGGCCAAAAGCCAGGGCACGCCGCTGCAATGGGCCTATTGCAGCGAGCAGGTGGACGACCCGATTGTGCTGGCCGGCTTGCGCTTTCCCAACAAGGTAGGGCTGGCCGCTGGGCTGGACAAAAACGCGCACTGCATCGACGGCCTGGCCGCGCTAGGCTTTGGCTTTATTGAAGTGGGCACCGTTACCCCCTTGCCGCAGGCTGGCAATCCGCGTCCGCGCATCTTTCGGCTGCCCGAGGCGCAGGCGCTGATCAACCGGCTGGGCTTTAACAATGAAGGGCTGCAGGCCTTTGTTGCCAACATCCAGCAAGCGCGCATCCGGCAAACGCCGCAGGGCCGGCAAAAGTTGGTACTGGGTCTGAACATTGGCAAAAACGCTGCCACGCCTATCGAGCGGGCCGAGGACGACTACCTGGCCTGTCTGGAGGGTGTCTACCCCCATGCCGACTATGTGACCGTCAATATCTCAAGCCCCAATACTAAGAACCTGCGCTCGCTGCAAAGCGACGAAGGGCTGGACCGGTTGCTGGGCGCTGTGGCAAGGCGCCGCGAGGAGCTGGCCCAGGCGCAGGGCCGCCGGGTGCCGCTGTTCGTCAAGATCGCGCCCGATCTGGACGCCAGCCAGGTGGAGGTGATTGCCGCCAGCTTGCTGCGCCACGGCATGGACGGGGTGATTGCCACCAATACCCTGCTTAGCCGCGAGGCGGTGCAAGGACTGCCGCATGCGAACGAGGCCGGCGGCCTGTCGGGCGCGCCGGTGCGCGAGGTCAGCAACCGGGTGATCGCGCAGCTGCGCGCCGCGCTCGGACCGACTTTTCCCATCATCGGGGTGGGCGGCATCTTCAGCGGCGAGGACGCCAAGGCCAAGCTGCAAGCTGGGGCTGACGTGGTGCAGTTCTACACCGGACTGATCTACCGCGGGCCCGAGCTGGTGCGCGAGGCCGCGCACGCCCTGCAACAGTTCGGCCGGCGCTGATCACCGTGCGCGAAAAGCACAGCGTCCCCGAGCGCGAAGCCATCGATGCGATGGAGCCCTTCGAGCGGCTCGGGCTCGAACAAATCCGCTGGGTGGCCAGCGCCGAACAGGCCGAGCTGGCCTGGCAAGAGCTGCAGGGGCAAGCCGTGCTGGGCTTTGACACCGAATCCAAACCCACCTTTGTGCGCCATGAGGCCTCCGACGGCCCGCACATCCTGCAACTGGCCACCACCAGCACCGCCTATATTTTTTCGCTCAGCGAGCCCGGTTGCCAGCCCAGTGTCGCCCGCTTACTGGGCGCCGCGAACATCCTGAAAGTGGGTTTTGGCCTGGGCGACGACCGCAAACGCATCGTGGCCAAGCTGGGCATAGAGCCGCAAGGCATCGTTGATCTCAATCATGTGTTTCACCAGCAAGGCTGGCGCAAGGACATGGGCGTCAAGGGGGCGGTGGCGGTGATGTATCAAAGGCGCTTCATCAAATCCAAAAAAGCCGCCACCTCCAACTGGGCCGCCCGCCAACTGACATCGGCCCAACTGATTTACGCCGCCAACGACGCCTGGGCGGCGCTGCGGGTGTACCAGGCGCTGGGGCTGGGCTAAAGCTAAGCAGTGACTGGGGCTTGGACTGGCCGCCACAAATACACCAGCCCAGCCATGCCTGACATCGCAGACATCGAGTTTGAGCCGCCCCGTCTGAGCCTTGTCGCCAAACCGGCCGATTTGTCCTGACGTACCTTATCTAAGCGAGTGTGCGGTCGGTACTGCGCTCAGGCCTGTAGCTTGGCCAGCACCTCATCAGCTATCGCCAGGCTGCTGGTCAGACCCGGAGACTCAATGCCCAGCAGGTGTACCAGGCCGGCCACGCCGTGCGCGGCCGGGCCGCAGATCATGAAGTCGGCGGCGGCTTCTTTCGGGCCGCTGATCTTGGGGCGTATGCCGGCGTAGCCGGGCTGTAGCGCGCCGTCGGGCAGGCCCGGCCAGTAGCGGCGCACTTCGGCGTAAAAGGCATCGCCGCGCCGAGGGTCGACCTGCAGGTCATCGGCGCTGTCCACCCACTGCACATCGGGGCCGAATTTGGCCTGGCCGCCCAAGTCCAGCGTCAGGTGTACGCCCAAACCTGCCGCTTCGGGCACCGGGTAGATCAGGCGAGAAAACGGCGCTCTTCCGGCCAGGGTGAAGTAGTTGCCTTTGGCATAGTGGGCATGCGGTAGCAGGCCGGTGGGCATGCCTTCAAAGCGGCGCGCCAGATCGGGCGCGTGCAGGCCGGCTGCGTTGACCACCACCGGCGCGAGCAGGCGGCTGCCGTCGGCCATGTGCAGCACCATGCCAGCGCCAGTGCACTCGGCCCCGGCCAAGGCCCCGTGCAGGGCCACGATGCCGCCGGCGTTTTCAAAGTCGCCCTGCAGCGCCAGCATCAGGCCATGGCTGTCAACGATGCCGGTCGAAGGCGAGAGCAAGGCGGCGGTGCAGCGCAGGGCCGGCTCCAGGGCTGTGGCCTGCTCGGCGCTGAGCCACTGCAGGTCGTCCACACCATTGGCCGCCGCCTTATGTGCGATGGCCTCCAGTTGCGCGGCCTGCGCGTCGTCGGTGGCCACGATCAGTTTGCCGCAGCGCCTGTGCGCCACGCCACGCTCGGCGCAGTAGGCGTACAGCATCTGGCGGCCTTGCACGCACAAGCGGGCCTTGAGCGAGCCCTGCGGGTAGTAGATGCCTGCGTGTATGACCTCGCTGTTGCGCGAGCTGGTGCCAGTGCCAATCGCGTCTGCCGCTTCAAGCACCAGCACCTGGGCGCCCCGAAAGCGCGGCGCCAGCGCGATGGCCCGCGCCACCGCCAGGCCGACCACGCCAGCGCCGATCACCACAGCGTCTACGCGGTCCATCCGTCGCTCACAGTTGGCGCGGATCGAGCGCCAGCAGACGCTCGACCAGTTGCCGCAAATCAGCCTGCAGGCGCGCAAAGCCAGGATGGATGTCCAGGCTTTGTTCGTCCATGTACAGACCTCGGTTGATCTCCAGCTGCAGGCTATGCCTGTGCGCCTGCGGCTGGCCGTAGCGGCGCACCAATTCGACCCCCTTGTAGGGATGGTTGAGCCAGACCTCATAGCCCATGGCGCGCAACTGCTCGCACAGCCATTGGGCCATGGCAGCGCTGCTGGTGCTGTGGTCGCGGTTGCCCACCACAAAGTCCGGATGAGCCAAGCCCGGAAAGTCGGTGGCGTGGCTGGCGGCGACCGCCGGCATGGAGTGGCAGTTGATATGAAGGCTGTAGCCATGGGCCAGGTGGGCCGCATCCAGGGCCTGCGCCACCGCCGCGTGGTAAGGCTGCCAGCAGCGCTCGATGCGCGAGCGCACCTCGTCCACGCCCAGCAGGCGCTGATACAGCGGCAGGCCATCGTCGGTCTGACGCCAGATCAAGCCCTTGCCCAGGCGCACCTTGGCGCGCTCCCCCTCGGTGCCGGGCCGCTCGCCCGGCCAGGGGCCATCCATCAGGGCCTCGTCGATTTCGGCCAGCGCCCGGTTTGCGTCCAGATAACTGCGCGGAAACAAGGCTTCGATCCAGTGCGCGCCTAGGCTAGGCGCAAAGGCATAGAGCTTGTCGACATGGGTGTCTTCGGCGCGCCGCAGGACCTGCAGATCGCAGGCATGGCCGAAATCGCCCGGATAGACGGTGCCGCTGTGCGGCGAATCGAGCACCAGGGCGCTGGTGCCGGGCAGGTGTCGTACGAGCTCGGACATAGGCTGCATTGTGCCCGCCCGGACGCGTCTGCGAGCGGCTCATCGGTGCGCTTATGCGAGCTCAGCACGAGGCCTTGTCCTACACACAGCCGCAGCCGGTACCGACGGGATCACACCGCCCCCCAACCGAGAATGAATTCGTCCCCGCTTGAGCAGAGCGCTTTGCTTGAGTGGGCCGATTCAGATTTCACCAAAGACAGGAGTTACCGTGAATTCATCTCTCGTAAAAACATCTGGCGCCCTGCTCAGTGCCTGCGCGCTGCTGCTGGGCAGCGGGGCACAAGCCCAGACGGCGGGCAGTGGCAGCTCGCAAGCGAGCTCCGACTGGTGGCCTTCGGCCTACACAGGCTACGTCGGACTCAACGGCGGGCGCAGCGACTTCAGCCAGGGCCATGGCGACGCCTACAGTCTGTACGTGGGCGGCATGTGGAACCCGAACCTGGGGCTGGAGCTGGGCGGCACCGATTTTGGCCGGGGCACCAACGCCGAGGCCTACGGCTTTTACCTCAGTGGCGTCGGCCGTCTGCCGCTCAACGATACCTTTTCGCTGTTCGGCAAGCTCGGCCTCATGTACAGCCGCAGCGAGACCGGCGGTTTGCGCGACTCAGGCTACGGCGAAACCTATGGGCTTGGAATGGACATCAGCATCAACCGCCAGTGGGCCGGGGTACTGCAATATGACCGCTCGACGGTTCACTTTGTCAGTGGACGGGACCGCATGAATGTGGCCTCAGTGGGTCTGAAGTACCGCTATTGATGGCTGAACCTGCGTGCGCGGGCGACACCTGCCGGGGTGTCGCCCGCGTACGCACACACCGCCCGCGCATCCTACCCTCTTACCGGCTCATCGTCCCCCCATGCCCCAGCCCTCGACCCGCGCCCAAAAAATTCTGGTCCTCGACGATGATGCGCGCATCCGCGACCTGCTGCGCCGCTACCTGAGTCAGGAGGGCTTTGAGGTGGCCTTGGCCGAAGACGGCAAGGCGCTCAACCGAATCTTGCTGCGCGACGCAGTCGATCTCATCGTGCTGGACCTGATGATGCCCGGCGAGGACGGGCTGTCGGTCTGCCGGCGTCTGCGGGCATCCAAGGACAAGACGCCCATCATCATGCTGACCGCCAAGGGCGAGGATGTAGACCGCATCGTCGGCCTGGAGGTTGGCGCCGACGACTACCTGGCCAAGCCCTTCAACCCGCGCGAGTTGCTGGCGCGCATCCACGCGGTGCTGCGCCGCCGGCCGGTCGCCGAGGTGCCGGGAGCACCGTCGAGCGAGCAAGAGGTGGTGCGCTTCGGGTCCTTCTCCTTCGACCTCGGTCTGCGCAGCCTCCAAAAAAACGGGCAAGACCTGCCCCTGACCACCGGCGAATTTGCCATGCTCAAGACCCTGGTGCGACATCCGCGCCAGCCGCTGTCACGCGAGCGCCTGGCGCAACTGGCGCGCGGCCGCGAGTTCGAGCCTTTCGACCGCAGTCTGGACGTGCAGATCTCACGCCTGCGCAAACTCATCGAGTCCGACGTCAGCGCGCCCCGCTACATTCAAACCGTCTGGGGCGTGGGCTATGTCTTCGTGCCCGATGGCAGCAGCTAAAGGCCGGCAACAACCCGGCCTGAAGCGCCGATGGCGCTCGGCGGTGCCACGCAGCACCAGCTTGTTCTGGCGCACCTTTGCGCTGCTGAGCGCCCTGCTGCTGGTATGCATGGCAGCCTGGCTGCAAGCCTTTATCAGCCTGGAGATCGAGCCACGGGCAGTACAAAGCGCTCAACAATTGGCCTCACTGGTCAACCTCAGCCGCGCCAGCCTTCGCACCAGCGATGCCATCGGGCGGGTGCTTCTGATCAAGGCCTTGGGCGAGCAGGAGGGTCTGAACATCAGCCCCAGGCGCAGCAGCGACCGTTATGTACCCCGGCGAGCGGGCTGGCTGCAGGAGAGCATCCATGAGCAATTGCGCCGGCAAATTGGTCCATCGACTGTGCTGGCCGCATCGGTCAACGGGCAGACAGGCCTGTGGATAGGCTTTGACATTGAAGAGGATGCCTACTGGCTGCGCATCGACGAGGCCCGCCTTGCGCCCACGCAGGCCGGCACCTGGCTGCTGTGGTTGCTGACGGCCGCCCTGCTCTGCCTGCTGGGCTCAGCGGTGATAGCCCGGGTCATCAATCGGCCACTGCGTGAGCTGGCCAAGGCCAGCACCCGCCTGCGCGAGCATGCACCGGGCGGCCTGCAGCTCGACGAGCTGGCCCGCACCACCGAGATCCGTCAGGTCAACATCGCCTTCAACCAAATGGGCGAGCAGCTGGCCAAGCTCGAGCATGAACGCGCCTTGCTGCTGGCCGGCATCTCACACGACCTGCGGACACCCCTGGCAAGGCTGCGGCTGGAGGCTGAGATGAGTGTGCCCGACGCAAGGGCTCGGGCGCATATGGTGGCCGATGTCGAACAGATGGACGCCATCATCGACAAATTCCTGGCCCACAGCAGCCCGCAGACCGAGGCGCTAAAGGCGCTGCTGCTATTGCCTCTGGCGCAGCAGGCCTGCTTTGCTCTGGCCGACGATCCGCAGACGCAGATCACCATGCAGATCGAGGCCGATTTGCAGGTGCTGGCCGATCCGGTCGAGCTGATGCGGGTGCTGTCCAATCTGCTGGAAAACGCCCGCCGCCATGGCCGCAGCAGTGACGGCATCAGCCACATCGACCTGCAAGCCAGCGCCAGCCAGGCCTGGGTGCAGCTGACGGTGAGCGACCATGGCGCCGGTGTACCGCAGGAGCAGTTGACGCAGCTGACGCGGCCTTACTTTCGCGGCGAGAAGGCTGATGCAGGTGGCAGCGGCCTGGGCTTGGCGATCGTCGAAAGCAGCGTGCTGCGCATGGGCGGCGGCTTTTCGCTGAGCCTGCTCGAGCGCGGCGGCCTGTGCGCCAGCGTGCGGCTGCGCCGCGGTTGAACTCCCAAGCGGCTCAGAGCGGCAGCAGCAAGGCCACAGCCTGAGCCTCCATGCTTTTGCCCTCGCCCACCGGCCCTAGTTTCTCAGCCGTCTTGGCCTTGACATTGACCTGCTCGCTCGCCAGGCCCAGGGCCGCTGCGATACCAGCACACATGGCCGGGATGTACGGGCCCAGGCGGGGCGCCTGGGCCACGATGGTGGCGTCGATGTTGCCGATCTGCCAGCCCTGCGCACGCACCCGGGCCGCCGCCTCGACCAGCAGGCGCATCGAATCGGCACCGGCAAAGCTGGGATCGGTGTCGGGGAAATGCCGGCCGATGTCGCCCAGCCCCGCCCCACCCAATATCGCGTCGGTGATGGCATGCAGCAAGGCATCGGCATCGGAGTGGCCCAGCAGCCCCTTGTGCCAGGGGATCTGTACCCCACCCAGAATCAGCGGCCGGCCTTCGGCCAGCACATGGCTGTCCCAGCCCTGACCGATGCGAAAGGGCAGGCGGGGAGCGGTGCTGGAGCTCATGCGTTTGCGTCCTGTGGGGGTGTTTGACGTGAACTCAGCACGGCCTGCGCCAGTCTGAAGTCTTGCGGATAGGTGACCTTGAAATTCTGCGCGCTGCCAGTGACCAGCAAAGGCGCCAGGCCCTGGGCCTCCATGGCGCTGGCCTCGTCCGTCACCGTCAGGCCCTGAGCCTGGGCCAGGTGCAGGGCCTGCTCGAGCGCGCCCAAGCGAAACATCTGCGGCGTCTGCGCCAGCCACTTGCCGGCGCGCTCCAGGGTCTGCTCCACCCGGCCGTCGCGCTCGCCCTTGAGGGTATCGGGCAGGGGCAAGGCCAACAGGCCGCCGACCGCATCGCCCCGGCAGCGCTCGATCAGGCTGCGCACCTGTTCGGGCTCGATCAGGCAGCGTGCCGCATCGTGCACCAGCACCCAATCGTCAGGGCCAGGGCCGCCAGGCTGCTGACGCCAGGCCTGCAGGCCCTGGCGCACCGAGTCGGCCCGACTGGCGCCGCCGCAGCGCAGAACCTGCAGATCACGGCCCCGTAGCAGGCCATCGATAAAGGTATCGGTCGGCGCCACCACCAAGGCCAGGCCGCTGATCAGATCGCCCAAGGCCTCGAAGGCCTGCACCGTGTGCAGCAGTAAGGGCTGGCCACACAGTAGCTGGTATTGCTTGGGCAGGGCCGGCGCGCCAGGCTGCAGCGCCCGCGCACCCACCCCGGCAGAGGGAATCAGCACAAAAAAGCGCGCCGCGGGCAAGGCGTTCGGTGTTGAGAGGGGGGCAGACATCTAGAGGGATTCTAAAATCAGCGGCTCCACCCCACTCCATCCGGTTTGGGGTGTCCGTCTTTGTAGCGCCCCTGCCGCCCCCGACTCATGGACCTTCCTCTGCTGATTCCCGGCAAACGCCACATCCTGCCGCCCACCGTAGCCTCCAGCGACGCCTTGCTGCTCGCCGGCCTGGCCTTGCGTGAAAAGCAGGCCGGCAGGCTGACCGCCATCGTCACCGCCGACGCCGCCAGCGCCCAGCGGCTGCTGCAAGAGTTGCCGTTTTTCCAGCCGGCGCTGCGCTGCGCGCTGTTCCCCGATTGGGAAACCCTGCCCTACGACAGCTTTTCGCCGCACCAGGACCTGATCAGCGAGCGCCTGGCCACGCTCTGGCGCATCAACCAACGCGACGCAGAGCATGGCGCCGATGTGGTCATCGTCCCCAGCACCACCGCGCTGTACCGGCTCGCACCGCCCTCCTTTCTGGCCGGCTATACCTTTGAATTCAAGGTCAAGCAAAAGCTCGACGAGGCCAAACTCAAGGCCCAGTTAACGCTGGCCGGCTACAACCATGTGACGCAGGTGGTCAGCCCCGGCGAATACGCGGTGCGCGGCGGGCTGATCGACCTGTTCCCCATGGGCTCGCTGGTGCCCTACCGGGTCGACCTGTTCGACGACGAGGTCGACTCCATCCGCACCTTTGACCCCGACAGCCAGCGCAGCCTCTACCCGGTGCCCGAGGTCAGGCTTTTGCCTGGCCGAGAGTTTCCAATGGACGACGCCGCGCGGGCCCGCTTTCGCAGCCGCTGGCGCGAGCTGCTCGAAGGCGATCCGACCAAAAGCCGCATCTATAAAGACATAGGCAACGGCGTGGCCACAGCCGGCATCGAGTACTACCTGCCGCTGTTCTTTGAGGAGACAGCCACGGTCTTTGACTACCTGGGCGCCCAGGAAGCGAGCCTGGTGTTGCATGGCGACCTGGAGCCGGCCTTCGAACGCTTTTGGCAAGACACCCGGGAGCGATACCGCCTGGTACAAGGCGCGCCCGACCGCCCCGCACTGCCGCCCGAGGCCCTGTTTCTCAATGCGGAAGGGTTTTACAGCCGGGCCAAGGCCTATGCGCAGTGGGTGCTGCGAGGCCGCAGCCCCCACCCCAGCCCTCCCCCAGAGGGGGAGGGTGCACAAGCCGCCTTGCTACCCCCTCCCAACGAGGAAGAGGGAGGTCAAGCTGCATTGCCACCCCCTCCCAACGAGGAAGAGGGAGGTCAAGCTGCATT
>JAIXOM010000002.1 GCA_027486755.1 Comamonadaceae bacterium | reverse complement strand
CCCTTGGCTCGGGCAATGTGGCCCAGCGCCTTGGCGATGAAGGCCGCGTCATCGCCAGCCTCCTGCAAGCAGGCATCCAGGTAAAGCGCCATGTCCTCTTCAGTCTTGAGGTACTGCGCACTGTCCCATTTCTTCAGCTTGAGAACTGCCACCGTTTACTCCTTGAGTTGACGCGCTAAGGCCTGCGCCATTTGAATGTCCCTGCCCTGGCTGGCCTTGTCACCGCCAGCCAGCAGGATGACAAGCTCCAAGCCTCGCTCCATGAAATACACCCGATAGCCTGGTCCATGATGAATTCTCATTTCCCAAACTCCATTCCCTGCGGACTTGTGATCGCCAAAATTTCCATCCTCAGCGCGATCAATACGGACTTGGATTCGGCGCGCGGCCTGCTTGTCACGCAGAGAAGCGAACCACTCCTCGAACAATGGGGTCGTGTAAATCAGTCGCATAGAAATTGTAGACTTTGGGATACGATTTTGTCAAAGTCATCCTGACTCACTCAGTGGCAAGCAGATGGCATCGGCCGCATGCCCGTAGGCATGGAGCATGACGTGGCGGTACTGCACCGCGTCCAAGGGGGACAGCATGTGTACATTCATCTGCGACAGGCCCCAGCCATGAAAGAGATCACCCAGGTCAGCCGCCCAGAGAAAGCTCAAGCGGCCCAGACCAGCCATGATATGGGCGGGGGACAGCAGGTAAAGGTAAAGAATTTTCAGCCGCTAAGCCCAGTTGCCAAACCGAGCCGGTGGGGAGTCCCTACGCAGGACTGTCCAGAAAAGTGGCGGTGATCGGCGACGACAACTCCGCTGTGCAAGTGGCCAGGAAGAAGCCGTGGTCCTCGAAGGCTTGTTCGTGCAGATGAGCCTGGGCCTCATCTGGGGTTAGGGCCTAGCTCCTCGCCCTCGGCCTGACCCTCGCACAACGCCACCCACATGCCGCGCAAGGCGGCCTCGAAATCTCGGGTGTATGGATCGATGTTCCAGGCCGGGCGCGACTGCAGGCGCGACCTCAGGCCTTGCTTAAGCTGCAGTGTCCACATCGGCGTACTCGGCCGTCATATCGGTGCTTTACAAAAAATGCTTATCTTTCAAGCCGCCAACAGCTCTTCGCGCAGACGATAGGGCTTCACCAGCACATCGGCAGGAAAATCAAGTTGCGCGACCAAGCGGCGAATCATCTCCAGCGTCAAGGGGCACGTTGTGTTCAAGATGTCGGCCACGCGACCTTGTATTCTTTTTTGTTGTGAATTGTTCGGATGTCCATGAAGCGCTCCTTGAGTCTGTGCAAAGCCTTCGTGCATCAGGCCATCACAACGCGCTCCTGAGCATTCACATTGAGCCGTCGTTTATCGGCTGCAAAGGCGGCTGAGCCAATGAGGTGTCAGCGAAAAAGCTCCGAATGCGTACCACTGCGAACAAACACCACGAGTCCATGGCGCGTTTCTTCTTGGAGTTTGTAGATCAGCAAAAAATCTCCCCCAATGTGGCACTCTCGGTGCCCTATCCAATCGCCCGTTAGCGCATGGTCCAACCACTCTGTCGGCAGCGGGCCTTCATTGGATATAAGCAATACCATCGCCTCTTTCAGGCGGTGCATGTCATACCGACCTGAGTGCGATAAGCGTTGCCAATCTTTTAGAAAAGTCTTGGTGTAATCGCTCGAACGGGGAAGGCCAGCGCGCTTACTTGCTGCTGTTTTTTTCGAGGTCATTGATCAACGCATCCGCTGATTCAAAACGCGCCTGACGGCTGGCAATGATGTCTTGCGCTTCGGCCATTGCTTTGATGCTTTGCGCGTTGGGGGCCTTGAGCTCGAAAGGGAAGGCCTGATCCGTCACGACGCGCGTCAAAAACACGCGAACCGCATCAGACACTGTCAAACCCATGGCGGCCAAAGTTTCAGTGGCCTGCGCTTTGATTTGTTCGTCCACGCGGACATGAACCATGGTTGTCGTTGCTGCCATGATGGCCTCCTGTTCAATTGAGATGCATTGTATCTCAATCAACACAAAAAGAAGCCACGGAAACCTTGCAATGCCTCAGCCCTTGCGTGGCAAATGCAACACCGCCAGCGCCCGTATCTCCGCATCACTCAGCGCCGCTTTGCTGGCCACCACCCACAGGTCAAACGCTGCGGGGCGGGCGATGCCAGCGGTGCGGGGAAAGCCGCAGGCTTGCAGGGTATCGGCCAGCACCTGCAGGGTAAAGCCGCAGCGGTGCGCCATGAACAAATTGCCTGCGGCCATGGCGCCGCGGTGGCCGTACATCATGTCCAGCGCCGAGATCGGGCCGGCGTCTGACACGTACAAAGGCGAGGCCAGCTCACCCTGGGCCACGCGCGCGCAGACCGACTGCAAATCGGGGCAAGTGATCAGCACACGCCCATCGGGCTTGAGCACCCGCACAAACTCGGCCAAGGCCAGCGGCACCTCGTGCGGGTACAGGTGCTCAATGTTGTGGCTAGACACCACCGCATCCACCGATCCCGTGGCCACCGCCGACATGTCGGTCATGGTGCCCAACACATCGGGCTGCACCGCCGGGTCAATATCCAGGCGCAGCTCGGTCCAGCCTTGGTCAAATCCGGCAAACCCGTGCAGCCTACCCTTTGGGCCGCAGCCCACGTTCAAGACCGTTTTCAGCGGGTTGATCAAAGCACCGCCTACACCGTCAACAGTTGTCATACCGGACGAGCCTCCGCAATGACCTTGGCCCGGAAAGAATCAGGCAAAGCGTTTGGAATCAGCACATCCACATGCACACCCAGCAGTTGCAACAGTTCATGCCGGATCGCACCCATGTCAAACATGGTTGTCTCGGGGGTCGGGTCAATCAAGATGTCCAGATCGCTGCCTTCTTGGTCGTTGCCATCAAGCACCGAGCCGAAAACTCGGGCATTGCAGGCGCGGTGCCGCAGCACCACGCTGCGAATCGTTGCGCGGTGAGTTTCAAGGGCTATCGATGGTTTCATGGGAAATGCTCCAAAGTCGATATTGAATGAGGCCACATCAACGCGCTCATGAACAAGCACCTTAAGCTGTCGTTGAATGGCTGCAAAAACAGCTGAGATGTTGCTCATGATTGTCGGCGATTTGTGCCGGCCAACGTCCATCACCGCAGGCGAACAATCGCTGCCAGGCCAGCTCCCACAGCTCAGGGCCTCAAGCCCTCGCGCAGTGGTCTTCCCACATGGCTCGCAAAGCGCGCTCAAAGTCCCGCGTGTAAGCCTCTACGTCCCAAGCCGGCGCAGCTTGCAGGCGCCGCCTCAGGCCTTGCTTGAGCTGCAGCAAGGCCACCCGGTCAGCGGCCATGCGCTGGGCAATCGCCACATAGGCATCGTCGTCAGCGGCCACCCACTCGGGTAGGCCGGCCGCCGTCATGAAGCTTGCGCCCATGCGGGAGACAAAGTTGCTGCCCGCCTTGACCACCACTGGCACGCCCATCCACATGGCTTGCAGCGTGGTGGTGCCGCCGTTGTAGGGCACCGGGTCCAGGGCAATGTCCACGTCGGCGTACTCGGCCATCATGTCGGTCAGGCCCACTGGGCCGCGAAACACCAGGCGAGATTCGTCAATGCCGTGCGCGGCAAAACGCGCCTTGAAGGCCCGAATCGCGCCCTCGTCTTTGAAACTCGGCGCCTTGAGCAAGAGCT
>JAIXOM010000033.1 GCA_027486755.1 Comamonadaceae bacterium | reverse complement strand
GAGCAGCATCGCCAGCGCGCTGGCGATGCTGCTCGGTCTGCCACAAGCAAAGAAATCGATTAACCTTCAACTTGGACTTCCTTCCTTTTGATTGGTACGCCGGAAGGGGGCAGGTCAATCGTTCTGTGCTCTGGAACATACAAAGGATTGTTTGCTGCGACAGAGAACGTGAGGCAGCGCTACCGTTATTGTTCAAGCAGTTGACTGGACTTGTTAGGAGGGTGGTACGCTGTCAGCAGGGTCCGTAACCTGGGCAGCACTCTAGGGGCACTTTTTTACACGCTGCCCAGCATGAAAAAATACACCTTTAGTGTTAATTTAGCCTGGTAGAGCGCTACGTTCGGGACGTAGAGGCCGGAGGTTCGAATCCTCTCACCCCGACCATTGATTCATTTTGGGCCGCCGTTCAAGCCCAGCAAGTCTCCTCGGCTTGCTGGGTTTTCTCATTCAAGGGCGCTTCCTGTGGCTGTTCGCAGGGTGCCTCATACCTGACGCCACTGACCTTCCACTTGCCTCAACGCTGATGTGGCAAGGTTTGCATTGTGCTACTCGGGCTGGGGAGGGCAGGGCGCGAGATTCAGCCGCAGGATCTGCGGCCGCTCAAGCATGCGTCACACAGGATTCATGCGCCACAAGCATGGTTGAGGTGCGGCAATCAGCCGTGATCTAAACAGGACTAGATTCATGACGGACCATAACATTCCCGCGGCAGAAGATGTTTCTGAAGATGATTTCGAAACCGTTGGTGACTATCACCGCATTGCGGCCCATCATTTCGCTGCTGCAGCCAAGCATCACCTGGCGGCCGCTCAAGCCGACGATGAGGGAGATGATGAGGCTGTGGTGCGGCATGCCCATTTGGCTTATCGCCACCAACTCCACGCCATTCAATATGCTGAAGTGGCGGCGATGGAAAGCCAGGACCTCGACGACTCGAGCGACTCGTCAGGGGTCACCGACGCTGATTGATTCGGCCTGATCGACTGGCCTCAAAGATGAGGCCGGCTTGCGCACGGGCCGCCCTTGCCTGCGGCCCGTGCCGATTTATTGCCAGTACTGATCTGTCTTGGCCCATCGTTTGAAAGCGGCGATGATTTTTGCGTCCAGGTACCCCAGCTCAGATTTGATCCAGCCGCAAGCGAACCAAGCGCTAGGCTGCGACTGGCTCAGGGTCTCAAAAAATTGATGGGCCACCACCAGGTCATTCATCTGACCCAAGAGATCTTGCAGGCAGGCCAGTTGCTTGAGGTAAGGCTTGATTTTTCCCCTCGGCAGCAAGGCATTGGCGAATTGCAGGGCGTAGCGTAGCCGCTTGAGGCGCTTGCGCAAGGCATGCCTGTCCTCCATGGAGAGCGTCTCAAAGTGCAGCCCCTGGCTGAGGACTTGGCGGTGCCAACGCTGTAGCCTGAGCCGCAACAGTTTTTTGAGGCTGGGTGCATGGAGGTCAGACAAGGGCGGGGCTAGCGCCGATGTCCGTCCGGCTTGGTCAAGGAAGGCCAACATATCTAACTGCCAGGCCTGAAAGGTCGGGCTGCGAACGAGTCGCTCGGGGTGGTCTGCTTGGGTAGCAACTGTGAGTCTCAGCGGGGGTTGACCGGCCGCTTGCAGCCTCGGCCACAAGGATTGCAAAAGCACGTCATCATCGCGGCGGCTGCCGAGCTGTCCGAAGAGGTGTTTGATGAACTGTGTGGACTGCGGGGTGGGCAGTTCGCAGAATCCTTTGAACAGGGCGCAAGCAGAGCGCAGCCGCCTAATGCCCACCCTGAGTTGGTGCACATATTCACTGGTCTCGCGCTCAAAGGACTCTGTGGCATCCACACCGGCCAGCAGTGCCGCATTCCTGCTGATTTGTTCCACGCACTCGCTCATGACCGCAGCCATGGCATCCCGGGCTGTCATGGCCGGCCTGAGCGTGATGGGCTGAGAAAGCTGCGGCTTCCAAAATGCAGCCACCGCCTGTTCTGGCAAGCCAGTCGGCACGGTCTCGTTCTGGCTCTGCAGTTCATCAAGGCGAAGCGCAAGCGTTGCCAACTGATCGCCGCGTTCGGATTTGCTGCGCAGATCCAAAATCAATGGATGGGCTCGCTGCCACTTTTTCGCGCAAGCTAGGAGTGCGCTCGAGCTGCCACGCTTGAGTTCGATTTCAAGCTCCTGAACAGGTAGCTGTAGGGAGCTTGCCTGAATAAAGCCCCGATCGAGTGCGATTTCCAGCAGGGCGCCAGGCACACGCAGCAGCCTGAGTGTGCGCATCACCTGCGTTTCGTAGCGGATGGTCAAGGGCTGGGCCAGGCGCTCCAACACCCGCGCGGCAGGCGTGCCCTTGTACAGGCGCAGGTCAAGTTCGGGCCCACTGCGCGGATGGTTGAACTCTAGCCTGGAGAGCAGTCCTTCGCCCGGCATTTTGAGGGTCTGTACCCAGTGCTGGCCTTCAAGCCGCAAGCGTAGCGCAATTTTTTGGCTCGCCAACTCCCGCGAGGCGGTGTCGAAATACTGCGCCCTGAGCTCGGTTTGCTCGACCCTGCCGCGGCGTAAGGCCAGTTCGAGCTTGTAGAGCGATGCTCCAGGGATGTAGAACTTCAGCTCATGTTCTGGCATGTCCGCCTTTGCCTCCCCGCTGGGTGGTACTCAAGCGCTCCTGCGACACGCAGGGCGGCCGGGTCGGACAAGCATATGTCGACCTCGGCCGCCGTCGCCTGCTGATCACCATGGCGGCTGGCTTTACCGGGCAGGGGGTGAGTGAACAAGATGGGCAGGCCTTGGGAAGGTGGCATTTCAGGGAGATTTCGTCGGCGCCGATACTTCGATCAGGATCTCGTTGCGGCGAAACATGGGCGGGGTCCAGGGCGGGTCGTAACGCGCCAGTTGGGGGGCGCTGGTCGCCGTCAGGGTCTGCTGCCGGGCCCATTGCGCGGCCTCCTGCGTTTTGGCCGCCACCCGTGATTCGGTGGTGAATCCGGAAAATTTGTGAGCCACAAACCACTGGGGCGGCAGTTCGCGCAGTTGCACCGCGGGGTTGCGCGGCTTGGGAATGCTGGCCAGGGTGTATTTGCTGGGCATGACAAAGTGCACCCGCCATGGCCCCGTCTCGGGCAGCCCGGCCTGCGCTTGCAGGGTGACCGGTGCTGTCATGGCGATCTTGGCCGACTGGGGCTCCATGGTGACCGGTGCAGTCATCGCGATCTTGGCTGAGCCCGCGCCCTCGCTGGCCTGGTTGTTGCCGAAGATGAAGTCGGCCAGCAGTTGAAAGCCCTTGCGGGAGGCCTGGTCCATATCTCCCTCGACCACCGTCTGGGCGACCAGCAGCGCCGGATAGCGCCTGAGCTCAAAGTCGCCTTGAGCGCTGATGACTTCGTAGCGGGGCTCTTCAACGGCCATGGCCAGGCTGCTCATCAAGAGCACGGTTAGAAGTCCAAACCTGTGCAGCAGTTTGTAGAGCATCGAATTTCTCCGGGCCGACTAGGCAATGCATGAGCGCGTGTATGGGGGGAGCAGTGCGTCATGCTACAACCATTCCACTGCCGAGCACGGTTTGGGGGGACAGGCCCTGCGTGTCACCGCCTTGCCGCGGTGCTGGCGGGCTGAAGCGGGATGGCCAGGCCACAGCCGTCCTTCATGCGCGCCGCCTTGACCAAGGTGCCCAGGCCAGCGCGTTCGGCGTTCACCAACTCACCGAATAAGGCTCGCGTGCCGCCGATAGCTCCTATGCGGCCACCGAGGCTACGCTCAAATTGCGCAAGCCGCGCTCAATTTGCTCGCGCCGCTGCAAAGGGGGCAGCTTGTCGGCTTGCAGCACCACGTCCTTGATCTGATGCGCCAGGCCGAGCAGTAACTGGCTGTCGTCCGCACCTGGTGCAGCGGGTTGACGCAGCACCACATTGCAGGTCCAGGTCGGTACCTGCTGCTCGACCGCCGCTGGGCTCGCCAGCGCCTGCTCGATGCCGCGGGCCAGGTGGCGGCGCAGCAGCATCACCCCCCGGTCCGAACTGCCTCGGTGCTCCAGGGCGTGGACCGCGATCGGGCGCTGCGAGACCTCGGCCTCCCAGTCGCCGGTGTTGCGCTGCATCTCTTCGTAGCTGCGGTGTCGGGTCTGGCCATAGATGTCGATCTGCTCTAGCCCCACCTGATCCGGCTTGCCTATCCCCTTGACCTCCAGCGCATCGCTGAAATGGCGCAGACCGAAGATCCAGCAATGGGTGTCGTCGATAGGCACGGTCCAGCGGGTGGCACCGACGCGCTCGAAGTACTTCTCTTGCTGGCCGTCTTCCCAGAAACCGGCAACCTGGCCGAAGTTGGGAAAGCCCACTTCATTAAAGCGTATCCAGACGTTCTGGCCGATGCGCCGCGAGGTCAGGTAGCAAACCCGGTCGCCGTGTTCAAACCAATCGGTGGCCGGCATCTCGCCCCAGGCTTCGGTCAGCTGGATCTCGCCCATGCGGCTGTGCAGGAAGACCGCATGCAGGGGATCCATCAGGTTCTCATGCACCTGCAGCCAGTTGCAGTCGTGCGACAGGGCATAAGGCCGGTATTGAACATCGGGCAGATTGAAAGTGTCGTAGTCGGGGAAGGCGGGCATCTGCTCGGGATGCCCCAGGTAGGCAAAGACCAGACCGTGCCGCTCGATCGTCGGGTAGGCGCCCTGCCTGACCTTGCGCAGCAGTGGACTGTCGGGCGGCTCGGCCGGCGCGTTCAAGAGCTGGCCGTCGATGCCGTAGTGCCAGCCGTGGTAGCAGCAGACGATGCCGCAATCGGTGATGCGGCCAAACTCCAGTGAGGCGCCGCGGTGGCAGCAGTGCAGGTGCAGCAAGGCACTCTGGCCGGCTTTGGTGCGCAGTGCCACCAGCTCTTGGCCGAGGATGCGCACCTTGACTGGCAGGTCCTGCAACTGAGACGACAGGCACACCGGCTGCCAGTGGCGCCGCATCGCCTCGCCCATGGGCGTGCCCGGCCCGGTATGGGTCAGCAGGCTGTCTTCGGCTGGAACCTCGCGCTGCAGATAGCCCTCGAAGCGGCCTTTCGGTGCTTGTATGCTCATGGTGTGGCTTCCTACAGGCCGAGATAGGCTGACTTGATGGCGGGGTCCTGCATGACCTCTTGGCTCGCACCCTGCATCACGATGCGGCCAGTCTCGAGCACATAGGCCCGCTGCGAGATGCGCAGCGCCAGATCCACCCGCTGCTCGACCAGCAGGACCGCCATGCCGCCGGCGTTGAGCTGCACGATGATGTCGGCCAGGGTATCGACCACGATGGGTGCCAGCCCGAGCGAAGGCTCGTCGAGCATGAGCAGGCGCGGCCGCGACATCAGGCCGCGGGCAATGGCCAGCATCTGCTGCTGACCGCCCGAGAGCGTGCCGGCTTTTTGATCGCGCCTTTCCTTGAGGATGGGGAACAAGCCCAGCACCCACTCCAGCGTCTGCTCAAAGGGGGCTCCCTGCTCGGGCGCGCGCAGCGCGCCCAATTCCAGGTGTTCCCACACGCTCATGTCCTTGAACAGCAGCCGGCCTTCGGGTACATGGGCCAGGCCCAGCGCCAGAATCTGGTGGGGCGCCAGAGCGTCGATGCGCTGACCCTCAAAAACAATCTGACCGCTGCGCGGGCGCAGCAGGCCTGAAATCGTCTTGAGCGTGGTGGACTTGCCGGCGCCGTTGCCGCCGACCAGGGTGACGATCTCACCGGCGCCCACCGTCAGGCTGATGCCTTGCAGCGCGACGCGGTGGCCGTAGGCCACGCTCAGATCCTGCAGTTCAAGCATTCACCTTCTCCCTGCCCAGGTAGACCCGGATCACCTCGGGGTTGTCGACCACCTCGGCGGGCCGGCCTTCTGCGATCTTGCGGCCGCTGTCGAGCACGATCACCCGGTCGCACACGCCCATCACCACTTTCATGTGATGCTCGACCAGCAATACAGTGATGCCGCGCTCGCGGATGCGCTGGATCATTTGCACCAGCTTGGCGCCTTCGTCCGGGTTCATGCCCGCTGCCGGTTCGTCGAGCAGCAGCAGGCGCGGCCCGCTGGCCAGCGCAATGGCGATTTCCAGCTTGCGCTGCTCGCCATAGGGCAGGGCGTGGGCCAGCATCTCGCTGCGGTGGGCTAGGCCAACAAAGTCGAGGATTTCCAGGGCCATGGCCTGCACCTGCGCCTCCTCTTGGCGCCAGGCTGACCGGCGCAAAAAGGCGCCGAGCCAGCCCTGCTGCTGGCGCACATAGCGGCCGGTGCGGATGTTGTCGAGCACGCTTAAGTGAGGGAACAGGCTGGTGATCTGGAAGGTGCGGGCCACGCCCAGCTTGGCCATCTCGTGGCTGGCCAGTGGCGTGCAGTCGTTCCCTTCAAAGACGATGCGGCCTTCGCTGGGCGGCATCAGGCCGGCCACCATATTGAAGACGGTGGTCTTGCCCGCGCCGTTGGGGCCGATCAGGCCGACCACCTCGCCGGCGGCCACTGAAAAACCCACGTCCTGTACCGCCACCAGTCCGCCAAAGCGCCGGCTCAGGCCTTGGACCTGCAGCAAGTTGATGTTCTCGCTCATGAGCGCCCCCTGCGCTGCAGCAGGCGCTGCCACAGGCTGACCAGCCCGCCGGGCAGGAACAGCACACAGCCAATCAGCAGGGCGGCAAACACCACCATGCGCCAGGAGCCGACCGCGCGCAGCCATTCCAGCAAGACGATGTAGACCAGGGCGCCCACGATCGGACCCAGGGTGGTGCCCTTGCCGCCGACGATGACCATGATCACCAGCGCCGACATATAGGTCAGCGACATCAGTTCAGGGGTGATGACGCGCAGGTAGTGGCCATAGAGCGAGCCGCCCACGCCGGCCATGGCGGTGGCCACAGTAAAGGCCATCCACTTGGTGCGGAAGGTATCGATGCCTATGGACTGGGCCAGTTCTGGGTTTTCGCGTACCGCCACATAAGCCCGGCCGGTGCGGCTTTTCTCCAGGGCGCGGCAGGCATAGATGCCCAGCACCAGAAATCCCAGCGCCAGGAAATACATGTTCTGGGCCAGGGCGAAATCCAGGCCCAGGCTGTCGATGCGAAAGGCCGGAATCTGCGAGATGCCCATGGGGCCGCGGGTGACGTCGACCCAGTAGTTGGTGATGGTCTGCAAGATGGCGCCAAAGCCCAGGGTGAGGATGGCAAACTGCGGGCCGACGATGCGCAGCGCCACAAAGCCAATCACCAGCCCGAACAGTCCAGCCACCACGCCGGCCAATACCGGCCCCCACCAGACCGGCAGACCCAGGTTCATCACCAGCAGGGCCGAGGTGTAGGCACCGATGCCAAAGAAGGCGGCGTGGCCGAAGCTGAGCTCGCCCAGGTAGCCGATGATGATGTTCAGGCTCAGCGCCAGCAGGCTGTAGATGGCCCACAGGGTCATCATGTGCAAGATGAAATCATTGCCGACCACCAGTGGCGCCAGCAGCGCGCCCAGCAGGGCCAGGCCCCAGGCCCAGTTGCGAGAGGGTTGGCTTGTCATTTGCGCATGGGGGGCGGGTTGAACAGGCCGTTGGGCCGCCAGAGCAGGACCACGATGATGATCGCGTAGCCAATGGCGTCCTTGAAGCCCATGGAGATATAGCCACCGCCCAGCGATTCGGCCACGCCCAGGATCAGGCCGCCAAACAGTGCGCCGGTGACGCTGCCCAGGCCGCCCATGACCACCACAATGAAGCCTTTGAGCACTGCCCAATCGCCGACGGTGGGAAAGAGCATGGCGGTCGGCCCGACCAGGGCGCCGGCCAGAGCCGCCAGGGCGCAGGCCAGGGCAAAGGTGTAGGCATGCACAAAGCGGGTGTTGATGCCGGTCAGCGCCGCGCCGGCGGGCTCTTGCGCGGTGGCCTGCATCATCTTGCCCATGCGGGTGTAGCGGATGAACCAGTAGACCGCGGCAATCAGCACGCTGGCCACGATGATCACACCCACCCGCTGCTGCGTGACGGTGATCTCGCCCAGGTGAATCATCTCGTCGGAATAGGGGGTGTCCATGTATTTCGGATCGGCGCCGAAGACGGCTTCGGCCAGATTGGTCATCAGCAGCGCCAGTCCCAGGCTGGACAGCAAGATGGTGAACTCATGTTCTTTTTTCAGCGGTTCAAAGAAGAACCGGTTGGCCGCGATGCCCGCTGCCGCCACCAGCACGGTGGCCAGCAGCAGCGAGGGGACGTAGCCCAGGCCCAGGACCTTGAGGCAGTAATAGGTGGCGTAGGCGCCTAGCATGTAGAACTCGCCATGGGCAAAGTTGACGATGCGCAGCACGCCGAAGACCAGGGTCAGGCCCATGGCAATGAGCACATAGCCCATGCCATTGGCCAGCCCGTTGATCACTTGTTGAAGAAAAACCATGCAGAAGCCTCAAAGGGCGCGCCCCGATGACGCGCCCGTGTGGGGAGTATCAGTTGTTGACGGCGATGATCTTCTTGTCCTTGACCTGCACCAGATAGATGCTTTGCATGGCCTGGCCCTTGTCGCTGAAGTTCACATCGCCCAGCAGAGTGTTCCACCTCTGGCCACGGATGGCCGCGGAGATCTTGTCGTAGGCGCGCGGGTCGCCGGCTTTTTCAATCGCGCCGGCCAGCACTTCCACGGCTTGCGCGCCGAGCGAACCGATGAAGGACGGCTCGTTCTTGAACATCTTGCCGTATTGCTCGATCCAGCGACGCGACATCGGGCGCTGGCTCTCGGGCGAGAACAGCGAGATCGAGTAGACGCCTTCGAGCGCCGGGCCCGAGAGCTCAACCAGCTTGGGGTTCATATTGCCGGCCGACGCAATGATGGTGCCACGGTGGCCGCTCTGACGCAGCTGGCGGTAGATGGTGGCGCCTTGCGAGGTGTTGATCGCCGAGACGTAGATGGCTTCCGGATTCTGGCTGCGCAGCTTGGTCAGCGCGGTGCTGAAGTCGGTGTCAGTACGGTTGTAGAACTCGTTACCCTTGACCTCAATGTTGCAGGCGCTGAGCAGCTTTCTGTAGTTGTCGACCTCCAGGCGGCCGTAGTCGTCATTGATGGTGATGAAGGCCACCGACTTGGGCTTGATGTTCTCGCAGATGAAGCGGCCATAGCGGTCCGACATCATGGTCGAGGTGGCGTTGAGCCTGAACAGCAGGTTATGCCCTTCTTCGGTGACCTTGGGATGCTGCGCCGAGGTGACCATGTGGATGATCTTGTCGCGGGTGACCTCTTTTTGGCCCAGTGCCACCGCGCTGAACCAGCCGCCGACGATCAGATCGACCTTGTCCTGCTCGATGGCGCGCTTGGCGGCCGACACGCCTTCTTCGGGCGATCCCTTGTCGTCATAGGTCACCAGCTGTAGCTGCCGCCCGCCCAGCACGCCGCCATTGGCGTTGATGATGGCCACCATGGCCTGCATGCCTTCCAGGGCGAGCTGGCCGTCAAAAGCGCCCGCGCCCGACAGCGGGTTGATGGCGGCAATGCGCACCGGTGGCTTGGCCTGGGCCCAGGCACCAGCCGTGCCCAGCGCCAGCGTGGCGCACAGCAGGGTTTTGACCCAGTGTCGTTTGCTTGTAATCATGGTTTTGTCTCCTATCGGGTTGAGGTTGCGGGTGAAAAAAATGGATGCGCCTATTGCACAGGCTCGAAGCTGTAAGCCGCTGCCTTGCGGCGAATGTATCCAGCATGCGGCGCGCCGAAGTGGGCTGGGAAGAGCAGGGCCTGGCGTTCGGCGCAAAACTCGAGCAGGCGATGCCGGCTCTGGCGGGCGGTCTGCGCGTCTTCACAAAAGCGGCTGTTCCAGTCGGGCTGGTAGACCTGCATGGGTTGATGCAAGGCGTCGCCGGGAAATACCGCGCATTGCTGTCCGTCGTCGAGCACCACCATCATCTGGCCGGCGGTGTGGCCGGGCAGGCTCTGCAGGCTCAGACCGGGCAGCACGGTGCTGATGTCGTCGGCCAGCTCGCTCAAGTCGGCGTCAACCACCGGCTGCACGCTGTCGGCGATCACCGGCAGGTTTTCGGGCAGCTTGGCGCTGCCTTGCCCCTGCGCGCTCCAGTGGGCCCATTCGGCCGCGCCCCAGATATAGCGTGCGCGTGGGAAGGTCGGCACCCATCGCCCACCTTCAAGGCGGGTGTTCCAGCCCACATGGTCCACATGCAAATGGGTGTTGATGACCAGGGTGACATCTTCTGGCGCCACCCCGGCTGCACGCAGGCGTTCCAGATAGGGATGTTGCAATTGGTGGAAGCGCTCGAACAAGGGCAGGGCGCGGGCCTTGAGGTTGCCGCAGCCGGTGTCGATCAAGATGGTGTGGCGATCGCTTTGCAGCAGCCAGGAATGCATGCTCGACATCAGCCGCTCGCTGCCCGCGTGCCAGAAGCCCTCGGCCTTGAGCTGCGGGTGCGATTGCAGCAGCTGCGCGTCGAAGTCCGGAAACAAAAACTCGGGCCGAAAGCCCGGCGTGAGCATTTCTTCAATGCGGGTGATGGTGTAGGGCCCGATGCGCGCCACGCTGGTGTTGGCCGCTGTCATGGCGCGGCGGTGGGCTCGAGCTCGTGGGCCAGGGCGCAGCGTCGCAAGGTGCGGCGCTCGCTGGGGTCAAAGTCGGGCCTGGCATGCTGCAGCAGCAGGTTGTCCCAGATCACCAAGTCGCCCTCGGCCCAATGGTGCTCGTACACATAGGCGGGATCGCTCAGGGCCTGATTGACTTCGTCAATCACGGCGCGGCTGCGCTCTTGCGCCAGACCGACGATATCGGCGGCGGTGGCCTGGCTGATCATCACAATGCGTTGATCCGACCAGGGGTGCTGCACGATGGCTGGATGCACATGACTGACGGTGATCTTTTCCACTTTGGCATCGACGCCCTGGCCGTAGTCCACATCACCATAGTGAAACTGGTGTCGGACCTGACTGCTTTTTAGCAAGTCAACAGTGGCCGGCCTAAGCCTGTCGAGCACCCGGCCGGTGTGGGTAAACAGGGTATGACCGCCGCGCTGCGCCACCTCCACACCGTAGAGCATGATGGCCTTCATCGGATAGGGGTAGTAGCACTGGTCGGAATGGAAGAGCAGCTCGCCCTTGCCGAAGGTGCCGTCGGTGCGGGTGTTGGATACGTAAGTGATATCGCTGCTGGTCTTTTGCACCGGCCCTTGGCGGGAAAAGCGGCCAAAGTAACGCGCCAGTCGGGCCTGCTGGCCATCGTCCAGGTGCTGATGGCGAAATAGCAAAAGGCCGTGGGTGTGCAGCAGACGCCTGAGTTCAGCGATCAATTCGTCGGGCAGCGCTTGGGAGACATCGAGTCCTTCGATGGCCAGGCCCAGTTCGGGCGAAAGTGCGGTGTGTTTGAGCATCCCTCTTTATCTATAAATATCTTTGCGCCTGCCTCTGACCTTGGGCGCATTCTAGGAAGGCACCTTCGAGACCCTCATGGGGTAAATACTAGAGATCGTCAACTAGGCGTCGATGAGAATTCCCGCAGAACACAGGAGGAGCGATCTTGGGATCGACCATTACCGAAAAAATTCTCGCCCGCGCCAGCGGCCAGGCCCTGGTGCGACCGGGAGACAACCTGCGGGTGCGCCCCGACTTCGTGGTCTCCTATGACTTTCCCGGTTACACCGACGTCATCTTCAAGCAGATGAAGGAAGAGTTCGGCATGAGCGGGGTGCGCGACCCCAGCCGCTACGCCCTGTTCATCGACCACATGGTGCCGGCCATCACCCCGCAGGAAGAAGACCTGCACCAAAACACCCGCGACTGGGGGCGGCTCAACCAGGTGCCGGTCTATGAGCGCAAGGGCATAGGCCACCAGGTGGCCAGCGAGCTCGGCTATGCCACGCCGGGTGCGTTCGTCGTGCATTTCGACGGACACATATCGCAACTGGGTACTTTCGGCACCCTCGCCATTGGCGTGCGTCGACACCTGGTCGAAGCCTTCGTCAACGAGAACATTCGCCTGGCGGTGCCGGCCACCACCCGGGTCGATCTGGTCGGGCAGTTGCAGCCGGGCGTCATGGCTCGCGATGTGTTTCACCACATCGTGCGCGTGCTGGGCGCCGCCGGCTGTCGGGCGCAGGTGCTCGAGCTCGGCGGCTCGGTGATCGATCAGATGAGCATAGATGGCCGTCAGACTATCACTTGCCTGGCCATGTTCACCGGTGCGGTCACCGCCATCATCAACCCGGATGAGCTGACGCTGGGCTACAGCAGCTCGCGCTCGCGCATTGCGCTCGATCCGGTGTGGTCCGATGCCGATGCGGTTTACGCCCAAAGGCATGTGATCGACGTCTCTGCGCTTGAGCCGGTGGTGGTGGTGCCGCCCAGCCCAGCCCATACCCGCGACCTCAAGGACTACATCGGCACCGAGGTGCAGGTGGGTTACTTGGGCTCCTGCGCCTCGGGCCGCATCGAAGACCTGCGCGCTGCAGCGCAGGTGCTGCGCGGGCGTTCGGTGCGCGAGGGCTTTCAGCTGCATGTGGTGCCCACCAGCCAGGAGATCATGCGGCAGGCTGCGGCCGAGGGCTTGATCACCGATCTGGTAGCTGCCGGCGCTTTTGTTTCATCGCCATCCTGCGACTATTGCTTTGGCCGTATTGGCGTGATGTCGGCGGGGCAAAAGGCGGTCTCGACCGGTACCCTGAATGTGTCTGGCCGCATGGGCAGCACCGATTCGCAGATCTACATCGTCAACGCCGCGGCTGTCGCTGCTGCGGCCATTGAGGGTGCGATCGCCGATCCGCGCCCCTATCTAAGGTAAGCCCATGCAGATGCCCCAGGTGCGCGGCCGTGTGGCCTACATCTTCGAAGACAGTGACTTCGATGTGGACCAGATCATCGGCGTCAAGAACATCAAGCTCAAGGATCCGGCCGAACTCGCTGCGGTGGCCATGAAGGAGCAGGACCCAGATTTCGCCAAGAAGGTGCAGATCGGTGATGTGCTGGTGGGCGGCGTCAACTTTGGCTACGGACACCCGCATTACCCGCCGCTCATCGGCATGCGCCACCTGGGCATACGCGGTCTGATAGCCGAGAGTTTTTCGCCCGGCTACTGGCGTGGCGAAGTGGCCCAGGGTTTCCCGCAGGTGGCTTGCCCTGGCATCTTGAAGGCGGTCAGCCGCTGGGATGAACTTGAAATTGATTGGCAAGCCGGCTGCGTGCTCAATCACAGCCGCGGCACCAGCCTGCCTTTTGAGCCGCTGTCCGAAAGTGACAGCCTCATGATTGCTGCCGGTGGCATCATCGGATATTTGAAAGCCACCCAGAGTGAGGATACGCATGGTTCCTGATCGAAGCCCCTTTGCCAAAGCCCTGCGCGCCGGTCAAACCGTTTGGACCGCGGGCGTCTACGACGCCTTGTCGGCCAAAGTGGCCGAGAGTGCTGGTTTTGCCGCGGTCATGACCTCGGGCTATGCGGTGTCGGCCTCGCTGCTGGGCGAGCCCGATGTCGAGATCTACACCATGACCGAGAACCTGTCGGTGGTGCAAAACGTCACAGCAGCGCTGAAGATCCCTGTCATCGCCGATACCGATACCGGCTACGGCAACGCCATCAACGTGATGCGCACCGTGCGCGAGTTTGAGCGCGCGGGTGTGAGCGCGGTCATTTTTGAAGACCAGGAAGTGCCCAAGCGCTGCCCTTGTGTGGCCTCCGTCATCGAGATCCTGCCGCCCGAGGAAAGCGCGGCCAAGATCCGTGCGGCGGTCTATGCCCGGCAAGATCCTGACCTCATCATCGTTGCCCGCACCGATGCCCTGACCGAAGAAGAGGCGATCGTCCGCGCCAAGATGTATGTCGAGGCCGGCGCAGATCTGATCCAGCCCATCAGCCGCTGCTTCAAGGATTTCGCGGGCCTCAAGCGCCTGCGCGAAGCCTGCGGGCGGCCGCTGTCCCTGCAACTGTTGGGCTGGCTTGAGACCGACCTGAGCCCCCAGCAGGTGCAAGAAGTTGCCGGCTTGGCTGTACACCCGCTGGTAGGCCTGTTGACGGCCTACAGAGCCTTGCAAGCGAACTTCGCCCATCTGGCCCAACACCACCAGACGGCCAAGCTTCCCCAGGCGGTGGCGCAGATGGACGAATTCAAGGATTTCATTGGTTTTCCCGAAGTGGAGGCGCTTCAGACGGCCTTCATGACGGGGCGGCCGGTGGTCAAGGCCTGAGCGCTTGGAGGGCTGGAGCCGGCAAGGACTCGGTGTAATACCTAGGTATTCTTTGGGGTGTCTGGTGTGATTATCAGGCATGGCCACTTCCACCGCCCTTGATGCCGCCCGCAGCGAGCTGCAGGCTTTGCTCAGGGCGGGTGCTGCCGACGAGGGTTCGGTGGTGCGCCTGCTCGATCGGTTGCTGCTGCTGGCCTATGAGCTCAGGGCTTCTGACCTCCACTTCGAGCCTTACGAGGGCAGCTTCCGAGTCCGCATCCGCATCGACGGCCAATTGCAGCCTTGTCTGGCGCCGCCGTTGACCCTACGCGACCGGCTGGTCTCGCGCATCAAGGTCTTGGCCAAGCTCGACATTGCAGAAAAGCGGCTGCCGCAAGATGGCCGGCTGAGCTTGAGTTTGCCGGGTGCAGCCGCGGCCGACTTTCGGGTCAGCAGCTTGCCAACCGTGCACGGCGAAAAGCTGGTGCTGCGCCTGATCGACGCCGCGCCGGCGCAGCTGGCGCTCGACGCCCTGGGCTATGACAGCGCCCAGCAAGCCACGCTGCTGCAGGCCCTGGCCCGCCCCCATGGCATGGTGTTGGTCACCGGGCCGACCGGCTCGGGCAAGACGCTGTCCATGTACAGCTGCCTGCAGTGGCTCAACCGCCCCGGCATCAATATTTGTACCGCCGAAGACCCGGTCGAAATCATGCTGCCGGGCATCAACCAGGTCAGCATCAATGAAAAGGCAGGGCTGGACTTCGCGACCGCCTTGCGCGCCTTTTTGCGCCAGGATCCAGATGTGATCATGGTCGGCGAGATCCGCGACCTGGAGACAGCCGACATGGCGCTCAAGGCGGCTCAGACCGGGCATCTGGTGTTTTCCACCCTGCACACCAATGACGCGCCGAGCACCTTGCTGCGCTTGCGGCAGATGGGTGTGGCCGCGCACAACATCGCCGCCAGTGTGGTGCTGATCACCGCGCAGCGCCTGCTGCGCCGGCTGTGTACCCACTGCCGCCAGGCGGTTGAGCGGCCCGAGGCGCTCTTGCGCGATGCACACTGTCCGCCCCAGTGGCTGGATGCCGACTGGCCGGTCTACCAGGCGCAAGGTTGCGCTCTGTGCCATGGCGGCTATCTGGGGCGGGTGGGCGTGTTTGAAATCATGCCGGTCAGCGCCGTCATGGCCGAGCTGATACTGCGCGAAGCGGGCACCGTCGAGATGGCGCGCCAGGCCGCAGCCGAAGGCGTGCTGGACCTGCGGCAGGCCGCTTGGGCGAAAGTTAAACTGGGCCAGACCAGTGTTGAAGAAGTCCTGGCCCACACCTATGCCTAGCGCACCTGCCGTATTTTCCACTTGCTGCGACCGGCCCTGTGCCGAGGGCAGAGCGTGAATCAACGCACCTTGGCGCGGTCCGGGCCGCCGCGCGAGTCTGAGCAGACCTTCGATTGGACGGCCCGCGACGCCGATGGCCGTATGCAGCGGGGGCGTAGCCGTGCCAGTGGCGAAAACGCCCTGTGTGCCATGCTGCGCCGCCAGGGCTTGCGGCCGCTGACTGTGCAGGCGGTGGCGCAGCGGCGGCTGGGTAAGCTGAGCAGGCGCGATTTGGCCAACCTCACCCGGCAGCTGGCGGTCCTGCTGGGCGCCGGTCTGCCCCTGTTGCAGGCCCTGCAGATGCTCAGTCGCAGTCAGGCTCAGCCGGCGGTGCAGCAATTGCTCGCGCAGCTACACGCCGACTTGGAGCAGGGCCTGAGCCTGGCAGCGGCCATGCGCAGGCAGCGACCGATTTTTAGCGAGCGTTATCTGGCTTTGGTGGAGGCCGGCGAGCTCTCGGGTCGGCTCGAGCAGCTGCTCGAGCGCCTGGCGCGGCATCTGGAGCAAACTGAAGCTTTGGCGCGCCAGTTGCGCGCTGCGCTGCTTTATCCGGCGGTGGTGCTGGCCGTGGCTGCAGCGGTGCTGACCCTGATCATGGTGACGGTGGTGCCGGCCTTTGAAAACACCTTTGCCTCTTTTGGCGCCCAGCTGCCCTGGGCCACCCAGTGGGTGATTGCAGGCAGCCGCTGGCTGCTGCAGTGGGGGCCTGCCTTGCTGCTGGCTTTGCTGGCCTTGGGCCTGGCGGCGCGGCAGGCTTGGGCCCGCAGCCCTCAGCTGGTGCGGCGCTTGGACACCGCGGTGCTCGAGCTGCCGCTGTGGGGCGCCATGCTGCGCCAGGCCGCTCAGGTGCGCTGGAGTCGCACCCTGGCCACCTTGCTGGGCGCCGGTCTGCCACTGGCCGAGGCCTTGCAGGCGGCGCGTGGAGCCAGTGGCTACCTGGCCTATGCGCAGGCCACTGAGCAAGTGCGCGGTGAGGTTTTACGCGGCAGCAGTCTGCATGCGGCGCTGGCGCCGTCCTCGCTGTTCTCGCCGCTGCTGCAGCAGATGTGCGCGGTGGGCGAGGCGGCGGGCACGCTGGAGCAATTGCTCGAAAAGGCAGCGGAGTTTCAGGAGAGCGAGCTGTCCGAGCGGCTGGAGCAGCTCACCCGGCTGATCGAGCCGGCCACCATCGTGGTCATGGGCTTGCTGGTCGGCGGCCTGGTGATGGCGCTGTATCTGCCGGTCTTCCAGATGGGGCAGATCGTCTGATGGCCGAAGCCGCGCTGTTGCTGGGGGCCGCCTTGCTGGGTCTGTGTGTAGGCGGTTTTCTGAACCTGGTGATTCACCGTCTGCCGCGCGTGCTGGAGCAGCAATGGGCGCAGGACGTGGCCCAATGGCAGACGGAGCAGACGCAGCAGGCCCAGCAGGCTGGGCAGACTGAGCTGGATCGGCCGGCAGAGCCCTTGCCGCAAGGCTTGCTGGGCGCGCCCGCTCACGCGCCCGCTCACACGCTTTATCAGCTGCTGCGCCCCCGCCCGCACTGCCCGGCCTGCGGCCATGTGCTGTCGTGGTGGGAGTTGATGCCGGTGCTCGGCTATGTGCTGCTGCGCGGGCGCTGCCGCGCGTGCGCGCGGCCGATGGGCTGGCGTGACCCGGTGGTGGAACTGGTCTGCGCCGCGCTATTTGCCGCCTGCGCCTGGCGCTGGGGCCTGAGTGCGTCAGCCTTGGCCTGGGCCGGCTGCGCGGCCTGCCTGCTGGCACTGGCTTGCATCGATGCGGACACGCAGCTGCTGCCCGACGACCTGACGCAGCCCTTGCTTTGGGCCGGGCTGATCGGCGCGGCCCTGGGCTGGACGGCCTTGAGCCTGAATGATGCGCTGTGGGGCGCGGTGGCCGGCTATGGGCTGCTGTGGTCGGTCAACCGGGGCTTTGGGCTGTTGACGGGCAAGCAGGGCATGGGCCAGGGCGACTTCAAATTGCTGGCGGCGCTCGGTGCCTGGTTGGGCTGGCAGGCCTTGTTGCCCTTGGTGCTGCTGTCTTCAGGGGCGGGCGCGCTCATTGGCATCGCACGGCGCTTGCATGGCAGCCTGGCCCAGGGCGAGCCCCTGGCCTTCGGACCCTATCTGGCCCTGGCCGGACTGATACTCTTGTTTTTTCCGCATTGGGGGGGCGCATGGTGGGGGCTGTGAATCAAGCCGGCTCGGCTCGAGCCTGGCGGCTGGGGCTGACCGGCGGCATCGGCAGCGGCAAGAGCACGGTGGCGGCCATGCTCGAGCGCCTGGGCGCGGTGGTGGTCGATGCCGACGCGATTGCCCGCTCGCTGACGCTCTCTGGCGGCCTGGCCATGCCGGCCATCGCCCGTGAATTCGGCCCCGCGTATGTCAAGCCTGACGGAGCCATGGACCGCGACGCGATGCGCGAGCTAGCGTTTAGCGACCCGGCTGCGCGCCGGCGGCTCGAGGCCATCGTCCATCCCCTGATCAGCCAGGAGACGGCGCGGCGAGCGGCCGAGGCGCAGGCGGGCGCGCCTTGCGTGGTGTTTGACCTACCTCTGTTGGTGGAGTCGGACCGCTGGCGCTCGCAGGTCGATGCGGTGCTGGTGGTCGACTGCAGCGTCCAGACGCAGATCGAGCGGGTGATGGCGCGCAGTGGCTGGACCCGCGAGGCGGTGCAAAAGGTTGTGGCGCAGCAAGCCAGCCGCGCCGCCCGTTTGAGCGCCGCCGACGTGGTGCTGTGCAATGAGGGCCTGACCCTGGAGGCGCTGCAGGCCGAGGTTCGACAGGTGTGGCAACACTTCGGGCTATGATCGCCGCCCATACCTCTTGTCGTCTTGAGCCGATGCTGCTGTGATTGTTTACGAATACCCCTTCAACGAGCGCATTCGGACCTATCTGCGGCTGCAGCATTTGTTTTTCAGGCTTGGCGATCTGGTCGGGCGCAGCAGCCCCACCGACCACCACTTTGCGATCACCACCTTGTTCGAGATCATGGAGGTGGGCGCTCGCGCCGATCTCAAGACCGATGTGCTCAAGGACCTGGAGAAGCAAAAGCACTTGCTGCTCGCCTACCGGGGCAATCCATCGATATCGGAGCAGGCGCTCGAGCAGGTGATCGCCCAGCTCGATGCATGCTTTAACACGCTCAAGGAGCAGCCGGGCAAGACCGGGCAGGCGCTTACCGAGCTTGATTGGCTGATGAGCTTGCGCAGCCGGGTGGGCATACCCGGCGGCACCTGCGAATTTGACCTGCCGGTCTACCATGCCTGGCGCCATCGCAGCGTCGAAGAGCGCCGTGCTGACCTGCAGCGCTGGATTGCCGGACTCTTGCCGCTGGCCGAATCGGTGGGCCTGCTCCTCAAGCTGCTGCGCGATGCGGGCACACCGCAAAAGGTGATGGCCACCGGTGGGCATTTTCAGCAGAGCCTGCCCCAGGGCCGCTCCTATCAGTTGATGCGCCTGCGCATAGACCCTAGGCAGGGCTTGTTTCCCGAGATCAGTGCCAATCGGCTTGTTGTTTCCGTGCGCTTGATGACCATACTTGACGGTCAGCGGGTGCAGCCGTCTACCGACGATGCACAATTGGAAATCACGCTCTGTTCCTGACGGCCCGGCTTGCGGGCCCCTATCTTCATGAGCTCTGATACCTACCCAGCCGGCACCGTGCGCACCGTTGTCTGCCCCGCTTGCGGCGGTAAAAGCGTTTATGGGCCCGATAACCCGAGCCGCCCTTTTTGCTCAGCGCGCTGCAAGGCCATGGATTTCGGTGCCTGGGCCAGTGAGAGTTTCCGCATGCCCGCCGAAGCCCCACCGGATCGGGCAGAGCCTGGCCCTTTGCAATAAGGCAGACCATGCGCGGCGTCGTGCAGGTTTTGTTCTTGGCGCTGAGCTTGCCGCTGGCAGCACAGCAGTTACCGACGGCCCCTACAGGGGCGGGCGCTCAAGCCGGTACCGGCCAGCCCGGTCGCGCTCAGCGTGAGGCAGGGAGCCAGGGCAGCGATGCGGAAAAGCCCGCCCAGAAAAAAATGAGCCGTCCGCCCAAGGTGGTTTCATCGCCTGGCTCGGGTGAGACGCGTGCCGAGCGCACCGCTCGCCTCAGGCGCGAGTGCAAGGGCATGCCCAATGCTGGTGCCTGTACCGGCATGACCGACTGAGCCCGCGCCGGGCCTCAACCATGAAAAAGGCCGCGCGGTGCTGGCCACGCGGCCCTGGCGGCAAGGCCCTGGCTTAACCGGCCTGGCCCTTGATGATCTGCTGCAGTTCGCCGCTTTCGTACATCTCCATCATGATGTCCGAGCCGCCGACGAATTCACCTTTTATATAGAGCTGCGGAATGGTGGGCCAGTTGCTGTATTCCTTGATGCCCTGACGTATGCCCTCGTCCTCGAGCACATTGACCGTCTCGGGCCGGCTCACGCCGCAGGCCTTGAGGATCTGGATGGCTCGGCCCGAAAACCCGCACATCGGGAATTGTGCGGTGCCTTTCATGAAGAGAACGACGTCGCTGGATTTGACGATCTGGTCGATGCGTTGATGGGTGTCGGTCATGGTCTGCCCTCCGAAAACGTAGTGTTGTGATTATCAGCCCTGTCCGATTCCCCCAGCCGGGTCGGGGGGAGCCGTGCTCAGCCGGGCGCCGCTGCAGCGCTCAATGCCGGCCAGATCCAGCCGGCTTTGCGGCTCGCTCAAGCGGGCCGCGTGGAGCAATGAGCGTACCGCTTTAGCCTGGTCATAGCCGTGCTCGAGCAACAGCCAGCCGCCTTCGGCCAAGCGCGCCGGGGCCTGGGCAATCAGCGTGCGCAGGGCGTCAAGCCCCTGTGGGCCTGAGCTCAGGGCCATGCGCGGCTCATGGCGCAGGGCCGCCAGGTGCGGGTCGCCCTCGGCAATGTAAGGCGGGTTGCTGACAATCAGGTCAAAAGGCCCGCTGGCCTGCGCCAGCCAGTCGCCAGTTTGCCAGGCCACGGCCAGCCCAAGGGCCAAGCCATTGGATTGCGCTACCTGCAAAGCCGCTTGGCTGGCATCGACCGCGGTGATCTGCCAGCCGGGTCTGGCCTGCTTGAGCGCCAGGGCGATGGCGCCACTGCCAGTACCCAGGTCCATCACCCGGGCTGCAGGCGGCAGCTTCAGGGACAGTGCCCACTCAACCAAAGTTTCTGTTTCGGGGCGCGGCACCAGCACCCGGGCATCGACCTGAAGCCTGAGGCCGAAAAATTCCTTTTCGCCGCACAAATAGGCTACAGGCTCACCGGCCAGACGGCGCTCGCACAGGCCTGTAAAGCGGGTCGCCGCATCAGGCACTAGCGCATCGCGGTCGTGGGCGATCAGCCAGGCCCTCTCGTGTGGCCGCGCCAGTGCGTGCAGCAGCAGCAACTGCGCGTCCAGGCGCGTCAGGCCCGACTGCTCGGCCAGGGCGAGCGCCTCGGCCAGCGTCATGGCGCTGCGGCCTCGAGTTCGGCCAACTGCTCTGCACCGCGGGCCACTTGCAGCGCGCTGATCACTTCGCCGAGCTGGCCCTCCATGATCAGACCGAGCTTGTAGAGCGTCAGGCCGATGCGGTGATCGGTGAGCCGGCCCTGCGGAAAGTTGTAGGTGCGGATGCGGTCACTGCGGTCGCCGCTGCCGATCAGACCCTTGCGCAGCGCGGCGTCCTTGGCGGCCCGTTCGCTGCGCTCTTTTTCCTGGATGCGGGCCGACAGCACCTGCAAGGCCTTGGCCTTGTTGCGGTGCTGGCTGCGGTCGTCCTGGCATTCGGCCACGATGCCGGTGGGCAGGTGGGTGACGCGCACGGCCGAATCGGTTTTGTTGATGTGCTGGCCGCCCGCGCCCGAGGCGCGGTAGGTGTCGATGCGCAACTCGGCCGGGTTGATTTGCACCGCGACGGCTTCATCGGGCTCGGCCAGCACCGCCACGGTGCAGGCACTGGTGTGTATGCGGCCCTGGGCCTCGGTGGCCGGCACCCTTTGCACCCGGTGTCCGCCTGACTCAAAGCGCAGCTTGCCGAAGGCGCCCACGCCTTGCGCATCGGGCGCGCCTTCGATACGCAGCACCACCTCCTTGTAGCCGCCGAGCTCGGAGGGCGACTGGCTGATGAGCTCGCAGCGCCAGCCGCAGCCCTCCGCATAGCGGGTGTACATGCGCAGCAAGTCGCCGGCGAACAAGGCCGACTCGTCGCCGCCGGTGCCGGCGCGAATTTCTATGAAGGCCGGCCGGGTGTCGTCTGGGTCCTTGGGCACCAGCATGAGCTGCAGCGCCTGGTCCAGGTGGGCGATATCGGCCTGTGCCGCGGCGACTTCTTCTTCAGCCAGCTCGCGCATCTCGGGCTCGGCCAGCAGGGCCTGTGCCTGGGCCAGATCGTCTTCGCGCTGGCGCAGGCGCCGGTATTGGGCGCTGAGCGCGCTGACTTCGGCATGTTCGCGGGTGAGCTTGCGAAAGCGGTCCATGTCGCTGACCACATCGGGGGCCGACAGCAGCGCGTCGAGCTCATCGAAGCGCAGCAACTGGCGCTCTAGGGTCTGGCGAAGAAAGTCTTTCATGGGGACGGCATCAAACCGGGTCGAAAAATCAGATCGGGGGAGGGCGCAGCGCCTGGTGGGCAGCCGGGAAGCTGGCCTGCACAAGGCGGTGCCCGCAGGATGCGCCCAGGGCCGGGGCAACGCGGGCGGCGCTAGAGCCCGTTGGGGTCGCGTGGCGCCTGGCCGCGCAGGAACATGCGGCTGACGGTCTGGGCGGTGCTGTCGAGCTGGTCGGCCTGGCTGCCGTGCAGCTCGGCCATGGCGCCGTGCAACATTTTTTGCGTCAGCCCACGCGAGAGGGTCTCGAGCACCGCCTCGACCGACTCGCCCTTGGCCAGCAGCTTGCGCGCCCGCGCCAGTTCGACCGCCCGCCACTGGTCGGCCTGGGCATTGAGTTGCTGAATCAGGGGCACGGTGGCGCGCTGCTTCATCCAGTGCAGGAAATTTTGCACGCCTTCGTCAATGATCACCTCAGCCTCGGCCACTGCCGCCTGCCGGCTGTCCTTGCCGGTCTGTACCACCCGGGCCAAATCGTCGACGGTGTAGAGGTAGACGTCCTGCAGTTGTTTGACTTCGGGCTCGATGTCGCGCGGCACCGCCAGATCGACCATGAACATGGGCCGGCGCCGGCGTTGCTTGAGGGCCCGCTCGACCGCGCCCAGGCCGATGATGGGCAGGGTGCTGGCGGTGCAGCTGATGACCGCGTCAAATTCGCCCAGACGCTGGGGCAGCTCTGACAGGGGCATGACCTCTGCGCCAAAACGGCTGGCCAGCCGCTCGCCGCGCTCGAGCGTGCGGTTGGCAATGGCCATGGCCTTAGGTTTTTTGGCGGCAAAGTGGGTCACTGCCAGATCGATCATTTCGCCGGCACCAACAAACAGCACCCGGATCTCGCCCAGGTCTTCAAAGATCTGACTGGCCAGCCGCACCGCCGCCGCAGCCATGCTGATGCTGTGCGAACCGACCTCGGTGCTGGTGCGCACTTCCTTAGCCACCGCAAACGAGCGCTGGAACAGCTGGTGCAAGGTGGTGCCCATGGCACCGGCCTCGTCGGCCGCCCGCACCGCGTCTTTCATCTGACCCAGGATTTGCGGCTCGCCCAGCACCATCGAGTCCAGCCCGCTGGCTACCCGGAAAGCGTGGCGGGCGGCGTCGCCGTCCTGCAAGGTGTAGGTATGGTCGCGCAGCGACTCCGGGGACACCCCGCCGCTGCGAGCCAGCCAGTCCAGGGTGTGATCGACCTCGGCCCGCTCCCCTGCACAGTAAATTTCTGTGCGGTTGCAGGTGGACAGCAAGGTCGCTTCAGGCTGGCGTTGAAACGCCGCCCGCAGACCCTGAAGGGTCGGCGCCACCTGGTCGATGGCAAAGGCAAAACGACCGCGCAGGTCGAGCGGTGCCGTGTGATGGTTCAGCCCAAGGGCCCAGACTGGCATGGCGGAATTATAAATTTACCGTTGTAGTCGACAATCGTGTCATCGCCGGGTGTCAATTTAAATTGACATTTTGCTCTGAGTCTTCAGGGTTTACCCTTCATTTTAAAGGGGTGACAGGGATTTCAACGCCGCTTTCGTCATGGCCTTGCAGTGGCTCGGTGCTTATGGCTGCTAGAGTCTGGCCTGCCTCAGCCGCCCACCTGATGACTTTCTACCTGTTTTTCATCCACCTTCTGAACTGGCTAGCCCCGGCCGCTGTGCTGGCCTGGCTGATGGCGGTGCTTGCGCCGCGCTGGCCTTTCCTACGGGGGGCTAAGCCCTGGGTGCTCGGCTGGCCAACTCGTTTTTTATGGGGCTTTGGGCTCAACACTCTGGTGCTGCTGGCCGGACTGCTTCTGGGAGCCACCGGCAAAATGTATACCTACGGTGCCTTGCTGACCGCCTCGGCCCTGGCTCAGTTTGTCATGCTCGGGCTGTGGCGGCGTTGAGGCCATCGCCTTGAGCCATGTCCGGTCTCTGCCCCAAGGGGCGGCAGGGCCAGGGGGTGCTGCGGTAATATGTCCAATTGCCTGCCAATCTCGGTGCTGACAGCCGGGTTGACTGCTGCGCCCTATCCCTGGATCTGCCGATGAACGCCCCCACCTCGCCCCATATTCTGCAAGCGCTGGAAGGCCCTGCGGGGCTGGTCGAGGGCGGCGAGGGCGCCCGCATTCGCGAAATTCCGTACAACTACACCTCGTTTTCGGACCGCGAGGTGGTGATGCGGGTGCTCGGTGTTTCCGCCTGGGAGCTTCTCAACCGGCTGCGCGATGAGCGCCGCACTGGCCGCTCGGCCCGCATGCTCTATGAGGTGCTGGGCGACATCTGGGTGGTCCAGCGCAATCCTTATTTGCAAGACGACCTGCTCGACAACCCGGGCCGCCGGCGTTTGCTGGTCGAGGCGCTGGAGCACCGCCTTGGCGAAGTACAGAAGCGGCGCACCCCGGATGCGGATGCCGGCCGTGACCGCATCGTCGGTCAACTTTTGGAACTGGCGGGGGCTGCCGTCAGCCGCTTTGCCCAGGGTTTTGAGGAAGTGGCCCAGCTGCGGCGGCAGACCGAGCGCAAGCTGCGCAAGTACACCGCTAAGGACAACATCAAGTTCGACGGCCTCTCGCGCGTCTCGCATGTCACTGACGCGACCGACTGGCGGGTCGAGTACCCCTTCGTGGTGCTGACCCCCGATACCGAGACCGAGATGGCCGGCCTGGTCAAGGGCTGTATTGAACTGGGCCTGACCATCGTGCCGCGCGGCGGCGGCACCGGCTACACCGGCGGCGCGATCCCGCTGAGCTGGAGGTCGGCGGTGATCAACACCGAAAAGCTCGAGGCCATGACCGAGGTGGAGTCGGTGGCGCTGCCCGGTCTTGATCAGCCGGTGCCCACCATCTGGACCGAGGCCGGCGTGGTTACCCAGCGTGTGGCCGATGCGGCCGAGCGGGCTGGCTTTGTGTTTGCGGTGGATCCCACCTCGGCCGAGGCGTCGTGCATAGGCGGCAATATTGCCATGAATGCCGGCGGCAAAAAGGCGGTGCTCTGGGGTACCGCCCTGGACAACCTCGCTTCCTGGCGCATGGTCACCCCGGACGCGAAGTGGCTGGAGGTGGTGCGCATCGGCCACAACCTGGGCAAGATTCACGACGCCGATATGGCCAGCTTCGAGCTGCGCTACTTTGAGGCCGACGGCAAGACGCCGATCCGCACCGATCGCCTCGATATACCTGGGCCGTCTTTTCGCAAGGCGGGCCTGGGCAAGGACGTGACCGACAAATTCCTCTCAGGGCTGCCGGGGGTGCAGAAGGAGGGCTGCGACGGGCTGATCACCAGCGCGCGCTGGGTGGTGCACCGCATGCCGGTCCACACCCGTACCGTCTGTCTAGAGTTTTTTGGCAATGCCAAGGACGCGGTGCCCAGCATTGTCGAGATCAAGGACTATATGTTTGCGCTGCAAAAGCGCAGCGAGCAGGAGGCGGCCGCACCGGGCGCCTCGCCGGTGCTGCTGGCCGGGCTCGAGCACCTGGACGACCGTTACCTCAAGGCGGTGGGCTACACCACCAAGTCCAAGCGGGGCGGCCTGCCCAAGATGGTGCTGATTGGCGACATCGCCGGCGATGATGCCGACGCGGTGGCGCGGGCCACATCGGAAGTGGTGCGCATTGCCAACTCGCGCAGCGGCGAGGGCTTTGTCGCGGTCAGCGCCGAGGCGCGCAAGAAGTTCTGGCTGGACCGCAAGCGCACCGCCGCCATCAGCCGCCACACCAATGCCTTCAAGATCAACGAGGATGTGGTCATTCCTTTGCCGCGCATGGCCGAGTACACCGATGGCATTGAGCGCATCAACATCGAGCTGTCGCTGAAAAACAAGATCAAGCTGTGTGACGAGCTTGAAGCCTTTTTTGAGCGCGGCAGCCTGCCCTTGGGTCAGGCCGACGATGCCGGCGAGTTGGCACCGGCCGAGCTGCTGGAAGACCGGGTCGCGCAGGCCCTGACCCTGGTGCGGCAGGTGCGCGGCCAGTGGGCGCATTGGCTGGCCGAGGTCGGCCCGCTGTTCGCACAGCTGCAAGACCACAGCCTGCGGGCGAGCTGGAAGACGCAGCTGCGCGCGCCACTGCAGGACCTTTTTGGCGGCGCGGCCTTTGCGCCCATCTTTCAGCAGTGCCTGGGCATTCACCAGCGGGTGCTCAAGGGCCGGGTCTGGGCGGCGCTGCACATGCATGCCGGAGATGGCAATGTGCACACCAATTTGCCGGTCAACAGCGACGACTACGAAATGCTGCACGCCGCACACGAGGCGGTGGCACGCATCATGGCGCTGGCCCGCTCGCTCGATGGCGTGGTCTCCGGCGAGCATGGCATCGGCATCACCAAGCTGGAGTTTCTCAGCGACGCCGAGCTCGCGCCTTTTGCCGACTACAAGAAGCGGGTTGACCCTGAGGGCCGCTTCAACAAGGGCAAGCTGCTGCGCGACGACAGCCTGCCGGCCGACCTGACCAATGCCTACACCCCGAGCTTCGGTTTGATGGGCCATGAGTCGCTGATCATGCAGCAGTCAGACATCGGCGCGATTGCGGGCTCGGTCAAGGACTGCCTGCGCTGCGGCAAGTGCAAGCCGGTGTGCTCGACCCATGTGCCCCGGGCTAATTTGCTCTACAGCCCGCGCAACAAGATTCTTGCCACCTCCTTGCTGGTTGAGGCTTTTCTTTACGAAGAGCAGACCCGGCGCGGCATCTCGATCAAGCACTGGCAGGAATTCGAGGATGTGGCCGACCATTGCACCGTTTGCCACAAATGCCTGTCGCCCTGCCCGGTGAACATCGACTTTGGCGAGGTGTCGATGAACATGCGCAACCTGCTGCGCAAGATGGGGCAAAAGACTTTCCGGCCTGGCAATGCAGCGGCGATGTTCTTCCTCAACGCCACCCAGCCCGAAACCATCAAGCTCATGCGCAGCGCCATGGTCGGGGTGGGCTTCAAGGTACAGCGTCTGGCCAATGACTTGCTGCGCAGTGTCGCGCGCCGGCAGACGGCCAAGCCGCCGGCCACCGTGGGCGCCGCGCCGATCAAGCAGCAGGTGATTCACTTCATCAACAAGAAAATGCCGGGCGGCCTGCCCAAGAAGACGGCGCGCGCGCTGCTGGACATCGAGAACCAGGACTACGTGCCCATCATCCGCAATCCGGGCAGCACCAGCAGCGAGAGTGAGGCGGTGTTTTACTTCCCAGGCTGCGGTTCGGAGCGGCTGTTCTCGCAGGTGGGCCTGGCCACCCAGGCCATGCTCTGGCATGCCGGCGTACAGACGGTGCTGCCGCCGGGCTATCTGTGCTGCGGTTATCCGCAAAAAGGCAGCGGTCAGTTCGACAAGGCCGACAAGATCATCACCGATAACCGGGTGCTGTTCCACCGCGTGGCTAACACGCTCAATTACCTGGACATCAAGACGGTGGTGGTGTCCTGCGGCACTTGCTATGACCAGCTGCAGGGCTATGAGTTCGACAAGATCTTCCCGGGCTGCCGCATCATCGACATCCATGAGTTTTTGCTGGAAAAAGGCATCACGCTGCAAGCCCAGCAGGGTTACCTCTACCACGACCCCTGCCACAGCCCCATGAAGCTGCAGGAGCCGATGAAGACCGTCAAGGCCCTGGTCGGACCCAATGTGCTCAAGAGCGATCGTTGCTGTGGTGAGTCGGGCACGCTGGGCGTGACCCGCCCTGATATCTCGACCCAGGTGCGTTTTCGCAAGGAAGAAGAGCTGCTCAAGGGAGAGGCTGCGCTGCGCGCCACCGGCTCGCTGGCGGCCGACGGCCCGCTCAAGATCCTGACCAGCTGCCCCAGCTGCCTGCAGGGCTTGTCGCGCTACGGTAACGACCTCAACAACGGCCTGCTGGAGGCCGATTACATCGTGGTGGAAATGGCCCAGCAGATTTTGGGCCCGGACTGGTTGCCGACCTATGTTGAAGCTGCCAACCGCGGCGGCATCGAGCGGGTGTTGGTTTGAGGACGGCTTGTTTCTCCGACGTGAATTGAGCATCTCCCGTCGAAGACCATGGCCGGCCTGGAACCCAACTCACCCACGCCCACCGCGCTGACGGTACATGGGCAGTCTCGGCAGTTAGAGGTCAGTTTCTCGGACGGTGCCAGCTTTCGGATTCCTTTTGAGCTCTTGCGCATCTACTCGCCTTCGGCCGAGGTGCAGGGCCATGGCCCTGGCCAGGAAGTGCTGCAGACCGGCAAGCGCGAGGTCCGTATTGAAGACATCGAGCCGGTGGGGCACTATGCGGTCAAGCCGCGGTTTTCAGACGGCCACGACAGTGGCCTCTACACCTGGCCTTATCTGTATGCCTTGGGCCGCGATCAGCAGCAGTTGTGGGGTCATTACCTGCAGCGCCTGCAGGTGGCCGGGGTGGACCGGGATGCCCCTATGGGCGGCGCCCGCGGGCAGTCCAGCGGTTCCTGCGGCGGGCATTGAGCCGGGCTTGGGAAGCTGCCGAGGCAGGCCGGCAGCCGCTGCGCGCGCTCCCTACAATTGAGCAACCCCTGAAAGTCAGCCCATGAGCACCACGCATTTCGGTTTTGAGACGGTCGACGAGCGCGAAAAGGCCCGTCGGGTGCGCGGCGTTTTTGACTCGGTGGCGTCCAACTACGATCTGATGAACGACCTGATGTCGGGCGGCCTGCATCGGGCTTGGAAGGCCTATGCGGTGATGGTGGCCGACGTCAGGCCCGGCATGTCAGTGCTCGATATTGCCGGCGGCACCGGTGATCTGGCCCTGGCTTTTGCGCCCAAGGTTGGCCCGCAGGGGCGGGTGGTGCATACCGACATCAATGCGGCCATGCTCAGCGAAGGACGCAACCGGCTGCTCGATGCAGGCGTGGTTTTGCCTACCGCAGTTTGCGACGCCGAGTCCCTGCCTTTTGCCGATGGGCAGTTTGACCGGGTGACGGTGGCCTTTGGCCTGCGCAATATGACCCACAAGGATCAGGCTCTGGCTGAGATGCACAGAGTGCTCAAGCCCGGCGGTCGTTTGTTGGTGCTAGAGTTTTCCCGGGTGGCGCCGCCGCTGGAAAAGCTCTATGACTGGTATTCCTTCAAGGTCTTGCCCCAATTGGGCCGCTTCGTTGCTCGCGACGAAGCGAGCTACCGCTACCTGGCCGAATCGATACGCATGCACCCGGACCAGGAAGCGCTCAAGGCCCTGATACAGCAAGGCGGTTTTGGCCATGTGGACTACCACAACCTCACTGGCGGCATGGTTGCCTTGCATATTGGAATGAAGTGTTGAAACAATAGGGGCATTCGGGATCATCAAAAGTCTCGCGGCTCCTTCGGTCATACTAAAAGATCTTTGAAGAGGAACACATCATGAAAATCTGGTCTGCCTTGATGGCTGGTGTTTTGACCTTGACTTTGGCTCTGGCTGGCACCGACGCTCAGGCCAAGCGCATGGCGGGTGGTAAATCGGTGGGTAAGCAGTCTTCCAATGTGACGCAGCGTGACTCAGCGGCACCAGCGGCTCAGCCGGCGCCGTCGCCTGCGGCCGCACCCGCTGCGGCTGCGCCCAAGAAGCCTTGGGGCGCGATGCTCGGCGGCTTGGCTGCCGGCTTGGGCCTGGCCTGGTTGGCTCACAGTCTGGGCATGGGCGAAGGTCTGGCGCAGTTCATGATGTTTGCCCTGATTGCGCTGGCCGTGGTCGTGGTGGTCGGTCTGGTCATGCGCAAGCTGCGCAGCTCGCGTCAGGCTCAGGGGCAGGCCGCTCCCTTCGCCTGGCAGGGTGCTGGCGCTGCCACCGCACCGGCACAGTACAGCCCGAACAATGTGGGCAATGACGCCTCGGCTCGCCCTTGGGAGCGTCCTGGCACCGCCTTTGACAGCTCGGCCGCCGCCGGCAGCACCGGTTCGATGATCGGCTCTGCCCTGACTGGCCCGCAGTCGTCCTGGGGTGTGCCCGCCGATTTTGATGTGGCTGGCTTCCTGGCTGCGGCCAAGACCAATTTCGTTTCGCTGCAGGGTGCCTGGGACCGCTCGGACATTGGGGCGCTGCGCGCCATGATGACCGACGACATGCTCACCCAGATTCAGGCCCAGTTGGCCGATCGCGAGAGCCATACTGGCGGCACGGTCAACCAGACCGAAGTGCTTTCTCTGGACGCCAAGTTGCTAGGCATCGAAGAACTCGAAGATGTGTACATGGCCAGTGTCGAGTTCTCCGGCATGATCCGTGAAGACCAATCGGCCGGGCCCAGCCCCTTCCGCGAGGTCTGGAACATGACCAAGCCGCGTCATGCTGCCGGTGGCTGGCTGGTGGCGGGCGTGCAGGCCTTGCAGTAACGCGCCAACGCGCCGGCCTGCTGCTGCAGCTTGGCGCAGCGGTTTTGGCTTACCGCTTGCCGAGCTAGCCCTTGCGCTTGGGTTCTGAAGGGTGAGGGCAGGCACAGGCAGCCACAGGCGGGTTTATCCGTCAAAATCGGGGACGTATGAATAACACGTCCCCTTTCTTTTGGCTGGAATCCTTGGCCCAGGGCGCTGCGGATCGCCTGCAGCCGCCGCAGTGGCTGGCCGATGAGGCGCAGTTGCGTCTACTCCTTCTGGTCAACCATATTCTTTTACAGGAGCCCGAGGCCCATGGCCGCCTGGCACGCAGGCAGGGGGGGGTGATGGAGCTGCGCTGGAGCCGCCTGCAATTGCAGTGGCGCATTACGCCGGCGGGTCTGTTCGAGCGCGCTAGCGCTGAACGCGCTCCCGACCTGGTGCTCTCGCTCGATGGTCAGAGCCCGGCGCAATGTCTGCGGCTGCTGCTGCAGGGCGAGCGTCCGCCGGTACAAATCGAGGGCGATGTGCAGCTGGCCGCCGAGATGGCCTGGCTGGCCGATAACCTGCGCTGGGATGTCGAGGACGATCTGGCCCGGGTGTTAGGTGACGTGCCTGCTCATGCCCTGGCCGACGCTGGCCGCCGCCTGTTGCAGGCCCTGCGGCCTTTCATGGAACGGGCTGCAGGCGGCCAGCCTAGCGCTGGCGGCGTCGGGGCGGGCGCATGAGTCGGCTGTTTCGCGGTTTCTTTATCGTCTGGATCGTTCTGCGCTACGGCCTGGACGAGCTGCTGCTGTCAAGCTTTCGGCGGCCTGGCCTGCGCCACCTGATTCGCATCGTTTCGATCGGTCGTGATCTGAGCGCCCCGCGTGGCGAGCGTCTGCGCATGGCGCTGGAGAGCCTGGGGCCGATCTTCGTCAAGTTCGGCCAGGTGCTGTCGACCCGTCGGGACTTGTTGCCGGCCGATCTGGCCGATCAACTGGCGCGCTTACAGGACCGGGTACCGCCTTTTGAATCGGCGCTGGCCGTGGGCATTATCGAAAAGTCCTTCGGCCGTCCCCTCGACCAGATTTTCGCGTCCTTCGAACGCGTGCCGGTGGCCAGTGCTTCGATCGCCCAGGTCCACTTTGCCACCTTGCCGGGTGGGCGCGAGGTGGCGGTCAAGGTGCTGCGCCCGGGCATGCTGGGCGTCATCGAAAAAGACCTGGCCCTGATGCATATGATGGCCGGCTGGGTCGAGCGACTGTCGGCCGACGGCAAGCGGCTCAAGCCGCGGGAGGTGGTGGCCGAGTTTGACACCTATCTGCACGACGAGCTCGACCTGCTGCGCGAGGCCTCGAACGCCGCGCAGCTGCGCCGCAATATGCAGGGCATGAACCTGGTGCTGATTCCGGAGATGGTGTGGGACTACTGCACCCCGGATGTGCTGGTGATGGAGCGCATGAAAGGCGTGCCGATCAACCAGGTGCAGCGTCTGCGCGAGGCCGGGGTTGACATCAAGAAGCTGGCCAGAGATGGCGTGACGATTTTCTTCACCCAGGTGTTTCGTGACGGTTTTTTCCATGCCGACATGCACCCGGGCAATATTCAGGTCAGCCTGGAGCCGGACACCTTTGGGCGCTACATCTCCTTGGACTTTGGCATCGTGGGCACGCTCACCGAGGTCGATAAGGAATACCTGGCGCAAAACTTCACCGCCTTCTTCCGGCGCGACTACAAGCGGGTCGCCGAGCTGCACCTGGAGTCTGGCTGGGTGCCGGCCGGCACCCGGGTCGATGCGCTGGAGGCGGCGATACGCTCGGTCTGCGAGCCTTACTTTGACCGGCCGCTCAAGGAAATTTCCCTGGGTCTGGTGCTGATGCGCCTGTTTCAGACCTCTCGGCGCTTTCAGGTGGAGATTCAGCCGCAGCTGGTCTTGCTGCAAAAGACCCTGCTCAACATCGAGGGCCTGGGGCGCGATCTGGACCCCGATCTGGACCTGTGGAGCACTGCCAAGCCCTTTCTGGAAAAGTGGATGGTCGAGCAGGTCGGCCCAGCCCGCTTGTGGGCGCAGCTCAAGGCAGAGGCGCCGATGTATGCCAAGCTGCTGCCGGCGCTGCCCCGCCTGCTGCACCAGTATCTGGGCCGGTCCGCCACCAACGCCCCGCGTGGCCTCGATGAACTCCTGGTCGAGCAGCGCCGCACCAACCGGCTCCTGCAAGGCCTGGTCTATGGTGCGGTCGGCTTTCTTCTGGGCCTGGTGGTCATGGCTTTCATTTCGGCCAGCGGTCACTTCTGATCGCTGGCGGTTTGGCAGAGGCCCCAAGCTTGGGCGCAGGCAGGCCCCTTGCCTATAATTGCGGGTTTTTCCCGGTCGAGCGGGGCTTGGCCGCCTGCAGGCCATCTGCCCGGTTCAGGCCTTCATCCATCGGCACCAACGACATGCCTATCTACGCTTACAAATGTACGTCCTGCGGGCACAGCAAGGACGTTTTGCAAAAGATTTCGGATGAGCCTCTGAGCCAGTGTCCGCAGTGCTGTGCGGCCAGTTTTCAAAAGCAGGTCACTGCGGCAGGTTTTCAGCTCAAGGGCTCGGGCTGGTATGTGACCGATTTTCGGGGTGGATCCAGCGGGGCTGGGTCTGAGTCTGTGGGCGAGGACAAGTCTGACAAGCCGACCGCTGCCTCCCCCGCCGCCGAAGGCGCCAGCGCAGCGCCGGCTCCCGCACCCGCGGCCGCGCCCGCTCCCGCTCCCGCCGCAACTACTGCGGCCAAGGCCGACTGATGGCCGCCATCCGACGCTGGCTGCTGGCTGGCCTGCTGGTTTTGGTACCCCTGATCATCACGGTCTGGGTTCTCAACTGGGTGATCGGCACGCTCGATCAGACCCTGCAGATTCTGCCTGCGCAATGGCAGCCTGATCGGCTGTTGGGCATACATATCCCCGGCTTTGGCGTCTTACTGGCTTTGCTGATCGTGTTGCTCATTGGTGCCATCGCCAGCAACTTCATGGGCCGGCGCTTGCTGTCCTGGTGGAACGCGCTGCTCGGGCGCATTCCCATCGTGCGGTCCATTTATTCAAGTGTCAAGCAGGTCTCCGACACCCTGTTTTCTGAAAACGGCAATGCCTTTCGCAAGGCCTTGCTGGTGCAGTGGCCCAGGCCTGGGGTGTGGACCATCGCGTTTCAGACCGGCACGCCTGGTGGCGACGTACTGACCCATTTGGGCGATGAGTACCTGAGCGTCTATGTGCCCACCACGCCCAACCCGACCGGCGGTTATTTTGTAATGCTCAAGCGCAGCGACTGCGTCGAGTTGGCGATGACGGTCGATGAAGCGCTGACCTATGTCATCTCCATGGGTGTCGTGTCGCCTGCGCCCAGCAAGCCCCACTGAGTTTTTCCCGCGCCCGGAGGGCGCGTTTTTTCACTGCGAGTGTTTATGTCTAAGGTCCCCGGCGCTACTCAGATGCGATCCCACTACTGCGGTCTGGTGACCGAAGAACTGCTCGGCCAGAGCGTCAGCCTGTGCGGCTGGGTCAATCGTCGGCGCGACCATGGCGGCGTCATTTTTGTGGATCTGCGCGACCGGGAGGGCCCGGTTCAGGTGGTCTGTGATCCGGACCGCGAGCAGATGTTCAAGACCGCAGAAGGGCTGCGCAATGAATACTGCGTGCAGGTCAAGGGCGTGGTCCGCCAGCGTCCGCAGGGTACCGACAACGCCGGCCTCAAGAGCGGCAAGATTGAGGTGCTCTGCCATGAACTGGTGGTGCTCAACCCCTCGGTCACCCCGCCCTTCCAGCTCGACGATGACAACCTGTCGGAGACCACCCGCCTGACCCACCGGGTGCTCGATCTGCGTCGGCCCTATATGCAAAACAACCTGATGCTGCGTTATCGGGTGGCGATGCAGACCCGCCAGTTTCTGGACGCCCACGGCTTCGTCGACATTGAAACACCCATGCTCACCAAGAGCACGCCCGAGGGAGCGCGCGACTACTTGGTGCCCAGCCGCGTCAACGAAGGTCAGTTCTTTGCGTTGCCGCAGTCGCCCCAGCTGTTCAAGCAGTTGCTCATGGTCGCTGGCTACGACCGCTACTACCAGATCACCAAATGTTTTCGCGACGAAGATCTGCGGGCCGACCGCCAGCCCGAGTTCACCCAGATCGATATCGAGACCTCCTTCATGGGGGAGCAGGATATTCGCGATCTGTTCGAGCGCATGATCGTCGACATCTTCAAGACGGTGATGCAGGTCGATCTGGGCACTTTCCCGGTTATGCCCTACAGCGAGGCCATGGCCCGCTTCGGTTCGGACAAGCCCGATTTGCGGGTTGCGCTTGAGTTCACCGAGCTGACCGATGTGATGAAGGACGTGGACTTCAAGGTCTTCAGCGGCCCGGCCACGACCCTTGGCGGCCGTGTGGTTGCCTTGCGGGTGCCTGGCGGCGCTGAGATCAGCCGCGGCGAGATCGACGGCTACACCGAGTTCGTCAAGATTTATGGTGCCAAGGGCCTGGCCTGGATCAAGGTCAATGAGGTCAGCAAAGGCCGTGAGGGCTTGCAAAGCCCCATCGTCAAGAACATCCACGATGCGGCGCTGGCCCAGATCCTGCAACGCACCGGCGCACAAAGCGGCGACCTGATTTTCTTTGGCGCTGACAAGGCCAAGATCGTCAACGACAGCATAGGCGCCCTGCGCCTGAAGGTCGGCCTGGGCGAGTTTGGCAAAAAGAGCGGCCTGTTTCAGGCCGGCTGGCGGCCTTTGTGGGTGGTGGACTTTCCGATGTTCGAGTTCGACGAGGAAGGCCAGCGCTGGAGCGCCGTACACCATCCGTTTACCGCGCCCAAGGACGGTCATGAGGACTGGATGGACAGCGACCCCGGCCGCTGCGTGGCTAAAGCCTACGACATGGTCCTCAATGGCTGGGAGCTCGGTGGCGGCTCGGTGCGTATCCACCGCGCCGATGTGCAGAGCAAGGTGTTCGAGGCACTCAAGATCGGCTCCGAGGAAGCCCAACTCAAGTTCGGCTTCCTGCTCGATGCGCTGCAGTATGGCGCGCCGCCGCACGGCGGGCTGGCCTTCGGCCTGGACCGCCTGGTCACCCTGATGACCGGGGCCGAGTCCATCCGTGACGTGATTGCCTTTCCCAAGACCCAGCGCGCGCAGGACCTGCTTACCCATGCGCCCAGCCCGGTTGACGAAAAGCAGTTGCGCGAACTGCACATCCGGCTGCGCAACCCGCAGCCGGCCTGAGGCCCGCTCTGCCTGGCGGGCCGGGCTCCCGCACCTAGCGCCATGAACTACAAGCGACCGATTTCGGTGCTGGTGGTGATTCACACGCCCGCGGGTCAGGTGCTGCTGATCGAGCGGGCGCAGCAAGCCGGCTTTTGGCAGTCGGTCACCGGCTCGCAGGACGAGGGCGACGTCGACCTGCTGCATACCGCGCTGCGCGAGGTGCACGAAGAAACCGGCATCAGCGCCAGCCGCGAGCAGCTGTGCGATTGGCAGCTGAGCAATGTCTATGAGATCTACCCCACCTGGCGCCACCGCTACGCGCCGGAGGTGACCCACAACACCGAGCATGTGATGAGCTTGTGCGTGCCAGCGGGAACGCCCGTGGTGCTCTCGCCCGCTGAGCACACTGCCTTTGAGTGGCTTGATTGGCGCGAGGCGGCCGATGCCTGCTTTTCGCCCTCGAACGCGGAAGCCATCTTGATGCTGCCGCGCTTTTTTGCGCTGCAGGCCGATGTCGGCTGATCCGCAGGGCGCAGGCACAATGAAAAGGCCGGACCGCCTCTTGGCGGCTCGACGCCCCCACCACCGAGAGCTCCGCCGTGCCTGATGACCTCTCCCGCCGAGCAAACTACCAACTGCTGCAAGGCGGTAGGGAGCTGTTCCCGGCCCTGATCGAGGCCGTGGACGCAGCCCGTCAGAGCATTCAGTTCGAGACCTATATCTTCGATATTCATGGCGCGGGGGCCTTGGTGGCGCAGGCCCTGATGCGCGCAGCCGAGCGCGGCGTGAGGGTGCAGGTGCTGGTCGACGGTCTGGGTACCCCCGATCTGCCGGCGCCCTGGTTGGCGCAGCTGCAGGGCGCTGGCGTGCAGTGGCGGGTTTTTGCGCCGCTGGGTCGCTCCTGGGCTTATGCGCGGCTGCTGTTCGCGCCGGCCCACTGGCGCAGGCTGCACCGCAAGCTGTGCGTGATTGATGAGCGGCTGCTTTTTTGCGGCGGCATCAACGTGCTTGACGACCTCTACGACCCCAACCATGGCGCGCTGCAGGCGCCGCGCTTTGACTTTGCGGTGCGGCTTGAAGGCCCGGTGGTGTGGCAGGCGGCGCAGGCCATGGCTTTGCTTTGGGCGCGCGTTGAGGTCGGCGACAGCGTGCGCCAGCGCCAGCTCGGCCGCGCCTGGGAGGTTTGGCGAGAATCCCCGCAGCGCAGCCTGCATCCGGGTGAACGCCTCAAGCCGGGGGGACGGGCACAGCTGCTGCTGCGCGACAACCTGCGGTTTCGCAATCGCATTGAGCGCGCCTACCGCAAGGCTATAGGCCAGGCGCGCGAGGAAATCCTGATCTCCAACGCCTATTTCCTGCCGGGCGGGCGCCTGCGGCGCGCGCTCATCCAGGCGGCGGGTCGGGGCGTGCGGGTGCGTCTGCTGCTGCAAGGCCGGTATGAATACTTTATGCAGTACCACGCGGCGCGCTCGGTCTACCTGGACTTGCTGCAGGCCGGTGTCGAGGTGCATGAGTACGACACCAGTTTTCTGCATGCCAAGGTGGCAGTGATCGACGGCCGCTGGAGCACTGTGGGCTCGTCCAACCTCGATCCCCTGAGCCTGCTGCTGGCGCGGGAGGCCAATGTGGTGATCGAGGATGAGCGCTTTGCAGCCAGCTTGCGATCTCGCCTGGAGCAGGCGATCACTGGTCATGGGCGCAGTGTGCAACTGCTGGAGTACAGCCGCCGGCCCTGGCGCGAGCGCATGATGAACAAGCTCGCTTACGCGCTGATGCGCCTGGCCCTGTTTGTGACCGGGCACCGCTACTGAGCTGCCATGCGCCAGAGCACCGATCTCATCGTGCAGCGGCCCGAGGGCCTGTACTGCCCCGCGGGCGATTTCTATATTGACCCCTGGCGACCGGTGGCGCGGGCGGTCATCACCCATGCCCATGCCGACCATGCCCGCCGCGGTCACGGGCACTACCTGGCCGCCCGCAGTGCCGAGGGCCTGCTGCGCGCCCGCCTGGGCGCCATCAGCCTGATGGGCCTGGACTACGGTCAGCGCGTCGTCCACCACGGCGTGGGCCTGTCCTTGCATCCGGCCGGCCATGTGTTGGGCTCGGCCCAGGTGCGGCTCGAGCACGGTGGGCAGGTCTGGGTGGCCAGCGGCGATTACAAGGTCGCGGCCGACCGCACCTGCACGCCCTTTGAGCCGGTGCGATGCGACGTGTTCATCACCGAGTCGACCTTTGGCCTGCCAATCTACCGCTGGGCCGACGACGAGCAGCTGTTCGCTGCCATCAATCGCTGGTGGGCGGCCAATGCGGCGCAAGACTGTGCCAGCGTGCTCATGGGCTACAGCCTGGGCAAAGCCCAGCGCCTGCTCAGTGGGCTGGATGAACAGATCGCACCGATCTTGGTACACCCGAGCATCGAAGCACTCAACGCCATCTACCGTGCAGCCGGGGTGAGCCTGCCGGCCACCAAGCCGCTGTCGCGCTGGACCAGCGCAGCGCAGGCCCGGCGCGAGGGCTGGGCCGGGGCGCTGGTGCTGGTGCCACCTCAGGCGGTCACACCGGCGCTTTTACGGCGCCTGGGCAGTGCGTCCACCGCCTTTGCCAGCGGCTGGATGCAGCTGCGCGGCGCGCGCCGGCGCGCTGGCTGGGATACAGGCTTTGCCCTGAGCGACCATGCCGATTGGCCTGGTCTGCAGTCGGCCATTGCGGCCACCGGCGCGCAGCGCGTCATCGTCACCCATGGCAGTGTGAGCGTGATGGTGCGCCACTTGCAGGAGCAGGGCTTGCAGGCCGATGCTTTCGAGACCGAGTACGGCGCAGCTCATGAAGGCAATGAGGGTCAGGACGGCCATGAAGGCCAGGGCAGTGTTGAGCGCCAGGCCGATCCCGAGCTTCACCAGACCCAGCCGCAAGCCAGGGACAGCCTGCCATGAAAGCCTTTGCCGCGCTGTTCGCCGAGCTCGACGCCAGCACCTCGACAGCGGCCAAGCTCGCCGCCTTGCAGGCTTACCTGGCCCAGGCCGATGCGGTCGATGCCGCCTGGGCGATGTATTTTCTGGCCGGCGGCAAGCCCAGGCGCCTGGTGCGCACTGGCTTGCTGCGTGAACTGGCGGCCGAGTTGGCCGACTTGCCGCAGTGGCTGTTCGAGGCCAGCTACCAGGCCGTCGGAGATCTGGCCGAGACCATCTCTCAGGTGCTGCCAGCGGCCGGGGCCGCCGATGAGGCCAGCCTGTCGCACTGGGTCAGCCAGCGGCTCTTGCCGCTGCGTGGCCTGAGCGAGGGCGAGCAGCGCCGGCGCATCGCCGAGCAATGGCAGCAGTTGGACCGGCAGGGCGTGTTCCTTTGGGTTAAGCTGGCCGGCGGTGGCTTTCGGGTCGGGGTGAGCCGGCTGCTGGTGCAGCGCGCGCTGGCTGCCCATGCTGGCCTGCCAGCCGGGCTGATGGCTCAGCGCATGATGGGCTATACCGACGGCAGCAGCCAGCCCGATGCCCAGGCCTATCTGGCCTTGATCGCGCCGGTGCAAGAAGGCAGTGCTTCGCCGGCCGGGGCCGGCCAGCCCTATCCCTTTTTTTTGGCCCACGCCTTGCCTGCGCCGCCGGCCGATGCGGCGCTGGGCCCTCTGTCCGATTGGCAGATTGAATGGAAGTACGACGGCATTCGTGCCCAGTTGGTGCGCCGCGCCGGTCAGTGCTGGCTGTGGTCGCGCGGTGAGGAGTTGATCAACGGGTCTTTTCCCGACGTTCTGGCGCAGGCCCAGAGCTTGCCGGAGGGCACGGTACTCGATGGCGAGCTCTTGGTCTGGCAGGGCCAGGGGCCGGCGCCTTTTTCGGCCTTGCAGCAGCGGCTGGGGCGCAAGCGGGTGCCGGCGGCCCTGCTGGCCAGCGCGCCCGCGGTTTTTTTAGCCTACGACCTGCTCGAGCAGGGGGGGCAAGACCTGCGCGCTTGCAGTCTGCGGGAGCGCCGCTTGCGCCTGGAGCAGTTGCTGCAAGAAGGCCATGCGGTGCAAAGCTCGCGCCTGCTCCAGGCCAGCCACTGGGCTGAGCTGGAGGCGCTGCGGCAAGGCTCGCGCGAGCGCGGCGTCGAGGGCCTGATGCTCAAGCAACGGGCTTCACGCTATGGCGCTGGCCGTGTCAAAGGCGAGGGCCTGTGGTTCAAATGGAAGAGCGAGCCCATGGTGGTCGATGGGGTGCTGATCTATGCCCAGGCTGGTCACGGCCGGCGTGCCGGGCTGTTCAGCGACTACACCTTCGGCGTGTGGAACCGGCCACCGGCCAGCGCGCAGGAGGCGCAGGCGGTGGTCGAGGCCATCGCCCGGCGCGAGGCATTGCCGGTTCAGCCCGGTCTCCCGCTGGCCGAGCAGCCGCTGCAGTTGGTGGCCTTTGCCAAGGCCTACTCTGGGCTGAGCGATCGCGAGCTCAGCGCGGTCGATGCCATCGTGGCGCGCACCACCGTCGACAAGTTCGGCCCGGTGCGCAGCGTGCGGCCCAGCCTGGTGTTTGAACTGGCGTTTGAGGGCATCGTGCGCAGCAGCCGCCACAAGAGCGGTATTGCGCTGCGTTTCCCGCGCATCGCCCGCCAGCGCCCGGACAAGCCCTTGCACGAGGCCGGCACCCTGGCCGATCTGCAAGCCCTGCTGCAGGCCGCCGCTGGGCCAACAGGTTCAGACGCCAAAGCTTGTTAACATCGCGCCTGCTCATGAAACCAATTTCCCATCCGTCTCCCGCGCATGGCGCAGACCAGGGCATCCCCCTGTCGGTCAAGATCCGTGAGCGTATCGTGGCAGCGCGCCGGCGCTTCAATGCCAATGACAACATCGCCGAGTTCATCGAACCGGGCGAGCTCGACCGTCTGCTCGACGAGGTCGAACTCAAGATGCGTGGTGTGCTCGAGAGTTTGGTGATTGACACCGAGCACGACCACAATACCCAGGACACCGCCCGCCGTGTGGCCAAGATGTACATCCAAGAGGTGTTCAAAGGCCGCTATGTCAAGGCACCTTCGATCACCGAGTTCCCCAATGCTGAGCACCTCAACGAGCTGATGATTGTTGGCCCGATCCGGGTGCGCAGCGCCTGCTCGCACCACTTCTGCCCGGTCATCGGTCAGGTCTGGATCGGCGTCATGCCCAACGAGCGCACCAATGTGATCGGCCTATCTAAGTACGCGCGCCTGGCCGAATGGGTGATGGGGCGGCCGCAGATTCAGGAAGAGGCGGTGGTGCAGTTGGCCGACCTGATTCAGGAAAAGACGCAGCCCGACGGCTTGGCCATCGTCATGGAGGCCACCCACTTTTGCATGGGCTGGCGCGGCGTCAAGGATCTGGACAGCAAGATGATCAACTCGGTCATGCGCGGCGTCTTCCTCAAAGACCCCAATCTGCGCCGCGAGTTCCTGTCCTTGATTCCCAAGAAGACCTCCGAATGAGGCGGCCTGGCCGCGTCGATCTGATCATTACCAGGGCAATGCAATCATGTTGGTTCGTCTGATTTACGCCAGCCGCGCGGCTTCCTCCGATGCCAGCGAGGCCACCGAGTCCATCCTGGCGCAGTCGCGCGCGCACAACCCGGCCAGCGGCATCACCGGCATTCTCTGCCATGGAGGTGGCATCTTCCTGCAGGCCCTCGAAGGCGGCCGCGCCCAGGTCAACGAGCTCTATGGCCATATCCAGCGCGACACGCGCCACAAGGACGTGGTGTTGCTCAGTTACGAAGAGATCAATGAGCGCAGTTTTGGCGGCTGGACCATGGGCCTGGTGAACCTGGCCAAGCTCAATCCTTCCATCGTGCTCAAGTACTGCGAGCGGCCCGAGCTCGATCCCTATGCCATCTCGGGCAAGGTCGCCCTGGCCCTGCTGCTCGAGCTCATGGCCACCGCCTCCATCATGGGGCGGGCCTAAAGCGCCCCCAGGGCAGCTGGCCAGAGACCGCCGCCCCGCCCAACAGCCTTGTGAACATGCTGCTGGCCGGTTGCGATTTTTCGAGCGGTCCCACGCCGCGCAAGCCGATTGTGTTTGCCACCGGTGGCCTGGACCGCGGCCGGGTGCACCTGCTCGGGCTGGAACGGCTGCCCAGTCTTGAGGCCTATGCCCAGTGGCTGGCGCGGCCTCAGGCCTGGGTCTGTGGTTTTGACCTGCCCTTCGGACTGCCGCGCGAATTGGTGGTGCAGTTGGGCTGGCCGACCGACTGGCTGGCCTGCATGCGCCACTACGCCGGCCTGAGCCGCCAAGACATCCGTCAGGCCTTTGCGGGTTTTTGCGACGCCCGACCAGCCGGCAGCAAGTTTGCCCATCGGGCCACCGACAAGCCCGCCGGCTCCAGCCCGTCGATGAAATGGGTCAACCCGCCGGTGGCTTATATGCTGCACGCCGGCGTGGCACCGCTGATCGACGCTGGCGTTCAACTGCCCGGCCTGCATGGCGCCGAGGCGGCCCGCTGTGCTGCGCCGCACAGTGCTGCTTGGCCGAGCCGGATTGGTTTGGAGGCCTACCCCGGTTTGCTCGCGCGCGAACTGCTTGGCCCAGGTGGTGAGCGCCGCAGCTACAAAAGCGACGACAAGGCCAAGCAGACCGCAGATCGCCTGATCGCCCGCAAGGACCTGATCACCGCCGCCGAGAACGGCCAAACCCGCCTGGGCCTGCGGCTCAAGCTCAGTCATGCGCAGCGCGACGCGCTGGTCGACGACGCCAGCGGTGATAGCCTGGACGCGGTGCTGTGCTTGATGCAGGCCGCCTGGGCCCAGCGTCAGCATGAGCAAGGCCATCCTTGTCATGGCCTGCCCGCGCATCTCGATCCGCTCGAAGGCTGGATCCTCACGGCCTGAAGCGGCTTGCGATGTTGGGACTCGTGCCTGGAACTGCGCTTGGCGATGCACGGTGGCGCCCTAAGGTGTGGCTGGGCTCAGGACTGCTGGCTTTGCTTGGCTTGTTGGACGCGGCCGCGACCCAGACTGAGACGGCCACCGTCACCTTTGTCGCCGATGGCGATACCGTCTATGTACGCAGCTTTGGCCAGGAGCAGCGGGCGGTGCGCCTGCTGGGCATCGATGCGCCAGAGATTTGCCAGGAAGGCGGGCCGGCGTCGCGCCAGGCCCTGCAGTCGCTGCTGCTTGGCCAGAGCGTCACCGTGGCGCGGCAAGGCCAGGACACTTACGGGCGTGAATTGGCCATCGTGTACCGGCAGGGTCAGGATGTGGGGCGCTGGATGGTCGGGCAGGGGCTGGCCTGGTCTGACCAATTTGGCCGCGATGCCGGACCCTACGCGCAGGAGCAAGCCGCGGCGCGCTCTGCCCGCCTGGGGCTGTTTGCCCAGCCCGATCCGCAGCCGCCGCACCGCTTCCGGCGGCGCCACGGCAGCTGCAAGACCAGCCCTTGAGCGGCTCAGCTCGTCGCTGTGTCAGGAGGGCGCTCCTGCGCGGCTTGCCCGGTGCGCCCGGCCTGCGCGAGCCAGGCTGCTAGCAGCTCGGCCACAGGTATGGAGCGCGCTGCCGTTAGCGCCAGAGCCGTCAAGGGCAGCAGACGCCAGGGGCGCAGCAAAACCAGGGCTGCGCCTGCGCCAGCGGCCAGCGCGATGGTACGGCCCGGGTAGGCGCGTGCGTAGCCCTGCAAGGCAGGTGCCATCAGTTCGAGCACTCCAGAGGCCGGCTGGTCTTGCCACCAGCGGCGCAGTACCGCCCACAGGCTTTCATCCGAGCCCTGCCCGTCAGGTCGGGCGGCGCCTTCGCGATGGGGCGGCACGTGGCGGCGCATCTGCGTGAGCAGGGCCAGACGCGTACGCTCCAACCTGACCTGAGCCCGCTCGGCCGCTTGGGTGCGTGCATCGGGCATCATGGCGAGTTCAGTGAGCGCAGCGCCGCCAGGTCTGCATCGATCTGCGCCCGCAGTTGCGCATAAGCCTGCCAGGGCCGGCGGCGGTTCTCCAGCAGCGCAGCGCCCAGCGCCAACAAGGCCAGCGCACCGGGTAGCAGCACCAGCACCGGGTGGTAGCGATCGAGCAGCAGCGTCAGCATCAGGGCTGTCCCGGCAAATATCGAGGCCAGTGCCCCGCAGCCGAGGATGACCAGCCACGCTAGGCTGCGGCCGATGAGGGCCTCGCGCAGGGCTTGGGTCTGCAGTTGCAGCAAGTCGGCATAGGCCAGCAGGTGATCGGCGGCCAGGTCGGGGCGCCGTAGCAAGGCGGCGTAAATCGGATGCAGCATGGATCGCTAGCCTTTCTAGTGCGCGTCAGGCTTGCAGCATCGGGCGCCAGACTTGGCTGCGCCATCGTCATGAAGGCGCTATGGGTGTCGGTGGCCGGAGGTTCAGGAGGTAGGCGCCCCGAGCGCTTCCATACCCTGCCGCTGCCTCAAAAGCTTGTCAGCTTAAAACATGGTTGAGCTTTGAAAATAGTCTCATATATGCCAATAATGGTCTCCGATTGCAAAAAGCTGAGAAATGAGTCCTACGGATCAGCTTTTGTCGATCGACGGATTCTTTAATGGTGGCTGCGAGGGAGAAAAGATGATCAGAATAGGTATCGTGGATGATCATGCGATCGTCCGGTCGGGGCTCAAGCAGTTCTTTTCGGACCAAGTCGATCTGCGGGTGGTGGGCGAGGCTGCCAGCGGCCGTGAGGCGATTGACCTGGTTCGCAAGGCCGAACTCGATGTGCTGTTAATGGATCTGTCCATGCCGGGGCAAAGCGGCATCGACGCGCTGGCCATGATCCGCGCCAAGGCGCCCGATGTGGGCATCCTCATCCTCAGCGGCTATCCCGAAGAGCACTACGCGGTCAATCTGATCCGCCAGGGTGCCAGCGGCTACCTGAACAAGGAATGCGACCCGGCGGAAATACTCAAGGCCATCCGCGTCATCGCCCTGGGCAAGCGCTACATCACCCCGGCTGTGGCCGAGCTCCTGGCCCAGCAACTCAACCGGCCCAACGATGTGGCCTCGCACGAGCAATTGTCGGAACGGGAGTTTCAGGTCTTTCTCAAGCTGGCCAAGGGCGAGACGGCCGGCGACATCGCCCGCTCGCTGTCGCTGAGCGTCAAGACGGTGAGTACCTACCGTACCCGGGTGATGGAGAAGATGAGTCTGAACTCCAACAGCGACCTGACCTATTACGCGCTCAAGAACAAGCTGATCGATTGATCAGTCGTTTCGCAAGCCGGTTGCGCCAATGAGCTGGGATGGAGTTTGTTCCTAGTCCCTGAAGAATGATTCGGGCGACAACTTCGAGGTGTTCAGGGATCCCCTAGGTTCGATTTGGCTGTCCATCGGCTCACTGGTGCGCCTGTGGCCTGCTGTTCTGTTTTTCTTGAGCGTTGCTGCCTGGGCGCAGGCACTTGCCGAGCCTTTGCAGGCCGATCAGCCCATGTGGGCCGATCCTGAGCTGACCCTGGCCGGACGGCAAGCGCCCCTGAGTCGGCGCTGCAGGCGCTGCCAGCCCATATGCACCATGATTGGCGTTTATGTAAGTATCCGTCAGAATTGGTAAATTTCAGCTACGAATGGCATGCTCGCAGCTCAAATGTTTAATCCTTCAAATGAGTCCAATGCACAGCTTTGCCCATCTGTGCTACTGGTCGAGGACGACCCGACCTTGGCCCAGGAGCTGCAGGACCTTCTGGGCAGTGAAGGTTTTCAGGTGCGCTGTGTCAGTGGCATACAGGCGGCCGAAGCGGCATTGCAGTCGAGTTTTGACCTGCTGGTGATCGACCTGAAACTGCCGGACGGCAGCAGTGCTGATCTCTGCGCGCGCCTGCGGCCGAATTTGCGCTCGGGCATGGTGATCTGCGCGGACAACAGTGAGCGGGCGCTGCGGCTGGAGATGCTGCGTGCAGGCGCAGACGCCTACTTGGTCAAGCCCGTAGATCCCGAGGAATTGCTGGCTACCTTGACCAACCTGCTGCGCCGACTCGCGCCAGCGAGGCCCTCGCCCCTGCAGCCCAGTCCCATGCCTGCGATGTGGCGGCTCGATCGGGTGCAGCAATTGCTCTACGCCCCCTCGGGCGTGCGAGTCAGCTTGTCGCAGGCTGAGTGCCTCCTGCTGGCTCTTCTGTTCTCGCAGGCCGATCGTTTCATCTCGCGTCAGGATTTGCTGGCCGCGTTTGCAACGAAGGCCATAGACATGAACGGCCCGCGGCTGGAGACCCTGGTCAGCCGCCTGCGCAACAAGGTCTATGGCGACAGTGGAGCCCGCCTGCCGATACGGGCTTGGTATGGCCGCGGCTATACCTTCACCGCACACGCCGACCTGATTTGAAGATGGCCGGGTCTACACGCCCGGTCTGACCGTATGGTTGCCGGCGCACACCTTGCAACGGGCGTCGCGCCGCAGCGCTATTTCGCTCCATTGCATGCTGCGGCCATCGAGCATCAGCAGCCTGCCGGCCAGCGATGAGCTTATGCCCATCAAGAGTTTGAGCGCCTCGGCCGCCTGCATGCTGCCGACGATGCCCACCAGCGGCGCGAATACGCCCATGGTGGCGCAGCGCACCTCTTCTGGCGCAGCCTCGGGCGGGAACAGGCAGGCATAGCAGGGCCCACCGGCGGCGCTGTCATAGACGCTCAGCTGCGCATCAAAGCCTATGGCCGCCCCCGATACCAGCGGCACCCGGTGCTCCACGCAGGCGCGGTTGATGGCCTGGCGGGTGGCAAAGTTGTCGGTGCAGTCGAGCACCACACTGGCCTGTGGCACCAGCCGGGCCAGCACCGAGGCATCGGCTCGCTCGGTCACGCAGTCCACCTGCACCTCGGGGTTGATCTCGACGATCGATTGCGCCAGCGACTCGGCCTTGAACTGGCCGACCCGCTCCATGCGATGGGCGATTTGTCGCTGCAAATTGGTGGCGTCGACCCGGTCGTGGTCCACCACGGTAATGCGCCCGACCCCGGCACTGCCCAGGTAGAGCCCGGCTGGCGATCCCAGTCCGCCGGCACCGATGATGAGCGCATGCGCGTCCAGCAGCTTCTGCTGGCCCTCTACGCCTATCTCATCGAGCAGGATGTGGCGCGAATAGCGCAGCAGTTGTTCGTCGTTCATGCAGACCCGGCCACCTTCAAACCATGCCGGCGGATGCGTTCAGGCTCAGTTTTCCTTCTTGGCCTCGGCGCGGGTCGTCTGCGTCTTGCTGACCAATACCGGCCGGCCCTTGAGCTGGTTGATGGCCTGGGTCAGCTGGAAGTCCTTGTCGCTGCCGAACTCGGGCGGGCGCCGCTGATCGGCTGGCTTGCGCGAGGCTTCCTCCAGCTTCTTGAGCGCCTCCTCGCGTGCCTTCTCCCGAGCGGGGTCCTTGGTTTCGGGCGAACCGCTGCCTGACAGGTGCTTGTCCAGGTCGGCCTCGCGCGAGCGCAGGATGGCAAAGGGGCTGCCTTCGGCGGTTTCATCGACCAGCACATCGGGCACGATGCCTTTGGCCTGGATGGACTTACCGCTGGGGGTGAAGTAACGGGCGGTGGTGATCTTCAGGCCGGTGTCGGGGCCGAGCGGTCGCACCGTCTGCACCGAGCCCTTGCCGAAGGTCTGGCTGCCCATGATGGTGGCGCGCTTGTGGTCTTGCAGGGCGCCAGCGACGATTTCGCTGGCCGAGGCTGAGCCCTCGTTGACCAGTACCACCAGCGGCACGTTCTTGAGGGCGGCGGGCAGGCGCTTGAGCGGATCTGCGCCGCGGCGTACATAGTACTGAGGCGAGGCCTTGTAGGTGTACTTGCTTTCGGCCAACTGGCCGTTGGTCGAGACCACAGTCACATTTTCCGGCAGGAATGCCGCCGAGATGGCCACCGCCGCGTCGAGCAGGCCGCCCGGGTCGTTGCGCAGGTCGAGCACCAGGCCCTTGAGATCGGGCTCTTGCTTGTAGAGGGTCTCCAGGCGGGAGACGAAGTCTTCGACGGTGCGCTCCTGGAACTGCGATATGCGCAGCCAGCCGAAGCCGGGCTCGATCATCTTGGCCCGCACCGACTGGGTGCGGATCTCCTCGCGCACGATGGTGACCGGGAAGGTGCGGTTTTCGTCCTTGCGGAAGATGGTGAGCAGCACCCTGGTGTTGGGCTCGCCGCGCATGCGCTTGACCGCCTCATTGAGCGTCAGTCCCTTGACGAAGGTATCGTCGATCTTGGTGATCAGGTCATTGGGCTTGAGGCCGGCCCGGTCGGCGGGAGATCCTTCAATGGGCGAGACCACCTTGACCAGACCCTCTTCCTGGCTGATTTCTATACCGACGCCCACAAAGCGACCGGTCGTACCTTCGCGAAACTCCTTGAAGGTTTTTTTGTCGAAATAGGCCGAGTGCGGGTCGAGGCTGGCAACCATGCCCGAGATGGCCTCGTTGATCAGCTTTTTCTCATCAACCGGCTCCACATAGTCGCTCTTGACCATGCTGAAGACCGCCGCCAGCTGCTGCAGTTCTTCCAGGGGCAGGGGTGAAAAATTATTGCGTGCGACCGCCTGCAATTGCACCGTGGTCAGTGCTCCTGCAACCGCTCCTAGGCTGATCCAGCCCGCAATTTTGAGTTTCTGGCGCATTCCGTCTCCGTCACCACGCGTGAGGCGGCATCAAACGGCCGCCAGGTTGCGTAGAAAATGACTATCAATATACACCCGTGCCGATGAGCCTGTGTAAACGGCGGGCTCAATATTGCAAGAGCTTGTAGGGCAATATCCCGGGGCGGTCGCCCCGGGACTGGCTTAGCCGCGCTGGCCCTGCGCCGCTACCGCTGCGGCCGCCTGGGCAGCAGCCTGGGCATCGCCCAGGTAGCGGTGGCCCAGCGGACGCAGATCGGCATCGAGTTCGTAGACCAGCGGAATGCCGTTGGGGATGTTCAGCCCCACGATGTCTTGGTCGGAGACGCCGTCCAGGTATTTGATGAGGGCGCGGATGGAATTGCCGTGGGCGGCCACCACCACCCGCTTGCCAGCCTTGATGGCTGGCGCCATGGCCTCGTTCCAGAAAGGAATGACCCGAGCCACCGTGTCCTTGAGGCATTCAGTCAGCGGCACCTGGCCGGCTTCGAGCCGGGCGTAGCGGCGGTCGCCGCGCTCGCTGCGCGGATCCTGGGGCTCGAGCGCCGGCGGCGGCGTGTCGTAGCTGCGGCGCCAGATCAGCACCTGCTCGTCGCCATACTGGCGAGCCATGTCGGACTTGTTCAGGCCCTGCAGCGCGCCATAGTGGCGCTCATTGAGGCGCCAGCTGTGCACCACCGGCAGCCAGGTGCGGTCCATTTCGTCGAGCACATGCCACAGCGTGCGGGTGGCGCGCTTGAGCACGCTGGTATAGGCCAGGTCAAAGTCAAAGCCTTCGGCCTTGAGCAGGCGACCGGCCTCCTTGGCCTGCTGCAAGCCGGTGGGGGTCAGGTCCACGTCGGTCCAGCCGGTGAAGCGGTTTTCTAGATTCCAGGTCGATTCGCCATGGCGGATGAGCACGAGTTGGTACATATTCAGAGAATGTGGGGTGGATGCGGCGCCTGCGATGGGTCTGCTGCAGACCCCGGTTCGGCACAAAAAGTGACGTCATTTTAGAATCGCGAGCTTTGCCGTACCCGACCCCCAAAGGATCTTTGTGAAATTCCTGCTCGACAACTGGATGTTGATCTCCGTGGCCTTGACTTCGGGCGCCTTGCTAATGTGGCCCGTGATTGCTGGCGGCGCGCGCGCCGGCAGCCTGAGTCCCGCCAATGCGGTGCAGTTGATCAACCGCGAAAAAGCGGTGGTGATCGATGTGGGCGAGCCGCATGAATTTGCCGCCGGCCATGTGATCGGCTCCAAGAGCGTGCCTTTCGGCCAGCTGGAGGATAGGCTGCCCGGCCTGGTCAAGAACAAGGCCTTGCCGGTCATCATGGTCTGCCCGGTCGGTGCCCGTGCTGCCCGTGCCGCGGGCGTTGCCAAAAAGCTGGGTTTCGAGCAAGCCCAATCCATTGCCGGCGGCCTCAAAGCTTGGCGCGATGCCGGCCTGCCGGTTGAAAAAGCCTGATTGAAAGCGGGTTGCGCGCGGCTCGGCCGCACATCAGGAGCGAGCTTGTGGCAAGCTCTCGTCCGTTTTCCTCTGGAGTGTTTATGCAAGCCGTCAAGATGTACACCACCGCCGTCTGCCCTTACTGCCAGCAGGCCAAGCAATTGCTCAAGCGCCGCGGCGTCGAGCAGGTGGAGGAAGTGCGCATCGACCAGATTCCTGGCGAGCGCGAGAAGATGATGGAAACGACCGGTCGGCGCACCGTGCCACAGATTTTCATCGGTCAGACCCATGTCGGCGGCTGCGACGATCTGATAGCCCTCGATGCGCGTGGCGGCCTGCTGCCGCTGCTGCAGGGTCAGGTGCAGGTCTGAGCCTTCGCGCGGCGGCCAGCGCGCAGCGCTTGCTGCCGCAATCAGTGGGCAAGGCCGTCTATGGCGCCTCCTATGAGACCTGGCTACTGCCCTCGTGCTGCCTGACATAATGCCCTTTTGGCCAGGCTCTAGCCTAGTCTTTTGTTATCCAAACTCCCAGGACCACCTTCATGGCCGACACGCAAGCCGATCCCGTTTTTCAGATTCAGCGCATCTACCTCAAGGAGCTGTCCCTGGAGCAACCCAACTCCCCGGCCATCCTGCTCGAACAGGCTCAGCCGCAGGTTGACATTCAGCTGGCAGTGGGCTCGGAACAGGTTGCCGACGGCGTCTATGAGGCCAGTGTTATCGCCACGGTGCACACCAAGATCGGCGACAAGACAGTGTTTCTGATCGAGGCCAAGCAGGCCGGAATTTTTGAGATTCGCAATCTGCCGGCTGATCAAATGGGGCCGGTTCTGGGCATGGCCTGCCCGCAGATCGTCTACCCCTATCTGCGCGGTAACGTGGCAGACGCGGTGCAGCGCGCAGGCTTTCCCCCGGTGCATCTGGCCGAAATCAACTTCCAGGCGCTCTACCAGCAGCAGCTGGAGCAGGCCGGCACCCAAACCGCCTGAGCGCCGTCCCTGAGCCGCTGCGCTCAGGGCAGTGCAATCTCAGCCCCGCCATGAAAGTCACTGTCATCGGCGCCGGTGCCTGGGGCACCGCCCTGGCCGCCAACGCGGCGGCCCAGGGTCGGCATCGGGTCAGCCTGTGGGCGCGCAATCCGGAGCAGTTGCAGGCCTTGCAGGCTCAGCGCAGCAACGCGGCTTATTTGCCCGGGGTGGAGCTGCCAGCGGCCTTGAGCTTCGTCGGTGGCGATGTGCGGGCCGCAGCGGCCGAGCAGGACCTGGTGGTGCTCGCGGGTCCAGTGGCGGCCGCACGCGGCCTGCTCAGTCAATTGGCTCATCTGCCCGCCCCTGTCGCCTGGCTTTCTAAAGGCTTTGAGTTGCCGCAAGCGGGCGCGCAGGAGCGCGGCCTTATGGTCCACGAGATTCAGACCGAGGTCGCGCCGCAATTGATGTGTGGCGTACTCAGCGGCCCCAGCTTCGCCCGCGAGGTCGCCTTGGGCCGGCCGACCGCACTGGTAGCGGCCAGCCACCATGAAGCGGTGCGGCGAGCGCTGGTTGAGGCCTTTCACGGCCCGACCCTGAGGATTTACGCCAACGATGATCTGGTCGGCGCTGAAGTCGGCGGTGCGGTCAAAAATGTGCTGGCCATTGCCACTGGGTTTTGCGATGGGCTGGCACTGGGCCTCAATGCCCGGGCGGCCTTGATCACCCGCGGCTTGGCCGAGATCACCCGCTTGGGCGTGGCTCTGGGCGCGCGCGCCGAAACCTTCACCGGCCTGTCGGGCTTGGGCGATCTGGTGCTCACAGCGACCGGAGACCTCAGCCGCAACCGCAAGGTGGGTCTGCTGCTGGCCCAAGGCCAGAGCCTGCAGCAGGCGCTGGCTTCGCTCGGTCATGTGGCCGAAGGCGTTTACTGCGCCCGCACCGTGGTGCAACGCGCCCGCGCTCTGGGCGTGGACATGCCGATCTCGCAGGCGGTGGTGGCCTTGCTCGATGGCCGCCTGCAGCCCGAGCAAGCAGTGGCCATGCTCATGGGCCGTGAGCCAGCGCCCGAGTTGCGCTAGTCCCGCCCCCCCACAAAAACCAGCTTTGTTTGGACAAGGGGGAGTGGGAGCTGCGCCCTCGCAGCGATGCGGCGCTTGATCAGAGTCCCAGCTCGCTTGTCGGTATGGCTCTGGGCCGGCCTTGGTCGTCGATGGCCACATAGGTCAGGTTGGCCTCGGTCACCTTCATGTACTGGCCCTGCACGCTGTAGCGCTCGGCATAGACCTCGACCGCGACCGTGATCGAGGTGCGGCCTATCCGATGCAGTTTTGCGTAGAAGGACAGGATGTCGCCCACCCGCACCGGCTGCTTGAAGACGAATTCGTTGACCGCCACCGTCGCCATGCGGCCTTTGACATGGCGCGCCGGCAGCACCGAGCCAGCCAGGTCGACCTGGGCCATGACCCAGCCGCCAAAGATGTCGCCATTGGCGTTGACATCGCTGGGCATAGGGATGACCTTCATCACCAACTCGCCCTGACTGGGTGGCGGAAAGCCGACTGGCAGGGGCAAGGCGGTCTGGCTGTTGGACGACGGTGGGGTGGACATGGGCACAATCCTTGGATGGGCGAGGCGCTGCGCGGTGCGGCACCGGACCCGACTGCATTGTCTGCCAAGGTTTCCTTCATGCGCCATCGAGCCGTTTCCCCTGAGCCTACCCCAGCGACCCCAGCGGCGGCGAGCGCCGCCGAACGTTCGGATTGGGCTACCCTGCGGCGCCTGTTTCCCTATCTGTGGGCCTATAAATGGCGGGTGATGGCGGCCTTGAGCTTCATGGTCGGCGCCAAGCTGGCCAATGTGGGCGTACCGCTGCTGCTCAAGGAATTGGTCGACACCATGAACCCGGCGACCCGTCCGGCGGCGGCCCTGTGGGTGGTGCCGCTGGGCTTGCTGCTGGCCTATGGCTTGCTGCGTCTGTCGACCTCGCTCTTCACTGAACTGCGCGAGTTGGTGTTTTCCAAGGCCACCGAGGGCGCGGCCCGGCGGATTTCGCTGGAAGTATTCAACCATCTGCATGCGCTGAGCCTGCGCTTTCACCTGGACCGGCAGACCGGCGGCATGACGCGCGACATCGAGCGCGGCACCCGGGCGGTGCATTCGCTGATTTCCTACTCGCTCTACAGCATCGTGCCCACCTTGATCGAGGTCACTTTGGTGCTGACCTTGTTGGCTGTCAAATTCGACGTCTGGTTTGCGGGCATCACCATCATTGCGCTGGTGCTCTACATTGCCTTTACCGTGACGGTGACCGAGTGGCGTACCCAATTTCGGCGGCAAATGAACGAGCTAGATTCTTCAGCCCACAGCCGGGCCATCGACTCCCTGCTCAACTACGAGACGGTCAAGTATTTCAACAACGAGTCGTTTGAGGCGCGGCGCTATGACGAGAGCCTGGAGCGCTACCGGCGCGCCGCGATCAAGAGCCAGGCCACGCTCAGCCTGCTCAACACCGGCCAGCAACTCATCATCGCGGTGGCGCTGGTGGCCATGCTCTGGCGCGCCACCCAGGGCGTGATCGACGGCCGCATGAGCCTGGGCGATCTGGTCATGGTCAATGCCTTCATGATCCAGCTCTACATTCCGCTGGGCTTTCTTGGCGTCATCTACCGTGAGATCAAGCAGAGCCTGACCGATCTGGACAAGATGTTTCGCCTATTGGAAAAAGAGCGCGAGGTGGCCGACGTGACTGGGGCCCAGCCGCTCAAGCTGCCTGCCGGTCAGGTCGATGTGCGTTTTGAAAACGTGGACTTTGGCTACGACGCCAACCGGGCCATCTTGCACGGTTTGAGTTTTCATATTCCAGCGGGCAAGACGGTGGCGGTGGTCGGGCCTTCAGGTGCGGGCAAATCAACCCTGGCGCGCTTGCTTTATCGCTTCTACGACGTGAGCAATCACCGCAGCGGCGGACACATCCTGATCGCCGGCCAGGACATAGCCCAGGTCACCCAGGCCAGCGTGCGGCAGGCCATAGGCATCGTGCCGCAAGATACGGTGCTGTTCAACGACACGGTCTACTACAACATCGCTTACGGCCGGCCTGATGCCACCCGCGAGCAGGTGGAGGAGGCGGCGCGCGCGGCGCGCATCCACGATTTCATCGTCTCCACGCCCAAGGGCTATGAAACCATGGTGGGTGAGCGGGGCTTGAAGCTGTCTGGCGGCGAAAAGCAGCGGGTGGCCATTGCCCGCACCTTGCTCAAAAACCCGCCGGTGCTGATTTTTGACGAGGCCACCTCGGCGCTCGACTCGGCCAATGAGCGTGCCATCCAGGCCGAGTTGCGCAGCGCCGCGCAAAACAAGACCACGCTGGTGATCGCTCACCGCCTCTCGACCGTGGTTGACGCGCATGAAATCCTGGTCATGCAGGCCGGGCGCATTGTCGAGCGCGGCACCCATGCGCAGTTGCTGGCCCAGTCTGGCGCCTACGCCCGCATGTGGTCCATGCAGCAAGAAGGCCACGACGATGATGCGGGCCTGGCCGAGGCGGGGACGGGGTGGACCGGCCCGGGCCCGGTCGCCGCCTGAGGCTGCGATAATTTTTGCCATGGAAACCAAGTGGCTCGAGGATTTCATCAGCCTGGCTGAAACCCGCAGCTTCAGTCGGTCGGCGCAGCTGCGCCATGTGACGCAGCCGGCGTTCTCGCGCCGCATCCAGGCTCTGGAAGCCTGGGCCGGCACCGACCTGGTTGATCGCAGCTCTTACCCCACCCACCTCACGCCAGCCGGCCAGACGCTGTATGCACAGGCGCTGGAGATGCTGCAGGGCCTGCAGACCACCCGGGCCATGCTGCGCGGTCATGTGGTCGCCGGTCAGGGCATGATTGAATTTGCGATGCCGCACACCTTGGCCTTCACTTTTTTCCCGGCCTGGCTGAGCGAGCTGCGCGAGCAGTTCGGGCCGATCAAAAGCCGGCTGATCGCGCTCAATGTGCACGATGCGGTGCTGCGCTTGGTGGAGGGCAGCTGTGATCTGCTGATCGCCTACCACCACGACGCCCAGCCCATCGCGCTCGATCCGCAGCGCTACGAGATGGTGGTGCTTGGGCAGGAGTTACTCAGCCCCTGGGTGGCCCCAAGCGCCGACGGCAGTGCCCTGTGGAGCCTGCCCGGCCAGGCCCCGGCGCCGGTGCCCTATCTGGCCTACGCCAGCGGCGCCTACCTCGGGCGCATGGTCGAGCATGTGCTCAAGCAGGCCCGCACACCGGTGCATCTGGACAAGGTCTACGAGACCGACATGGCCGAAGGGCTCAAGGCCATGGCTCTGGAAGGCCATGGCCTGGCCTTCCTGCCGCAAAGCGCGGTGACCCAAGAGGTGGCCCGGGGCCAGTTGCTCAGTGCGGGCACCGGTCTGTCGGTGGGCTTGCAGGTGCGGCTGTACCGAGCCAAGGCCAAGGGCCAGTCCAAGGCCGAGGCCCAGGCGCTCTGGGACTTTCTACAAGCCCGCCATGACGGCGGCGCTCCCCCTCAAAATTAAAGAGTTGACTATGACAAGCCTGACCATCACACGCCCCGACGATTGGCATCTGCATGTGCGCGACGGCGACGTGCTGGGTACCGTTGTCGCGCATACCGCCAGGCAGTTCGCCCGCGCGATCATCATGCCCAACCTCAAGCCGCCGATCACCACCGCGGCCCAGGCCCTGGCCTACCGCGACCGCATCCGCGCGGCGGTGCCGGCGGGCCTGAGCTTTGAGCCCCTGATGACGCTTTATCTCACCGACAACTTGGCGCCCGAGGAGATCGCCCGCGCCAAGGCCGCCGGCGTGGTCGCGGCCAAGCTTTACCCTGCCGGTGCCACCACCAACAGCGACGCCGGCGTGACCGAGCTGCGCAAGATCTACCCGGTGCTCGAGGCCATGCAGCGCGAGGGCATGCTGCTGCTGGTGCACGGCGAGGTGACCAACGCCGACATTGATCTGTTTGACCGCGAGGCGGTGTTCATCGATCGCCACCTGATCGGCCTGCGGCGCGACTTTCCGGGCCTGAAAATCGTCTTCGAGCACATCACCACGCAGGAGGCGGCACAGTATGTGTCCGAGGCCGGCGAGAACCTGGCGGCGACCATCACCGCCCACCATCTGCTCTACAACCGCAACGCCATCTTTACAGGCGGCATCCGGCCGCACTACTACTGCCTGCCGGTGCTCAAGCGCGAAACCCATCGGCTGGCCCTGGTGCAGGCGGCCACGGGAGGCAACTGCCGGTTCTTCCTGGGCACCGACAGCGCACCGCACCCGGCCCACCTGAAGGAGCATGCCAGCGGCTGCGCCGGCTGCTACACCGCCCATGCCGCGCTGGAGCTCTACGCCGAGGTCTTCGAGCAGGCGGGTGCACTCGCCAGGCTGGAGGCTTTCGCCAGTTTTCACGGGCCTGATTTTTATGGCTTGCCACGCAACCAGGGTACGGTCACGCTGCTCAAGCAGGCCTGGAACGCCCCTGAGAGCTACCCCTTCGGCGCGGCCGAGCTCAAACCCCTGCGCGGCGGCGAGCCCTTGCTCTGGCAGCAGGTCTGAGCATGGCGGCCGAAGCCCTGCCGGCCTGGGCCCAGGGCTTGCGGTGGGACTGGCCCTGGATGGCCCATCTGGCTCCGTTTGGCCCGGCGGTGGAGGCGGCCTTGAGGCACGGCCTGAGCGTGGCACAGCTGCTCAATCACATCGCGCAGGCCAGGGGCGAGCCGGCCATGCGCTTTGTGCCGCAGCAGGACCTGCCTGCCCACTGCGCTTACGAGAGCTTCATCTTCGAGCAAGGCGCCTGCCCCAGTCGGGACAATCTGCACGATCTGTTCAACGGCCTGACCTGGCTGGCTTATCCGCGCACCAAGGCGCGCCTGAACCAGTTGCAGGCGGCGCAGATCGCCAGCGACGGTGTGGCGCAGCAGCGCGGTCCCTTGCGTGACGCGCTGACCCTGTTTGACGAAAACGGCGCTGTCTTGCTGGCCCCAGAGGCATTGCGCGCGGCACTGCGCCAGCGCGCCTGGCAGCGGCTCTTTCTGGAACTGCGGCCCCTGTGGGCCCAGGCCCGGCTGCTGGTCTTTGGCCACGCCTTGCAGGAAAAGCTGCAGCAGCCGCGCAAGGCCATGACCGCCCATGTCTACCTGCCATCCATAGACCTGGCCGAGGCCGATCTTGATGCCGCCCTGGCCGGTGGCTTGCGGGCCGCCGAACTGGCTGAAAAACCCTACTGGCCGCTGCCCATTTTGGGGGTTCCGGGCTGGTATTTGCCCAATGAGAACATTTCTTTCTATGATGACGGCTTCGTCTTCCGTCCCGCCGCTGCGGGGCGTCAGCGCGGGACAGCTTGATAACCATAAAAACGTCCCCAGATGAGGATGCAACGGTTCGCCTTGGCGGGCCGGTGGATCGCTGATTCATCGTCATTCTTGCCGCTGCGGCGGCGTCGGAGTTGAAGATCTTATGAAGAGAATTCTGCTGTTTGTACTGACCAATCTGGCCGTCGTGCTGGTGCTCGGCGTGGTCGCGAGCCTGCTCGGCGTCAATCGTTTTCTCACCTCCAACGGGCTGGACCTGGGCGCCTTGCTCGGCTTTGCCCTGATCATGGGCTTTGGCGGTGCGTTCATCTCGCTGCTGATCAGCAAACCTGTGGCCAAGTGGAGCTCGGGCGTGCGGGTGATCGAGCAGCCCGCCAATGCGGACGAGGCCTGGATCGTCGATACCGTGCGCCGCTTGGCTGACAAGGCCGGCATCGGCATGCCTGAGGTTGGCATCTTCGAAGGCGAGCCCAATGCCTTTGCCACCGGCGCCTTCAAGAACAGCGCGCTGGTGGCAGTCTCTACCGGCCTGCTGCAGGGCATGACGCGCGATGAGGTCGAGGCGGTGCTCGGCCATGAGGTGGCGCACATCGCCAACGGCGACATGGTCACCATGGCCCTGATTCAGGGCGTCATGAACACCTTTGTGGTTTTCCTCAGCCGCATCGTCGGCTATGCGGTCGACAGCTTCCTGCGCAAGGGCGACCAGGAAAACTCTGGTCCCGGCATCGGCTACTACGTCACCACCATCGTGCTCGACATCATCTTGGGTTTTCTGGCGGCCATCATCGTGGCCTGGTTCTCCCGCCAGCGCGAGTTCCGCGCCGACGCGGGCGCGGCCGGCCTGATCGGGCGCAAGCAGCCGATGATCAACGCGCTGGCCCGCCTGGGCGGCATGGTGCCTGGCGAGTTGCCCAAGTCGGTGGCGGCCATGGGGATTGCCGGCGGCATCGGGCAGCTGTTCAGCACCCACCCGCCGATTGAAGAGCGCATCGCCGCGCTGCAAAACGCGCAGGGCTGATCGGCTGATTCACTGTCCTCCTGTAAAACGGCCGCCCTTGGGCGGCCGTTTTGTTTTTGGCGCTTGGGGTAATCGCGGGGTTCGAGTCTGCGCGGCTGGGCAACAATCTGACCCGCGAGGCGTCGGCCGCTCGAGCGCCGATGCCCGCCACAGAAGGAGTTTGCATGCCCTGGACGTCTCGTAGCGCGCTGGTCGCGTCGCTGGCCTTGATGGCCTGTTCGGTCTTGCCCGCCCACGCGCAAGACGCTTACCCCAACAAGCCCATCCGCTTGCTGCTGGGCTTTCCGCCCGGCGGCGGCAGCGACATGGTGGCCCGCCTGGTGGCCAAGCCCCTGGGTGAGCGTCTGGGGCAACCAGTGACGGTGGACAACAAGCCGGGCGCCGGCGGCAATATTGCGGCTGAGATGGCCACCAAGGCGCCGGCCGACGGCTACACGCTGATCTTGTTGCCCAGCGGCCACGCCAGCAGTGCGGCGATGAAAAAGGTTCTGCCGTTTGAGCCAGTCAATGACTTTTCCTGGATCTCCACGCTGACCACCTATCCGCTGTCCATGGTGGTCAAGCCCGATTCGCCGATCCGCTCTTTCCCTGACTTTGCCCAGCGCATCAAGGCCGAGCCGGGTAAATACACATATACCTCGGTGGGGGTGGGCACCGCGATGCATCTGGTGGGCGAATGGCTGATGGCCGAAAGCGGCGGCAGCGCCACCCATGTGCCCTTTCGCGGCGGCACTGCGCCGCTGACCGAGTTGCTGGCTGGTCGGGTCGATGTGGTGATCGACACCATGACCAGCACCGCCCCCATGCTCAAGGACAAGCGGGTGCGCGGCTTGGCGGTGACGGGTGCCAAGGGCGAGACCAATATCTTTGGCCTGCCCAATGTCGCGGAAACCTACCCCCGCCTGGTGTTTGACTCCTGGCTGGGCATTGCCGCACCTGCGGGTCTGCCGCCGGCGATTGCGGCTCGGCTGCAGCGCGAGATCAAGGCGGTGATCGACTCGCCCGAGGTGCGCCAGCGCCTGATCGACTGGGGTGGCAACCCCCAGGCCAGCACACCGGCTGAATTCAAGGGCCGGGTCGAGCGCGACATCCAGGCGCTCAAGCGCATCGTCGCCGACCGCAAGATCGAGATGGAATAAGGGCCCGGCCGCGCCTACAGCGGCACCGCCAGCATGGTGTCGATGCCAAAGGAGTCGACCACCACCGCCATTTGGCGCAGCTTGAGCTCTGAGCCCTGTTCGATCAGCTCGCACTCGTAGCGGGCGACCATGTAGAGGCTGCTGACGCCTTCTTCGTTGGACTGGTAGACCACCAGCTTGGCGCTGGCCTGCAGGCCAGAGGCGCTTGGCGCTTGCAACTGCACATTGCTGACCTGGCGCAGCAGTTTGTCGCGGCGGTAGGTCAGCACGCCCTTGGCCAGCATGGCCACCCGGTCCCGCACCATGCCGTGGCTAAAGCATCCCATGATGGGCAGGGGCAGGCCCAGATCACGGTTCTCGCGCGACAGCACCTCATAACGGCATTGCTGCGTGTCGAACAGCGCCACCCAATCGGCAAACTGCTCGCCGTCGAGCAGCTCTGCATAGCGGTAAAGAAATTGGCTGACCTGCCACCAGCGCTGCAGATCGGCGGAGATCGGCGTGTTCATGCGGACGCCCCGTTTTCTTGCATAGTCAGTTCCATGATCTGGTGGTAGAAGGACCAGAAGCCGCGGATGGAGATTTCCTGGGAGAGGTAGTCGGTATCGGCGATAGCGCCTATGCCGCCCATCTCCAGCACCTCGTTGCCGCCGGGTTGCCGATGGCGTATGCCCTGCTGCACCAGGCGCAGCGCTTCGCCGTCTTCCAGCGAGATATAGCCGGCCGGACCGATGAAGTTGGCGGTGAGCATTTTGTCCTGCGTCATCTGCGGCGTGTCCGATTCGAAGCCCAGGTAGGTCAGGTGCAGCTCCACCAGATCGGGGCCCTTGGGCCGCAGGTGCCGGATGGCATAGGTGTTGTCGACCTGGGCCACGATCAGCGACGGAAAGATCGACAAGATGGTGGTCTTGTAGCCGTCGCCCAGGTCCAGCGGCACCTGGGTCAGGGCCGGGTCGGCCATCTGCATATCGGGGTTGAACTTGCCGGTGCCCTCATAGGCCTTGGCCACCACGGCCTGGTTGTCCTGGTCCGAGGCGCTGACGATGGAATGGTTCCAGGTGTTCTTGCGCTGCGCATCGAGTTTGATGCCGCCCTTCATGGTGGGCTGCTGCAAGCGAAAGGACACCTGAAATTGGTGCAGGAGCGAGCCATGGTAGGGGTCGCGCACGTTCTCGTTGTAGAGCTTCCAGTTGCCCGGAATGCGCTGGCGCAGATAGCCCAGCACCTTGGGTTTGCGCTGCACCAGCAGGCGCTCAATCTGCGCCACCGCATGCGGTCCCAGGTAGTCACGAATGGGGGGCGCCTGCTCGCTGAAGGAGCCGAAAATCAGCCCGCCAAAGCTCGTCACGCGCAGCGTTTTGAGGCCGTGGTTCTTCTTGTCAAAGCACGGCGGCATGCCGCCTTTGCCCTGCACACCGCCGGCCATGGGCACGCCGGTGAGTTCACCACTGAGCGTGTAGGTCCACAGGTGGTAGGGGCAGGAAAAGCGCTGCGCATGGCCGCGCACCGCGGTGACGATTTGCGCGCCGCGGTGGGCACAGGAGTTTTCAAAGGCGTGAAACTGCCCGTCGCTGGCATGGGTGACCACCACCCGCGTCTCGCCCACCCAGGTGCTGACAAAATCGCCCGCCGTCGGCAGCTCCGACTCGTGGCACAGGTAGTTCCAGACCGGGCCACGGAAAATCTTTTCGTTTTCCCGCTGGTAGATCTGCGCGTCGGTGAAGATGTCATAAGGCACGCGCGAGAAATCGCTGCGTGTCCAAGCGCCGCCGGTGGGGCGGGCTGTGTCTTCGCTCATGAAAGGCCTCCTGATGCTGGCGCCTGTGCTCGGGCGTCTGCGTTCTAGTCTAACAATCGGGTGCGTCGCACTAGGCTTGTTCAGGCCGATTCAGGTCGGTTCAGGCTGCCGGGCCACGCCGCTCCATCAGCGAGCGCGCTAGCGCCTCGGCCACCTCGATGCCGTCGACGCCGGCCGACAAAATGCCGCCGGCGTAACTTGCGCCTTCGCCGGCCGGGTACAGGCCGCGCAGATTCAGGCTTTGGTAGTCCTCGCCGCGGCCTATGCGCACCGGCGACGAGGTGCGGGTCTCCACCCCGGTAAAGACCGCATCGGGCCGGTCAAAGCCCTTGATCTTGCGGCCAAAGGCCGGGATGGCCTCGCGGATCGCCTCGATGGCATAGCCGGGCAGGGCGCTGGCCAGATCGGTCAGGTGCACGCCCGGCTTGTAGGACGGTTCTACCTCGCCCAGCACGCTTGAGGCTTGGCCGGCGATGAAGTCGCCCACCAATTGCCCCGGTGCCTCGTAGCTCGAGCCGCCGAGCTCGAAGGCATGCGATTCAAGCCGGCGCTGAAACGCCACACCCGCCAGCGGATGCACCTGCCCGCCTGGCCCGGGCTTTTCACCCGGCGGCAGAAAGTCGGCAGGCGATATGCCCACCACAATGCCGGCGTTGGCATTGCGCTCGTTGCGCGAATATTGGCTCATGCCATTGGTGACCACCCGGCCGACCTCGCTGGTCGCGGCCACCACCGTACCGCCTGGGCACATGCAAAAGCTGTAGACCGAGCGGCCGTTTTTGGCATGGTGGACCAGCTTGTAATCGGCTGCGCCCAGCAGGGGATGGCCGGCGTGGCGGCCTAAGCGAGCGCGGTCGATCATGCCCTGTGGATGCTCGATGCGAAAGCCCACCGAAAACGGCTTGGCCTGCATGTGTACGCCGCGCGCATGCAGCATCTCGAAGGTATCGCGCGAGCTGTGGCCCAGGGCCATCACCACATGGTCGGCCTCAAGCTCGTAGCGGCTGCCGTCCGTGAGCCTTTCGACGACCAGGCCGCGCAGTTGACGGCCCTGCGGCCCGTCTTCAATTTGCAGGTCGCAGACCCGCTCCTGAAACCGGATCTCACCGCCCAGGGCGATGATCTGCTCGCGCATGTTCTCCACCACCTTGACCAGCTTGAAGGTGCCGATGTGCGGATGGCTGACCACCAAGATCTCTTCAGGCGCGCCGGCCTTGACGAATTCCTTCATGACCTTGCGGCCCAGGTGGCGCGGGTCCTTGATCTGGCTGTAGAGCTTGCCGTCGGAGAAGGTGCCGGCCCCGCCTTCGCCAAACTGCACATTCGATTCAGGCTGTAACTCGCGCTTGCGCCACAAGCCCCAGGTGTCTTTGGTGCGCTCGCGCACTTTCTTGCCGCGCTCGATCACGATGGGCGCAAAGCCCATCTGCGCCAGCAGCAGCGCGGCAAACAGCCCGCAGGGCCCAAAGCCGACCACCACCGGCCGATGCTTCCAGCCGGCGCTGGCCTGCACCGGGGGGCGGTAGTCCAGATTGGGCGCTGGGCCAATGTGCGGGTGCGATTGAAATTGCGCGAGCAACTGCTGCTCAAGCGCAGCCGGCAAGCCCACGTGGGCAATATAGACCAGCACCAACTGCTGCTTGCGTGCATCGTGGCTGCGCTTGTAGATGTGTACCTGCTCGAGCGCAGCCACGGGCACGCCCAGGGTCTGGGCGATCAGTGCTGGCAGCGCCTCGGGGGCATGGTCCAGCGGCAGCTTGAGCTCGGTCAGGCGCAGCATATAGGGGGATCTGTTTTCCGGATCAAGCGCGCATTGTAGGAGTCGGTGTTTGCGGTGTCGGTGTCGGTGTGGGTGTGGGTGTGGCAGTGGCAGTGAGTGGGAGCGCCGCCCTCGGCGCGATGCGGCGCTTGATCGGGCGCAGCAATGTTGATCGGGCGCCTCATTTTTCAGGGCGCTTTCGAGAAGGGCGCACGGATGGGTACTGCGCCGCTCGTGTCCCCCGCCTCGGCTAGCGCCTCGGCTCCTCCTTAACCTCGCTTCGCAGTGCCCACCCGCACGCCCTCTGGTGGTACCAGCGCCGCGCCCTCTACTTAGAAAATTCAGCCGCCCGGGTTTGGCCGCAGTCTGCAGCCTTTGCAGCGTTAACCCACGGCCGGTGCGTCGGGCCTGGCGCAGCGGCATCAAGGAGGAGCCGAGGCGCTAGCCGAGGCGGGGGACAGCCGCGGAGGCAGGCCCGACGCGGCGGTCGCTTCCCTGGCCCTAGCACGATGAGCCCTGGGCAAGGCCGATGTGGCAGCCTTTGATCAAGCACAGCCATTTTCAGGGCGCTTGCTACAAGGGCGCGCTGATGTGCCCCCACTTTGCCTGTCCTACACAGCCCATCAAGCGCCGCCTGCGCCAGTGCTGGCCATTGGGTGGCCTGTGGCTATGAACCAGGCTGGATAATCAGTGTCGTGAAGCGCGCCAGACCGCCGCTGGTGCAAGCTGGGAAACCAGGCACTGGAGGAAGGTCCGGACTGCACAGGACAGCGTAGGAGGTAACACCTCTCCACCGTGAGGTGAGGATCAGAGCAACAGAGACGAGCCGGTTCAGTCCGGGTGAAACGGGCAATCTCTACGCGCAGCAACACCAAGTAGGCCAGCGTTGACGTGGTTCCGCGGAGCTGGCGGGTAGGTGGCACCGAGCCGGGTGGGCGACCCCCGGCCCAGATGAATGGCGGTCACGCCGGTCTTCGCAAGAGGGGCGGCGCACAGAATCCGGCCTATCGGCGCGCTTCACACTTTATTCGCCGACCCATCGGGCCGCCAGCCTCTGCGCAGGCCAAGTCGCCCCAATCACGACCATGGATCAGCCCAGCCATTGGCTTGACGCGAGAAATATTTATAACTAATATTGCATCACGCATCACGCATCAACGACTGGAGGGTTTTCTCATGCGCACCACCTTGAGCATTGACGACGATGTGCTTTACGCCGTCAAGAGTCTTGCGCTTCGCCAGGGGCGCAGCGCGGGAGAGGTCCTGTCTGAGGTGGCCAGGCGCGGCTTGCATGTTCCAGCCGATGGCCAGGCTGCGGGGCTGGCGGCTGGCGCGCTCGATGCGCAGCTGGCGGCCCTGGGCCTGGTCCCCTACCGTGCGCCGAATGTGCCGGTGGTGACGCAGGCGCAGATCGAGGCCCTGCGCGAAGCTGAGGGTGTATGAAGCCCCAGCGCGCGGCGCCGCAGGTCCGTGAAGCCTCGCCGGCCTACCGCCTGAGTCCGGCAACTGCCCCACGCGTCTACCTGCTGGACGTGAACGTGCTGATCGCTCTGTGCGATGGCCGCCATGAGCACCATGACATTGCTGCGCGTTGGTTCCTCGCCCACGCGGCTGAGGGATGGGCCAGTTGCCCGCTCACGCAAAACGGGGCCCTGCGCATCATGAGTACGCCGGCTTATCCGGGCGCGCGGCCGGTGGCGCAGGTGCTGGCGCAGTTACAGGCCTTGTGCGCAAGCGCGCAGCACCATTTCTGGCCCGACGGGCTGAGCCTGGTGCAGGGCGATGTCCTCAATCCCAAACATCTGCTGGGGCCCCGCCAGCTGACCGACGCCTACCTGCTGGCCCTGGCGGTGCATCACCAGGCTTGCCTGCTCACTCTGGACGGCGCGGTCGCGCTGCAGTCGGTGCACGGCGCCCAGCCCAAGCACCTGCAGCGTCTCTTGCCTTGACCTCGCCCTGAACCTCAGCTCCCGAGCTTCAAGACCCCAGGCCAGCCAGGCTTTAGATGCTCTTAGCGGGCGCCAACAGGCCCCTTGCGGCACCGAAAACTTAGCGCTACCCCCGTCGCAGGCATGCCTTCTTCCTGGCCTGCCACCCCTTGCTTTGTAACCGTTTGGTCATAAACAGCGGACCCCTTTAATTTCCTATTTTGGAAACTGGATTTTTCGCCCGTGACGGCAAATTTTTAGCCCGAAAGCTCATCCCTTGATTTAATATCGTTCGTTGTTAAAACTTGTTAAATCTTCCCCTATGACGGCATGCTCGCCCTGCGGTCAAGGTGACCCCTCTAGCAAAGCCGCTCATGACCCTTCATCACCCCACCAAGCTCCTGGCCTGCGCTCTGGCTGTTGTTACGCTCGCCGGTTGTGCCAGCTTCAAACCCGAGGCCTTGCGGGCCAATGATGTGGCCGACCAGGCCAAGACGCTCAAGGATCAGCGCAGCAAGGAGATCGAGCCCCTTAGTGGTGTTTTGACCCTGGAAGAGGCCATTGCCCGGGCCATCAAGTACAACGCCGATCGCCAGGTGCGCCTCATGGAAGAGGCCATGGCTTATGGTGCCCTGGACATGGCCAACTTTGACAGCCTGCCCAAATGGGTGGCCTCGGCCGGCTACCGCTCGCGCGACAGTGACCTGCTCACCAACCTGCGCGCCGGCCCGAATTCGCCGATCACCCCCGGCTCGACCATTTCGAGCTCGCGCACCGCCACCTCGAGCGATTTGAGCCTGACCTGGAGCCTGCTGGACTTTGGGCAAAGCTATTACGCCGCCAAGCAAAGCGGGGACCGGGTGATGATTGCGGGCGAGCGCCGTCGCAAGGCCTTGCACAACCTGGTGCAAGACGTGCGCACCGCCTACTGGCGCGTGGTGGCCGCCGAAAAACTCGGCCAGACCTTGCGTGAGACCATGGCCGAAGCGCAGGCCGCGCTGACGGCTTCACAGGCGGCGCAATCGTCGGCGCTGCGCTCGCCGCTGGAGCCGCTGCGCTTTCAGCGCCAGCTGCTGGAGAACCTGCGCATGCTCGAGTCCATCGAGCAGGAGCTCTCGTTTGCGCGGGTCGAGCTCTCGACGCTGGCCGCGCTGCCTGCTGCTAGCACCTTTACCGTGCAGGAGCCTCAGCAACCGGTGACCACCCGCTGGCTCGACGTCAACCCCTCGGACATGGAGCTGCAGGCCATCGTCAACAACCCCGATATGCGCGAGAGCGTGTACAACGCGCGCATCGCCCGCGACGAAGCCAGGCGCACCATCCTCAAGATGTTCCCGGGCCTGTCCTTCAGCTATGGCGCCAAGCAGACCGACGACCCCTACATCGTCAACCAGCAATGGAATGAAGTGGGCGCGCAGATCTCCTTCAACCTGCTGGGCGTGCTCAACGCACCGGTGCAAAGGCGCATGGCCGAGCTGGGCATTTCGGTGGCCGAGCAGAGGCGTGCGGCCACCCAAATGGCGGTGATCTCGCAGGTGCATATTGCGCGCCTGAACTACGCCAACGCGGCCAAGCAGTACGCGCGCACCGACCAGATTGCTAAGGTCGACAGCGCCATGGCCGACGTGGTGACGGCCCAGGCCAACGCGCAGCGCCTGTCCAAGCTCGAAAGCGTGGCCCAGCGCACCGCCGCCATCTTGTCGAGCCTGCGCCGCTATCAGGCGCTTTCCAATGCGCAGGCCGCCGCCTCGCGCCTGCAGGCCACCTTGGGTCTGGAACCGGCAGTGGCGCTCAGCGAGCAAATGCCCCTGGCCGAGGTGGTCAAGTCTGTGGGCGTGAGCCTGAAGGCCTGGGAGGCTGCAGAGCTGCCGAAACTACCCGCAGGCCTGTCATGGTGAGCCGCCTCGCAGCGCTGACTGGCTGGCCCATCGCTGCGGTGCTGGGCGCGGCTTGCGCCATGCTCAGTGCGGCTGCCCTGGCGCAAACCAGCGCGCCACCGCCCCTGCCCGGGGTGGGCAGTGCCATCCAGGCCCGCGAAGTGCGTGGCCAGCTCAGCCCGCGCCGCTTCACCACGCTGGCGGCGGAAATTCCGGCCAAGGTGCTGCGGATCGATCCGCAAGAGGGCGCGGCCTTCAAAGCCGGGCAGACCCTGGTGGCCTTTGACTGCGCCATGCAGCAAAGCCAGCTCGACAAGGCCAAGGCGGCGGTCACCATCACCCGCATCACGCTCGAGTCCAACCAGGAATTGATCAAGCACGCGGCCATAGGCACGGTGGAGCTGCAGGTCTCGGAGGCCGAGGCGCTCAAAGCCCAGGCCGAAGCTGCGGCTGCGCAGACCGTGGTCAGCAAATGCAAGGTGCAAGCGCCTTTTGACGGCCGGGTGGCCGAGCAAAAAGTGCGCGAAGAGCAGTTTGTGCAAGCCGGCCAGACCCTGCTGGAAATCATCGACGACAGCGTGCTCGAACTTGAGTTCATCGCCCCATCGAGCTGGCTCGGCCCCCTGCGCAGCAAAGGAGCGGTGCGGGTGCGGGTGGATGAAACGGGCAAAACCTATGGGGCGCAAGTGTCTCGCCTTGGCGCCCGGGTCGATCCGGTGAGCCAGTCCATCAAAGTCACTGCGGTCATTGAAGGCCGCCCGGCCGAGCTCATGGCTGGCATGAGCGGCCGCATCATGTTGGCAACGACGGCGGCCGATAGGCGGGACGCACCGAATGCGCGCTGAGCCGCATGTGTTCTGGCTCACCGGCTTGCCGGCCTCGGGCAAGACCACGCTGGCACGTGCATTGGTGGCACAGCTCCAGGCGCAAGGCCTGCAAGCCATCTGCCTCGATGGCGATGAGCTGCGCAAGGGCCTGTGCAGCGACCTCGGCTTTGATGCCGCCAGCCGCAAGGAAAACCTGCGCCGCGCCGGCGAGGTGGCTCGCCTGCTGCATGGCGCCGGCCTGAGCGTAGTGGGCGCCTTCGTCAGCCCCTTCAGCGCCGACCGGGCCCAGGTGCGCCAGTTGTTTGCGCCCCGTCACTTCAGCGAAGTCCATCTGAGCACCCCGGTGGAGGAGTGCATGCGCCGCGACCCCAAAGGCCTGTACGCCAAGGCCAAGCGCGGCGAACTCTCCGGCCTGACCGGCTGGGACGCCCCTTACGAGCCGCCCACGGCCGCTGAATTCACCTTCAACAGCGCCGCCATGAGCAGCGCTGACATGGTCGACCTGCTGCAGTCGCGCCTTTTTGAAAGCCTGCCGTGAGCACCGACAAGACCTTTCACTTCATATCGGGCCTGCCCCGCTCAGGCTCGACCTTGCTGTCGGCCATCCTCAAGCAGAACCCCCGCTTTCACGCCAACATGACCAGCCCGGTCGGCGCTCTGGTGAGCAATATGGTCGGGCAGTTCAGCGTCGGCAGCGAATTCGCGCCTGTGTTCACCCCAACGCAAAAACATAACCTGCTGCGCGGCGTGTTCTCGTCCTACTACGCCGAGCAGACCGACAAAGAGGTCGTTTTTGATACCAACCGACTGTGGTGTGCCAGCATGCCATTGCTGCTGGACCTGTTCCCATCGGCCAAGGTGATCGCCTGTGTGCGCAACGTGGCCTGGATCGTCGACAGCCTAGAGCGCCGCTACCGCGCCAATCCCTATGAAAACACCCGGCTGTTCAACGACTGGAACGAACGCGCCACGGTCGAAAGCCGGGTCGAAACCCTGCTGCAGCGCAATCGCCTGGTGGGTTTTTCATGGTCGGCGCTCAAGGAGGCCTGCTATGGCGAGCATGCCAAGCGCCTGCTGCTGATCGATTACGAGCTGCTCAGCCAAGCGCCCGCCAAGGTGGTGGAACTGGTCTATCAGTTCATCGGCGAGCCCCGGTTTGACCACGACTTCGAGCATGTCCAGTTTGATGCGCCTGAATTCGACGCCGAGCTGGGACTCAAGGGCCTGCACCAGGTGCGGCCCAAGGTCGAGCTGCAGCGGCGGCGCACCGTGCTGCCGCCCGACGTTTTCGCCCGCTGCGACACCTTGAACTTCTGGACTGCGCTGGAAAACAGCGCAGCCAATGTGATTACCTTGAAGGCCAAGTCCGGCGCCAAGGCGTGACGCCTTGCGCTTGCTGCCTGCCCTTGCCCCAACGCTCCTGACCTACTGCCTAACGAGCCCCCCATGAAAAAGACAGGCTACTTTCTACGCCCCTCCGTGCGCCCCATGGCGATGGAGCAACGCTTCATGTTTGATGGGGCTGCGGCTGCAGATGCCCACACAACCCTGGAGCGACCGGCCGAGCAGCCTAGTCCTTTGGCCCCGTTAGCATCGCTAGCCCCATTGGCCACTTTGCCGCAGGCTGAGCTTGCCAAAGCGCAGGAAGCGCAGCCTGCGCTTGCTGCAGCAGCAGCGCAGCCAAGCCTCACCGCAGGTCAACGCGTGCTGGTGGTCGATGGACGCGTCCCCGACCTGGCCAGCGTGGTTGGAGCAGCCGAGCAGGGCGTGCGGGTGGTCGTGCTCGATCTGCAGCGCGACGGTGTGGCGCAAATCGCTGATGCCCTCCAGGGCATGCGCAATGTGGCCTCCTTGAGCATCGTTTCCCATGGCAGCCAAGGCCTTCTGCTTCTGGGTAACAGCCCCTTGTTTGGCGGCAACTTGGCAGCCTATGCTGATCAGCTCAGGACGATTGGCGATGCATTGGCAGCAGACGGTGACATCTTGCTTTACGGTTGCGACGTAGGCGCTGGAAGCGCGGGCCAAACATTCCTGACGGCCTTGGCTGCGGCCACTGGGGCCGATATTGCAGCATCTGCTGACGCCACCGGTGGCGCAACTCGTGAAGGCGATTGGGACCTAGAAATCAGCAGCGGCAATGTTGAAATGTCCAGCGCCCTGAACACCCCAGAACTGGCCAGTTATGACCACCTGTTGCACACCACCAGCGTGAACACAGTGGCCCAGCTTAAGTCGGCCATAGCCACCGGCATAGGAGACGGCGTCGATGATGTGATCACTCTGACCGGAAACATCACGTTTGCGTCGGCGGTAGATGCGATCGTGATCAACGTCACCGACGGCCGTACCCTCAACATTGTCGGTGGTGGTTTCACGCTCAGTGGCAACAACCTAGCGCGCGTGCTGGATGTGTCCACCACAAACACGGGCTCAGCAGTTGTCATCAGCAACCTCACTATCAGCAACGGCTTTCTCACAGGAAACGGCGGAAGTTCCCCTACCTTTCTTGCTGGAACGGTCGGGGGTGATGCCTTGGGCGCCAATATTCGCAACACTGGCACATTGACCATCTCGGGGAGCTCCATCACCGGGGGCAAGGCGGCAGGCGGCGGTGGCGGCGGCGGTGGCGGCGGTCCTTCTAGTGGCGGTGGCGGTGGCGGCGGAGGCTTTGGCTCCAGCTCCGGCGGAAGTGGCGGCACAGGCTACGGTAGGCCAGGCTCCGACGGCATCCCAGGTACCGGAGGAGCAGGGGGTGGATTCGTGACCTCGGTGGGCGGCCAAGGTGGTAGCCTTACGGGTGGCGCGGGCGGTTTCTATGGCGGGTACTCAAGCGGAGGCAGTGGCGGGGCCGCCAATAACGGTACCTTCTCCATTGGTGGTGGTGGCGGCGGCGCTGGGTACGACTTTGCCGGTGGTCGCGGCGGCAATGCCGCGGGCGGTATTTACAACGAGGGCACGCTCACCATTACCTCCAGCAGCATCACCAACAACATTGGTGCCGGTGGCGGTGGCGGTGGTGGTTCCTCCTTTGGCAGCGGTGGCGCTGCTGGCGCAGGTGTCGGCGGAATATGGAATGCCGGGGGCACTGTCCGGCTAGACGCTAGCACCAACTCATCCCTAGCTACGGGTAATGCTGCTGGTGCGGGTAGTGCTGGTGGTGGCACTCCCAGCGGAGCAGCAGCATCGGCCACTTCGACGATTTTGACGACAGCCGGCGGCACCACCATCACCAACTACGTCCCGTTAACCATCGCCGCAACCGTAGCCGACACCGCACTGAGCGTGGGCGAAACCTCCGCGGTGACCTTCACGTTCAGCGAGGCAGTGACCGGGTTCACCAACGCCGACCTGACCATCCCCAACGGCACGCTCAGCAGCGTCAGCACCAGCGATGGCGGCATCACCTGGACCGCCACCTTCACGCCCTCCGGCGGCGTCACCGATACGTCCAATGCCATCAGCGTGGACATGACCGGCGTGACCAGCGTGGCCACATCGAACGCCGGCACCGGGTCCACCAACTCCAACAACTTCACCATCGACACCCAGCGGCCCACGGCCACGATCTCGCTGAATGACACCGCGCTGCGCGTCGGCGAAACCGCCATCGCCACCTTCACCTTCAGCGAGGCGGTGACCGGTTTTACCAACGCCGACCTCACCATTGCCAACGGCACCCTGGGCAGCGTCAGCTCCAGCAATGGCGGCACCACTTGGACGGCCACCTTCACCCCCACCAACGGCATCACCGCCGCGAGCAACGTGATTACGTTGGACAACACCGGCGTGACCGATGCTGCCGGCAACGCCGGTAGCGGCACCACGGACTCTGGCAACTACGCGATCGACACGTTGCGGCCCACGCTGGCTTCAAGCATCACGATCAGCGACACCGCGCTGCGCGTCGGCGACACGGCTACCGTCACCTTCACCTTCACCGAGGCGGTAGCCGGCTTCACGATCGCCGATCTG
>JAIXOM010000012.1 GCA_027486755.1 Comamonadaceae bacterium | reverse complement strand
CGGCCAAGCTCACGGCCGCGCAGATCGACGCGCTGAGCGCCCAGCAGATCAGCCAGCTCAGCCCGGCGGCCGTGGGCGCCTTGAGCGCCCAGGCCATAGGCAGCCTGGACAACGCCCAGGTGGCAGCCTTGACGGCGGCGCAACGGGGGCAGCTCACGCCCAGCCAAATCGCGGCCCTGGATCCGTCGGCCATCACCGGCCTGACGGCGCAGGCGATCGCAGACTTGTCGCCGACCCAGCTCAGCGCCTTGAGCACTGCGCAAATCGCGGCCCTGCAGGCCAGTGGTGACCTCGATGCGCTCAGCGCCAGCCAGCGCGCCCAGCTGCTCAATGACCGCACGGCCCCAACAGTGCCGACCATCGCCCTGCGCACCGACACCGGTATCGATGGGGCCGATCGCCTGAGCCGTGATCCGGCGGTGCAGATCAGCGGCCTGGAGCCCGGTGCCAGCTGGCAGTTGCGCGTCAATGCCGGCGACTGGGTCGATGGCAGCGGCAGCAGCTTTGAGCTCAGTCCGGGATCGGCCTCGTACCAAGTGCGGCAGATCGACGCCCGGGGCAATGCTTCGGATGGCAGCGCGCCGCTGACCTTGCAGTTTGACGGTGCAGGGCCCACGCTGAGAAATGCCTCGGTCGCCCTGGGCACGGCCCTGGCTGGCAGCGCGGGCGACAGCCCGGGCGAAACCATGACGCTGACGCTCAACTTCAGCGAATCGGTCTATGGCCTGAGCAGCGGTGCGCAAAGCACCGTCTTCAAGGTGGATGGCAACGCGGTTGCTGCCAGCTGGAATGGTGCCGACGGCAGCAGCAGCCGGACGCTGAGCTATACCGTGGCGGCCGGCCACAACGGCCGTGCGACCATCGACGAGGCGGCGCTCAAGACCGCTTTGACCGCGGGTCTGCAAGATGCAGCGGGCAATGCCTTTGTGCACACGGCCAACGGCGGTCAGATTGCCAATATTGATGCCATCGCATTGCCGCTCATCGATACCGTCGCCCCCAGCCTGGGTGCGACCGCGCCCAGCGCCACACTGGCGGCGGCCCTGGCCGGCACGCCCGGTGACAGCGCTGGCGAGCAGATCGTGCTCAGCCTGCTTTTTGATGGCCCGGTCAGTGGCTTGACCAGCGGCGCAGACAGCAGCATTTTCAGGGTCGATGGTGTCGGCGTGGCTGCGCAATGGTCGGGTTCGACAGGCAACAACAGTCGCACCCTGACTTACACCGTGGCGGCCGGCCAAAACGGTCAGGCCACCATCGACGAGGCGGCGCTCAAGGCCGCGCTGGTGGCGGGCATCAGGGACGCGGCGGGCAATGCCTTTACCCTGGCTGGCAGCATCGCCGACATTGACAGCACGGCATTGCCGCAGATCGATACCACCGCGCCCACTGCGCCGGTTTTGAGTCTGGGTACAGGCGTGGCCGCAGGGGCCACCTTGGCCGAAGCCAGTGCAAGTAGCGGCGTGCTGCGTTTGAGCGCTGAAGCCGGCACCAGTGTGCGGGTGCAGTTCACCCATGCCAGCAGCAGGGCCAGCATCACCAGAACAGTCAGCGGTGCTGACGATGTAGCGCTGACGCTGAGCGCCCAGGAGCTGCAGACCCTGGGCGGTGGCCGGATCGAGGTCAGCGCGGTGGCTACCGATACCGCTGGCAACGCCAGCGCCCTAGGCCTGGCAGAGTTCGTCCTCGATACGGCAGCGCCCAGTTTGAGCATCGATGCGGTGGCGGGCAATGACATCGTTAACGCGGCCCGCAAGAGTGCCGGTGTAAGCATCTCCGGCCGCAGCGACGCCGAGGCGGGCCAGCAGGTCAGGGTGCAATGGGGACCGCTCAGCAAAGGAGCGCAAGTCTCCAGTGACGGCACTTGGCAGGTGCTGTTCAGTGCCGCCGATGTGCCGGCCGATACCAGCGGCAGCACCCTCTCGGCCCAGGTTGACGATCAGGCAGGCAATACCACGCAGGCCTCGCGCACGGTCTTGATCGATACGGTCGCGCCTAGCCTGAGCCTGGCCCTGCCATTGACCGACGGCGCCGGGGTGGTGGGCGATGGCGATGCCATCCTCAACCGCAGCGAATTGGACGCCATCCCCTCAGGCGGCTCGTTTGCGCTCAGAGGCAGCACCGATGCCCAGGCCGGCCAGGTGCTCAGCCTGCAGCTCAATAAGAAGACCTATACCGCCACCGTGCTTGCAGGGGCCAATTCCAATACCTGGACGGTGCAGGTGCCCCAAGCCGATATGGCAGCCCTGGCCCACGGCAATACCTACGACGTCAAGGCCTGGGTCCAAGACGCTGCTGGAAATCCGGCCGTGCCCGCCACTGCCACGCTGGAGGTGCGGCTGGCTCCGCCCGATATTCCCGTCGTGACCTTGCTGGACAGCAAGGACAGCACACCCGTGCTGGGCGGCCTGGCACAAAAAATCAACGCAGGCACCGCCAGCGGCTATAGCGCGCTGGAGGTCGGCGACGGACTGACCGTGACCGTGGGCACGGTGCAATATGGCCTGACCGTAGGCAGCGGCGTCAGCAGCCCGGCCGGCTTGAGCTATGACCCCGCCACCAGCCGCTGGCAGCTGGATCTGTCGGCCGCTGCGCCCCTGGATCAGGGTGTCTACGACGTGACCGCTACCGTCACCGCGTCGGGCTATGTCACACCCAAGACCGATATTTCCAGTGGCGAGCTGGTCATCAAAACCGACCCACCGGTGCTGACCCTGCAGCCGCTTGCCGGTGACGACCGGCTCAATCTGCTGGAAAGCCAGGGCTCCATCACCGTCACAGGCACGGCGCAGGACATGGTGCCTGGCACCAGCATCAATACGGCCGTCGGTCGCAGCCTGAGCCTGAGCTTGGCTGGCAAAAGCTACACCAGCAGCGCCGTGGCTGCCGATGGATCCTGGACGGTGCTGCTGCCCGCCAGTGACGTGGCTGCGCTCACCCAGAGCAGCTATGGCGCCCAGCTCGACTATGCAGGCATCTACGGCAACAGTGCCAGCTCCTCCCGCACCCTCCAGGTCGATCTACTCAGCCCGGCCATGCCCGATGCTGCCTTGAGCCAGGACACCGGCACCCTGGACAGCCCGTCGGTGACAGCCGATCCAGCCCTCACTGCACCCGGCAACACCGAAGCGCAGGCCACGGTGCAATACAGGCTGATCCGCAATGACGGTATGCCTAGCACCTGGCAGAGCAGCTACAGCGCCCCAGCCACCGACGGCACGGCCGACGGAAGCTACCAGGTGCAGGTGCGCCAGCTTGATACGGCTGGCAATGTGTCGGAGGTGCAGACGGTGCGCTTCGTGCTCGATACCGTGGCGCCGAGCGTGACGTCGGTCAGCGACACGACCCCTGCCTCGGTGACCAAGGATGCGATCACCTTCACCGTGAGCTTCAGCGAGGCCTTGGTGGGCTCGCTCGATGTGGGCAATTTCAGCGCCAGCAATGGCACAGTAACGGCCCTTAGTCGGGTCGGCGAGACCAACAGCTACACCGTCAGTGTCACGCCGACCGCCGGCGTGGCCAGCGGCACGGTGGCGCTCAGTGTGGTGGGCGCCGGCTTGGGCGATGCGGCCGGCAATGCCGTGTTTGATGCCAGCCTGGCTGGGCTCGGCGCACAGGCCATCGATACGCTGACGCCGACCTTGAGCATCAGCAGCAGCAAGTCGGCCCTGAAAATCGGTGAGACGGCGACGATCACCTTCACCTTCAGCGAAGATCCGGGAAGCACCTTCACCTGGGACGGCAGCAGCGGCGATGTGCTGGTCTCCGGCGGCACGCTGGGTGCCGTCAGTGGCACCGGCCTGACCCGCAGCGCTACCTTCACCCCCACGGCCAGCCTGGCCTCGGGCACGGCCAGCATCACGGTCGCTGCCGGCCGATATGCCGATGCGGTCGGCAATGCGGGCGGCGCAGGCACCACGCCCTCGATCAGCATCGACACCCTGGCGCCAACCTTGAGCATCACGAGTGACAAATCCGCACTCAAAGCGGGTGAGACGGCCACCATCACCTTCAGCTTTAGTGAGAACCCGGGTTCGAGCTTCAGCTGGAATGGCAGTACCGGCGATGTCGTGGTCACGGGCGGAACGCTCGGTGCGATCAGCGGCACGGGCTTGAACCGCAGCGCCGTCTTCACGCCCACGGCCAATCTGGCCAATGGCAGCGCCAGCATCACGGTGGCTGCGGCCACCTACCAAGACCCGGCGGGCAACAACGGCGGCGCAGGCGCGGCGCCCTCGATCTCCCTGGACACCCTGGCGCCTAGCCTGAGCATCAGCAGCGACAAGTCTGCGCTCAAGATCGGTGAGACGGCCACCATCACCTTCACCTTCAGCGAAGACCCGGGCGATGGCTTCGCCTGGAATGGCTTTAGCGGCGATGTACTGGTCTCCGGCGGCACCCTGGGCGCCGTCAGCGGCACCGGCCTGAGCCGCAGCGCCACCTTCACGCCCACGGCCAATTTGCAGGGGCAAAGCGCCAGCATCACCGTGGCCGCCGGCAGCTACAGGGATGCGGCGGGCAATGCGGGTGTGGCTGCAGCCACGCCCTCGGTCAGCATCGACACCCTGGCCCCGACGCTGAGCATCAGCAGCGACAAGTCGGCCCTGATCAGCGGGCAGACGGCCACCATCACTTTCACCTTTAGTGAGGATCCGGGCAGCTCCTTCAGCTGGAATGGCAGCGCCGGCGATGTGCTGGTGTCCGGCGGTACGCTGGGCGCGATCAGCGGCACCGGCAGCACCCGCACGGCGATTTTCACGCCCACTGCAGGTCTATCAGGCGGCCGCGCCAGCATCACGGTGGCCGCTGGGGCCTATCAGGACGGGGCCGGTAATGTCGGCGCTGCGGGCACGACCCCGTCCGTGAGTATTGACACCTTGACACCGGCGATGAGCATCAGCAGCGACAAGTCGGCGCTTAAAGCGGGTGAGACAGCCACCATCACGTTTACCTTCAGCGCCGATCCGGGCTCGTCCTTCAGCTGGGACGGCAGCAGCGGCGATGTGGTGGTCTCCGGCGGTGCGCTCGGTGCGATCAGCGGTTCGGGCTTGACCCGCACGGCCACTTTCACCCCCACGCCTGGCTTGGCCTCGGGTTCGGCCAGCATCACCGTCACGGGCAGTTCTTACCAGGACGACAAAGGCAATCCGGGCAGCGCTGGCAACTCGCCCAGCATCGCCATCGATACCCTGGCGCCGACCTTGAGCATCAGCAGCGACGCATCGGCGCTCAAGATCGGCCAGACAGCGGCCATCACCTTTACCTTCAGTGAGGACCCCGGCTCCAGCTTCAGCTGGGATGGCCTGAGCGGTGATGTGCAGGTCACAGGCGGCACGCTCGGCGCGATCAGCGGCACGGGCCTGACCCGGACCGCGACCTTCACCCCCTCGGCCGGTCTGCCCGGCAATTTGGCCAGCATCACGGTGGCAGGCAGCGCTTACCAAGATGCGGCCGGCAATGCTGGTGGCGCCGGCACCACGCCCAGCATCAGCATCGATACGCTGGCGCCGAGCTTGAGCATCAGCAGTGACAAGTTGGCCCTGAAGATCGGGCAGACGGCGACCATCACCTTTAGCTTCAGCGAAGACCCAGGCAATACCTTTGCCTGGGACGGCAGCAGTGGCGATGTGGTGGTCTCCGGCGGTACGCTGGGGGCCATCAGCGGCACAGGATTGACCCGCACCGCCGTCTTCACGCCGACCGCTAGCCTGGCTTCGGGCTCGGCCAGCATTACGGTGGCAGGCAGCACCTACCAGGATGCGGCCGGCAATGCGGGCGGCGCTGGCACCACCCCCAGCATCAGCATCGATACGCTGGCGCCGACCTTGAGCATCAGCAGCGACGCATCGGCGCTCAAAATCGGCCAAACGGCCACCATCACCTTCACCTTTAGCGAAGATCCGGGCAATACCTTTGCCTGGGACGGCAGCAACGGCGATGTGGTGGTATCTGGCGGCACTTTGAGCGCCATCAGCGGCGAGGGAGTGACCCGCACCGCCACCTTCACGCCGACCGCCAGCCTGGCCTCGGGCACGGCCAGCATCACGGTGGCGGGCAGCAGCTACCAGGACGCGGCTGGCAACAACGGCGGCGCAGGCACTACGCCCAGCATCAGCATCGATACCCTGACCCCGACCTTGAGCATCAGCAGTAACAAGTCGGCCCTGAAGATCGGGCAGACGGCCACCATCACCTTTAACTTCAGCGAAGACCCGGGCAATACCTTTGCCTGGGACGGCAGCAGTGGCGATGTGGCGGTCGCCGGCGGTAGCTTGGGGGCCATCAGCGGATCGGGCTTGACGCGAACCGCCGTCTTCACCCCCAGCGCCGGCCTGGCCGCAGGTTCGGCCAGCATCACCGTGGCGGGCAGCAGCTACCAGGACGCAGCGGGCAACAACGGCGGCGCAGGCGCGACGCCCTCGATCAGCATCGACACGCTGGCGCCGACTTTGAGCATCACCAGCGACACGCCCACGCTCAAGGCGGGCCAGACGGCCACCATCACCTTCAGCTTCAGCGAGGACCCAGGCGAGAGCTTCAGTTGGGACGGCAGCAACGGCGATGTGCTGGTCACTGGCGGCACCCTGGGCGCCATCAGCGGTACCGGCTTGAGTCGCACGGCCACCTTCACGCCCATTGCCGGCCTGGCCTCGGGTACGGCCAGCATCACGGTGGCGTCGGGCCTGTATCAGGATCCGGCCGGCAACCAGGGTGGGGCAGGGGTGACGCCATCGGTCAGCATCGACACGCTGGCGCCGACCCTGGCCATCACGAGCGACAAGTCAGCGCTCAAGGGCGGGGAGAGCGCCACCATCACCTTCACCTTCAGTGAAGACCCGGGCAATAGCTTTTCCTGGGACGGCAGCAACGGAGATGTGCTGGTCGCAGGCGGTACCCTGGGCCCTATCAGCGGTACCGGCTTGACGCGCAGCGCCACTTTCACGCCCACCCCCAATCTGGCCGCCGGGATGGCCAGCATCACGGTGGTTCAGGGCTTTTACACCGACAGCTACGGCAACCCTGGCGGCGCGGGCAGCACACCCAGCATCAGCATCGACACCAGGGCGCCTTCGGTCAGCGCGGTGATCGACGATACGGCTGCGACCGTAACGCGCGATGCGATCGTGTTCACGGTGACCTTCGACGAGGCCTTGGTCGGCTCTGTGGGCAGTGGCAACTTCAGTGCCACCCAGGGCACGGTCACTGCGGTCAGCCAGATTGGCAGCAGCAATGCCTACACCGTCAGGGTCACACCCGATGCCGGTGTGGCCGCCGGTACGGTGGGTCTGAGCCTGATGGGCAACGGGCTGAGCGATGCCGCCGGCAATGCGGTTCAAGACGCCAACCTTAGCAGCCTGGATAGCCAGGCCATAGACACCCGCGGGCCCGTGGTCAGCGCCGTCACCGACGGCACCAGCGCGACCCTGACCAAGGACGCGATCAGCTTCACGGTGCGCTTTGACGAGCCGGTGTCCGGCACGGTCGGTGTCAGCAGCTTTACCGCTACCAACGGCACGGTCACTTCGGTCAGTGCAGGCGCGAACAACAGCTACACCGTGGTGGTGCAGCCCACCGCCAACCTGGCCAGTGGCAATGTGGCGCTGAGTCTGGTGGGCACGGGTCTGAGCGATACCCTGGGCAATGCGATGGCTGACGCCAACCTGAGCAGCTTGGGCGCGCAGGCCGTCGATACCCTGGCCCCCAGCACCACCATCAGCAGTGCGGCGCTGGACCCGGACACTGCGGCCAACGGCGCGACCAACAGCGACTTCATCACCAAGACCGCAGCCCAAGCCATCAGCGGCACTCTCAGCGCCAATCTGCAGGCGGACGAGACCGTTCTGGTTTCCCTGGACGGCGGCAGCTCATGGCAGGCGGCGACGGCCACCGTGGGGCAAAACACCTGGCGTCTGGCCAGCCAGACGCTCAGCGCCAGCAATACCCTCAAGGTCAAGGTGCAAGACAGCGCCGGCAATGATGGCGTGGTGTACAGCCAAGCCTATGTGCTCGACACCATCAAGCCCACGCTGAGTATTGCCACCGTCGCTGTCGACGACATCGTCAATGCGACAGAAAAGGGCAGTGGCGTCACCGTCAGTGGCAGCAGCAATGCCGAGGCGAATCAAACCGTGCGCATCAACTGGGGCACTCAAGTCAAGACCGCCACCGTCGACAGCAATGGTCAGTGGCAGGCGACCTTCGCCGCTGGTGATGTGCCGACCGATGCCAGCAGCAGCACCATCACTGCTGTGGTCGATGACCTGGCAGGTAACAGCTCCGACCAGGCCTCACGCAGCGTGCGCATCGACACGGTGGCCCCCACGGTGTCGATTGGCATTCCCTTGACTGGCGGCGCTGGCATCAGCGGCGACGCGGACAATATTCTGAACAAGGCCGAGCTCGATGCGGTGCCAGCCAATGGCGGCTTGGTGATCAGCGGGCTGAGCAATGCTGAGGCCGGTCAGACCCTGAGCCTGCGTTTGAACGACCTGAGCTACACCACCACGGTGCAAGCCGGCGCATCGGGCAGCACCTGGTCGCTGTCTATTCCCAAGGCGGACCTGCTTTTGCTCAGCCATGGCAACAGCTACCCCATGGAGGCCTCGGTCAGCGATTCAGCCGGCAACCCGGCCACTGTGGCCAGCCGTACGCTGGACGTCAGGCTGGCGCCGCCCGATGTGCCCACCGTCGCGGTGCTCAATAGCAATGACACCACGCCCCTCATCACCGGCTTGGCACAAAAAATCAATGCGACCAGCCCCAGCGGCTACAGCGCCCTGGAGACCGGTGACAGCCTGGCGGTGACGGTGGACGCCCAGGTCTACACCTTGACCGTGGGCAACAGCGCCAGCAGCCCCGCGGGTCTGAGTTACAGCGCCAGCACCAGCACTTGGAGCCTGGATGTGACGGGTCAGCAAACCCTGGCCCAGGGCGTGTACGAGGTCTCGGTCAGCGTCAATGCGGTGGGCTATGCCACCCCCAAGACCGATATCTCCAGCAATGAAGTGGCGATCAAGACCGCAGCGCCGGTGCTCAGCATCAATACAGTGGCCACGGACGGCGTCCTCAACATCGCTGAAAGTCAGGCCGCTGTGACCATCACCGGAAGCCTCAGTGACAACCGCCCCGGCACGCAGACCAATACCGCGGCCGGCCGCAAGATCAGCCTGGCGCTGGCCGGCAAGACCTACAACGACATCACCGTCCAAAGCGACGGCAGCTGGTCCCTCAGCGTACCTGCCGCCGATGTGGCCCTGCTGACCGCAGCCAGCTACGATGCTCAGGCCAGCTATACCGGTATCTACGGCAACAGCGCCACCGTTCCCCGCAGCCTGGCGGTTGATCTGGTCAGGCCGTCCTTGCCCGACGCAGCTTTGACGCAGGACACAGGTAGTGCCAATGCAACACCTGTGACCGCCAATGGCGCCATCACGGCACCCACCAACACCGAGGCGCAGGCGACGCTGCAATACCGCGTCACCAAGGATCAAGGCACGGCAGGCGCTTGGGGCAGCTACAGCGCACCAGCCACCGATGGCAGTGCCGACGGCGCTTACAAGGTCGAGGTGCGCCAGACCGATGCGGCCGGCAATGCCTCGGCGGTGCAGACCATTAACTATGTGCTCGATACCCGTGCGCCCACCGTCAGCACGGTCACCGACGCCACCTCTGCCAGCATCACCAAAGACGCGATCTCGTTCACCGTCACCTTCAGCGAGGCGCTGACCGGGTCTGTGGCCACGAGCAACTTCACCGCCACCAACGGCACGGTCAGCTCGGTCACCCAGGTGGGCTCGAGCAATGCCTACACCGTGGTGGTGACGCCCACCGCCGGCCTGGCCAGTGGCTCCGTAGCGTTGAGTCTGGTGGGGACAGGCTTGAGCGATGCCGCCGGCAATGTGCCGGTCAATGCCGATTTGTCCAGCCTGGCCAGTCAGGCCATAGACACCCGGGCACCAGCGGTTAGCAGCGTCACCGATGCCACCACCGCCAGCGTGAGCAAGGACGCGGTGACCTTCACCCTGACCTTTGACGAAGCGCTGGCCGGTATGCCCACCACCAGCAACTTCAGCGCCAACTACGGCACCATCGACTCGGTCACCCGCGTGGGCAGCAGCAATGCCTACACCGTGACGGTCACCCCCACCGCCGGCATAGCCAGCGCTCAACTGGCCTTGAGCCTGGTGGGCACGGGCCTGAGCGACGCGGTGGGCAATGCGGTTCAAAACGCCAGCCTGTCCAGCCTGGGCAGTCAGGGCATAGACACCTTGGCGCCTACGCTGAGCATCAGCAGCAACAAGTCTGCGCTCAAGGCGGGCGAAGTGGCGACGATTACCTTCACCTTCAGCGAAGACCCGAGCAGCAGCTTTGCGTGGGACGGCACTGCGGGCGATGTGAGCCTGGCCAACGGCACGCTGGGCGCCATCAGCGGCACCGGCTTGACGCGCACCGCCACCTTCACGCCCACGCCCAACCTGGCCTCGGGCAATGCGGGCATCTCGGTGGCTGCAGGCAGTTATACCGATGCGGTGGGCAACAGTGGCGGGGCGGGTAGCACGCCATCCATCAGTATCGATACCCTGGCCCCCACACTGAGCAGCACCACGGCTCCAGCGGTGACCCTGGGTGCGGCCCTTGCTGGAACCGCCGGCAACAGCGCGGGCGAGACCATCACACTGACCATCACCTTTGACGGGCCGGTCAACGGCCTGACCAGCGGCAGCGACAGCAGCGTCTTCACGGTCAACAACAGCGGGGTGGCCGCAAGCTGGGCGGGCACGGCCGGCACCAACACCCGCACGCTGACCTATACGGTAGCCGCAGCTCAGAACGGGCCAGCGGCCATTGGCGAGGCGGCGCTCAAGACGGCCTTGATCGCCGGCATCAGCGACACTGCGGGCAATGCCTTTGCATACAGCTCAGCCATCGCCAACATCGACAGCCCCGCACTGCCTTCGGTCGATACCACCGCGCCGACCATCAGCACGGTAGCCATTGCCAGCGCGACGGGGGTGCAAAGCAACACGCTCAACGAAGGCGATGTGCTGACTGCGACGGTCAGCTTGAGCGAATCGGTGACAGTCACCGGAACGCCGCAGCTGGCGCTCAATATTGGCGGCACCACGGTGCAGGCCAATTACGTCAGTGGCAGCGGTAGCAGCAGTCTGAGCTTTACCTACACCATCCTGGCAAGCCAAAACGATGCCGACGGCATCAGCATGGCGGCCAATGCCTTGAGTCTGAACGGCGGCACCATCAGGGATGCGGCCGGCAACAACGCCACGCTCACGCACGCCCTGGTGGCCGACAACGACAGTTACAAGGTCGATACCCTAGCGCCCAGTACCACTGCAGTGGTGACGGCGCTCACGGACAACGTGGGCATCATCTCCGGCGTTGTGGCCTCAGGCGGCGTGACCGACGACACCAGCTTGACCGTCAGCGGCACCTTGGGCGGCGCGACGGCTGGGGCCAGTTTGGACGCCGGGGACAGCCTGCGCGTTTATGACGGCGCCACCTACCTGGGCAACGCCACGGTCACCGTCAATGCCGGCGGTCAGAGCAGCTGGACTTATGCCGACAGCCGCTCACTGACCGATGCGCAGTCTCTGAGCTACGCCGTGCGCGTGGTCGATGCTGCCGGCAACCTTGGTGTGGCCTCAGCGGCCTACACCGCCACCGTGGACACGACCGCACCTGCTACCACGGCGGCAGTAAGCGGCATCACTGACGATGTAGGTATCGTCACGGGCAATGTCGCCTCCGGCGGTGTGACCGACGACACCAGCTTGGTCATCACCGGAACCCTGGGTGGTGCCACCGCCGGCGCCGCCCTGGCCACCGGTGAGACCCTGCGCATCTATGACGGTACCAGCTACCTGGGTAATGCCACGGTCACTACCAACTCCGGCGGCCAAAGCGCCTGGACCTTTACCGACAGCCGCGCACTCAGCCACGCCCAGGCTCTGAGCTACACCGCACGGGTGGCCGATGCTGCTGGCAATCAAAGCGCCGCCGGCACGGCCTATACCGCCACAGTGGACACCCAGGCACCCGCCAACTCAGCGGCCGTCACCGGCATCAGCGACAACGTCGGCATCTTCTCCGGGGCGGTGAGCTCGGGCGGATTCACCGACGACACCAGCTTGGTGCTTATCGGAACGCTGGGCGGCGCCACCGCTGGTGCCAACCTGGCTGCGGGTGAGACGCTGCGCATCTATGACGGCGCCACCTTCCTGGGCAATGCCACTTTGACCGCCAATGCGGGCGGCCAGAGCACTTGGACCTACACCGACAGCCGCACGCTCAGCCACAACCAGGCCCTGAGCTACACAGCGCGCGTGGCCGATGTGGGCGGTAACCAGAGCAATGCGGGCACGGCCTATACCGTCACGGTGGACACGCAGTCACCGAGCACCGCAGCGGCAGTCACCGGCATCACCGATAACGTCGGCATCTTTACAGGCACGGTGAGTTCGGGTGGATACACCGACGACACCAGCCTGGTCATCACCGGAACGCTCGGTGGTGCCACCGCCGGCACCGGCCTGGCTGCGGGTGAGACGCTGCGCATCTATGACGGCAGCACCTTCCTGGGCAATGCCGCCGTGACTGTCAATGCCGGTGGCCAGAGTACCTGGACCTATACCGACAGCCGTACGCTCAGCGATGCTCAGTCCCTGAGCTTGACTGCCCGCGTGGCCGATGCTGCGGGCAACCAGAGCGCGGTGGGCACAGCCTACACCGCAACGGTGGACACGCAGGTACCGGCGACCGCCGCAGCTGTCACCGGCATCACCGATGATGTGGGCAGCGTCACCGGTACGGTGGTATCAGGCGGTGTGACCGACGACTCTGGCCTCGTCATCACCGGAACCTTGGGCGGCGCCACGGCTGGCGCCAGCTTGGCTTCGGACCAGACCCTGCGCATCTATGACGGCAGTACCTTCCTGGGTAATGCCACAGTGACGTTCAATGCCGGCGGCCAGAGCGCCTGGACTTACACCGACATCCGCACACTGAGCAACGCCCAGGCCCTGAGCTACACCGCCCGCGTGGCCGATGCGGCCGGCAATCAGAGCGCGGCTGGCACCGCCTACACCGCCACGGTCGATACCGCCGGGCCGAGTTTTACCGTGCCGGCCAGCTTTAGCCTGACCGAAGACACAGTGGGTAACTTGGTGTTTTCCAGCACCGCCTTGAACGACGCTTCCTCGCCGCTGACATTGACCTTGTCGGTAGCGGCCGGCGCTTTGTTGGGGGACAGCGGTACCGGCATCACCGTCGGTGGCTCCTCCACCGCGCTGACGCTCACAGGCAGCGTCAGCGACCTCAATACCTACCTGAGTACGGCCGGTAAGCTGCGCTACCTGGGGGCGATCAATGCCAATGGCACTGTGTCCCTGGGCCTGTCGACCAGAGACGCAGCCGGCAATGTCACCTCCAGCACTGCAAGCTTGATTCTGGCCGCAGTCAATGACGCGCCTGTCATTGCCGCCACCGGTGCATCGGTCACCTTCACCGAAGTGGCGGGGCCCGATACGGGCGCCAATGCCCAGGTGGTGAACAGCTCCCTGGTGCTCAGTGATGTGGACAACAGCACCATGGCCTCGGCCACGGTGAGCATCAGCAATGTCAAGACCGGCGATGTACTGGCTTTGCCCAGTAATGCCAAGTTCAGCGCTAGCTATTCGGCCGTTTCAGGGCTACTGTCGATAGCGCCGGCCAGCGGCCAGTCGCCCACCCTGGCCGACTATCAGGCGGCGCTGCGCACGGTGACCTTCAACAACACGTCTGACACACCAGACACCACGGCGCGCACCATCAGTTTTGTGATCAATGACGGCAGTGCCAACAGCAATGCCTACGCTCAAACCGTGCTCGTCGTGGCGACCAACGATCCGCCGGTCTTGACCGCACCCAGTAGCATCAGCCTCGCCGACACGGCTGCAGCCAATACCTTTGCCAACCAGACCGGCACGCTCAGCGCGACCGACGCTGAGGGCGCGACCCTAAGCTTTGGCATGACCGGCGGCACCACCGGCGGCAGCGATGTGTTCAGCTCGGTGACCTACGACATCAAGCGCGTCGGCAGCTACGGCACGCTCTACCTGGTGAGCACCGGTGCTGACAGGGGCAAATACCTGTATGCGCCCAGCGCCAGCGCGATCAATGCGATCAGCAGCAACCAGAGCGAAACCTTTACGCTGACGGCCAGCGATGGTTCTGCCAGCGCCAGCCAGACCTTGACGGTGAATGTGACCGGGTCCAATGACACGCCCATCTTGACGGCGCCCAGCAGCATCAGCCTGACCGACACGGCAGCAGTCGATACCTTTATCAACCAGACGGGCACCTTGAGTGCGACGGATGCTGAGGGCACGACCTTAAGCTTTGGCATGACGGGCGGCACCACCGGCGGCAGCGATGTGTTCAGCTCGGTAACCTATGACATCAAGAAGGTCGGCAGCTATGGCACGCTCTACCTGGCCAGCACCGGTGCTGACAGGGGCAAATACCTGTATGCGCCCAGCGCCAGCGCCATCAACGCACTGTCTGCCAACCAGAGCGAAACCTTCACTCTGACCGCCAGCGACGGTTCTGCCAGCGCCAGCCAGACCTTGACGGTGAATGTGACCGGGTCCAATGACACGCCCATCTTGACGGCGCCCAGCAGCATCAGCCTGACCGACACCGCGGCGGTCGATACCTTTGCCAACCAGACCGGAACGCTCAGCGCGACAGATGCTGAGGGCACGACCTTAAGCTTTGGCATGACGGGCGGCACCACCGGCGGCAGCGATGTGTTCAGCTCGGTGACCTATGACATCAAGCGCGTCGGCAGCTACGGCACGCTCTACTTGGCCAGCACCGGCGCTGACAGGGGCAAATACCTGTATGCGCCAAGCGCCAGCGCGATCAATGCGCTGTCCGCCAACCAGAGCGAGAGCTTTACCCTAACGGCCGGCGACGGTAGTTTGAGCGCCAGCCAGACGCTGACGGTCAACGTGACTGGCGCCAATGACGCGCCCATCATCTCCGGCAGCAACCCCTCGGTGACATTCACCGAGATGGCTGGCACCGATACCAGCGCCAATGCGCAGGTCATCAACAACACCCTGGTCTTGAGCGATGCGGACAACAGCACACTGAGCTCGGCCACGGTCTCCATTACCAACGCGCAGTCGGGTGACCAATTGCGCTTTACCGACAGCGGGTCCTTGTTTCTGGTGGCGGCCGAAAGCGGTGGAGTCGGTCAACAGTTTTCGTCGTCTGACGGCGCAACTCGCCGCACATTGGCTGAGTACCAGGCCTTGCTGCGCTCCGTCCAGTTCAATAACAGCTCGGATACACCCGACACCACGCCGCGAGTCGTCCGATTTGTACTTAACGATGGCAGCGGGAACAGCAACAGCTTCGAGCAGACGGTCAACGTGGTCACCACACCCCCGTCGGTCACGGCTGTCGCGCTGACTGCTGCTACCGGTGCGCAAAACAGCACGCTCAATGCGGGCGACGTACTGACGGCGACAGTCACCTTCAACGAGGCCGTAACAGTCACCGGCACGCCGCAACTGGCCTTGACCATCGGATCGAGCACGGTGCAGGCCAACTACGCCAGCGGCAACGGCAGTACCAGCCTGAGCTTTAGCTACACCATCTTGGCCAACCAAACCGACGCTAACGGCATCAGCATCGCGGCCAATGCCTTGAGCCTGAACAGCGGCACCATCCGGGATGCGGCTGGCAACAATGCCACGCTCACCCACGCCCTGGTGGCCGACAGCGCCAGCTACCTGGTCGACACCACGGCCCCCACGCTTCAAAGTACGCCGATCAGTATTCGGGGTGTGTCGAGCAACAGCAATGGTGCAATATTGACAGGCTATGGAAGGGATGCAGATCTCAGGTTGGACGACTCGATTTATGTGACCTTGGACTTCAGCGAAGCCGTCACCGTGGCCAGCGATGTGAAGGTCAAGCTCAACCTGGGCGGCAGCACGGTACTGGCCTACTTTGGTTCCTTTGGTTCCACTGCCACCCGCAAAATATTCGAATACAAGGCTGTCAACGGGGACTACGACTGGGACGCCCAGGGCCTCACAATACTGCCCGGCACCGAAAGCATCGTCAATCCCAACGGCATCACGGACGCTGCAGGCAATGTGGCTTCGGTCAACATCGTCAATCCCCTGACCCAATGGCTTTACAGGGTCGATGCCCTTGCGCCCACTCCCGCACTGACGGCTGCAAGCGCACCCAACACGGGTTCGGCCACGGTGCAAAGCAGCGAACTGGGCACGGCCTATCTGGTCAAGACCGGCGGCAGCGGCGCAGTCACGGTGAGCAACCTGGCCAGCATCACTGGCGCTGCGAATGCCAAATGGAACAGCGTGAGCATTTCAACGGCCAACACCAACACCAGCTTGAATCTGGCTGGCCTGGAGGAAGGCATTTACAGCTTGTATGCCCTCGACCAGATGAACAATCTTTCGACAGCGGCGTCCAACACTTTTACGGTGGACTCGACTGCGCCGGCGGCCACCTTGACGGCAGGTACCGCGCCCAACAGTAGCAGTGCCACGGTGCAAAGCAGCGAAGTAGGCACCGCCTACTTGGTCAAGACCGGTGGCACCAGCCCGGTGACGGTGACTACCGTGGCCAGCATCACAGGCGCGGCCGATGCCAAATGGAACAGTCTGTCCATTGCCACAGCCAACACCAACACCAGCTTGAGCTTGGCTGGCCTGGAAGACGGCACCTACAGCCTGTACACCGTGGACGCGGCAGGCAATTTGTCGGCAGCAGCGACCAACGCCTTCACGGTGGACTCGACAGCGCCTACCGTCGGCACTGTGGCCATTGCGAGCGCCACCGGCGCGCAAAACAACACGCTCAATGTGGGCGATGTGCTGACCGTGACGGTCCCCTTCAGCGAGGCGGTGACGGTGACCGGCACGCCGCAGCTGGCGCTGACGATAGGCAGCGCCACGGTGCAGGCCAGTTACGCCAGCGGCAGCGGAGGCACCAGCCTGAGCTTCACCTACACCATCTTGGCCGGCCAAACCGATGCCAACGGCATCAGCATTGCAGCCAATGCCCTGAGTCTGAACAGCGGCACCATCCGAGATGCGGCCGGCAACAACGCAACGCTCACCCATGCCCTGGTGGCCGATAACAGCAGTTATTTGGTGGACACCACGGCGCCTACGAGCAACACGCTGAGCATCACCAACATCGTTGACAACGTCGGGACGACTGCCAACATTGCCACGAACGGGCTGTCGAACGACTCCACGCCTACCCTGCAAGGCAATTTTGGAGGGGCCACCGCAGCTGCAAGCCTGTCAGCAGGCGATTTCATTGCGATCTACCGCTCGCCCGACATGACGGGTGTGGTGAGCGTTTCGGCCAATTCAATCGGAGGTGGCGGGCAGCAAATACCCAGCACCAACTTCAAGACTCTTTACACCTTGAGCGACGGTAATTTCCCGTCCGGTGGCAACCCTGCACCTTTGTATTTGCCAACCGCGCCCACTGTCGGTCAATTGGTCGAGATTGTTAGAAACTCTGGTTGGGGGGTCAATGTATACAGCGGAAGCACCCTTCTCTACACGCCTGCCAGCGGTGAATCGGCCTTCTTTCAGTGGGATGGAAGCAGCTGGATCAATCCACTTGTTTATGCGGGGCAAGCCACCCTTACCACTGCGGCCTCGGGCGGGCAAAGTACCTGGCAGTTCACGGACACCATCAGCACCAACTCGGCTACGAGCCAGTACTTTCGCTATATGGCCCGCCTGGAAGATACCGTGGGCAACCGAAGTACGACGTCTTCGGCCTATGGGCTTGTGCTGGACTCGTCCGCACCAACAGTGAGCACGGTGGCCATTGCCAGCGCCACCGGCCGGCAAAACAGCACGCTCAACGCAGGCGATGTGGTGACCGTGACGGTCAGCTTCAGCGAAGCGGTGACGGTGACCGGTACGCCGCAACTGGCCTTGACCGTCGGATCGAGCACGGTGCAGGCCAGCTACGCCAGCGGCAGCGGCGGCACCAGCCTGAGCTTTACTTACACAGTCCTGGCTGGTCAAACTGATGCCAACGGCATCAGCATTGCGGCCGATGCCTTGAGTCTGAACAGCGGCACCATTCGGGATGCGGCTGGCAACAATGCAACGATCACCCACGCCCTGGTGGCCGACAACGCCGGCTATCTGGTGGACACTACGGCCCCCAATCTTTACGGTTACAACACACGTGTGGCAGGCGGAGGTGGCTACTGGTTCATCGATGGGGTTCAGGGATTCACCAGCGGCTTCATGCCCACCGTGATGGGCGGTACCCGCCTGGGCATCAGTGTCTGGACAGACCCGGATGTGACGTCCATCGATTACTCCATCACCGGAGGCTATACCGGCACGGTCACCAACGATGGGGTCAACGGATTCGACTATGGCAACTTCTGGGAGTTCTACATCACCACTCCCAATGCCAGTGTCTCCGCAGGGACGATCAATTTCGTCTTCAGGGATGCGGCGGGCAACGGCGTCGACGCCTTTGCCACCGGTGGCACCAACTCGGTTTTTGACATCACCATCAACAGCTCGCCCCTGGTGCTGGACCTCGACGGTAATGGCGTGCGCACCACGCCCGTTCAGCGCGGGGTGCTGTTCGATGTGTTGGCCGCGGGCTCCCCAGTGCGCTCGGGTTGGACCGACGGCATCGACGGCTTGCTGGTGCTGGACCTCAATGGCGATGGCCAAATCAGCGACGGACGGGAACTGTTTGGTAACGGCACGGACACCCCCAGTGGCAAGGCCGCCGACGGTTTTGCTGCCCTGGCGCAGTACGACCTCAACCAAGACGCAGTCATCGACAGCCAGGACGCTGTGTTTTCAAGGCTGCAGGTCTGGGTCGATGCCAATATTGACGGCGTCACCGGGTCGTCCGAGCTCAAGTCGCTGGCCGACCTGGGCGTCGCATCGCTGGGCTTGCAGGCCCATGTCGGTACCCAGACCGACAACGGTAACCTGCTCGGGCTCAATGCCTCCTGGACTGGCAGCGATGGCGTGGTGCACGACCTGGTCGATGTGTTCTTCGGGGCCACTTCGCTTCAAGGCTGGGTTGAGCGAGCCACGCAGAGGCTGGACCTGGCCGCTGACCCTCAGGCCAACGCGGTGAGCGTGCACAGGGCTGACGTGCTGGCGGTCGAGCAGTCAACCTTGGTTGTCAAGACTGGGGCCAACGATGTGCTCAGGCTAGAGGAAAGCGGCTGGGTAGCTTCCGGCTCCGAGGTGAGCGTCGATGGCCACAGCTATGGCCTCTGGTCCAACGCGGGCGCCCACCTTTGGATAGATCGCAACGCCACCATGCAGCCAGTGTTGTAAGGGAGCTGGCGTCTGAAGGCCTCGTTCTTTCCTAGGGCGGGGGCCTTGCTGGGATGCTACAGCTGCTGCGCTCTTAGGGAGCGTAGCTTTTTGGCCCTGGTTAATCAAACACCGGCGACTCCACCCCCAGCACCTTGTGCAGCTTGGGGCTGGTGGTGCATCGCTTCTGCGGTGCTGTATTTGGGGCCATCCTCAGGGCTGATGAATGAGTGCTGCTTGGATGATTAAGTTGATGCGCTATCATCTTGATGACACCGCATCACTGGATTGCCTCTATGCGTACCACCATCGACATTGACGCCGACGTTTTAAGCGCTGCCAAGGAGATGGCCCGCCAGAAGCAGGTGGGCGTCGGCCGGGTCGTTTCGGAACTGCTCCGCCAGGCGCTAACGGGTCAATCAGGCGCGCCCTCCTTCAATGCTGCCAGCCCCACATCCACCGGATTTGACCCTTTGCCAGCCAGGGGCGTGATCGTGACCAACGAGCTCATCAACCGTCTGCGTGACGCAGAAGGCGTCTGATGCGGGCCCTGCTCGATGTGAATGTTTTGATTGCGTTGCTCGATGCAGCGCACGTCCATCACATGCGGGCGCGGCTGTGGCTGGAGCGTGAGATTGATCAGGGGTGGGCTTCATGCCCCCTGACGCAAAACGGCTGCTTGCGCATCATGGCCCAGCCCTCGTATCCAGAGGCGTTTCCTTTGCCCGTCATTGCACAACGCCTCTCGCGGGCCCTGGCTCACCCGGCGCATCGTTTCATTGCAGATGACTACAGTTTGCTGGATGCCAGTAGCCTCAACTGGGCTGAGATGCTTGGACACCGGCAGATCACCGACAGCTATCTGCTCGGCTTGGCCGTCAGGCATCAGTGCCGTCTTGTTACCTTCGACGCTCGCCTGAACCCGAACATCGTCGTCGGTGCCGGCCCAGAGCACTGCCTCACGCTCTGACGGGTCTCGCTCTCCGCATCACATGAGCGCGTTGGCCTAGCCCATCAATCAAACACCGGCGACTCCACCCCCAGCACCTTGTGCAGCTTGGGGCTGGTGGTGGTGTATTGCAGGTGGATCTTGCCTTTTTCCGGGAAGATCAGCGCTGCAGCCGCAAAGGCGGCGAGGGCGCATTCATGGAAGCCCGAGAGAATGAGCTTTTTCTTGCCGGGGTAGGTGTTGATGTCGCCGACCGCAAATATGCCCGGGATGCTGGTGGAAAACTTTTCGGTATCGACCACCAGTTGTTTGCGCTCGATCTGCAGGCCCCAGTCGGCAATCGGCCCCAGCTTGGGGCTCAGGCCAAAAAACACCAGCAGGGCGTCGGTGGGCACCACCCGGGTGACGCCGTCGCCGCCGGTGACCTTGGCGCCGACCAATTTGCCATCGCGCTCCTCGTAGCCGGTGACCTGGCCGACGATGAATTGCATCTCGTAGGCATCGCACAGCTCCCTCATCTTGGCCACGCTGGCCGGTGCTGCCTTGAAGCCGTCGCGGCGGTGCACCAGGATCACGCTTTCGGCTTTCCCGCCGCTTGCGGCGGTTCCATCCTGGCCCTCAGCCGCGAAGTGGAGGGTCCAGTCCAGGGCTGAGTCGCCGCCGCCGACGACCATCAGGTTTTTGCCGGCAAAGTCGGCCGGGTTGCGGACCCGGTAGAACAGCTGTGTGTCGTTGAATTTGTCCAGGCCGTCGACCTTGAGGGTGCGCGGCTCGAAGGCGCCCACACCTGCGGCGATGAAGATGGTTTTGCTCAGAAAGCGCGTGCCCTTGCTGGTCTGCACAAAGAACCGGCTATCGCTTTCCTGGCGCACCTCGGTCACGGTTTGCCCCAGATGGAAGGTGGCGCCGAAGGGCTCGATCTGCTTGAGCAGAGCGTCAGTCAGCTCCTTGCCAGTACACACCGGGATGGCTGGGATGTCGTAGATCGGTTTGTCCGGATACAGCTCGATGGGCTGACCGCCGGGATAGGCCAGGGAGTCGATCACATGGGCCTTGATTTCGAGCAGGCCCAGTTCAAAAACCTGGAACAGACCGACCGGACCTGCGCCGACGATGATGGCGTCAGTCTCGATCAGGCCCTCCACTTCATGCGGGGCGGTATTAGTTGTCACGTCGGGGTATCTGGCGTTAGGGGCGAGTGCAGCGGCCGGGGCAGCTGCGCTGCGGGGACTCAGCGCTGTAGTTCGCTGAGTTTGTCGGTTTTATCTTTCCAGTCGTCGGCGTCGGCCAAGGGCGGCTTGCGCTTGGTGATGCTTTTCCAGGTCGGCAGCTTGGCCAGATCGGCATTGAGCTTGATGAAGGCCATCTGCTCGGCGGGCAGGTCTTCCTCGGCATAAATCGCATTGACCGGGCATTCGGGAATGCAGACCGCGCAATCGATGCATTCATCGGGGTCGATGACCAGCATATTCGGGCCTTCGCGGAAGCAGTCCACCGGGCAAACATCTACACAGTCGGTGTATTTGCAACGGATACAGGAGTCGGAGACGACGTGGGTCATGAATCTAGCCTGAGTCGAAGAAAACCTGATTTTATGGGCTTTCGACCAGCACTGCCCCGGCGGTGCGGTGCGAGGCGGTGTCAACCAGCACCAAAGAGCCCAAGGCGCGTGACTGGGCGTAGGGCAGGGTGGGCAGCGCCTCTTGCAGGCTCAGATCAATCAGGCCGATGGCGTTGGCCCCCAATTGGGCTGCCTCCCGGGTTTGCAGGGTGTCGATGTGCAGCTGGTGCACGATGCGGCTGACCTTGGCTTTGACCCAGCGGTGGCCGTGCAGCGCCCAATACAGCCGCCCGGGCACCAGGGGCTCGTCGTCCAGCCAGGCCACCCGAACGCGCAGCTCGCGCCGCAGCTCGGGCGAGGCCTCGGTTGTCACCAAGGTGTCGCCGCGCGAAACATCAAGCTCGCGGTCCAGGATCAGGCCGGTGCTGCGGCCGGCGCTGACGCCAAGCGGCCGGCGTGCACGATCCAGCACCTCGGCCACCACGGCGCTCTTGCCACTGGGCAGCACCGTGACCGCCTGGCCGGGTATGAACTGTCCGGTGGCGACCCGGCCCCAGAACACGCGCCGGCCTTGCGAGGTGTCGCTGCTTGAATGAAATTTTTCTACCCACTGCACCGGTAGTGCGGCGCCCAGGCCGACTTCGGCGGGTGCTACTGACAGACCTTCGAGCAGACCCAGCAAGCTGGGGCCTTGGTAGCCACACCAGCCGGGTTGGGCGTCGACCACGTTGTGGCCCTTGAGGGCCGAAATCGGCACCATGGCCTGCACGGCGATGCCGGCTTCTTGAGTGAACTGCCGCAGGGCCGCGCTGATGTGGGCGAAGGCGAGCGCCGGGTTCTCGACCGCATCGAGTTTGTTGACTGCAAAGACGATGTTGGGCACACGCAGCAGTTGGACCAGCAGGCTGTGGCGGCGTGTCTGCGGCAGCAGCTCGGGCTGCTCGGCGCGCCATTCCAGCTTGGTCGCATCGACCAGCACCACGGCCGCATCTGCGCTTGAGGCGGCGGTCACCATATTGCGGGTGTACTGCTCGTGGCCGGGTGCGTCGGCAATGATGAACTTGCGGCGGGCGGTGTTGAAGTAGCGGTAGGCCACGTCGATGGTGATGCCTTGCTCGCGCTCGGCTTGCAGGCCGTCGGTGAGCAGGGCCAGATCAATCTGGCCGCTGCGCTCGACGCTGGCCAATTGGTCTTGCAGCACGGCGCGCGAATCGACCAGCAGGCGGCCGATCAGGGTGCTTTTGCCGTCGTCTACGCTGCCGCAGGTGACAAAGCGCAGGGCGGTGCCTGTGTCCAGGGCGGCCGGGGTGTCGAGAACTGCGGTACTCATCAGAAATAACCTTCCTTCTTGCGCTTTTCCATGGAGGCGTCCGAGGTCTTGTCGTCCATGCGGGTGGCGCCGCGCTCGCTCACCTCGGCGCTCAGGGTCTCCAGCAGGATCTCGCCTGCGGTGGCGGCCGGGCTGGCCACCGGGCAGGTGCAGGTGATGTCGCCCACGGTGCGAAAGCGCACGGTCCTCTCGACCACCTGTTCGCCCTCGCGCGCCGGGGTGAGTTCGGTGACGGGCACCAAGAGGCCCTTGCGTTCAACCACCTGCCGCTGGTGCGCGTAGTAGATCGAGGGCAACTCGATGTTTTCGCGCTCTATGTACTGCCAGACGTCGAGTTCGGTCCAGTTGGAAATCGGGAACACTCGGAAGTGCTCGCCGGGGTGCAGCCGGGTGTTGAACAGGGTCCACAGTTCCGGGCGCTGTGCCTTGGGTTGCCACTGGCCAAAGCTGTCACGGTGCGAAAAGATGCGTTCCTTGGCGCGCGCCTTTTCTTCGTCGCGGCGGGCCCCGCCGATGAGCGCGTCAAAGCGAAATTCTTCGATGGCCTCCAAAAGCGTCACCGACTGGTGGACATTGCGCGACTCGCCCGGGTGGGCCAGGCGCACGGTGCCGCGCGCCATGGAGTCTTCCACGCTGCGCACGATGAGCTCGGCGCCCAACTGCTGGGCGCGGTAATCGCGGAAGTCGGTCACCTCGGGGAAGTTGTGGCCGGTGTCGATCATCAGCAGCGGGTAGGGGATCTTGCCGCCGCGCTGGCTGTCGACAAAGGCTTTTTCGGCGCACTTGAGCAGCACCAGCGAATCTTTGCCGCCCGAGAACAGCAGGGTGGGGCGCTCAAAGGCGGCAGCCACCTCGCGCAGGATGAAGATGGCTTCTTCTTCCAGCGCGTCCAGATGGGCCTTGCTCAGGGCGGGTGCTGGGGCGAACAGGCGCGGGTCGGTCAGGGCGTTCATGCCGTTACCTCTTTGATCGGGATGATGGAGCTGGCGCTGTCCTTGACGTGCAGGCCGCATTCCTTGGCGGACTCAGACTCCCACCACCAGCGGCCCGAGCGGAAGTCCTCGCCCAGGGTCACGGCGCGGGTGCAGGGCGCACAGCCTATGCTGGGGAAGAACTGGTCGTGCAGCGCGTTGTAAGGGATGGCTTGTTGACCTATGTAGTGCCAGACATCGCCGGTGGTCCAGCGGGCCAGCGGATTGATCTTGTGGCGATCGCGGCCGTCAGCCTCGATCAACTCGACCTGGGCCCGGGCCTGCGACTGCTCGCGGCGCAATCCAGTGATCCAGGCTTTTTTGCCAGCCAGAGCGCGGGCCAGTGGCTCCATCTTGCGCACGCCGCAGCAGGCTTTGCGCAGGTCTTGGCTTTTGTACATGGCGTCAAGCCCATGGGCTTGCTCAAAGGCCTCGCCAGCGCCTGGCTGCGGGCGGTAGAGGTCGAGCTTGAAACCGTAGCGCGATTCGATCTGGACTATGAGCGCCAGGGTCTCGGTATGCAGCTTGCCGGTCTCCAGCACGAAGATGCTGGCGGGCGTTGCCAGGCGGTGCAGCAGGTGCACCAGCACCATGTCTTCGGCGCCCAGGCTGCAGGCCAGGGCCAGGGGCGAGAACTCGCTGCCCACGCGCTGGAGCAGCGCTTGCGTTTCGGCCAGCTTGGCGCCAAAGTCGCTGGACGCGCGGCCGTAAAGCTTGACGGCGCTCAAAAAGAAACCTCCTTGCTGCGCACTGCGGTGCGAGCTTGCTCGGGACGGCCCGGCGCTACGCTCATGTTTGAACCTCTTTGAAATGTGGCGCCAGCTGCTGGGCATCGCCCTGGTATCGGCCGACCGCAAAGCCAGGGTAGGCGGCCAGTACGCGCTCCGCGGTGGCCAGAGACTGGTCGGCGCGCAGCACGGCCACATCGAAGCCCGAGCGCTGCATCTGCGCCAGCTGGTCCACCAGCACGTCGCCGGTGGCCACCAGCTCGCCGGCAAAGTCGCGGCGGCGGCGCAGCAGGAAGGCCTGGCTGAAGGCGCGGCCGTCGGAGAACTTGGGAAAGGTCAGCTCAATGCGGCTCACGCCCTCCAGCGAGACGGTGGCGGGGTCGAGGTCGTTGGGCAGTTGCAGCGTTGCTGCGCTTGCTTGATGGGCCTGGTACTGCTCAGGGCTCAAGAGTTTCATGGTGCTGTCTTTCTCAGGCCTCGGCGCGGGCGGTGACCTGCCGGGCGGCGTTGGCGGCGCGCTTGAAGGGCTCGTGGCCCAGGCGGCGCAGGCTCTCGACAAAGGTCTCACCGGCTTGGCGCTTTTCTCGGTAGACCTCAAGGATGGCCTCGACCGCGTCGGCTACTTCGGTAGCGGCAAAGGACGGACCGACGATCTTGCCGGCTGCGGCCGGGCCGCTGAGCTGAGAGCCGTCTGCCCCGCCGAGTGAGACCTGGTACCACTCTTTGCCGTCTTTATCCACGCCCAGGATGCCGATGTGGCCGCTGTGGTGGTGGCCGCAGGAATTGATGCAGCCGCTGATGTGCAAGTCAATCTCGCCCAGGTCGTGCAGCTCTTCCAGGTCCTGGAAGCGCTCGGTGATCATCTCGGCAATCGGAATGGAGCGTGCATTGGCCAGGGCGCAGTAGTCACCGCCGGGGCAGGCGATCATGTCGGTCAGCAGGCGGATATTGGGCTTGGCAAGACCGAGCTTTCTGGCGGCGCGCCAGAGTTCGGGCAAGTCGTGGCAGCTGACCCAGGGCAGCAGCAGGTTCTGGTCGTGCGTCACGCGCACTTCGCCAGCGCTGTAGGCGTCTGCCAGGTCGGCCACTGCCGCTAGCTGCTGGGCTGTGGCATCGCCCGGGGCTTGGCCCAGGCGTTTGAACGACAGCGTCACCGCGCGCAGGTCAGGATTTTTGTGGGCGGCTACGTTCTGCTTGAGCCAGCGGCCAAATTCCACATCGTCCTCGGCGGCGGCCCGCAAAATCGCCGAGATCTTGGCGTCGGCCGTGATGCGGTCGCAGGCAAGCTTGGGAGGCACGAAGCTGGCGCTGACCCGATCCAGCTCTTCTTGCGTCAGGGTGTGCTGGCCGCCGTCGATCTCCAGGATCTGGCGGTATTCGCTTTCCACTTCATCAATGTAGCGCTGGCCTTCGGCCTTGACCAAGATCTTGATACGGGCCTTGTAGATGTTGTCGCGGCGGCCCCAGCGGTTGTAGACGCGCACCACGGCCTCCAGAAAGTTGAGGATCTGGTGCCAGGGCAGGAATTCGCGGATCACGGTGCCTATCACTGGCGTGCGACCCATGCCGCCGCCAACCAGCACCTTGAAGCCCAGATCGCCGGCTTCGTTGCGCAGCAGGTACAGGCCGACATCATGCCAGGCGGTGGCGGCGCGGTCTTCCTGGGCGCCGGAAATCGCGATCTTGAATTTGCGCGGCAGGAAGGCGAACTCGGGGTGCAGCGTGCTCCACTGGCGCAGTATTTCGCCAAAGGGGCGGGGGTCGGCGATCTCGTCGACCGCAATGCCAGCGAGCTCGTCGCTGGTGATGTTGCGGATGCAGTTGCCGCTGGTCTGTATGCCGTGCAGGTTCACGCTGGCCAATAGGTCCATCACATCGGCCGACTTGTCCAGCGGGATCCAGTTGAACTGTACGTTCTGGCGGGTGGTGAAGTGCGCATAGCCAGCGCTCAGTCGCGAGGGAGCTGCGCCCAGCAGGTCTTGTTGGGCCTGGGCCTGCTGCAGCAGCTCGGGCGTGGGCTGGTCATAGTCCTGGGCGATTTTGGACAGGGCCCGCACCTGCGCGCTGGACAGTTCGCCATAAGGCACGGCCACCCGCAGCATGGGCGCATGGCGCTGTACATACCAGCCGTTTTGCAGGCGCAGCGGGCGGAACTCGTCCTCCGAGAGCTGGCGGCTTTGCCAGCGCTCGAATTGGTCGCGGTACTGGGCTGCGCGGGCGTGGACAAACTGACGGTCGAACTCGGTGTATTGGTACATGCGTCTGGAGCCCGGCAGCAGACCGGGCAAAAAGAAGTACTTTTAAGTTTAAGGCGGGGCGGGCGCAAGAGCTGCCGTGTCGATGGCGGCGCCCGCAATGTAACGGCCGTTGCCTGCTGTGCAAACGACTGATTTGTAGGACTCTTATGCCCATATGCTTATGCCCACTTTGTCTTATCGGGCGTGACAGTCCGGCCTGCACTGACCGCCGGTGCGCTGCTACAGTTTGTTTTTGGCCTCAGCCACAGGATTCGAGGCGCCAACCGCTTAGCGAGAAAGAGTTCAGCATGAATCCCAATAAGCGAGATGTCCTGGCCTTGATGGCCCTGGGCATGGGCGCGCCCCTGGCCTTGGCAGTGCAGCCTGCGCCCGGCAAAACGCCGATTCGCATCGGCGAGATCAACAGCTATTCGGCCATCCCTCAGTTCACCTTGCCCTATCGCCAGGGCTGGCAGTTGGCGGTTGAAGAAATCAACCAGGCTGGCGGCCTGCTGGGCCGGCCGGTCGAAGTGATTGCGCGTGACGATGCAGGTCGACCCGAAGAGGCTTTGCGCCACGCCGTTGAACTGACTGCCAAGGAAAAGGTCGACGTGCTCGCAGGCGGATTCTTGTCCAACATCGGATTGGCTTTGGCCGATCATGCGCTCAAGAACAAGCGCCTGTTTGTGGCCAGCGAGCCCCTGACCGATGCCATCGTCTGGGACAAGGGCAACCGCTACACCTTCCGCCTGCGCGCCAGCACCTACATGCAGGCGGCCATGCTGGTGGAGGAGGCGGTCAAGCTGCCGGCCAAGCGCTGGGCGACGATTGCGCCCAACTACGAGTATGGCCAGAGCGCGGTGGCCAGCTTCAAGGAACTGCTCAAGGCCAAGCGGCCAGATGTTGAATTTGTCAGTGAGCAGTGGCCTGCGCAGGGCAAGCTGGAGGCCGGCACCACCTTGCAAGCCACCATGGCGGCGCGGCCCGAAGCCATCTTCAATGTGACCTTCGGTCCTGACCTGGCTCGCCTGGTGCGCGAGGGCAATCAGCGCGGCATCTTCCCCAAGACGCCGGTGGTCTCGCTGCTTTCGGGCGAGCCGGAGTATTTGGACGTGCTCAAGGACGAGACGCCGCGCGGCTGGATCGTCACCGGCTACCCCTGGGACCAGATCGATGCGCGTGAGCATGCCAGTTTTGCGGCCAATTACATGCGCCGATTTAGCGAGAGCCCCAAGCTCGGCTCGGTGGTGGGTTATGCCACCATGCAGGCGATTTTTGCGGCCATCAACAAGGCCAAATCGGTGGACAACGAAAAGCTGGTGGTGGCCATGCGGGGCCTGCCCTTCAGCACGCCCTTCGGGCCGGCGGAGTTTCGCGCCATTGACCAGCAATCGACCATGGGCGCTTTTGTGGGCAAGCTCGATCTGCGCGGCAACCGCGGCACCATGGTGGACTGGCGCTATGCCGACGGCAAGCGCTACTTGCCCAGCGATGCCTACGTCAAAGCCCGCCGGCCTGCAGAGGCGATGAAATAGGTGCTGATCCAGCCTGCGGACGCGCCTTCTTGAAGGCTTTAAGAGGGGATGTCTCCGAGGCATTGACGATCAGCGTAAAATAGTGGGTTTTCGAGGATTTGCCCTCCGCCCTCTTGGGCGGGGCCAGATCCTGAAACCAGAAGGCTGCCAAAAGTGCCAAGTCGCTTGCCTCTTTCCCAAGAGCAGGTGGGTCTGTACAGCGGCGGCCTGATGAGCTGATTGAACGCGCTTAGCGCGCATCGTGATAAGGCAAAGCCCGTGGCAAGAACTGAAACCAAGACCGCCGTCCTGCCGGACGGTTTGCGCTACAAGTCCAAAGTCTCCGGTTCGCCCTTCGTGGCCACCACCTCCTTTGGCAGTGCCACCATGTCCTGTTTCTTGTGTGGCAAGCACAGGCCCCGTTCCATGATGGGCACCAAAAAGGTGCTGGGCAAGGCCCAGGCTGTTTGCGCCCCCTCGTGCAAGGAACTGGACGCCCAACTCAGCAAAAAGTAAGCGGCCTTTTGCGGCCTTAGGGCTGCTGGCGAGCTTGTTGGGCGCTGCTTCATGAACCCTCTCGTGCTGCTGGACCGGCCGCGGTCATTGCTGGGCGCCATCTGCCTGGCTTGCATTGCTTTGCTCCTTTTTGGGCTTTATCTGCAACATGGGGTGGGGCTGGAGCCTTGTCCGATGTGCATCGTGCAGCGCTATGCCTTGGTGATGCTGACGGTGCTTGCGGCTGTGGGAGCCGCGAGCCGACCACAGTGGGCCCAAAAACTGGTCGCGGGGCTGGGTGTGTTGATCGCGGGCTTCGGCGCTTTTGTAGCGGCTCGGCAAAGCTTTTTGCAGTGGTATCCACCCGAGACCTATTCCTGCGGCCGTGACTTCTACGGCATGATCGAAACCTTCCCGCTCAAGCGGGCCATTCCCATGATCTTTCGGGGCAGCGGCGACTGCACCAAGGTCGACTGGACCTTCTTAGGCCTGTCAATCGCCAACTGGTCCTTCCTGTGCTTTGTCGCTCTGGGCTTGCTGTGCGTCGCCCTGCTGCTGAGGCAGTGGCGGCAGCGCTCGGCCACCTTGGAGCTCTAAGCGGCCACTGCCACTGTTTGAAGGCCGCATCGCTGCGAGGGCGCAGCTCCAACACCCCCAGCTCGTGCCTCGAGGCAGGGCGATCCCATGTCGCCTGTGGGAGCGCCGCCTCGGCGCGATGCCTTAATCAACTCAAGCGCTAAAGAAGTTCCTGAGCTTGTCGGTCCAGCCTTCTTCGGTGGGGGTGTGTTTGGCCCCGCCTTTTTTGAGGGAGTCGTCAAAGTCTTTGAGCAGCTTCCTCTGGTGCTCGGTCAGCTTGACCGGGGTTTCGACCGCAATGTGGCAGTACAGATCGCCCGGGTAGCTCGAGCGTATGCCCTTGATGCCTTTGCCGCGCAGACGGAACTGCTTGCCCGCCTGAGTGCCTTCGGGGATGTCGATGGCGGCCTTGCCGGCCAGGGTGGGGACTTCGATTTCGCCGCCGAGTGCCGCGCGCGGGAAGCTGATGGGCAGCACGCAGTGCAGGTCGTCGCCGTCGCGCTCAAAGATCTCGTGCTTCTTGATGCGAATTTCAATGTAGAGGTCGCCTGCGGGCCCGCCGTTGGTGCCCGGCTCGCCATTGCCTGAGGAGCGGATGCGCATGCCGCTGTCGATGCCGGCTGGAATTTTGACTTCCAGCGTTTTGTGGGCTTTGTTCTTGCCCACGCCGTGACAGGCCACACAAGGCTCGGGGATGAGCTTGCCGGTGCCACGGCACTGCGGGCAGGTCTGCTGCACGCTGAAAAAGCCTTGGCGCATCTGCACCACACCATTGCCGTGGCAGGTGGTGCAGGTCACCACCTTGGTGCCGGGCTTGGCGCCGCTGCCCGAGCAGGTGCGGCAGTCGTCCCAGCTGGGGATGCGGATCTGCGCGTCTTTGCCGGCAGCAGCCTCTTCCAGGGTGACTTCCATCGCATAGCTGATGTCGTTGCCACGAAAGACTTGACGACCGCCACCGCCACCGCCGCCGCCGCCGCCGCGGCGCGCACCGCCAAACACGTCGCCGAAGATGTCGCCAAAGGCTTCGGCAAAGCCGCCAAAACCTTCACCGCCAGCGCCTCCGGGGCCGCGCATATTGGGGTCGACACCGGCGTGGCCGTACTGGTCGTAGGCGCTGCGCTTGCCGGCGTCGGACAGCACTTCGTAGGCCTCTTTGATTTCCTTGAATTTTTCTTCGGCGGTCTTGGCCGCATCACCCTGATTGCGGTCAGGGTGGTACTTCATCGCCAGCTTGCGATAGCTCTTTTTAATGTCTTCGTCGCTGGCATTCCTGGGTACGCCCAGGGATTCGTAAAAGTCTTTTTTGGCCATGGCGGGAATGATCGGTGGGCGGCAGGCTCAAACAGCACAGCGCAAGCTGGACAGGATCCAGTTGCGCTGGCTTCGGTGTGGGTGGAAGGGGGGCTTGCTCACAGTCCCCAGGCCGGCAGAGCTCGGAGTCAAGCTTTCTTGACCTCCTTGACCTCGGCGTCCACCACATTATCGTCTTGCGCCTTGCCAGCCGAATCGGCACCGGCTGCTGCGCCTGCCGCGCCGGCGGCACCGGCCGCAGCTTGCGCGCCCTGGCTGGCTTGCATGTCGGCGTACATTTTCTCGCCCAGTTTCTGGCTGGCTTCCATCAGGGCAGTGTTCTTGGCCTCAATGGCGGCCTTGTCCTCGCCTTTGAGGGCATCTTCCATCTCGGTGATGGCTTTCTCGATTTTGGCTTTCTCTGCCGCATCGAGCTTATCGCCATACTCGCCCAGCGATTTCTTGACGCTGTGTACCAGGGCGTCGGCGTTGTTCTTGGCTTGCACGAACTCGACCTTTTCCTTGTCGGCCGCGGCGTTGAGCTCGGCGTCTTTGACCATCTGCTCGATCTCGGCCTCTGACAAGCCCGAGTTGGCCTTGATGGTGATCTTGTTTTCTTTGCCGGTGCCCTTGTCCTTGGCGCCCACATGCAAGATGCCGTTGGCGTCGATGTCAAAGGACACCTCGATCTGCGGCACGCCACGCGGAGACGGCGGAATGCCTTCCAGGTTGAACTCGCCCAGCGCCTTGTTGACCGAGGCGATCTCGCGCTCGCCCTGGAAGACTTTGATGGTCACCGCCGGCTGGTTGTCCTCGGCGGTCGAGAAGGTCTGCGCGAACTTGGTCGGGATGGTGGTGTTCTTCTTGATCATCTTGGTCATCACACCGCCCATGGTCTCGATGCCCAGCGACAGCGGGGTGACGTCGAGCAGCAGCACGTCAGTGCGGTCGCCCGAGAGCACCTGACCCTGAATAGCAGCGCCCACGGCCACCGCCTCGTCGGGGTTGACGTCTTTGCGCGGCTCCTGGCCGAAGAACTCCTTGACCTTCTCCTGCACCTTGGGCATGCGGGTCATGCCGCCGACCAGAATCACGTCATGGATGTCCTTGACGTTCACACCGGCGTCCTTGATGGCCACGCGGCAGGGCTCGATGGTGCGCTCTATCAGCTCGTCAACCAGCGACTCAAGCTTGGCCCGGGTCATCTTGATGTTCAGGTGCTTGGGGCCGGTAGCGTCAGCGGTGATGTAGGGCAGGTTAATGTCGGTCGCGGCCGAGGACGAGAGTTCGATCTTGGCTTTTTCAGCGGCTTCCTTCAGGCGCTGCAGGGCCAGCACGTCCTTGGACAGGTCCACGCCCTGGTCTTTCTTGAACTCGGCGATGATGAAGTCGATGATGCGCTGGTCGAAGTCTTCGCCGCCCAGGAAGGTATCGCCGTTGGTGGACAGCACCTCGAACTGCTTTTCGCCCTCGACGTCGGCGATCTCGATGATGGACACGTCAAAGGTGCCGCCGCCCAGGTCATAGACGGCGATCTTGCGGTCGCCCTTGCTCTGCTTGTCCAGGCCAAAGGCCAGGGCCGCAGCCGTGGGCTCGTTGATGATGCGCTTGACGTCCAGGCCGGCG
>JAIXOM010000046.1 GCA_027486755.1 Comamonadaceae bacterium | reverse complement strand
GCAAAAAGGTTCGCAAGAATGTGGCCGATGGCATCGCCCACATCCATGCCTCCTTCAACAACACCATCATCACCATCACCGACCGGCAGGGCAATGCCCTGTCCTGGGCTTCGTCGGGTGGTCAAGGTTTCAAGGGCTCTCGCAAGTCGACGCCGTTTGCCGCTCAGGTGGCTTCGGAAGTCGCCGGTCGCGCTGCGATCGAGCAGGGCATCAAGAACGTGGACGTCGAGATCAAGGGCCCTGGCCCCGGTCGCGAGTCTTCGGTGCGCGCGCTCGGCGCACTCGGTATCCGGATCAACTCGATTTCCGATGTGACCCCGGTTCCGCACAACGGCTGCCGCCCGCAAAAGCGTCGCCGCATCTGAGCCATTCCGGTACGGGCTGTACTGTCGTGCAAGCGGCGGTCGGCCCGCTCTGTTTTAACCAAGCCCACCGCCGTCCGGCATTTCGCCTGACGGCTCCTGTACCCCAGCGGTGCAGCAGCTGATTGAAGGACTATTCAAGTGGCACGTCATCTCGGCCCCAAGGCCAAACTCTCACGCCGCGAAGGCACGGACCTGTTTCTCAAGAGCGCACGCCGCGCCATCGGGGACAAGGCCAAATTTGATTCCAAGCCTGGCCAGCACGGCCGCACATCGGGTGCCCGCACCTCGGACTATGGCCTGCAGCTGCGCGAAAAGCAGAAGGTCAAGCGCATGTACGGTGTGCTTGAGCGTCAGTTCCGCCGCTACTTTGAAGAGGCCGATCGCCGCAAGGGCAACACCGGTGCCAACCTGCTGTCCCTGCTCGAAAGCCGTCTGGACAACGTGGTTTACCGCATGGGCTTCGGCTCGACCCGCGCCGAAGCTCGGCAGCTGGTCTCGCACAAAGCCATCACCGTCAACGGCCAAAGCGTCAACATCCCTTCGTACATGGTCAAGGCCGGTGACGTGGTGGCCGTGCGCGAAAAGTCCAAGAAGCAAAACCGCATCGTCGAAGCGCTGCAACTGGCTCAGCAAGTGGGCATGCCCAGCTGGGTTGAGGTCAGCATCGACAAGGCCGAGGGCACCTTCAAGAAGTCCCCGGACCGTGATGAGTTTGCTGCCGACGTCAATGAGTCGCTGATCGTCGAGTTGTACTCGCGCTGAAATTTTTCATTCCCGGAGGGCGGCTTTCTGCCCACCGGGCGCTTCACCCGGCCTTATCGGTGTAACGAGCCGAGGGTATTGAGAGGAAGACTGCATGCAAACCAATCTGTTGAAACCCAAAACCATCAATGTCGAGCAGTTGGGCCACAACCGCTCGAAAGTCACGCTCGAGCCTTTCGAGCGTGGCTATGGCCATACCCTGGGCAATGCGCTGCGTCGCGTGCTGCTCTCGTCCATGGTCGGCCACGCAGCCACCGAGGTCACCATTGCCGGCGTGCTGCACGAGTACTCCTCGATCGACGGTGTGCAGGAAGATGTCGTCAACATCCTGCTCAACCTCAAGGGCGTGGTGTTCAAGCTGCACAACCGTGATGAAGTCACGCTCAGCCTGCGCAAGGAAGGCGACGGCCCAGTCACTGCTGGCGACATCCAGACACCGCATGATGTCGAGATCATCAACCCCGACCATGTCATCATGAATCTGGCCCAGGGCGGCAAGATCGACATGCAGATTAAGGTTGAGAGCGGCCGCGGCTATGTGCCCGGTTCCATGCGCCGTTTCGGCGACGAGTCGACCAAGTCGATTGGCCGTATCGTTCTCGATGCATCGTTCTCCCCGGTCCGCCGTGTCAGCTACACCGTCGAGAGCGCTCGCGTTGAGCAGCGCACCGACCTGGACAAGCTGGTGCTCGAGATCGAGACCAACGGCGCCGTTAGCGCTGAAGATGCGGTGCGTTCTTCGGCCAAGATTCTGGTGGAACAACTGGCTGTGTTCGCGCAGCTCGAGGGCAATGAACTGGCTGCCTTTGACGCGCCGGTGCAGCGCAGCTCGCAGCAGTTTGACCCGATCCTGCTGCGTCCGGTCGACGAGCTCGAGTTGACCGTGCGCTCGGCCAACTGCTTGAAGGCCGAGAACATCTATTACATCGGTGACCTGATTCAGCGCACCGAAAACGAGCTGCTCAAGACCCCCAATCTGGGTCGCAAGTCGCTCAATGAAATCAAGGAAGTGCTGGCCTCGCGCGGGCTCACCTTGGGCATGCGCCTGGAAGCCTGGCCCCCGGCCGGCTTGGACAAGCGCTGACACTCAAGCCTGCCTGAAGGCGGGCTGTGCACGGGCAGTACCTGATACGGCTGCCCGCATTAAAAAATCGGAAAGGACAAGCACATGCGTCACGGACACGGACTTCGCAAACTCAATCGCACCACCAGCCACAGGCTGGCCATGCTGCGCAACATGATGAACTCGCTGATTCAGCACGAGGCCATCAAGACCACGGTACCCAAGGCCAAGGAACTGCGCCGCGTGGTCGAGCCCATGATCACCCTGGCCAAAGAGCCGACCCTGGCCAACAAGCGTCTGGCCTTTGACCGTCTGCGCGATCGCGATATGGTGGTCAAGCTGTTTGCTGAGCTGGGCCCGCGTTACAAGACCCGCCCGGGTGGCTACACGCGCATCCTGAAGATGGGTTTCCGCGTGGGCGACAACGCTCCCATGGCCCTGGTCGAATTGGTTGACCGCCCTGAGCTCAGCGACGAGGCTGCAGACGGCAAGGCTGAGTGAGCCCGATGGGCCGCAGCTTTAGATACAAATTCTTTTGCGATAAAGGCCAATCGGGCGCTTTAAGTCTGCCCGATTGAGCTAGAATAGATTTTCTGACGCGCGGTGGAGCAGCCTGGTAGCTCGTTGGGCTCATAACCCAAAGGTCGTAAGTTCAAATCTTGCCCGCGCAACCAATTGAATGAAAAACGCCAACCCTTGCGGTTGGCGTTTTTGTTTTTGCGCTCAGGCACCGCTTGCCGGGTCTATTTGTCTGAGCTTGAAGCGCTGCAGCTTGCCGGTTTCGGTGCGCGGCAGGGCTGCCAGGAACTGCACCTGGCGCGGGTATTTGTAGGGCGCGATTGTGGCCTTGACATGGTCCTGCAAGGCCTTGGCCATGGCCGTATCACCCACCTGACCGCTCTTGAGCACCACAAAAGCCTTGACCGCCCTGCCGCGTTCTTCATCGGGCACGCCGATCACGCCGCATTCGGCCACCGCAGGATGGGTGAGCAGCGCGTCCTCCACCTCGGGCCCGCCGATGTTGTAGCCCGCCGAGATGATCATGTCGTCGGCCCGCGCCTGGTAGAAGAAATAGCCGTCCTCGTCCTGCGTGAAAGCATCGCCCGGGTGGTTCCAGCCGTTCTTGACGTACTTGCTCTGGCGCTCGTCGGCCAGGTAGCGGCAGCCGGTCGGCCCGATCACCGCCAGCTTGCCCACCGTGCCACGCGGCACTTCACGGCCTTCGTCGTCCACCACCTTGGCCTGGTAGCCCGGTACCACCTGACCAATGGCGCCAGCCCGTGTTTGGCCGGGGACGCTGGAGATGAAGATGTGAAACATCTCGGTCGCACCAATGCCGTCGGTCATGTCGATGCCGGTGGCGTCTAACCAGAGCTGGCGGGTGGCTTGTGGCAAGGCCTCGCCGGCGCTGACGCTGATGCGCAGGCTCTTGGGCGGCCGCTCACGCGCCAGCACGGCCATCTGCCTGTAGAAGGTCGGCGCGGTATAGGTGATGGTGGCCCCGACTGCATCGATGGTCTCGAGCATGGACTGCGGCGAGTAGGGCTTGCTGGGGTAGTAGATGCTGGCACCGGCCGACATCGGAAACAGCAGCATGCCGCCCAGCCCAAAGGTGAAGGCCAAGGGCGGCGAGCCGATCACGATGTCGTCGGGCGTGGCTTTGAGCACATGGCGTGGCCAGGCCTGGCAGGCCGCCAGAACGTCGCGGTGGCTGTGCACCGCCGCCTTGGGCGAACCGGTGGTGCCGGAGGTAAAGGCCATCATGGCGATATCGTCGGCGCGGCAGGGGCAAGGCCCGAAGCGGCCGTCCTTGGCGCTGCTGAGCACCGCCAGCGAGCTGGGCGCGTCCATCAGATTGAAAGGGACGATGGTGCGCAGCCCAGTGCTCTCTTGGGCGCTCTGCAATTCTTCGAGCAGGGCGGCGTCGCACAGCGCCACTGTGGGCTCGGCTTTGCTGATGATCTCGCGCAGCTCCTTGGCGCGCAGCAGCGGCATGCTGGCCACCGCCACCAAGCCCGCCTTGACCACGCCCAGCCAGGCCAGCGCCATGCCGACGGAATTGCCGCCGCGCAGCAGCACCCGGTTGCCGGGTACCAGACCAAAGTCTTCGGTCAGCACCTGCGCAATGCGGCGCAGACGCTCGTCGGCATCGCGATAGCTCAGCGTGATGCGATCCGAGCGCAGAAACGGTCGGTCCAGCCAGCCGCGCTGCTCGGCCTGGGCCATCAGCGCATCGACCAGGTTGGCCTCGGCGGGGATCTGCAACTCGGGAAGGTCGTAGCGCAGTTGGGGCCACAGATCGGGCGCCGGCAAACGCTCCTGCACAAATCGGTCAGGCTGTGGGCTGGAACGGGCAGTGGACATGCGACGTGACTCCTTGCAAGAGCAAGCCCCGGCTTGGGCAAAGCACCCGCCGCGGATTCATCTGCTTACGGCTTCAATTATTTAGGTCTGAAGTAAATCGTCAAGCGGGGTTGACCCGCTGGTCCCCAGGCCGCTCTGGTGCCCCCATGCTAATACCGCCACAAAATTTGCACCACAGTGCCTTGCCGCTGCAGCAGCGCGCGCTGACCGAGCCGGAAGGCGCTGCCCAGCTGCACCGAGGTTTGAACTTCAAAGAAGTTGCTGTTGACCGACAGCTGATCTGACGCAGCTGGCCCACCGGGCCCGCCCAGACCGGCATCGGCCAAGCTGCCCAAAGGCTGAGCCCTTCTTCGCGCCAGCAGGGCATCCATGGCCACCGGCCCGCTGCCGAGCACGGCTTGCAGCACCACCGCGTCCGCCGTGTTGAGGTTGACCGGCAGGCGCCCGGGCAGCACCGTCAGATGCGGGCGCAAGGCCGCCACCGTGGCTGGCAGCAGACCCAGCCAGCGCAGATCTTCGGCGCGTTGGGGCATGAGCGGGGCCTGGCCGGAGGCGCCCTCGCCAGTGCCAGCACTGGCTCTGAGCAGCGCCTGCTGCATCAGATCGAGCTCGGATGCGGGCAGGTTCAGCTGGGCGAACAGGCGCGTAAACACCTCGCTCCAGGGCGCCGACAGGCCGCTACCCTCCAGCAAATTGAGCAGGTTCAGCTTGGCCTGCGCATCGGCAATCTGCAGGCTCAGCGTGAAATCTGCCGCCTCGGCTGAGGCCGGAACCTCGCCTTGCGCGAGCAACTGCGCGGGCGACAGATCGCGCCGTGCTTGCGCCCAGGGCTCGCCCAGATGATCGATCTGCGCTTGTAGCCTGCCGTCGTCTTGCAACAGCGCCACCGCCCAGTCCAGGGCCCCGCCCAGCAGCCAGCGCGCCTGTGCTTGCTGGCGCCAGCCGGCTTCGACCTCGGTGCTGCGCCAGATGTACCAAAAGCCTGTCATCACCAGCGCGGCAACCAGGGCCACCGTCAGCATGGCCGTGACGATGGCCGCGCCCAGACCTGCTGTCTTCATGGAGCAGCGCCCCGAACCCAGTCCACCTGCCATAGTCCCACACCGCCCACGCCTTGCAGGCCTCGCAGCTGCAGGCGCAGGCCTGCGGGTAGATCCACCAGCCTGTCGTCCTGAATCGGCGCATCGCGCCATTGCCCTTGCGCCCAAACCTGCAATTGCCATTGGCCTATGGGCAGCAGCTTGGCTCGGCTGAGCTCAGCCGGATCGGCGTTTTCGGGACGCTGAGCCAAGGCCCAGCTGTGCAGCAGCGCACCGCGCTCGCTCAGGGGAGGCGATTGCCAGCGCTGCCACTGCCCGCCCCGCGCGCTCCAGGCCACCACGACCAGGGCCTCCTCATTGCTCGAGCGGCGCAGCAGTCGCAGCACCTGACCGTCCCATTGCAGCGCGTTCACATAGGGCGTGGTGCTCAGGCGGTCCAGGTCGCGGCTCCACTGCGCCAGCGCAATCTGCAGGCTGTTCAGGCTGGCGCCGCGCTCTTGCGCCACCGCCTGGCTGCGCAGCATGCCGTCGATCACCAGCCGGCTCATCAGCGCCATCACGGCCATCACCAATAAGGCCACCAGCACCTCAATGAGCGTCAGGCCAGTGCGTCGCATGGCATGCCTTCAGCGCTGCAATTCGGGTCGGATGGGCAGCACCTCGAAGGGCCGCACACCGTCGGTGGCCACCCAGACGCGCCGCTCTGGCGCCAGTTTGTGGCCCAGCAGCACCGCCTGCGCGGCCAGCACCGGCTCCGGGCCCAGGACGAGCTCATTGCCGCCGAGCACTTGTGCCTGTGTGTCCTCATGCAGCCAGCGATCAGGCCAAGGTCCGCCGGATGGGAATGGCACCGAACCCTCAAAGCGAAAGCCTGCGTCCTCGACCCGCCAAAGTAGCGGCGTATCTTGCGCGCGCGAGGCCGCCCGCGCGCCTTCAAGCAGGCCAGCCAGCCGGGTTGCGTCGCCCTGCAGCTGCGCCTGGGCTGGGTCACGCAGTGCCAGCAGGCTCAGGCTGGTGCCGATGGCCACGATGGCCAGTACCAACAGAAGTTCGATCAGCGTGAAGCCGCGCTCCCGTGGCGGCTCGACGCCCGTCACCGCGGCGGATTCCACTGCGCGTCACCCTCTTCATCAGGCTTCGGCGCCACCGGCGCACCGTCGTCCGGGTCTATCGGCTGATGGGTGGGACTGTCGGGTTGATCCGGCGGCGGCGCGCCCGGCAGTGGCATGGGGTGGGTGGGAGTCTTCTTCATGGCCGCTTGAGGCCCGAAAAGGGCGACAACAATCGATTGCCATGATGCGCTGCCGGGCGCTCTGTTCACGTCAGCCTGAAGCGCACCGCTGGGTCAGTTCAGGCCGATTGCGGCCGGGGGACTCGACGCTGTCTTGGTCGAGCCCTCTAGGGGTGATGGCCCACTGTCGCGAGCGCGGCCCGATCGCCTGCGCTGCCGGCTCAAGCCTTGCCAGCCTTGACCTTCAAGCGCCATGCATGCAGCAGCGGTTCGGTGTAGCCGCTGGGCTGCTCCATGCCCTTGAACACCAGGTCGCAGGCGGCTTTGTAGGCGGCGCTCTTGTTGAAGCGGCCGGCCATGTTTTTGTACAGCGCATCGCCCGCGTTTTGCTGGTCCACCACTGCGGCCATGCGTTCGAAGGTGGCCTTGACCTGTGCCGGCGTGACCACTTTGTGCCGCAACCAATTGGCCATGTGCTGGCTGGAGATGCGCAGCGTGGCGCGGTCTTCCATCAGGCCCACGTTGTGGATGTCGGGTACCTTGGAGCAGCCCACGCCCTGGCCCACCCAGCGCACGACATAGCCCAAGATGCCTTGTGCGTTATTGTCGAGCTCTTGTTGTTTGTCGGCCTCGCTCCAGTTGGGCGTGGCGGTCACCGGAATAGTCAGCAGACCGTTGAGCAGTTCCTCGCGCTGGGCGTCGGCATCGATCTTCTCCAGCTCCTTTTGCACGTCGCTGACCAGCACCTGGTGGTAGTGCATGGCGTGCAGCGTGGCACCCGTGGGGCTGGGCACCCAGGCGGTGTTGGCGCCGGCCTTGGGATGGCCGATTTTTTGTTCCAGCATGGCCTTCATCAGGTCGGGCATGGCCCACATGCCTTTGCCGATCTGTGCCTTGCCGCGCAGACCGCAGGACAGACCCACCAGCACGTTGTTGCGCTCATAGGCCTGGATCCAGGCGCTGGTCTTCATATCGCCCTTGCGGAACATGGGTCCGGCCAGCATGGCGGTATGCATCTCGTCGCCCGTGCGATCCAGGAAGCCGGTATTGATGAAGGCCACCCGGCTGGCCGCTGCGGCGATGCAGGCCTTGAGGTTGACGCTGGTGCGGCGCTCTTCGTCCATGATGCCCAGCTTCACCGTGCTGTCCGGCAGGCCCAGCATCTGCTCGACGCGGGCGAACAGCTCGGCCGCAAAAGCCACCTCGGCCGGGCCGTGCATCTTGGGCTTGACGATGTAAACCGAGCCCTTGCGCGAGTTGCGGATGCCGTTGACGCCGTGGCCTTTCAGGTCGTGCAGCGCGATGGTGGTGGTGATCACCGCGTCCATGATGCCCTCGGGGATTTCCTTCACGCT
>JAIXOM010000038.1 GCA_027486755.1 Comamonadaceae bacterium | reverse complement strand
GATGCATTTTCTGGAACCAGCCTTGGCAATGTCTTCCAAGTGAAGTTCGATAGCCAGGCAGGCGCTGTTGGTCAAGGCGCGACAGGCCTGACCAACTTCTACATGGACAACCTTTACTTTAGCGGTGTCTTACCGGTTTTGTAGTCATTGCAGGTTTTATTTGGAAAATCGAGGTTGGTCGGAAATTTGAGTCGGTATCTGACCTCAAACAAAGAATGTTCATCTCGCTCTCTGGCATGCCTGGATTCCGCTCCTCCCACCCCCGCCTCCTCGGCGACATCGGCGGCACCAACGCGCGCCTGGGCTGGCAGGCCGAGGAGGGCGCTGAGATCGCGCACATTCTGGTGCTGCCTTGCGCCGCGCATGCGGGCCTGGTCGATGTGCTTGAGGCTTACCTGAGGCAAGCTGGCCTGTCCGGGCCGGCGTGTGCCGCTTTGGGCATGGCTTTGCCCGTCAGTGGTGACCAGGTCACCATGACCAACCACCACTGGCAGTTTTCGATTGCCCAGGTGCGTGAGCAGCTGGGCCTGCAGCGGCTGCTGGTCTTGAATGACTTCTCTGCTTTGGCGCTGGCCTTGCCGCATTTGCCGGCATCCAGTCTGCTTGCCATAGGGCCCGTGTGCGAACCGGCCCAGCCTGCGCCTATTGGTCTGATTGGTCCGGGCACGGGCTTGGGGGTATCGGGTCTGATGCCGCTGCCTGGCAGTGGGCGCTGGCTGCCGCTGGCCGGTGAAGGTGGGCATGTGAGCCTGAGTGCGAGCACGCCAGAGGAGTTTGCGGTGGTCGAACAGTTGCAGCGCCGCTATGGCCATGCTTCGGCCGAGCGGGCGGTGTCGGGCGCCGGCCTGCTGGATCTTTATCAGCTGCTGTCGCAGCTCAGGGGCGGCCAAAGCATGGTGCTGAGAACGCCCGCCCAGGTCTTGGAGCAGGCCTTGCTTGAAGAGCGGGGTCTGGCCTCGGATGCCCTGGAGATGTTCTGCGGGTTCCTGGGCTCGGTGGCGGGTAACCTGGCACTCACCTTGGGGGCGCGCGGCGGCATTTATGTCGGGGGCGGCATCGTGCCCCGGTTCAAGGAGCGCTTTGCGCGCTCGTCGTTCCGTGCCCGATTTGAGGCCAAGGGCAGGTACCGGTCCTATTTGCAGGGCATTCCCACCTGGCTGATTGATGCGCCGGTGTCGCCGGCTTTGCTGGGCGCGTCCCTGGCCCTGGATGTGTAAGGGCCTGATGCAGTCGCGCATGCCCCTGAAGGCGCTTCCTGCTCTCAGGCTTTTAGCCGCTCGCGCACCCACTTGACGCTTTGCTGCAGGGGACTGCCGAGATTGAGTTTGCCCGGACTCTTCTTGGCCAGCGCGACGAATTCACCGATGGTGTTGGCGGGAACGCTGCTGTAGACCACCACGATCACCGGCGATGTGCGCGCCAGGGTGAGGGGGGCGAAGTCGGCCAGCATGTCGTAGCCGGGGTTCTGGTAGACGACGGGGTTGACGGTGTGTGAGTTGTTGACCATCACCAGGCTGTAGCGCTGGGCTTAGGCAGACAGCACTGCGCCTGCCACATCGGTGACAGGCGCAGGCCCCGCTCTGGCTGCGGGTCAGCTCAGTTCAGCAACCCAGCTTGGTCCAGTAGTAGGTGCTGATGGTGGGGTTGTAGCCCGGGTTGGCGTACTTGGCCTGGTAGGTCGCGCCGCTGTAGCTCACCACATTGCCTGCCGCATAGGACTTGCCTTGTACCCAGGCTGCGACCGGCGCCCAGTAATAGGTGCTGATGCTGGGGTTATAGCCCGGGTTGGCGTACTTGGCGAAGTACTGCAAGCGGTTGTAGCTGACCACTGCGCCGGCGGCATAGCTAGTGCCTTGCACCCAGGCCGCAATCGGCTTGCTGCAGGTCTGTGCAGTGCCCGTCCCATTGCAGGCGTAGGAGGCCCAATAGTAGGAGCTCACGGTGGGGTTGTAGCCGGGGTTGGCGTACTTGGCGATGTACCGTGAGCTGCTGTAGTTGACGACTGCCCCGACCGGGTAGGACAGGCCCTGGGTCCAGCTGCTGACAGTGCTGCTGCACACCGGCGCTGCGCTGAGGCTGTTGCAGTTGTAGGCGCTCCAGTAGTAGGTGCTGACGTTGGGGATGTAGCCCGGGTTGGCGTATTTGGCCAAGTAGAGCAGCCCGCCATACGAGACGACGCTACCGGCCGGATAGTTCTGCCCCTGAGTCCAGGCGGCCGCCGAGCTGATGCACGCAGGAGCAGGTGCAGGTGCAGGTGCAGGTGCAGGTGCAGGAGCAGGTGCAGGTGCAGGTGCAGGAGCAGGAGCAGGAGCGGGTGCGGGTGCGGGTGCGGGTGCGGGTGCGGGTGCGGGTGCGGGTGCAGTCTGCGCGGACTTGAAGATGTTCAGGAACTGGTAGGCGCTTTGAGCAACGCCGCTGTAGGTATTGATCGGCGTCAAGCCGGTGCTGCTTTGCGCGATGTCACGGTTGAAGGACCAGTAGGACAGCAAGCCGATGCCATTGGCTTTGACGAAATCAGCAATGGTTTGTGCGTCGGCCAGGGTAAAGACGGTCCAGTCGTCGTTCCAGCCGATCATGGGGGTGATGCCCATCATGGCGTGGATTTGTGCGCGGGTCTTGCTCGGGAAGATCAGCTGGATCTGGTCGGCTGTGGCCTTGAAGGACACGATCGAAGCCTGCGCCAGGTTGGACGGCGAGATCATGGTCTTGACGTTATCGGCGCCGAAGGTCATGGTCATGGCGTTGATCATGCTGACCTTGACGCCGGCGGCCACCGCTCCTTTGATCAGGTTCAAGCTGGCATCGTTGACGCCGCGGAACCAGGCCGGCAAGGTGAACGAGGTGTAGAGGTCAGGGTATTTGGCCTGCAGGCGCACCAGCACCCGGTTGCGCCTTGCGGTGGCGTCGACATTGCTCAGCTGTGTGCCTTCGACATCCCAGTCGATGCGGCGGGTGCCTGAATCGGTGATGAGTTTGTCCAGCAGGGCCAGCAACTGGTCGTCGGTGCAGGAGACTTCGGCGTAGATGCCATCGGCTCCGCCCATCGAGACGATCAGCTTGCCACCCTGGGTAACGAAGTTGCGTGCATCGGGCAGCATATTGGTGAGGGTGGTATCGAGCGCGCAGCTGCCGCGGGTGATGCCAAAAGCCAGGGTGGCGCTGCTCAGGCCAACATTTTTCTGGGCAGCCGTGAGGGTGCCTGGGCCCCAGCTTTGAAAGTAGGGCGCGACCTCGGCCGCCTGGCCAAGGCTGGCGGCACACAAGGTGGTGGCGAGGGCGGCGGCGAAGGCCAGGGTTTTCAGGCGGGGTCGGCTCGGGGTAGAGCTCGAGCCTTGGGTGGTGGAGGGGCTAGGACGGATTTGCGAAGAGTAGGTCATGCAGGTTCAAGCGTCGGTCAGACACTTGCTCGTTTTTCGTCAGACAAGGCTGCGCCCTTGCGCGGACGGAGCCCCTATGGGCTGGGCGTCTGCGCTGGATGCAGGGTTGGGGACGCTGCTCTTGACCGGGCTGGTTTTGTGCTCCGGGGCCTCTTGCAGGCTCAGCGTTGGGCCGAATACTAAGGGCAATAGCTGGGCTTGGAAGCCTGGCTCAGCCGCCGGTGTAAGCAAACGATGCAGGGGGTAGTTCTCGCACAAGTTCAGGCACGCTTGTTACGGCTCGACACCAAAATCAGAGACCGGCTCGGCAAGGTCGAGCCTCTGTCTGACAGCCCTCGGGATAAAAGGCCCTGGATAAAATCGCGGGGCTGCAAGTTCAGCCGGCTGCAGGCCCGGCGCCTTAGCGAGATCAAGCCATGACCCAGAAAGACAGTGCCGCCACATCCCTGCAGGGCCTGCGCAAGTGGCGCGAGGCTGTGCCCAACGACCGCATGGCCCATGTGGTCAAGGATCTGCTGCGCACCATTCAAAGGGCGATGCAGATCCGGCTGGCTGAGCATTCGGTCTCGATCGGTCAGTGGGCGTTTTTGCGCATCCTGTGGGAGCGCGAAGGCATTACCCAGCGCGAGCTCAGTGAGCTGGCGGGGGTGAGCGAGCCCACCACCTACAGCGCCTTGATGGCGATGGAAAAAGCCGGTTTTATTACCCGTCAAAAATTGGCCGGCAATATGCGCAACCTCAGCGTTTGCCTGACGCCCAAGGGGCGCGCCCTCAAGGCCAACTTGGTGCCGCTGGCCGAGCAGGTCAATGCGGTGGCCGTCAATGGCTTGTCGACCCAAGAGGTGGCGGCCCTGCGGCGCACCATGCTGCACATGATCGCCAATCTTGAGGCTGACGAGTCAGCCTCTGGTTCGCCTGAGGGAGCCTAGCCGCGGCTTTGGCCGCCCGTCGATGGGGCGCCCCCCGCCCTTGCCAGACTGCTTGAGCCAGGGCCGCGGGTACTGGGCTCAAGAGCCGCGGGTGATGGGCATCTCGACGTCCTGACGGCTCTGCAGCTGTCGGGCCAGTTCCAGCTTGGCCAGCGATGCGCGATGGACTTCGTCCGGGCCGTCGGCAAAGCGCAGGGCGCGCTGCCAGACATAGGAGTAGGCCAGGGGAAAGTCGTCGGACATGCCGCCGCCGCCGTGGGCCTGAATGGCCCAGTCGATCACCTTGGCGGCCATATTAGGGGCCACCACTTTGATCATGGCGATTTCGGCCTTGGCCACCTTGTTGCCCACCGTGTCCATCATGTAGGCCGCCTTGAGCGTCAGCAGGCGGGCCTGCTCGATCATGCAGCGCGATTCGGCGATGCGCTCATGCCAGACCGACTGCGCCGACACCGGCTTGCCAAAGGCGATGCGGCTGTTCAGGCGGCTGCACATCAATTCAAGCGCGCGTTCGGCCGCGCCTATGCTGCGCATGCAGTGGTGAATACGGCCGGGGCCTAGGCGTCCCTGTGCGATTTCGAAGCCGCGGCCTTCGCCCAGCAGCAGGTTGTTCACGGGAATCCGCACGTTCTCCAGCAGCACCTCCATATGACCGTGGGGTGCGTCGTCGTAGCCAAAGATGGGCAGATGGCGCAGGATCTTGATGCCGGGCGTGTGGGCCGGCACCATGACCATGGACTGCTGGGAGTGCCGGGGGGCTTCGGGGTCGGTCTTGCCCATGACGATGAAGATCGCGCAGCGCGGATCGCCGACGCCGGAGGACCACCATTTGCGGCCGTTGATCACATAGTGGTCGCCGTCGCGCTCAATAGAGCACTGGATGTTGGTGGCGTCCGACGAGGCCACAGCCGGCTCGGTCATCAAAAAGGCTGAACGAATCTCGCCGCGCAGCAGGGGTTCGAGCCACTCCTTTTTGTGGGCTTCGGTGCCGTAGCGCTCGATGGTCTCCATATTGCCGGTGTCGGGCGCATTGCAGTTGAACACCTCGGGCGCCCAGTGCACCCGGCCCATGATTTCGCACAAGGGGGCGTATTCGAGGTTGGACAGGCCTTCGGGCGCGCGCGGCGAATGCGGCAAGAACAGGTTCCACAGGCCAGCGGCGCGGGCCTTGGGCTTGAGCTCTTCGATGAGTGTGAGCGGCACCCAGGCATTGCCCTTGGCCCGGTTGGCGGCAATCTCTTCATGAAAGCGATGCTCGTTGGGGTAGATGTGCTCGTCCATGAAGGCCAGCAGGCGCTCTTGCATCTGCTTGATTTTGGGCGTGTAGTCGAAATTCATGAACGTATCTCCTGGTGTTGTACTTGTCAGTGGGCGCCTGCGCGTTGGGCGAATTGCCAGGCGAGTTCGGCCAGCGGGCGTGCGCCTGCTCCCGAGGCCTTGGCCTGGTCGCTGGAGGCAGTACCGTCTTCGGCGCGTTTGGCAATGCCTTGAAGGATGGCGGCGATGCGAAACAGGTTGTAGGCCAAGTAGAAGTTCCACTCGGCCGCTGTGGGGGGCGCGGTCTGGGTGCGCTCGCAGTAGCTGCGCAGGTATTGGTTTTCGTCGGGGATGCCCAGGCTGGCAATGTCCAGCCCGCCGATGCCGCGGAACACGCCGGGGCTGATGTGCCAAGACATGCAGTGATAGGCAAAGTCGGCCATCGGGTGACCCAGCGTCGACAACTCCCAGTCCAGCACCGCAATCACTCGGGGCTCGCTGGGGTGGAACATCAGGTTGTCGAGCCGATAGTCACCATGCACGATGGACACCTGCGCCTCGTCGCGCGCCGCCGCGGGTATGCTGCGCGGCAGCCAGTCGATCAGTGCGTCCATGGCCGCAATCGGCTGGGTGATGGAGGCAGCGTATTGCTTGCTCCAGCGGCCGATCTGACGCTCAAAATAGTTACCGGGCCGGCCGTAGTCGCTCAGACCGATGGCGGCAAAGTCGACCCTGTGCAGGGCGGCGATCACCCGGTTCATCTCGCCGTAGATAGCGCCGCGTTCGGCAGGGCTCATGCCGGGCAGCGACTGGTCCCAGAACACCCGTCCTTGCACGAACTCCATCACATAGAAGGCGCGGCCGATGATGCCCTCGTCTTCGCACAGGCACAGCATGTGTGCCACCGGTACTTCACTGCCCGCCAGTGCGTGCATGACGCGAAATTCGCGCTCAATGGCATGGGCCGAGGGCAAGAGCTTGGCCGCAGGCCCCGGTTTGGATCGCATCACATAGGACCGGCCCGGTGTACTGAGCTTGTAGGTGGGGTTGGATTGCCCGCCCTTGAAGAGTTCGGCCTGCAGCGGACCGGCAAAGCCGGGCAAATGGGCTTCAAGATAGCGTGCCAGGGCCGGCAGGTCAATGAGATGCTGCTCGCTCACCGGCTTGGTGCCGCTGTAGGTGTCTTGGTGATTCATGGCTGGCAAAGTTCCCTCGGCGCGCGCGGACGCAGGGGCAGGGCTAGCGCCTTGGTGTAGCCGGCCCACAGGCTGTGAGACGGAGAGTTCAGCGATCGACCTCGGCCTCGCCGATCCGTGTCAGCGCCTGCCGATCGCGCACCACCAAGCCGGCCGGCTCGATGCGGATGATGCCCTCTCGCTCCATGGCCTTGAGTTCCTGATTGACCCGCTGGCGCGAGGCCCCCAGCAATTGCGCCAATTCTTCCTGAGCCAGTTGCAGGCCGATGCGGGTATCGCTGCTGTCGGACAGGCAGGGCACGCCATAGCTGCGCACCAGGTGTACCAGTTGTTTGGCCAGGCGGGCGCGCAGGGGCAGGGTGTTGAGGTCTTCGACCAGACCGTAGAGTTGGCGGATGCGGCGGGCATTGAGGCGCAGCATGGCTTGGTAGAACTCGACGTGCTGTGTCAGCACTTTCTGAAAGTCGGCGCGGGCCACGCACAGCAAGGTGGTCTCGCCATGGGAGTAGACGTCGTGGGTGCGCGCATCGCCGTCGAAGATCGATACATCGCCAAACCAAATGCCTGGCTCGATATAGGTCAGGATGATTTGCTTGCCCGTCACCGAGGTAGAGCTCACCCGCACCGCACCCTTGGCGCATGCCATCCATTCCTGGGGCGTGTCGCCGCGAGCGGCGATCAGGTCGCCGTCTCGGTAGCGTTTGACGTAAGCGCATCGGAGAATGTCGTGTCGCAGGGAGGGTGAAAGGGAAGAAAACCAGAGGCCGGCATTGATTGCCGACCTTTCTTCTATCGTAAGAATGGGATCGTCCATGGGCTGTCGTTTCGGTGACTGATCAAAGCGGTATGGGGCGCCTGTCTGACGCCCCGGCGACTCTATTGAAAGCGCGCAGGTCGTTTTTCGAGAAACGCACTGATGCCCTCGCCGGCGTTGTTGTGAACCAGGTTGCGCATGAACAGCTCACGCTCCTGAATCAGGTAGGCGCTGAAGTCCTGGTTTTCTGCTGTGTCGACCAGCTCCTTGATGCCGGCCATCACATTGCTGGCGCGGGTGTTGAGTTCGGTGGCCAAGGCCAAGGCGCTGCCCAGCACCTGACCGGGGGGAACGAGTTGGTGGATCAGGCCGTGACGGGCCAGCAGGTCGGCGTTCAGCCGGGTGCCGCGCATGAGCGCGTCGGTGACCAGCGCCCGCGGCAGGGCGCGCGCCAGTTGCCAGGCACCACCACCGTCGGGTGAAAGCCCGACTTTGCTGTGCGCCATGAAGAAGTAGGCGTTGTCGGCGGCCACCATGTAGTCGCAGGCCAGCGCCAGTGAAAACGCTGCACCGACGGCCCCGCCCTCGACCGCTGCAATGACGGGCTTGGGAAAGCTGCGTATGCCCTCGACCCAGCTGTTCAGGCTCTCAAGGGTTTGGCGCTGCAGGTCCAGCTGTCCCTGCCGCACGGCCTGCAGACGGCGCAAATTGCCTCCGGAGCTGAACAGGCTGCCTTCGCCAGTGATCACCACGCTGCGTACATCGGGGTTGGTCTCGGCCGCGTTGATGGCCTCCACGCCGGCTGCATAAATATCAGGCCCCAGGGCGTTGTGCTGCTCGGGATTGCTGATGGTCAGGATCAGGGTGGCGCCGTCGCTGGTGCTCTTGAGTGAGGCGGCCATGGCTTAACTTTCTTCCTGCAACAAGGACAGGCCAATGGCGCCGCGGCGGTGCAGCCAGGGTGAGGGGCGATAGCGCGGATCGCCATAGACGGTCTGCATGTTAAAGAGGACCTCCAACACATTGGTCGGGCCCCAGCGGTTGCCCATGGCCAGGGGGCCCAGCGGGTAGCCCAGGCCCAGGGTGACGGCGGTTTCCAGATCGGCCGGGCTGCAGATGCCTTGCTGGCACATGTCGCTGGCGATGTTGACGATGGTGGCCACCACACGCTGGCTGATAAAGCCGCCGCTGTCGCGGATCAGGCTGACCGGCTTGCCGTCGCGGGCGAACAGCGCATGGGCTGCGGCCTTCATGTCAGCGCGCGTGGCCGGGTTGCTGGCCAGCACCCGTCTGCGGGTGGCGGCGTCTTCGATCAGCATGTCGATACCTACGGTGCGGGCCGGATCGAGCCGCTCGACCACCGCGACGGTGGTGACATCAAAGCCCAGCGGCGCCACCAGCGTCAAAGCCTGTGCCGATGGGGACTGTCCGGTCTCGATCTTGGCGCCCAGGTCCTTGAGCAGCTGCAGCAGTTCGGCGCGCCGTGCCGCACGGGTGGACACCCAGACCGGCGGCATGTCGCTGACTTCGGGCGCGGGTGCTTCTGCAGGGACTTGCGCCTTGCCGTCAAGGTAGTTGTAAAAGCCCTGACCGGTCTTGCGACCGAGTACGCCGCCGGCCAGCCGCTGCGCGGTGATGACGCTGGGGCGGTAGCGGGGCTCCTGGTAGTACTGGTTGTAGACCGACTCCATCACCGGGTGGGAGACGTCCAGGGCCGTCAGGTCCATGAGCTCGAAGGGCCCGAGCTTGAAGCCGACCTGGTCGCGCAGGATGCGGTCTATGGTGGCAAAGTCGGCCACGCCCTCGCTGACGATGCGCAGCGCTTCGGTGTTGTAGCCGCGGCCTGCATGGTTGACGATGAAGCCGGGGGTGTCGGCCGCCTGCACCGGCGTGTGCCCCATCTCGCGGGCATAGCGGGCCAGGCCTTGGGCCACGGCGGGGTCGGTCTTCAGGCCGGCGATGACCTCGACCACCTTCATCAGCGGCACCGGATTGAAAAAATGGAAACCTGCCAACTGCCCCGGACGCTTGAGCCCCGCCGCGATCGCGGTGACCGACAGCGAGGAGGTGTTGGTGGCCAGCACCGTGCTGGGCGCAACGATGTCTTCGATTTGGGCGAACAGGCTGCGTTTGACGTCCAGGCGCTCGACGATGGCCTCGACCACCATTTGGCAGTCGGCCAAGTCGCTTAGGGTGCCGGGCTGTATGCGGTCTTTGCAGGCTTGGGCTTGGGCTGCGTCGAGCTTGCCCTTGGCCGCCAGCTTGTCCCATTGGTCAGCCAGCGCCGCTTTGGCTTGGATGCTGGCTTCAGCTTGATTGTCGACAAGTCGGACCAGGCTGCCGGCTTGAGCGGCAATCTGAGCGATGCCGCGTCCCATGGCGCCCGCACCGATCACCGCGATGGTGGGGAAGGTGGGATTCATCCCTCCATTATCCCCCAGGGGTAGGGGCTGGCCCTCAGCGCCGGACCTGCAGCGCGCCCGGGTTGACGATGTTGGTCGGTGTGCCCTTGATGAAATTGACCACGTTGTCAAAGGCCGAGCCGAAATAGAGCTCGTAGTTGTCCTGCTCCACATAGCCGATGTGTGGCGTGCAGATGCAGTTTTCCAGACGCAGCAAGGCGTGGCCCTGCAAGATGGGTTCGGACTCGAAGACGTCGATGGCGGCCAAGCCGGGCCGGCCCCGGTTCAAGGCTGCGATCAGGGCGTCGGGTTCGATCAACTCGGCGCGCGAGGTGTTGACCAGCAAGGCGGTGGTCTTCATCAGCGACAGGTCTTCGAGCGTGATGCAGTTGCGGGTGGCATCGGCTAAGCGCAAATGCACGCTCAGCACATCGCTGTTGGCAAACAGGTCAGCCCGGCTGGCGGCGACCTCATAGCCGTCGGCCTTGGCGCGGGCGCGCGCCTGATCGCTGCCCCAGATCATGACCCGCATGCCAAAGGCTCGGCCATAGCCGGCAACGATTTGACCGATCTTGCCGTAGCTCCAGATACCCAGCGTCCGGCCCTTGAGGACGGTGCCCAGACCAAAGTTCGGCGGCATGGACCCGGCTTTGAGCCCAGACTGTTGCCACACGCCATGCCTGAGATTGGACACATACTGCGGGATGCGGCGCATGGCCGCCAAGATCAGGGCCCAGGTCAGTTCAGCGGTGGATGTGGGGGCGCTCAGACCTTCTGAGACCGCGATGCCGCGTTCGGTACAGGCCGCGATATCAATGTGGCCGCTGGCTTTGCCGGTCTGCGAGATCAGTTTGAGTCGGGGCAGCTTTTCAACCAGTTGCCGCGTGATGGCGGTTCGCTCGCGAATGAGGACCAGCACCTCTGCGTCTTTGAGCCGCACCGACAACTGGCCTACGCCTCTGACCGTATTGGTAAAGACCTTGGCTGGATAGGCGTCGAGTTTGGAGGCGCAGTTGAGCTTGCGCACAGCGTCTTGGTAATCGTCCAGGATCACAATGTTCATGATCCTCATTGTGCCTTCAAGCGCCCCGGAGTTCGAAGGCCTGACGCAAGGCGCCCGTGGTCGCCTGGGCGCCGCTGGGGCACCACGATGCGGCGACCTGGGGCTACGCGTGTCAGTTAGTGATTTTTTTTATCGCGGTCTGTTGGCAGCAGTGCATCGATCAGCAGACCCATCAAGCCGCCCATGAGTGCGGCGCTGGCGGCGCGCAGCCATAGGCGCGCAGGGACGGGCGAGGCGGGCAATGCTGCCGCGCCCACGCCAGGCCGATGGGGCGCCGGCGCCTTGCTCTGTGCGGCGACTTTGTGGCGAGGCATGGCACCGGCTTTACATCAGCGGGGTGTTGCGTATCAGGCCAACCGCCAGCCCTTCGATGTCCAGGCTGTCACCCGGGCGCACGATGATGGGCTGGAATTCGGGGTTTTCGGGTAGCAGTTCGATGTGGTCGGCCTGGCGCCGGAACCGTTTGACCGTGACCTCTTCGCCCAGGCGCGCCACCACGATCTGGCCATTGCGGGCCTCGCGGGTCTGGGCCACCGCTAGCAAGTCGCCGTCGAGGATGCCGGCGTCGCGCATGCTCATGCCGCGCACCCTGAGCAGGTAGTCAGGCTGGCGTTGAAACAGGCCGGCTTCGACATGAAAAGTCTGGTCGATGTGCTCCTGCGCCAAAATCGGGTGTCCGGCAGCCACGCGGCCGATCAAGGGCAGGGCCAATTGGGCCAGCTGGGGCAGCGGCAGGGTGAGTTGGCCCAGGCGAGAGGCATGCAGGGAGCGCAAGGCTTTGCCGCGCAGCCGTATGCCGCGTGAGGTGCCGCTGACCAGCTCGATCACGCCTTTGCGAGCCAGGGCTTGCAGATGCTCCTCGGCCGCATTGGCGGACTTAAAGCCAAGTTCGCTGGCGATCTCGGCACGGGTGGGCGGTGCGCCAGTGCGGGCGATGGCGGTTTCAATCAGGTCCAGGATCTGTTGCTGGCGGGCGGTGAGTTTGGGGTCTAGGGGCTCTTCGATCATGGCGGGGCTCCTGGATGGATAGGGTCGCTTTTTAGGCCGGTCGGCAGGTTTGGCGACTGTTTAAATGACCAGTATCTGTATTTTTATCCAGTTTTCGGGGGATGACAAGTGCAATCGCAAAAGATCGTTGTGCTGGGAACCGGCGGCACCATCGCCGGCACCGGCGCGGATGGCTCAGACCATACCGGCTACCGGGCCGCGCAAATCGGGGTGGCCGAGCTGCTGGCGGGCGTACCGGCGCTGGCGAGCTGGCGCTCGCAGCTGGAGCTTGAGCAACTGGCCCAGATCGACAGCAAGGACATGGACGAGGCGACCTGGGCTCGCCTGGCCCGTCGGGTGGCCGAGCTGCTGGCCCGCGATGAGGTGCAAGGCATAGTGATCACTCACGGCACCGACACGCTGGAGGAAACTGCATTCTTTCTGCATGCTGTTCTGGCGCCCACCAAGCCGGTGGTGCTGACCTGCGCGATGCGGCCGGCCACTGCCTTGGGTGCCGACGGGCCGCAGAACCTGGCTGACGCAGTTTCTGTGGCTGCCGCGCCGCAGGTCAGCGGCGTGCTGGCTGTGGTGGCCGGAGCCGTCCATGGCCCCTTGGATGTGCAGAAGGTGCATCCCTACCGGCTCCATGCTTTCAGTTCGGGCGATGCTGGTGTGTTGGCTTTTGTGGAGGAGGGCCGTTTGCGCCAACTCAGGCCCTGGCCTGTGGGGCAGCCGCGCCTGCATTTGCTCGAATACCTGAGCCGGCCCTGGCCCAAGGTGGCCATTGTCATGAGCCATGCCGTGGCCCAGCCTTGGGTGGTCGAAGCTTTGGTGCAGCATGGCGCGCGCGGACTGGTGGTGGCTGCTACCGGCAATGGCACGGTGCATCAGGACTTGCAGCCGGCACTGCTGCGCGCCGAGCAGCGTGGTGTGAAGCTGCTGCGGGCCAGCCGCTGTACCCTGGGTCAGATGGTGTTGCCGGCCTCAGCCCAGGCTCAGGCTGAGCCGGCCTTGCCGCATGTGCAACTTTCGCCGGTGAAGGCGCGCATCGCGCTGGCCTTGGACCTGATGCAAGAGGCTTAGGCGGCTTCGCAGGGCGCCTAAGCCTCGATGTTCCGATGCAACTATTTGCGCTGCGGGGGCGGGTTCAGGCGGCCAGTGCGTTGAGCGCGCGGGTGGTGATGTCTTCCACGCTGCCGATGCCGCTGATGGCGCGGTAGCGCGGCGCAGCCGATGTGTCGGCCTTGGCCCAGCTTGAGTAGTAGTCGACCAGGGGCCGGGTCTGCGCGCTGTAGACCTCCAGGCGCTTGCGCACGGTTTCTTCCTTGTCATCGTCGCGCTGAACCAGCGGCTCACCGGTGAGGTCGTCCAGACCTTCCTTTTGGGGCGGGTTGTATTTGACGTGGTAGGTGCGGCCCGAGGCTGGGTGCGACCTGCGGCCGCTCATGCGCTCGATGATGGCATCAAAAGGCACGTCGATCTCCAGCACATAGTCAAGTTTGACCCCGGCAGACTTCATCGCGTCGGCCTGCGGAATGGTGCGTGGGAAGCCATCAAACAGAAACCCTTGCGCGCAATCGGGCTCGGCGATGCGCTCCTTGACCAAGTTGATGATCAGCTCATCGCTGACCAAGCCGCCAGAGTCCATCACTTGCTTGGCTTTCTTGCCCAGATCGGTCCCCGCCTTGACCGCTGCACGCAGCATGTCTCCAGTGGAAATTTGCGGGATACCGAATTTGCGGCAAATGAAGCTGGCTTGTGTGCCTTTGCCGGCGCCCGGCGCGCCCAAAAGGATGAGTCTCATGGATGTCCTCGGAAGTCTTGTTCTTGATGCCTGCTTGTCTCGCGCCAGGCTTGCACTACAGGCCAGATCTTGCCGTAGTGCGGGCTGTGCCACCTGAGAATAGCATGCGCGACCCGTGCCCTGGCTTACAAAAGCCTGTGTCAGCCGCGTTGCAGGATTTGGCGCACACGCTCCAGATCTTGCGGGGTATCCACTCCCGGCCCTGGCGCCCGCGCAGTGGTGTGAACCGCGATGCGGTGGCCGTGCCAGAGTGCGCGCAACTGTTCCAAGGACTCCAGTTTTTCCAGGGGAGCCGCTTGCAGTTGGGGAAACTGCAGCAAAAAGCCAACCCGGTAGGCATAGATCCCCACATGGCGCAGTGGTGCTGGCAAATCGCAGTCGCTGCGCTGCCACCAGGGTTCGCCCCCGAAGTCGCGCCCGTAGGCGATGGGGGCCCGGCTGAAATACAGGGCTGTGCCCAGCGCGTCGGTAACCACCTTGACCACGTTCGGATTTTGATAGTCGGCCCACTGCTCGATCGCATGGGCAGCGGTACTCATGGCGCAGTCGGGCCGCGCATGCAGAAGCTGGGCCACCTCATGGATGAGCTCAGGGTCGATCAGGGGCTCGTCGCCCTGCACATTGACCACCACGTCCTCGGCGGACAGGCCCAGCAGTTGACAGGCCTGCGCCAGTCTGTCGCTGCCGCTGGGGTGCGAGGTATCGGTCAGTACGCAGCGCACGCCAGCCTTGTCGCAGACCTCAACGATGGCTGGGCTGTCGGCGGCCACCACCACCTGGCGGGCGCCGCTGAGCGCGGCCCGGGCGGCCACCCGCACCACCATGGCCTGGCCGGCCAGATCGGCCAGCGGCTTGTTGGGCAGACGGCTGGAGGCCAGCCGGGCGGGTATCAGAACTGAAAAATCCATCGTCCGCTATTTGCTGCGTTCGATTTCTTCGTCGCTGAGCGTGCGCGCCTCGCTCTCGAGCATCACCGGCATGCCGTCGCGCACCGGGTAGGCCAGGCGGGCGCTGCGGGAGATGAGCTCTTGTTTGTCGCGGTCGTATTCCAGCGGCCCCTTGGTCACGGGGCACACCAGCAATTCAAGAAGTCGAGTGTCCATGGGGCGATGGTATCGGATGCGCGGGCCGCGGCCAGGACTGCATGGCCAAGTCCAGGGCTTTAAAGAAGGCCGCCTCGGGCTCGATCTCCAGCGCAACGCTGAGCAGGCGGGGGCCTTGCGGGCGGGCCAGCGGCATGAGCTTGACTGCGTCTTTCTCTGTGATCAGGATCGTCAGGTCGGGATCGGCCGGCAGGTCGGCTTCGGTGTAAGCATGGTGATCGGGCCAGGCCCGGCTTGCCTCCAGCTGCACGCCGCGCTGGCGCAGCATGTTGAAAAACTGCTCAGGCTTGGCAATGCCCGCCCAGGCCTGCAGCCGCAGCCCTTGCAGGTCGCCCAGCGCGATGCACGAGCCGTCGGCGCTGCGTGCACTGGCCGCCAAGCGGCGTTCGCAGGCATACCCGCCCAGGCCGGCCGGCGCCCCATAGCCTGCGATCAAATCGATCCCGCGCTGCACGTCGCCTTCAATCAGTGGACGCGGCCAGGGCTCGCGCAGCGGGCCTGCTGGCAGGAGACGGCCATTGCCCAGACCCCGCTCATCGAACACCGCGATATTGAGGTCGCGCGCCAGGCTGTGGTGCTGCAAGCCGTCGTCGCAGACGATCAGATTGACCTGCGGGTGGGCCTGCAGCAAGGCGCGGCCGGCCTGCACCCGCGATGCCGCCACAAATACCGGCACCTTGCAATGCCGTTTGATCAGCAGGGGCTCGTCGCCGCAATCGCTGGCGTTTGAATCATGCCGCACCTCTAGGCAGGCGCTGCTGTGTCTGCCGTGACCGCGGGAGATCACGCCCGGCTGCCAGCCACGCAGGTGCAGGTGATGGACCAGCGCCATGACCAGCGGGGTTTTGCCGGCTCCGCCGGCCACCAGATTGCCCACCACAATCACAGGCACGGGGAGTTTGTCGATCCTCAAATAGCCATGGCGATAGAGCCAGAGCCTGATCTCGTGCAGAGCCCGGTAGATCCACGACAGGGGCAGTAACAGCAGGCTCACCGGCCCGCGTTTGAGCCATTGCTGCGGCAGTCCCTCAAGCATGGTGGTCGAGGGGGGCCAAACGCAGCGCCGAAATGCCAGCCCGACCGCCCTCGGAACTGGGAACCTGCCAGGTGGCTTGTATGATCAAAAGGTGCACGGTTTTCAGCATCTGGAATGGTCAGATTATCTGGCAGGGCCCGCAGTTCGGGCTGTGCTGTGCAAGACCAGGCTTGGCCCCGCTTTTTCACCCACAGTTTTTGTGGATAAGTATGTTGGCAACTCGACGGCTTGCCCCGCCAAGGCCCGTGTATTCTCGCTTGCAACATTTCGCTGAAGATTTCAGCAGCTTCGTTCACCCATGAAACAGTCATTTCGAATCTTTCCCACTGGGCGCGCGGCATGTTCGAGCGCGCAGTGATTGCGCCCGAGGTTGATGCGGCTGTGCCGGTCTGGTCGGTCAGCGCCTTGCTGCGCGCCATGGACGACAGCCTGCAAGCACGCTTTAATCCGGTGTCGGTGCAGGGCGAGATCAGTGGCTTGACCCGTGCCAGCAGCGGCCATTGCTATTTCGTGCTGAAAGACGAGCAGGGCCAGATCCGCTGCGCGCTGTTTCGGCGGGCCGCCTCCATGCTGGACTTTGCGGCCCGTGACGGCCAGCGGGTGCAGGTTCGCGGCCGCCTGAGCGTCTACGGGCCGCGCGGCGAACTGCAGTTGGTGGTCGAGTCGCTGCGGCGCTTGGGGCAGGGTCAGCTTCTGGAGCAATTCCTGGAACTCAAGGCCAAGTTGCAGGCCCAGGGCTTGTTTGACGCCCAGCGCAAGCGCGAGTTGCCGCTCATGCCCAGAGCTGTAGGCGTGGTCACCTCCTTGGGTGCGGCGGCCTTGCAGGATGTGCTCACCGCCTTGCGCCGCCGAGCCCCACACCTGCCGGTGGTGGTGTATCCGGCCAGCGTGCAGGGTGTGCAGTCTGCCGCGCAGTTGCGGGCGGCCTTGCAACTGGCCTATGACAGGGCCGAGGTTGACGTCTTGCTCTTGGTGCGCGGTGGCGGGGCGCTGGAGGACCTCTGGTCATTCAACGATGAAGCGCTGGCCCGGCTCATTGTTCAGTCGCCGGTTCCGCTGGTCAGCGGTGTCGGCCACGAAACTGACTTTACCATCGCCGATTTTTGCGCCGATGTGCGCGCTGCCACGCCAACGGCCGCCGCCGAACTCGCGGCGCGGCCGCAGGCCGACTGGCTGGAAGGCCTGCAAGTGGTGCAGGAGCGCCTGCAGCGGGCTCAACAGGGCCGCCTTGATCAGTTGGCACAGTCGCTCGACCGCCTGGCATCCCGTCTGGGCCAGCCTTCGCATGGGGTGGCCAGGGCGCAGGCCAGGCTGGGTCTGCTGGAGCAGCGCCTGGGCCATGCAGCTGCACTTTTGCTCCAGCGTGAGCGTCACGGGCTGGAGGCCTTGGGTCGGCAACTGCCTCAGCAACTGGGGCAGGCGCTGGCCCGCAGGCAGAGCCAGGCGGACAACCTGGCGACCCGGCTGGGTCTGCTCGATCCGCGTCTGGTGCTCAAGCGCGGCTATGCATGGCTCAGCGATGAGCAGGGGCGGGCTGTCACTGGCGTGGTCCAGGTCCAGCCCGGGCAGGGCCTCAAGGCCAGTCTGGCCGATGGTGAGTTGGCTTTGCAGGTCCTGTCGGGCCAGCCGCATCCATCAGCCTGAGTCCTGTCAGGCCTCAAGGCCCGAGCTGGATCGCTCCCTCATAGGGCTGCCGGCCCCTCCGGGCCCCGGGCTATGCATAACCTTCCTACAATGTCAGTTCGTTGGATTTTTCGGCTCACATCTACACCAAGAGGATCTTCATGGAACATACCTTGCCCGCTCTGCCGTATGCCATTGACGCGCTGGCTCCGCACTACAGCAAAGAGACGCTGGAGTTTCACCATGGCAAGCACCACAACGCCTATGTTGTCAATCTGAACAACCTGCAAAAAGGCACCGAGTTTGAAACCATGGATCTGGAGGACATCGTCAAGAAGTCCAGCGGCGGCGTCTACAACAACGCAGCCCAGATCTGGAACCACACCTTTTTCTGGAACTGCATGAAGCCCGCCGGCGGCGGCGAGCCCTCTGGCGCGCTCGCTGCAGCCATCAACGCCAAGTGGGGCTCTTATGCGGCCTTCAAGGAAGCATTCACCAAGTCGGCCGTCGGCAATTTCGGTTCGGGCTGGACCTGGTTGGTCAAGAAGGCTGACGGCTCGGTCGATATCGTCAACACCGGCGCGGCGGGCACACCTTTGACCACCGGCGACAAGGCCTTGCTGACCGTCGACGTCTGGGAGCATGCCTACTACATCGACTACCGCAATATGCGCCCGAAGTTCCTTGAGACCTTCCTCGACAAGCTGGTGAACTGGGGCTTTGCTGAGAAGAACTTCGCCTGATTTCAGTCAGGCAGGTTAAAAAGCCGACCCTCGGGTCGGCTTTTTTGCGCCTTTTTTGCGCCTTTTAAGGGCGCGCCGGCAGTCCTGTCATGCGGGCGCCGGCGGCCAGTCCTTTTTTTCCAAACCAGCCCTGGTTCATTTCCAGCACATAGCGCACCGGTTTGGCCGAGCAATGGGAGTCGGTGGTCTGGGGCTTCATGTCCACCAGATTGACGATGGTCCCGTCGTCGGCGATGAAGGCCGCCGTCAGCGGTAACAAGGTGTTCATCATCCAGAAGCATTGAACACTGGGCTGCTCGAAGATGAACAGCATGCCCTCGTTCTGCGGCATCTCCTTGCGCCACATCAGACCGATCTGGCGTTGGGCTGGCGTAGCCGCAACTTGGGCATCAATGCGGTGTATGCCAGCGCCCATGGCGATGCGGGGCAAATCGGTCTGCGGGCTGTTGGCGCGCGCGGGCAGCGCGGTGATTAGCAGCAGGGTGCTGAGTCCAAGCAAGGACCGGCGACCGAGGGTGGCAGAAAACCAGCTGGCGTTTTTCGTGGTGGTAGCCGTCATGGGGTGCTTGCTCCGAGGCCGGTCGCCGGCCTGTGCCGGCCTGTGCCGGCCGGACCTGATTCACTGAGGCCGGGATGATAGGTCATGTGGACGGACGAAAAAAAGCCCGCTCGCGGCGGGCTCTTTTCATGAGGCCAGGAATTACTTCTTGGCTTCAGCTTTCTTGTCGTCTTTCTTCTCAACTTTTTTCTCGGCCTTTTTCTCAGCCTTTTTCTCATCTTTCTTCTCGGCCTTGGCCTCAGCCTTGGCAGGAGCGGCAGCGGCTGCCGGAGCGGCAGGAGCGGCTGGGGCTGCAGGAGCCTGGGCGAAAGTAGCGGTGGCGAACAGGCCGGAGATCAGGGCAGCAAGGATTTTGCTCATTTGGATGGTCCTTCAGATGAACGTTGTTTTGAAACGTCCGCCGGAGGAATTTCCGGCTGACATCTCCGTAACGCACCGACCTGCCAGCCGGTTGACAAGCGGCCGCCAAAATATCCGACTCTTTTTCAGGGTTAGAATTTCTGCGCGTTTTTGAGCGGGCAGACGGGCAGTTCTAGCACCGCATTTTTCACTCCAACGGAGACATTTTTTCATGTACCAGCACATCAAGGTTCCCGCCCAAGGTCAAAAGATCACGGTCAATCCTGATAATTCTTTGAATGTTCCGGACCAGCCGGTCATTCCTTATATTGAGGGCGACGGCACCGGCATGGACATCACCCCGGTCATGCTCAAGGTGGTGGATGCGGCCGTTGCCAAGGCCTACGGTGGCCAGCGCAAGATTCACTGGATGGAAGTCTATGCCGGCGAGAAGTCGACCCAGGTCTACGGCCCTGACGTCTGGCTGCCCGAGGAAACACTGCATGCGGTGCGTGACTATGTGGTGTCGATCAAGGGCCCGCTGACCACCCCCGTGGGCGGCGGCATCCGCTCACTGAATGTGGCCCTGCGCCAGGAACTCGACCTGTATGTTTGCTTGCGTCCCATCCAGTACTTTGCCGGCGTGCCTTCGCCTCTGAAAGAGCCGGAAAAGACGGATATGGTCATCTTCCGCGAGAACTCGGAAGACATCTACGCCGGCATCGAATTCGAGGCTGAAAGCGATAAAGCCAAGAAAATCATCAAGTTCCTGCAAGACGAGATGGGTGTCAAGAAGATCCGTTTCCCCGGCACCTCGGGCATCGGCATCAAGCCGGTCTCGCGCGAAGGTACGGAGCGTCTGGTGCGCAAGGCCATCCAGTATGCGATCGACAACGACAAGCCCAGCGTGACCCTGGTTCACAAGGGCAACATCATGAAGTTCACCGAGGGTGGCTTCCGCGATTGGGGCTATGCCCTGGCCCAGCGCGAATTTGGCGCCCAGCTGATCGACGGAGGTCCGTGGTGCAAGTTCAAGAACCCGAAGACCGGCAAGGACATCACTGTCAAGGACAGCATCGCCGATGCTTTCCTGCAGCAGATCTTGTTGCGTCCGGCTGAATACAGCGTGATTGCTACCCTCAACCTCAATGGCGACTATGTGTCGGATGCACTGGCCGCTCAGGTCGGTGGCATCGGCATTGCCCCGGGTGCCAACCTGAGCGATACCGTGGCCATGTTTGAAGCCACCCACGGCACCGCGCCGAAGTACGCCGGCAAAGACTACGTCAATCCGGGCTCGGAAATCCTGTCGGCTGAGATGATGCTGCGGCACATGGGCTGGAAAGAGGCGGCCGATCTGATCATCAGCTCCATGGGCAGGTCCATCAAGAGCAAAAAGGTCACTTATGACTTTGCCCGCCTGATGGAAGGCGCAACCCAGGTCAGCTGCTCGGGTTTCGGTCAGGTCATGATCGATCACATGTAAAAGTTTGCTTCCTTGCCTGGCTTTACAGTCCGGCGACCGAAAGCTCAAAAACCGCCCCAGCTCGGCCGCTGTGGGCGGTTTTTTTTATGGTTTTTTCATCGCTGGGGCATGGCTCCCATCCTGGGGCCGATGGTGTTCGCGCCCGTTCCTGAATGCAAGATTAGCGCCCCGACCTGAACAAGGGCACTCCTGCTCGCTAGAATGGAACGCATGGCGACAAAGTTACCCCAGGTCCCCACGCCACCCATCATCCCCTCGTCTTTCCCGGCCACGCCCGGAGGTGGAGATTCGGTTGTGCTCGAACGCCGGCCGGAGAAGGTCAAGCCGCCCCAGATGTATCAGGTGGTGCTGCTCAACGACGATTACACGCCGATGGAATTTGTGGTGGTGGTCATCCAAGAGTTCTTCAACAAGGACCGCGAAACCGCCACCCAGATCATGCTCAAGATTCACCTTGATGGCAAAGGTGTCTGCGGCGTATTCTCCAAGGACGTGGCGGCCACCAAAGTCGACCAGGTGACCGAGGCGGCTCGTAAAAATGGCCACCCGCTGCAATGCATCAGCGAGCCGCTTGAATTGTGATAAGTGCCCCCATATGCTCGTCAGTAATATTGCCCCCTCAGCAAGCCGAAAGGAAGTGACATGATCGCCCAGGAACTTGAAGTGAGCTTGCACATGGCTTTCGTGGAAGCGCGTCAGCAGCGCCACGAGTTCATTACCGTAGAGCACCTGCTGTTGGCCCTGCTGGACAACCCCAGCGCGGCGGAGGTCTTGCGAGCCTGCTCGGCCAACATCGAGGACCTTCGCAAGTCCTTGTCGAACTTCATCAAGGACAACACGCCGCAGGTCGCGGGCACGGACGATGTGGATACCCAGCCCACCCTGGGCTTTCAGCGGGTGATCCAGCGCGCCATCATGCATGTGCAGTCCACGGGCAACGGCAAGAAAGAGGTTACCGGTGCCAATGTGCTGGTGGCCATCTTCGGCGAGAAGGACTCGCACGCGGTGTATTACCTGCATCAGCAGGGGGTGACCCGGCTGGATGTGGTCAATTTCATCGCCCACGGCATCAAGAAGAGCGATCCGCCGGAGCCGCAGAAATCGGGCGAGAGTGCTGCCGAGAATGAAGAGACGGCCGAAAAGAACGAGAAGGCCTCGCCCCTGGAGCAGTACACCCAGAACCTGAACGCGCAGGCCCTGGCCGGCAAGATCGATCCGCTGATCGGCCGCGACTATGAGGTCGAGCGCGTCATTCAGATCCTGTGCCGCCGGCGCAAGAACAATCCCTTGCTGGTCGGCGAGGCCGGTGTGGGCAAGACCGCGATTGCCGAGGGTCTGGCCTGGCGCATCACGCAAAAAGACGTGCCCGAGATCCTGGCCGAATCCCAGGTGTTTTCGCTGGACATGGGCGCCTTGCTGGCCGGCACCAAATACCGCGGCGACTTTGAGCAAAGGCTCAAGGGCGTGCTCAAGTCGCTCAAGGACAAGCCCCATGCGATTTTGTTCATCGACGAGATCCACACCCTGATCGGCGCCGGTGCGGCCTCGGGCGGTACGCTCGATGCGTCTAATCTGCTCAAGCCCGCGCTCAGCTCGGGCCAGCTCAAGTGCATAGGCGCAACCACCTTTACCGAGTACCGCGGCATTTTTGAAAAAGACGCTGCGCTGTCGCGCCGTTTCCAGAAGGTGGATGTGGTCGAGCCCAGCGTGGCCGAGACGGTGGAAATCCTCAAAGGCCTGAAGTCGCGCTTCGAAGAGCACCACAGCGTCAAGTACGCGGTCGCAGCCCTGCAGGCGGCGGCTGAGCTGAGCGCCAAGTACATCAACGACCGGCATCTGCCGGACAAGGCCATCGACGTGATCGACGAGGCTGGTGCTGCCCAGCGCATCCTGCCGCCGTCCAAGCGCAAGAAAACTATCACCAAGGCCGAGGTGGAGGACATCGTGGCCAAGATCGCTCGCATCCCGCCGGCCAATGTCTCCAATGACGACCGCAGCAAGCTCAAGACCCTGGAGCGCGATCTCAAGAGCGTCGTGTTCGGCCAAGATAAGGCCCTGGATGTGCTGGCTGCGGCCGTCAAGATGGCCCGCTCCGGGCTGGGCAAGGTCGACAAGCCCATCGGATCCTTCCTGTTCTCTGGCCCCACCGGCGTGGGCAAGACCGAGGCTGCGCGCCAGCTGGCCTACATCCTGGGCATAGACCTGATCCGCTTTGACATGTCCGAATACATGGAGCGTCATGCGGTGAGTCGACTGATAGGCGCGCCTCCCGGCTATGTGGGGTTTGACCAAGGCGGGCTGCTGACCGAAGCCATTACCAAGAAGCCGCATGCGGTGCTCTTGCTTGACGAGATCGAGAAAGCGCACCCGGATATCTTTAATGTGTTGCTGCAGGTCATGGACCATGGCACCTTGACCGATAACAACGGACGTAAGGCCGACTTCCGCAATGTGATCATCATCATGACCACCAATGCCGGGGCCGAGACCATGAACAAGGCCACCATAGGCTTTACCAACCCGCGCGAGGCGGGCGACGAGATGGTGGACATCAAGCGCCTGTTCACGCCCGAGTTTCGTAACCGGCTCGATGCCATCGTCGGCTTCAAGGCGCTCGACGAGGCGGTCATCCTGCGGGTGGTCGACAAGTTCTTGTTGCAGCTCGAGCAGCAGCTGGCGGAAAAGAAGGTCGAGGTCACCTTCACCGACGGCCTGCGCAAGCACCTGGCCAAAAAAGGCTTCGATCCACTCATGGGCGCGCGGCCTATGCAGCGCCTGATCCAGGACACCATTCGCCGGGCTCTTGCCGACGAGCTGCTCTTTGGCAAGCTGGTCGATGGCGGCAGGCTGACGGTGGACATCAAGCTGTCGACGGATGACAAGGGCGTTGAGAGCGGGGAGGTTGTCCTTGATATCCAGCCCTTGCCGAAGAAAGAAGGCAAGGCCAAGCCCGAGTCCGAGGAAGCCACCGCCGGCTGATCCTAGGCTTGTCTGTCTGCCGCAAGCCCGCCAGGCCCACCAGCTTGGCGGGCTTGTTTTATTCTTGAACGCTGGTTTCGCCGGGCCGTCTCATCGGCCTGGGTCGCCGCAGGCTGGCGCAAGCGCCGCAGCACCCTCGGGCGCGCTATGATGAGCTTGCTAAGTGAGGTTTCTTTGCATTGAGAGGACGACGTCATGAGCCGCTTTTGGAGCACCCCTTTTCTGGCCCTGTTCTTGGCTGTGCTGCCCGCTTGGGCCAGTGCTCAGGGTTTTCCCAACAAGCCAATACGCCTGATCGTGCCGTATCCCGCCGGCGGGGCCACCGACATGATGGCTCGCCTGGTCGCGCTCAAGGTCGGCGAGAGCCTCAAGCAGCAGGTGCTGGTCGATAACAAGCCCGGCGCTGGCGGCAATATCGGCGTTGAAATGGTGGCCAAGGCGCCCCCAGACGGCTACACCATAGGCATTTCCGCGACCAACAGCTTCGCCATCAATCCGCACCTGACCAAAAAGCTGCCCTACGACGCCCTGAAGGACCTGACGCAGATTTCGATGATTGGCGTCATTCCCAACGTGATCGTCGTCAATGCCGAGGTGCCCGCCCGCAACATGGCCGAGTTGGTGGCCTTGGCCAAAAAGCAGCCCCTGGCCTATGCCTCGCCGGGCCAAGGTACATCGCTGCATCTGGCGGGTGAGTTGCTCAATGACGCCGCTGGCATCAACATGACCCATGTGCCCTACAAGGGCGATGTGCCAGCTCTGCAAGATGTCATTGGCGGCCGGGTCCCGGTCATGACCTCTAATCTCGCGGGTGTGCTGCCCCATGTCCGCTCTGGCAAGCTGCGGGCCCTGGCGGTGACCACGGCGAAGCGCGCTACCCAGCTGCCTGACGTACCCACCATGATGGAAGCTGGCTACAAGGACTTTGACATCAGCGTCTGGTTCACCATCTTTTCGGCATCGGCGGTGCCACGCGATGTGCTGGAAATCCTCAACCGTGAAATTCAGCGTGCGCTCAATGCGCCCGACGTTCAGCAGCGCCTGCGCGAGGCCAATATCGAGCCGGCGCCCACCTCGCTCGAGCAAATTCGACTCTACACCCTGGCCGAGCATGAGCGCTGGGGACGTATTGTGAAAAAGACCGGTGCAACTTGGGACTGATATGAGTCACGAGATCAAGGCGATCGACGCGGTGGTCAATATCCGGACCGCCGAGGCGCTGGCCCTGCAGCCTGACCGTCGGCGCTTTTATGTCAACAAGATGCGCGTGAAGGAAGAAACCTTTGACGCCGTCAGCTTGGAGGGCATGCTCGCCCGCATGGACGCCGCTGGCATCGAGCGCTCCTTTTTGATCGCTGCCCGGGTTGGTGTTAAGCACCACCCGGCCTGCTACCACGTGCCGTATGAGCTGGTGGCTGACGCGGTACAAAAATATCCGGATCGTTTTTCGGGGCTGGCCGGTGTAGATCCGACTGAGGGCATGACCGGCGTGCGCGCGCTTGAGCACGCGGTGCGCGAATACGGCTTCATTGGGGCCCACACCTACCCGCATTGGTACGAGCTCTCGCCTGACCATGCACGTTACTACCCCTTTTACGCCAAGTGCGTCGAACTCGACATTCCCATCCAGATGCAGGTCGGTCAGTCCATGGTCTACGACCCGAGCTATCCGCGGCGCAGTGTCGGCCGTCCGATCTGCATTGATGCGGTGGCCTGCGACTTTCCCGAGCTCAAGCTGGTGGGCATTCATGTGGGCATTCCTTGGACCGACGAGATGATCGCCATGGCCTGGAAGCATGCCAATGTCTACATCGGCACCGATGCGCACCGTCCTTCCTACTGGCCCGAATCCTTCATTAAGTACATGAACAGCTATGGGCAGGATAAGGTGATTTTCGGCACCGATTTCCCAGTCCTTGACTTTGAGCGCACCCGCGCCGATTTTGAGGCCATTGCCCTCAAGCCCGAGGCCAGGCGCAAGGTCTTGCGCGACAACGCGCTGCGCCTGTATCGTTTGTGAGTGAGCAGCGTAACCTGGCCCAGGCGCAGGACGAGCATGCGCGGCTACGCCCGCACGCCCCAGCGCTGATCGACGGCCAGTTGCGCCTCAGTCATGCGCAACTGGCCTCGGCCATTGCGCGCACCGCAGGCCATCTGCGTGCGCTGCGCATCAGCACAGGCTCGCTGGTTGGCGTGGCACTGGCTGACCATGCCAACCACGTCGTCATCATGCTGGCGCTGGCGCGCATCGGAGCGGTGATGCTGCCCCTGGACCACCGCTGGACCGCCGGCGAGCGCGAGCGGGTGGCGCTGCATTTCGGCGCCGCCCTGGTGCTGATCGAGCCAGCCATGCCGGTGGCCGGCTTGCCTAATGTGGAGGTCGATGCAGCTTGGGCGCGCGCTGTTGAAGCCGCCGCCCCGGACCCCTTCATTGCCCCGGGCGGTGACGCGCCGCTGCTGGTGTCCCTCTCTTCAGGCACCACCGGCAGGCCCAAAGGGCCGCGGATCACCCATGATCATTTTCTGGCCCGCTTTCGCACCCACTGGGTGAACCTGGGCTTTGTAGACAGCGATTGCTTTGCCTGCGCTACCCCGCTGTATTTCGGAGGCGGCCGCACCTTTGTCTGGTCTACCCTCTACCTCGGTGGCAAGGTGGTGCTGACGCCGCCGCCCTGGGAATCACCGGATTTACTGACTGTGCTTGAGCGTGAGCAGGTCAGCACCTTGTTTCTGGTGCCGACCCAATTGCGCCGCCTGCTGGCTGAGCAGGCCGATGCGGCGCCGCTCAAAGCCTTGCGCCTGCTGTTTTCCAGCGGCGCCCCGCTCAATGCCCAGGAGCGGTTGGCCATCCGGCATCGACTGAACCCGCATTTTTGCGAGTACTACGCATCCACCGAGGGCGGCGGCGTGACGCTGCTGACCGCGCCAGATATTGATGAGCACCCCGATTCTGTCGGTCGCGCTGTCTACGCCGTGCAGGTACAGGTGGTCGATGCCGAGCACAGGCCCTTGCCAGCGGGCCAGGTGGGTCGCTTGCGTTACCGCAGCCCAGGGTGTGCCAGCGGTTTTTATCGGGACGACGAGGCATCGACCGAGTCTTTCCACGAGGGCTGGTTCTACCCTGGCGATCTGGCGCAACTCGATGAGCAAGGCTTTTTGACGCTCGCCGGCCGTGCCAAGGACATGATCATTCGCAGCGGGGTGAACATCTACCCGGAAGAGGTGGAAACCGTTTTGCGCAGCCATCCCGAGGTTCGCGATGCGGCGGTGCTGGGCATGCCTCATCCGGAGACTGGCGAGGAGTTGCTGGCTTGCGTGGTGTTGTCGGGTACGGTCTCTGCCCAGAGATTGCGCCTGTGGTGCGAGCAACACCTGGCGCCCTACAAAGTGCCGCGCCAGTTTGCACTGCTTGAGGCACTGCCGCTCAATTCCTCGGGCAAGGTGATCAAGTCAGCACTCAAGGCTGATCTGCCCAAGCTCGCCGCTGATCGTCTGTTTCGAGTCTGATAAAAAGGTGATGCATGAGGACAGAGCCAAGAGTGGTGCTCAATGTAGGCTGTGGCCCCAAGGGGCGCGGGCATGGGTTTACCGGCCTGGCCGACTGGCGCGAGGTGCGTATGGACATCGACCCGGGCTTGGATCCCGATGTGCTCGGGACAATGACAGACATGGCCACCGTCGCCTCGGGCTCGGTTGATGCCATCGTGTCGAGTCACAACATTGAGCACCTGTACCCGCATGAGGTGCCAATGGCTTTGGCCGAATTTGTTCGCGTGCTCAAGGCCGATGGAATGCTGCTGATCACCTGCCCCGATCTGCAATCAGTCTGTGCCCGCGTGGCACGCGGTGAACTGGCTTCGCCTCTTTACACCTCAGGTGCCGGCCCAATCGCAGCCATCGACATTTTGTACGGCCTCCGACCGGCCATGGCGGCGGGCAATTTGTACATGGCCCATCACTGCGGCTTCACGCTCGAGGTGCTGGCCGCTACGCTTCAGGCCTGTGGATTTGCGCGCTGCGTGGGGCAGGTCCGGCCCGAGCAATTCGACTTGTGGATGCTCGCCTCCAAAGCCAACCTGGACGATGCCGCGCTACAACAACTGGCGCGCCGTCACCTGCCCGTGTGACCGCGCGCCGCCGTGTGCTCTTTACACCACGCTCGTGGCAAAACCCCGGACCTACCTGGCGCTAGGTTGCCGGGGGCTCTGAGGCTTCGGCCTGAGGGCTGGCAGCGTCAGGCGGGATCACTTTGCGACCTCGCGGTACGCCAATATGCCGCTCGTTCCTGGCGCGGGCCAGCGCGATTTGGCGCTGGCGTTCCGCAAAGCTGCGCCTTTGCTCGGCGCTCAGGCTGTCGTGGCAGCGAGGGCAGCTCACGCCGGCTTCATACAGGGCAGAGGCTTTATCCTGCGCGCTCAAGGGGTGTCGACAGGAGCGGCACAGCTCAAAGTGCCCTGGCTTGAGGTCATGGCCGACAGCGACCCGCTCGTCAAAGACGAAGCACTCGCCCTGCCAGGTGCTGTCGCTCTGAGGTACCTGCTCTAGGTATTTGAGGATGCCGCCTTCGAGGTGAAACACCTCCTCAAAGCCACGGGTGCGCATGAAGGCGGTGGATTTTTCGCAGCGGATGCCGCCGGTGCAAAACATGGCGACTTTGGGCTTTTTGCCGTCTTTCTCAGCCAGCAGGCCACCGGGCTGCATTTGTGCTTCCACCCACTGCGGCAACTGGGAAAAGCTTTGGGTCTGGGGGTTGACCGCGCCGGTAAAGGTGCCAACCTGGAACTCGTAGTCGTTGCGGGTGTCGATCAGCACCACCTCGGGCTGGGCGATCAGTTCGTTCCATTGCTCGGGCTTGACGTATCGGCCCGCCATGCGATTGGGGTCTATGCCCTCGACGCCCAGGGTAACGATCTCTTTTCTCAGCTTGACCTTGAGGCGATAGAAAGGCTCATGCTGGCTCCAGGATTCCTTGTGCTCCAGATGGGCCAATCTGGGGTCGCTGCGCAGCAGGGCGAGCAGTTGGCGTACCGAGTCCTCGGGCCCGGCCACCGTGCCGTTGATGCCCTCGTGGGCCAGCAGCAAGGTGCCCTTGATTTGGCGGGGCTGGCAGAAGTCAAACAGCCGATCACGCAGCTCGCTGAAGTCGGGTAGGTCGACAAATTTGTAGAGGGCGGCGGTCAGGAACTCGGACATGGCGCGGGGCTGGGGCAGGGCAGGGCTTGATTGTCGCCCACCGGCCGATCCTCTCGCGGCTGGGTTTGGGCCAGGCGGGCTGGCCGTCTGCGTCCCCGCGCCTCGACTCTAGCGCCCGCGGCTCGGCTTCTATCGCCTGCGGCCGCCTAACAAGCCGCCAAGCACACCCCGAACGATCTCCCGACCCACAGAACTGCCTATGGTGCGCACCGCCGACTTGATCAGGGTTTGGGCCATACCGTCATTGCGGCCGCCGCGGGGGCCGGTGGAGCCGAACAGCACATCGCTCAGCCCCCCCATCACCGTTCCCGCTACCGATCCCGAGGGGCCTGGGCCAGCCGCGGCTGGTCCGGTCTGCGTACCGACTGGAGCTGCCGCTGCCAGCTTTTCATAGGCCGACTCCCTGTCCACCGTCTGCTCATAGGTGCCGGCCACCAATGAGCTGCGCAGCAGTTCCTGCCGTTGCTCGGCGGAAATCGGGCCGAGCTGGCTGGCCGGCGGCATCACATAGGCGCGTTCGGTCGGGCTGGGGCGGCCCTTGCCGTCGAGCAGGCTGACCAGGGCTTCGCCCACGCCCAACTCGCCTATGGCCTGCTCGATGTCCAGGCCCGGCTTGGCGCGCATGGTCTGGGCGGTGGCTTTGACCGCCTTCTGGTCGCGCGGCGTAAAGGCGCGCAGGGCATGCTGCACCCGGTTGCCCAGCTGGGCCAGCACGCTGTCGGGAATATCCAGGGGGTTTTGCGTCACAAAGTACACGCCCACGCCTTTGGAGCGCACCAGGCGCACCACCAACTCGATGCGCTCGACCAGCACCTTGGGCGCTTCGTTGAACAGCAGGTGCGCCTCGTCAAAGAAGAAAACCAGCTTGGGTTTTTCCAGGTCGCCCACCTCGGGCAGGCGCTCAAACACTTCCGAGAGCATCCACAGCAGGAAGGTGGCGTACAGGCGCGGCGAGTTGAGTAGCTTGTCGGCTGCCAGCACATTGACCACGCCGTGGCCCTGGCCATCGGTCTGCATAAAGTCGTCAATGTTGAGCATGGGCTCACCAAAGAACTGCGTGCCCCCCTGGCTTTCCAATTGAAGCAGTCCACGCGCAATCGCGCCCACACTGGCCGTGCTGATATTGCCGTAGCTGGTGGTGTAGTCCTTGGCGTTGTCGCCCACATGCTGGAGCATGGCCCGCAGGTCTTTGAGGTCGAGCAGCAACAGGCCCTGGTCGTCAGCGATCTTGAACACCAGGTTCAGAACGCCGGCCTGGGTTTCGTTGAGGCCCAGCATGCGGCCCAGCAGCAGCGGTCCCATGTCCGAGATGGTGGCCCGCACCGGATGGCCTTGTTCTCCAAAGACGTCCCACAATTGGGTGGGGCAGGCTTGGGGCGTGGGCGGACTCATGCCGCGCTCGGCCAGCACGGCCTTGAGCTTGTCCGAGGGCTTGCCGGGCTGACTGATGCCGGTCAGGTCGCCCTTGACGTCAGCCATGAACACGGCCACCCCCAGGCGCGAGAACTGTTCGGCCAGGGTCTGCAGGGTGACCGTCTTGCCTGTGCCAGTGGCGCCGGTGATCAAACCGTGGCGGTTGGCCAACTCAGGCAGCAGCAGGCATTGAGCTTGTTCGTTCTTGGCAATCAGCAGCGGTTCGGCCATGGTGGGGTCCCTTTTCGGGGGCGGTCGGAGTGAAAAGTAAAATGCTCACCTAAGGTTAATTCAAAATCAAGAGGTTTCTCAGTGGCCGGACACAGCAAATGGGCGAATATCCAGCACCGCAAGGGTCGTCAGGACGAAAAACGCGGCAAGATCTGGACCCGGATCACCCGTGAAATCATCGTCGCGGCCCGCTCGGGCGGCGGCGATATCAACATGAATCCGCGCCTGCGCCTGGCCATCGACAAGGCCAAGGCGGCCAATATGCCAGCCGACAACATCAAGCGCAATGTTGACAAGGCCACCGGCAATCTGGAGGGCGTCAACTACGAGGAAATTCGTTACGAGGGTTACGGCATCGGCGGTGCGGCCATCATGGTCGACTGCATGACCGACAACCGGGTCCGCACGGTGGCCGAGGTCCGTCACGCTTTTTCGAAATACGGCGGCAACATGGGTACCGAAGGCTCGGTGGCCTTCCAATTCAGGCACTGTGGGCAGTTCATCTTTGCACCGGGTGTCAGCGAGGACCGGGTGATGGAAGTAGCGCTGGAGGCCGGCGCCGAGGATGTGATCAGCGACGTCGACGGCGCGATCGAAGTGCTGTGCCCTGCGCCCGATTTTGAGGCGGTCAAGCAGGCCTTGGAAGCCGCTGGCCTGCAGCCGGAGTTGGCAGAGGTCACGATGCGTGCTGACAACAGCATTGAATTGGGTGGCGAGAACGCTCAGAAGATGCAAAAGTTGCTCGACGTTCTGGAAGATCTGGATGACACCCAGGCGGTCTATCACAATGCTGAACTCAGCCTTTGAGTGGCTCAGAAGGAAATCGGATGAAGGTTTTAGTCGCAGGGGGCGGCGGTCGCGAGCATGCCCTGGCCTGGAAGCTGGCGCAATCGCCGAAAGTGCAGGTGGTGTATGTAGCCCCTGGCAATGGCGGCACGGCGCTTGATGGCCGCTTGCACAATGTGCCGATCAGCGATGTGCCAAGGCTGCGGCAATGGGCGCTGGATAACAAGATCGGCCTGACGGTGGTCGGCCCGGAGCAGCCGCTGGCCGCTGGCATCGTCGATGATTTTCGGGCCCACGGCCTGCGGGTCTTCGGTCCCACCCAGGCGGCGGCGCAGCTCGAGAGTTCGAAGGCCTTTTCCAAGGCCTTCATGAAGCGCCACGGCATCCCCACCGCCGAGTACGAGACGTTTTCCGATCCGGCGGCCGCCCATGCTTGCATCGACAGCCAGGGCGCGCCCATCGTGGTCAAGGCCGACGGATTGGCCGCCGGCAAGGGAGTGGTTGTTGCCATGAGCCTGCAGGAGGCTCATGAGGCGGTGGACTTCATGCTGCTGGACAAGACCTTGGGCGTAAGCCATAACGCGGGCGGTGCCCGGGTGGTGATTGAGCAGTTCCTGGTGGGCGAGGAGGCTAGCTTCATCGTCATGTGCGATGGCCAGAATGTATTGCCGCTGGCCACCAGCCAGGACCACAAGCGCCTTCTCGATGGCGATCAAGGCCCGAACACCGGGGGGATGGGTGCTTATTCGCCGGCGCCGGTGGTGACCCCCGATGTGCATGCGCGCGCCATGCGCGAGATCATTTTGCCGACCATCCGCGGCATGCAAAAAGACGGCATCGTTTACACCGGTTTTCTTTATGCGGGTCTGATGATCGATGCCCAGGGGCATCCCAAGACGCTGGAATTTAACTGCCGCATGGGAGACCCGGAGACGCAGCCGATCATGATGCGCCTGAAGTCGGACTTGCTGGAGGTGATGCTGGCGGCCACCTCGGGCACGCTCGATCAGGTGGAGTTGGAGTGGGACCGCAGGCCAGCCCTGGGTGTGGTCATGGCCGCGCACGGGTACCCGATGCATCCGCGCAAGGACGATGTGGTCCACGGCCTGCCTGCGCCAGAGGCAGACAGCGATTGCATGGTTTTTCATGCAGGAACCCGGGAGCAGGCTGGGCAAACCGTGACATCGGGCGGCCGGGTGCTGTGCGTCACCGCGCTGGGCGATACGGTTCGCTTGGCGCAGCAGCGCGTTTATTCGGTGATTGACCAGATCGGCTTTGACGGAGCCCAGTGGCGTCGCGACATCGGCCACCGGGCGCTCAAGGCCTGAAGGTTCACTGATGCGAGCCCACCCATCGACTTCCCCTCGCGGCAGTGCACTGGCGCGGCGCATCCTCAGTCTGATCGGGTGGCAATTGCATTTCGAGGGTCTGCCAGCGCTGCAGGGGGTGATCGTTGTTTATCCGCACACCTCGAACTGGGATTTCCCTTTGGGCGTTTTTGCCAAATGGGCCATGGGCATCGAGGCCAAGTTCTGGGGCAAGCACACTTTGTTTCGCATCCCCTTGTTCGGCGCGTGGCTGCGCTGGTTGGGAGGTGTGCCTGTCGATCGTGCTGCCGCCCGCGGGGTGGTCGAGCAGATGGTTGACCTGTTTGAGCGCAAGCGGCAGGCAGGCGAGTATTTCTGGCTTGCTTTGACGCCGGAGGGGACACGCAGTTGGCGTCCGGCTTGGCGCAGCGGCTTTTATCGAGTGACTTTAGGCGCTCAGGTCCCGATACTCCTCGCCTCGCTCGATTACGGGCGCAAGCAGGTTCGTGTGATGGATGTGATCGAACTGAGCGGCCAGGTTGATGAGGACATGAGGCGCATCGCACAAGCCTTCGAGGGCTGTACCGGGCGGCGCCCCGATTTGGCCGCCCCCATCAGACTGGAAGGGAGCAAGGAGGGCTCATGAGTGTTTTGGACGTATCCCAAGGTCGGGCGTTTTTCACCGGCCTGCAAAGCCGCATCATGGCCGAAGTGGTGCGCATCGACGGCGGCAAGCCGGTCAGCGACGCCTGGCGCAAGGACCCTGGTGAGATGCTGCAGGGCGATGGCCTGACCATGATTTTGGAAGACGGCGCGGTGTTCGAGCGCGCTGGTTGCGGGTTTTCGCATGTGAGCGGCCCGCGCCTGCCCAACTCGGCCACCGAGCACCGGCCCGAGCTGGCCGGCGCGCCTTTCGAGGCCATGGGCGTGTCCCTGGTTTTTCATCCGCGCAACCCCTATGTGCCGACGGTACACATGAACGTGCGCATGATCGTGGCCAAGCCTGCACAAGGGCAGCCGGTGGCCTGGTTTGGCGGCGGGATGGATCTGACGCCCTGTTACGGCTTTGAGGAAGACGCGTTGCATTTTCACCGTCAGTGCAAAGACGCACTTGAGCCATTCGGTGCTGACAAATACCCCCGTTTCAAGAAGTGGTGCGACGAGTATTTTTTCCTCAAGCACAGGGGCGAACCGCGCGGTATTGGCGGGGTGTTTTTCGACGACTTTAACGAGTTGGGCATGGATCGCAGCTTTGAAATGCAGCAGTCGCTGGCGAATCATTTTTTGCCGGCCTACATCCCCATCGTCGAGCGACGTCAGGGCACCCCCTACGGCGACAAGCAGCGCGAGTTCGCGCTCTACCGCCGCGGCCGCTATGTGGAGTTCAATCTGGTTTGGGACAGGGGCACGCATTTTGGTCTGCAGTCGGGCGGCCGTACGGAGTCCATCTTGCTGTCCATGCCGCTGAACTGCAGTTGGTCTTACCGTCGGCAAGACCCCCCTGGCTCGCACGAGGCGCGGCTGCTGACCGACTTTTTGGTGGCCAAGGACTGGGTTTGAGCAGCACGCCGCGTCGCGTCGGACTGTTTGGCGGCGCTTTTGATCCGCCGCACAGCGCCCATGTGGCGATAGCTCGCGCCGCGCTGGAGCAGCTCAAGCTCGACGAGTTGCGCATCGTGCCTACCGGTCAGGCTTGGCACAAGAGCCGGCCGCTCAGCTCGGCGGCCCATAGGCTGGCCATGGTGCGTCTGGCTTTTGCAGACCTGCCCAGGGTGGTGATTGACGAGCGCGAACTGCAGCGCTCAGGGGCGAGCTACACCGTCGACACCCTGGATGCCCTGCTGACTGAGCAGCCCGGTAGCGAGCTCTACCTGGTGATGGGGGGCGACCAGTGGGCGGCATTTACAAGCTGGCGGCAATGGCAGGATATCGCCCGCAAGGCGCAGCTGTGCGTGGCCCAGCGGCCCGATCAGGTGTCCAATCTGCCGTCTAATCAGCCGCTGCCCGAGCTGTCTGTGCAATGGCTGAATCTGCCGGCCATGCCCATCAGCGCGACAGCTCTGCGCGAGCAAGTAGCCGGGGGCACCGACCCCTTCAATGAGCCCGCGCGGCTACCGCCTGCCGTGGCGCGTTATATTTCAGACCATCACCTTTATGCCGCTGGCTGAAGGTTTTCCTCAACCCACTGGCCTCAGGCCTGCCCCCCTGCATGACCGACCCACAAGCCACCTCTGCCAAACGCAATATCGTCAAGCTGCAAAAAGCCATCGTCGATGGCCTGGAGAACGTCAAGGCACAGGATCTGCAGGTTTTTGATACCGAGCACATCACCTCGCTCTTCGAGCGGGTCATCGTGGCCTCGGGAACCTCCAACCGGCAAACCAAGGCGCTGGCCGCCAGCGTGCGAGATTCGGTGCGGCAGGCCGGCTTTGACAAGCCGCGGATAGAGGGTGAGGACAACGGCGAATGGATCATCGTGGACTGTGGCGCTGCAGTTGCACACATCATGCAGCCTTCGATTCGGCAGTACTACCACCTGGAGGAGCTTTGGGGTGACAAGCCGGTGCGGCTCAAGCCGGCGACCGCGCCCAAAGCTCGCGCTGGTGCTGCCAGGTCCAAGGACGAACCGGCTGCTCCCGCCAAAGTCGTGCCGGCGACGGCCAAGAAGGCGGTGGCCAAAAAGGCCCCCGTGAAGGCAGCCGGAAAGTCCGCGCCTGCCAAGGCGCCAGTAGCGGCCAAGAAAGCCTTGGCCTCGCCAGCGGCCAAGCCCACTGCTGCCAAGGCGGTCAAGAAGCCGCCAGCCGACAAGCTGCCTGCCAAAGCAGCGCCCGCCAAAGCGGCATCGGCAAAAGCGGCACCTGCTCGGCCTTCCAAGGCAGCTTCGGCACCTGCCAAAAAAGTGGCTAGCAAAAAGACCCCCCGCAAGGCTCCTGGCCGCGCATGAAGCTGCAGATCGTGGCCGTCGGGCTCAAGATGCCTGACTGGGCCCAAACCGCCAGCGACGACTACCTCAAACGCTTTCCGCCTGATTTCAAGATCGAGGTCAAGGCGGTCAAGACCGAGGTGCGCGGCAGCAAGGATCTGCCCAGTCTGCTGGCTGCCGAGCGCCAGCGCATTGAGGCCGCGATCTCCAAGGGCAGTCGTGTGATTGCCCTCGATGAGCGCGGCACCGGCCTGAGCACCCTGGCGCTGGCGGGCAAGTTGCAGGACTGGCAGCAGGCCGGCAGCGATGTGGCGCTGGTCATAGGCGGTCCGGACGGGCTCGATGCCGGCTTCAAGCAGGCCGTCCAGGAGCGCTTGCGACTGTCGGAACTGACGCTGCCCCATGCGATGGTCAGGGTGCTGCTGCTCGAGCAGCTGTACCGGGCCTGGAGCATCAACGCCCATCACCCCTATCACCGCCAATGAGTCCAGCCATGATTTACCTGGCCTCTCAAAGCCCGCGCCGGGCGCAACTGCTCGAGCAGATGGGTTTGCGCTTTGAGACGCTCTTGCCCGACCCGCATGAGGACGCCGAAGCCCTGGAAGCGGTGCACGGCTCGGAGCCGCCCGCCCGCTATGTGCAGCGGGTGACGGCGCTCAAGCTCGACGCCGCTCTGGCGCGCCTGAATCGGCTGGGCCAGCCTATGGCGCCCATTTTGTGTGCCGATACCACCGTGGCGATCGGCTCGGAGATTTTGGGCAAGCCGGCAGACGCCCGCCATGCGGCGGCGATGTTGCGTCAGCTGTCCGGTCGCACCCACCGGGTACTGACGGCGGTGGCGGTGCAAAGCGGGCGGAGGCGGGTGCAGGCCCTGAGCGTGTCGCGGGTTAGTTTTGAGCCCATGAGCGCCGCGCAGATTCGTGACTATGTGGCCAGCGGCGAGCCCTTCGGCAAGGCCGGTGCCTACGCGGTTCAGGGCAGGGCGGCCATGTATATTCGCCACATCAGCGGGAGCTACTCGGGCATCATGGGCCTGCCGCTGCGGGAGAGCGCTCAGCTGTTGCGCGAACTTGGGCTCAAGCTCGCCTGAGGCCCATGCCTGCCAGGCGTCCCGCTCGGGCTTCCAACAGCGCCGCTCCCCTCCTACCGGACCAACAGCCATGCCGCAAGACATATTGATCAACTGGGCCCCACAGGAAACCCGCGTGGCCGTGATTGAGCAGGGCGCTGTGCAGGAGCTGCATGTTGAGCGGGCGCTAGAGCGTGGCTTGGTCGGGAATATTTACCTGGGTAAGGTGGCCCGGGTCTTGCCGGGCATGCAGTCGGCCTTCATCGACATTGGGCTCGAACGCGCCGGCTTCCTGCATGTGGGCGACCTGCTCAGCAGCATCGCCAGCCGACACGGCGAGGGTGCTGAGGGCGGACGCAGCGAGCCGGTCTTGCCGATTGAAAAGCAGGTTTTCGAAGGCCAGAGCATCATGGTCCAGGTGCTCAAGGACCCGATCGGTACCAAGGGCGCTCGCCTGAGTGCGCAAGTCAGCATTGCCGGGCGCTTGCTGGTGTACCTGCCGCAGGACAAGCACATCGGCGTGTCGCAAAAAATTCCACCGCAGCAGCGCGAGCAACTGCGCGAGCGCCTGCAGGCCTTGGCTGGCGATGCGGGTGGCTTTATTTTGCGCACCAATGCCGAAGACGCGAGTGACACCGAACTGAGCGATGACATCGCCTATCTGCGCAAGACCTGGGCCCATATCCGCGGGCAGGCGCTGCGGCTGCCACCTGCCTCATTGCTGCATCAGGACCTCAGCTTGCTGCAGCGCGTCCTGCGCGACGTAGCCTCGCAGGCTACACAGTTCATACGGGTCGATTCGCGCGAGCAGCATCAGGCCTTGCAGGCTTTTGCGACCGAATTCATGCCTGGCATGCTCAAGAAAATTGCCCTTTATTCTGGTGAGCGGCCGATTTTTGACCTGCACAACATCGACGAGGAAATTGCCCGCGCACTCGGCCGCAGGGTGGAGCTGAAATCTGGCGGCTATCTGATCATCGACCAGACCGAGGCCCTGACCGCCATCGATGTGAACACCGGTGGCTTTGTCGGAGCTCGCAATTTTGAAGAAACCATCTTCAAGACCAACCTCGAGTCGGCCCAGGCGATCGCCCGCCAACTGCGCCTGCGCAATCTGGGCGGCATCATGGTGGTGGACTTCATCGACATGGCCAGGGCTGAACACCGTGAGGCGGTGCTCGATGAGCTCAAGAAGCAGCTGGCCCGGGACCGTGTCAAAACGACGGTCAATGGATTTTCGGCCCTCGGCCTTCTAGAAATGACCCGCAAGCGCACCCGTGAGTCCCTGGTGCATCAGTTGTGCGAGGCCTGTCCGACCTGCCAGGGCAAGGGGGTGGTCAAGACCGCGCGCAGTGTGACCTACGACATCCTGCGCGAGATCCTGCGCGAGGCCAGGCAGTTCAATCCGCGGGAATTCAGGGTGGTGGCGGCGCCGGCGGTCATCGAGCTGTTTCTGGGCGAGGAAAGTCAGCACCTGGCCGGTCTGTCCGATTTCATCGGCAAGCCGATTTCCCTGCAAGCCGAAGCGGCACTGCCGCAAGAGCAGTACGACATCGTGCTGCTTTGAGGTGCGCGAGCACAGCCGGACCTTGGCCCGGCTTGATCGCCCCCTCAGGCCTGGGCCGGCGACGATCCCTGCTTGAAGCCGAGCCGGTACAGGTGGCTGTAGTGGCCGCCCTGGGCCAGCAGTTCTTGATGGCTCCCGGTCTCCACCACCTTGCCGCTGTCGAGAACGACGATGCGGTCGGCGTGCTCGATGGTCGACAGGCGGTGAGCGATCACCAGAGAGGTTCTGCCGACGCAGACCCGCTCGATCGCCTGTTGCACCTCATGCTCGGACTGGCTGTCCAGCGCCGAGGTGGCTTCGTCCAGAATCAAAATGGGCGCATCCTTGTACAGGGCGCGTGCGATCGCCAGGCGCTGGCGTTGTCCGCCCGACAGCTGCATCGCGTTATGGCCCAAGACGGTATCCATGCCCTGCGGCAAGTCCTGCAGCAGTTGCTCGAGCCGGGCGGCCTGCAGGCACAGGCGAACCCGCTCACGGTCAGGCTCCTGTCCGAGGGCGACATTGACGGCCAGGCTGTCATTGAGCATCACCACATGTTGGCTGACATAGGCAAACTGGGCTCGCAGGCTGGCCAGATCCCACTGGGCGATGTCCTGGCCGTCCAGCAATACACGCCCCTCGCTGCATTCGAGCAGCCGTGGCAATAGCTGGGCCAGGGTGGTCTTGCCCGAGCCGGAGCTGCCCACCAAAGCCAGGGTCTCACCGGCTCGCACATGCAGGTCGATCCGTTCGAGCGCGGCTTGAGCACCGTCCTTGTACCGTACAGTGACCGATTCCAGGCGAATATCACCCCGCGCGCGTCTGGCCGCATGCCCGCCGCCTTGCTCGTCTGCTACCTCATCAATCAGTGCCTGGCCCCGTTCGAGGGCCGCCAAGCCCCGCGTCAAAGGGCTGCCGACCTCGGCCAGGCTCTTGATCGGTGCAATCAGGAGCAACATGGCGGTGATGAAAGCCATGAAGCTGCCAGCCGTGGTGTCACCGCCAGCGCCCTGCAGCAAGGCGATGCAGATCACCGCTGAGAGGGCCAGCGCAGAAAGTATTTGGGCCATGGCGCTCATGCCGGCGGTGGCCACGGTGGTCTTGAGCGAGAGCTGGCGCAGCTTGTGACTCAGGCGTGCAAAGCGCTTGACCTGCAGGCCTTGCGCCGCATGCAGGCGGATGTCGCGCTGAGCCAGCACGTTTTCTTCCACCACATAGGCCAGTTCGTCGGTGGCCACCTGAGTTTGTTGGGTCAGCCGGTAAAGCCTCCGCGTCAGGCTGCGCACCATCACCCCCAGGGGCGGCAGTATCACCGCCACCACCAGGCTCAGCTTCCAGTTCAGGTAAAGCAGATAGCCCACCAGCGCCAGCAAGGTCAGCGCATCGCGCACTGCGCGAACCAGGGAGCCTATCAGCATGGACGAGCCGTTTTGCACCTCATAGACCACGGTGTTGGCCAGGGTGCTGGCGCTTTGTTCTTCGTACAGGCTCAGTTGGGCTCGCAGCATTTTTGCGAACAAGGCATCACGAATTCTCTGCAAACCCAGATTAATGATGCGAGCCAGCGCGTATTGCGAGATGAAGCCAGCTGCGGCACGTAGGCCAAAAACCAGCAACAAAAGGGCCGGAATATGCCATATGGGCACCCGACTCGAGCCCTGAAAACCTCGATCCAGTAGTGGCTTGAGCAGGGCCGGAATCATCGGCTCTGTCGCCGCCGCCACCGCCGCGGCCAGGCCCGCCAGCAGCCAGGCGCCGCGGGAGGCGCTGAAGTAGGGCCAGATTTTTGCCCATTGGCTGCGCGCACGCTGATAGGCGGATGAGGTGGTCATGGGCGAGAGCTTGGGGCAAGGCCGACCGGGCTTGCAAAGATGCCTCAGCCGCTGGCCAGGCCGAGCTGCTCAGGGTCTGCCTGGCTCCTCGGTCGCTGCGGTTTTTGAGTTCGGTCGGTCAGCCAACGCTAGGCGCATTATCCGGCAGTCGCCGCCTAGTGCTGGGCATTGGCTCTGCTATGCTGAGCATCGAGCTTTGAATCTAGTCAGGGCAGCCCTGTCCCCAAGTGTGCTGAAGCTGTCCGTTACCGCATCACCATGAGCGAGACCCGAAACAGCCAGGATTGTCCGGATCAATGCAGCGACCCCACACTGGACCCCGACCGGCGCAAGCGCTAGCGCCACAGCAAATATGGGACTTGTCAGCGCCATGCCAAGGGGTCAGCGGCTTGCATGGGGTGGGCCGTGGTTTCGGCGCTGGCTGTTTTTTTGCAAAGTTATCGATCTCGTTTGGGTTTTCTCGATGGTCCAATGGACTTCGCGGTGTGTACCATGCAGGCTAGGCAGTGTTTTGGAAGTGTTTCGAGCTCTATTGTTTGAGTCGTCAAGGTGCAAAAGAACAATCTCAATGAATTGATGGATTCAGGCCCGCAGCGACGCCGCTGGCTGGTCGGTGCGGGAGCCTGTGGGCTATTGACCGTCGCAGCGCCGGCCTTGGCGCAGTTTCGCGTGGAGGTCTCCGGTCTGGGGGCAGCCCAGCTGCCGATTGCCTTGCCGGTCTTGCGGGGGGAGGCGTCAGCGCCCCACAAGATCAGCGCCATTGTGCGCGCCGACCTTGAACGCAGCGGCGTCTTCCGCTCGGTGGATGCGGCCGGCGTCAACGTGGATGAAACCAGCGCCCTCAACGCCAACCTGTGGCGCCAAAAGGGGGCAGATTTCGCAGTGGCCGGAAGCGTGCTGGCCTTGGCCAATGGTACTTATGACGTGCGTTTTCGGCTCTGGGACGTGGTTCGGGGCACCGATCTCGGTGGTCAGTCCATTGCCGTCCCGCCCTCTGAAATGCGCGTGGTCGCGCACCGCATTGCTGATTTCATTTATGAAAAGCTGACCGGAGACAAGGGCGTCTTTGCCACTCGTATCGCTTACGTGACACGTTTGGCCCAGCGCTATAACCTCTGGGTGGCCGACTCTGATGGCGAAAATGCCCAGTCTGCCTTTGCCAGCTCCGAACCCTTCATTTCACCCTCATGGTCGCCCACTGGCGCGCAACTGGCTTACGTATCCTTTGAGTCACGCAAGCCAGTGATTTACTCCCATGAGCTGGCCACTGGGCGCAGGCGTCTGCTGGCCAACTTCAGGGGCTCCAACAGTGCCCCTGCCTGGACGCCTGACGGCCGCCAGATCGTCGCCACGCTCAGCCGCGATGGCGGCTCTCAGATTTATGTGATGGATGCCTCCGGCGGGGGCGAGCCCAGGCGCCTGACGCAGTCGAGCAGCATCGATACCGAGCCGACCTGTTCTCCGGATGGGCGCTGGATTTATTTTGTGAGTGATCGCGGCGGTTCGCCCCAAATCTACCGCATGCCCAGCAGCGGTGGCAGCGCCGAGCGGGTGACCTTTGGCAGCAACTACAACATCTCGCCGGCGCTCAGTCCGGATGGCAAGACCATGGCGTTTATTTCCCGGGTCGGCGGCGTCTACAAGCTGCACCTGATGGATCTGGCCAGCTCCGCCATCACAGCGCTGACCGACACGGCCGGCGACGAAAGTCCGAGTTTTTCACCCAACGGCCGCCTCGTTCTCTATGCCACCGTGCTGCAGGGGCGCGAGGCCCTGATGACCACCACCCTGGACGGGCGCATCAAGGCCCGCCTTTCAGGTCAAAGTGGCGACATCCGCGAGCCCGATTGGGGGCCATTTGTTCGCTAGCTTATGCTGGCTCGGCCCTGGATTGACAGTTTTTAATAGGAGGAGTTGATGATGAGAGGCAACAGCTGCAAATACATCGGTCTGATCGCCTTGAGCCTAGCGCTTACGGCTTGCGGATCGAGTGTCAAGCTCAATGACGTGCCGGTTGAGGACCGCTCTGCTGCCAGCTCCGCTGCGGCCGATGCAGCGGCAGCGGCAGCGCGCGCAGCCGCCCAGGGTTCGGGTTCCCCCAGTGGCAACGCGGGCGCTTCAGCAGGCGCCTCAGCAGGCGGTTTAGCGGGCGGTGCGCAGAGCCGCGCTGTGGTGCCGGTCGAGCTAACTCCCCGTAACGTGCCGGTAGCTGCGCCCACCCAGCTGGCCAGGGTGATTTATTTCGACTTCGACAGTTTCGTCATCAGGCCCGAGGGCGAGGCGGTGATCGAGAGCCATGCCCGCTTTCTGTCCACCAACAAGAGTCGCACCATCGCGGTCGAGGGACATACTGACGAGCGCGGCGGCCGTGAGTACAACCTGGCACTCGGTCAAAAGCGAGCTGAGGCGGTTCGCCGCCGCCTGGTTTTGCTGGGCGTCGGAGAGGGTCAGGTTGAGGCTGTGAGCTTTGGCAAGGAAAAACCAGCGGCCAGCGGAACCGACGAGGCGTCCTTCGAAAAGAATCGTCGCGCTGAAATTACCTATCGGTGACAGACATGGCTGCCTTTTCGATGCGGTGGACCGCAGCCCTGGTTCTGATGGCGGTGTCCCTGGGTGCCCAGGCATCGCTGTTTGCCGACGATGAGGCGCGCCAGGAAATCATCAAGTTGCGGCCGCAGGTGGAAAATCTGCGGCGCTCTTTGGCCGTGGTGACAGAAGAACTTCGTAAAAGTGAAGAGGCGCGTCGCAGCTCCGAGGCACAGCAGTCGCAGGCTCAGGCACAACAGCAGCGGGCTCAGGCTCAACAGCAGCAGGCTCAGGCCCAGCTGCAGGAGGAGCTCCAGCTCATGCGCAATGCCATGGCCAAGTCTGCGGACGAGCAGTCGCAGCTCAGGCGAGGCTTGCTGGAATTGGCCAATCAGTTGGAATTCTTGCGCCGTGAATTGGCCCAGCTGCGCGGCGAGAAAGAGGAAATGGTTCACTTTGTGGCCAAGCTTCAGCGAGATCTGCGAGACATGAAGCGCGGCCAGGCCGACTTGCAGATGGCCATCGATGGTATGCGCAGCAACATCGATGGTGTGCAGCGGAACGTCGATGGTTTGCAGCGCAACGTCGATGGTGTGCAGCGCAACGTCAACGATGTCAGCTCCGGGGTTGAAGCGCGTATTCGGCGCATCGAGCCGGTAAAGGTCAATGTGGATGGGCGGGAGATCGAGGCCTTGCCGGCCGAGATCAGTGCTTTTGACGCGGCTTTGGCCGTTATGCGCAAAGGCGAATTCGCGGCCGCACGAACCGCGTTCGAGCAGTTTCAAGCTCGCTACCCGACCAGTGGCTACCGCTCATCGGCGCTCTACTGGCTGGGTAATGCTCAGTACGCCACCGGTCAATACAAGGAGGCCGTGGGCAGCTTGCGCAGGATGCTGCAATTGGCCCCCGATCATCCTCGCGCTGCGGAGGCGATGCTGACCATTGCCAATTGCCAGATCGAGCTCAAGGAGCCCCGCGCTGCGGTGCGCCGCACGCTGGAGGATCTGGTCAAGTCCTATCCGCAGGACGAAGCCGCAGCGACTGCCAAGGAGCGCTTGTCCAAGCTCAAATAGGCTTGGTGCGGCCCTTAACTTTGCGCGGCATTGTGCCTGAGCGCTCGCGGTCTGGGCGCCAGCGGCCTAGAATTGCGCGATGGATATTCAGCAGTTCAACGCCCTGCAACAGCAGGTGCTCGGCCTGGCCTTTGGTCTGGCCTTCCTTTTTGGCCTGATCGGTCAGCGTACCCACTTTTGCACCATGGGTGCGGTCAGTGACATTGTCAGCATGGGTGACTGGTCGCGCATGCGGATGTGGGCCATGGCTGCAGGTGTGGCCATGCTTGGGTTTCAGGCCATGGCGTATGTGGGCCTGATCGATCCAGCCCGCACGGTTTATGCGTCGCCGCGCTTCATTTGGCTGTCGGCCCTGCTGGGCGGGGGCCTTTTTGGTATCGGCATGGTGCTGGGCTCGGGCTGTGGCAGCAAGACCTTGATTCGCATCGGTGGCGGCAGCCTGAAGTCATTGGTCGTGTTTGCAGTGATGGGGGTGGCTGCGTTTGTCACCATGAAGGGCGTGACGGCTGTCTGGCGAGTGGCCACCGTCGATCAGGCGGCGCTGCTTGTGCCTGCTCCCGGTACGCTGGCTGCTGTGCTGCAGCCGCTGACCGGAGTGGCCGCCTCGCAACTGAGCTTGGCTTTGGGTCTGGTTTTGGGCTTAGGGCTGCTTTTATGGGCTTTGATCGACCGCGAATTCAGGCAGCCTGTTTACCTTCTGGGCGGCCTGGGCATAGGCCTGCTGGTGGTGGCCATGTGGTGGCTGACCGGGCATTACGGCTTCGTCAACGAGCATCCTCAGACTCTTGAGGAGGTCTTTGTGGCGACCAACTCGGGCCGCTCCGAGGCCTTTAGCTTCGTGGCGCCGATGGCCTACACCCTCGATTGGCTGATGTTCTTCAGTGACAAGAGCAAGGTGCTCAGCCTGGGCGTCATCCTGGTGGTGGGCGTGGTTGCTGGTTCGGCCTGCTATTGCTTGCTCAGCAAGTCTTTTCGTTGGGAAGGCTTTCGGGATACCGAGGACACCGCCTTGCACCTGATCGGCGCTGTGTTGATGGGCGTGGGCGGCGTGACCGCCATGGGCTGCACCGTCGGGCAGGGCCTGTCGGGCCTGTCCACATTGAGTCTGAACAGTTTTTTCGCTCTGGCTGGGATTTTCGCCGGCAGTGTTCTGTGCCTGCGCTGGCAGATCTGGCGCCTTGAGCGCAGCATCTGATGGCGCTGCCCTCACCGGTGGCTGGGGGGCTTGAGGAAGAGGCCGATTTCCAGCGCCGCTTCGGCGGGCTTGCCCGCCTTTACGGCCAACATGGTGCGCAGGCCATCGCGCGCGCCCGCGTGGTGGTGGTCGGCATCGGCGGCGTGGGCTCCTGGGCGGCTGAGGCCTTGGCCCGCAGCGGGGTGGCCCGATTGACCCTGATCGACCTCGATCACATCGCTGAATCCAACGTCAATCGGCAGATTCATGCCTTGTCGGCCACCTTGGGACAGGCCAAGGTACTAGCCATGCGCGATCGCATCGCGCAAATTCACCCGGGCTGCCAGGTCGATGCCATCGAAGAGTTTGTTGATGCAGACAACTGGCCGGCCTTGGCCGACCTGCCCCCGAGCCTAGATGCACCCCTGGCCATCATCGATGCCTGCGATCAAGTTCGTGCCAAGGTTGCCATGGCGGTCTGGGCCATGGCCAAGGGCTTGCCCCTGGTCAGCGTGGGCGCGGCCGGGGGCAAGCGCCATGCACACCGGGTGGAACTGGCCGACCTGGCCGAGGTCACCCATGATCCGCTGCTGGCGCAGTTGCGCTATCAGTTGCGCAAGCACCATGGCGCTTCCCGGGTCAAAAAACTGGGCCTGCCATGTGTGTTCAGCCGCGAGCCTGTGGTGCAACCGGGGCAGGTCTGTGAAGGCGATGTGACCCTGCCCGCCGACGGCAGCCTGAACTGTCATGGCTACGGTTCGACCGTTGCCGTGACTTCGACTTTTGGCATGTGCGCGGCTGCTTGGGTACTCGACGCCCTCTCCAATCAGGCGCCCCAAAAATTCACGCTATAATCTTAGGCTGTGCTTGATGCCCACAAAGCTCTGGCGCAGCCAAACTGGAATGATCGACAGATAGCGATCTGCCCACAGGCAACGGGTCGTTAGCTCAGTCGGTAGAGCAGCGGACTTTTAATCCGTTGGTCGCGTGTTCGAGTCACGCACGACCCACCAACACAGCCGCCTTGCACTGGTTGCAAGGCGGTTTTTTTGCGCCCATCATCATTCCAGGCTTTTTACAATTTGCTCCATCGGGGCCTTGTGCGGTACTGGGTCCGGGCGAAAGGCAGGCATGACACGACAGTACTTTGGAACCGACGGCATCCGTGGCACGGTGGGGCAGGCGCCGATCACGCCAGATTTTGTGTTGCGTCTGGCGCACGCGGTCGGTCGGGTGCTCAAGCGCAGCCAAGCCCGACCGACGGTGCTCATCGGCAAGGACACCCGCATCTCTGGCTACATGCTTGAAAGCGCATTGGAGTCAGGCTTCAATTCGGCCGGTGTTGATGTGGTTCTGCTGGGGCCGCTGCCCACGCCCGCTGTGGCCTATCTCACCCGCAGCCAGCGCGCCAGCTTGGGGGTGGTCATCAGTGCCAGCCACAACCCTTTCGATGACAACGGCATCAAATTTTTCAGCGCCCAGGGCAGCAAGCTCGGCGATGACTGGGAACGCGAGGTCGAGGCGGTGCTAGAGCAGCCGCCGGTCTGGGCGGCCTCGGCGGAGCTGGGCAAGACCCGCCGGCTCGACGACGCCGCCGGGCGCTATGTGGAGTTCTGCAAAAGCACCTTCGCGGCAGACCTGACCCTCAAAGGTGTAAAGATCGCGGTCGATGCAGCCCATGGCGCAGCCTATCAAATTGCGCCGGCGGTGTTTCATGAGTTGGGGGCCGAGGTGGTGCGCATAGGCTGCGCGCCCGATGGGCTCAACATCAATCGCGAGGTTGGCGCGACCCATCCCCAGGCCTTGGTGGAATTGGTCAGGCAGCACGGAGCCGACTATGGCGTGGCTCTCGATGGTGATGCTGATAGGCTGCAGATGGTCGACGGGCAGGGGCGTCTGTTCAATGGCGATGAGCTGCTGTACCTGATGGTCTGCGAGCGCCTAGAGCGCGGTGAGGCAGTGCCTGGCGCGGTCGGAACCCTGATGACCAATTTGGCGGTCGAACTGGCTCTGAAGCAGCTGGGCGTGGGTTTCGTGCGGGCCAAGGTGGGGGACCGCTATGTGTTGGAAGAGTTGGAGCGGCGCAAGTGGCTTTTGGGTGGCGAGAGTTCGGGGCATTTGCTGGCACTGGACCGTCACAGCACAGGTGACGGCCTGGTCAGTGCCTTGCAAGTGTTGCAGGCCTGCGCCCGCAGTGGACGCAGCTTGGCTGAGCTTTTGGCAGAGGTGCGCCTGTTTCCTCAAACACTGATCAATGTCCGCTTGGCCCCGGGGCAGGACTGGCAGACCCATGCGGGCCTGAAGGCGCAGCGAGAGCAGGCCGAGGCCGAGTTGGGCGACAGCGGTCGCATCCTGATTCGTGCCAGTGGTACTGAGCCGGTGCTGCGCATCATGGTTGAGGCCCAGGATGGCGCCTTGGCCCAGGCCTGTGCCGAGCGCATGGCCCAAGCTTTGGCTCCGCGATGAGCACGCTGCAGGTGCGCGAGGTCGACTACCTCGACCCGCGTCAGGCCGCCGAATTGGTCGATCTGCTGGACGCGTACGCGCGCGACAGCGCCGGGGGTGGACAAGCGCTCAGCGACTTTGCGCGCAGCAACCTGCCGGCTCAATTGGCGGCACGACCGGCAGCCTTCAGTGTCATTGCTTATGACGGCGAGAAACCGGTAGGCCTGGTCAACTGCATCGAGGGTTTCTCGACCTTCGCGTGCAGGCCCTTGGTCAATGTGCACGACGTGGTGGTGATCGCCTCGCACCGCGGTGCGGGCGTGGGGCGACTCATGCTGGAGCGGGTGATCGAGCTGTCGCACCGCCGCGGCGCTTGCAAGCTCACTTTGGAGGTGCTCTCGGGTAACCGCAGTGCCATCGCCCTCTACGAGAAGCTGGGATTTGCGCCGTATCAACTCGACCCTTCCATGGGTCAGGCCCAGTTTTTTCAGCTTTGGCTCTGAAGCAGTCCGCGGCTGCAGCCGAGTGTTTCAGCCCGCTGCTTGCAAGCCGTTGCGGAAATGCTCCTGCATGCGCTCGGCTGCCGCCGCCGGCTCGCGCTGTTGCAGTGCCTGCATGATGGCCTCATGCTCGGCCAAAGACTCGGCGATACGCCCGGTTTTGAGCAGCGAGTGGTGCCGGTTGAGCTTCATGACCTTGCGCAGGTCGTTGACCATCTGCTCGCGCCAGCGGTTATCAGCCACCGCCAGTAGCTTGCGGTGGAAGGCCTCATTGATGCGGAAAAACTCTTCTCGGTCGCTCGCCGCAGCGGTCAGGCCTTGGTGCAGGTCCTGTAGCTCGCGCATTTGCTGCGGGCTGGCGCGCTGGGCCGCCACGCTAGCAGCATCACTTTCGAGCAAGGCCAGCAGGTGATAGACCTCGGCCAGGTCGCGCTCGGACACCTCGGTCACATAGGCGCCGCGCCGCAACTTCATGGTGACCAGGCCTTCGGTAGCCAGCACCTTGAGTGCTTCGCGCAAGGGGGTGCGGCTGATGCCGTATTCCTCGGCCAGCTTGAGCTCGTCGATCCAGCTGCCAGGCTTGAGTTCCTGGCGAAAAATGCGCTCGCGCAGCAGCTCTGCCACCTCTTCATAGAGGGCACGGGAACTCAGGGGGGCGAGGGCGGCCATGGGCAAAGCTTACACGAAATTTAATTTTGCATCAATAATTATGAATGAGGTAGACTCCGGATCAGTTCAAACCGAATGGGGATCCGGTGTGCCGGGCCTCACCGCTTAGCCCGAGGCCTTGATTGCCTGGCCTCGCGCAAGTTCCTGAAAGTACAACACGAGAGAGATGGCCATGAGCGATTCCAAGAAGCCCTCCGAATTCACGTCCGCCAACCTGGAGGCGTGGCAAAAAGCCGCTGCAAAGTCGGCGCCCGGTGGCGATGTGTCGGCCCTGAACTGGGTCACGCCCGATGGCATCACGGTCAAGCCGCTGTACACGGCCGAGGACACGGCCAATCTGCCGCATGCCAACACGCTACCCGGCTTCGAGCCCTTCATTCGCGGCCCGCAGGCCACCATGTACGCGGTGCGGCCCTGGACGATTCGCCAATACGCCGGCTTTTCCACTGCCGAAGAGTCCAATGCCTTCTACCGCAAGGCCCTGGCCGCTGGCGGGCAGGGCGTGTCGGTGGCCTTTGACCTGGCCACGCACCGCGGCTACGACTCCGACCATCCGCGCGTGACCGGTGACGTGGGCAAGGCCGGCGTGGCCATCGACTCGGTGGAGGACATGAAGATCCTCTTCAACGAGATCCCGCTGGACAAGGTCAGCGTCTCCATGACCATGAACGGCGCGGTGCTACCGGTGCGGGCCGGCTACGTGGTGGCTGCCGAAGAGCAGGGTGTGCGCCAGGACCAGCTCTCAGGAACGATTCAGAATGACATTCTGAAAGAGTTCATGGTGCGCAACACCTACATCTACCCGCCCGAGCCCTCGATGAAGATCATCGGCGACATCATCGAGTACACGAGCCAGAACATGCCCAAGTTCAACTCGATCTCGATCTCGGGCTACCACATGCAGGAGGCCGGCGCCAACCAGGCGCTGGAACTGGCCTTCACCCTGGCCGACGGCAAGGAGTATGTGAAGACCGCCACCGCCAAGGGCCTGGATGTGGACGACTTTGCCGGTCGCCTCTCCTTCTTTTGGGCGGTGGGCATGAACTTCTACTTGGAGGTGGCCAAGATGCGCGCCGCGCGCCTGCTGTGGTGCCGCATCATGAAGGGCTTTGGCGCCAAGAGCCCCAAGAGCCTGATGCTGCGCACGCACAGCCAGACCTCGGGCTGGTCGCTCACCGAGCAGGACCCCTACAACAACATCGTACGCACCACCATTGAGGCCATGGCTGCGGTGTTTGGCGGCACGCAGTCGCTGCACACCAACAGCTTCGACGAAGCCATTGCCCTGCCGACCGAGTTTTCCGCGCGGATTGCGCGCAACACGCAGCTCATCATCCAGGAGGAGACGCACATCACCAGCGTGATCGACCCCTGGGCCGGTAGCTACATGATGGAAAAGCTCACCCAGGACATGGCCGACCAGGCCTGGGCCATCATTGAAGAGGTCGAGGCCATGGGCGGCATGACCAAAGCGGTCGACAGCGGCTGGGCCAAGCTCAAGATCGAGGCCGCCGCCGCCGAAAAGCAGGCCCGCATTGACTCGGGCAAGGACGTGATCGTCGGCGTCAACAAATACAAGCTCAAGACGCAAGACCCGGTCGACATTCTGGAGGTGGACAACGTCAAGGTGCGTGACGGGCAGATCGCACGCCTACAGCAAATCCGCGCCAGCCGTGATGGCGCGGCGGTGCAAAAAGCTTTGGACGCGCTGACCGCCGCCGCCGAGAGCGGGCAGGGCAATTTGTTGGCCTTGTCCATCGCGGCCATTCGCCTGCGCGCCACTGTGGGAGAAGTCAGCGATGCGCTTGAAAAAGTCTTTGGTCGCCACCGCGCCGACACACAAAAGGTGACCGGTGTGTATGCCGCCGCCTACGACTCGGCCGAAGGCTGGGAGAACCTGAAAAAGGAAATCAGCGAATTTGCCGAGCAGCAGGGCCGCCGCCCCCGGGTGATGATCGCCAAGCTCGGCCAGGACGGCCACGACCGCGGCGCCAAGGTGGTGGCCACCGCCTTTGCCGACCTGGGCTTTGACGTGGACATGGGCCCGCTGTTCCAGACGCCCGAGGAATGTGCCCGCCAGGCCATCGAGAACGACGTGCACGCCGTGGGCGTATCCACCCTGGCCGCCGGTCACAAAACTCTGGTGCCGGCCATCATTGCCGAGCTCAAGAAGCAGGGCGCGGACGACATCATCGTGTTTGTGGGCGGTGTGGTCCCGCGTCAGGACTACGACTTTTTGTACGAGGCGGGCGTTAAGGGTGTGTACGGCCCAGGCACGCCGATCCCAGCCAGCGCCAAGGATGTGCTGGAGCAAATTAGGAAGGCACTGGCATGAAGAGCGTGATACAGTAATACTGTATTGCTTTTTCGGAGTCTTCTATGGCTGTCTCTGTTCGCCTCGAACCTTTGCTCGAAAAAGAGTTGGAGCTTGCCGCCAAACGATTGGGGGTGACCAAGTCGCAGTTCATTGTCTCGGCCCTGGAGAAGGCACTCGGCCGGCAGAACCCTTATGAATTGCTGCTCAAGGTGCAGACCGAGGTGCGCGAGCCCTTGCCCGAAGGCAGCGAATACCTCTCGCCGACCAAGGCCGCCATCCGAGCCAAGCTCAAGGCCAAGCAGGATGCCAGCCGGGCCGATTGGCTGGCCTTCCAGGAGGCCAAGCAGGTCGGGCGGGCCTGGCAGCCGGATGCGGATAAGGACGCGCCGTGAGCCTGGCTCTGATCGACACCGGCCCCATGGTCGCCCTGTTTGACGACAGCGATATTGGCCATCGCCATTACACCGGCCTGCTGGCCCAGGGCTGGCACCTGACGACCACCTGGCCTTGCGTGGTCGAGGTCACGCATTTCCTGGGCGCCCGCGCTGTGCAGCGCTACCTGCGCTGGGTGTCCGAAGGCGGTGTGGTGGTGTATCCCTTCGATGTGTCCGACCTGCCCGAGTTTGCTGAACTGATGGCCCGCTACACCGCGCCGCCGCGCACCGAGATGGACCTGACCGATGCCTCGCTGGTTTGGCTGGCGCAGGACACCAACACGCTCAACGTGATGACCATGGACGTGCGCGATTTCTCGCGCTACCGGCTGCCCGATGGGCGGTCATTTTTGATTCACTGAGGGCTAGAGGTGACATTGTTGGATCTGCGCCTGGGTTCTGGCCGCAACTTCGGTAGGTGGCACTGCGTTGAAGCTGCGACCCGGAGCGGTCACAGGGTGGGGTACCCGGCGTGACGCCTGAGGCCATCGTCCAAGCCTTGCTGCACGGCCCATCAGCTGCACAGCGGCGGGCCATGGCTAAGGCCATCACCCTGCTCGAATCCACCCGCGCTGACCACCGCGCCCAGGGCGACGAGCTGCTGACTGCCATCTTGCCGCACACCGGCACGAGCTTTCGCTTAGGCATTAGCGGCGTGCCCGGCGTGGGCAAGTCCACCTTCATCGAGGCGCTGGGCCTGTACCTCATTTCCCTGGGCCACCGGGTGGCGGTGCTCACCATCGACCCCTCGTCGACCATCTCGGGCGGCTCCATCCTGGGCGACAAGACCCGCATGGAGCAGCTCTCGGTGCACGAGAAGGCCTATATCCGGCCCAGCCCGTCGAGCGGCACGCTGGGCGGCGTGGCCGAGAAGACCCGCGAAGCCATGCTGGTTTGCGAGTCTGCCGGCTATGACGTGGTCATCGTTGAAACCGTGGGCGTGGGCCAGAGCGAGACCGCTGTGGCCGGCATGACCGACATGTTCGTGCTCATGCAACTGCCCAATGCCGGCGATGACCTGCAGGCCATCAAGAAGGGCGTGATGGAGCTGGCCGATCTGGTGGTGATCAACAAGGCCGACATCGACGCCCATGCGGCCACCCGCGCAGAGGCGCAGATCACCAGCGCGCTGCGGCTGTTTGGCATGCATGGCAATCCGGACCATGCGCATCACATCGAAACGCAGTGGCATCCGCAGGTGGTCAAGATCAGCGCTTTGCATGCTCAGGGAGTAGACCACTTTTGGACAGCGGTGAGCCGCTACCGCGCTTTGCAGAGCGCCAACGGACAGCTGGCCCAGCGCCGCCAACAACAGTCGCTGGCCTGGATGTGGGAGCGTGTGGATGCTGGCCTCAAGCTCGCCTTCCGGCAGAACCCGGCTGTCAGCCACTTGCTTCCGGGCATCACTACCGAAGTCGTGCAGGGCCGCTTGCCTGCCTCGACCGCAGCCCGTCAACTGCTTGCCGCTCATATTCATTGAGCCTTTGCTTTATTTTCTCCAAGCCTTTCAAAGAAGGACCCCATGCAAGACATTCTTGAACAACTCGAAAAAAAGCGCGCTGCAGCCCGCCTGGGCGGCGGTACCAAGCGCATTGAGGCCCAACATGCCAAAGGCAAGCTGACCGCTCGTGAGCGCCTGGAAGTCCTGCTGGACGCAGGCACCTTTGAAGAGTGGGACATGTTTGTGGAGCACCGCTGCACGGACTTTGGCATGGAGGACAACAAGATTCCCGGCGACGGCGTGGTTACCGGCTACGGCATGATCAACGGCCGCCTCGTCTTCGTCTACAGCCAGGACTTCACCGTCTTTGGTGGCGCGCTGTCCGAGTCGCACGCCGAGAAGATCTGCAAGGTCATGGACCAGGCGATGAAGGTCGGCGCACCTGTGATCGGCCTCAATGATTCCGGCGGTGCGCGCATCCAGGAAGGCGTGGCCTCGTTGGGCGGTTATGCCGAGGTGTTTCAGCGCAACGTCATGGCCTCGGGCGTGATCCCGCAGATCAGCCTGATCATGGGGCCCAGTGCCGGCGGGGCGGTGTATTCACCGGCCATGACCGACTTCATCTTCATGGTCAAGGATTCGAGCTATATGTTCGTCACTGGCCCCGAGGTGGTCAAGACCGTGACCCATGAAGAGGTGAGCGCCGAGGAGTTGGGTGGAGCCATTACCCACACCACCAAGAGCGGCGTGGCCGACGGTGCCTTCGACAATGACATTGAGGCGCTCTTGATGCTGCGGCGCCTGTACAACTACCTGCCGCTGTCCAACCGCGAAAAAGCCCCAGTGCGCCCCAGCGGCGATCCCAGCGACCGCGCCGATCGCAGCCTCGACACCCTGGTGCCGGACAACCCGAACAAGCCCTACGACATGAAGGAGCTGATCCTCAAAACCGTCGACGATGGCGACTTCTTCGAGATCCAGCCCGACTACGCCAAGAACATGATCGTTGGCTTTTCCCGCATGGACGGCCAGACCGTGGGCATTGTGGCCAACCAGCCCTTGGTGCTGGCGGGCTGCCTGGACATCAAGAGCTCGATCAAGGCTGCGCGCTTCGTGCGCTTTTGCGATGCCTTTGGCATCCCCGTCATCACCTTCGTCGATGTGCCCGGCTTCATGCCCGGCACCAGCCAGGAGTACGGCGGCATCATCAAGCATGGCGCCAAGCTGCTCTATGCCTATGCTGAATGCACGGTGCCCAAGGTGACGGTGATCACCCGCAAGGCCTACGGCGGCGCGTATGACGTGATGGCCTCCAAACACCTGCGCGGTGACGTGAACTTCGCCTGGCCCAATGCCGAGATTGCGGTGATGGGCGCCAAGGGCGCGGTAGAGATCATCTTCCGCGAAGAGAAAAAAGACCCGGAAAAGCTCGCCGCCCGCGAGGCCGAGTACAAGGCCCGCTTTGCCAATCCCTTCGTGGCGGGCGCCCGCGGCTTCATCGACGATGTGATCCTGCCGCATGAAACCCGCAAGCGCATCTGCCGCTCGCTCGTGATGCTCAAGGACAAGAAAGTCGAGAACCCCTGGCGCAAGCACGGGAACATTCCGCTTTGATCAGACCAGGAGAAAACAAGATGTTCAAGAAAATCCTGATTGCCAATAGGGGCGAAAACGGCCGCGCAGCGGGCGTTTCATCAAATTGCATGGCATGCGAAGCATGCGCAGGCGATTTCCACGCGGAGAGCCAATATGTTTAAGAAGATTCTGATCGCCAACCGCGGGGAAATCGCCTGCCGCGTCATTGCCACCGCCCGAAAGATGGGCATCCAGACCGTCGCGGTCTATTCGGAAGCCGACAAGGAAGCCCGCCATGTGCAGCTGGCCGACGAGGCCGTGCTGCTCGGCCCCGCCCCCTCGCGCGAGTCTTACCTGGTCGCTGACAAGATCATTGCCGCCTGCAAGGCCACCGGCGCCGAGGCGGTGCACCCGGGCTACGGCTTTTTGTCGGAGAACGAAGACTTTGCCCGCCGCGTGGAAGAAGAGGGCATTGTCTTTATTGGCCCCAAGCATTATTCGATCGCAGCGATGGGCGACAAAATCGCTTCCAAAAAACTCGCCAATGAGGCCCAAGTCAGCACCATCCCGGGCTACAACGAGGCCATAGACACGGCCGAGCAGGCCGTGGACATTGCCAAAGGCATTGGCTACCCGGTAATGATCAAGGCCTCGGCCGGCGGCGGCGGCAAGGGCTTGCGCGTGGCCTTCAACGATAAGGAGGCCTTCGAGGGCTTTACCTCCTGCCGCAATGAGGCGCGCAACAGCTTCGGTGACGACCGGGTGTTCATTGAAAAATACGTGCTGGAGCCGCGCCACATCGAGATCCAGGTACTCGGCGACAGCCATGGCAACGTGATTTACCTGAACGAACGCGAGTGTTCGATTCAGCGCCGCCACCAGAAGGTGATCGAGGAGGCGCCTTCGCCCTTTATCAGCGACGCTACCCGCAAGGCCATGGGCGAGCAGGCGGTGGCCCTGGCCAAGGCCGTGAGATACCAGAGCGCGGGCACGGTGGAGTTCGTGGTCGGCAAAGACCAAGACTTTTACTTCCTGGAAATGAACACCCGGCTGCAGGTCGAGCACCCCGTCACCGAATGCATCACCGGCCTGGACTTGGTTGAACTCATGATCCGCGTGGCTGCGGGCGAGAAATTACCCCTGACGCAGGAGGAGGTCAAGCGCGAGGGCTGGGCCATCGAGTGCCGCATCAACGCGGAAGACCCGTTTCGCAACTTCCTGCCGTCGACAGGCCGGCTGGTGCGCTTCCAGCCGCCGAGTGCGACCATGTTCCAGGGCAATACCGAGGCGCTGCAGGGTGTGCGGGTCGACACCGGCGTGCATGAGGGCGGCGAGATCCCGATGTTTTACGACTCCATGATCGCCAAACTCATCGTCCACGGGCGTGATCGCCTGGAGGCGATTGCCAAGATGCGCGAGGCGCTCAACGGATTCGTGATCCGAGGCATCAGCTCCAACGTTCCCTTCCAAGCGGCCCTGCTGGCTCATCCCGACTTTGTTGCCGGCAACTTCAACACCGGCTTCATCGCCGAGCACTACGGCAAAGGCTTCGCTGCCGAAGATGTGGCCCATGCCGATCCTGGCTTCCTGGTGGCACTGGCTGCCTATGTGCGGCGCAAATCGCGTGAGCGCGCGGCGCGGCTGGGTGGGCAGTTGCCAGGCTATGACGTCAAGGTGGGGCAGAACTACAGCGTGATCATCCTGGGCCCCGATGGGGAGCACCAGTATGTGCAGGTGACGGTCGACGATACCGGCGGCATCCATGGCCCGGCGGTAATACAGGTCAGCGGCAAGACCTACGCGATCGACAGCAGCTCGCGCCTGAATGCAGTTCGCATTGAAGGCTCGGTCAACGGACAGCGCTTTACCGCTCAGGTCGAGCGGGGCACGGTGCGCAATCCGCTGGCGCTGGTGGTTCAGCACAATGGCACTCGCATCGAGGCATTGGTGGTCTCGCCACGCATGGCCGAATTGCATCAGCTCATGCCGCACAAGGCGCCGCCTGATATGAGCCGCTTCGTGCTCTCGCCCATGCCCGGCTTGTTGGTCGAGGTGGCGGTGCAGCCGGGCCAAAAAGTGCAAGCCGGCGAACGAGTGGCGGTGATCGAGGCCATGAAGATGGAAAACGTGCTGTTCGCTGCTGCCGACGGCGTGGTGGGCAAGGTGCTGGCCGCCAAGGGCGAGTCGCTCGCTGTCGATCAGCCCATCATCGAGTTTGCTTGATCCTTGTGGGAGATCGCGATGAATCACGACCAATTCCAGGAACACCTTCGAAGCGAGGGCTATCAGGTGATCACCACGGTGGAACAACCCGTCGGCTACGCCATGGATGATCATGCCCATGCCTTCGACGCCTGTGCCCTTATCCTGAACGGCGACTTCACCATCACGGTGGACGGGCAGGCCCGCCATTACGCCACCGGCGAGATTTTCCGGCTGCCGGCTGGCACCGTGCACAGCGAGCACGCCGGCCCGCAGGGCGTCAAATACTTGGCGGGGCGCCGCAGCAAGGAGGCAGCATGAGCGCGGGATCATCAGCACGTCCTTTCAAGGTTCTGGGCATACAGCAGATCGCCATCGGCGGCCCCAGCAAGCAGCGTCTGCGCACCCTGTGGGTGGACATGCTGGGGCTGGACGTCACCGGCAACTTCGTCAGCGAGCGCGAGAACGTGGACGAGGACATTTGTGCCATGGGTACGGGCGCCTTCAAGGTCGAGGTCGATTTGATGCAGCCGCTCGACCCCGAGAAAAAGCCCGCTGTCCACACCACCCCGCTCAACCATGTGGGCCTGTGGATTGACGATCTGCCCAAGGCGGTCGACTGGCTGACGTCTCAGGGTGTGCGCTTTGCGCCGGGCGGCATCCGCCAGGGCGCGGCCGGCTTTGACATCTGCTTTTTGCACCCCAAGGGCAATGAAGAATTTCCGATTTCTGGCGAGGGCGTGCTGATCGAGTTGGTGCAAGCACCCCCGGAGGTGGTAAGCGCCTTCGCGGCCTTGGCGGCGGCGCCTGCCTGAAGACAGCTCCGCCGCAAACCGCGTTCTGCCTCAGCGGGCCCGGATCTACCCAGCGCCCTTGCGGCGATGGCGGGCTTGCTCAAGAGCGGCCTGGATCACTGACTTTTTTCGCTCGAGTTCGGCTGTGTCGGTGATCTGACTGTGCGCGCCTAAATCTGCCAGCTTGGCCTGTACCTTGGCCTGCCGCTCGCTCTCCCGCTTTTCCTCACTGTGGCGCTGGCGCTCCTGGTGGGCGGCATAGCGGCTGCGCGCTTGCAGGGCCTGCGCCCCTGTCCAGGCCTGCCAGCCCGAGGTTTGGGTCACCACCTCCATGCGTATGCAGTCGACCGGACAGACGGGCAGGCACAGCTCGCAGCCGGTGCAGTGCCCTTCAATGACCGTGTGCATGAGCTTGTGGCCGCCGACGATGGCGTCGGTCGGGCAGACCGGCTGGCACAGGGTGCAGCCTATGCACCAGTCCTCGTCGATCACCGCGACCGCGCGCGGTCCTTCCTGGCCATGGACGGGATTGAGCGCAAGCTCGGGCAGCCCGGTAATGGCGGCCAAGCGGGAGATGCCTTCCTGGCCGCCCGGTGGGCACTGGTTGATCTGGGCCTGCCCTTGGGCCAGGGCCTGGGCATAGGCGCGGCAGTCGGGGTAGCCGCAGCGGGTGCACTGGGTTTGCGGCAGCGCATCGAGGATGCGCTCAAGCAGGAGAGGGCTGGTCTGGGTCACGACGAGCGATTGTCCACGGCTTGCGGACCCCACATGCTGCCGCGCCTGGCGCAGCGGGCTTTAACTGCTACGTGCGGCCCGTTTGCGCGCCACCGGCTTGCTGCTCTTGCGGCCGGGCTGGCTGGCGTTGCTCATCGCACTTGTCGTGCGGGTCGGCGCCTTGGCCGTAGCTTGGGCGGGCGCACGCTGCGGTTTCAGGCGGCTTTGCCCCTCAAGTATGAAAGCCTTGACCTGTGGGTAGACCACATCGCGCCAGCGGCGGCCGCTAAAGATGCCGTAGTGACCTGCCCCGGGCACTTCCAGGTGCTGCTTCATGGGTTTGCTGATGCCTTTACACAGTTCATGCGCGGCCGCCGTTTGGCCTGAACCCGAGATGTCGTCGAGCTCGCCCTCGACCGTCATCAAGGCAGTGCTGCTTATGTCCTGGGGCCGCACCAACTCTGGCTGCCCCTCCAGGTTGAGCACCTCCCAGGTGCCGTGGACCAGCTTGAACTCCTGGAACACCGTGCTGATGGTCTCCAAGTAGTAGTGCGCGTCCATGTCGAGCACCGCGTTGTACTCGTCGTAGAACTTGCGGTGGGCCTCGGCACTGGCATCGTCACCCTTGATCAAGTCCTTGAAAAAATCGTAGTGGCTTTTGGCATGGCGGTCGGGGTTCATGGCCACAAAGCCCGCATGCTGCATGAAGCCGGGGTAGACCTTGCGGCCCGCACCCGGGAAGTTGCTAGGCACCCGGAAGATCACGTTGTTCTCGAACCAGTTGTGGCTCTTGTTGAGGGCCAGGTTGTTGACCGCTGTCGGCGACTTGCGTGCATCGATCGGCCCGCCCATCATGGTCATGGTCAGCGGCGTTTTTTCACCGCGGCTGGCCATCAGGGACACGGCAGCGAGCACAGGCACCGTGGGCTGACACACGCTGATCACATGGCAGTTGCCATAGCGACCCTGCAGGTGGCGTATGAATTCCTGCACGTAGTTGACATAGTCGTCCAGGTGGAAGTCGCCCTGATCCATGGGCACCATGCGCGCGTTGCGCCAGTCGGTGATGTAGACCTTGTGGTCCTTGAGCATGTACTTGACCGTGTCACGCAGCAAGGTGGCGTAGTGGCCCGACAGCGGGGCGACGATCAGCACCACAGGCTGGGACTTGAGCTTGGCCAGGGTCGGTACGTCGTCGCTCAGCCTCTTGAAGCGACGCAGCTCGCAAAAAGGCTTGTCGATTTCCACCCGCTCCTGGATGGCCACTGGGATACCGCTGACCTCCACCGTGGTGATGCCAAAGGCCGGCTTTTCGTAGTCTTTGCCCAGCCGGTACATCAAGCTGTAGGCGGCTGAGACGCGCTGCGCCCAGGGGTGGGAGCCAGCAGGCGAGTGAGGGTTGCTGAACAGCTTGGCCGCCGCCTGCGCGAAGTCCACGAAAGGCTCCATGACAGTGCGCTGGGTTTCATAGACTTGGTACAGCATGGGGCCTCCTGGTGTCGGCGAGCAGATTTGTTGCAGTGCAGCAATATATCAGTTGTCGAGCTTCAAAAAGCGGGAGCGGACCCTAAAGTTGTGACCGTCTGTCACCACCTTGTCACACCCCCGCAAGCTGGCACCTGCCCATTGAGCCTCGCCAGTGGCTGGCTTCACTCCCGTAGGCTCACACCACTTTCGCAATAGAAGCGCAGACGTGGCCGATGTTCTGGCTGTTGAGCGCAGCCACGCACATACGGCCGGTGTCGGTGCCGTAGACCCCGAATTCATTGCGCAGCCGCACCATCTGATCCTTGTTCAGGCCAGAGTAGCTGAACATGCCAATCTGGCTGGTGATGAAGCTCATGTCCTGTTTGACGCCGGCGGCTTTGAGGCCATCGACCAGTTGCTGGCGCATGGCCTTGATGCGCACCCGCATCTCGCCCAGCTCCTGCTCCCACTGTGCGCGCAGCTCGGGTGTGCCCAGCACGGTGGCCACGATGGCGCCGCCGTGGGTGGGCGGGTTGGAGTAATTGGTACGGATCGCGATCTTGAGTTGGCTGAGCACCCGGTCGGCCTCGTCCTTGCTCTCGCACAGCACACTCAGTGCGCCGACCCGCTCGCCGTAGAGGCTAAAGCTCTTGGAAAAAGAGGTGGAGACGAACATCGACAGGCCAGCTGCCACAAATTGCGCGATGACCGCGCCGTCTTCGGCGATGCCGTGGCCAAAGCCCTGGTAGGCCATGTCCAGAAAGGGCACCAGGTTTTTCGACTTGACGGCGGCTATCACCTGGCTCCACTGTTCGGTGCTGATGTCGTAGCCGGTTGGGTTGTGGCAGCAGGCATGCAGCACGACGACGGTGCCGGCAGCCGCAGCGTTGAGGGCGGCCAGCATGCCTTCAAAGTTCACGCCGCGATTGGCTGCGTCGTAATAGGGGTAGCTTTCAACCACAAAGCCGGCGTTGGTGAAAAGGGCACGATGGTTTTCCCAACTGGGGTCGCTGATCATGACCTTGGCATTGGGGTTCAGGCGCTTGAGAAAGTCGGCGCCGACCTTCAAGCCACCGGTGCCGCCAATGGCCTGTACGGTGGCCACCCGGCCAGAGCGCACCGGCTCGCTGTCCTGGCCGAAGACCAGGGCCTTGACCGCACTGTCGTAGGCGGCGATGCCGTCGATGGGCAGGTAGCCGCGCGGGGTGGGCTTTTCGGCCATGCGTTTTTCAGCCGCCTGCACGCAGTGGAGCAGCGGCAGCTTGCCCTTGTCGTCGTAGTACACGCCGACGCCCAGATTGACTTTGCTGGCGTGCTGGTCGGCAGCGAACTGCTCGTTCAGGCCCAGAATCGGGTCGCGAGGTGCCATTTCGACGGCGGTGAACAAAGACATGAAATTCCTTAAGCGATGAATGGAACGGGTTGAGCAAGAGACAGACCAGCGCATTTGGAACGATCCTGGCCGGCTAAGGTCGCAAATCGGCTCAGGATCGCGTATCCTGCTCGGTTGCCCGAATTTTAACGGGCCAGGATGAGTTCGATGCCCCCAAGTCCGGCCACCCCCCTTTCCATCGTTGAAGAAGAGTCCCCGCCGACAGGGGAATTCGTCCGCTTCGAAGGCTCGCCCTTTGAATTGTTCATGCCCTATCCGCCGGCAGGCGATCAGCCTGCGGCGATAGCGCAATTGGTCGAGGGCGTGGAAGACGCGGAAGCTTTCCAGACCCTGCTGGGCGTCACCGGCTCGGGCAAGACCTTCACCATGGCCAATGTCATCGCGCGCCTGGGGCGGCCGGCCATCGTGTTTGCGCCCAACAAGACGCTGGCGGCCCAGCTCTACAGCGAGTTCCGGGATTTCTTTCCCAAGAACGCTGTGGAGTATTTCGTCAGCTACTACGACTACTACCAGCCGGAGGCCTATGTGCCGCAGCGCGACCTCTTCATTGAGAAGGACTCGGCCATCAATGAACACATCGAGCAGATGCGGCTATCGGCCACCAAAAGCGTGCTCGAGCGGCGCGATGTGATCATTGTGGCAACGGTCAGCGCGATTTATGGCATTGGCGCGCCCGAGGACTACACCGAGATGCGTTTCATCGTGCGCCAGGGCGACCGCATGGGTCAGCGCGACGTCATCGCCAGGCTGATTCGCATGCAATACAGCCGCAATGATGTTGAATTCGGACGCGGTTGCTTTCGGGTGCGCGGCGATGTGATCGACGTCTTCCCGGCCGAGCATTCCGAATTGGCCATCAGGCTGGAGTTGTTCGACGACGAGATCGAATCACTGCAGCTGTTTGATCCCCTAACCGGCCGCGTTCGGCAAAAAATCCCGCGCTTTGTCATCTACCCGAAGAGCCACTATGTCACCCCCCGGGACAAAGTGCTGGCCGCCGTCGAGAGCATCAAGATGGAGCTGTCAGAACGGTCGGCCGAATTGGTGGGTATGGGGAAATTGGTCGAGGCGCAGCGCCTAGAGCAGCGCACCCGCTTCGATCTGGAGATGCTCAGTGAAGTGGGCCACTGCAAAGGTATCGAGAACTACACCCGGCATTTGAGCGGTGCGCCACCTGGCTCGCCGCCGGCCACCTTGTGCGACTACATGCCCAAGGACGCGCTGATGTTCCTGGACGAAAGCCACGTCATGATCGGCCAACTCAACGCCATGTACAACGGTGACCGCTCGCGCAAGGTCACCCTGGTCGACTACGGCTTTCGGCTGCCGAGCGCGCTCGACAACCGGCCGCTCAAGTTCGAGGAATTCGAGTCCAAGGTCAGGCAGGCCATATTCGTGTCGGCCACGCCGGCAGCCTATGAGCAGCAGCGCGCCAGCAAGGTGGTCGAGCAGGTGGTGCGCCCCACCGGCCTGGTGGACCCCGAGGTGGAAGTGCGTCCGGCCACCCACCAGGTCGACGATGTGCTGGGAGAAATCCGCATCCGGGTCGACAAGAACGAGCGGGTGCTGATCACCACCCTGACCAAGCGCATGGCCGAGCAGCTCACCGACTACCTATCAGACAACGGGGTCAAGGTGCGCTATCTGCACAGCGATGTGGACACGGTCGAAAGGGTGGAGATCTTGCGCGATCTGCGCCTGGGCGCCTTCGACGTGCTGGTGGGCATCAACCTGCTGCGCGAGGGCCTGGATATTCCCGAGGTCTCGCTGGTGGCGATTCTCGACGCTGACAAGGAAGGTTTTTTGCGCGCCGAGCGCAGCTTGATACAGACCATAGGCCGGGCCGCCCGCAACCTCAACGGCCGGGCCATCCTGTACGCCGACCGCATCACCGACTCCATGCGCAAGGCCATGGGCGAGACCGAGCGGCGCCGGCGCAAGCAGATCGCCTTCAACGAGGAGCACGGCATCATCCCGCGCGGGGTGGTCAAACGGGTGCGCGATCTGATCGACGGTGTTTACAGCGAGAAGTCAGGGCAGGACGAAAGCCGGCTGGACCAGCAGGCCATGGCGGTCGACGACATGAGCGAAAAAGACCTGGCCCGGGAGGTCAAGCGCCTGGAAAAAGCCATGCTCGAGCATGCCAAGAACCTGGAGTTTGAAAAAGCCGCCCGGGTGCGCGACCAACTGGCTCGCCTGAAGAAGCAGGTGCTCGGCGCCGCCGGAACCGACGCCTTGCCGAACGTTGCCTGAATTTTTTTGCATCCCCTTGCGCAAAACCCGATAAAAACGGTAAAGTTCATTCCGCGACTGATTGGTATCGGTGTCCCATTAAATTACTGGGTTTCTTCTGATATACTTGATGAAAACGCTCAACAAAGAAAAGTGACAGGGCAGTCCGCAAAGTCGTCGGAATAAAGACGCGGGGAGGGTGGAAATCGTACCGGCCGCTCAGGTGGTCGGCGGACTTAACGTCAGTCAAGCAACATTGAAGGAGCTTGAAAATGCGTCTCACAACCAAAGGCCGCTTTGCGGTCACTGCCATGATCGACCTGGCCCTGCGCCAGAACAACGGCCCCGTCACCCTGGCCGCCATCAGCCAACGTCAGCAAATCTCGCTGTCTTATCTGGAACAACTCTTCGGGAAACTGCGCCGCCATGAGCTGGTCGAGTCCACCCGTGGACCTGGCGGTGGCTACACCCTGGGTCGCAAGGCCAGCGACATCACCGTGGCCGACATCATCGTGTCGGTTGACGAACCCCTGGACGCCACCAACTGCGGCGGCAAGGAAAACTGCAACGGCGAAGGCGGCCGCTGCATGACCCATGAACTGTGGGCCTCCTTGAACAGCCGTATGGTCGAATTTCTGGACTCTGTCAATTTGCAAAAGTTGGTGGATGACCAGCTGGCCAAGGGCGTGGTCATCGAGAACACGCCCCCGGTTAAGAAGGCTGTGTTTGCCGCACCAGCGGTCAAGCCGGTTCGGATTAACGCCCCTAACTCAGTCTTTGCCTTGGGCGCTGCTTTTTCCAAGTCCTGAGTCCGGGCCCTTGCGGCCTGCACCCCAGTGCTTACAGCCTCCGGTGGGGGCTGTAGGCTAAGAACCTCTCTAGAGTTCACATGCAAACACCTCACTTTCCGATCTACCTGGATTACAGCGCCACCAACCCCTGCGATCCAAGGGTGGTCGACGCCATGATTCCCTGGTTGCGCGAGCATTTCGGCAATCCCGCTTCGCGCAGCCACGCTTGGGGCTGGGAAGCCGAAGCGGCGGTGGAAAAAGCCCGTGAGCAGGTGGCTGAGCTGATCGGCGCCGACCCGCGTGAGATCGTCTGGACCAGCGGCGCCACCGAGTCCAACAACCTGGCCCTCAAGGGCGCTGCCCATTTTTACAAGGGCAAGGGCAAGCACATCATCACCGTCAAGACCGAGCACAAGGCGGTGCTCGATACCTGCCGCGAGCTCGAGCGCCAGGGCTTTGAGGTGACTTACCTCGACGTGCAGGCCGACGGCATGCTCGATCTTGAGGTGTTCAAGGCCGCCATCCGGCCCGACACCATCCTGGCTTCGGTGATGTTCGTCAACAACGAAATCGGTGTGGTGCAAGACATTCCCGCCATCGGCGCGATCTGCCGGGCCAAGGGCGTGATTTTCCACGTCGATGCCGCCCAGGCCACCGGCCGTATCGACATCGACATGACCCAACTGCCGGTCGATCTGATGAGCCTGACCTCGCACAAAACCTATGGCCCCAAGGGCATAGGCGCTCTGTTTGTGCGCCGCAAGCCGCGCATTCGCATCGAGGCGCAGATTCACGGCGGCGGCCATGAGCGTGGCATGCGCTCGGGCACCTTGCCCACCCACCAGATCGTGGGCATGGGCGAGGCTTACCGCATCGCCAAAGCCGAGATGCATTCGGAGAACGAGCGCATTCGCGCGCTGCAGCAGCGCCTGCTCAAAGGCCTGTCGGACATGGAGGAGGTTTTCCTCAATGGCCACCCTGAGAAACGGGTACCGCACAACCTGAACATGAGCTTCAACTTCGTCGAGGGCGAGTCGCTGATCATGGGCATCAAGGGCGTGGCCGTCTCCAGCGGCTCGGCCTGTACCTCGGCCAGCCTGGAGCCCAGCTATGTGCTGCGCGCCCTGGGCCGCAGCGACGAGCTCGCCCACAGCAGCCTGCGCATGACCATAGGGCGCTGGACCACCGAAGAAGAAATTGATTACGCGGTGCAAACCATCCGCGAGAACGTGGCCCGCCTGCGCGAGCTGTCGCCCCTGTGGGAGATGCACAAGGACGGCATTGACCTCAATTCGATCCAGTGGGCGGCGCATTAAAACGACTTTTCGGGCGCATGCAGCGCCTGCATCCAGAGGGACTTGAACATGGCTTACAGCGACAAAGTGGTTGACCACTATGAGAACCCCCGCAACGTCGGCTCCTTCGAAAAGGGCGACGATTCGGTCGGCACCGGCATGGTCGGCGCGCCCGCCTGCGGCGACGTGATGAAGCTGCAGATCAAGGTCAATGCGCAAACCGGCGTGATTGAAGATGCACGCTTCAAAACCTATGGCTGTGGCTCGGCGATCGCCTCTAGCTCGCTGGTGACCGAGTGGGTCAAGGGCAAGACGCTCGACGAGGCCGCATCCATCAAAAACAGCGCCATCGCCGAGGAACTGGCCTTGCCGCCGGTCAAGATCCACTGCTCCATCCTGGCCGAAGACGCCATCAAGGCGGCGGTCAGCGACTACAAGCAGCGCCACGGCCAGACGCAGGCGGCCTGAGTTTTGTCCACCACCGATTCGACCACCATGTCTGTGACGCTGACTGACGCTGCGGCTCGCCACGTCACCCGCTTCATGGCCAAGCGCGGCAAAGGCGTGGGCATACGGTTGGGCGTCAAGACCACCGGCTGCTCCGGCTTGGCTTACAAGCTCGAATATGCCGATGAAATCGCCGAGGAAGACGTCATCTTCGAAGATAACGGCGTCAAGGTGCTGGTCGACCCCAAGAGCCTGGCCTACATCGACGGCACCCAGCTGGACTTCGTGCGCGAGGGGCTCAACGAGGGCTTCAAGTTCATCAATCCGAACGAGAGAGACCGCTGCGGCTGTGGCGAGTCCTTCCGCGTGTGAACCTGCAATCAGACGACTTCGAGCTCTTCGGTCTGCCAGCGCGCTTCGCCCAGGACACTGCCGTCATTGATGCGCGCTGGAAGCAGTTGCAGCGCCAGGCCCACCCCGACCGTTTTGCCGACCAGGGTCAGGCCGCGCAGCGCCTGGCCATGCAGTGGTCGGTGCGCATTAATGAAGCCCACCAGCGCCTGAAGAACCCTCTCAAGCGCGCAGCCTACCTGTGCGAGTTGCGCGGTTCGCCGATCCGGGCGCATGACAACACCGCCATGCCCGCCGAGTTTCTGATGCAGCAGATCCTGCACCGAGAAGCGCTGGAAGAAGCCGAAAGCCCCGCCGCCTTGGAGGCGCTCGCCGATGAAATTCAGGCGCAAAAAGCACAATTGCTCCAGCAGTTGGAAGCCAGCCTAGACCAGCAGGCCGATGCGACTCAGGCCGCCCAGCAGGTCAGGGCGCTGATGTTCGTCGAGCGATTTGCCCAGGAGATCGATGCCCGCATCGACCAGATCTGCGCCTGAGCGGCCAGCCCCGGCCGCGCTATGCGGCCGACATGCTTTTGCACCTTTTTACAACGATTCTCAGCCTATTTACGCATGGCCCTTTTGCAGATCTCCGAACCCGGCCAGGCGCCCGATCCTCATGCCCGCCGCATAGGCATAGGCATAGACCTGGGCACCACCCATTCGCTGGTGGCTGCGGTGCGCCACGGCCTGGCCGAGTGCCTGCCCGATGAGGCTGGTCAGGTGATCCTGCCCAGCGTGGTGCGCTACCTTGAAGGCGGCGGCCGCCAGATCGGCCAGACAGCCCTGGCCGCGCAGGTCGCCGACCCGCGCAACACCATCGCCTCGGTCAAGCGTCTGATGGGCCGGCGGCTGGCCGACATCAAGTCCCCGCCACCCTTTGAGCTGATCGACCAACCCGGCATGGTGGCCATCAGCACCGTCGCCGGCCAAAAAAGCCCGGTCGAAGTCAGTGCCGAAATCCTCGCCACGCTGCGCTACCGGGCCGAGGACAGCTTCAACGCCGACATCGACGGCGCAGTCATCACCGTGCCGGCCTATTTTGACGACGCGCAGCGCCAAGCCACCAAAGACGCCGCGCAACTGGCGGGCCTGAACGTGCTGCACTTGATCAACGAGCCAACCGCAGCAGCTATTGCTTATGGCCTGGACAACGCCAGCGAAGGCTTGTTCGCGGTTTATGACCTGGGCGGCGGCACCTTTGATATTTCCATCCTGCGTCTGACCCGGGGTGTGTTCGAGGTGGTGGCCACGGGCGGTGACTCGGCCCTGGGCGGCGACGACTACGACCGCGCCTTGGCTGAGGACATGGTTCGCGAGGCCGGCTTGGGCCCTCTGTCTGCCACCGACCTGGCCGCTGTGATGTGGCAGGCCCGACAGGCCAAGGAAGCCCTGAGCAACAGCGAGCAGGTGACGATCACCCTAGAGATCCAGGGTCAGACCAAAAACTGGACGCTCCAGCGCTACCAGTTTGAACAGGTGACTGCCACCCTGACCCAGCGCACCATGGCCGCGGTGCGCCGCGTCTTGCGCGATGCGCAGCTGAGCAGCCAAGAGATTCAAGGCGTGGTCATGGTCGGCGGCTCAACCCGCATGCCCGTGGTGCGCCAGGCCGTGCGTGAGTTTTTCGGCAAGGAGCCTTTGACCAACCTCAACCCTGACGAGGTGGTGGCCCTGGGTGCGGCCATTTCGGCCAACCAGTTGGTGGGCAACCGAGGCGCTGAAGACCTGCTCCTGCTGGACGTGATTCCGCTCTCGCTGGGCTTGGAGACCATGGGCGGCCTGGTCGAGCGCATCGTGCCGCGCAACCAGACCATCCCGACCGCCATGGCGCAGGACTTCACCACCTACCAGGACGGTCAGACCGCCTTGGCCCTGCATGTGGTGCAGGGCGAGCGCGACATGGTGGCCGATTGCCGCAGCCTGGCGCGTTTTGAACTGCGCGGCATTCCCCCCATGGCCGCCGGCGCTGCCCGTATCCGCGTGACCTTCACCGTCGACGCTGACGGGCTGCTCACCGTGAGTGCGCAGGAGCAGCTCAGCGGCGTGCAGGCACAGATCGACGTCAAGCCCTCTTATGGCTTGTCGGACGACGACATCGCGCGCATGCTCAAAGACGGCTTTGCCACGGCCCAGCAAGACATGCAGGCCCGTGCCTTGGCCGAGGCCCAGGTCGATGCCGACCGCATGGTGCTGGCCACCCGCAGCGCCATGCAGGCCGACCCTGAACTGCTCGAAGATGCCGAGCGGCAAGACATTGAAGCCCTTATCGCGGCCTTGCAGCAGCAGCGCAGCCAGGGCGATGCCGCCGCGGTCGAAGCGGCCACCCAGGCCCTGGCCCAGGCCACCGAAGCCTTTGCGGCCCGCCGCATGAACAAGGGCATCGCGCAGGCGCTGTCCGGCAAAAACATCGCAACACTCTGAGTCTTCCCATGCCCATCATCCAGGTCCTGCCTCACCCCGAGTACTGTCCGCAAGGCGCGCAGATCAGCGCGCCTTCCGGCACCTCGATCTGCGAGGCCCTGTTGGACAACAACATCCCCATCGAACACGCCTGCGACATGAGCTGCGCCTGCACCACCTGCCATGTGCTGGTCAGGAAAGGCTATGAGTCGCTCAACGAGCCCGACGAGAATGAAGACGACCTGCTCGACCGCGCCTGGGGCCTGGAGCCACAGTCCCGCCTGAGCTGCCAGGCCATCTTGGCCCAGCAAGACCTGACGGTGGAAATCCCCAAGTACTCGATCAACCACGCCAAAGAAAACCACTGACTGAGCAGTGGGGCAGGGCGGTTCAAGACTCGAACAGCCCGGTTTGTGGCTCCAGACAGGCGGGCAACTGCGCCGGCATGTCGGGCGCACCGGCTCTCAGATGCCGCCGTATGCGGGGCGCGACCCGCCACGGCTGAGTGCTACCGCTCCAGATTGCGGGCTCAACGATCTTCATCCCCTCGGCACTTTCGCGCAGCACCACCACCGCCGGGTTCAAGGCGTCAAACGACACCTCCGCCAGCCACCAGGGGCCCGAGCGCAACACCTGATGCAGCTGCGCGCTGTGTGATTGCGGCGGGCTGAATTCTCGAATGCCGGCCAGCGCGGCTAGCGCCCCTGAGTCTTTTAGATCCACCCTTTGCACCGCACCGCAGCTGCGGGTCAAGGCGTTGGCCTGATCTTCCAGCCAACCCAGGGGGTCGTAAAGCCGGCCCTGGGTCGCCAGGAAGCTGCGGCCGTCGACCTCGTTCAGATCGACATGGGCATCGACCACACCCAGCGTGGTGATGATCAGCAGGGTCAGGGCAACGTGGCGCTTCATGGTGCGATAAGGAGTATGTCATGCAGCCCCCCTTGCCCCGGGGCTGCGGGATAATCCGTCCCATGCGCCAAATTGTTCTGGACACCGAAACCACAGGCCTGTCGGCCGAGACGGGCGACCGCATCATTGAAATAGGCTGCGTGGAAATGTTTGCCCGCAAGCTCACCGGCAACAACCTGCACTTTTATCTCAACCCCGAGCGCGACAGCCATGAAGACGCGCTCAAGGTGCACGGCATCAGCAATGAATTCCTGAGGGATAAACCCAAGTTCGCGGCGATCGTGGACGAGCTGCTGCAGTACCTTGAAGGCGCCGAGTTGATCATCCACAACGCGCCCTTCGATGTGGGCTTTCTCGACAAAGAACTCGAACTCTGCGGCCGCCCTGGCCTCAAGAGCGTGGTCGGCAATGTGATCGACAGCCTGGTGCTGGCCAAGCAAACCTTTCCCGGCAAGCGAAATTCCCTAGACGCCCTGTGCGACCGCTTGGAAGTTGACAACTCCGGCCGCACCCTGCACGGCGCCTTGCTCGACGCCGAATTGCTGGCCGACGTCTACATCAACCTCACCCGCGGCCAGAACAGCTTGGTGATGGACGTGGATACCGCAGTGGCCGACGGCCAGCCTGCACCCACACTGGACCTGAGCAGCTTCGAACTACCCGTGCTGCTGGCCGACGAAGGCGAACTCGGCGCCCATGAAGCGCTGCTGCTCGACCTGGACAAAGCCAGCAAGGGCAAGACCGTCTGGCGCACCGTGGCCCCGGCGGCCTGAACTGGTCAGAGCAGGCCTCAAGCTGCGCTATACTCTTGCGTTCTCCGGGCGGTTAGCTCAGCGGTAGAGCACTGCATTCACACTGCAGGGGTCACATGTTCGATCCATGTACCGCCCACCAGAACAATCTTTTCGGCTTTCAATTCAACGCCATGTAGGGTTTCCTTCACACGGGTCTTAGGTTTTCTAAGGCAGTGTTCTAGGAACTCTCATGCGCAAATTTCACTCCCCGGTCAATCTCAAGGCGGCTGCTGGCGCAGACCTGTATTCCGCTGCGGTCGACGTGACGCTGGCGGAACTTGTCCAAGCCCACGCGCTGGCAAGACCCCGTCTTGAACTCGAGCTTCGTCTCAGAAAATGGTGCGACCCGGTCCTTGGTTTCGGACACGAGTCGGCTTGGGCCATCTCCAGCGAGCGACTGAAAAATGCAGCCCAAGCATTGATCGACGCGGGCTACGCATTCTCTTCTGTGAACAGGGACATTGGCGCCTTGGGTCAGGTTTTTCGCTGGGCCATTGTGGAGCGCCGGATGGCCCCTCGTGGATTCATTTCACCCACGATCCACATCAAACGATTCGAAGAATCCATGCGATACGTTGCATCGTCTGAGCAGGATATTGCGTCTCTGCGACTGGCCGCCAAGATGGGCAAGGACCGGTTGTTCACGCTCTTTGTTTGGATGCTGGTTGACTCGGGTGCACGCAAGAGTGAGGTGCTGCACAGGACCTGGCAAGAGCTCGACATCTCCTCCGGAAAAGTCATCGTGCCCAGAACCAAGAACGGCGATTCAAGGATGCTTTTTTTCACGCCCGAGACCATGGCCTTGGCCAAGCGGTTAAAGCCTACTTTGTCCACTGGCTCGGCGGATCGATTGATCTTCGCCGGACGGAATGGCGCCACGCCCATTTGCTACAGAAAAAAGTGGACCAGCTTGACAAGCATGATCCGGCGTCCCGATTTGCGGATACATGACATCCGCCACTGGGTGGCAGCATCGCTGCTGAGAAATGGTGTGGGCGTTGGTGTGGCCTCGCAAATCCTTGGTCATCGCGATCAGACCATGCTGCTGCGACGCTACGGCCACCTGGACCATGTGTCTCTCCAGGAGGCGCAGCAGCAGCGGTGGCAGTCGTTGAGCGCTTCAGCAACTCAACTCAATCCGACCTGGCCGCACTTGGGTCAGTGATCCGAAGGGCAGGGCCAAGTTCAGATCAAAAACTTCATATACATTGGCCCGTTCGGAAGAAGACCCCGTCCAAATGGGGTAGTCTTGCGGCATACTAGCCAGGGCGCGCGTAGCTCAAAAAAGCAGCAGCGTAAAAAGAAATGACGCTTCATGTCCGAAAGATGTACAGAAGGAAAATTTCCAGTTATTTAGAATTACAAATGTATACTACATCTATGCTACTTCATGGACTTGAAAATAACTTAAATGCTTGTTTTTAAACAGGAAAATGTTGAAAGTCTGGCGTCTTCACACTGCAGGGGTCACATGTTCGATCCATGTACCGCCCACCAAACAAACCAAGCGCTTGCGCCACCTTCGGGTGGCGTTTTGCTTTCCGGTACCGCAAAAGTGTCGTAAATCGCTTTGCAGAGTCTGTGCGCCGGCCACCGCTCGGCACGCTCACACCTCACCTGCCATTTCATGCAGGCGGTCAGCGGCCAGCCCCAAGGCTTTGGCAACGAGCGTGTCGCGCCCGGTCTGAGGATTAAGGTCTATAGCGCACCGGCGCTGCGCGCCGCCCCTCAATCAGCTGGGCACTCAGTTTGTGCAGGCTGGGGTTGTCTTTCCCTTTGACCATCTGCAGGGCCCGTGCGGCCTCTTCAAACTGCCCCAGTTCGCGGTGCAGCTCGACCTGCTCAAGGTCAATTTTTTCGCCTGGCGCTTGAAGCAACTGCAGCAGCGCCTGCATATTCTTCCGCTGCTCAGGCGAGGCCTCAAAAACCGGGAAGGTGATCGGCCGGTCGGGTGCGGCCTGGTATTGCGGTCTGCGCTCGAACTTGCGCAACTTCTGCCAGGCGTTACGCTGGTCGGGATGGGCCGCCTCCCAGGTCGCCTTTGAGGCAGCGTCTTCGGCCTCGCGGTGGGCTTTGTACAGGTCTCGGTAGGCATGGTTGAGGTGCTGCCAGTAGTCCCGCCGCGCGGCCAATTCAAGCGCCGGGCTGCCGGCCTGCGCGATCGCCAGTGGCAGGTCTTCGGGGGGGACGCCGGGCGGCCAGGGCAAGTCGCTCTCGTCCACTTCGGCCATCTCCACCAACTCGCGCTGCAAGATGAAGCGACCACACTTGCAACGTCTCAGGCCGTGGTCGTTGGGCATGAGCGACTGCTCGCGATAGCCGTCGCTCCAGAACGCCGAAGACATCAGATTGATAGAGGCATAGCGCGGCGTCTTGTAGCGAGCGCCGCAGCAAGCTGCGCCTTTGATGTAATAGCCTGAAATGCTGGTCATGGCTTGTGTCTGCTGGGGTGTTGCGTCTGCGTCAGGCGGGCTGTCCGGCCAGGCGCTCCATCTGAGTCACCTCTGCCGCGAGCAGGGCGGCCATGGGTGCCTTTCGCCGTGTGAATACCTCGGCCAGTGCCCGGTAGTACCACAGCGTGCCGCTGCGCCCCGCCTTGAAGCGGTCGAACACCGCAGGCCCCACTGTCAGCAGATCGCTGACGATCGCCCGTGCGTTGTGCAGCTTGTCGGCGCCCGAGACCAGCAACACATCGTCGCCCGCCTCGGCCAGATGTGCCAGGTAAGCCCGCTTGCGCTCGCCCCAATCTGCCTTGGCGCCTGATGCATCGGGTACGCCGTCGGTACAGGCTTGTACCAAGGCAAACACCCGGTCGCCAAACTGCGCCTGAATCAGGGGGCCGTAGTGCTGCCCGCCATCTTCCAGCACGTCGTGCAGCAGCGCAGCAATCGCCTGATCTTCGTCGGCGCCCAACTCCAGCGCAATCGAAGCCACAGCCATCGGGTGGGCTACATAGGGGATAAAGGTGCCTTTGCGCAGTTGCCCATGGTGGGCTTGCACCGCCAGCGCAAGCGCCTGGGCGGTTCGTTCAGTCAACATCGGGGACTCCTCCAAATCAATGCTTATCGTGCGCAAGACTAGCTTCGCGCTGGCTCAGGCTGCGAGCCCGGTGGCTGGGAATTTCGACAGCTTGGCCTTGAGCCCCAGCACTACAGCAACGCGCCGCTGCCCGCTACCGCTGATTCCAACTGGCCTCGGCCATGCGGTTGGCCCGTTCGATCACCGCGGGCTTGCGCCCGTGCGGCGTGCAAAGGCGCTTGGCCTGGGGCTCGATACCGACACGCAGGAGGTCAAGCCTGTCGGCGTCCCAGCAGGCTTGCAAGGCAGTGTCGGCCTCGGTAAGGCCATTGCTGTGCAGGCGCATGGCTTCGCACAGGCGCTCAAAGTCAGGGCCAGCCAGCTCCGTGATCACACCCTGGCTGCGCAGTTGCACGGCGAAGTCGGCCGCCCGCAGCCCATGCTCGGGATCCTTGTAGTCGTTGTGCCGCTGGGAATCATGCAAAAAGGCAAACCAGGCCAATACCGCCGGGTCGACATCGACGGCCTGCGCAAGATGCCGCCCATGAAACCAAACCCGCGTCCAGTGCGGCAGGCCGTGCACACCACCCAAATACGCCAATCGAAATTGCGGGCGCACCACGGCCAGCGCTTTGCGGACGATTTGAACGCAGCGAGCGTCGGAGTCGGACTGGGTTTGCACGGGAAACTGGGCGTGAAGGGGGTGGCGACATCGTAACGCGCCAGTAAGATGAAGCCATTGCGGTGCAAGACTTCCTGTGGCCATCATGTCAAAGCCTGTTCTCTTTCTCGACTTCGATGGCGTGCTGCATCCTAATTTTGCAGCCGAGGGCCAGATGTTCAGCCGGGCACCTCTCCTTGCGCAAGCTTTGGAAGGCCTACATGTTGACATCGTGGTTTCGTCGAGCTGGCGCTTTCAATGGGAGCTCCCTCGTTTGCGGGAACTTCTTCCCGCAGACCTTCAGGCAAAGGTCAGAGGCATTACCGGGCCGGCCCATGTGGGCCGCCATGCCAGGTGGCATGAAATCAATACCTATTGCGCTGCCCAGGGCGTCGCGAACTGGCGCGCACTCGACGACGCATTTTTTGAGTTCCCGAAGGACTGCGAGCAGCTGATCCTCTGCGAAGGCGGGCGTGGGCTGGAGGGCTTGCAGTGCGAGCGGCTGCGACGTTGGTTGCTGGGCTAAGCTTGGCTCAGTCGACGCAGCTTGCCGCCATACCCTTGTTGGCCTTTTGAAATCAAGCCGCTTGCAAAGCCTCTTGCCAGCCCTGCACCACCATGACCATGGCCAAGGTGTCGAGCTCGCAGTAGCGCAGCAGCGCTTGCTCCAAGTGTTTGCGTGCGTCGGGTGCAAGTGACTCAAACTGCAGCCTTGCGTAGGCGGTGGCAGCGGCGCCGCCTTCACAAATGGCCAAGTCGTCCGGGTCTTCGCCGGGCCTGACTTCCTCGCCCAACAATTGCGCCCCCAGCTCGCGCAGCCGCTCGTAGGGGTCCAGCGCTTGCCCATCGGCACCTGAAGAGCACCAAGCAAAGCTGCGGTAGTTCAGGCTGGGCATCCCATGGGGGGCGCCGTAGATGGGCTGCGCATACCGGGCACGCAGTTGCGGCGACGCGCTCAACACGGCCGGCAGCACTTTCTTGATCGACGAGCTGCCTTTGGTGCTGTTGTGGAAGTACGCCTTCTTGGCCAGCTCGCACAGATCCACCATGGCCCGCGAGCCGGTTTTTGTGAGCGACAGCGCAAAGTCCCGCAGGTCTTTTGAATCTGCAGGCGCATCGCTGCGCGATTGCAGTTGATCGCTGATTTTGTTGAGGATGGTGTTTTCATGCGGGCTCCACATGAATACCGTGCCATCGTCGGCCGACAAGGCTTGCTGCAGAGCGCGTATGAATTCAAAGTTCGGGAACGCCCCTGGCTTTGCGTTCAAAAACTGACTCTGGTGAACCACCCGACCATTAGCATGCATCACATGGTGCGAAAACTGAAACGCCACCTGCTCATAAGGGCGCATGCCTCCATGAAAGGGCAGCGCCACAGCGCTGGTTTCAAAGTCAATAAAGTGCAGGGGATAGCGCCAGCCTGTCATGGCTTGGCGCATCAGGCCCTCGGCCATCCAGAACCCGCCCCGGTCTTCTCCAGCCGGAATACCGCTCGCTTGCATCCATTGCCGGTCTGATGGCGAGAGTTCTTCCCCGTCTGAAGGCTGCCCCAGGTCTGCTTGTGTGACCGCGCTCAGCCGCACCCGGTTTTGCGCAATCAACTGCTCCTTCTTGCGGTAATTCCACAGGTCCAGCACCGTTCCCTGACTGAAGTCTTCCTCAGTAAACCCATACACCTGCGACCAGCATTCCTTGAACCCGCTGCGCAAGCTGTCACCGGGGCTGGTCTTGAACTCACACCTGCCGCAATGCGCCCCAGGAATAGGAGCGATTTTTTGGTCGGCTGCATAAGCCGCAGACCAGGTTTGGGCGACGGTGTCCAAGGGCTGCAACCCAACAGGCGTTTTGACGCCTTGCTGAAAGACATCGGCAACCAGCGCATCCACGCTCACCTTGGCCAGCAGCGGGGGCAGGGCGCTTGCGGCCTTGGCGGCGGGCGCCACCAGCACCTTGGAGCGTCCGTCGGCGCGCTCTATCGGGAACCACTGGTTCACACCATCGACCTCGCACATCACCGACTTGTCGGGCATCATCAAAAAGCATTTCACGGTCATGTGCGGCATGGCCTGCTTGAGCACATGCGCCTGAAACGCGACGTCTTCAATGTAGGGGCGCATCTCTGACGTGATGCCGCCGCGCGCACCCACCATCTCGGGCTTGGTCGAGTCGTAAGACTTGGCCTTGACCTCGATCAACTCCAGCGTGTTACCGCGCTTGACCAGCACATCGACACGCACAAATAACTGCGACCAAAGCACCGCCGCCTCAAAGATCACCACCTCTTCTTGCAGCAAGAGTTCAGCCGTCTGCGCCAAGGCGGCGGCATGCTCGGCGTGTGCCACCTCTACACCGTGCGGGTACATCAGCTTGGCCAACTCGCCCACCTGGTAGCCGCCTTCGGCCAGCATGGCCAGGAAGCTGTCTTCCTGCATGGTGTCGCGGTAGGTGGTTTTCTTGCCGGTGTAGAACAGCTTGGTCGGGCACTGCACGGCCAGCTTGAACCGGGTCTTGGTCAGGTAGCGGGGTTTGCTCATGCGATCTTTATACCCAAGCCCCCAAAATCTTCCAATGCCCCTCTGGCAAGACGCTGGCCGCTTGACTGGCCTTATCAGCCGGTTCACAATCAGTTCACGCATTCAGAGATGGGGCCGACGCCCACGCCAACCTGCCTTCCCGGGCAAGGTGGCCAGCCGAAAGGCAATGTGACCGGAAACGGTAAGCCAAGCGGGACGCGTCGGCCCTCCCTTAATCCGGAGGGTTTTTTCTTGTCTGATTCCAAACTTGACCCCGGCCTGATTCAGGCCTACCGCCAGACGCACTGCATGGCCGGCAACGGTCTGACGCTGCAGGTCGATCACCCCAACGCAGCACTCGCACAGGCCCAGCGCCAGCACGGCGTAGCGTGCAGCGCCTTCATCACAGCCTGCAATCCTTTTAGTCAGTCGCTTACGGCCGATCAAAACGCCGCTCGCCAGGCTGACCTCGCCACAGCGCTCGCGCAGCGGAGGCTCGCCTTCGTCCACGGCATAGGCCAGCACCCGAGCAACACCTGGCCTGGCGAGGCCAGCTACCTGGTCTTTGGGCTGGCCCTGGCAGACGCCAAGGCCTTGGGCGAGCAGTTTTGCCAGAACGCCATCGTCTGGAGCGCCGCCGACGGCATGCCCCAGCTCATCTTGCTCAGGTAAACCATAAGGGGCTGGTCTGCCCCGCCACGCCCTCAAGGGTTGGGCTAACAGACCGGGGGGAGTTGTTCCAGATTGCCGCCCCCGACGCTTTTGTCAAAGCGGCTAAATAGGAGAGCCCCATGGCTACAGTCGAACGTTACAAACTCAAACCCGGCGAGACTATTTTCGGAGGCGGCAAAGGCGTCATGTCCTGGCGGCCCTACCGCAACAAGACCAGCACCGCTACGACCGAGCCGGCACCCGAGCCTATCCCTGGACCCATACCCACCGTGCTGCAGTCCACTGGCAGCTACCAACTCGCGCTGACCATACAGCCCACGCCCTACGGCCATCACCTGAAGTTCTCTTCTTTCGTGCCGACCGCCAGACGCCCGCAAGAGCAGCTTCGGTTTCAGCTGCTGCTGGCCAGGGAAGAAATACTCGCCCTGCATCAGGCCCTGGGGCGGGCGCTTGAAGAGTTGCCCCCGGTATAGGGGAGCGACTTATGGGAGCGGGGCAGGGTCCTTGAGCGCAAGCTTGAAGCAGGCCTTGGTGAGCCAGCGCGGTCTGCTCATGGGGGTTCAATGCCCGAGCCTTCGGGATCCTCCCATGGCCTGCCCCGCCCTGGATGAATCATCAGGCTGCGAGGCTCACGCCCTGGGCTTTGAAGGCTCGACCATGGCGACCCCTGCCCGAAGAGCCCCATCGGTTGAAATTGTTTGCGCTGCCCCTTCCGCAGCTTGCCAGGAGAGTGCATCATTGCCAATTAGCCAACTGCGTGGCGCACAGTGCCCGCGCCGTATTGCCTCGAATTCGATTGAACAAGGCGCGCCGCCAAAGCGGCGGCGCATGACCCGAAAGGCCACGCATGTCCTTCCAAAATTTACGGCAACGACTGGCTGCTTTTGGTGTCATGGTCGGGCTCCTGTCCGGCTGCGGTGGCGGCGGTGGTGGGGCGTCGCCTTCTGCTGACCCTGTGGCTGTTTCCGGAGTCGCTATGGATGGCCTGCTCAAGAGTGCCCGGGCCTTTCTAGACCTCAACGACAACGGCATCTACGACGACGGCGAGCCCAGCGCTTTGACCGACGCCAATGGCGCCTTCACCCTCATGGCTACGCCGGCGCAAAAAGCGGCGCATTCGGTGGTGGTGCTGGCCATAGCCGGACAAACCGTGGACCAAGACAACCCGGGCGTGGCCATCACCAAGGGCTTTACCCTGGTCGCGCCGCCCGGCAAGCCCGAACTTGTCTCGCCGATCACCACCAGCCTCGTGGCCAAGGTCAGCGGCGGGCAAAGCCTGAGCCAGGCCGAAGATGCGCTGAAGGCAGAGCTGAGCATGCCGGGTATCGATGTGTATAAAAACTACCTGGTCGCCAAAGCCACCGACCCCAGCTATCGAGAGCTGCACAACCTGGCCGTCGCCATGGTGGAGGTGGCCAAAAACGTGGAGTCTTCCGACCCCAAATTACCTCTGCCGCAAAAGCTGGCCAGCTTCCGTTCATCGGTTGACTCCGAAGTGCTGGGGCGTTTGTCGGCCATCAAGGCCGCGTCCAGCCCAGCAGCGGCTCGAACCATCGTTAACGACTCGGTTAGCGTCAGCACCTTGCGCCTGTATGCCGCCGCCGCGCAACTCACCTCTCTGGTGGACCTGGCGGCCAATACCGTAACCTTGAGTTGGTCAGACAGCTTCCCCAGCGGCACCCGCTATGAGGTCAAGGCCCAAAATGCCGACGGCAGCTTCACCACGGTAGAAAGCGTCGCCGGTGCAGGCGGTAGCAACAGCACCCTGAGCTGGTCCCGCGCCCTGGGTGCTCACAGTACTTACAGCGTCGACGCCATCATCGCCGCCACCACGGTGGCGCTGCAGACCCCGCAGAAACAGACCACGGTGTCCGGCAGCATGACGGGCTCAGCGCCTGAGATCGTGCTCAGCACCGCCGAGCCTGCCTCCGGCTCGGTGCAGCTGAGCATAGGTGGCGGGGTCACTTACCCATCGGTGAGCTGGTACTGCGACCTGCGCCTGCTTGGCACCACAACAACGGGAGTAGGCAACCCAGTGACCTGGAACACCAGCGCGGAAACCAACAGCGCTCACCTGATCGTCGCCAGGATTCAGGTGGCCAGCGACTCCTACGCCGAGGTGCGAAGAATCATCAGCGTGGCCAACTCCAACCTTGCGCTGACGGCATCCGTCTCCGGTACCACCGGCACCATCAACGTCGACGTCAGTGCCAGCTCGCAATACGGCATCGCCAGGGTAGAGGCCGCATTTGACGGTGTGCCCCAGCCCTCGCTGACCGAACCCAATGCGAGCTCCGGGCGCTACACCAGCAGCCTGAATGTGTACCGCTTCAGCGTCAATGCGGCGGCGGCCGGCTCGGGCAGTCACGCCATGGTCCTGACCGCCATCGATAAGCAAGGTGCGCGCAAATCGGTGACGGTATCGGTACCCATCTCCAACCTTCCGCTTCTGACCCTGAGCAGCCCGGCTGAAGGGGCGCTGGTCAACGGTACGCTGGTGCTCAGCGGCACCAGCAGCAGCGACCGGCCTGGCGCAGTCACCACTACCGCTAGCCTGGGCGACTACCAGTTCCTCAGCACCACCAACGCCAATTTCTCGGGGAGCATGAGCCTGGCCAGTCTGCCTGCGGGCAGCTACACCCTGACCGTCAAAGCCACAGACAGCAGCAAGGCCGTCACCGTCTTGCAGCGCACGGTCTTGGTCACCTCAAGTTCGGCCCTGGCCTTCAGGCCTAACTTCACGCTTGGCGCCGGCGGCCAGCTTATTAAGCTGGACAACTCCAACCCCTCACTGCTGCTCTACAAGGCTGAAGACGGCAGTTACCGCGTTCGCAACACCGCCACCAACACCGAAGTCACCCTGCAAGGCGTCGACGCCATCGCGCACCTTTACAACTGGGAGATGGAAGGCGGTAACGTCTTTGTCAGCAGCCTGGGCAGCACGGGAATCGGCAGCAACGACTGCGTCAACTCCTGCATCTTCATGTGGGACAGCACAGGCAAGCGAACCAACCTTTCCAATGCCAACACCTACCGCGGCATCTACGAGCAGTACCCCAGGGCCCACGGCAACGATGTCATCTGGATCAACGCCGCAGGCAGCAACCCGGGCACCTTCACCCGCTACAACCTGGCCTCCAAAACCTTCAGCAAAATTGCGCAACCGACCGGGGCCAACTACCTCATCAATACCGAATACGACTTTTCGGTGGATGCGGGTGGCAACATCGCGTTTTTCTTTGGCGCGCAGACGGGTGGGGAAGGGGTCACGTCCACCTTTGACGTGTACCGCTGGTCCTCTGCCACCAACAGCGCCACCAAGCTGAGCAGCGGCGGCGCCAGAAGCATTTACCCCAAGACCGACGGGCAGCGGGTCATTTGGCAGCAGACCACTCCTGGGACGACCAGCGGCCCCTACACCCTGCTTGCACAAGCCGTCAGCGGCGGCGCCATCACCACCGTGAGCAGCAATGCCAGCGGTTTTGAACTTCGCGATGGCCTTGCTGCCTGGACCGAAAGCGTCACCACCACCTCGACCACCGGCCGCGTTCCCGGCACCACCACCACCGTGACCGGCCTGAAGGCCAGCACCAGCGACAACCGGGTCTACCAACTGTCCACTCTGGCCAGCGTCAGGCTCTACGCGGTCAGCGGCGGCAACGTCATTTTTGGGGAAGCGGGCAAGGTCTACAGCTGGAGCAGCACCACCCAACGCGCCACCTTGCTGCTAGAGACCGCCCCCTCACAGCTCATGGCCGTGGGCAAGACGGTGTACTTCTTGATGGGCACCACCCAGGTGGTCTACAAGATATCGCTCGACGGATGAGTTGGCGGACGGCCTGCGATGAATGGCAGGCCCAAGTTTTGAGCTAACTGTCCCACGTGCTGACGTACAAAGCCAAAGCGTTCTGTATCGCAAGCACAGGATGGCGCGCCGGCATCAGGCCTCAGTTTCACGAACGCCCATGCCCTCACCCCCGCCCTCTCCCAGAGGGAGAGGGAGCAAGAATCCTTCATCGTGTCGACGCGGCATGTCTTGGTTTGGTCCCATCTCCCTCTGGGAGAGGGAGCAGGAATGCTTCATCGCGCCGAGGCTGCATGTCCTGGTTTTGTTCCCTCTCCCTTTGGGAGAGGGCTAGGGTGAGGGCACGCGGTTCAGGGCGGGGCCGATGGCTTCGAAATAGCAGACTCCAAATGCTTGGCTTTCCAAGCAGCGCTGGACCCGACCTCGCAACATCAGCTGCAAATGTGTGACGGTTACGTCCTCGCCCCAGCGTCAAAGGGCAAGCTGCCCCAAGCGCCCCTGCAACACCCCCGCCGCCCGATCGCTGGTTACCAGGGCCACCTGCAGCCGGGCGCGGGTGAGCGCTACAAGCAGGCGGCTGCGCTCGCGAGTGCCGAGTTCGGCAATGTCCACCTCGGTGATCACCACCGCGTCGGCGGCCTGGCATTAAAGGCGAACGACCGAGTCCACCAACCGGTCATGCTGCCCAGTGAGCACTGCCAAGCAGCTGCCTACTTCTCCAGGCCAGCACGCGGGTCTGATTGATGTGCTTCTTGCTCGCGCATTTTGAGAAGGTCCTGAGCAGTAAGACGCACATCCTTGCCGTCAATGGAGACCAGAATGCATGTGTTCGTCCTGATGGCTAAGTCTTCTGCTGCCCTGGAAGCACGGAGCATTGCGGCATAAGAACCTGCCAAGTCAGGGTCAGTAGAGGTTCGGATATCCGCTGTATTCATCTATCACTCCAGTCGAGAACTTTAGGCGGATGGACGTAGCTGTCATAAACAACCCATGAATCCACGGCCTTGCTGTACAGATTGTGGAAGTTGTCCAAACCGGTCTTGAAGCGCCGTCGGATGACGTGCTCGGGTATGTTGTGGCCGCCTTGCGAGACGCGGACTGCAACCCTTGAAAGCGCCATATCAGCGGACGGCAGCGAGAGAAACCAGAGCTTGACCTCGTAGCCCAGATGTTTCCATTGCTTGATCTTCCTGAGATAACTCAGGCCTGAAAGGGTGGTTTCGAAGGCAAAACTCTCCCCAGCAAGAACACACTCGTCAATCTCCTCAAGCATCAACCTTCCAGCCTTTATCGCCGCAGTGTCGGGGTTGAACGGCGCAAGACCGGCCGCGATCAAATCAGCATTGATGAACCTGAGCGTCTGTGCTTCTGATGGCAAAAAGTCTCGGGCAAAAGTTGTCTTGCCCGCTCCATTCGGTCCAGCAATGATGATGATTTTTTTCAAATGCAAACAGACACAAAGATAACTTGTCGGCGAAAGCGATCAGGCAGGCCGTTTTTGCGGCCATTCCTATTGACAAATTTTACGGGTAGCCCTGATTAGTGCCAAACGCAGCCTTCTGACGCAACGGGAGTTGACTCGGGCCGCGGCCAGCCCTCCCTTACGCACCCAACCGCCCCTGCAACACCCCCGCCGCCCGATCGCTGGTTACCAGTGCCACCTGCAGCCGCGCGCGGGTGAGCGCCACAAACAGGCGGCGGCGTTCGCGGGGGCCTAGGTCGGCGAAGTCCACCTCGGTGACCACCACCGCGTCGGCGGCCTGGCCTTTGAAGCGAAACACCGAGTCCACCAGCAGCGGCCCGCCTGACCACTGGGCCTGGCCCTTGGCGTCAAAGCCCGTTTGGCGGCGCACTGCCATGCCGGCCAGCCGGCTCGGTCCCTTCTCGCCGGCAATTGGGCTGTTGGCCAGCCCCCGCAGGCTGAGCACCGCGATGTTCTCTGGGGCGTAGCCCTCCTGCAGCAAATCGCTCAGTGCCTGTTCGGTGGCCTGCAGTGCTGAGCCGCCGTCGGCATAGAGGTACCACTTCGGGTCAAAACCCAGTACCGCGCTGCCGGCCTCTACCGGCTCGTCGGTCAGCTCCAGCCAGTTGATGAACTCCACCAGCAGCTGCGGCGAGCGGTAATTGACCGGGCTGTTCAGGCTCACCCAGCCCGGCAGGTCTACCGGCGCGCGGTCGTACAATGCTTGCTCAGGATCTTCCAGCCACAGCAGCTGCGCGTCGCTGCGGGCCAGGGCAATCAGGCTGTCCGCCCAGGCTTGCTCAAAGTCCTGCCCCTCGTCTATCAGCACCGTGTCAAAGGTGCCGGCCAGCTGCGGGCTCAGCGCCATGAAGTTTTGGGCCAGCTGCTCAAACGCGCCCGGCTGGACAAAGTCCACCGGTGCCTGGCCCAGCTGGGCGCTGGCCACCCGGGCAAGCTCATGAAAAGTGACCACTGCCGAAGGGTTGGGCGCCAGCAGCTTCATGGCGTCTGCCAGTGGCCGGTTAAAGCACACATAGAGCGCAGCCTTGCGGTCTGCATGCGCCTTGCGCAGTGCCTGCAGCGCCAGCTGCGTCTTGCCCGAGCCCGCCGTGCCCCGCACCCGCAGGCGCCAGGGCTGCATCTGCAGGCGCGACGCCCAGGTGGAGAGCCCACCCGAAAGCCGCGTGGTGAACTCGCGCGCCGATCGGCCCAGCAGCCCAATGTGCGGCGCCGCGCCCACCCGCTGCGACAAAAATTCTTCAATGTGCGGCAGGTCCTCCAGCCGCTCGTCCGACCAGGCGCTGCCGGCAGCCTCCAGCAAAGACTCTATGGTCGCAATCAGCTGCGCATCCTGATCGGCATCGATCACCCGCGCCGGGTCTACCGATGAAGGCAACACCCCCGCCAAATGGGCCGTCGGCAGGTAGAGCAAATGGTCAATCTGCAGCGTGCGCCCCGGGTAGCGCCGCGAAAACTGCGCCCGCAGGGCATGCAGGTTGCGGTTGACCTGCGTGGTGATGCTCTTGTCATGAGCCTGCCCAGCCCCATCGCCCGCCGTGTGCCGGCCGCCATAGCGGGCGTACAGGTCAGCGGCGCCGGCCACGATCTGCCCGTCTTTTTGTTCGATGGCCAGCAACTGGCCAAACGGGTTGGCCACAATAAAGTCAATCTCCCCATAGGCCGAGCCGCTGCGTTCGGCCCGCGCCCAATGCACCCCGTGGTATACGGTGTAGCGATCGCTCAAGCCATCGCGCAGGCGCTCGAGCGTACGCGCCTCGCCGGCATGCAACCCGTCGAGGGCATCGGCTGCAAAGTCTGATGGGATGAGGCGGGCCATGGGCGTGCTGGAGGGGGTAGGGCCTTGATTGTCGGGCCCGCAGCGGCTGTAAGCCAGTCATGTTCGCAGCTGCGACTTGCCCGAGCGATGCGGGCGTCTTACTGCTCCTTCCTGGGAGGATGGCAATGAACAAGCCGTCTTACTCCCTCTGCCTGGGAGGGTGGCACTGAGCAAGCCGTCTTACCCCCTCTCCCTCTGGGAGAGGGCTGGGGTGAGGGCATGGGCTTTCATGCAACTGCAGCCCCCTTGCCAAGACGCGCTGCCCTCACCCTAACCCTCTCCCAGGGGGAGAGGGGATAAAGACCGAAGTAGCGCTGGCCCAAAGCAATGCGGTCTGCTTCGTGAAGCCCGCGCGCCCCAAACGGCGCCAAGCTTTGCGCCATGCCAAGGATTTACATCGAAAAATCGCGACAGATGACATCAGGTTTGAGACATTCTAGTGATTGCAATTTTTTCGATACTGATATCATTTGGCGGTGAACGGAAACCACCGTAAAACCCTAGAAAAAGTGCTCAGCAACCCAATCAATGGAAACATAGATTGGTCGCGGATAGAGTCCATGCTCAAGGCAGCGGGCTGCAGGACTGTTGAAGGTCCAGGGTCATCCGTCACGTTTGAGTACAGCGGTCGCAAGATGACGCTTCATCGGCCACACCCAGGTAAGGAAGCACTGCGCTACCGCGTCTTGGCAGTACGTGAATTCATTGAACGGATGGGGATCAAACCATGACCAATTTCATGACCTATAAGGGCTATACGGCGAGCATGGTCTTCGACGTGGTGGACAAAATCATTGTGGGTCGCGTCCAAGATGTGGATGACATCATTTCATTTCACGGTGAGTCAGTGGCAGAGTTCGAGTCCAACTTTCACTCGACCATCGACGACTATTTGGCTGCGTCCAAGGCCTTGGGGTCAGCCCCAGAAAAGCCGGCCAGCGGCAAGGTCATGCTGCGCATTGCCCCAGAGGTTCATGCTGCTGCCATCAAGGCCGCAGCCAGAAGCGGCACCAGCCTCAACAAGTGGGCTGAAAGCGCCCTTGGCAAAGCGGCTCGCAAGACTCCTGCACGTGTGGCCGAGCGCAGCGAAGTCTGACTGACGCCCGAGCCCCCAACGGCGCCAAGCTTTGCGGCATGCTCCGCCGTCGGCCTTTGATGGGCCTGGATCGACGAAATCTGTCGTTTTAATATCGTATGTAAGTCTCATATAATGAGTTATGCATACGATATACGAACATACTGAAAAAGGCTTTGACGAAGCGCTGCGGGCGATTGACCGCGCCCAACTGGTTCTGGCGCGCGAGCTCTCGCACAGTGCCGGTTCGCGCTTGGTGCTCAAGGGCGGCATGGCGATGCGCTGTGCCGTCGGGAGCATGCGTTTAACCAAAGACATCGACTTCGACCGCTCCCCCGGCATGACGCGGGCAGCCCTGAAGGGGCAAGTCAACTCGGCTCTCAAAAGCGCCGCAGCTTTGACGGGCCTGCGCTCGCCCAAGGTAGACATCACGAAAGACACAGACACCACTTGCAGGGCGCGTCTGGCCGGTGTGCTGGCCAGCGGTAAGTCTGTTCGCTTTGAGGTCGAGGTGTCCGGTCGCAGTGAGCCCGACTGGCCGCATGTGATCCAGCAAACCGTTTCGCCGCCTGCACGCTATGCCATGGCGCCTTTTGTCGTTCAGGTGTATGAGCCTCACATGCTGGCTGCCACCAAGATCATTGCGGCCATGTCTGCCAACCGCAATGCGCCCCGAGACTTGCTCGACCTGTACGACCTTTTGGGCACGGGCGCAAACCCCGCGCAGATCTTGTCTGCGTTGAGCCTTGAGGAACTACAGGTGATTGCTCAAGAGGCGCTGAGTAAGCTCACTCTGTCCACCTTTGAGCTCGCGCAGCAGGAATTGCTGCCCTTCATCGCCCCGGCTCAACGCGCTCAGCTCGATGTGTCGCGTTGGGAGACCATGACCCTTGAGGTGGCCCAGGCTGTTGGCCAGTGGGCCGAACAAGCAGTCAGCCTCAAGCTCAAAGCAACACAGGCCCAGGCACAGGAACTTCAGCCTGCTGCGGTGCAGGCAAGCGTACCCAGGGGCGGCCATGTCTGACTCAAGCCTTGAGAGCTGGAAGATCGCCCTGGAGCGGCGTCTGCTTGATGCCCAGGCTTGCCCGGCGGTGCTGACCACAGCCAATGTGCAGGCCATGGCACAGGCCGGTCGGCCCGGTGGTCCTTCGCTGGCCACCTTCCACCGTTGGCTCCAAGCCATGGTGCAGGCTGGGAAGCTGCGCGCGGTCATCAAAGGCGTCTACCTCAACCGCATGGGGCGGCCCGATGCGCAGCCGGCAGCGGCGGCCCAATGGGTCCGCAAATTTTCAGTGCCCAGCCTGTCCTGGGTTTTGGAGCAAGCCTGGGTCACGAACAACTTCGGCGACACCGTCACCTGTGTGATCCCGCTCAGCGCAGGAATGAGCAACCCTCAGCTCAGAGACCGGCACACCCAGGCCGGGCCGTTCCAATTCTTTGCGATGCCGGCGCACCTGTTGCTGCCTGACCGTCTGGGGTGTAAAACCGAGGACGCGCTCGACGACCGCTTCGACTATCCGAGAGCAACCCCCGAAAAAGCGCTGCTGGACTGGATCTACCTGGGGGCCTCGCCCCGCAGCCGGCTGCAGCGGCCGCCGCTGGAGCTGGACTTGGACCCATTCGATCGCCGCCGGCTGGCCCGCCTGGCCAAGGCCATGAAGATCGAGGACAAGCTGGAGCACTGGCTGCAGCTGTGGCGGGCCTTCCAAGCCGACCCCGAGACGCAGGCCAATGCTTCGTTGCGGTTCAGTCTTGGTCGGTAACTCGGCCCTGAATGCTTGCCCAATCCGCATTGAAGGCCCCAGCCCGCGCCAGTTGCGCAAACCCTCACAAACTTCCTTGACTTGGGCCTTCTTGGCCGTCGCTGGAAATGCTCATTCAGGGTCAAGTTGATGAGGTCATATTCAGCATAGATGAGGCTAAAATGTGACTACATTTCCGGAGTCCCCCATGTTCATTGCCGTTCGCGAACTCAAAGCCAGCCTATCGAGTGTGCTTGCCCGCGCGCAGCAGGGCGAGGTGATCGAGGTCACCTCGCACAACAAGCCCATCGCCCGCATCGTCGGCATACCCGCGCAGGTCGAGCCTGGGCTGCGTCAGCTGCTTGCAACGGGGGCCGTGTCCTGGGGCGGCGGCAAGCCCAGGTACAACGCGCCGGTGCAACTGTCGCCCCGCGGCGCGCCGGTCAGCCAAATGGTGCTGGAGGACCGCCGTTGATCCTGTTTTGCCACACATCGGCCTTGGTCAAGCTCTACATCGCCGAGGATGCCAGCCGCGAAATGCGGGCGCTGGCGGGCAGGGCGGCGCTTGTTGCGGTCTGCCGCATCGCCTGGGCCGAGATGATGGCAGCCGTAGCCAGGCGCGCCCGCGAGTCCACCAGCGACGCTCAAACGCTGGAAACCGTGCGCAAGCGCTTGCGCGCCGATTGGCCCCACTATGCCGTGGTGGAAGTCACGCAAGCCATCGTCGAGCTGGCCGGCGATTACGCCGACACCTTTGCTCTGCGCGCTTGCGACAGCGTCCAACTCGCCGCCGCCCGCAGCCTGCAAGAGCTGGCGGGCGAAGAGGTTCAATTTGCCTGCTTCGACACTCGGCTTTGCAAAGCGGCGCGAACCTTGGGCATGGCAAGCTTCCCCTGACGGGCCCGCTCAGGTCGCTGGCTGCGCCCGCCGCTGGCGGCGGCATCTGGATTTTTTATGAATACAAAACGCGACAAAAAAGCGAATTAAGAATAAGATTCACGACAATGCGTGCCGTGACAGGACCTTTACATCGAAAAATCGCGACAGCGGACCCTACCCAGGGTCCCCTGGTGCTCTATGCCGAGCTCAACGCTGCGCAAAAGCGCGCGGTTCAACGCGCCGTCGCTGCCGGCAATCTGCAACGCGTTTCTACCGGCTTGGCCAGCCCCCTGCCGCCAGCCGATTGGCCCTCGCTCATTGCCCGTGAACGGCTGCGGGTACTGGCCGCTTTGTTCCCCGGTGCCTTGCTCAGTCATCGCAGCGCCTGGTTAGGGGGGCAGCCCGATGGTCCGACGGGCAGTCAGGTCATCCACCTGACTTCCGGCTCCAAGCGAAGCGTGCAACTGCCGGGCTTGACCGTCATGCTCTGGAAAGGCCCGTCCCCCGCAGCGGGCGATGCGCCCATGCTCGGGCGCGAACTGTACTTTCCGTCCTTGCCCCGGCTGCTGCTTGAAAACCTTCAGCCCACGCGGGGGCCCTGGCACCGCAGTGTCGGCCGCCAGGCCGTTGAGCAGCGCCTGATTGAAACCTGCGACGCCCGCGGCGAGGATGCCCTGTCTCAGCTGCGCGAGCAAGCCCGCAGCCTTGCCCCGGCTCTGGGTATGGAGGCGCAATTTGCAGTGCTCGATGAGCTGGTGGGCGGCATACTGGGCACCCGCGACGGGCACCTCACCACCCCAGAAGGCCGAGCCCGCACGGCACCCATGCCCTACGACGCGCAGCGCATGGCCCTTTTCGAGCACTTGGCCGCTCAGCTGCGCGCCACGTCCCTGGCGCAGCCGGCCGCTGTAGCCTTGAGCGAAACAGCCCGCTCCCACTTTGCCTTCTTGGAGTCGTACTTCAGTAACTTCATCGAGGGTACCGAATTTGACGTGCAGCACGCCCGCGCCTTCGTCCTGCAAAGCCAGCCTATTGGCGAGCGCCCCAAAGATTCGCACGACATCCTGGGTGTTTATCGGCAGGCCTTGCACCCCAGTTGGGCACTACAAACCCTGGCCAGTGGTGAACCGGTGCTGGAACAACTGCGCGCCCGCCACGCCGACCAAATGCAAGAGCGCCCCGAAGTGGGCCCCGGCCAATTCAAGCTCCTGGCCAACCGTGCTGGCAATACCGAATTCGTCAGCCCCGATCGCGTGCGTGGCACCTTGGTGCAAGCCTCGAAACTATTGCCCAGCGTGCCGCCCGGCACAGCTCGCGCGCTTCTGGCCATGTTCATCGTCAGCGAAGTCCACCCCTTCGCCGACGGCAACGGTCGCCTGGCCCGCCTGGTCATGAACAGCGAACTGTCTGCCGTCGGCGCCTGCCGCGTCATCGTACCCACCCTGTTTCGCGAGGAATACCTCGACAGCCTGCGCGCCTTGAGCCGCCAGGGCAATGCCACCGCTTTCATGGCCGCCATGCAAAAGATCCACCGCTGGACAGCAGCCTTCCGCTTCGACGACCTGGACCACACCATCGCCGAACTGGCCCGCTGCAACGCCTTTGAAAGGTCGCTCGTGCAGTTCAAGCTGCTGAGCCCTTGACGCTGCAAACGATGGCCCCGCCTTGCTCGGCCGCCGGACATAGGCGCCAACGCGCCTAGGGTGTACCTCTTCTTGCTGGGCCGAGCATTGAGATGTGCGCAGCGTCAACCCATGGCCACCGGCTCAAGCCGCGTCATCTGACTCAGTTCATCGTGCAGCTTGGCTTGCGCCTGCCACAGGTCAAACTGAGTCTGCATCTCCAGCCAGAGCTGCGCTCCGTTGCCCAGGAGCGTTCCCAGGCGCAGCGCCATCTCGGCTGACACCCCACTGCGCTCAGCCAGCACGGCATGCAAGGTCTGGCGAGAGACACCCAGCTTGCGAGCAAAGGCGCTCACAGACATGCCCGGCAGGCTGGGCAGTACATCTTCCCGGAGCAGGGCCCCAGGGTGGGTCGGTACACGTTGACGCATCGTTGCCTTGCGGGCTTTTGCTCTTTGGCCAGCCCCGCAGCCCATGAAAATTGAATCCCAAATTATTCTATGGGCCAGCAGTTTTGGCGCGGTCAATGACATCAGGCCGGCAGAGCACCCGCCCAGCCAGGGCGCTTTGTAGCCCCTGCTGGATGAATCCCCAGCCACCAAGCTCAGCCTTTGAGCCCGCCGTGCGCAAACATCAGTCCAGCCCACAGCCGCAGCCAAGCCTAGCCCCCACCCATGAACTACCCCTTGTCCGAGCAGCAGATGTACAGCCTGTCTTTTGAGCAGGCGGCAGACAACACCTCGGCCAACCGCTCATTCAACCTGGGCCGCGGCGCCACGGACCGGCATACCTTGTACGGCTACATGCTCACCGGCTCCTGGGTTTTTCACAAAGAGCCCACCCTGTTCTGGATGGACCCGCCCCCTGAAGGCTGGCGCTTTCATGGCCACCTGCGTGTGGGCTTCTATCCGGGTGAGGACTGGCAAAACCAGTTGCACATACGCCCGCCGTACACCACCGAAACCCTCCAGGCCCCGGCCGCTATTGAGGCTGCGCTGAAACTGGCGCAAGCAGAAGTCCTGCAAATCGCCCAGATGAACCGGCAAGGCCAGGCACTTAATTTCTGGGTCGACGCCAGCCTGGAGACCGAGGCGCGCGGGCGCGAGGTTAACCTGCTCGGGCTGGTGCGCGACCTTGCCGAGGGCAAGCCACCCGAAAAGGCTTGCAGCTTTAAAGTCAGCTCCTGGGGCTGCTCGGTGGCCAGCGTATGAACGACGCGCTCGCCCTATCAACCCTTGCGTACTTGTTCTTAGGGCTCTTGCTGGGCACCCTGGGGCCAGGTGGGCAAGACATCGCCAAAGAAATCACGCGTGCGCGCGGCACGCCGCTGACCAACGCCGTCATGCAAAGGGAGCAGCCTTCAGAGCGCAAGCTCTTTGGGTTCAGGGTCGTGCTTACGGTGGCCTTCATCTTGTTGTGGCCGATTTTCATTTACGGCATCATGAAAGACCGCCGCCTCGCCAGCGCTTTAGAGAAAGACCTCGCTGAAAAATCCAAAGGGCTTAGGTACTGCTACATGGGCGGGTGCGGCACCATCACCTGTAAGGACTGCAATTACAAGGAAGACGTGACTTCTTTCATTCACGGCATAGACAGCGCCGTTTCGGGTTTTCAGTGCCAGTGGTGCGGCAAATTCCATTCGGTCAACGCCAGCGGGCGAGGGCGGGCCAGACAGTACGAGCGCGCCCTGGTTTGCGACTGCGGCGGCCCGCTAGAGCGCGACAAGGTAGTCTTTTGTCCAAGCTGCAAGTCGCAAAATCTGAGCTACGACCTGCGAGAAATTACTTGACCCACCCATGACCCCCCAGAGCGCCACCCCCAGCACCCGCCTGGTCTACTACCTCCCCGGCCGGGGCGGCCACCTGGCCACCGGCCTGGGCGAAGGCCTGCGCAGCCGCGGCTGGGACGTGACCGGCCGCGAAACCACAGGCGCCTTCCGCGACCTGCCCTTTGCCGACCAAGTCCACACCATTGCCCAAGACTTGCAGCAACACTTCTGGCACCCGCAGGCTCGCGTGGTGGCCGTCTCCTTCGGGGCATACCTCTTTCTTCATGCCCAGGCCCAGCTGCCTGCATACCCCGGCCAGGTGCTGCTGCTGTCACCCATCGTCGGCGCGTTTGCCGACCAGGCCGGCGGCACCCACTTTGTGCCGCCCCATGCCGAGCTGCTGCGCGAGCGGGTAGAGGCCGGCAACTTCAACGCGCCTTTGAACTGCGAGCTACACGTGGGCGAGCAAGACTGGCAAAGCGGGCCAGAGAGCGTTATGCGCATGGCGCGGCTGCTGGGCATGGGCTGCACCGTGGTGCCGGGGGCGGGGCATCAGCTGGGCAAGGGGTATGTGGGGGGTGTGCTTGATCGGTGGGCAAGCCCTTGACACAAACCCATCAAATCCCATGGCCCGCCCCACAGAATCGCCAAGCATGAGCTGCCCCTTCTGTAGCCTGCCGCCCGAACGCACCGTCGCCGTGACCCTACCCCAGAAATCGGAGCCACTCAAAAGTAGAAAAATCCGGCATGATTTTTCACCCTATGGAACAAGGGGCATGTCGTGAAGAAGAGCAGGTTTGCGGAGGAGCAAATTGCATTTGCCCTCAAGCAAGCGGAACTGGGTACGAAGGTCGATGAGATCTGCCGCAAGATGGGCATCAGCGATGCGACTTTCTACAAGTGGCGTCAAAAGTACGGTGGACTCGGACCGTCTGAGCTACGCCGACTCAGGCAGCTTGAGGAAGAGAACAATAAGCTCAAGCGCTTG
>JAIXOM010000006.1 GCA_027486755.1 Comamonadaceae bacterium | reverse complement strand
GCGCTGGAGCCCCTGCCCTTCGATGGCCGCCTGCTCGGCCCGCTGCTGAGCCTGGTGCGTCCGCCCATCCCGGAGTTCACGGTGCTCGGCGGCATGATGATCGACCGCTACGACATCCCACACCTGCTGGCGCTCACCCGTTCATGGACCTCGTTCAAGCACGCCTTCAAGCTGATCGCCCGCTATGCAATTGACAGGCTGCGGCACGGCCGCGGCACGCGCCTGGTGATGGGCAACGCCCTGGTGGCGCGGCTGCTGCATTCGCTGGCCGGGCATGAGCGGGTCACGCTGGCGCTGAACGCCTCGCTCGAAGACATCGCCCGGGAGCCCGGCGGCCGCATCAGCAGCGTGCGGCTCGGCAGCCCCGCAGGCAGTGTGCGGGTGCAGGTGGAGCGCGGTCTGGTGCTGGCATCGGGTGGCTTCAACCGCGACCCCGCGCTGCGGGCCCAGCGCCTGCCTGGCGTGCCCGAAGCCTGGTGCCCTGCGGGCCCCGGGCACACCGGCCAGGCGCAGGCCGCCGCCAGGCGCGTGGGCGCCGTGGATGGACAGGGCGCGCTCAGCCCCGCTTTCTGGGCGCCGGTCTCACTGCGCCAGCGGCCCGATGGCAGCGCCGCGGTGTTCCCCCACTTCGTGCTGGACCGGGCCAAGCCCGGCATGCTCACCGTCAACCAGGCGGGTGAACGATTCGTCAACGAGAGCACGTCCTACCACCTGTTCGGCCTGGCCATGCAGGCGGCGCACGCACGCAGCCCGGCCATTCCGGCCTACCTGGTGGCCGATGCCGCCGCCCTGCGTCGCTACGGCATGGGCATGGTGCGGCCCGGCGGCAAGGGCCTGGCCCCCTTTCTGGCCGATGGCTACCTGGTGCAAGGCGCCACCCTCGAGGAGCTGGCCACAAAGCTGGGTGTGGACCCGCAGGGTCTGCAGCGTTCGGTGGCGCAAATCAACGCGGCGGCCCAGTCCGGCGTGGACCCGAGCTTCCGCCGCGGCGAGACGGCCTACCAACACAACATCGGTGACGCCAGCCTGGGCGGACCGAACCCCAACATCGGCGAGCTCAAAGAGGCACCTTTTTATGCCGTGCGGCTCTACCCCGGTGACATCGGCGCGGCTCAGGGCCTGGCCACCGACGCGCAGGCCCAGGTACTGGACGCCAAGGGACAAGCGATCCCGGGCCTGTATGCCGTGGGCAACGACATGCACTCCATCATGGGCGGCACCTACCCGGCGCCCGGCATCACCATCGGCCCGGGCCTTGTGTTCGCGCATGTGGCGGTCCAGCATGCCCTAGGGGAAACCCATGAAGCGTTCGATGATCGCTCATCAGTGAATGATCATCGAACCAGTACGCCATCAGTACGCCCACCACAGAGATCCTGATCCCCTACATTGATTCGCTGCTGGACACCGACAGAAATTGCGCTTTTTCCACCCCCGTGCCGCTTACCCGGCCTGCCTTTGACCCTTGAGGAGACAACCGTGAAATACACCCTTAAAACCATCGCTCTGGCCACGGTGCTGGCCACGGCCGGCCTGGCCCAGGCACAGGACATCAAGATCGCCAACATTGTCGAGCTGTCGGGCCCCGGCACCACGGCAGGCACGCTGTTCAAGAACGGCGTGGAACTGGCCGTCAAGGAAATCAACGCCGCCGGTGGCATCCTGGGCCGACGCATCAGCGTCACCAACGAAGACACCCAGACCAACCCGGGCGTGGCAAAGGGCCTGACCCAAAAAGCCGTGGACAACGACGTGTTCGCCATCTTCGGCCCCGTCTACTCGGGCTCCATCATGGTGTCCATGGCCGAGTCGCGCCGCGGCGAAGTGCCCAACTTCACCGGTGGTGAGGCCGCCGCCGTCACGCAGCAAGGCAACCCCTACGTGTTCCGCACCGCCTTCGGCCAGACCATCTCCTTCCCCAAGCTGGCCACCTTCATCCGCAGCAAAGCCAAGACGGTGGCGGTGATCTACGTGAACAATGACTTCGGCAAGGGCGGCCGTGACACGCTGACCAAGCTGCTCGAGGGCAGCGGCACCCGCATCGTGGCCGACATCTCTACGGACGCTGGCCAGGTGGACTTCTCGGCCGCCGTGCTGCGTGCCAAGCAGACCGATGCCGACGCCATCTTTGTTTACACCAACGAGGAAGAGTCGGCGCGGGCCCTGCGCGAGCTGCGCAAGCAAGGTGTGCGCAAGCTGATCATTGGCGAGACCACGTTGACCGGCCAGAAGGTCATTGAGCTGGCTGGCGAGGCTGCCAACGGCGCCCAGGCGCACGTGGGGCTGACCATCGACGCGCCCCAGATCAAGGCCTTCGGCGTCAAGTACAAGGCCGAATATAAGTCGGACTCCGACCACAACGGCATCAAAGGCTACACCGGTGTGTACGTGCTCAAGGCCGCCATCGAGAAAGCTGGCCGGCTGGACCGCAAGGCCACTGCTGCAGCGCTGCGCAACAGCTGCTTTAGCGCCAAGCAGCATCCTGGCATCCTGCTGGACGTCTGCTTTGACGACAAGGGCGACCTCGACCGCGAGAGCTTCCTGGTGGAAGTCAAGAACGGCCGCGCCGAAGTGGTCGCCACGCTGCCGCCAGCTGGCCTGGTCAAGCGTTAATCCGTCGCAACGGCATGAGGGCGGACCCGCGAGGGTCCGCCTTTTTTGAACCTGGGCATGCGGTGCATGCCCTCGCGGGAATGCTTCCATGACCGATTTCCTCCAACTCTTTTTCAGTGGCATGGCCACGGGCAGCATCTACGCCCTGGTGGCCCTGGGCTTTACATTGCTGTGGCAGGCCTCGGGCACCATCAACTTCGCACAGGGCGAGTTCGTGATGCTGCCGGCCTTCATGATGGTGGTGATGCTCCATTCGGGTGTACCGCTGTCGATCGCCTTCCCAGTCAGCGTGTCGTTGTCGGTGCTGGTGCTGGGCTGGATGTTCAAGCGGGGCATCGTCGACCCGCTGTTCAAATTCGGCATGATGCCCATCGTGGTGGCCACCATCGGGCTGTCGATTGCGCTGCGCAACGGCGTGCGCGCCGGCTACAGCGCCGAGCCCCAGCCTTTCCCGCAGGTATTTCCAGACAAGATCTACGAGATTGCTGGCGTCACCGTCTCCGGCAGCGACATCGGAACCTTCGTGCTGGCCCTGGCGCTGGTGGTAGCCGTGCAGAGCTTCCTCAGCCGCACCGTCACCGGCCGTGCCATGCAGGCCGTGGCCCAAAACACCGAAAGCGCTTCGGTGCTGGGCATCAACGTGCCGCGCATGATCTTCTACACCTTCGCCATCAACGCAGCGCTGGCTGCAGCCGCGGCCCTGCTGGTCACGCCCACCTATCTGGCCAAGTTCGACATGGGCGAGGGCCTGGGTACCAAGGCCTTCTTTGCAGCCATCATCGGTGGCTTCAACAACTCACGCGGTGCGCTGCTGGGCGGCCTGATCGTGGGTGTGAGTGAGAACCTGGCCGCCGCTTACATCTCGTCGGCCTACAAGGATGCGGTGGCGCTGGTGCTGTTCATGATCGTGATCCTGTTCAAGCCTCAGGGTCTGCTGGGCAAGAAAGTGGAGCGCAAGGTATGAAAAAGCTGCATCTTCTTCTGGCGCTGCTGCTGCTGGCCGCACTCATCGTGGTGCCTGGCTTTCTCAAGAACTACGGCATCCACATCTTCACCACCTGGCTGGTCTTCATCATCGCCACCATGGGCCTGAACCTGACGGTGGGCTATGCGGGCCAAAAATCGCTGGGCCATGCAGCGTTCTTCGGTATTGGCGCCTACACCGTGGCCATCATGCTCAAGGCGGGCCTGAGCTTCTGGCTGGCTCTGCCCACCGGCGCGCTCATCTGCTTCATGGTCGGCCTGGCCCTGGGCTTTCCGGCCCTGCGGGTGCAGACCATTTACCTGGCCTTTGCGACCTTGGGCTTCAACACCGCGATGTGGCTGGTCATGCGCAACGAAGAGTGGCTGACCGGTGGCACCTTTGGCATCAACAACATTGCCCGCCCCTCCTTGGGCGGCATCAGCTTTGATGGCAACCTCGCCTACTACCACCTGGTGCTGGCTTTCACGGTGGTGCTGGCGACCCTTCTGTGGTTCCTGCTGCGCTCGCCCTGGGGCAAGGCCTTCACGGCACTGCGCGACAACCCCATCCGCGCCGAGAGCCTGGGTGTGGACACGCGCGGCTATACCCTGCTGAGCTTTGCCATCGGTGCCGCCTACGCGGGCATCGCTGGCGGCCTGTATGCCTCGCAGGTGCAGTTCATCGACCCGGCACCCTTCACGGTGGGCGCCTCCATCATGATGTACCTGATGGTGGTGGTCGGCGGGCCCGGCTACTTCTTCGGGCCGGTGCTGGGGTCTGCGGTCGGCGTGGTGCTGCCGGAATGGTTGCGCTTTGCGCAGGCCTGGTACCTCTTTGTCTTTGGCTCGGCCGTGGTGCTGCTGATGATCTGGCTGCCCGATGGGCTGCTGTCCATCCCTGACCGCATCCGCGCACGCCGCGCCTCGCGCGAAGCCTCGGCGGCGCGCGCTTCTGCCGGCTCTGCCGTCCAAGGAGCCAAGGCATGAGTCTGCATTCCCATCAGCGGCCAGACGGTGCGCCCGTGCTCAAGGTCACCGACATCCGCAAGGCTTACGGTGCGATTCAAGCGGTGGGCGGTGTCTCCTTCGAGGTGCGCCCTGGCGAGATCTTCGGTGTGATCGGGCCCAACGGCTCGGGAAAGACTACCCTGTTCAACAGCATGCTCGGGCAAATACCACCCGACAGCGGTCGCATCGAACTTAACGGCAAGGACGTCACGCGGCTCGGTCCGCTGCAGCTCAATCGCCGCGGCGTGGGCCGCACCTTCCAGACCCTACAGGTCTTCGGCAAGATGACCGTGCGGGACAACCTGATCGTGGCCGCCCAGGAGCACAAGGGCAGCATGTTCAGCCGCATGTTTGCGCCCTCGGACTCCGATCTGGGCGACAAGGCCGATGCGCTGATCGATCAGTTCCACATCCGTCACGTGGCCGACAAGAAAGCGGGCGAGCTGAGCTACGGCCAGCAGAAGCTGGTGGACATCGCCATGGCCTTCATGAGCGAGCCAGACCTGGTGCTGCTCGACGAACCTTGCGCGGGCGTCAACCCCTCTTTGGTGGGCGGCATCAGCCGCCTGCTCAAGGAGCTCAACCAGAGCCGGGGCGGCAGCTTCGTGGTGATCGAGCACAACATGGAGTTTGTGATGGATCTGTGCCACCGCATCATGGTCATGGTCGAAGGCGAGGTGCTCGCCATCGGCACGCCCGCCGAAATCCGTAGCAACAAGCGCGTACTCGACGCCTATCTGGGGAACTGAGATGAACGCCACTGTTCCATGCATCGAATTCGAGGATGTGGTTGCGGGCTACCGCGACTTCATGATCCTCAACAACCTCTCCTTTCAGGTCCGTACCGGCTCCATCACCTTGCTGATCGGGCCCAACGGCGCGGGCAAGTCCACGGTACTCAAGACCCTGTTTGGCCTGCTCAAGCCCCGCCAGGGACGGGTGCGCCTCAATGGCCAGGACATCAGCGGCTCGACCCAGAAGTCGCTCCTGGCGCAGGGCATTGCCTTTGTGCCCCAGGGTCGCAATCTGTTCGGGCAGCTGTCGGTCTATGAGAACCTGGAGCTGGGCGGCATCACGCTGGGCATGAAGACCACGCACGAGCGCATTCCGGAGGTGCTGGAGTTTTTCCCCCGCGTGAAGGAGCGCATCCACTCGCGCGCCGCCTCCCTCTCAGGTGGCGAACAAAAGCAGCTGGAGATCGGACGCGCGCTGCTGCTGCGGCCCAAGGTCCTGCTGATCGATGAGCCGTCCATCGGCCTGTCGCCCATCGTGGTCAAAGACGTATTCAAGCTGCTGCGCAAGCTGGCCGACCAAGGCACCACGGTGTTGATGGTGGAGCAGAACGTCAAGAGCGCCTTGGCTTGCTCCGACGATGCGATCGCGCTGGAGTCTGGGCGCCTGGTGCTGCACCGCCCGGCCTGCGAGATCTTGGCCGACCCCACCATGGAGCGACTCTTCCTGGGCGGCGCCCACGCCGCCAACGCTGCGGCGGCCTGACCAGCTGCAGCGCGGCAGGTCGTTGGGGGAGCCCGCCTGCGCGCGGGGCGCACTCAGCCCCTGAGCAGCTCCCACATCCGAGCGGGCGTCAATAGTCGCTGCAGGCGGCTGCATAACTCGGGCTGGCCTGCACGGGCCCGGGCATCGTCCATCAGGCTGCCTGTGAGTAGCTGGGCTGAATCGGGGTCATGGACAACGGTTTCGCCCAGGGCCTGGGCCAGACCCTGGGCCACACCACCGTCCAGCTGGCCGCGCACGATGGTGGGATTGACCACCCGACCCACGGCGTTCATGGAGGCGCAAGCGATCACCTGAACCTGCCCCGTGGCGGGATCCCGTTCGAACTCGCACACACGGCAGCCGTTAGGCCAGCTCGGTCCGTCGGCGGCGCTGGTGGGCCGCGCAACGGCTGATATCGAGCAGCTTGGCCTGACGCGCTTCCCCAATGAAAAAGGCCCCCAGGTATGCAACCCTGGAGACCCTCAAACCATCAAATGGTGCCGGCTATCGGATTCGAACTGATGACCTACCGCTTACAAGGCGGTTGCTCTACCAACTGAGCTAAGCCGGCTGATGACTTCGAGTGTACTTCAGGGCGTCGCTCACTTGATGCGTTTGAGCGCCGGCCGCGCACCGGGCGTCGGTTTCGGCGGCGGAGGGTCGTCGGAGCCGGCGTCGGAGCCGGCGTCGGAGGAAATCGGGCTGAGTTTAGGCTCGCCCGCAGGTGTTGCGGCTGCCAGAGCCAGAGCAGAACCCGCCTCGGCAGCAGGAAAAGCCAGGGGGCCGGCACTGACCGGCGCTGGCGCGGAGGGGAAGGCCATGCCCTGGCCGTTTTCGCGCGCGTAGATCGCAATCACCCGCTGGATGGGTACCACGATCTCGCGCGCCAAGCCTCCAAAGCGGGCCTTAAATTCGATGAATTCATCACCCAGCTTGAGCGAGCTGGTCGCATCAAAGCTGATGTTGAGCACGATCTCGTTGTTCTTAACGAACTCACGCGGCACCTGCACCGACTCGTCAACCTGAACCGCCACGTAAGGCGTCAAGCCATTGTCGGTACACCATTCGTAAAGGGCGCGAATCAGGTAGGGGCGGGTGGAGCCCGGCTCGGGCCCCTTCATCAGCTCAGTCAAGCGGCCTCCGCTTTACTTGCGCATGACTTTTTCAGACGGCGTCAGCGCTTCAATGTAGGCCGGCCGCGAGAAGATGCGCTCGGCATACTTGAGCAAGGGCGCTGCATTCTTGGACAGGTCGATGCCGTAGTAGTCCATGCGCCAAAGCAAGGGCGCAATGGCTACGTCGAGCATCGAGAAAGTCTCGCCGAGCATGAACTTGTTTTTCAGGAACACTGGGGCCAACTGGGTCAGGCGGTCACGGATATGGGCGCGGGCCTTTTCCAGAGCCTTGTCATTGCCCTTGGAAGCGCGCGATTCCAGCGTGCTGACATGGACGAAGAGCTCTTTTTCGAAATTGAGCAGGAACAGGCGCACCCGAGCCCGATCGACCGGATCGCCCGGCATCAACTGCGGATGCGGGAAGCGCTCGTCAATGTATTCGTTGATGATGTTGGACTCATACAGTATGAGATCGCGCTCGACCAGGATGGGCACCTGGCCATAGGGATTCATGACGTTGATGTCTTCGGGCTTGTTGTAGAGGTCCACATCGCGGATCTCGAAGTCCATGCCTTTTTCAAACAGGACAAAGCGGCAGCGGTGGGAAAAGGGGCAGGTGGTACCAGAGTACAAAACCATCATGACAGGGGGTCTCCTAGATAACGAAGGAGTGGAAGCCGGTAGCAGGAAGACCCTGCGCGACTACCACTCCCGATGGCACCTAGCGCCAGCGCCAGGCCTCATTGATTACTTGATGTCTTTCCAGTAGGCGGCATTGAGGCGCCAGGCCACAATGATGAAAAGGCCCAGGAACAGCAGCACCCATGCACCCACGCGCACCCGGGTGTTTCGCACCGGCTCGGCCATCCACTGCAGATAGGACACCAGGTCGGCTATCTCAGAGTCGAATTCGCGGGCCGATAGGGTGCCAGGGGTGATCTGCTTCCAGCCGCTAAAGACCTCGACCTCCTGACCATGGCTCATGACTTTTTGAAACACCGGCTGGCGCTCGCCCTGCAGCTCCCACAAGACATGGGGCATGCCGACATTCGGGAAGGCCAGATTGTTCCAGCCCGTAGCCTTGGTATCGTCACGGTAGTAAGTGCGCAGATAAGTGTACAGATAGTCGGCGCCGCTGCCTTGACCGGCGGCCGCGCGCGAGCGTGCAATCAAGGTCAGGTCGGGCGGGTTACCGCCAAACCAGGCCTTGGCCTGCTTGGGATCGATTGCAGCCTTCATGGTCTCACCGACCTTGTCGGTGGCGAACAGGAGGTTGTCCTTGATTTGCTTTTCCGTCAGGCCGATATCGGTCAGGCGGTTGTAGCGCATGAAGGCAGCCGAATGGCAGTTCAGGCAGTAATTGACGAACAGCTTGGCGCCGTTTTGCAGCGCTGCGAAGTCATTGGTACGGTCAGGCGCACGGTCCCAGGCGATGCCGCCGCCGGCTGCCTGAACCCCAGAGATAAACACACTGGCCAGAAAACCCAGGACCAATTTTTTGATTTGTTTCATAGCAAAGGGCTCCGGAGCGCTCAGTGGGCAGTAAAAGTCACTCGATCAGGCACAGGCTTGAAGCTGCCCAGACGGCTCCACCAAGGCATCAGCAGGAAGAACCCGAAATAGAACAGCGTGCCAAGCTGAGACACCCGCTCATTGATCGGCGACGGCGGCTTGATACCCAGATAGCCGAGCACCAGGAAGTTGACCACGAACAAGGCATAGAGCCACTTGTTCCAACTCGGGCGGTGGCGTATCGACTTGACCGGGCTGTTGTCCAGCCAGGGCAGGAAAAACAGGATGATCACCGCACCACCCATCACCACCACGCCCCAGAATTTAGCGTCGATGTTGAGCATGACCAGGCACAGCAACACCGCTCCGACGGCCACCACGCCCTTGAACAGACTGTTGAGGCCACCTTTCGTGACAGCCAAAACAGCGGCAAGGGCCACGCACAGCACCAACACGTACATCATCTCGGTGGTGATGGCGCGCAGCATCGAGTAGTAGGGCGTGAAGTACCACACCGGGGCAATGTGCGAAGGCGTCTTGAGCGGGTCCGCTGGGATGAAATTGTTGTACTCCAAGAAGTAGCCGCCCGCCTCGGGGGCGAAGAAAACCACAGCCGAGAACACCAGCAGGAAGACGCTCACGGCGAAGATGTCGTGCACGGTGTAGAAAGGGTGGAAGGCAATGCCGTCGAGCGGTTTGCCGCTGGCGTCCCTCTTGGCCTTGATTTCAACACCATCGGGATTGTTCGAGCCCACTTCATGCAGCGCAATGATGTGCGCCACCACCAGACCGAGCAGCACCAGGGGCACGGCGATCACATGGAAGGCAAAAAAGCGGTTGAGGGTGGCGTCGCCGACCACATAGTCTCCGCGGATCAACAGCGCCAGGTCGGGGCCGACGAAAGGAATGGCGGCAAACAGGTTCACGATCACCTGGGCGCCCCAGTAGCTCATCTGGCCCCAAGGCAGCAGGTAGCCCATGAACGCTTCGGCCATCAGGGTCAGGAAAATCGCACAACCGAAGACCCAGACCAGCTCGCGCGGCTTGCGGTAGCTGCCGTAGATCAAGCCGCGGAACATGTGCAGGTAGACCACGATGAAAAACGCCGATGCGCCGGTCGAATGCATGTAGCGGATCAGCCAGCCCCAGGACACATCGCGCATGATGTACTCGACCGAACCAAAAGCCAGCGCAGCGTCGGGCTTGTAATTCATCGTCAGGAAAATACCGGTGACGATCTGAATCACCAGCACCAGCAGCGAAAGTGCTCCGAACACGTACCAGATATTCAGGTTCTTAGGCGCGTAGTACTCGCTCAGATGCTCCTTGAACATCTTGGAGGCCGGAAACCGGTTGTCCACCCAGTTCAGGAGCTTGGCGCCAGCCGGCGCGTCGGCGGAAATTTCTTTGAAGTCTGCCATGTTGGTATTCCTATTCCGTTGACCGGGCCTGTTCGGCCCGAAGGGGCATCAGGCCTTTTTGTCTTCGCCAATCAGCAAGCGGGTGTCAGACAGATACATGTGCGGCGGCACCTCCAGATTGTCCGGCGCCGGCTTGTTCTTGAACACACGGCCGGCCAGGTCGAAGGTCGAGCCATGGCAGGGGCACAAAAAGCCGCCGCTCCAGTCGTCTGGCAGGGAAGGCTGGGCTCCCGTCTGGAACTTATCGATGGGGGAGCATCCCAAATGCGAGCAAATGCCCACAGCGACCAGCACGTCCGGCTTGATCGAGCGATTGCCGTTGCGCGCATAGGCCGGAGTCAGGTCGGCAGGGTTGCGCTCAGATTTAGGGTCAGCAAGTTGGCCTTCAAGTTTTTTCAGGCTCTCGAGTTGCTCGGGGGTGCGCTTGATGATCCAGACCGGCTTGCCGCGCCATTCGACCGTGACCTTCTCGCCCGGCTTGAGCGCCGCGATATCCACTTCGACCGCAGCACCGGCCGCCTTGGCACGCTCCGAAGGCTGAAAGGTGCTCACAAAGGGGACGGCCACCGCAGCGGCACCGGCACCACCTACAGCGGCGGTGGTCAGAATCCAATTTCTTTTCGTAGGGTCTAGCGGCCCGGGTGCGGGCGCCGCGCTGGCTTGGCTGCTTTGGGTCATGAAAGTCCTTAGGAACTCGCGCGCTGAAGGCGTATTGGGGTCAACCCTGGATTGTAGCGGAGGCAATCATGTCCTTGGCCACTGCCGCGCTTGACCTCACAGAGCTGTTTGTAATACAAAGGGACTCTTTTCACTTCGATCGGTTTTCTCATGTCTATTCTTCGCGAATTCAAGGAATTTGCCCTCAAGGGCAATGTGGTCGACTTGGCTGTTGGCGTGATCATCGGCGCGGCCTTTGGCAAGTTGGTCGAATCCATGGTGGGCGATCTGATCATGCCGATGGTGTCCATGGTGTTTGGCAAGATCGATTTTTCCAACCTCTTCGTCATCTTGGGCTCGGTGCCCGAAGGGACGGCACGCACGCTGGATGCACTGCGCAAGGCAGGCGTTCCAGTTCTGGCTTACGGGCAGTTTTTGACAGTTACTGTGAACTTCCTGATCCTGGCTGCGGTGATTTTTCTGATGATCCGGCAGATCAATCGGCTCAAGCGCCAGCAGGCCGCCGAACAGGCGCCCGTGCCCGCGCCTGAAGTGGTGGTGCCTGAAGAAGTGCAGTTGCTGCGGCAGATCCGCGACAGCCTGCAATCCGGTCCGCAGCGCTGAAGCTGCACGCACCGTGCTGAGCGCGGCGCGGTTCAGGCCGCACTGGCGCTCCACTGGCGCGCCAGCTGCAAGGCGGCCATGAAGCTAGCCGAATCGGCCCGGCCGCTGCCAGCAATGTCGAAAGCCGTGCCGTGGTCGGGGCTGGTGCGCAGCAGCGGCAGGCCCAGGGTGACATTGACGCCCTGCTCTAAGCCCAGGTATTTCACCGGAATCAAGCCCTGGTCGTGGTACATGGCAATCACCACATCAAACTGCCCAGCGCGTGCACGCATGAAGACCGTATCGGGCGCATGCGGGCCGCTCACGTCCAGCCCGCGCGCGCAGGCCGCGGCAATCGCTGGCGCAATGACTTCGATTTCTTCGCGCCCGAACAGTCCGCCTTCGCCGGCATGCGGGTTAAGCCCGGCAACGGCCATGCGCGGCGCCCGCCCCAAGGCCCGCGAAAGTGCCGCATGGGTGATCTCCAGGGTCTGCAGCACCCGCTCGGTGCTGACCAGTTCGAGCGCCTGCCGCAGCGACACATGAATGCTCACCAGCACAGTACGCAACTCGGGATTGGCCAGCATCATGCGCACTGGCAGATCCTGCACAGGGCGGCCCAAATACTGCGCCGCCTCGTGCTGCAGCAGCTCAGTATGACCGGGAAAGGCCGACCAGGGCAGCCCTGCCGCGGCCATCGCCTCTTTGTGGATGGGCGCGGTCACCAAGGCGCTGGCCCGCCCCTGCAAGACGGCGCGGGCGCCTGCGCTGATGCACTGACCAGCCGCATGGCCGGCTGCAGCGCTGATGCGTCCCCAGGCTGGCAAATCGGGCAGATCACAGGCTTGCACCACCCCCAGGCAGCGCGGCGGCAATTGCGCGGCCTGCTCGAGCATGTCCAGCTCGGCCAGGGCCAGTGGCAACTCAGCTACGCCGGGCAAGGCCTTGGCGCGACGCAGAGCCCGCACGTCGCCAAACACCACGCAGCCGGCAGCCTCAGCCGGTGCCATGCCCAAGCCCTTGAGGATGATTTCGGGTCCGACGCCGGCCGCATCGCCCATGCTGATGACGACAGGTTTCATGCGGGGTTGTCGATGTCGACGAACTCATGCGCCAGACCCAGCTCGGCCGCCAGATGGGCGGCCACGGCGGGCGCGCCGTAGCGCTCGGACGCATGATGACCGCAGGCGATGAAGCTGACGCCGGTCTCGCGCGCCAAGTGGGCCTGAGGTTCCGAAATTTCTCCCGTGATGAAGGCCTGCGCGCCGGCGGCGATTGCTGCCTCGAAGTAAGACTGCGCGCCGCCGCTGCACCAGCCTATGGTGCGCGGCCCAGCCTGGCCGCCGGCCACCAAGGTGACCGGCCGGCCCAGGGCCAGCTCGACATGGCGCGCTAGCGCCTGCGGCGACTCGAACGCTGAGCCGTCGCTGCGCGTGCCCAGAAAGCCCAGGCCGGTCTCGCCAAAACGCCCCGCATCGCCCTCAAAGGCCTGCAGGCCCAGACGCAGGCCCAGCTGAGCGTTGTTACCCAGCTCGGGGTGGGCATCGAGCGGCAGATGATAGGCAAACAGGTTGATGTCATGGGCCAGCAACAGGGCCAGGCGCTGCTTCATCCAACCGGTGACCCGGCCGTCCTGCCCGCGCCAAAACAGCCCGTGGTGCACCAGGATCGCGTCAGCACCGCGCTGCACCGCTGCTTCAATCAGGGCCAGACTGGCCGTCACCCCCGAAACAATCTTTTGCACCTGCGGGCGCCCCTCGACCTGCAGCCCATTGGGACCGTAATCCTTAAATCGCTCAGGCTCAAGCAAGCGGCTAAGCCGCTCGGTAAGGACAGAGCGTGCGACCGACGAGCGGCCAGCCCGACGCATATCAGAGGGATCTGTAAAGCTCATGAGACCATTATCCCGCCCTGGCCGGGCGCAGAAAGCGGCGGCATCCTGGTTGAAAATCGGCCTGCGGGCATCAATTTCTGAGCACCGCACTTCGCCGAGCTTTTCTCATGCGCAAATTCTGGCTGCTGTTTTCCCAATCTGTCACCGTGCTGCTAGCAGCATATTTCATCGTGCTCACCCTCAAGCCCGATTGGCTGACATCGGGCGGCCCGGGAGGCACCGTGGCTGTGATTGAGGCTGCGCCAGGCAGCGCCAAGGGCGGTGCGGCTGGCAGCTTTCGCGCAGCGGCCAAGGCCGCCTCGGCGGCTGTGGTCAGCATCACGGCCAACAAGGCGGGCGCCCGCAATCCGCAGACCGAAGACCCATGGTTCCGTTTTTTCTTTGGTGACCAGGGCTCGGGCGAGCCGCAGGTCGGACTGGGCAGCGGCGTCATCGTCAGCGCCAGCGGCTACATCCTGACCAACAACCACGTGATTGAAGGCGCGGACAACATCGAGGTCAGCCTCAACGACCAGCGCAAAGCCAGGGCCCGCGTCATAGGCACCGATCCAGAAACCGATCTGGCAGTGCTCAAGATCGAACTGGACAAGCTGCCGGTGATCGTGCTGGGCAATTCCGACGAGCTGGACATCGGCGATCAGGTGCTGGCCATCGGCAACCCTTTCGGCGTCGGCCAAACGGTGACCAGCGGCATCATCAGCGCGCTCGGGCGCAACCAGCTGGGCATCAACGTCTTTGAAAACTTCATCCAGACCGACGCGGCCATTAACCCGGGCAATTCGGGCGGCGCACTGGTGGACACGCACGGCCATTTGCTGGGCATCAACACGGCCATTTATTCGCGCTCGGGAGGCTCCATGGGCATAGGCTTTGCCATCCCGGTCTCCAGCGCACGCCAGGTGCTTGACGCCATCGTGCGTGACGGGCAGGTCACCCGCGGCTGGATCGGCGTGGAGCCGCAGGAACTCAATGCCGAGTTGGCCCAGGCCTTTAGCGTCAAGGCAGGCAGCGGCGTCATCATCACCGGGGTGCTGCAAAATGGGCCGGCGGCTCAGGCCGGCGTACGGCCGGGAGATGTCATCACCGCGGTGGCGGGTCGCCCTGTGAAAAACGTCTCTGAGTTGCTGGGCGCGGTGGCTGCACTCAAGCCGGGCGAGCCGGCCAAACTGGCGATTGAGCGGCGCGATCAGCGCACCGAACTGAGCATCACGCCTGGCAAGCGACCGGGGGCCAAGCGGCTTCGTTGAAGCCAGCCCGAATTCAGGGCGGCGTTGAGTCGCTGCCGGTCTCGGGGCTGCTGTCCTCAGCCGGCTTGGTATGTTTGACAAAGAACTGGGCGGCAACAATGCCGACCTCGTACAGGGCCCCGACCACGCCCAGCAGCATCAGCATGGAGCCGGCGTCAGGCGGCGTCACCAGCGCTGTACCCACAGCGGCAATGACCCAGAAGTAGCCCCGCCACTGGCGCAGTTGCGCGGTCGATACCACGCCCATGCGCACCAGCAAGATGACAGCCACCGGCACTTCAAAGGCCAGGCCAAAGGCCAGGAACATGCCGATCACGAAGTCCAGGTAGGCCTCGATATCGGGCGCAGCGGTGATCGATTTGGGCGCAAAGCTCTGAATAAAGGCAAAGACCTGGCCAAAGACGAAGTAATAGCAAAACGCCACACCAATGAAAAACAGGAGGGTGCTGGAAATCACCAGCGGCATGACCAGCCGCTTTTCATGCGAATACAGCCCCGGCGCCACAAAAGCCCAGACCTGATAGAGCACCACCGGCAAGGCCAATAAGAAAGCGGCCATGAACAGGATTTTGATCGGCACAACAAAGGGCGAGATCACATTGGTGGCGATCAGCGTCGCGCCCTTAGGCAGGGTCTCCACCAGAGGTGCGGCCAGCATGTCGTACAGGGCGCCGGGGCCCGGATAAAGGGCCAAGACCGCTGCCATCAGACCAATGGCCAAAATAGCCTTGATCATCCGGTCGCGCAGCTCCATCAGGTGCTGCACGAAAGGCTGCTCGGTGCCAGCCAGCTCGTCGGGTTTTGTGTCTTGGGGGGTGCTCATGGAAGGTGGCGTTCAGGCGCAAGGGAGCGCATCAGCCCAGGGCCGACGAGCGCGGCCGAAAACGCGCCACCCGGGCCGCCCCCGACAAGGCCCGTGTGCGCACGCCGGAACGGGCCTTGTACCACTGCGGCATGGCGCCCTGCTTCACGCGCCACTTCTTGCCCGGATGTTTATATTCAGGAAACACGATCATAGGCGGCGTCTCGACCGCTGTGGCCGCCTGCTCCAGAGAGCTGGTGGTTTCGTTCCAGCTCTGCTCGAAATCATTGGCCGTGGTCTGCACCGAGCTCTGCACATCGCGGGCGGCGCTCTCCATGGTCTCTTTCATCTTCTTGAGCTCATCGAGCTGCATCGATTGGCTGACCTCGTTCTTAACGTCGGCCACATAGCGCCTGGCCTTGCCCAGCAGCGTCCCCACCGTGCGGGCCACGCGCGGCAATTTCTCGGGTCCGATGACGATCAGCGCAACTACGCCGATCAAGGCCATCTTGGAAACGCCCAGATCGATCATGGATAACTCGGTTGTGGCGCCGCCTGCAGCAGGCGCGCGCCGGCGTCTCAGGACTTGGGACGAGCCTGGACGTCGATGGTGTTTTTCTCGTCAGCGCTGGCGGCCGCTTGGTTGGCCACCTGAGCCGCTGGCGCCTTGGCAGCCTCTTCGGCAGCCTGCGCGCCGGCGCCGCCGTCTTTCACGCCGTCCTTGAAGCCCTTGACCGCACCGCCAAGGTCTGAGCCCAGACTCCTTAGCTTTTTGGTGCCAAAAACCATGATCACGATCGCCAGAACGATCAGCCAATGCCAGATGGAAAACGAACCCATGTTGTACTCCTGCGCTTTGGGCCAGAGATTTTGGCCCGGGATGCAATCATTCTATAGGTCTTGCAAGACATTCAAGACCTTGCGGGGCCTAGACCCCATCAAGGCCCGGGCTTGCGGCCTCATCCGCGCAACCAGGGACGCGGGCCACCCATGACATGCCAATGCAGGTGATGCACCTCCTGCCCGCCCTCGGCGCCGGTATTGGTGACGATGCGAAACCCGCCTTGCGGATAGGGGTTGCAGCCCTGCTCCAGCGCCAGCCGGGGGGCCAGCACCATCATGCGTCCCAGCAGCGCCTGATGCTCGGGGCCCACCTGGGCCATGGAGGAGATATGGGCGCGCGGAATGATCAGAAAGTGAACCGGCGCCCAGGGCTTGATGTCGTGGAATGCGTAAATATCCTCGTCTCCATAGACCTTACGGCTGGGAATCTGGCCGGCGGCGATCTTGCAGAAAATGCAGTTATCAGGTGTGTGGCTCATGGCGGTGGGATGGAGTCGACGGTCGGGGGAAGGTTCTGGGGCAGGCGGCCGTCATTAAAGCGCAGCCAGCCTCTGAGGCAGCGGTAGAGGTACCACAGCAGCACCAAAAAATAGGCCAGCCAGCCGGGCAGAATGAACAGCAGCCACAAGGGTGCCAGCAGCAACAGCCACAGCAGCGTCCACCAGAAGGTGGCAATCATGTAACGGTGGTGGGCCTGGTAGAGGGCATCGGCTTCATCGACACGCCGGATGTAGTTGAGGATCAGCGCCAGCACGGCCAGCATGCCCACCGAAAACCAGGCCAGGGTGTGCAGCGCATAAAGCACCTGCATCAACAGCCGCTCCCCAGAGGTCTTGCCGCTGGGCGGCATGAAGGGTTCAGGCAGGGACATGGCGAGGCCAGCAGGGTGTCGGGCCCGGGCTAGGAACCCTCGGCCTCGCGGGCCTGGGCCTTGCGCAGGGCTTTTTCTTCCAGGCCGCCCAGGCCCTCACGGCGCTCGAGCTCGGCCAACACATCGGCCGGCTGCAGGCCGTAATGGGCCAGCGCCACCATGGAGTGAAACCAAAGGTCGGCCAGTTCGCCGATGAAGCGAGCGCGCAGCTCGGCACTGTCGCCGCGCTCCAGGTCCTTGGCAGCCATCACCGCTTCGGTGGCCTCCTCGCCGATTTTCTTGAGAAAGGCATCAGGCCCCTTGGCAAACAGGCGCGCCACATAACTGGCCTCGGGGTTACCGCCGTTGGCGATCTTGCGGCTTTCAAGCACGGCCGCCAAACGGGCCAGGGTGTCGTTGGAGCTCATGTTCAGTTCTTGTAGATCTGAGCGGGGTCTTTGAGCACAGGCTCGACACTGTGCCATTGCCCGTCTTCATAGCGCTGAAAAAAGCAGCTGTGCCGCCCGGTGTGGCAGGCAATGCCAGGCTCATGGCCGGTCTGGGTCACCTTGAGCAGGACCACATCGTTGTCGCAGTCGAGCCGGATGTCGTGGACCGTCTGTACATGGCCAGACTCCTCGCCTTTGAACCAGAGCTTGCCGCGCGAGCGGCTGAAATACACCGCACGGCCGAGCTCAGCGGTCTTTTGCAGGGCCTCGCGGTTCATCCAGGCAAACATCAGCACATCACCAGAGGCGGCCTCCTGGGCAATGACGGGCACCAGGCCTTGAGCGTCCCACTGGACTTGATCGATCCAATTCATGGGACTATCTTACGTGAGCAGATTCACAGACGCACCGAGATGCCACGCTCGCGCATGCGCTGCTTGGCCTGCTGCACCGTATATTCGCCGTAATGAAAGATGCTGGCCGCCAGTACTGCATCGGCTGCGCCTTGCTGTACCCCATCGGCCAGATGGTCAAGATTGCCCACGCCGCCCGAGGCGATCACCGGCACGCTGACCGCGTCGCTGACGGCGCGGGTGAGCGCCAGATCGAAGCCCGACTTTGTGCCGTCTCGGTCCATGCTGGTCAGCAAGATCTCGCCGGCGCCATAGTCGGCCATCTTGCGGGCCCAGGCCACCGCATCGAGGCCTACATTCTTGCGGCCGCCGTGGCTGTAGACGTCCCAGCCCGGTCCTACCGGCCGGCCCTGCTCGTCCGGGCGCTGCTCGTCATCTGCGCTGCGGCGCTTGGCATCAATAGCCACCACGATGCACTGCGAGCCGTATTTGTCGCTTGCCTCGCGGATCAGGGTTGGGTTGGCGATGGCGGCTGAATTGAAGCTGGTCTTGTCGGCGCCCGCATTGAGCAGTCGGCGCACATCGGCCACACTGCGCACGCCGCCGCCGACCGTCAGCGGAATGAAGACTTGGGAGGCCACGGCCTCGATGATGGGCAGGATCAGATCACGTCCGTCGCTGGTGGCCGTGATGTCCAGAAAAGTCAGCTCGTCAGCGCCCTGGGCGTTGTAGCTCGCGGCAATTTCCACCGGGTCGCCAGCGTCGCGCAGCTCCAGGAAATTGACCCCCTTGACCACGCGGCCGCCCGTCACGTCCAGGCAAGGGATGATGCGTTTGGCAAGCATAGAAGGCACGCTGGCACCGGTGGCGCAGCAGCATGGGGTGGAAGGGCTCAGCCGTTGAGTTCATCGGCGCGCGCCTGCGCGGCCGCGAAATCAAGGTCCCCAGTGTAGATGGAACGGCCGCAGATCACGCCTTCGACGCCCTCGCCCTCGACCGCGCACAGCGCATCAATGTCAACCATATTGGACAAGCCGCCCGAGGCGATCACCGGGATGGTCAGCGCCTGAGCCAGCCGCACCGTGGCCTCGATGTTGATGCCGCTGAGCATGCCATCGCGACCGATGTCGGTGTAGATCACGGACTCAACCCCATAGTCCTCGAATTTTCGCGCCAGATCGACCACCTCATGGCCGGTGAGCTTGCTCCATCCGTCAGTGGCCACCTTGCCGTCCTTGGCGTCCAGGCCCACGATGATATGGCCGCCGAAAGCGGTGCAGGCGTCTTGCAGGAAGCCCGGATTCTTAACAGCGGCGGTGCCTATGATGACGTAGCGCAGGCCGGCATCCAAATAACGCTCGATGGTGTCCAGGTCACGAATGCCGCCGCCGAGCTGCACATCAATCTCGCCGCCCACTTCCTTGAGGATCTTGCGGATGGCCGGCTCGTTCTTAGGCTTGCCCGCAAAAGCACCGTTGAGGTCGACCAAGTGCAGGCGGCGGGCGCCTTTGCTCAACCAGTTGCGCGCCATGGCCGCCGGGTCTTCGCCGAAATGGGTGGCTTGATCCATATCGCCCTGTTTGAGGCGCACACATTGGCCGTCTTTGAGATCGATGGCAGGAATCAGCAGCATGGTGGGAGGAGAAGTCCAGTCTGGAAAAGATGCAGGGGTTTACCGGTGACCGACAAGCGACTCAGGGCTGCCACTGCAGGAAATTGCGATAGAGGGTCAAGCCGTGTTCGGCGCTTTTTTCGGGATGAAACTGGGTGGCGAAAATATTATCCCGAGCAATCGCGGCGGTAAAGCGTCCACCGTAGTCTGCCTCGCCCACAGTGTGGCGCGCATCCGACGGCCGGGCGTAAAAGCTGTGCACAAAGTAAAACCAGGCCTCCTGCGGCACCTCGGCCCACAAATCATGGGGTTTACCCGAGTCTCCGGTGAGCTGATGGACCTGGTTCCAGCCCATCTGCGGGACCTTGAAGCGGCTGCCATCGGACTGCAAGCGGCCCTCAAGGTCAAAGCGCAGCACCCGACCCGGGATCAGACCGAGGCTCGGGGTGTCGATGCCATCGACCCCCTCCTGGCTACTGTCGAGCAACATTTGCATGCCCACGCACACGCCAAACAGCGGCTTGTGGGCGGCCGCATGCAGCACAGCCTGACGCAGGCCGGCGGTGTCGAGCGAGCGCATGCAGTCGTGCATGGCCCCCTGGCCAGGCAGCACCACCCGCTCGGCGGCCATGATCTGGTCGGCGTCGGAACTGAGCAGCACCTGGTGCCCGGTGGCCTGGGCCGCATGCAGCACGGCCTGAGAAACGGAGCGCAGGTTGCCCGAGCCGTAATCGACAACTGCAACAGTTTTCGTGGACATGATGGAATCGGCCGGCGCAGCCTGTGGATCAGAGCGAGCCCTTGGTCGAAGGAATGGTGCCAGCCGCGCGCGGGTCGATCTCGAGCGCCATGCGCAGGGCGCGGGCAAAGGCCTTGAACACGGTTTCGGCCTGGTGGTGGGCGTTGTCACCGCGCAGGTTGTCGATGTGCAGCGTGATGAAGGCGTGGTTGACCAGGCCCTGGAAGAATTCGTAGGCCAGCTGGGTGTCGAACTGGCCGATCATGCCGCTCTTGAAGGGCACATGCATTTCCAGGCCGGGGCGGCCGGAAAAATCAACCACCACGCGCGAAAGCGCCTCGTCCAGCGGCACATAGGCATGGCCGTAGCGGCGCAGGCCTTTCTTATCGCCCACAGCCTTGGCAATGGCTTGGCCGAGCGTGATGCCCACGTCCTCGACCGTGTGGTGGCCGTCAATGTGCAGGTCGCCCTCAGCCACGATGTCCAGATCAATCAGCCCATGGCGGGCGATCTGGTCGAGCATGTGGTCGAAAAAGCCGATGCCCGTGGCCAGGCGCGACTGGCCGGTGCCGTCCAGGTTGATCTGGACGCTGATCTTGGTTTCGGCGGTGTTGCGGCTGACCTGCGCGATGCGGGGGGCCTGAGTGTGGGAGGTCATAGGCTTTGAGTGAAGGCTTGCAGCATCTGCCGGTTCTCATCGGCGGTGCCGACGGTCAGGCGCAGGCAGTTGGCGAGCAAGGGGTGCATTTTAGAAACGTTTTTCACCAGTACCTTTTGCGCTTTCATGCCACCAAAGACGGTGGTAGCACGATCGCCCTCGCCTTCCATGCGCACCAACACCATGTTGGCGTCGCTCTTGAACGGCGTGACACCTGGCAAAGCCGCCAGCGCAGCCAGCAGTTTTTCACGCTCGGCCACCAGTTCGCGGGCCTGGGCGGCGAACACCTCCCGGTGCTCCAGGGCAAACAGCGCGCATTCGCAATTGAGCACGCTCACGTTGTAGGGCGGGCGCACCTTGTCGATCTCGGCGATCAGGGCCTGGGGGCCCATCATGTAGCCCAGGCGGATGCCGGCCAGGCCGAACTTGCTGAGCGTGCGCATGAGCAGTACATGGCTGTGGTGGGCGATGCGATCGAGGTAGCTCTTGCTGGCAAAAGGCTGGTAGGCCTCGTCCATGACCACCAGGCCGCCCTGCGCGCCCACCGCGCCTACGATGGCCTCGACGGCCGCGTCATCCCAGAGGTTGGCCGTGGGATTGTTTGGGTAGGCGAGGTAGGTGATGGAGGGCTTGTGCTCGGCAATGGCCTGCAGCATGGCCGGCAGGTCCAGTTCAAAGTCGGGCCGCAAGGGCACGCCGATGAACTGCAGACCCTGCAGCTGCGCGCTCATGGCATACATGACGAAGCCCGGGACCGGTGCCAGGATGCTGGCACCCGGCACGTCGCAAGCCATGGCCAGCAGCGAGATCAGCTCGTCCGAGCCATTGCCCAGCATCAGCTCGAAATCTGCAGGCATCTGCGCGTACTCAGCCAGCGCCACGCGCAGCTGGTTGACGCGGCCATCGGGGTAGCGGTTGAGTGCCAAGGCGCCCAGGCGGCGGCCCAGCTCGGCCTGCAACTCGGGCGGCAGGCGGTGCGGGTTCTCCATGGCGTCGAGCTTGACCATGCCGGCCGAGTCCTGCACCGCGTAGGCGTGCATGGACTGCACGTCCTGGCGGATCAGGCGGGAAATCTTGGGGTCCAGGCTCATGCGGGCTTCCTCATCGGCGGCACAGGTTCCAGGCGCAGCTCAGCGGCACGCGCATGCGCCTGCAGCCCTTCGCCGTAAGCCAGTTCGGCGGCGGTGCGCCCCAGGCTTTGAGCGCCGGCGCGACTGACCTCGATCAGGCTGGAGCGCTTTTGGAAGTCGTAGACGCCCAGCGGGCTGGAAAAGCGCGCCGTGCCGCTGGTAGGCAACACGTGGTTGGGACCAGCGCAGTAGTCGCCCAGCGACTCACTGGTGTAGGCGCCCATGAAAATCGCGCCAGCATGCTTGAGCAGCGGCTCCCAGCGGGCAGGCTCCTGACTGGAAATTTCCAGGTGCTCAGGCGCAATGCGGTTGCTGATGGCGCAGGCCTCGTCCATGCTGCGGGTATGGATCAGCGCGCCGCGGTCGTTCAGGCTCTTGGCGATGATGGCCGCGCGCGGCATCTCGGGCAGCAGGCGGTCAATCGCTCGCTGCACCTGCGCGATGTAGGCCGCGTCCGGGCACAGCAGAATGCTTTGCGCCAGCTCGTCGTGCTCGGCCTGGCTGAAGAGGTCCATGGCCACCCAGTCGGCCGGGGTACTGCCGTCGGCCAGCACCAAAATTTCAGACGGCCCGGCGATCATGTCGATGCCCACGGTGCCAAAGACCCGGCGCTTGGCCGCCGCCACGTAGGCATTGCCCGGGCCGGTGATCTTGTCCACATTGGGCACCGTCTGCGTACCGTAGGCCAGGGCGGCGACAGCTTGCGCACCGCCAATGGTAAAGACCCGGCTCACGCCGGCCACGTAGGCGGCGGCCAGCACCAGCGGATTCTTTTCGCCCCTAGAGGAACCGGCAGGGCCATCCCTGCGGGCCGGCGTAGGCACCACCATGATGATCTCGCCGACGCCAGCCACATGCGCGGGGATCGCGTTCATCAGCACCGAAGACGGATAGGCCGCCTTACCGCCGGGCACGTAAATGCCCACGCGGTCCAGCGGCGTGACCTTCTGACCCAGCAGCGTGCCGTCGGCATCGCGGTAACTCCAGCTCTCGCCCGAGGCCTTTTTTTGCGCCTCGTGGTAGCTGCGCACACGGCTGGCGGCCAACTGCAGGGCCTCGCGCTGTGCAGCCGGCAGGCCCTCGAAGGCGGCCTTGAGTTCAGCGGCGGTCAGTTCCAGCGCCTGCATGTCGCTGGCGGCCAGGCCGTCGAAACGCTGGGTGTACTCGAGCACCGCCGCATCGCCGCGGGTCTTCACGTCGGCCAGGATCTCGGCCACGCGCTGCTCGATGGCCGCATCCGTGTCGGCCGACCAGTGCAGGCGGGCCTGGAAGCGGGCCTCGAAGTCCGCGTCAGCGGTCGACAGCTGCAAGGGCTGGGCGTTCATGGCTTCAGGCGGGCTGCGCAATGGCCAGGGCCATGGCGTCGATGATCTGACGGATGGGCTCGCGCTTGAGCTTGAGGGCAGTCTGGTTGACCACCAGGCGCGAGCTGATGTCCATGATCCGCTCGACCTCGACCAGGTGGTTGGCCTTGAGCGTGCTGCCGGTGGACACCAGGTCCACGATGGCATCGGCCAGGCCGGTGAGCGGGGCCAGCTCCATGCTGCCGTAGAGCTTGATCAGGTCCACATGCACGCCCTTGCTGGCGAAAAAATCGCGGGCGATGGCCACGTACTTGGTGGCCACCTTCAGGCGCGAGCCCTGGCGCACGGCGGCGGCGTAATCAAAGTCTTCGCGTACGGCCACGCTGATGCGGCACTTGGCGATCTGCAGGTCCAGCGGCTGGTACAGGCCCTCGCTGCCCGATTCAAGCAGGGTGTCCTTGCCGACCACGCCCAGGTCGGCGCCGCCGTGCTGCACATAGGTAGGCACATCGGTGGCGCGCACCAGCACTACGCGCAAGTCCGGCCGGTTGGTGGCCAGAATGAGCTTGCGCGATTTATCGGGATCGTCCAGCACCTCAATGCCGGCGGCGCGCAACAGCGGCACGGTGTCGTCGAAGATGCGTCCCTTGGACAGCGCCAGTGTGAGCATCATTGAATCCTTTCGATGTCGGCGCCCAGGCCGCGCAGCTTGGTTTCCATCTGGTCGTAGCCGCGGTCCAGGTGGTAGATGCGGTCGACCATAGTCTCGCCCTCGGCCACCAGGCCGGCGATCACCAGGCTGGCCGAGGCCCGCAGGTCGGTGGCCATGACGGTGGCGCCTGACAGGCGCTCCACACCCTCGATCACCGCCACCTTGCCCTCGACCTGGATGTGAGCGCCCAGGCGCACCATCTCGTTGACGTGCATGAAGCGGTTTTCGAAGATGGTCTCGGTGACCTTGCTGCTGCCATGCGCAATCACATTGAGTGCCATAAACTGCGCCTGCATGTCAGTGGGAAAGCCTGGGTACTCGGTGGTACGAAAAGACTGGGCCTTGAGCCGACCGGCCGACTGCACGCCGATGCCGTCATCGTGCGCCGTGATGCGAGCACCTGCGGCCTGCAATTTCTCGATGACCGCGTCCAGGTGGTCGGCGCGGCCGTGGCGCAAAAAGGCTTCGCCGCCGGTGGCGGCCACGGCGCACAAAAAAGTGCCGGCCTCAATACGGTCGGCCACCACCTGGTGTGTGCAACCGTGCAGGCGCTCAACGCCCTCGATACGAATGCGGCTGGTGCCATGGCCCTCGATGTGCGCGCCCATTTTGATCAGCATCTCAGCCAGGTCGCTGACCTCGGGCTCCTGGGCGGCGTTTTCCAGCACAGTCACGCCTTGGGCCAGCGTGGCGGCCATGAGGAAATTCTCGGTGCCGGTGACCGTGACCATGTCGGTGGTGATGCGCGCGCCTTTGAGGCGCGTGGCGCCGCCGCGCAGCCTGGCGATCATGTAGCCGCGCTCGACGGTGATTTCTGCGCCCATGGCCTGCAGGCCCTTGATGTGCTGGTCCACCGGGCGCGAGCCGATGGCGCAGCCTCCAGGCAGCGACACCATGGCGCGGCCAAAGCGTGCCAGCAGCGGCCCCAGGGCCAGCACCGAAGCGCGCATGGTCTTGACCAGCTCGTAAGGCGCCTCGGGCTTGTCCAGCGCCGAAGCGTCCAGGCGCACGCGCGTGGGCAGGGCTTCATCGCGCTGGGCCTGCACGCCCATGTTGCGCACCAGCTTGAGCATGGTGGCCACGTCCTGCAGGCGCGGCACGTTCTCTAGCACCACGGTCTCTTCGGTCAGCAGCGCGGCGCACAGCTCGGGCAAGGCCGCGTTCTTGGCGCCGGAAATGTCCACCGAGCCCTGCAAGGCCCGCCCGCCGCGGATGCGCAACTTGTCCATGTCAAGCCCCTTGCGCCGACCACTCGGCCGGTGTCAGCGTCTTCATGGACAAAGCGTGCACCTCGTCGGTCTGCATGCGCCGGCCCAGGGTGGCATAGACCTTCTGGTGGCGCTGGATCAGGCGCAGGCCCTCGAAGGCGCTGGAGACGATCACAGCCTGCCAGTGGCGGCCGTCGCCGGAGACGTCCAGGTGCTGGCAAGGCAGGCCGGCGGCGATCAGGGCTTGGAGTTCTTGGGCGGTCATCGCTTTTGCCTCAACTGCGGATTTTGAAGCCGATGCGCAGCAGGTGCAGGGCTACAGCGCTCGTGACCAGGCAGGCCGAACCCACCAAGGCCAGACTGATCCATGGCGAGACATCGCTGTGCCCTAAAAAGCCATGGCGAAAGCCATCGATCATGTAGAAAAACGGATTGAAATGACTGGCCGTCTGCCAGAAGTCTGGCAGTGAATGGATGGAGTAAAAAACACCCGACAGGAAAGTCATGGGCATGATCACGAAATTCTGAAAGGCGGCCATCTGATCGAATTTTTCGGACCACAAGCCCGCGATGATGCCCATGGCCGAAAGCAGCCCGGCGCCGAGCGCTGCAAAAACGACGATCCACAGCGGTGCGACCCAGGGCAAGTTGGAGAACCAGACGGTAACAAGCAACACCCCCAGGCCAACCACCAGCCCACGCACCATGGACGACAGCATATAGGCGCAGAACCAGTTCCAGGGGCTCAAGGGCGTGAGCAGGACGAAGACCAGGTTGCCCATCATCTTGCTCTGGATCAGCGAAGACGAACTGTTGGCAAAGGCGTTTTGCAGCACGCTCATCATCACCAGGCCAGGGATCAGGAAGTCGGTGTAACCCACACCGGGGTAGACCTGCACACGGTCCTGCAGCACATGGCCGAAGATCAGCAGATACATCAGCGCGGTCAGCACCGGCGCAGCCACGGTCTGAAAAGCCACTTTCCAAAAGCGCAGCACTTCCTTGTAAAACAGGGTCAGCCAACCGCTCATGCCAGCTCCTCAGCCGTAGCGGCCACACCAGGCTGGCAGTTCATGACCTCCAGGAAGACGTCTTCCAGGTCGGCCTTACGTATTTCGACATCCTGCGGCTGCAAGCCCGCCTGACGCAAGATCGCCAGATGGGTTTCGATCTCCTGCGCATCGTGGGCAGGCAGTTGCACCACCCGGCCCGTGACCCGGGCCTTGACCGCCAGCAAAGGCGGTAGCTCATGATCGAGCTTGAAACGCATCACATTGGACGATGCGTTTTGCAGCAGGTCGCAGGTGTTCGACAAAGCCACCACCTTGCCACTTTTGAGCATGGCGATGCGCGGGCACAGGGCCTCGGCCTCTTCCAAGTAATGGGTGGTCAGCAAGACGGTGCTGCCCTGCCGGTTGAGCCGTGCGATGAATTGCCACAAGGTCTGGCGCAACTCCACATCGACGCCGGCCGTCGGCTCGTCGAGCACGATCACCCTGGGCTTGTGCACCAGCGCCTGCGCCACCAGCACCCGGCGCTTCATGCCGCCGGAGAGTTGACGCATATTGGCTCCGGCCTTGTCGGCCAGACCCAGGCATTCGAGCAACTCGTCAATCCAGGCCTCGTTGCGCCGAACTCCAAAGTAGCCCGACTGTATGCGCAGGGTCTCACGAACGCTAAAAAACGGATCGAACACCAGTTCCTGCGGGACCACGCCCAGGCAGCGACGGGCCTGGGCAAAATCGGCGATCACATCGTAGCCATGGACCTTGATAGCACCGCCACTGGCGCGCGAGAGGCCGGCCAGGATGCTGATCAGGGAAGTCTTGCCGGCACCATTAGGCCCGAGCAGGCCGAAGAACTCGCCTTCCTCAATGTCGAAGCTGACTTGGTCCAGAGCCTGTACGACGGCGCCGCTGCCACGCGATCGATACTGTTTGGAGACGGACTGAAAGGATATGGCGGGCATGAAACCCATTATTTTAGGCTGCGCGGGCTGCATCTGGCCTGAAGCGGCCCTGACAGCCCTTTAGCCGGCCGGCAAAAGCTCGGCCACCCCGTAGAGGCCGGCGAGCTTGCGCAGGCGCTCGGGCAAGCGCTCGACCTCGAACTGCCAGCCCATGGACACCACGTCGCGGCGGCACTCCAGCAGCACCGCCAACACCGAGGAATCAAATTGCTCCAGCGCCCCAGCATCAACCCGCACCACCGGCGCGCCCCGGCTCAGGCGCAAGGCCTCCCGCAAAGCCCGGGCGCAGGCGTTGGCCCGGGCGTGGTTGACCACCGCCGGCAGGCGCAGTTGGGTCACGGCGGGAGGTGTGGCGGCAAGTGCGGCAGCGGGCATGCTCAACCTTTTTTGGCGACGCTGCCAGACTTGTTGCGCTCGGCCAGTGTGGCGATCAGGCCGTCGATGCCGCGGGCGGTGATTTCCTGGGCAAACTGTGAGCGGTAAGTCTCGACCAGCCAGACACCCAGCACATTGAGGTCATAGATGCGCCAGCCGGCTGGCGTTTTTTCCATGCGGTAGTCGATCTGTATCGGATCTCCCCGCCCTATGACCTCCGAACGAACAATCACCTCGGTATCGCCAGGGCTGGCGCGCAAGCCCTTGACCGATATCGTCTGGTCCTTGACCTGGCTGAGCGCGCCCGAGTAGGTGCGCACCAGCAAGGCCTTGAACTCTTCCTGCAGCCGCTTTTGCTGCTCCGGCGTGGCCTGCCGCCAGCTTCGGCCCACGGCAGCGGCAGTCATGCGGGTGAAGTTGATGTGCGGCATCACCTTGCCATCGACAAAGGTGGTGATCTTGCGGAGGTCGCCGCCTTGCACATCTTTGTCGTTCTTGATGGTGTCGAGCACATCGGTCGACAGCCGCCGGATGAGCTGATCAGGCTCTTCCTGGGTCTGCGCCACGCCCGCAAAGCAGGCCAGTGCAGACAGCACAAAAATCAAGGTATTTCGTCGAATCAATTGGAAACTCATGGCAAGGCTCTCATTTAAAGGCAGGCGCCAGCTCATCGGGCCGGCGCAACAGATTCTGGCAGGTCGTAGCGCTCCTCGGGAGGCGGCGCTACTTTGGGCAGATCACCGGTACCCCGCCTGCGCTGCAGGTGGGCATCGCGCACAAAGGTGTATCTGTCCAGAGCAGCCGCGTCGATGAAACGGCCAGCGTCTATCACGCTGGAGCGCAGATCGATCAAGCGCAAGCCGGTCAAGCTGGCACGAACTGTGGTTTCCTCGATCGTACCGACCAAATCTCCTCTCCAGTCCACCGGCAGGGCTGCTGCGTCACGCAGGGTCGAGGGGCCTAGCAAGGGAAGCACCAAGTACGGCCCACTGGCCAGGCCCCAATGGCCCAGGGTCTGGCCGAAGTCCTCACGGTGACGCTGCAAGTCCACGCCAGAGGCCACGTCGATCAAACCGAGCAGCCCCACCGTGGAGTTAATGCCGACCCGCGCCAAAGTCTGGGCTGACTGACGTGGCTTGAGCTGCAGCACGTTATTGACCAGGGACCAGACATCGGAGATGTTGCCAAAGAAATTACTCACCCCGGTGCGAACCAGTTCAGGCACTGCGGCCCGGTAGCCGCGAGCCACCGGCTGCAGCACCGCTTCGTCGACCGCCTCGTTGAAGCGCCAAACTTGACGGTTGTAGTTTTCCCAAGGGTCGCGCGGATCGGCCGCGGCCCCGGTGCTGACCGTCGCACAGCCGGCCAGACCGAACTGCAGAGCCAGCACCAAGAGGAGGGCGCTGCAGCGGCGCAAGGCAGACATCATGGCTTGCCCACGGCGGCCGCAGGGGCATCGGCCGCCTTGTTGTAGAGGAATTGGGCTATCAGGTTTTCCAGCACCACCGCCGATTGTGTGGTGGTGATCAGGTCGCCGGCGGCCAAATTCTTGTCTGCAGCACCTGCCTCGATGCCGATGTACTGCTCGCCCAGCAGCCCGCTGGTCAGGATCTTCAGTGAGCTGTCCTTGGGAAACACGTAGCGCTTGTCCAGCGACAAGCGCACACTGGCTTGGTAATGGGTGTCGTCAAAACCAATCGACTCCACCCGGCCGACCACCACGCCCGCGCTTTTGACCGCCGCACGTGGCTTGAGCCCGCCAATGTTGTCGAAGCGGGCAGTCACGGTGTAGCTGTTGTCCGTAAAGCTCAAGGTCAACAAATTGGCCGCTTTCAGGGACAGAAACAGCAGTGCGGCGGCGCCGATCACCACGAACAGACCCACCCAGGGATCTTTACTGGAGCGTTGCATAAGGGCTTTCAGGAAAAACCGTTCTTTGAACTATGAACGGAAAAGAACGGCCTTGCGCTGACAAGGTCAGCAAAGCTGAGCAAAACGGTGGATATTTTCTCATGCGGCCGGTGAGCCACACACCATCGACGTTTACACAAGCTCACAGGCTGAACATGGCGGCGGTCAATAAAAAATCCAACCCGAGTACGGCCAAGGAGGCCTGGACCACCGTCAGAGTGGTGGCGCGCGCTACGCCCTCGGGCGTGGCCTGGGCTTCAAAGCCCTGGTAGAGCGCGATGAAGGTGACCGTCACGCCGAACACCAGGGTCTTGATCACCCCATTGCCCACGTCGCGCAAGGCGTCGACGCCGCCTTGCATCTGGCTCCAGAACGAGCCCGGGTCAACGCCGATCATCACCACGCCGACCAGCCAGCCGCCCAAAATGCCGACCGCGCTGAACACCGCCGCCAGCAGCGGCATGGCGATGATGCCGCCCCACAGGCGGGGCGCCAATATACGTCTGACCGGGTCGACGGCCATCATTTCCATGGCCGACAACTGCTCGCCAGCTTTCATCAAACCGATTTCAGCGGTCAGGGCGGTACCAGCACGGCCTGCAAACAGCAGTGCGCTGACCACCGGCCCTAACTCGCGCACCAAGCTCAAGGCCACCAGCAAGCCCAGGGCTTCGGCTGAGCCATAGCGCTGCAAGGTGTAATAGCCCTGCAGGCCCAGCACAAAGCCAACAAACAGGCCCGAGACGGTGATGATGGCCAGCGAGTAATTGCCCAAGAAGAAAATCTGATCGCGCAGCAATCCGAAGCGCCTCAGCGTGGCAGGCGACAGCGCCAGCAGGCGGACGAAAAGCCGCGCCGCATGGCCCAGATCGGCCAGCTTGACGCGGGTAGCCAGACCGATGGCAGCCAGCCCGGCCAGGAGATCAGGACGCTTCACCGAGCCCCCTTCTTGCTACGGCCGGACCGGGAGCGCGGGCCGAAGTCGGTGTCTGCATCGACCCCCGGGTAATGAAACTTCACCGGTCCCTGGCTGAGCGCGTTGACAAACTGATGAACCAAGGGGTCGCTCGACTGCTTGACTTCCTCGGGCGTGCCTTCGGCGGCGATGCCCCCATTGGCCAGAATCACCACCCGGTCGGCGATGCGGAAGGTTTCTTCCAAGTCGTGCGAAACCACGATGGTGGTGATGCCCAGGGTGTCGTTGAGCTGGCGTATGAGCTGCGCAGCGGTACCCAGAGAAATCGGGTCCAGTCCGGCAAAGGGTTCGTCGTACATGATGAGCTCGGGGTCGAGCGCGATCGCTCGGGCCAGTGCCACGCGTCGCGCCATGCCGCCAGAAATCTGCGCAGGCCGCAGATCGCGCGCGCCGCGCAGACCGACCGCGTCGAGCTTCATCAACACAATATCGCGGATCAGCTCGGGCGCCAGGCCGGTGTGCTCGCGCAGCGGGAAGGCCACGTTGTCAAAAACGCTCAGATCGGTGAAGAGAGCGCCAAACTGAAACAACATGCCCATGCGGCGGCGCATCGCGTACAGGGCGGTGCTGTCCATCTCGGCCACATCTTGGCCATCGAACAAGACCTGACCCGCGCTGGCCCGCTGCTGGCCGCCGATCAACCGCAAGACCGTGGTCTTACCACCGCCGGAGGCGCCCATCAGGGCGGTCACCTTGCCGCGCGGCACGGTCAAATTCATGCGATCGAGTATGACGCGATCACCCCCACTGCCCGGATAGGCAAAGTTGACCTGCCTGAACTCAACCAGGGCTTGGGCGGGGGCGGGGGTGTCGGACATGGGGGCAAGCCGGGCGACTCAGGGCCGGCAGACGGCACATCATAGCGGCCGGCAACGCCCTCAGCGCGGCAAGTCCGAGTGCCCCATCAGGAATTCATCGACCGCACGGGCCGCCTGGCGCCCCTCACGAATGGCCCAGACCACCAGCGATTGACCGCGGCGCACATCGCCGGCAGCAAACACCTTGGGCACATTCGTCAGGTAACCGCCGGTGAAGTCGGTGCTGGCCTTGGCATTGCCCCGGGCATCTTTGTCGACGCCAAAGCCGTCGAGCAGGCTGGCCAGAGGATTGACAAAACCCATGGCCAGCAGCACCAGATCGGCCTTGTGCTCCTGCTCGGTGCCGGGCACCTCGACCAGCTTGCCGTCTTTCATTTCGACCCGTGCCGTGATCAGGCCGGTGACCTTGCCAGCCTTGCCGACCAGGGCCTTGGTCGAGATCGCAAACTCGCGCTGGCAGCCTTCTTCATGGCTGGAGCTGGTGCGCAGCTTGAGCGGCCAGTAGGGCCAGACCAGGGGCTTGTTCTCCTGCTCGGGCGGCTGGGGCATCACCTCAAACTGGGTCACGCTGAGGGCGCCGTGGCGGTTGCTGGTGCCCACGCAGTCCGAGCCGGTATCGCCACCGCCAATCACGATCACATGCTTGCCAGCAGCCAAGAGCTGCCCTTTGAGCTTGTCGCCCGCATTGACCTTGTTTTGCTGCGGCAGGAACTCCATGGCGAAGTGCACGCCCTCGAGCTCCCGGCCCGGCACCGGCAGATCGCGGCTTTGTTCCGAACCTGCGGCCAGCAGCACCGCATCGAACTGCTGGCGCAGCTCATCGGGGCTGATGGTGGTCTTGGCGTCATTGGTGACCTTGCTGCCCGGGCCTTCGGCCGGCAGGCTGCCGATCAGGGTGTTGACTTTGAAGACCACGCCTTCGGCCTGCATTTGCTCAATGCGCCTATCGATGTGGGTCTTTTCCATCTTGAAATCGGGGATGCCGTAGCGCAGCAGGCCGCCAATGCGGCTGTTCTTCTCGAAGACAGTGACGTCATGGCCGGCGCGGGCGAGCTGCTGCGCCGCCGCCAAACCGGCTGGCCCGGAACCGACCACTGCCACGCTGCGTCCGCTCTTGTGCTTGGGCGGCTGAGGCTGAACCCAGCCTTCGGCCCAGGCGCGGTCGATGATGGCGTGCTCGATGGACTTGATGCCCACCGGGTCGTCGTTGACGTTGACCACGCAGGCCGCCTCGCAGGGCGCTGGGCAGATGCGGCCAGTGAACTCCGGGAAGTTATTGGTGCTGTGGAGCACAGTGATCGCGTTCTTCCAATCGCCCTGGTAAACCAGGTCGTTGAAGTCCGGAATGATGTTGTTGACCGGGCAGCCGCTGTTGCAAAACGGCGTGCCGCAGTCCATGCAGCGGGCGGCCTGTTTCTTGGACTGCGCCTCATCGAGGCCGACGACAAATTCCTTGTAATGCTTCAGGCGCTCGGGGACCGGCTTGTAGGCCTCTTCGATGCGCTCAAATTCCATGAAGCCTGTGACTTTTCCCATGATATTTCCTTTTCTGCTTCGGGTGCTTCAGGCGGTCACCGGCTTGGCGGCCTGGGCCGCCTTGCGGGCATGAATCTCGCCGAGCGCACGCTTGTACTCGTTGGGGAAGACCTTGACGAACTTCAAACGGGCGGTCGCCCACTGGTCCAGCAGGCTGCGCGCGCGCTGGCTGCCGGTCCACTTGAAATGGTCTTCCAGCAGTTTCCTCAGTTGGACCTCGTCGCTCTGGTCGCGGTGCCAGACCTTGCGATCGATCTGGGCCTCTTGCTCGGCGCTGCTGAGCACCTTCTCCAGGCTGACCATGGCCGGGTTGCAGCGGGAGGCGAACTGTCCATCTTCGTCATACACATAGGCGACGCCGCCTGACATACCGGCGGCGAAGTTGCGGCCGGTCTGGCCGAGCACGGCCACCGTACCGCCGGTCATGTATTCACAGCCATGGTCGCCGGTGCCCTCAACCACCGCGGTCGCGCCCGACAGGCGCACCGCAAAGCGCTCGCCGGCCACGCCTGCAAAAAACGCTTCGCCGCTGGTGGCGCCATACATCACGGTGTTGCCGACGATGATGTTTTGGGCGGCTGCGCCGCGGAAGTCTAGGCTGGGCCGCACCACCACCCGACCGCCGGACAGGCCTTTGCCGGTGTAGTCATTGGCGTCGCCGATCAGGTACAAGGTGATGCCCTGGGCCAGGAAGGCGCCGAAGGATTGCCCGCCGGTGCCCTCTAGTTGTATGCGCAGTTGGTCATCGGGCAGGCCCTGGGGGCGGCGGCGAATCAGCTCGCCCGAGAGCATGGCGCCGACGGTGCGGTTGACGTTGCGGGCCACCTCCATGAACTGAACCTTCTCGCCTTGCTCAAGGGCTGCGCGCGATTTTTCAATCAGCCGCACATCAAGGGCCTTGTTCAAACCGTGGTCCTGCTCCATGGTGTGCAGGCGCGGCGCGTCGGCCGACGCAGCCGGCTGGTAAAACAAGCGGCTGAAATCGAGGCCGCTGGCTTTCCAGTGCGACAGACCTTTGTTCATGTCGAGCAGGTCCGAGCGCCCAATCAGGTCGTCAAACTTGCGTATGCCCAACTGGGCCATGATCTGACGGGCCTCTTCGGCGACAAAGAAGAAGTAATTGACCACATGCTCGGGCTTGCCGGCAAATTTCTTGCGCAGCAGCGGATCCTGGGTGGCCACACCGACCGGGCAGGTGTTGAGGTGGCACTTGCGCATCATGATGCAGCCTTCGACCACCAGGGGGGCGGTGGCAAAGCCGAACTCATCGGCACCCAGCAAACCGCCGATGACCACATCACGACCGGTCTTCATCTGACCGTCGGTCTGCACCCGGATGCGGCCGCGCAGGCGGTTGAGCACCAGGGTCTGCTGGGTTTCAGCCAGGCCGATCTCCCAGGGCGAGCCAGCATGCTTGATGGACGACCAGGGCGAAGCGCCCGTGCCGCCATCGTGCCCGGCAATCACCACATGGTCGGCCTTGGCCTTGGCCACGCCAGCGGCAATGGTGCCCACACCAATTTCGGAGACCAGCTTAACGCTGATGCTGGCCTTGGGCGTGACGTTCTTGAGGTCGTGGATCAGCTGAGCCAGGTCTTCAATGGAGTAAATATCGTGGTGCGGCGGTGGCGAGATCAGGCCCACACCGGGCACCGAGTAGCGCAGCGCCCCGATGTATTCGGAGACCTTGCCGCCGGGCAGCTGGCCGCCCTCGCCCGGCTTGGCGCCTTGGGCCATCTTGATCTGGATCTGGTCGGCCGAAACCAGGTACTCGGTGGTCACGCCAAAGCGGCCCGAGGCCACCTGCTTGATGCGCGAGCGCAGGCTGTCACCATCTTGCAGGGGCAGATCAACCTCGACGCGGTCGGCACCGATCACGCTCTTGAGACTCTCGCCCTTTTTGATGGGAATGCCCTTGAGCTCGTTGCGGTAGCGGGCCGGGTCCTCGCCGCCCTCGCCGGTGTTGCTTTTGCCGCCGATGCGGTTCATCGCCACCGCCAAGGTGGCATGGGCCTCGGTGGAGATGGATCCCAGCGACATCGCGCCAGTGGCGAAACGCTTGACGATCTCGCTGGCAGGCTCGACCTCCTCAATCGCAATGGCTTTGGTCGGGTCAAAGCGGAACTCGAACAGGCCGCGCAAGGTCAGATGGCGCTTGCTCTGGTCATTGATGATCTGAGCGTATTCCTTGTAGGTGCTGAAGTTACCAGCGCGGGTGCTGTGCTGAAGCTTGGCGATCGCGTCGGGGGTCCACATATGCTCTTCGCCACGGGTGCGCCAGGCGTACTCGCCGCCCGCATCGAGCATGGTGGCCAACACCGGGTCATCACTGAAGGCGGCGGCGTGCATGCGCAGCGCTTCTTCGGCGATCTCAAACACACCGATGCCACCGACCCGGCTGGCCGTTCCGCTAAAGTATTTTTCAATGGCCGCGTCATTGATGCCGATGGCTTCGAACAGCTGCGCGCCGCAGTAGCTCATATAGGTGCTCACGCCCATCTTGGACATGATCTTGGACAAGCCTTTGCCTATGGCCTTGACATAGTTGTAGATCACCTTCTCGGCCGACAAATCACCCGACAGGTCTTTGTGCATGGCCGCCAGAGTTTCCATGGCCAAGTAGGGATGCACCGCCTCGGCGCCATAGCCGGCCAGAACCGCGAAATGATGCACCTCGCGGGCGCTGGCAGTCTCCACCACCAGACCGGCAGTGGTGCGCAGACCGGCACGCACCAGGTGCTGATGGATGCACGACAGGGCCAGAAGGGCGGGCACTGCCACCTTTTCAGCGCTCACGCCCCGGTCGCTGATGATCAGGATATTGTGGCCGCCGCGAATGGCATCGACCGCTTCGGCGCACAGCGAGGCGAGCTTGGCCTCGACCCCCTCGCGGCCCCAGAAGACCGGGTAAGTGACGTCTAAAGTGGCACTCTTAAACTTACCCTGGGTGGCTTTTTCAATGTCGCGCAGCTTGGCCATGTCGGCAAAATCGAGCACCGGCTGGCTCACCTCCAGGCGCATCGGCGGATTGACCTGGTTGATATCGAGCAGGTTGGGCTTCGGTCCGATGAAGGACACCAGCGACATGACGATGGCCTCACGGATCGGATCGATCGGCGGGTTGGTGACCTGGGCAAACAACTGCTTGAAGTAGTTATACAGCGGCTTGTTGCGATCCGACAGAACGGCCAGTGGGCTGTCGTTACCCATCGAGCCAATTGCCTCCTCGCCATTGAGGGCCATGGGGCTGAGCAAAAACTTGATGTCTTCTTGCGTAAAGCCAAAGGCCTGCTGCTGATCAAGCAGCGCGGCGCTGATGCGTCCGGTGCCGGCAACGGTGGCTCGCTCGGCAGGCAGATCGCTACCGTCTTCGCCGGCCACCGGCTGATCGACATCGTCCAGGCGGATGCGCAGGTTGTCGATCCACTGCTTGTAGGGCTTGGTATTGGCCAGGCCGGCCTTGAGCTCCTCGTCGTCGATCATGCGGCCTTGCTCCAGATCGATCAGGAACATCTTGCCCGGCTGCAAGCGCCATTTGCGCACGATCTTGCTCTCGGGCACGGGCAGCACGCCCGATTCAGAACCCATGATCACCATGTCGTCGTCGGTGATGCAGTAGCGCGAGGGGCGCAGGCCGTTGCGGTCCAATGTGGCGCCGATTTGACGCCCGTCTGTGAAGACGATCGAGGCCGGGCCGTCCCAGGGCTCAAGCATGGCTGCGTGGTACTCGTAAAAGGCACGGCGGCGCGCGTCCATGGTGCTGTGCTGCTCCCACGGCTCGGGGATCATCATCATCACCGCCTGGCTGATCGGGTAGCCTGCCATGGTCAACAGCTCCAGGCAGTTGTCAAAGGTGGCGGTATCGGACTGGCCGGCAAAGCTGATGGGATACAGCTTGGGCAGGTCAGCCCCCAGGACCGGCGAGGACATCACGCCCTCGCGGGCCTTCATCCAGTTGTAGTTGCCTTTGACGGTGTTGATCTCGCCGTTGTGCGCCACATAGCGGTAGGGGTGGGCCAACGGCCACTCCGGGAAGGTATTGGTGGAAAAGCGTTGGTGCACCAGACCCAGTGCTGAGACACAACGCGCGTCCTGCAGGTCCAGGTAATAAGTGCCCACCTGATCGGCCAGCAGCAGGCCTTTGTAGACCACGGTGCGGCTAGACATGCTGGGGATGTAGTACTCGTTGCTGTGCTTGAGACCCAGCGCCTGGATGGCGGCGCTGGCGGTCTTGCGAATCACATAGAGCTTGCGCTCGAGCGCATCCTGCACGATCACATCGGCACCGCGGCCAATGAAGATCTGGCGCATGATCGGCTCTTTCTCGCGCACCGTCGGCGACATCGGCATGGCACGGTTGACCGGCACATCACGCCAGCCCAGCAGCACCTGGCCTTCAGCCTTGACAGCGCGCTCGAGCTCCTGCTCGCAGGCCATGCGAGAAGCGTGCTCCTTGGGCAAAAACACCATGCCTACGCCGTATTCACCGAAGGGCGGCAGCTGCACCCCCAGCTTGGCCATTTCCTCACGGTAAAGCAGATCTGGCATCTGAATCAGAATGCCTGCGCCGTCGCCCATCAACTTGTCGGCGCCCACCGCACCCCGGTGGTCCAGGTTCTCCAAGATCTTGAGCGCCTGCTCGACGATGGCGTGGCTCTTGCTCCCCTTAATATGGGCCACAAAGCCGACGCCACAGGCATCGTGCTCTTGATCAGGTGAATACAGACCTTGCTGTCGCGCAAGTTCCAGTTCGTAGGCGCTAGTCATGGCAAACCCTTATGGTCAAAAATCCGAGCCGCGAAGCATAAGCCTTCGCAACAACAATGCCAACAAAAATAATTGGGGTCAGATACCAATTAATTAATGGAATTTGAAATCTTAAATTAATTGGGGACAGATGAAACTGGCAGTTGAGCTCCCTCCGCTCTGATGCCATCCAGACAAACAAGGGCTCAGCCCTGGCGACGCGTTCCAAATGGCCGCCCAGCCTTGCCAGGCCGCATGCGCCGGTCGGTGGTCTGCTCGAGCGACTGCAAAAACGAGGCCGACCCCAAAGCCCAACCGGTGAGTACCGAGCGGGTCAGATCGGCCTGTTGCTGGGCCGAGACCCCAGACTGCACCAGTTGTGCATAAGCAGCCTCACGGGCAAATGGGGTGTTACCCAGGCCCCAAAAAAGTGCATGAGGACTCACCAATTTATCGCTGCGCCGTCCAATCAGGTGCCCGTAACTAGACCAATGATGCTGCACAGCTTCAGCCACCATGCCGGCGCGCACGGGATTGAGCTCGATATAGGCCATGCAACTGAGCAGGTAGCTCTCGGTCTCAATGAGGCTGGAGCGGTAACGCCCCTCCCAGAGGGTGCCGCTGCGACCATGGCGGATATTGAAATACCGAACATAGCTGCGCCCCACCGCCTGCATCAATTGAGGCAGGCCGTCATCGGTCTCGGGGGTCAGCAGCAGATGGAAATGGTTGTCCATGAACACGTAGCTATGGACAGCAACTTTCAGCCCTTGGGTGTGCTCAAGCAGCAGGTCCCAAAGGCGCTGTCGGTCCGCGTCATCCCGAAAAATGGTCTGGCGATCATTGCCCCGCTGGATCACATGGTGGGGATAGCCGGGTACAGTCAGACGAGCTTGGCGGGCCATGGCTTGAAATTAATTGGTATCTGACCCCGATTATCTCGACTATCCGGTTGTTCAGGGAAGATCCTGAAGGCGGAGCCCGAGCACACGCGGACAATCTGGGTCAATCTGCGAAAAGGAGTTTTTATGGGCTTTCGTTTTTCAAGCACCCTGGCTCTTGCACTGAGCTTGGCCACCACCTGGGCGCATGCTCAAACAAGCGCTGGCGGGACTTTCCCGAACAAGCCGATCAAGGCGATCGTGCCTTTCGCGCCGGGCAGTGCCACCGACCAGATTGGCCGGGCCTTTGCCCAGAAGATGTCGGAGAACCTGGGGCAGACCATCGTGGTGGAAAACCGCGCTGGCGTCAATGGCATGCTAGGCGCTGACGCGGTGGCCAAGTCGGCCCCAGACGGCTACACGATTTTGGTGGGCACCAACAGTACCAACGCCGCACTCAAGAGCCTCATGAAGAAGCTTCCATATGACCAGGACACGGCTTTTGCACCGATCGCTTTCCTGGGCTCGGTGCCTCTGATCGTGGGGGTCAACAATGATGTACCGGTGAAGAACCTGCGCGATTTCGTGAACCTGGCCAAGTCCAAGTCCGGTCAGGTCACTTTTGCCAGCGCCAGCGCTTCGCAGCGCGTCTCCAGCGAAATGCTGGCCAGCATGGCCGGCATCCAGATGACCCATGTTCCCTACAAGTCCGGCCCGGCAGCAATGACCGACCTGATTGGGGGCCAGGTCAATATGTTCACCGCAGACTTCGCCGTCATGCTGCCCCAGGTTAAGGCTGGCAAGGTGCGGGGACTGGCCGTCACCTCGACGCAGCGGGCGGCGGCTGTGCCTGATCTGCCCACAGTCAATGAGGCGCTGGGCCTGAAAGACTATGAGTTGATTGCCTATTTCGCGCTGTTTGCGCCAGCAGGCACGCCGCCTGAGATCGTCAACCGCCTGAACCGCGCCGCCAACGCTGCTGCCAGCGACAAGGACATTCAAGAGCGCTTTTCCGCGCTAGGCTTTGAAACCTCACCCGGCACGCCGCAGGCCCTGGCAGAACGCACCAGGGTGGAGACAGCCAAGTGGGCCAAGGCCATTCGCGAGGCCAAGATCGAGGCCGAATAAAGCAAGGAGCGCTTCAGGCCCTGGTGGGCAGCCGCCGCATGTGCCCGGCGGTCAGCCCGGCCAGGACAGCACCCAGGAGGCAGCAACTTCCGGTCACCAAGGGCGTCTGCTGCCAGCCACCTGCCTGAGCAGCCACCCAGGCCACCGCCGGTGGGCCGAAAAATTGCCCCAAGGCTGACCACTGCAAGACCCAGCCTACCGTGCCGGCGACCTGGCGCTCCCCGGGGGCCAGCCTGACGGCCAGCGAAAACAAGGTGGCAGGTACCAGGCCGCCCACGCTGAAAAACAGCAACATCGAGGCGTAACGCAGCACCGGCCAGCCCTCGGTTGCAGTCATGAAGGCCAGGCTGCTGCCCAAGGCCATGCCAGCAAAGCCGACCCACAAAAGCTTGTGCGGCTGGTACCCCGCCTGCAGCAGCCGGCCCGAGGCCACATTGCCCACCACGTTAGCCCCGGCTGCCAATGCAGTCAGCACCCCCAAAGCCGCTCCGCTCAGGCCGGCGCTGGCATAAATGGAGGGCAAGAAGCCCACCACCGCCAGCCACTGGGCGGAATAGACGCCAAACATCAGCGCCACCAGCCAGGGGCCGGGAGCCGTGAGGGTGGCAAGCAGACTCGTGGTCAGACTGCTGCGGGCATGAGGCTGGGTTGGCGGATCGGCCGGTACCGCCCGGTGCAGCCAGACCGCCATCACCAGGGACAGCACGGCAAACAGGTCCCACCACAGGGGCCAGCCACCGAGAGGAATGACAAACGGACCGCCGAGCAAGGCCAGGGCTGTGCCCAAAGGCATGTAGGTGCCCCAGACGCCGATCATGCCGGCCAGTCGCCCGGCCGGTACCAGACGCCGAATCAAGGCCGGCGCCGGCAGCGTGGCCCATAGAAATCCCATGCCTTCAATGGCCCGCAAAATCAGCAAGGTCGGCGCGCTACTGGCTAGACTGCCCAGCGCGCTGGCCGCGGCCAGCAGCAGCAAACCGCTGACCATGGCGCGCTTGAGGCCGAAGCTGTCGGCCAGCAGACCCACCACCACTGCGGTGAGCATGCCCGCCAGTTGAACCATAGACAACAAAAACCCAGACTGCACCAGGCTCAGGCCCAGATCGGCCTGCAGCGCTGTCAAGGCTGGAGGCAGTTTGGCCACCTGTAAAGCTGCCACCACACCCGCTAGCACCACCACCCAGGCCGGGAACAAAGAATCTGAAGAGCGCGTCATCACAGCAGCCTGGCGCCGGTCAGGCGCTCATGCTCGCGCGCCGCAAAACGGTCGGTCATGCCTGCGATGTAATCGGCCACCGCCCTCTCCCGGTCCTGCCGCGCGGCAAAGTCGGCGGGCATGGCGGCCGAATCGGCCAAGTAGGCCTGGAACAACTCGCGCACCATCTGCTGGGCCTGCCCGGTGGTCTGCATCACCTGAGGATGCCGATACAGCTTGGCGAACAAGAACTGTTTGAGCTCGCTGGCCTGGGCATGCATGCCGCTGCTAAAACGTACCAGCGTCGGCGCCCGACGTACCGCATCGGCGCTGTGTGGTCGGTGCTGCTCGATGAGCGCCCGGGTGGCATCGATCACGTCGTAGACCTGCTCGCTGAGCATCCTGCGTATCACCTCATAGAGCAGGCGACGGGCGCGCCGCGGCAGGTCGGGATGCTGGGCCAAGGCCTGTCGGTGGTGGCGCTCGAACAAGGCCAGTTCCTGCAGCTGCTCGATGGAAATCAGGCCAGAACGCACCCCATCGTCGATATCATGGGCGTTGTAGGCGATGGCGTCGGCCAGATTGCACAGCTGGGCCTCCAGGCTGGGCTGAGTACCGTCGATGAATCGCCGTCCGACGCCGCCGGGTTCAAGCTGTTCCAGCCTGAGAGCGTTGCGCCGCGAGCAATGCTTGAGGATGCCCTCACGCGCCTCGAAGGTCAGGTTCAGGCCGTCGTGGGCCGGATAGCGTTCCTCCAAGGCGTCAACGACACGCAGGCTTTGCAGGTTGTGCTCGAAGCCGCCATGGCCGACCATGCATTCGTTGAGCGCATCCTGCCCGGCGTGACCGAAAGGCGTGTGACCCAGATCATGGGCCAGGGCTATGGCCTCGACCAAATCTTCATCGAGCCCCAAGGGTCGGGCGATCGAGCGGCCGATCTGCGCCACCTCCAGCGAGTGGGTCAGACGTGTGCGAAAGAGATCGCCCTCGTGGTTGAGGAAGACCTGGGTCTTGTAGACCAGGCGCCTGAAGGCCGTGGAGTGAACGATGCGGTCGCGGTCGCGCTGAAATTCTGAGCGGGTTGGCGCAGGCTGCTCCGGATGGCGACGGCCGCGGGTGTGTGCCGGGTCGCTGGCGTAGACAGCCCGGCTCATAAGCGGCACGCGTCCTCAGGCCGGGACGCAACAGGCATCGATGACCTCGCGCACCAGCGCATCGGGCGCGCCGCGCACGCCGGCACGGCCTGGCGCTTCGATCACCACGAATTTGATCTGGCCGGCTTCTGATTTCTTGTCCAAACGCATCAGCTCCAGATAACGGCCTGCGTTGTCAGTCGGCGACAGCTGCGGGCCCACCACCGGCAGGCCCGCAGCCTGCACCAATCGCCGGATCCTGGCCACCAGAGCCGCATCAATCAAACCCAAACGCTCTGACAGCAGCGCCGCCATCACCATGCCACAGCCCACCGCCTCGCCATGCAGCCACTGGCCGTAGCCCAAGCCCGCTTCGATCGCATGGCCGAAGGTGTGGCCGAAGTTGAGGATGGCACGCAAGCCAGCCTCCCGCTCATCAAGCCCGACCACCCCAGCCTTGATCTCGCAACTGCGGCGCACGGCTACGCCGAGCGCCCGTGGCTCGCGCTCCAGCAGCTCAGGCATGTGACTCTCGATCCAGTCGAGAAACCCCATGTCAGCGATCGGTCCGTATTTGATGATCTCAGCCAGCCCGGCGCTGAGCTCGCGCGCCGGCAGACTGGTCAGCACATCGAGGTCACACACCACCCGCGCCGGCTGGTAGAAAGCGCCGATCATGTTCTTGCCCAGCGGGTGGTTGATCGCGGTCTTACCGCCCACCGAGGAGTCGACCTGGGCCAGCAGCGTGGTGGGCACCTGAACAAATGGAACGCCGCGCATATAGCTGGCCGCCGCAAAGCCGGTGATGTCGCCGACCACGCCACCGCCGAGGGCGAACAAGACCGTCTTGCGGTCGCAGCCGTGCTCGAGCAAAACATCGAAGATGCGCTGCAAGTTTGGCCAATCCTTGTGGCTCTCACCATCAGGCAGGCTCAGCAGCAGCACCCGCGGGTAATAAGACGCCAGCGCGGTTTGCAAGGCCTGGGCATACAGCGGTGCCACCGTGGTGTTGCTGACGATGAGTGCAGTCTGAGCGCGGGGCAGATCGGCGTAAGTCTGGGCGTCACCGATCAGGCCGGAAGCGATCAGGATGGGATAGCTGCGCTCGCCCAGATCGATGGGTACGCGCTGCACATCAGAGGAAGCTGGGGCCATGGAGTTAAACCGGTGGAGCCGAAGAGGCTGGCAAGGCTTCGGCCGCTGCTGCGGGCCGACCGAGGCCGGCCAGTTCTAGTTGCATGATGATCATATTGACCAGACCGGACACCGAGGGGCGGCCAGTCTCGATCACGAAATGCGCGGTCTCACGGTAAAGCGGATCGCGCGCCTTGTAGAGCTCGCGCAGCCGACCCAGGGGGTCGGCCACCTGCAAAAGAGGGCGGTTCTGGTCATGTCTGAGGCGCTTGAACACCTCGTCGGCCGAAGAATGCAGGTAGATGGTGGTGGTGCGCTCCTGCAGCCGCTGGCGATTGGCTGGCCGCAGCACAGAGCCGCCGCCCGTAGAGAGCACGCCGCTGCTGGCCTGGGTCAGTTCATCCAGCACCTCTTCCTCGACGTCCCGAAAGGCCGCCTCGCCCTCGCGCTCAAAAAATTCCCGGATGGAGCAACCCAGACGCTCCTCGATCAGATGGTCAGAGTCGACAAAACGCAGCCCCTGCCGCCGGGCCAGCTGGCGGCCCACGGTGGACTTGCCTGAACCAGGCAGGCCAACACAAGCAATGAGGCTGGGATATTCGGACACGAAAGCAGACAGCGTTAAAGGCGAAGCTTGCCATGATAAACGCCCTGCACAAACGCACTGCCGACGCCGGCCGCGCCCATTCAGGGCGCAGCAGCCCGGGGCTCTTCCACCAGCACCTGGGGCGTCAGAAAGACCAGCAATTCGGACTTGGCCAGGCTGCGGGTTCGGCTGCGAAACAGTGCGCCCACGCCGGGCAAGCTGCCCAACAAGGGCACCCGGGCCTCGTCCTCGCGCTCGATGGTCTCGAAGATTCCGCCAATCATCACCGTGCCGCCGTCATCGACCCGGACCTGGGTCTGCACATGCTTGGTATCGATCGCAAAACCGTTGGGCGTGCTGCGACCCACGCTGTCTTTGTTGATATCGACATTAAGGATGATGCGGCCGTCCGGCGCGATCTGCGGAGTCACCTCCAGCTTCAGATTGGCCTTGCGAAAAGTCAGCGAGGTCGCCCCGCTGCCGGCGGCCTGCTGGTAAGGCAACTCGGTGCCCTGCTCAATGATGGCTTTGACCTGATCGGCGGTGACGATGCGCGGGCTAGCCACCACCCGGCCTTTACCGTCAGCCTCCAGCGCCGAAATCTCCAGGTTGAGCACCCGGGTCAGCGATGCGTTAAACAGGGACAGCGCCAGCGCGCCTGCGGGCTGACCGCTCAAAGCCTGTGCGGGCAGGTTGACCATGTCCGCGCCTGCGATGCCAAAGTCGCGCCCCAGCAAGGGCTCGCCAGCCTCGGGCTGACGGGGCAGGATGTAGCCACCGCCAAGCTGTCCGCCCGACCAGCCTGACTGCGCAGTATTGGCGGGCCTGCCCGCCAGCCGACCGCCCAGGCGCGCGCCGATGGAACGGCCAAAGCTGTCACCGGCTTCGACAATGCGCGCTTCAATCATCACCTGCCGCACCGGGATGTCAAGCTGCTCGATAACCCGTCGCACCATGGCCAAGCGGGCAGCCACATCGGTCACAAAGATCTGATTGGTCCGCACCTCGGGCATGACGTTGCCGCGCGCCGACAGCACCCGGCTGGCGGGCGGGCCGATCTGCAGCTGCCGGGCGACCTCGTCAGCGCGTGCGTAGTTCAGGCGAAAGCTTGTGGTCTGCACCTGCTCTACGGTCTGCAGGGCCTGCTGCCCGTCGAGTTCCTGGCGCTGGCGAGCCGCTTGCTCGGCGCGGGTGCCCACCCAGATCACCGAACCTTCCTGGCGCTGGGTCAGACCCCGGCTCTGCACAACGATATCGAGCACCTGGTCCCAGGGCAGGTCCTGCACCCGCAAGCTGGTGCTGCCACTGACCCCGTCGGAGACGATGATGTTGAAGCCACTGAAATGGGCCAAAAGCTGCAACAGAGTCCGCACCTCGACCGTCTGGAAATTGAAGGACACCAGCTGTCCGCGATAGGTCTTGGTCAGCGGCGCAGCGGGTGAGTTTTCAGTCGCTGCTGGCTCCTGCACAGGTGGCTGAGCGCTCGCAGCACAAGTACACAGCGTAAAGGCTGCCGCCAGCAGCCATGCCACGGACTTCATGGCGCAGCACCGACGCGCCAGCGCCGCATTTGCTCGGTCCAATGGCCTTGCGCATCGCGCTTGAGTTCGCGCAAGTCCAGGCCATCCTGATCGACGGCTTGCACCCGACCGTGATCCGGCCCAAGGTAGTCGCCCACTTTCAAGGTATGGATCACAGTGCCCGAGCGCAACAAAGCCAACCAGGTTTGGCCTTGTCGAAAGGTGCCGGTCAAAGACAGCTCGCGCAGGGCCAAGGCTTCCAGCGGCTCGCGCTCGCGGGCAAACTCGAAGCGCCACTGTGCAGGCACGTCAGCCAGCGGGTCTGCAGCCGCTGCAGAAAGGGGCGCTCGGCTCAGAGGGGGCGCTGCAGCAAATGGATCAAACCCCACGGGAAGCGCAAGCAGGCGCATGGGCTCAGCGCGGCTGGCCTGCATCCAAGCCCCAACGGGAAGGGCTTGCAGCCGCAGACTGAGGCGATGCCCCCGGTCCTCGCCTGCGGCCAATTGCAGGCTTTGCAGGCCCCAGGCCACTTCGGAACGGGCCATCGCGGCCACGAAAGCCACCAGATCGCTGTAACTGCCACGCAGCTGAAGACGGGTGGCCGCGCCCGCAGGCACATCGTCTGCCGACTTGAGGACTTCGACGCGCAGCCTCTTTGCAAGGGCCAGGCGGTGCAACTCAAAGTGATCGGCCGCCACGGGCGAGCCCGATGCTGCGGGCGCGGGGTCCGTGCTCAGAGCAGCTTGCACCTGACGCAGTTTGGCCCGTGCTTGTGTCAGCGATGCATCGAGTTCCTGCCGCCTATGTTCCAGCGCCTGGCTTTCAGCCAGCCAGTCGGATGTCGCCACGGGCAAGCTCAGGCCCAGCACGGCCAGCAAGGCAGCGCCTGCGGACAGGCCAAGCACCGTGGGGCGATGGCTAGACAGGACGGGCGTGGGGCGCAGACCCTGCCTGCCGGGCCATTGCAGCTTCATGGCCGGCCCCCGCTCGAGACGGGCGACGGCGCGAAGAGAAGCACAAAGCGCGACATCTCGGGCTGGCCCTCGGGCTGGCCCTCGGGCATCGCGCCAGGGGCCGAAGGCGGGCTCAATTCAAGCAAGCGCGCCGGGCCCCCAGGCAGCTGCAGTCCAGCCATCCAGGGTTGAAACTCACCGGAGGCGATTTGGCCGGTCAGGAGCAGCCCCTGCTCATCGAGCCTGAGCTCGAGCAACTGCAAACGGGCTGAACGGCCTGGCGCCTGCGCCAGGCGCTGCAAAAGATGACTCGCGCCCTGCCAGCGCGAGCGCTGCAGCGCATGCCCTTGCTGCTGTGCCTCAAGGGCCTCCTGGGCCTGGAGCTTGGGCGCCAGTTCGCGCTGGCGGGCCTGCAGGCCTTCCAATTCGGACTTCAGGGGCACCAAGGATTCGCGCTCTTGCTGTAAGCGCCGCTGGCCCTCGGCCAGTATCAAGAGGCCGCAGGCCAATCCTGCCCCCAAGGCCACCAGCATGGGTCGCCAAGGCGCGGGGCCGGAGCGGCGCCGCTTTGGCATCGACGCCGGCAGCAAATTAAAGGCTGGCACGGCAAAGCGCATCATGGCGACAGCCCTTGGCCTGCCAAGCCGAGAGCCGCCCAGTAAGCCGGCGAGCGTCGGTCGAGGAAAACATCTGAAGCCCATTGGAGACGATCGCCAGGCTCAGGCTGAAGCGGGCCCATGCCCGCCGCTGCCAGGGCCTGCTGCAGTGCCTGAGCCAAAGGCGACTGACCCAGCACAAACACCGACGCACCGGCAGCCGATGCCAGACACCGATCCATCAGGTCCTGCGCCTGGCCTTGATCTCGCCAGGCCCAATGCCAGCGCTGACCCTGCTCGTACAGGGCCTGTATGCAGGAACTGCCGACCTGGAACAACCAGGCGCCCGGCGGCAATCCCTCATGCCAGCGGTCCAACGCCCGCCAGGCCGCCTGATGCGCCTCATCGAGGTGCAGGCAGTCACAAGCGAGCGCCTCGGCCAGGCCCAACCAATCCTGCACCTGATCCAGCCCGACTACCATCAGACGCCAACCAGAGGCGGGCCCCGGCAGCTCGTAGGCGCTCCAACTGAGCTCCGAGGCTGGTCTGCGCATCAGGTCGGCCGCGCAGGCCGCCAGCCAGCGGCGGCGGCCCCAGCGCAGCACGCGGCCCGGAGCTTGAATCACGAATGAGGCGCAGACCTCGGGCGGCAGTGCCATGGCCAGCTCGCGCACCCGATTGCCGGCCAGCCACTGCTGCAGTGCGTCGACCAGATCGGGGTATTCGAGCACCTGGCCGTTTTCCACCCAGCCCGGCCGCAGCGGCCACTGCTGATGCTGCTGCACCTGCCAAGCTGACCCCCGGCGCCCCAGCACCAGCCAGTGCGCGTGTGTGTCGGAGATATCAAGCCCAGCCAGCGAGCGCTCGCCCGAGCCCACAGACTGATTCCACGAAGCCATGCGCATGGTCAGCGCTCCCGCCGTAAGGACTTGCAGCAACCCCGAAACAGGGGCCGTTCTCAGCAAAAGGCTAACAAGGCATGGGCCCGCCTCGATTAATTCGTGTTAATCCCAGGACCCTGGGATCGCAGCGCATCATTGAATTGAGGCCGTCTCTGGGTGGCTTTTGCTTTTTATAATGGGCCATCGGACGGCTCGGCCTGTGCCGGTACTTCCATGCCCTCTCCCACGACAACGCCAGCTCCCCCTTCTGCACCCGCAACGCCCAAGCAACTGGCCCTGCGCCTGACCGTTTGGGCGTTTGGCTTGCTGGGCGCAGCGGCCTTGGGCGTGCTGATGCTGGTAGCCGTTGCGCTGGCCACCGCCTACCCCAAGCTGCCCGACGTCTCCGACCTGGCCGAGTACCGGCCCAAGCTGCCGCTGCGCATTTACTCGGTCGACAAGGTGCTGATCGGCGAGTTCGGCGAAGAAAAGCGCAGCTTTACCGCTGTCAAGGACATCCCGCAGGTGATGAAGGATGCGGTGCTGGCCATCGAAGATGCGCGGTTTTTCCAGCACGGCGGCATCGACTACCTCGGCGTGATCCGCGCCGGGCTGGCCAATGTGCGCAATTTCAAGAGCCAGGGTGCATCCACCATCACCATGCAGGTGGCGCGCAACGTCTACCTGTCGGCCGAAAAAAGCTACACCCGCAAGATCTACGAGATCTTGCTGACCTTCAAGCTCGAGCACCTGCTGACCAAAGATCAGATCCTCGAGATCTACATGAATCAGATCTTTCTGGGCAACCGGGCCTACGGCTTTGCGGCGGCGGCCGAAACCTACTTCGGCAAGCCCCTGAAAGACATCAGCATCGCTGAAGCAGCCATGCTGGCAGGCCTGCCCAAAGCACCGTCGGCTTTCAACCCGATCGCCAACCCCAAGCGCGCCCGTGCGCGCCAGCTCTACATCATTGAGCGGATGCAAGACAACGGCTTCATCACTGCGGCGCAGGCCAAAGAGGCCAAGGCGCAGGAGCTCAAGATCCGCAGCCCCTCGGACCCCAACCGCATGCATGCAGAATATGTGGCTGAAATGGTCCGGCAGCTGGTCTATGCACAGTACGGTGCCGACACCTACACCCGCGGTCTCAACGTCTACACCACCATTCGTGCCGGCGATCAAGCCGCCGCCTATAAAGCCCTGCGCAGGGGCATCATGGACTACGAGCGTCGCCAGATCTACCGGGGCCCCGAGAAATTCCTCACGCTCCCGGCAGACCCCAAGGAGGCCGACGAGGTGATCGACGACGCCCTGGCCGACCATCCAGACAACGGCGACCTGATGTCAGCGGTGGTGCTCGAAGCCAGCATGCGCAAGGTGCTGGTCGTACGCAGCAATGGTGAGACGATCGAGATCACGGGCGAGGGCCTCAAGCCCGTGCAGTCGGGTCTGGCCGACAAGGCGCCGCCCAATATCGCGATCCGCCGGGGCGCGCTCATCCGCGTGGTCAGGATCGCCGAGGGCCGGTGGGAGATCACCCAACTGCCCGAGGTCGAAGGCGCGCTGGTGGCCATGGACCCGCGCGACGGCGCCTTGCGGGCTTTGGTCGGCGGCTTTGACTACGACAAGAACAAGTTCAACCATGTCACCCAAGCCTGGCGCCAGCCGGGTTCGAGCTTCAAGCCCTTCGTCTACTCGGCTGCGCTTGAAAAAGGCCTGACGCCGGCCACTGTGGTCAATGACAGCCCGCTGTTTTTCGACGCCAGCGTGACCGGGGGGCAGCCCTGGGAGCCGAAGAATTACGACGGGCAGTTCGAAGGGCCGATGAACTTGCGTACCGCCCTGAAGAAATCGAAGAACATGGTCTCGATCCGGGTGCTGCAGGCGGTCGGTGCGCAAAACGCACAGGAATGGATCACCCGTTTCGGTTTTGAAGCTGAGAAACACCCGGCCTATCTGACCATGGCCCTGGGCGCCGGCTCGGTCACGCCCCTGCAAATGGTGTCCGGCTACGCGGTATTTGCCAACGGTGGCCTGCGCGTGAGCCCCTATCTGGTCACGCACATCACCGATCAGCAGGGCCGGGTGCTGGTGGAAACGCCGACCCCGGTGCCCGATGAGAGCCAACGCGCGATTGATGCGCGCAATGCCTTCGTCATGTCCAGCCTGCTGCAGGAAATCACCCGCTCGGGCACGGCTGCCCGCGCCCAGGCTCAGCTCAAAAGGCCTGACCTGTACGGTAAGACCGGCACCACTAATGACTCCATTGACACCTGGTTTGTCGGCTATCAGCCCACTGTTGTGGCGGGAGTCTGGATGGGTTACGACAAGCCGCGCAAGCTCGGCGATCGCGAAACCGGTGGCGGCTTGAGTCTGCCGGTTTGGATCAGCTACATGGAGCACGCCCTCAAGGCGGTGCCAGCCACCAACATCCCGGTGCCGCCGGGCGTGATCAATGTCGGCGGTGAGTGGTTTTACGAGGAGTTCGCACGCGGCAATGGGGTGAGCAGCCTGGGCGTAGACGGCAAGGCCAGCGAGGCCACGCCAATCTCCCCCGCCACCGAGGAAAGGCGCGGTATTCTCAATCTGTTCCGGCAGTGATCAAACCCTAGGGGCCAGATTCGAATTGAGCTCAGGGCGCGAACTGCAAGGTGTGTGCGGCTTGCTCGCTGGCGCAGCGACTCAGGATGCTGAAGAACTCGCTGCCGTCCTTGGTGTCGAGCCAGCGGTCTGCGCTGAACTTGTAGTGAAAGCCACCGGCACGCGCAGCCATCCAGACCTCGTGCAGCGGCTTTTGCAGGTTGATGATGATCTGACTGCGATTGGCAAAGGTCAAGGTGACCATGCCGCCAGTACGCTGGTTGTCGATGTCCACATTGCTGAGTTCATTGATGCGGTCACAAGCGGCTTCCACCGCCAGCAACAGAGCCTCAGCTTGGTCCAGGTATTCAAGGTCGGTCATTACAATCGGCCGATGAAGAGAAAGTCAGAGCGGCGTTGGCAGATTTTAGGGCTTGAGCGCTGCATCGGTGCCTGGCTGGTCCTGATGCTGTTGACCGCTTGTGGTCAAAAAGGCGCGCTCTACCTGCCCGAGCCCGCGCCTGGCCCCGTGACCAAGCCCGGCAGCGCTGCTGCGGCTAAGCCCAAGGCTGAGCCAAGCCCATCGTCAGCCAAGCCGTAAAGGCCAGCTTCCGCACTGGTCCCTGCATCACCCCCCTCACGCGCAAGCCCGCCGCCTCATGAACGCCCCTGCCCCTTCCGCATCGCTGCCCGGCCATCCCTTTGTGCACCGCCGTCAGGGCGAACTCCATATTGAAGGGGTACCGCTTGCTAGTCTGGCAGAGCGCCACGGCACGCCGCTGTTTGTCTACTCCAAGGCAGCGATGCTGGCGGCCCTGGCGGCCTATGAGCGCGGCTTTGCCGGCCGCAAAGCGCGGATCTGCTACGCCATGAAGGCCAATTCCAGCCTGGGCGTGCTGCAGGTGTTTGCCAGGGCGGGCTGCGGCTTTGACATCGTTTCGGCCGGTGAACTCGAGCGGGTGATCGCCGCCGGAGGCGATGCCAGCAAGGTGATCTTCTCTGGCGTGGGCAAGACCGCGCAGGAGATGCGGCGGGCGATGGAGTTGGGCATAGGCTGCTTCAATGTGGAAAGCCAAGCGGAGCTCGAACGCCTTTCGCAGGTGGCCAGCAGCCTGGGGCAAAGCGCCAAGGTCAGCATACGTGTCAATCCGAACGTGGACCCTCAGACCCACCCCTACATCTCGACAGGGCTCAAGGACAACAAATTCGGCGTTGCGCATGAAGACACCTTGCGCGTCTACCAGCTCGCCGCCCGCCTGCCAGGCTTGCAGGTGGTGGGCATCGACTGCCACATCGGATCACAGATCACCCAGACCGCGCCTTATCTGGACGCGATGGACCGGGTGCTCGATTTGGTCGAGGCCATTGAGGCCGCCGGCATTGCCCTGCAGCACATCGATTTTGGCGGCGGCCTAGGCATCGACTATGCCGGCGACACACCGCCGGCGGCCGACGCGCTCTGGCGCGAGCTGCTTGGACGCATCGACGCGCGCGGCCACAGCGGCAAGCTGCTGATGATCGAGCCGGGCCGCTCTCTGGTGGGCAACGCCGGCGTTTGCCTGACTGAGGTGCTCTACCTCAAGCCGGGCGAGCACAAGAATTTCTGCATTGTCGATGCGGCCATGAACGACCTGCCCCGGCCCGCGATGTACCAGGCCTATCACCAGATCGTGCCGCTCAGCCCGAGAGAAGGCCCAGGCATCAACTACGACGTGGTCGGCCCGGTCTGCGAAAGCGGCGATTGGCTAGGACGCGATCGCAATTTGCAAGTCCAAAGCGGCGATATGTTGGCGGTGCTGTCAGCCGGCGCCTATTGCATGAGCATGGCCAGCAACTACAACACCCGCGGACGGGCGGCGGAGGTGCTGGTCGACGGCGAGCAGGCCCACCTGATCCGCCGGCGCGAAGGCGCTGCCGATCAGATGCAGAACGAAAGTCTGGTTCAAGACTAAGGCCGGGGACTGTCCTACCGGGCCCCAGGGCGGCGCTGCCAGACCCGCCAGCCCAAGAGCACCGCCACGACGGCGGCATAGACGCTCACCTCGGCAAAATCGTTCTTGCCCGCCCGCATCCAGAAAAAATGCAGCAGCATGGTCAAGGCCGCCAGATAAACCAGACGGTGCAACTGTTTCCAGCGCACCGCTCCCATGCGCCGCACAGCGCCGTTCCAGGAGGTGGCCGCCAAAGGGAGCAGCATTAAAAATGTGAGCGTGCCCACCAAAATGAATGGCCGCTTGACGATGTCGGTCAGGATATCGGACAGGTCCAGGCCCATGTCGAACACCGCATAGCTGAGCAGATGCATGCTGGCGTAGAAAAACGCAAACAGCCCCACCATGCGCCGCCAGCGTGCCAGAGCGGGCAGAGCCAGTGCCTGGCGCAGCGGCGTGACGGCCAGGGCCAGGCACATCAGCCGCAACGCCCAATCGCCGGTGGCGCGTATCAGGGCTTCCTGCGGATTGGCGCCCAAACCATCGGAGAAGACCAGGAAGAGCAGCCAGACAAACGGACACAGGCAAAGCAGGAAGGCCAGTGGCCGGGCCGCCGGATGCAGCAGGAGGGTGTTCATGGCCGAAGTCAGCGGCCAGCGTTCAATAGAATTTCTTCAAGTCCATGCCCGCGTACATCTGGCCGACTTGCGGCTCGTAGCCGTTGAACATCAGGGTCTTGCGCTTCTTGGTGAACAAGCCGTCTTCGCCGATGCGTCGCTCAGTGGCCTGACTCCAGCGTGGATGATCCACGTTCGGATTGACGTTGGAGAAGAACCCGTATTCCTGCGGCGCAGACTTGACCCAGGCCGTGCGCGGCTGCTGCTCGGTCAGGCGGATCTTGACGATGCTCTTGCCGCTTTTGAAGCCATACTTCCAGGGCACCACCAGGCGCACTGGCGCGCCGTTTTGCTTGGGCAGGACTTCGCCGTACATGCCAAAACTCAGCAAGGTCAAGGGGTTCATCGCCTCGTCCAACCTCAGCGCTTCCACATAAGGCCACTCCAACACCCCCGAGCCCACGAAAGGCATGGTCTGGCTGTCGGCGGCGGTGATGAATTCCACAAACTTGGCGCTGCCCAAGGGCTCAACCCGGCGCAACAACTGCGACAGGGAATAGCCGACCCAGGGAATCACCATGGACCAACCCTCGACACATCGCAGGCGGTAAATGCGCTCTTCCTGGGCACTGAGCTTGAGCAAGTCTTCGATTGCGAAAGTGCGCGGCTGCTTGACCAGACCTTCAACGCTCACGCTCCAAGGGCTGGTCTGAAAACGGCCGCTGTTGCGCGCCGGATCGGCCTTATCGGTGCCAAATTCGTAGAAATTGTTATAGGTGCTCGCGTCCTGGTAGCTGGTGAGCTTTTCCATGGTGAGGGCGCCGGGCAGCTGGGAGGCCACGGAGGGCAATGCAGCAAGCTTGCCGGGGCGGGCCGGAGCGGCCATTTGTGCGCGGGCATCGCGCGCAGCCCAGCCAGCCAAAGCAGCGCCCGCAGCACCGCTGGCCAAGAGCACCAGCCACTGGCGGCGGCGGCTGTAAGCCGAGGGCGGCGTGATCTCACTGCTCGCCTTGTGGTTCCAGTCCTTGTCATCACTGCGGATCAACATGGCAACAACTCCCAATCAAGAAGGAAACCCGATTAGACAGGCAAGCCAATAACCCAGTGAAGCCAAGCCCTGCCGGGCCGGATCCGTCCCCAGCCCCTGGGGCTTTCAGAGTTCGCCGTAGCTGTGCAGGCCCGAAAGGAACATATTGACACCCAGGAAAGCGAAGGTTGTGACGCCCAATCCCGCCAGCGCCCACCAGGCTGCCACCGTACCACGCAGGCCCTTCATCAGGCGCATGTGCAGCCAGGCCGCGTAGTTGAGCCAGACAATGAGCGCCCAAGTTTCCTTGGGGTCCCAGCTCCAGTAACCGCCCCAGGCCTCGGCCGCCCACAGGGCACCCAGCACGGTGGCGATGGTGAAAAAGGCAAAGCCTACGGCAATGGCCTTGTACATCACATCGTCCATGATCTCGTAGCTGGGCAGACGCGCGGCAATCGGGCGGCGGGCCAGCACCATCATGGCAGCCACCGCGCCAGAGACCGCCAGGTAGCCCACCCAATACATGCCGCCGGCTTCGTAGGACGACTTGCGAAACACCAGCGGCACCAGGCACAGCAGCAGCCCCAGCAGCCACAGCGGCGCCAGCTTGTGCCAGCGGGTCTGCTCGGCCTGCTGCTTGATCAGATAGCCCAGCGAGACCATGGCCGCCAAGGCGAACATGCCGTAGCCCACGAAGTTGGCCGGCACATGCAGCTTCATCCACCAGCTCTTGAGCGCGGGTACCAAGGGTTGGATTTCATGCGCCTCACGAACCAGGGTGTACCAGAGCAAAAAACCCACTGCCGCGCTGACCACCAACATGACCAAGCCGCCCAGGCTGCGCGTTTGATACTGGGACTCGAAATAGAGGTAAAACAGTGCTGTCATCCAACAAAACAGCACGAATACCTCGTAGAGATTGCTGACCGGAATATGACCGATGTCAGGCCCCATTTGGTGGCCTTCGTACCAGCGCACCATGGTACCTATGAGCGCCATGACGACGGCCGCCCACGCAAGGCGCGAACCCAGTAACTCGAACGAAGCGCCCGGCCCCTTGATCACCACCGGCAGCCAGTAAAACACGGTGCTCATGAAAAACAGCACCGACATCCACAAGATGGCTGACTGGCTGGACAGAAAATATTTGAGCCAGAACACCTGTTCGGCGCGGGCCAGATCGCCCTGATAGGAAGCGATAGCCAGCAGTGTTACTGCAGCCACCCCGATCATCAGGGTCTGCAAAGGGCGCCAGAACCAGCCCAGCCAGACGGCACAGGGCAGCAGTCCGACCAGGATGCCTTTTTCATAGCCGTCCATGGCATGCTGATACTTCAGCAGGGCAAACAGCCCACCTGCGACCACCAGAGCCGCAAAAACCCAATCGGCGATGCCCCGGCGAGAAAAATAGCCTTCACGCAAGACGATGCCGCCCCGCCCCAATGTGCTGCTCATGTAGCCCCCTGCAATAGTCGTTCTTTCAAATGCTCGAACTCCTTGTCGCCGTCGAGCGTCTTGCGGTTGCTGGACAAGGCCATGGTGGCTCGACTTTCTCCGCCCTCTTCGACCGGAGACAACCAAATCCACAAGCGGCGCTCGCGCACATATAGCATGGCAAAAATCCCCAGAATCAGCAAGAGGCAACCCAAATAAACGATGTTACGCCCAGGAGCGCGAGCCACCTGGAACACGCTGGCTTGCACCTGCTCGAAGTCCTTGAGCTCAAAAGTCATCGGGGCTGGATAGGCAAATGCATCCGACAGGCTGAGCACCGCCTGCGCCATGAAGTTCTGCGTCTTTTGGTTGGGCTCCAGCAGGGGCTGCCCGGCGGCTTGGCGTGACATCTGCACCAGTTCAAAAAGTACGCCGTTGAGAATACGTATCAGGACCTCGCTGGCCCGCTCTCGCTCGGCCTGCGGCACATTGGCCTCCATGAAGTCCGATATAGCCTGCAAGCCAGCGCCGCTGGGTTTGCCCTGGCCCGATGCGGCCCCTGAAGGCTCTGCACCGGCGTACAAATTGAGGGCCCGCAGGGCCGAGGCGCTAAGCTGTTCGGCCATGTCCTTGCGCTCGGCAGGAATGGCCTGGCGCACATAGCGGCGTACCGCCTCCTGGCGCAAAGCAGGGTCCTGCAAAGCCTGGCGGGTACGCAAAAACGTCTGCTTGTCTCCTTCCGGGTCGGCAGGGATGCGCAGGTACTGAAACTGATCGGCCGGCGTCTCGCGCACACCTAACAAAAAGATGGGTACCGTATCGGGATCGTTGTCCAGCAGCACCGGCAGCATATAGTTGTTGTACTCGCGCGCCTGGCCAGCAGCATCGCGCAATTTATAGCTGACGCTGGGCCCTACATTGCGCAGTTCCTTGCGTTCGGTGGTCTTGTTGGCAGCCCCCAAACGCTGATCAATGGCATGCCCGATGCGGGACTCGCCGTCCTGGCGCGGATCGGTCGCGGTCTTGCCCAGGTTCTCCACATTAATCACCCGCAGACCTGTGAACTCCAGCGTCATTTGCTCGCGGCCGTTGGTCAAGGGCGCGGAGCCGCCAATGGTGCCGGCAATCTCGAAGGGCGCTATGGCCGAGGCCATGGGCAGGCCGCGCAAGGTCACGCGCGAGCCGCCATCGTCGAAACCGGACTGGTAAATCTCGATGCCGCGGTAGCGCACCGGATGATTGACCTCAACCCGCTGGGGCAGAGCCTGTCCTGTTTCCTTGTCGTGGATGACGATCTCGCTGGCAAACAGCTTGGGCATGCCAGTGGAGTAGTACTCCACGATAAATTTACGCAACTCGATGGAAAAAGGCAGCTCTTGGAGCAACACGCCGCCGGGTTGGCTGAGCAAGGCTGTGCTCGAGTGGGTACCTTCGCCCACCAAAATGTTGCCGCGAAAAGTCGGGTTGGAAGCGCTCAGACGATGGCGTGCTGGCACGTCGGCGATCATGCCAGCGCCGCTGAAGACGGCCTTATCACCCCACCACATCTGCAGCCGCACCATCAGATCGCCGTCGAGCAAGCCGCCCACACAGACCAGAACGATGGAACTGTGCGCTGCAATGTAACCCAGCTTGTTGACCGCGCCCTTCTTGGCTGCCACCATCCAGCCCGCCTCGCGCTGCTGAAGCTTGACCCGCCAACCGCCCTTGACCAAGGCCTGCCCGAGCTCCTCGGCCGCCTGCTGCGGCAGCGCCGACACCCGGCCTTCGGCCCGGTGCGGGAAAGCCTTAAGGCTCTGTTCGCGGATATTTTCCTTGTAAGCCTTCAGGTCCGTCAGAATCTTTGGCGTGTTGCGCGCGATGCACAAGGAGGTGCTGAGCACCAAAAAGGCCAGAATGAGCAGGAACCACCAGGCGCTGTAGACCGTGAAGAGGTTGAGCTTGCCAAAGAGCTGCGCCCAAAAGGGGCCAAACTGGTTAACGTAATTGACCGCCGGCTCGGCCTGCTTGACCACAGTACCGATCACCGAAGCGATACAGATCACCGTCAGCAGCGAGATGGCAAATCGCATGGACGAGAGCAACTCGACCAAGCCTCGCCCAGCGCCTGCGACCGACAGGCTCTCGATTTCAGCGGTATTGGCACTCACGCGTGATCAGCCCCCATTAGTGGCACAGTTCGCACAAGCGGCTGTCCTTGCCAAAAAAAAGGGCCTTTCACCAAGAAAGGCCCGCCTCGAAATGATTGTTGTGCCCGGCGGGTGTCCGGCGCAATAAGCCTGACTGTAACTGTCCGGGACCTCTGCAGCAAAACCCGATGGGCAATAGGCCTGTTGATCCAAGCCCTTTGACCGTTCAGCGCAGGCCAGCGACGTAGTCGGCCAGAGCGCGAATTTCGCGATCGTTGAGCTTGGCCGCCACCTGGCTCATCTGCAGGCTGTTGCCACGACCGCCGTCACGGTAAGCAGTCAATTGCGCCGCCGTGTAATCGGCATGCTGGCCGCTCAGGCGAGGGTACTGGGCCGGGTTGCCAGCTCCAGTCGGGTTATGGCAACCGGCGCAGGCCGCGATCTGACGGTCCTGGATGCCACCGCGATAGATACGCTCACCCAGAGCCACCAATTCCTTGTCCTTGGCAAAACCCTGTTTGGACTTCTGGCTGGCCAGCCAGAAAGAAATGTTCTTCATGTCCTCATTGGACAAGCCAGCGGCCATGCCTTGCATGATGGCGTTTTTACGCACGCCGGACTTGTATTCCATCAACTGCTTGACGAGGTACTCCGGGTGCTGCTGAGCCAGTTTGGGGTTGGCAGGCGAGCCCGAATTACCGTCTGCACCATGACAAGCCGCGCAGGCAGCGGTGAATCTGGCCTCGCCAGCAACCAAGTCTGGTTTGGCCGGTGCCTTCGCCGCACTGCCTTGAGCAAGGGTCACAGATGCCGACAGGGCCAACAGGGCGGCCAGGAGAAAAGAGGCGGGCAGCTTCATAAGAACACTTTGGAGTGATAGCGAAAACCTAGGCAGAGTACAAACCGGAGACCGGTCCGCAGAAACCGCCTGATTTTACAATGACCGAGAATCCTTCCTAACACTGGTCCCAATCGGACCCCAGTAGGCGCGCCCTAAGCCTCGGCCGGCGGCCGAATTTCCCCACCGAGCAGCCCTCCCATGAATCAGCCCAACAAAGGCCCCGTTGACCCCAAGGTGGCCTTAGGCTGGCTCCACACCGCCCGCTTTCTAACCACCGCGCCCCAACTGGAACACCTACCAGCCCTGGACCAGCCCGAAATCGCGTTTGTGGGCCGCTCCAATGCGGGCAAGTCCACCTGTATCAACACCCTGACCCAGCAACACCGCCTGGCCTTCGCATCCAAGACCCCTGGCCGCACCCAAAGCATCAATCTGTTCGCCTTGGGCAAGCAGAGCCTGACCGACGCGGTCCTGGCCGACCTGCCGGGCTATGGCTATGCGGCCGTTCCCAAGCAGGCCAAGCTGCGCTGGCAGCGCGTGATGGCCAACTACCTGATGACCCGGGCCAATTTAAGAGCAGTGGTGCTGCTGTGCGACCCCAGGCACGGACTGACCGAGCTCGATGACATCTTGCTCGACGTCATCCGGCCGCGCGTTGAAAAAGGCCTGCACTTTTTGGTGCTGCTGACCAAGGCCGACAAACTCAACCGCAGCGAAGCGGCCCAGGCGCTGTCCATCGCGCGCCTGCAAACCGGGGGCGGCCAGGTCCAGCTGTTTTCGGCCCTCAAGCGCCAGGGGATCGAAGAGGCCGCTTGTACGCTGTGGGACTGGACCCATGAAACAAGTACGGCGGCTGAGCCCAGCGCACCGCCGGCCGATCCGATCCCCTCCTGAGCCCCGGCCCGTGCCCGTCATCGAGACCTGGCGACTGCGCCTGCCGCACGGCATAGAACTGGCCTGCCGCTGTGCCGGACAGCGCGGCAGGCCAGCGATGGTCTTCCTGCACGGCTTTCCGGAGGCAGCTTTTGTCTGGGACGCCTTGCTGCACCATTTCAGCCAGCCCGAAAACGGCGGTTATTTTTGCGTCGCGCCCAATCTGCGCGGCTATGCGGGCTCCAGCGCCCCCGTGGAAGTTGACGCCTACCATCCGCGGCAGTTGGTGCAGGACATCAGCGCGCTGACTCGCTCTCTGAGCCCAGAACCGCTGGCTGCCCTGGTGGCCCACGACTGGGGCGGGGCGCTGGCCTGGAATTTGGCGTCCCAAGAGCCCGAGTTGCTGCAGCGGCTGGTCATTCTCAATGCGCCACACCCGGCCACCTTTGCTCGCGAGTTGGCGCATTCGCCAGCTCAACAAGCGGCCAGTGCTTACATGCAGTTCCTGGCCCGCCCGGACGCCGCCCAGCGGCTGGCCGAAGAGGACTTCCGGCGACTGTGGGCCTTGTTCGACGGCATGGGAGCCAGCCAGGGGCCACGGGCCTGGCTCCATGAAGCGCTGCGGGCCCAATACCGGCAAACCTGGCAGGCCGGCCTGCACGGGCCTTGCGCCTACTACGCAGCCACCGCCCTCAAACCTGCGTCAGGAGACGCGGCCCGGCAGATGCCGCGCGACGCATCTGCGCTCGGCCGGGTGGGCCTGCCCACCATGCTCATCTGGGGGATGGGCGACACCGCCTTGCTGCCCGGGCTGCTGGATGATCTGCATCAGTGGGTGCCGGCGCTTGAGCTGCACCGTGTGGAAGACGCCACCCACTGGATCGTCCATGAGCAGCCCGACAGGGTGATCGCGCTGATCGCCTCGTTCTTGCAACGCAGTCATTCTCAGGCCGGTGCTTGAGGAGCACTCTCGCAGGCTCCGAGGCAGCCAGAGCGCCCTTAGCCCAGGGCGGCCCCTGGCCGGGGATTGAGCCGGCTCAATACACGGAAGGCTGGCCTGGCGGGCGCGACTTGAAACGCCGATGCACCCAGTAGTACTGGGCCGGCATGCTCAGTACCAGGGTCTCCAGCAAGGCATTGCCCCGAGCCGTGTCGGCTACCAAATCCCCCGTCGGAAAGTCTTGCCAGGCTGGCAGGATTTCTACCTCATAGCCAGCCGCCGTCATCCGCGTAACGACAGAGATGACCTTGGCCCTGCCCAAGCGGGCAAACCGGGCAAGCGAAGGCACGGTGGCCGTCTGCACACCAAAGAAGGGGACAAAAACCGAGCCCGCTGCGCCGAAGTCCATATCCGGCAACAAATAGAGCACCTGCCCGCTGCGCAGACCGGCCACGTTGGCCTTGACCCCGTCGATGCGGTGAAACAGCCGCACCCTGCCCCAACGCAGGCGGCCGGCCTTGATCCACTCATCCACTTTGACATTGGCCTGAGGGGTGTAAATCGAGGTGAATTCACGCGCAATGTTCATATTGACGGCAGTAGCGCCGGCATCCAGGCCATAAAAATGCGGGCTGAACACCACGGTGGGCTCCAGCCCCTCGAACTCGTGGACCGCACCGGTCAGGCGCAGACGGCGCCGCAGGACCTCCTCGGGCGCATGCCAGAGCCAGCCACGATCCAGCCAAGCCTGAGCCAGGTACACGAAGCTGCGGCGGGCGGTCTGGCGACGCTGGGCCTCAGACCATTGCGGGAAACACAAGCTCAGGTTGGCCATCACCACCTTGCGCCGCGATCGCACCAGGGTGTAGAGCAGCAGACCCAGCACCGCGCCCAAAGCCCGCACCCAGGACAGCGGCAGCACCGCCATCAGACGCACAAAGCCCAGGCCCAAGGGTGTCATCAAGGCGCTGAGCAAGCTCATGATGCCTGCGCCGACAGCGCGGCCTCGCGCCGGGGCTGCTTGTAGCGGGCATAGGCCCAGAGGTATTGCCCCGGCAGGCTCAGAATCAGGGCCTCATTGGCCTGATTGATCAAATGAACCGCCCGCTGCACATCGGGCGCGGGCTGGGCGTCGAGTTCAGCCAGGTGCGGCAAAAACCGCATGCGATAACCCCGCCCACCAGCGAGCCGCTCGACGGTGAAGGGCACCAGCGCTGCGCCACTTTGCAGGGCCAATTTGGCCGCCAAGGTCATGGTGTAGGCCGGTCGGCCGAAAAACGGCGCCCATAGGCCCAAGCCCTCGGGCGGCACCTGATCGGTCAACATGCCAACGCAGCCGCCACCGCGCAAGGCCTTGAGCATCTGCCGGATGCCGGCCATCGTCGCTGGCGCCATGGCCAGTCCCGGCCTTTGCCGACTGCCCTGCATCAGGCGGGCCAGCCAGGGCTGGCGAGAGGGCCGGTACAGCGCGGTAAAGGGTCCGAACAGTTCGGCCAGGGCCTGCGGCGCCAGCTCAAAGCTGCCCAGGTGCACGGAAAAAAAGATCAGCCCGCGGCCCTGCGCACGCAGCGCATCGACCGCCTCTCGGCCCTGCACCTCGACCTGCGGTAGGCAGCTCTCATGGTGCGGACGTAGCCACAAATACGGCAGTTCGCAGGCCATGCGCCCGGCCTCGGCGATGGCCGGACGCACCTGTGAAAATCTCAGCCCGGCTTGCGCCACCTGCTCGCCAAAGTTCCTGCGATAGGAAGGCGAGCAGGCCCACACCAGCCAACCCAGCAGCCCGCCGAGTGCGTGCAGCAGCGGCAGAGGCCAGCGGGCGAAGAAGCGAAACAACAGGTCCATGAAAAAGCCAATGGGCTCGGATGTCAAACGGCCAAGTGTAGAAGGCTGGGCAGGCCCCTCGGTCCGAGAGTTGCCAATCAGGTGGGGGCGGCGGCAGCAAGTGCGCATGGCTTGTCGCCTTTCAGGCTTTGCCTGCCTATAATCCGCTGGTCGCCGAGTTATTGAACTACTTGCAGGGCGACGTTAAACCCAACTGCTAAAGCGTTCGCCGCGACTCCCAAGCCGGCAACGCGCCGAGCAACCAACTTTGTGGAGTACTTCATGGCGAACGATTACCTTTTTACCTCTGAATCTGTCTCTGAGGGTCACCCGGACAAGGTGGCCGACCAGATTTCGGATGCCATCCTGGATGCGATCTTCAAGCAGGACCCACGCTCGCGGGTAGCGGCCGAGACCCTGTGCAACACAGGCCTGGTCGTGCTGGCCGGCGAGATCACTACCAACGCGCATGTGGACTACATTCAGGTGGCGCGCGACACCATCAAGCGTATCGGTTACGACAATACCGAGTACGGCATCGACTACAAAGGCTGCGCGGTCATGGTCTGCTACGACAAGCAGTCCAATGACATCGCCCAAGGCGTGGACCATGCCAGCGACGACCACCTCAACACCGGTGCCGGCGACCAGGGCTTGATGTTCGGCTACGCCTGCAACGAGACCCCAGAGCTCATGCCGGCGCCAATCCACTATGCCCACCGCCTGGTCGAACGCCAGGCCCAGCTGCGACGCGACGGCCGCCTGCCGTTTTTGCGGCCCGATGCCAAAAGCCAGGTGACCATGCGCTATGTGGACGGCAAGCCGCACAGCATCGATACCGTGGTGCTGTCGAGCCAACACAGCCCGGAGATGAGCGATGGCACCAAGATGAAGCCGGCCTTCGTCGAAGCAGTGATCGAGGAAATCATCAAGCCGGTGCTGCCGGCCGAGTGGCTCAAGGACACCAAGTACTTGGTCAACCCCACTGGCCGCTTTGTCATCGGCGGCCCCCAGGGCGATTGCGGCCTGACCGGCCGCAAGATCATCGTCGACACCTACGGCGGCGCTTGCCCCCACGGCGGTGGCGCTTTTTCCGGCAAAGATCCCACGAAGGTGGACCGCTCAGCCGCCTACGCAGCCCGCTACGTGGCCAAGAACATCGTCGCGGCTGGCCTGGCCAGCAAATGCCAAATCCAGGTGGCTTATGCGATCGGGGTGGCTCGGCCGATGAACATCACGGTCAATACCCACGGCACTGGCGTGATCGCCGACGACAAGATTGCTCAGTTGGTGCAGGCCCATTTTGACCTGCGCCCCAAGGGCATCATCCAGATGCTGGACCTGCTGCGCCCGGTGTACGAGAAAACCGCCGCCTATGGCCACTTCGGGCGCGACGAGCCCGAGTTCAGCTGGGAGCGTAGCGACAAGGCTGCCGCCCTGCGCTCGGCTGCAGGACTGTGATCAGCACGGCATGAGGTCTTTGGCCTCATGCCGCGTCAGCGGGGCTCGACGAGCTGCACCCTGTCCTTCACATCGATGGGCAAGCTGACACGGCCGCCCTGAAAGTAGACCTGCACCTTCTGCAAAGAACTGGCCTGCAGCGTCCAAGGCGGCGGCCCACCCACACCAGTGGCCTGTCCAGGCTCTAGGAGATGCACCTTGAGCTTGCCCTCGCCATCGCGCGCACAAACCAATTGAGAGACGCTGCTGACCAGGTAAACCAGACTGCCCTGGCGGGGCGCTGACTTCAGGGCAACCGCGGGTGCAGCCTCCTGGAAAACCGGACAGAGCGTCCCTTCATCAGGCCGAATGGATGAAGGCATTGAGGGTGACCCGGCGGGTGAAGGCTGGGCAGGCAGGCCAAAAGCGGGGGCCATAGCCACCAAATCGCGTTCATTGTCAGTCTTGGGCTTGACCGCCGGCGCCGAGTCGGCGATGGCCGAATGCGGGCGCTCCTGCATGGATGCAGGCGGAGATGTCCCGCTCAAACCAGCCCCCTGCTCGGGCCCTCGCCCATCGAGTAAAGATGGCATCAGTCCCGTGAAGGGGCGTTTGATGACCAGCCAAGCGGACAGCAAAGTCACAACGAGGAACAAGCCCATCCACCAGATGCCCGAGGATCCACCCGGCCGTACCCCGGCCCGTCTATGCGCCAGCGTCTGAGGGCCAGCCCCCGCCAAGGCGGGGGCCTGGCCCGGGCTCATCACCGCCGCCGCTGGAAGCAACTGTTCCGTCAAGTCCCGAACCGGCAGGTCGGCCAAGGGGACAGGCACGGCAGAGGCTTGGCTTGCCTCAACACCCGGGAGTGCAAGGGGCTGCGTCCCGGCCAACTCGGCGGGGCCTGCAGCGGCCGCCTCGCTCTGTTGCTCAGGCTGCGGCTGCGTGCCGAGGAAGTTGAGAACCTTGCGGGCAGCATGCCTGCGGATGGCAGGTGTGTAAAACAGGCTGTGTTGATCATTTTCGAGCTGCAGCAACTGCGCGTTCGACAGGCTGACTCGCCGCGCAAGGACTGCCACATCAAGCCCAGCGGCCAGGCGCAGGGCTCTCAGTTGCTCGCCGGATACGTCGTCATTCATGGCCAACGTCTGCGACAAGGGGTTTGATCGGCCCGCGGCCTGGATCTGTCCGATTCCGTTCCTGCCGCTGGCTGCTGGTGTGGGCCCAGGTTGAGCAAGTCATAAGGTCCAAAATCTTGTGATGCCAGCAACGGGCCGGCGCACCTAGCTTCGTATATGCACATTCGGTCCTCTTGCCAGGGGATCACCTCGGCGTCGCACCCAAAAAACAGCCCGCATCTTGGCGGGCTGAAGACGCACTCCTGACACTGACATCCATCGGAAGGACGCCAGCCGGGCACGCAGAGAGGCTCGGTTGGAGGCTCTTCGCCGTCAGGCACGGCTCCCGTATTCTTAGCGTTTGTATGTATTACGTCGAGTATTTGAGGCCTAGAAATAGCTAATTTTGGTAAATTAATTCATCGCATCACATCAGTCCTGTCCGCTGCAACTCCAAGGATGGGCTGCGCGAAATTCAATACCCACGGCCTTCAAGATAGCCCGGCCTCTTGAAAAACTGCCCAAGCTACCCTATGATTAGCACTCGACGGCAATGAGTGCTAGCAAGCTACGCCGCCGCGGGCACGCCCGACTAATGTTAGCGGTCACAAACTTTTGTGACCGAAGATGTTTAACAACAACCTCTTTTCGGAGATCCAATGAAACTTCGCCCCCTGCACGATCGCGTGATCGTCAAGCGCATCGAGAACGAAACCAAAACCGCCTCCGGCATCGTCATTCCTGACAGCGCAGCTGAAAAGCCCGACCAGGGCGAGATCCTTGCCGTCGGTCCGGGCAAAGCCAACGACAAGGGCGAGGTCAAGGCCCTGGGCGTGAAGGTCGGCGACCGCGTCCTCTTCGGCAAGTACAGCGGTCAGACCGTCAAGGTCGATGGCGACGAACTGCTGGTGATGAAGGAAGAAGACCTTTTCGCCGTGATCGAAAAGTGATCGACTAGGCTTTTTCACCCAACTTTTTGAATTGAATCTGGAGATATCAAATGGCAGCTAAAGACGTGGTTTTCGGCGGTGACGCCCGTGCCCGCATGGTCGAAGGTGTGAATATCCTGGCCAACGCAGTGAAAGTGACCCTGGGCCCCAAGGGCCGCAATGTGGTGCTCGAGCGCTCCTTCGGCGCCCCCACCGTGACCAAGGACGGCGTGTCCGTGGCCAAAGAAATCGAGCTCAAGGACAAGCTGCAGAACATGGGCGCGCAGATGGTCAAGGAAGTGGCTTCCAAGACCAGCGACAACGCCGGTGACGGCACCACCACCGCGACCGTGCTGGCCCAAGCCATCGTGCGCGAAGGCATGAAGTACGTGGCCGCCGGCATGAACCCCATGGACCTCAAGCGCGGCATCGACAAGGCCGTGCTGGCCCTGACCGAGCAG